>NZ_BMFD01000065.1 GCF_014637795.1 Belliella aquatica | reverse complement strand
GTCAACATGAATTCATGCGTCACATTGGGAAGTAAGTAGCTTCTCAGCATCGGCATCTCGTAGATATAACCAATGCGCATCTTGTCGAAGAGCAAGCCAAACTGGAAGTTGTTTGCATAGTCTATTCTATGTCCTCCTCCAATCCAAACCTTTTCTTTCATCACTACTTTAAGGTTGAGTTCTAAGTTGTCTGGTAAGTCAGACTGACTCCTATACATGAAATTGGTCGCTACTGCTAGATTATCATTGATCCTGTTTCTGTATCCTGCTTGGAAGATGCCTACCCTGGGCATTCTTTCCATAAACACATCTCCCGAGTTGATCGCTCCTTGATTTACATGGTGCACCGCATAAGAGACATAGTAGCTTGGGTGTGTCAGGGCAAGTCCTAAATTGAAGTCTATCACTTGCATATTAGAGAAACTCCCAAAGTATTGACCTACTATCGGATCATCTGCTTGCTCTGTTGTCATACTATTTCCATCCAAACGGATAGAGCGGTAATTTAAACCAGCTCCCAATCTCAG
>NZ_BMFD01000064.1 GCF_014637795.1 Belliella aquatica | reverse complement strand
AGTTCTTGTTTTGATTGGATCAGATGTAGTGTGGAAACAATTTTTCGAAGTTCCTGCCCGGGAATACTCTTAGGATTACTGGAAAGCCATATTCTACACATTCGCTGCACATGAATCACACATCTCTGAAGAGTGACTTGTGGACATACTTTTCGGATTGCTTTGATTAAAGCCCGATTTCCATCGCAAGTAATTGACTCAATTTGAACTCCAAGAATTAGAAGATTTTCTAGGTCTTCTTTGAGTTCTTCATAGCGTTCTCCGTCACTGAAACGATAGAGTTGAGTGAATTTAATGGTGTTGTCCCGATATAAAATCAAGCATAAATCCCTGGTAAAATATGTGCCGTCAATAAGAAGATTTACTCGCTCAGATGGGTAAACACTTAGGGTTGGAGGTTCATTTAAATATCTTTTGAACAGTCGCTGAATGGTACTCTTACTCAGACCAGTCTCTGTTACTAATTGCTCAAATGTACGTCTGCCAACTACCCATTTTTCAAACCAAACAAACTGATTCGCTTTAGTTACTGAAGGGTTGGAGCCAGTGAAAAGAATGC
>NZ_BMFD01000063.1 GCF_014637795.1 Belliella aquatica | reverse complement strand
ACCAAGGTATAATCCAACTCCTTCTCAGCTCCGTCAGCTGCCAAAGCGGTCAATGGTACCCTGGCAGGAAAATATCCCTTCTTTCGAATCTCTACTGTATATGCTCCTTCCTTTAATCTTCCTATCCTTCCGTCTTGAATATCCATAGTAACCTCTTGACCATTGGCATCCAACACCTGCAACTGTAAACCTTCCATGCCATCCAAGCGCTCACCAGATTCTGCAAACACTCGGAGCCTGTAAAGATCCTGTAAGAACGCTAAACTGTAAATATCATCCCTACTTTCAGACATCCCTCTGTCTGAACTTAGATACTGCAAGCCATTTGCATCCACATAATAGGCAAAATCATCCTGAGCCGTATTGTATGGCTTACCCATATTCACTGCTTGACCCGATAGTTCTGCATCTATACTGTAAATATCCAAACCTCCCAAACCTGATGTTCTATCAGATGAAAAATACAGCTTGCCTTCATGCAGATACGGAAACACCTCATCAGATGCACCATTGACCTTAGAACCTAAGTTGATCGCTGGACCGTAACTATCTCCCAAAATCTCTGTATAATACAAATCATATCCTCCATAACC
>NZ_BMFD01000062.1 GCF_014637795.1 Belliella aquatica | reverse complement strand
ACAGTTACAGCCACAGTAATCTCTGTCCCTAAACAATCTCCTATATGTGGGGTAATGGTGTAAGTCACCACACCGGGACTTGTACCTGAGTTGGTCAGAGGCTGAATAATTTCATCCAAAGAACTTGGAATTTGGTTAGTGAACCCTGTTATGGTTCCCCCAATAGGTAAAGCTGTAATTGATGCCGTCCAACTGTAGGTAATGGCCTGTGTTCCCGTTGTAGGAGTGCTTAACTGTATACCTGTATTATCTTCAGAACAAATGACCTCTGATGCAGGAGTAGCAACAACTTCTGCTACTGGATCTACAGTAATCGTAAAAGTCTCTGGTGGCCCCGGGCAGGAAACCCCTCCGTTGGTAAACGTTGGTGTTACTGTTACTTTAGCCACTATTGGAGCGTTGGTGATATTTACTGTGGTAAAGGCAGGTAGATTACCAGATCCAGATAGCCCTGCACCGATTTCCGTATCCATAGTCCAAACATAGGTAGTAATTCCTACAGTGTTTTGAGTAGTGAAAGTCACCAATTGCGTACTCGATCCTGTACAAACAATCTGATCGTCAACGGAATCAGCCTGACCAGATGGATTTACCGTTACATCAACATCGATCG
>NZ_BMFD01000061.1 GCF_014637795.1 Belliella aquatica | reverse complement strand
AACACCTCATCAGATGCACCATTGACCTTAGAACCTAAGTTGATCGCTGGACCGTAACTATCTCCCAAAATCTCTGTATAATACAAATCATATCCTCCATAACCTCCAGGCATATCTGAACTGAAATACAGTCTATCATTATAAACCACTCCATGCATTACCCCATATTCTGAGAGCTTATTGAATGGCAAAGCTCTTACCTTACCAAAACTCCCATCTTGCTCTATTGTAGCAGTGTATAAACCCGGATGCACTTCATGTCTCCTGGTTCTTCTGCCCTTGTCATCTCTCAAAACAGCTGTAAATATTGCTTGCTGAACATCCCCATTTTCATAAAAAGCAGGAGTACTCAGGTGATAGACTCCCTCTAACTCAGTTGATACTTGTACTATTCCTTCTTCACCATCCATCAGGATCTGATGAAAACCTCTATCATTCATCCTATACCGGTCATCTCCAGAGAATCGCTTTCTAACATCTAAACGGATGGGCTTTTTCTGAGTCTCTTCATTTAGATTCCTGTCAGAAACAAAGTAATTTCTACCTTCCCTATCAGAACGCAAACCATAATCTGTTCCCGCACTGTTATACTTATCCACTGTTCGGAATGCTATCGT
>NZ_BMFD01000060.1 GCF_014637795.1 Belliella aquatica | reverse complement strand
AACACCTCATCAGATGCACCATTGACCTTAGAACCTAAGTTGATCGCTGGACCGTAACTATCTCCCAAAATCTCTGTATAATACAAATCATATCCTCCATAACCCCCAGGCATATCTGAACTGAAGTACAACCTGTCATTATAAACCACTCCATGCATTACCCCATATTCTGAGAGCTTATTGAATGGCAAAGCTCTTACCTTACCAAAACTCCCATCTTGCTCTATTGTAGCAGTGTATAAACCCGGATGCACTTCATGTCTCCTGGTTCTTCTGCCCTTGTCATCTCTCAAAACAGCTGTAAATATTGCTTGCTGAACATCCCCATTTTCATAAAAAGCAGGAGTACTCAGGTGATAGACTCCCTCTAACTCAGTTGATACTTGTACTATTCCTTCTTCACCATCCATCAGGATCTGATGAAAACCTCTATCATTCATCCTATACCGGTCATCTCCAGAGAATCGCTTTCTAACATCTAAACGGATGGGCTTTTTCTGAGTCTCTTCATTCAGATTCCTGTCAGAAACAAAGTAATTTCTACCTTCCCTATCAGAACGCAAACCATAATCTGTTCCCGCACTGTTATACTTATCCACTGTTCGGAATGCTATCGT
>NZ_BMFD01000059.1 GCF_014637795.1 Belliella aquatica | reverse complement strand
CCGATACCTTATGGCAAGATGCTAGCCATTGATACGGTTTATTATGATTTTGATAAATACAATATTAGACCAGATGCGGCAGAGGTATTGGATAGGGCTTCTGAAGTATTGGCTGCTTATCCAGACTTTAACTTGAACATCACATCCCATACAGATGCTAGAGCTTCTAATGCTTACAATGAGCGTTTGTCCCAAAACAGGAGTAATTCAGCTGCGAATTACCTGAAGGGTACTGGCGTAGTGGGAGAAAGATTGAGTACAGCATGGAAAGGAGAGCAGGAGCCTGTGAATCCATGTGTGGAAGGAGTAGATTGTCCCGAATCGATGCATGATCGAAATAGAAGGAGTATTCTGAGTTTGGAACTTTATCCAGATCTTGATGGTGATTACTCACTTCCGGGAGGCTTATCTTATGTGAAGAGTACGGATGAATTGATGGAAGCGATTGCGAGTATGGTTCGAGAGAAACAGGCTTCTTTACTTCCATTGATACTGGCAGAGGATATGGTGTATTATGACTTGGATAAGTATGAGATCAGACCTGATGCGTCTAAAGTATTGAAAGCTGCAGAGGACTTATTGAAGAAGTATCCGTTTTTGAAGTTGGAGATAGCTTCGCATACGGATTCAAGACAGACTTTACTTTATAATGACAGGTTGAGCAAGAACAGGTCTATGGCCGTATTCTTCCACCTCA
>NZ_BMFD01000058.1 GCF_014637795.1 Belliella aquatica | reverse complement strand
GTATCAGAGATTGAGATCTACAATACCTTCACACCAGATGGAGATGGTATCAATGATAACTGGGGTGTACCAGAGATTCGCTACTATACAGGAGCAAGAGTTCAGGTATTTGAGCGCAGTGGCAAGCGACTCTTCTACACAGAAGATCCAGATCAGAGATGGGATGGAATCTTCGAAGGCAAGGAGATGCCTGTGGGCAGCTATTACTGGACACTCGAAGTGAGAGAGACAGGAGAAGTGAGAAAAGGAATCTTGAATCTGTTAAGAAAGTAAAGAGGTAAAAGGGACTAGGTAAAAGGAGAAAGGACGAGTTTATAAATAAATGACTCGTCCCCCCTTTCTCCTTTAACCTTTGACCTTTCTCCTCAAAAATATAAAATCATGAAAAAAACAATCATCTTATTCATAGGAATAGCCCTTGTAACGACATCGGATATTCTCGCTCAATCAAGAAAATACATTTCTCAATTCAGCCACTTGCAGGGCTATTACAACCCAGCATTGACGGGCTATGAAGGTTCCATGATTCGCGGCTTTGTCCGCAATCAGTGGGCAGGCTGGGAGGGAGCACCAAAGACTTACTTTGCCTCAGCAGAACTAGACTTCGGCCAACTCTCAGGTCAAGCCTCAGGAGATATCCTAGGCAAGAATGCTGCAGGAATATCTATCCTACATGATCAGTATGGAGCCTTTGCAGAGACGGAGTTTGT
>NZ_BMFD01000057.1 GCF_014637795.1 Belliella aquatica | reverse complement strand
TGGCCTGGGAAAAACTTTTACGATCACAGTGAATCCTACGCCTGTTATTTCCAACAAAGCTCCAGAGCCTATTTGTTCGGGGGATGCATTTACGGTTAATCCTGAGGATGGAGTCAGTGGAGATTTAGTACCATTAAACACAAACTACACTTGGACAATGTCTCCAAGTGACATCGGTCTGATTGGAGTCCTTTCTGGATCGGATGTGACCACCATTTCTGAAGTATTGACTAATAACACAAATACAGTCCAAACAGCAACTTACACCGTTACTCCTAAAAGCGGTGCCTGTGAGGGTGATCCATTCGTGATAGAAGTGACGGTCAATCCAGTTGCTGTAGTCGAAGCAGCACCCAATTCAGATGTGATTTGTTCAGATGGAACTACAAATATTACGCTTTCACCTCAAAGTACTGGGACGGTTGGTATGACGTATAGCTGGACAGCTTCTGTGACGACAATTCCAGCAGGGACTGATGCTACGATCAATGGATTTTCGGATCAAGCTACGCCAAGCAGTCTTGCAGAAATCATCCAAACCCTAACCAATACTGGAACAAGTCCAGGTGTTGTTACATATACTATTACCCCCCATATAGGAGATTGTGCTGGAACACCGATCGATGTTGATGTAACGGTAAATCCATCTGGTCAGGCTGATTCCGTTGACGATCAGATTGTTTGTACAGGATCGAGTACGCAATTGGTGACTTTCACTACT
>NZ_BMFD01000056.1 GCF_014637795.1 Belliella aquatica | reverse complement strand
TCAATTACTTTCTCAACTTCAACTCTGTTCTTCTGTTTTCTTGGTGTTGAGCTTCTGTGCATGTTCCGCAGTCGTGGATAGGCTGGGTCTTGCCGAACCATTCGTGTTGCATTCTTGCTGCTTCTACGCCTCTATTCACCAAGTATTGCATCACCACCGCTGATCTGCGTTCTGACAAGGATTTGTTGTACTCCTCACTGCCTCGCTGATCTGTATGGCCTGCTATGTACAGGTTCAGGTTCTTTATCCGCTTCATCATGATCGCTGTTCTCTCCAATTCTTTCTTGTGAACAGGTCTGATGTTGCTCTTGTCAAAGTCGAAGTACACAATCGGTACTGCGTTCAACTCTCGCTGTAGCTCTTCGAAGATACCCAACTCGTCACAGATGTCTTTATCTAGCAATTCCTTCGGTAACTCGTAGTCTTTGTCAGGGTCAGGGAAGGCTTCCAAGACCAACTCTGATCTTCTATTTAGTTGATGATCTGTCTCAGGGCATGGCACGCCATCTCCACAGTCATTGGTCAACTTCTCTTCGCCAAACCACTCTGCTCTCACTCTTTCTTTGCCGATGTTGTACTTGTTCAAGAATTCCAATACTGCGTCTGCTCTGCGCTGACTCAAGGCTTCGTTGTATTCATCACTTGCTCTCGAATCTGTGTGAGAGGCTACGCGCAAGTCTAGGAAGCTGTACTTCTGCATCAACTCTCCTAGTTTGTCCAGCGTAGGCTCTGCGTCTGTTCTGATCAATGACTTGTCTAGATCGTAATA
>NZ_BMFD01000055.1 GCF_014637795.1 Belliella aquatica | reverse complement strand
TTTATTTCAAAGACATTCTTCATTTTTTAACTCTTAATAAATCCTTCCTCCTTCCTGCTTTCTTTCCCCCTGCTCCCTAGTACCAGCGTAGTAGCAGTCTAGTAGCAACGTTAGGGTAACGTAGGGGATACGTAGACCCCGTGACTAGACCCCGTAATTTCAATTCTTTAAAAAAGAATATTAAACCCTTCATTTAATACAATTTCAACCCGATTTTTATATTTACACTTCACCTTCTCTCATAATTCCTGGTTTCTTTAAGGACGGTCCTAGTTGAGGCTGGTTTTAAGGAAATTGTGGAAACCGTTAAGAAAATGGGTTAGCTCGCGAAGCTTGCAGCGAGATCCACCCATTTTTAGGTTGGAACAATTGACTTAAAATTAAATTGGGTCAATAACTGAAATTATCAAAACATCCGTTATCCCAATTTAAAAGCATCAGCTCAGGCCTAGATTTTTTGTTACTTTTTCATCAATGGAAAAAGTAAGAGAAAGAAATGTTAAATGCTTCAATACTTTTCTCTCACTAAAAAAAATACCTCTTCTTCCTTTCTTAATTTACGCATCCTCCTATCGTCCCGAAAGACACTTATATTTCTAATACAGCCTCCGCCGGGACTCTGGGTCACTTGTGCACACTTCTTAACCATGCACGGCGGCGCATATCGAATGTTGTGACTACAAATCATATATTAGCGCCTAGTACATGGCTAATAATGATTTAGCCCCCTCTGGGGCTACTTTCCCTGACTAGTTTTATTTCAAAGACATTCTTCATTTTTTAACTCTTAATAAATCCTTCCTCCTTCCTGCTTTCTTTCCCCCTGCTCCCTAGTACCAGCGTAGT
>NZ_BMFD01000054.1 GCF_014637795.1 Belliella aquatica | reverse complement strand
AGCCAGTTGATAGCAAGTTTATCACCGGGAGCGGATACAGTAATAGTTACAGAATATGTAATTACACAAGCAGATTTGGATGCTGGCAAGGTAGACAATACAGCGAGTGCAGCATTTGGAAATGATGTTCTTATTGCAGACGAGACTGTGACGGCAACTCAGAATTTTGAGTTTAGCATCACTAAAGTAGCTACACCACAAACATACAGTACAGTAGGAGAAGTAATCAGCTACGACATTACAGTGACCAACGATGGAAACGTAACGTTGGAAGGTATTTCGGTAACAGATCCATTGACAGATTTGAGCCAGTTGATAGCAAGTTTATCACCGGGAGCGGATACAGTAATAGTTACAGAATATGTAATTACACAAGCAGATTTGGATGCTGGCAAGGTAGACAATACAGCAAGTGCAGCATTTGGAAATGATGTTCTTACTGCAGACGAGACTGTGACGGCTATTCAGAATTTTGAGTTTAGCATCACTAAAGTAGCTACACCACAGACATACAGTACAGTAGGAGAAGTAATCAGCTACGACATTACAGTGACCAATGATGGAAACGTAACGTTGGAAGGTATTTCGGTAACAGATCCATTGACAGATTTGAGCCAGTTGATAGCAAGTCTATCACCAGGAGCGGATACAGTAATAGTTACAGAATATGTAATTACACAAGCAGATTTGGATGCTGGCAAGGTAGATAATACAGCAAGTGCAGCATTTGGAAATGATGTTCTTACTGCAGACGAGACTGTGACGGCAACTCAGAATTTTGAGTTTAGCATCACTAAAGTAGCTACACCACAGACATACAGTACAGTAGGAGAAGTAATCAGCTACGACATTACAGTGACCAACGATGGAAACGTAACGTTGGAAGGTATTTTGGTAACAGATCCATTGACAGATTTGAGCCAGTTGATAGCAAGTTTATCACCGGGAGCGGATACAGTAATAGTTACAGAATATGTAATTACACAAGCAGATTTGGATGCTGGCAAGGTAGACAATACAGC
>NZ_BMFD01000053.1 GCF_014637795.1 Belliella aquatica | reverse complement strand
TCAGTCCACGTATGGATTAGGAGATGTGATCACGTATACCTTCAGGGTAGAGAACGATGGAGACTTCACCTTGACTAATGTGGGTGTTTCGGATGCCTTGCCGGTCTTGAGTGCGATCACTCAGACCTCAGGCACGACAACCTTGGCACCCGGTGGGTCAGCGGAATTTACAGCTACCTATACGATTACGCAGGCAGATGTTGACAACGGATCAGTAGTAAATACAGCAACAGCGACGGGCACACCTCCTACAGGAACTGATGTGACGGCTACAGATACCGAGACGATCACAGTTGATAATTCAGCTGCAACAGCTTCGATCAGTATAGCCAAATCAGCGAGTCAGTCCACATATGGATTAGGAGATGTGATCACGTATACCTTCACGGTAGAGAATGATGGAGACTTCACCTTGACTAATGTGGGTGTTTCGGATGCCTTGCCGGGCTTGAGTGCGATCACTCAGATCTCAGGCACGACAACCTTGGCACCCGGTGGGTCAGCGGAATTTACAGCTACCTATACGATTACGCAGGCAGATGTTGACAACGGATCAGTAGTAAATACAGCAATAGCGACAGGGACACCTCCCACAGGAACTGATGTAACGGCTACAGATACCGAGACGATCACAGATGATAATTCAGCTGCAACAGCTTCGATCAGTATAGCCAAATCAGCGAGTCAGTCCACGTATGGATTAGGAGATGTGATCACGTATACCTTCACGGTAGAGAACGATGGAGACTTCACCTTGACTAATGTGGGTGTTTCGGATGCCTTGCCGGGCTTGAGTGCGATCACTCAGACCTCAGGCACGACAACCTTGGCACCCGGTGGGTCAGCGGAATTTACAGCTACCTATACGATTACGCAGGCAGATGTTGACAACGGATCAGTAGTAAATACAGCAATAGCGACAGGGACACCTCCTACAGGAAGCGATGTAACGGCTACAGATACCGAGACGATCACAGTTGATAATTCAGCTGCAACAGCTTCGATCAGTATAGCCAAATCAGCGAGTCAGTCCACGTATGGATTAGG
>NZ_BMFD01000052.1 GCF_014637795.1 Belliella aquatica | reverse complement strand
TGACCTTGCCTGAATTTGGTTTACACATTAGTGTCTAGTGTCAGGTTTTGATTCTTCGTTTAATTGTATTTTTCTTCTAGGTTGTTCTGGCATCCTTGGTTTTAATTTAAGGACATAATTATGGATAACCTCTTTCCCCATTACCAATTGATTTCTAAAATCTATAGGAGACATTTTGTTTAGGATTTTCTTTTTCCTGTTGCTATTATGATCCTTAACAGCTCTATTTTGGTATTTTATCAGGTTTTGTAAGGATCTGGGTCTCCAAATGTTCAAATAGCCATTATTGATTAAGTCATTAGTCTTTTCAGCATATGGATTTTCATATGAATACATGCACATACTTTGTTTGATATTGTTCTTTTCACAAAGCGTTTTATATATGATACTTTCATATTGTTTACCTCCATCACTATGATGAATCAATCCTTTTATACTTTGTCCTTTGGACTTTGCTTTTTGTATAGCATCTCTTAAAACCTTAGCATAATTAATAGCTTCATTTGTATCAAAAGAGCCATGACCCACTATTTCCTGGCTGTAAACATCAGTGATATAAATAGTGTACATCTTCTTCTCTCCATAAAGGTAGTGTGCCATATCTCCCTGCCAGACCTGGTTGATTGCATCCAGATCCTTTTCAACCAAAAGATTAGAAAATTCTCTTGTCCCTGATTGTGTAGCTCTGCCATAACGTTTGGGGAATCTTACTCGATATCCCATATCCATAAATAGTTTGATGCTCTTATCACGACCTATAGGCAGCTTATCTCCAAAGTTTTCATACATCGACCTACAACCAGTACTAGGACATTTAATCCTTGCTTTTTTTATCTCCGCATCAGCAACCAGAGCTGCTAGGTTAGTTAAACTCGGTTTTTCTACTGATAGACGATAATAGGCCTGACGACTAAATCCCAATATTTGGCAAGCCAGTCTAACATTAAATATCCTTACACCTTTCATTTGAGCGGCGATTTTGATGCTTGATCTCCAAAATTTTTTTTTAGATCAACATCATATTCATCTGAAGCCTTTTCAACAATGATGCGATAAAGATCTGCTTCTAAGGACTTACGACCCAAAGCTGCTTCAAGATCCCTAATTCTGTTCCTTAGTTCTTGAGAAGTTTTATCTTGACTATCTTTTTCCATAACAATCCTAGTTCCTTTTTTCAAGGTACGAGAATATTTGTAAAGCCATTTATAAATAGTCTGTTTACAAACAGAATACTCACGCACTGCTTGAGCAACTGTTAACTCACAGCGTTCAACTTGACCAACAACTTGTTTTCGAATTTCTTCACTGAATAAGCGCTGTTGCTTAATTTGATATTCCTTTTTCATTTTGGTAGTGTGTTAAAACACAAACAAAATGTGACAACTTTTTTCAGGCACTATCAAT
>NZ_BMFD01000051.1 GCF_014637795.1 Belliella aquatica | reverse complement strand
TGTCATTCCCTGAAATAGGTTGACCGTTTTTAACCCTTAAATTAGATGTTAAAGACTGGAAAAAGGATTAATTCCCAAAGGAGATTTTCTGAAGAGTTTAAACGTAAATTGGTTGATGATTATGAGAAAGGAGTAATGTCCGTTGTACAGATGGAGCGTTTTTATAATATTAGAAATGGTATTCTTTACAATTGGATTTACAAGTATTCGACGTATAATGAAAAAAATGTTAGGATAGTTGAGATGAAAGATAGTCAGACAAACAAGCTAAAGGAACTGGAAGAAAAGGTCAAGGAATTGGAACGCGCAGTAGGTCAGAAGCAGATTATGATTGATTACTTAGAGAAGATGATTGATCTGGTCAAGGAGAACTATTCGATTGATATTAAAAAAAACTCCAACACCCCACACTCTGGTGGTTCCAAGACAACCGACAAGCTATGACTTATTCACTCAATTCACTTTACGAGGTCGTAGGCGTGAGCAAGCAAGCTGTTCATCAGGCTAAGAAAAGACAGGAAGCCTTTGATCTTGAGGTTTCCGAATTGGTAATCTTAGCAGATCAGCTCAAGGAAGAACACCCTGGTTGTGGTGTTGAAAAGATGTATTATACATTGCGCCCATCCTTTATGGGTAGGGATCAGTTCTGTGAGATTTTCATGGAATTAGGTTATGGAGTCAAACGTGTAAGTAATTATCATAGAACTACTTATAGCGGGGCTTATATTTATCCCAACCTGATAGAGGGGATGGGAATAAAAAGACCATTTCAGGTAATCCAAAGCGATATAACCTATTTTCACTTAAACGGTGAGCATTATTATTTGGTGTTTATCATTGACGTTTATACCAGATTGGTAGTAGGATATGCAGTCAACGAACATCTGAGGACAGAAGGAAATATAGCGGCTATGAAAATGGCTCTCAAGATAATGAATTACCAGTCTTGGGGCTTGATCCATCATTCAGACAGAGGATCCCAGTATAGTAGTAAGGAATATACCTGTTTACTAAAAGAAAACCATATTCACATCAGTATGGGAACAGTTGCATGGGAAAACCCTTATGCTGAACGAATCAACGGAATTATTAAAAATGAATACCTCAAAAGATGGCAGATTAAGGACTTAAAAGACCTGAAGAAAAAAGTGGGAAAAGCAGTTGAACACTACAATACAAAAAGACTACACAGAGCTTTCAAAATGAAATTTACTCCTATGGGATTTTATCAAAAATTAGTACATTTATCTGCCCAAGAAAGACCGACGGTGATTGTTTATACCGAAGGAAAGAAAAACTTCGAAGGGGCGTCGAGCCCCTACGAAGTTTGCCCAAGAGAAGAACCTCTGGCTCATGATTGCCCGATGGAAATACTTAATGAATGTTGAACCAAACGGTCAACGCTATTTAGGGAGGTACA
>NZ_BMFD01000050.1 GCF_014637795.1 Belliella aquatica | reverse complement strand
ACAGTTACAGCCACAGTAATCTCTGTCCCTAAACAATCTCCTATATGTGGGGTAATGGTGTAAGTCACCACACCGGGACTTGTACCTGAGTTGGTCAGAGGCTGGATGATTTCATCCAAAGAACTTGGAATTTGGTTAGTGAACCCTGTTATGGTTCCCCCAATAGGTGAAGCCGTAATTGATGCCGTCCAACTGTAGGTAATGGCCTGTGTTCCCGTTGTAGGAGTGCTTAACTGTATACCTGTATTATCTTCAGAACAAATGACCTCTGATGCAGGAGTAGCAACAACTTCAGCAACTGGATCTACAGTAATCGTAAAGGTCTCGGGTGGCCCCTGGCAGGAAACCCCTCCGTTGGTAAAGGTTGGTGTTACTGTTACGGTAGCCACTATTGGAGCGTTGGTGATATTTACTGTGGTAAAGGCAGATAGATTACCAGATCCAGATAGCCCAGCACCGATATCCGTATCCATAGTCCAAGCATAGGTAGTAATTCCTACAGTGTTTTGAGTAGTGAAAGTCACCAATTGCGTACTCGATCCTGTACAAACAATCTGATCGTCAACGGAATCAGCCTGACCAGATGGATTTACCGTTACATCAACATCGATCGACCTTCCAGCACAATCTCCTATATGGGGGGTAATAGTATAAGTAACAACACCTGGACTTGTACCTGAATTTGTTAGGGGCTGGATAATTTTATCCAAAGAACTTGGACTTTGGTCGGAGAAGCCTGAAATGGTTCCTCCTGTGGATGGAGTTGTTATGACTGCCGTCCAACTGTAAGTAATAGCCTGTGTTCCCGATGTAGGAGTGCTTAATTGTATGTTTGTACTACCTTCCGAACAAATCACTTCCGAATCGGGCGTTGCTACCACTTCTGCTACTGGATTCACCGTCACTTCTATCTCAAATGCATCACCCACACAAGATCCGTCATCTCCTGAGGTTGGTGTTACCAAATAGATTACCGCTTTAACAGTATTAGTGCTGTTGGTCAACATCTGGGAAATCGAAACTACTCCCGCTGTATTGCTTGCTGTGGCCCCGCTGATTGCCGGATCAACAGTTTTGACCGTCCAGGTGTATGTAGTACCTGATGGAACTATGTCTCCTTCAGCTTCATCAACTGGAACAATATTAAAAGTATCACCCGAGCAGATCTCTGTGTCTTTATCTTCAATTACTGGTGTTGGATTTACTGTAATGGTAAAAGTCTCCGGTGTCCCCGAGCAGGAAACACCTCCGTTGGTAAATGTAGGGGTAACCGTTACGATAGCCCTAATCGGCTCGCTCGTAGGATTCAGCGCTGTGAAACTTGGTATTGCTGGCACATTACCCCCACTTGAAGCAGCTAGTCCAATAGCTGCATTGTCATTGGTCCAAGTATAGGTAGTAGTGCCTCCTGAGTTAACTGTTCCAAAGGTAATTAGATCTGTAGTTGCTCCAGCACATAATTCTTGATCATCAATACCATCAACCTGTGCTGTAGGATTTACAGTTACAGCCACAGTAATCTCTGTCCCTAAACAATCTCCTATATGTGGGGTAATGG
>NZ_BMFD01000049.1 GCF_014637795.1 Belliella aquatica | reverse complement strand
AGATTCCTGTCAGAAACAAAGTAATTTCTACCTTCCCTATCAGAACGCAAACCATAATCTGTTCCCGCACTGTTATACTTATCCACTGTTCGGAATGCTATCGTCTCATCTTCGGCTACGCTCTCTCCGCCATACACTTTGCTTCGTTCCGCTTCAGTCAGGGTAATACCTAGATCAGTAAGGGACTGCCCTGCCTGAACGGCTGCTCTGGCATAGTTCAAATAATCCTCTCTATCTGATTCAGCAAACTTCACCGTCTTGCCCCACCATTCAAAAGCTTTCTGATAACTTCTGATAAAAGTATAACTCTCCGCTGCTCGCTTGGCAGCATAGTAAGTCTGCTTGATATTGAATGCCTCTGCATACTGTGATCCCGAATGCTCAAATCGCTTCAGATCATATTCTATATCCGCATATCTGAGCATATTTCTTTGGGCAAAAAGCCCGCCAGATACCAGTACCAACATCGTACCCAGTAAGATCTTTTTTAATTGCTTTTTCATTATCAGAACCATCTAGGATTGTAAACAATTTCTCTTTTACTTCTCAGGTATACCCCTAAGGATATCTCGTGTGACTCGTTCCTGTAGCTGTTCAGTGCATTCAAGTTGTAATCATAGGCATATCCTAGTCTTAAGCCTGGCGTAATAAAATATTCCATGACCAAAGCAACCGCATTGCGCTTGCTTAGATTCTCCTGAAGCTGGTCTTCAAAAACCCTTACATTAGACCTGTAAGAACCTCCAAGCCATACCCTATCCATAAACAAAAACATCGCATTCAAATCATAGCTTGTCGGAGAACCCTTCACATGCTTCACCAAAACGGATGGCTTCAACTGCACATTGTCACTCAAATCTACCATCCCTCCGAAGGTCAGGTAATAATGAAAATCATGAAATGCTACTGCAATATCCTCTCTCAATAAAGCCCTTCTGCCGATCAGGTTGTAGGCAGAAAAACCTGCATAAAATCTGTCCGTATGGTAAAAAACTCCTGTATTCATATTCGGTGCCGTAGCTGCTATCCGACTCACTGGCAAGGTAGGATCATCCGGATTCACCGTGATGATGTCCGAAGGATCGAAAGCATACTCCGATATCCCCCCGCTGATGCCCAAGGACAACCTACCTCTGTCACCAGTGTTGATCCGGTAGGCATAGGTTAACATGGCCAGATTACTCTCTGTCAATCCTATCTTATCTCTCACATAAGAAACCCCAAAACCCATTCTTCCCTCATTGGCACTCAAATCTGCCGTCAAGGACATCGTCCTTGGTGCTCCTGGAAAATTAACCCACTGACTTCTATAAGTCGTCTGAATATAGCCCTCATTCTTATATCCCGCATAACCTGGATTGATATGCAGTCCATTGAAAATGTATTGGCTGAACTGTGGCAACTGTTGAGCCTCTCCCGGTAGTACTGAGAGCATCAGTAAACCCATCAGCATGCCTATGATATATTTCTTTTTCATTTTCTCTTATTTTTTAGCTCCTGATTTTGGATAATACCGTCCCGGCAGAAGGAATCCCTCCCGCCGGGCGTACGGTATATTTATCTGATTCGCTCCTTTAC
>NZ_BMFD01000047.1 GCF_014637795.1 Belliella aquatica | reverse complement strand
AATCGAGTAGACGGCCGTGAGCCATAAGCTCACGGTTCGCCTCTCACACCACCGTACGTACGGGTCTCGTATACGGCGGTTCACTGGATTGTAGGTTGCGATTTGAGGTAATAAGAAAGCATGGATTCATAACCTTTTCTTCTTAGTCGTGACAAAGTTATCGTAGTGATCAGAATCGGACTCTGGGCAACAGCCCATCCCCCTTTCCTGGTTCTACTCCATGCATAGGCATGGTCTTGGTCCACTCCCAATCTGATCAGGTTTTTACGTTTCCGCTCGGGTTTCTTCCAGTCGTGCCAAATACAGTATCGAAGTCGGTTTCTTAGCCACTCGTCGAGTGATTTCAGCTTTGCGGAGATACTGGCAAGACGGTAATTGTTTACCCATCCCTGCCATACCTCTGCCAGCTTTTTGAGTCTTTCCTCAAAACTGTAGGGTTTGGTTTTCTTGGTGATCTGCTTGAGCTTGCGTTTCAGTGAGTCCCAGCTGTTTTTCTTCACCACCAACTGATATTTTCCTTTGACTCCTTTTTGGTACGTTGGAACAAATGCATGACCCAACATTTCAAAATTGGAAGGTCTTCGGATGCCGCTTTTCTCCCTGTTGATGGGAAGTCTGAGTTTTTCCTTTAGAAAAAGGTAAATCTCGTTACCCACTTTTCTGGCTTCCTTCTTTGACTTGGTGTAAATGCTGAAATCATCCGCATATCGGACGTATTTCAGGTTTCTTCGTTCCAGTTCCTTATCCAGTAAATCCAGAAGGATATTGGATAAAAGCGGACTGATAGGAGATCCCTGTGGTACTCCTTTTCTACGCCTGTGCAGTTTCCCGTTGATCCGGATAGGTGCACGCAGCCACTTTCGGATAAGCCTTAGGGTAGTCGGACATTTTACCCGTTGGTAGATCAATTGAAGTAGAACCGAGTGGTCAACCTCGTCAAAGAATCCCTTAAGGTCGATGTCCACTATATCCTGATAGCCATCATTGATGTTTTTCAGGGCTTGTGTTACCGCCTTATGGATGTTCTTCTCTGGGCGGAAGCCGTAGCTGTGCTCTTCGAACGTAAGTTCGTATTTAGTCATCAGCACTTGGCTTAACGCCTGTTGGAGCCATCTGTCTACTACTGTGGGAACTCCGAGCAATCTTGTCTTTCCGTTACTCTTGGGTATCTCGACCCCTTTGATAGGTTTGGGTACATAACTGTGGTTGAGGATGGATGTGGCAATCCTATCCCTGTTGCTTTCCAGAAAGGAAAGCAGTTCGGTGACCTTCATGCCGTCCACCCCTGCCGAACCCTTGTTCCGCACCACCTGTCGGTATGCTTTGTAAAGGTTCTTACGGTTGAGTACTTTTTCTATCATAACTTAATCTGTTAACCCTGTCCGCTTAAGATAAGGCTGCCACAAAAGTTGCTCCCTATCGAATTTGGACGTAATCCAATGTTCAGTCCTTCGCTGCCCAGTGAGACCTCTGTAGCTCATACAGCTCGTTGCCGGCAACTACTATGACCTCGGCTGACTTCTTTTAGGTGTTCTCGACACCCAAAGACCTCCCTCGGTAAGGTGAATATCCTTGTGTCTATCCCTGCCATATCTACTACTTCGGTACTTCCTCCCTTGCGGAAGGTTTGGACTTCGGTGTGCTGTGCCACCTCATCCGACCTCATAGCCTCCGTATATGGTTCCTGTTCGTCAGTACAGACACCGCAGTCTGGCTTACTTCACTGCATGCCTCACGGCAAACCAGCTTGCCACTTGCTTGGCTTCGGGACGTTACCCCCGCGCTTAAGGGACTTTCACCCGTTGGAACGGTCAACTTTTTGACCTATATTCACCATTCAAGGCACACACA
>NZ_BMFD01000046.1 GCF_014637795.1 Belliella aquatica | reverse complement strand
AGTGCTACGGGCAATGTATTGGCTAATGACAGCAATACAGACCCTGATGCGGAGTTGACTGCCAGCTTGGTAACTGATCCAGCTACGCTGCCGGGTACCTTGGTGTTCAATGCGGATGGCACGTACACGTTTACCCCAGATGCAGGCTTTGCAGGTCCATTGGAAGTGGTGTACACGGTATGTGATGATGCTACACCAGCCTCTTGCGCAACAGCTACGCTACATATCTTGGTAGAGCCAGCACCTGTTGCAAATCCTGACTTTAATGTTGCTTATATAGATAAGCCTATCAAGGGTGATGTGAGTACGAACGATGTGGTAGCTGCGGGTACTACGTATGGAACGCCAAAAGCAGGTACAGACAACCGTCCTGGTGCTACGCTTACGATGAATCCTGATGGGACATACACCTTTGAGGCAGTAGCAGCTGGCGTATATACTTACCTGGTTCCTGTATGTGGTCCTGATGGGAAATGTGTAGATGTGCTATTGACCATTACGGTACAAAACCCAGCTATCTCTGATCAGGCGCCTATTGTCAATACTGATCTAGGAGTGACTAAGGAGGGGGACCCTGTTAGGGTGAACACCTTAGGTAATGACAGTGCGGGTAGACCTGGTGTTGCATTGAATCCAGCATCTGTTAATGTTACTGAGCAACCTAAAAATGGTACTGTAACAGTTGATCCTGTCACAGGGGATATGATTTACACACCTAATCCGGGCTTTGTAGGCGTAGACAGCTATAGTTATACTGTATGTGATACAGGAGATCCTGCGCTATGTTCTACGGCGGTTCAGCAGATTACTGTAGTGGCTAAAGACACGCCAAATAAGGTAGCAGCAGCAGATGACTTTGTACGTAGCCCATCGGCTGAGAAGGCTACTGGCAATGTGCTTGACAATGATGCTGACTTGACAGGAGATGGATTCACAGTGACTCCTCAGCAAGTGAAAAGTGAAGAAGGAGTATTTACAATGAATTCGGATGGTACATACGAGTTTGTACCTGCGCCAGGGTTTATAGGACCGATTAGTTTTGTATACACGGTGTGTGACAATGGTACTCCTCAAGCTTGCGCGACAGCTACATTATATATCCTGATTACGCCGAATGATTTGGAGGCTAATATGGATAACTTCCAGGACAATGAAGTAAACGGCTTAACTGGTGGAACAGCAGGAAATGTTTTGGACAATGATAAGCTCAATGGTAATCCGGTAAAAGGGTCTGAAGTGACTATCAGTATCAAAGATGATGGAGGAATGGCTGGTGTGAGTATCGACAAGGATGGTAATTTGATCGTACCGAAAGGAACAGCTCCGGGGACTTATGTGATTACCTACACGATTTGTGATGTATTGGATCCTAGAAACTGTGACGAAGCGATTGCGATTGTTGAGGTCTTCCATGGTGTGAACTTAAAGATTACCAAGCTTGCTGAAGCAGAGGAGTGGTTTGAAGGAGATGAGTTTGGATTTACCATGATTGTAGAGAACAATGGTCAGACAGACGCGACAGCAGTAGAGGTTATAGATCTGTTGCCAGAAGGATTGAGATATGTAACTTCCACAGTAGAGGGAGCGACGGCAGAGACTCAGGTCAATGGTCAGCAGATCACTTGGACTGTTGCGAGTCTTCCTTCGGGATCATCTTTGCAGATAAAGATTCAAGTAAAAGCTGCTCCGCTTGAAGGTGGAAGAGCGCGTACTTTGGTCAATACTGCCACAGTATCTTCACCACAACGAGAGTTGAGTCCTGATGACAACAGTTCATCTGCAGCAGTGAATATTAAGGCATTCTTTATACCGAATACGATCACGCCAAACGGGGATAGAATCAACGATACTTTTGAGATTCCTGGCTTGGGCAGGTATGTGAGCAATGAGCTTTTGATCTTCAACAGATGGGGTGACCATGTGTACGAGCGCAAGAACTACCAGAATGACTGGAGTGCTGAAGGCTTGGTATCGGGTACGTACTTCTACCTGTTGAAAGTAACCGACGAAAGCGGTAAGGATCAGGAGTTCAAGGGCTTTATCCAAGTAGTAAAGGAGCGAATCAGATAAATATACCGTACGCCCGGCGGGAGGGATTCCTTCTGCCGGGACGGTATTATCCAAAATCAGGAGCTAAAAAATAAGAGAAAATG
>NZ_BMFD01000045.1 GCF_014637795.1 Belliella aquatica | reverse complement strand
GAGACCTGAATTCAGGAAGTGTTGTTAACACAGCAACAGCAGACTATACTTACGATGGTGAGGATTTCAACGAAGAAGCAACTGAGACGGTAACAGCTGATCAGAGAAATACAATCAGCTTAGAAAAATCAGCTAATAAAACAGTAGTAACAGTAGCAGACGAGGAAGTGGTTTACACGTTGACGGTAACGAATACAGGTAACACTACTTTGACAGATGTAGTGATAGAAGATACGATGTTGGGAGTAACTGAGACAGTGGGAACATTGGCACCAGGCGCAACAGCGAGCTTCAACTATACTTATGAAGTAACTCAGTCTGACATTGATAACGGTTCGATAGTAAACTTAGCCACAGTAACAAGCGAAGATCCAAACGGAGATACGCCAGGTGACGATGCAACAGTAACGGTTCCAGTTGATCAGAGAAATACGATCAGCTTAGAAAAATCGGCTAACAAAACAGTAGTAACAGCAGCAGGAGAGGAAGTAGTTTACACGTTGACGTTAACGAATACAGGTAATACGACTTTGACAGATGTAGTGATAGAAGATACGATGTTGGGAGTAACTGAGACAGTGGGAACATTGGCACCAGGCGCAACAGTGAGCTTCAACTATACTTATGAAGTAACTCAGTCTGACATTGATAACGGTTCGATAGTAAACGTAGCCACAGTAACAAGTGAGGATCCAACAGGAGACAAGCCAGAAGACGATGCAACAGTAACGGTGCCAGTTGATCAGAGAAATACAATCAGCTTAGAAAAATCGGCTAACAAAACAGTAGTTACAGCAGCTGGAGAGGAAGTAGTTTACACCTTGACAGCAACGAACACTGGAAACACAACATTGACTAACGTAGTGATTGTAGATGCGATGCTAGGAGTATCTGAGAATGTAGGAACAATACTTCCAGGTCAATCAGTAAGCAGAGACTTTACTTACACAGTGACTCAGTCTGATATTGACAACGGTTCTATCGTGAACGTAGCAACAGTAACAAGCAAAGATCCAAAAGGAGGCAAGCCTGGAGATGATGCAACAGTAACGGTGCCAGTTGATCAGAGAAATACAATCAGCTTAGAAAAATCAGCTAACAAAACAGTAGTAACAGCAGCTGGAGAGCAAGTAGTTTACACCTTGACAGCGACGAACACTGGAAATACAACATTGACTAACGTTGTGATCGTGGATGCGATGTTGAATGTATCTGAGAATGTAGGAACATTACTTCCAGGTCAGTCAGTAAGCAGAGACTACACTTACACTGTGACTCAGTCTGATATTGACAACGGTTCTATCGTGAACGTAGCAACAGTAACAAGCGAAGATCCAAACGGAGATACGCCAGGAGACGATGCAACAGTAACGGTACCAGTTGATCAGAGAAATACAATCAGCTTGACTAAGTCAGCAGATAAGTCAACAGTAACAGCAGCTGGAGAGCAAGTAGTTTACACCTTGACAGCGACGAACACTGGAAATACAACATTGACTAATGTTGTGATCGTGGATGCGATGTTGAATGTATCTGAGAATGTAGGAACACTACTTCCGGGACAGTCAGTAAGCAGAGACTACACTTACACAGTAACTCAGTCTGACATTGACAACGGCTCAATAGTAAACGTAGCGAGCACTCAAGGTGAAGATCCAAACGGAGACACGCCAGGTGACGAGGCAACAGTAACGGTAGACGTTGATCAAAATTCAGCGATCACAATAGCGAAGTCAGCGAATAAGTCGCAAGTAACAGCAGCAGGCGAGGAAGTAGTTTACACGTTGACGGTAACGAATACAGGTAACACAACCTTGGCAGATGTGATGTTGGTAGATGCGATGTTGAATGTATCTGAGAATGTAGGCACCCTACTTCCAGGTCAGTCAGTAAGCAGAGACTATACTTATACAGTAACACAGGCTGACATTGACAACGGCTCAATCGTAAACGTAGCGAGCACTCAAGGTGAAGATCCAAACGGAGACACGCCAGGTGACGAGGCAACAGTAACGGTAGACGTTGATCAAAATTCAGCGATCACAATAGCGAAGTCAGCGAATAAGTCGCAAGTAACAGCAGCAGGCGAGGAAGTAGTTTACACGTTGACGGTAACGAATACAGGTAATACAACCTTGACAGATGTGATGTTGGTAGATGCGATGTTGAATGTATCTGAGAATGTAGGAACACTACTTCCAGGTCAGTCAGTAAGCAGAGACTACACTTATACAGTAACACAGGCTGATATTGACAACGGCTCAATCGTAAACGTAGCGAGCACTCAAGGTGAAGA
>NZ_BMFD01000044.1 GCF_014637795.1 Belliella aquatica | reverse complement strand
TGTATCCGTCCGACCAACCCCATCTGGTATGGGAAGGATTTTTATTTAGGCCTGTATTCTTTCCAGTTTGAAGGCAGAAGTTGATAAAGGTCTTTTTGTTTATGGGATTGGATTCTTTCGAACACGTCCTTGAGCCAATCAAACTCGTTGATTTTATTCTTTTTGCAACTTGCCATGAAGGAGTACATAGCCGCTGCCATTTCGGCTGCCTGATGGGATCCAGCAAAAAGATAAGCTTTTCTGCCTATCGCCATCGGCCTTACTGCATTTTCAACCAAGTTGTTGTCGATTTCCATCTGCCCGTGCAAGGAGTATGCACTTAATCCAGCCCATCTTTTGTGGGCGTATGCTATGGCTTGTCCCATCGGACTTTTAGGTCTGTAGCTATACTGCTTTTCTTCCAGCCATTTGCCGAGATTTTCTAGAATGGGTTCCGCATGTTCCTTTCTCAATGCTGTCCGTTGTTGCCACCCCATTGACTCTTCTCGCATCTTTGCTTCCAGAAGGTAGAGTTTCTGTATTTCGTCGAGGATATAATTGGCCTGTTCTTCATCGTCCTTTACAGCATCCACGAACTTCCGTCTGGCATGCGCCATACAGAAAGTCAGATGGATATCCGGATGATCTCCATAAAGTGAATCATAAACTGTAAAGCCATCCGTTTGGATGATGCCCCTAAAGTCCGCAAGCATTTTCTTGGGACCTGACTGATCCCTGCCTTTTTGGTAATCGAATAATACAAGCCTGTCCACAGGGGAATGATAAAGCCACATGTACCCCTGATGGATATTATTTTTGTGATCCCTATCCAGAACCTTTATCGGTGTTTCATCCACTTGGAGATATTTTTGGTTGACCACAATCAGCCGAAGCAGTTCCCATAGTGGTTTGAGATGGTCCCAGCCTTTCATGATCCAATCCGATGCACTTGAGGCGGGGATGCGTACACCCATTTTGGAGTATTTATCTATCTGTCTGTGGAGTGGCATCCCATAGACGTATTTGTCAACAATCATCTGGGCGATTACTGATTCGGATGGAATCCCTTTTTCTATCACCCTATCAGGAAGAGTTCCGATGATGATGCCTTCACCGTTTGGCCTGGCATACTTAGGGCGGATATAGCGCTTTACATAGAATGATGCAGGCACAACTTCAAGAACTTCTGTCACTTCTTCCCCTATTCTCACGCAGTCTTCTGTAGATTCGGATGGCTCGATCACCACATCTTCTCTTCTAAGTTCTTCGGGAAGAGACATACGTCCTGTACCTTTCGCTCTTTTCTTTGGAGCTGGCTTTTCAGCCACAGTTATTGATTCGGAAAGTTCTTCCTGTACTGATTTTGTGGTGCCAAGTTCAAAAAGTCCCAACTGGTCATCCCCTACATTGTTTGTACGTTTCTCACTCTTAAATCCAAAAAGATGTCTGCGGAGCTTGTCGAGTTCGAACTGCTGATCTGAGATAATTTCTTCTTTTCTCAGCAGATTTTCTTCTTTTTCAGATATGGTCAACAGGGCTTCTTCGTACAGCTTTTTATAGTCTTTTCCCCCGTTTTCCATGACATAAAGATATCATAAAAAAGTGGCTTTACATATATTTAGAGGCTGTTTTTATACTCAAAAAAGCACTTTTTTTAAGCTCTTTTTAACGCATCATAGCGCTTTCTGTAGCTAACCGATTCAAGCCTTACCCCCTGTAAGAGAAGGCTCAATTGATTGCTCGTAATTGAGTTTCCAGAGAGTATTGGGCGCTCAAAAGTCCCCTTCTCGAGCTTTTTGATGTACATGGCAAAACCGTCCCTATCCCACTGAAGGATTCGGATCTGATTTGATCGTTTGCCGATAAAAACAAAAACATCACCGTTCATCGGGTCAAAGCCAAGCTTGTTGCGGACCAAACCAGCAAGCGAGTTGATCCCGAAACGCATGTCGGTTGGTTCTTTGTACATAAAGTATCTTGTAGAACTCGATAGTGCAAGCATTAAAGAAACTCTTTGACTGAATTGATATCTACTTGTCCAAAAAATTCAATACTAACTCCCGAAGGGTAATTGATTTTGAGGATAGGATCTTTCTGAAACCCCATCTCAGGGTTGACCAAAGAAAAACCCGAAGAATCAGCGTAATCAATCGTTTCCTCTTCAAACTTCCTGCACCAATAATAAAAAGATGCCCTTGAAATACCTGCTTCTGATGCAAATGCAGCTTTGCTTAGTCCTGATTCCTGCCACTTGGTGAACAGCTTGTAATATTCGTCGTTGCTAATCTTTTTCATGACGCAAGATTACAACCCAAACAGTAATCAGAAAATATGGGGTTTATCGGACGGATACAA
>NZ_BMFD01000043.1 GCF_014637795.1 Belliella aquatica | reverse complement strand
GATGTTACAGCCGGAGCATTGAGTGGAGTTGCTACAGGTGAAGACGTGACGGTGACTGCTGTTGCGACTTATGATGACGAAACCGTTGGTACAGGCAAGACGATAACGGTTGTTTATACTTTGAGTGGAGCAGATGCAGGTAATTATACTGCTCTTGCGAACTTCGTAGTCACCGACGGTGAAATTACTGGCAAGTCTATTTCAGATGCTGTGATTGCTGATATTGCTGTGCAGATATATACAGGAGCGTCGATTGAGCCTGATGTAGTTTTAGAAGATGGAGGTGTTACCCTTGTTGAGGGAGTTGATTATGAAGTTACTTTTACTGATAATAAAGATGCTGGCACAGCTACCGTGACCATCAAGGGGATAGGCATCTATAGTGGGGAATTTAATGGAAGTTTTGTAATCAGTCCGAAGACGCTAAATATCATTCCAGATAATGGGCAATCCAAGAGCTATGGTGCTCTTGATCCAGAATTCACCTATACATTCAGTGGTGCTATTATTGGTGAGATTCCTAGTTTTGAAGGGTTACTAGGTAGAGATTCTGGCGAAGGTGTAGGCAATTATGAGATAGATCTTGGTTCTTTGGCATTGAAGGACAATGGTTCATTCAAGGCTGCTAACTATCAGGTCGACCTTACGACAGGCGTTGACTTTACAATCACCCGAGCGGCTTTGACCATCACAGCGAATGATGACAGCAAGTTCGTAACCCAAGCAGATGCCAACGGCTATGCAGGGGTGAGTTACAGTGGTTTTAAGTTCGGGGAGGACGAATCAGCTTTGAATACGACGAATCTGACGATCAGCCGTACGAATGCAGGTACAGAAACTGCAGGAGTCTATGCAGGAGTCTTGGAAGCGACGGGCATCACCTCTATCAACTATGAGATCAGCTATGTATCAGGAGACTACACGATAGTAGCAGCTGATCAGTTGCTGGTGAAGTTAGCTAATTCCAGTTCGCTATATGGAGAAGGAGCAGATTATGCAGTAGCATTGGCAGGTTATTACAGTTCGGATGACCAGCAAGTAGTGGACCTGACAGCTAGTGCACAATTGGTTGGCACAAGTGTGACAATAACTGATGGGGCATCAGGCAGTGCAAAATTTGATATTGCAGTGGAACAGCCGGTATTTAGTAGCAGTAATAATTTAAAAGTAGGCACCTATAGTTTGAAGGCTGATAACCGAGTACTTACCAGTCCAAATTTCAGCAATACGCTTGTTTTGCAGGGAATGTTGAATGTTGAAGCGAAGACACTGACAGCAAGCTTAACGAGTAGTTTGGAAAAGGTATATGATGGGAATAACAGGTTACCAGATATTGAATTTAGCTTAGACATACCATTGTCAGGAGATGTTTTAGCTGTGACTGGTACAGGTATTTATGATAGTAAGGATGCAGGGGTAAGAAATTATACGGTTAGTGGCTTGATGCTTACGGGTGCTGATGCAGTTAATTATGCCTTACAAGGTGGTTCTTTGGCAGTGATTATAGGTACAGATGGTTTGATCAAACAAAGAGAATTGCGAGTTATTCCCGACAGTGGTCAAAGCAAAGCCTTTGGAGAACTGGATCCTGTATTGACTTTTACATATTCAGGGCAGGTCGTAGGAGAAACTCCGGAATTTACAGGTGTTTTATCAAGATCTCCTGGTGAACCGATGGGTACTTACGAAATTACAGTTGGAACACTTGAGCTTACAGATAATACTAGTTTTGTTGCCTCTAATTATATTCTGGATTTAACTTCGAACATAGTTTTTGAGATCAAAGGCAAGTCAGTTTCTGATCTGATTATTTCAGCTATTTCCGATCAGATTTTCACAGGAGAAGCTATCGAACCTGAGATAGATTTAATAGATGGGGGTATTACGCTTGTCGTGGGTGTTGATTATGAAGTGACTTACACAGATAATACCGATGTAGGGACTGCTACGGTAACGATCAAGGGTATTGGTAATTACAGCGGGGAAGCTTCTCGTACTTTTGAAATCAAAGCTAAAAGTTTATCAATATCAGGTTCGACCTTGACTAAGACGAAGGCCTACGACGGCACGACAAGTGCGGATGTTACGGCTGGATCACTAGTTGGAGTTGCCACAGGTGAAGACGTGACGGTGACTCCTGTTGCGACTTATGATGATGAAACTGTTGGTACAGGCAAGACGATAACGGTTGTTTATACTTTGAGTGGAGCAGATGCAGGTAATTATAATGCTCCTGCGGACTTTGAGGTAACAGATGGTGAGATTACGACCAAGTCGTTGACGATCGCTGCCCCAACTTTGACCAAGACTAAGACCTACGAGGGCACGACAAGTGCAGATGTTACAGCCGGAGCATTGAGTGGAGTTGCTACAGGTGAAGACGTGACGGTGACTGCTGTTGCGACTTATGATGACGAAACCGTTGGTACAGGCAAGACGAT
>NZ_BMFD01000042.1 GCF_014637795.1 Belliella aquatica | reverse complement strand
CATTTTCTCTTATTTTTTAGCTCCTGATTTTGGATAATACCGTCCCGGCAGAAGGAATCCCTCCCGCCGGGCGTACGGTATATTTATCTGATTCGCTCCTTTACCACTTGGATAAAGCCCTTGAACTCCTGATCCTTACCGCTTTCGTCGGTTACTTTCAACAGGTAGAAGTACGTACCCGATACCAAGCCTTCAGCACTCCAGTCATTCTGGTAGTTCTTGCGCTCGTACACATGGTCACCCCATCTGTTGAAGATCAAAAGCTCATTGCTCACATACCTGCCCAAGCCAGGTATCTCAAAAGTATCGTTGATTCTATCCCCGTTTGGCGTGATCGTATTCGGTATAAAGAATGCCTTAATATTTACTGCTGCAGATGAACTGTTATCATCAGGACTCAACTCCCGTTGTGGTGAAGATACTGTGGCAGTATTGACCAAACTCTTATCCCTGCCATCAGTCAGCGGAGCAGCCTTTACCCTTAATGCAATCTCTGCAACATCACCTGGTAACAGCATCGCAAACTTCCAACTCAACTCCTGTCCATTCTGAGCAAACACCGCAGATGGACCATTCACTGTCGCTGATACATACCTTAGGCCATCTGGAAGAATATCCGTTACAACTGCATCCGCAGATTCTATATTTCCATTGTTTTCAACCCTTAGGATATAGATGAATTCATCCCCTTCATACACCTCAGAAGTTTCCACTGTCTTAGTAATCTTCAAGTTCACACCATGGAAAACTTCTACAATTGCTATAGCTTCATCACAATTCTCTGGATCCAAAACATCACAGATGGTGTAGGTAATCACATAAGTCCCCGGAGCTGTACCTTTCGGTACGATCAGGTTGCCATCCTTGTCGATACTCACACCAGGCATTCCTCCTTCATCTTTTACAGTGATAATCACCTCAGACCCTTTTACCGGATTACCATTGAGCTTATCATTGTCCAAGACATTTCCTGCTACTCCTCCCAACAAACCATTGATCTCGTTCTCTTGGAAGTTATCCATATTCGCTTCGATATCATTTTTCCTTAATGGAATAACCAATGAATCAGTGGCCGTGTAAATAGTCCCATTAAAATCACCAGTAACGCTGGCATTGTTTATAATTTCTCCACGGTCCATATCCTGTTGCTGTACAGTGTATGTTGTCGTTAGCTGCTGACTTGCCAAGGGAGCCAATACATCAATCACTATTACCAAGCCAGTGAGAGGATCTTCAACATGAATATTCCTCAAGGTTACGTTACCATTATTCCTTACAGTAAGTGTGTAGGTGATTACTTCTCCCTCTTCCACAAAATATTGGTGCTCAGATTCTTTTGTAATGCTAATGGAAGGATCTTGAGTCACAAGCACCAACTCATCATCCTCCGCTGTAGTCCCATCAATCCCACTTAAAAAGAACTGAATGATCTCCGCTGTTACAACATTCTCTATATAACCTCTGTCCAAATCTTCTTGGGTAACCACATATACTATTTGTATAACATAGGTATCCTGATAGAGAAGCTCTTCCAATAAAATATCAAGGCCCGTTATAGGATCTTTTACCGAGACCCTACCAATATCACTGTTACCAATATTACTAACTTCGTATGTATAAGTAATTACTTGACCGACCTGACTAATCACAGGTATGTCAGCTATTACTGCTACATCAATGGTTTGAATGATCTGCTTAAGAATTTCATCGTAATCTTGATCACTCACTTCAAGCTCATTCAAGGTATAACCAACAGCTTCCACCTCTAAATCCACATATCCAACATTAAAGTCCTCTACTGTGATGGTATAAATAATTGTAGGGAATAACACTTCTTCTCCAGGCTCAAGCTTTTCAATATTTATTTCAAAGCCTGTAGCTGGATCTTTGACCAGAACATTGTAAAGTGTAAAGTTCCCGGTATTCCTGACAGAATAGCTTATGGCAACCTGATCGCCAATAGCTGCGAAGGTAAAATCGATTGCTTCCACACGAACTCTGATCGAAGCTGTTGCAACTGAATTATCAACTGTGATCGTCTCGGTATCTGTAGCCGTCACATCAGTTCCTGTAGGAGGTGTCCCTGTCGCTATTGCTGTATTTACTACTGATCCGTTGTCAACATCCGTCTGCGTAATCGTATAGGTAGCTGTAAATTCCGCTGACCCACCGGGTGCCAAGGTTGTCGTGCCTGAGCTCTGAGTGATCGCACTCAAGCCCGGCAAGGCATCCGAAACACCCACATTAGTCAAGGTGAAGTCTCCATCGTTCTCTACCGTGAAGGTATACGTGATCACATCTCCTAATCCATACGTGGACTGACTCGCTGATTTGGCTATACTGATCGAAGCTGTTGCAGCTGAAATATCAACTGTGATCGTCTCGGTATCTGTAGCCGTTACATCAGTTCCTGTGGGAGGTGTCCCTGTCGCTATTGCTGTATTTACTACTGATCCGTTGTCAACATCTGCCTGCGTAATCGTATAGGTAGCTGTAAATTCCGCTGACCTACCTGGTGCCAAGGTTGTCGTGCCTGAGGTCTGAGTGATCGCACTCAAGCCCGGCAAGGCATCCGAAACACCCACATTAGTCAAGGTGAAGTCTCCATCGTTCTCTAC
>NZ_BMFD01000041.1 GCF_014637795.1 Belliella aquatica | reverse complement strand
TGGATATTCCGGAGCATGTTGACCCCTCAGAATCGGAATGTTTTTGTTTAGTGAAAGTGGCCTGATTGGCCAGATTCGACTGACATTCCGGCGGATGTTGACCCCCTAAAGCAAGAATTTCATAAAGATTCCGGATCATGTTGACCCCCTTTGGTCAAAATTCCGGAGCATATTGACCCCTCTGATTAATGGTTTTGGTTTTTTTAGCGGACACTTTCGATAACCGCTAATTATAATCCTATGGCTGGAAAACCAAAACCAATGAGTCAGATAAAACAATTGATAATACTTAACCGACAGGGCAATGGAGTCAAAACCATTGCACGTATCCTTGATGTAAGTAAGAATACCGTCAAGACATATCTTTTTAAGCTTGATAAGTTGTTGACAGGCAAAAGAGCTGAGAAGGTTACAATTGAGACACTTCTAAGCCTTGACGAGCCTGAATTATATACACTTTTTCATCCCGGTAATCCTTCCTATAAAGATTCAAGGTATGATTACTTTAAAGCCAACCTTGAACATTATCAAAAAGAGTTAGAAAAGATTGGTGTAACCAGAGTACTGTTATGGGAAGAATACAGACAGTCCAACCCAGATGGATATAGCTATTCCCAATTTTGTTTTCACCTTGATCAGCAACAGGCCGCAAAAGGCAAAAATACTATGGTTCTGGACCACAAACCTGCAGAAAAACTCTATATAGATTTTGCAGGAAAGACCATTCCCTATATCGACAGAGAAACAGGAGAAGTCATAGCATGTCAGCTTTTTGTTGCCTGCCTCCCATATTCTGATTATGCCTTTGCCATGGCTGTGCCATCCCAGAGTGTATCTGATTTTCTTTACGCACTAAGCAGGTGTTTGGAAGATTTAGGAGGCGTACCACAGCTTCTGGTTCCTGACAACTTGAAGGCTGCTGTGATTAAAGCAGACCGGTATGAACCTGATATCAATCAAGCGTTGGAAGATTTTGCCAACCACTACAGGACAGCAGTACTTCCCGCAAGGGTTAGAAAGCCTCAGGATAAAGCTCTGGTAGAAAATCAGGTTAAGATCCTTTATTCAAGGGTTTATGCCAAGCTCAGGAATATGCAGTTCTTTGACATCACTTCTCTCAACCAGGCAATCAAACTGAAAGTGAAAGCCCACAACCAGACAAGAATGCAGAAGAAGCCATACTGTAGGGAAGAAAAGTTTATGGCTGATGAAAAAGCCCTGCTGACTGATCTGCCTGAAGACCGTTTTGAGCTTCGCAGCTATTCAATGCTTAAAGTTGCAAAAAACAACCACATCTATCTGTCTGCAGACAAACACTATTACAGTGTTCCACATACCCTTATGGGAAACAAAGTAAAAGTAGTCTATTCCAGATCCATGGTCTACATCTATCATGATGGTAAGAAAGTGGCGGTTCATACCAGAAACTTCAAACATGGGGCTTACTCAACAGTCAAAGAGCACCTCTGTTCACATCACCAGCACTACAGGGATAGAAGTCCTGACTATTACAGGAATCTTTCAGCGAAGATCTCAAAAGTCCTTTACGAATATGTATGCCTACTTTTTGAACAGAAAAGATATCCCGAACAGCTCTACAGGTCTTGTGATGGGCTACTTGCTCTAGCTAGAAAATCAGATACAGAAGTTTTAGAAAAAGCATGTAAAACAGCAATGGAGAATGGGATTTTCTCTTACAAGTTTATCAAAAATATAATAGAGAACCATATGGAAGACGAGTCTGTCCAAAACAACATCGCAACGCTACCCAAGCATCAGAATGTAAGGGGTAAATCATATTACAGTAATCAACAATCAATTAATTTTAAATAACTATGACAAACCAGATCGAATCGCAGTTTGCCAAACTCAAGCTGCACGGTATGTCCAAAACATGGACAGCTATCAAAGAAACAAGAAAAAATCAAAGCCTCTCACTTTCCGAAGGTCTTGAACTGTTACTACAGGCTGAAGAGCTTGAAAGAGATAACAGGAGGTTCAAAAGGCTTGAAACCAATGCGGCATTCAGGTACAAAGCATCCTTGGAGGAACTCAAGCTTGACAAAACAAGAGGTCTTGATCAAATGTTGTTCACAAGCCTTGCAACGGGTGAATATATTTCAAAGGGAGAGGCTGTGCTGATCACCGGAGCAACAGGCTGCGGTAAAAGCTATCTGGCTTCTGCACTTGGACATCAGGCTTGTGTCCTGGGGTTCAAAGCCGCTTACTTCAATACCCAGAAACTAATGCTCAAAACCAAAATGGCCAGACTCGAAGGAACTGTGATGAAGTTCTTTGATAAGCTGGCTAAGACAGATCTCCTGATCATTGATGACTTTGGACTAACCCACCTCGAACAGCAACAGCGGATAGATTTTATGGAAATGATTGAAGATAGACATGGAAAGAAATCAACAATCATCGTCAGTCAGTTGCCCGTGTCAAGCTGGTATGATATCATTGGGGAAGAAACTATAGCAGATGCTATTCTTGACAGATTGGTCCATTCTTCCTACAGAATAGAGTTAAAAGGAGAAAGTCTCAGAAAAAAAATGTAAAATTGTCAGTCTAACAGATTATAGAACCAAACCCATTTTTAGAGGGGTCAATATGTCCAGAACAGGGGTCAGTATTGTCCGGAATATCCAG
>NZ_BMFD01000040.1 GCF_014637795.1 Belliella aquatica | reverse complement strand
ATCACAAAGGTGATTATATATAAAAAGTTCATTGACAAGTTGAGCAGAGAATTGAGTGTTTGCAAGAGATTGCAAGCAAGACCGTCGGGGTCCTAATTGCAAAAGGGGGATCCTGATTAGAGTAAGTAAATAAGGGCGTACGGGGGATGCCTAGGCTCTCAGAGGCGAAGAAGGACGTGACAAGCTGCGAAAAGCTACGGGGATCCGCAAGAGGAATTGATCCGTAGATATCCGAATGGGGCAACCCACCCGCCACGGCGGGTATTCCGTAAGGAAGGCAAACCCGGGGAACTGAAACATCTAAGTACCCGGAGGAAGAGAAAACAACAGTGATTCCGAGAGTAGTGGCGAGCGAAATCGGACGAGCCCAAACCGGATCTGTTACGGCAGGTCCGGGGTTATAGGACCGGCATAAAGAGTATGAATTTGACGGGAACTGTCTGGGAAGGCAGACCATAGAGGGTGATAGTCCCTTACCGGAAGGATGAATATTTTGGCTGGTATCCTGAGTAGGTCGGGACAGGAGAAATCCCGATTGAATTATCCGGCACCATCCGGAAAGGCTAAATACTCCTGAGAGACCGATAGTGAACAAGTACCGTGAGGGAAAGGTGAAAAGTACCGTGAATAACGGGGTGAAATAGAACCTGAAACCGTGCGCTTACAAGCGGTCGGAGCCCATTAGTTGGGTGACGGCGTGCCTTTTGCATAATGAGCCTACGAGTTACTCGTCACTGGCAAGGTTAAGGATTTAAGGTCCGCAGCCGGAGCGAAAGCGAGTCTGAACAGGGCGTTAGAGTCAGTGGCGGTAGACGCGAAACTTTGTGATCTACCCATGGACAGGTTGAAGCTCTGGTAAAACAGAGTGGAGGACCGAACCGATAAACGTTGAAAAGTTTCCGGATGATCTGTGGGTAGGGGTGAAAGGCCAATCAAACTGAGAAATAGCTCGTACTCCCCGAAATGTTTTTAGGAACAGCGTCGTGGAATGTATGCCGGAGGTAGAGCTACCGATAGGACTAGGGGGAGTCATATCCTACCAAATCCTGACGAACTCCGAATGCCGGCATATAGTAACGGCAGTGAGGGCATGGGTGCTAAGGTCCGTGTCCGAGAGGGAAAGAACCCAGACCTACCGCTAAGGTCCCAAAATTTACACTAAGTTGAACAAAGGTGGTCCAGCTGCAGAGACAGCCAGGAGGTTAGCTTGGAAGCAGCTATTCCTTTAAAGAGTGCGTAACAGCTCACTGGTCGAGCGGCAGGGCGTCGATAATAATCGGGCATCAAGTGTAATACCGAAGCGTAGGATTGATATTTATATATCAGTGGTAGGGGAGCATTCCAACGGCAGTGAATGTGCATGGCGATGTGCACTGGAGCTTTTGGAAAAGCAAATGTAGGCATAAGTAACGATAATGCGGGCGAGAAACCCGCACACCGATAGACCAAGGTTTCCTGATCAACGCTAATCGGATCAGGGTCAGTCGGGACCTAAGGCGAAGTCGAGAGGCGTAGTCGATGGCAAATGGATTAATATTTCCATACTTGATATGCAGGTGATGGAGTGACGGAGTGATGAAAGACACGCCCGGTGACGGAATACCGGGTTAAAGCTTGTAGGTATTGGAACCATAGTTAAATGCGTGGTTTTAGCCGAAGGTGATAGTACCGAGCGTCTACGGACAATCGGATAGTTGTCCTAAGTGCTTCCAAGAAAAACTTCTAGCGTTAAGCGCATATTGACCCGTACCGCAAACCGACACAGGTGGTCAAGGAGAGAATCCTGAGGTGCTCGAGTGAATCATGGCTAAGGAACTCGGCAAAATGGCCCTGTAACTTCGGGAGAAGGGGCGCCTCCCCACACTTCGGTGTGGGAGGCCGCAGTGAAAAGGCCCAGGCGACTGTTTAGCAAAAACACATGGCTTTGCGAAGTGGAAACACGAAGTATAAGGCCTGACACCTGCCCGGTGCCGGAAGGTTAAGAGGGGGGCTTAGCGTAAGCGAAGGTCTGAATTGAAGCCCCGGTAAACGGCGGCCGTAACTATAACGGTCCTAAGGTAGCGAAATTCCTTGTCGGGTAAGTTCCGACCTGCACGAATGGTGTAACGATCTGGGCACTGTCTCAGCCATGAGCTCGGTGAAATTGTAGTCGCGGTGAAGATGCCGCGTACCCGCAACGGGACGGAAAGACCCCATGAACCTTTACTGCAGCTTAGTATTGGTATTGGGTAAACGATGTGTAGGATAGGTGGGAGACTGTGAATTGGCGTCGCTAGGCGTTGAGGAGTCGCCGTTGAAATACCACCCTTTGTTTGCTTGGTATCTAATCCCAAAACTGGGAGACATTGCTTGGTGGGTAGTTTGACTGGGGTGGTCGCCTCCAAAAGGATAACGGAGGCTTCCAAAGGTTCCCTCAGTACGCTTGGTAACCGTACGTGGAGTGCAATAGCATAAGGGAGCTTGACTGTAAGGCCGACAAGCCGAGCAGGGTGGAAACACGGGTATAGTGATCCGGCGGTACCGTATGGAAGGGCCGTCGCTCAAAGGATAAAAGGTACTCTGGGGATAACAGGCTGATCTCCCCCAAGAGCTCATATCGACGGGGAGGTTTGGCACCTCGATGTCGGCTCGTCACATCCTGGGGCTGGAGAAGGTCCCAAGGGTTGGGCTGTTCGCCCATTAAAGTGGCACGCGAGCTGGGTTCAGAACGTCGTGAGACAGTTCGGTCCCTATCTGTTGCGGGCGTGGGAAGTTTGAGGAGACCTGACCTTAGTACGAGAGGACCGGGTTGGACTGACCGCTGGTGTACCGGTTGTGATGCCAATTGCATTGCCGGGTAGCTACGTCGGGAAGAGATAAGCGCTGAAAGCATCTAAGTGCGAAACTCCCTCCAAGATGAGACTTCCAAATAGGGCCGTCAGAGACGATGACGTTGATAGGCAGCAGGTGTAAAGTCAGAAATGACATAGCTGAGCTGTACTAATTGCCCGAAAACTTACCAATGGTCTACACACTCAATTTTCTGCACACTTGTTATGAATTAAGATA
>NZ_BMFD01000039.1 GCF_014637795.1 Belliella aquatica | reverse complement strand
ATTGACAACGGCTCAATCGTAAACGTAGCGAGCACTCAAGGTGAAGATCCAAACGGAGACACGCCAGGTGACGAGGCAACAGTAACGGTAGACGTTGATCAAAACTCAGCAATCACAATAGCGAAGTCAGCGAACAAGTCGCAAGTAACAGCAGCAGGCGAGGAAGTAGTTTACACGTTGACGGTAACGAACACAGGTAACACTACTTTGACAGATGTGATGTTGGTAGATGCGATGTTGAATGTATCTGAGAATGTAGGAACACTACTTCCAGGTCAGTCAGTGAGCAGAGACTACACTTATACAGTAATACAGGCTGACATTGACAACGGCTCAATCGTGAACGTAGCGAGTACTCAAGGTGAAGATCCAAACGGAGACACTCCAGGTGATGAAGACGAAGTGATTGTTGAAGTTGATCAGAGAGCAGGTATTGAGATTGTGAAAACTACACAGTCTACTACTTACCTTCAGTTGGGAGAAGTGATCAACTACAACTTGACAGTGACCAACACAGGAAGCGTAACATTAAGTAATGTAGTGGTAAGAGATCCATTGACAGGCTTCAATAATGTGATTGCGAGCTTGGCACCAGGACAAGTAGTAAGCCTTGCGACTTCTTATACGATAACAGGAGAAGATCTAGAAAGAGGAACTTTGTTGAATACAGCTTCGGTATCTGCAGAGACACCTGATGGCGGAACGATAGGAGATGAAGATTCGGTAACAATCGGAGGAGGAGCAAGACCAATCATAGCCAACGATGACGAGTTTGGAGAGTTTGCAGTAAGCTTCGGCGGACGTATAGGCAACATTCTTGACAACGACTTGTTGGATGGTCAGGCAGTAACGATGGACAACGTAGACTTTGTGTTCACAGAGTTGGATGGCATCATCGGTTTGTTGATCAATCCAAACGGAGAGTTGAGCTTGATTCCAGGAGTGAACGAAGCCAGAGACTACAGATTGAGATACGTGTTGAGTGAGACACTTAACCCGACCAACAGTGACGAGGCGTTCGTGACCTTCAGAATACTGAATGACGAAGTGGATATGTCAGTAACGAAGACATCATTCGATGTAGAGATCTTCGAAGGAGACGAATTCGAATACGAGATCGTGGTAAGAAACAACGGAGAGAACGATGCAGTAGATGTAGTGATCACTGATGACTTACCAAACGGAGTGAGCTATGTAGGATCCACCTTCACGGCGAGCAACAATGCGATTGAGCCAGCCACAACAGTGAACGGGCAGCAAGTAAGATGGACAGTGGCTAACTTCCCTGCCGGTGCGAGCTTGACGATCAGAGTACAGGTAAGGGCAAATGCACTAGCAAGTCCAACGTCTCAGACGATCACCAATGTGGTAACAGTAAGCTCAGGTGGCGTAGAGATCAATCCTGATGACAATACAGACAGTGATGTAAATACGGTTAATCCGTTCTTTATCCCGAACGTGATTACTCCAAACGGAGACAATAGAAACGACAGTTTTGAGATCAAAGGTCTAGGTAAGTTTGCTTCCAACGAGATCGTGATCTTCAACAGATACGGAGACCATGTCTTCGAGCGCACGAACTATCAGAATGATTGGAGAGCTGACGGCCTTCCAGCAGGAACATACTACTACGTATTGGTAGGAACAGATGGAACAGGTAGAGCGCACGATTTCAAAGGTTGGATTCAAGTAATCAAAGACTAAAGGAAGAAGAAATCATGAAAAGGATTTTTAAAACACTAGGAATGACAATGCTGATGGCTGTGATAGCCATCGGCATGGTCGAAGGTCAGCAGCTGCCGCAGTTCAGCCAGTACATATTCAACGGCCTTCACATCAACCCGGCGTATGCGGGCTACAAGGGAGAGCCGTACATACAGAGCACCTACCGAAGTCAGTGGGTTGGCTTTGAGGGCGCTCCGACCACCTTTACAGTGACAGCGGATCTGAGTGCAAACGAAGGACTGATGGGCTTTGGTTTATCGGTACTTTCAGACAAGATGGGGCCGACCAATACGAACGGAGCGATGTTGTCATATGCATACAGGATACAGACAGGCAGAGAATCATTTTTGGGCTTGGGAGCAAGTGTGGGAGCGAGTGAATACGCAATCAACGGCGACATGCTTAGAGCCAACGATCCGAATGATCCGAACCTGCCAGAAGGCAGAGTGAACATGTTCACACCGAACATGAACCTAGGGATGTTCTTTCACAACAGCAGGTTCTATGCTGGAGTGAGTGCCTACAACATGATTGGCAGAGGAGCCTTGGAAAGAGAAGACATTGCACTTGCCTACCATGACTTCCATTACTATATTACAGCAGGAGTAATGATTCCGATCTCAAGCAGTGTACAGTTCAAGCCAAGCTTTTTGATCAAAGAAGTAAAAGGCGCCCCGACGAGTTACGACATCAACGGGATGGTGCTGTTCAAAGAAAGATTGTGGCTGGGAGCTTCGTACAGATCGAATATGCAGATTGGTATGGAAAACCTACAGGACAACCTGAATCAGCGGAACGCAGTAGCCTTCCTGTTGGAAGTGTTTGCGACCAACAACCTGCGACTGGGATATGCCTATGACCACAGCATGAACGTGCTGAGTGATTACAGGAACAACTCCCACGAGATATCTGTAGGGTATTACATTGCACCGAGAAGTGTCACCATGAAAAATCCTAGATGGTTTTAACTATGAAAAATCTTTTTACAACACTACTGATAGGATCATTGCTGTTTTTTGGAACAGGGACAATGGAGCTACAGGCGCAGAACGCACTATTACGCTACGCAGACAAGCAGTATAGTTTGGATAACTTCCAGCATGCCGCCGAAGTGTACGAGCAGGCCTATGCCAAGAAGGAAAAATACCAAACAGCTAGACAGATAGCACAATCCTACGATAAGATCAGAGACTACCAAAAAGCCAACGATTGGTGGGCTAAAGTAGTAAACTTTGAAGAAGCAGACAGAGACGATTACTACGAATACCTGGTGTCATCCTATATGGTGAACAACGGAGAAGTAGAGATGGATGCCTTACTAGAAGGTTCAGACTTCACAGCAGACGACTTTCCAGAGATCGATGCGCAGAAGATGAAGACGCTTTACAGTCAGCGAGCCAACCTGAAGCTAGTGCCTGTGGCAGGAGTGAACAGCAGCGGTTCAGATATGGGCATGGCCCTAGACAAAAACAAGAACATGTACTTTGCTTCCGACCGAGGCGCAGTAACACCAACGGAGAAGGCAGCGATCAGACTTGATCTGAACAACATCTACAGCAAGGAGAAGTATGACTTCAACGACAGGGAGTTTTTCAGGATCATCAGAAAAGATACAGCAGGCAACCTAACCGAGTTGAACACAGGCGACGAAGAAGTACTCCACTTCTCAGATGCAAGCTTTATGCATAGCAAAGACTTGATGTTCTATACGGTGACAAGAAGGATCACCAAAGCAAAGCGAACCCTAGAGTTTGCGGTAGGTACAGAGATTTACTATAGCAAAGTAGACGAATCAGGCATGATGTCAGAACACAAGGCGATGCCCTTCAACGAAGCAACCAAATACGGAGTGATGCATCCCTTTGTGGATGAACAAGCCAAAAGAATTTACTTCAGCTCAGACATGGAAGGCGGACAAGGAGGCTTTGACCTCTACTACGTGAGCTATGACGAAGACTTAAACTTTGGGACCCCAGTAAACTTAGGTCCCTCGGTCAACACAGGTAAAAACGAAAGCCATCCGTATAGAATAGGAGACAAGCTTTACTTTTCGAGCAACGGCCACCCAGGCTTGGGAGGCTTGGATGTGTTTATGGCAGACTA
>NZ_BMFD01000038.1 GCF_014637795.1 Belliella aquatica | reverse complement strand
GATGTTACAGCCGGAGCATTGAGTGGAGTTGCTACAGGTGAAGACGTGACGGTGACTGCTGTTGCGACTTATGATGACGAAACCGTTGGTACAGGCAAGACGATTACGGTTGTTTATACTTTGAGTGGAGCAGATGCAGGTAATTATACTGCTCCTGCGGACTTCGTAGTCACCGACGGTGAAATTACTGGCAAGTCTATTTCAGATGCTGTGATTGCTGATATTGCTGTGCAGATATATACAGGAGCGTCGATTGAGCCTGATGTAGTTTTAGAAGATGGAGGTGTTACCCTTGTTGAGGGAGTTGATTATGAAGTTACTTTTACTGATAATAAAGATGCTGGCACAGCTACCGTGACCATCAAGGGGATAGGCATCTATAGTGGGGAATTTAATGGAAGTTTTGTAATCAGTCCGAAGACGCTAAATATCATTCCAGATAATGGGCAATCCAAGAGCTATGGTGCTCTTGATCCAGAATTCACCTATACATTCAGTGGTGCTATTATTGGTGAGATTCCTAGTTTTGAAGGGTTACTAGGTAGAGATTCTGGCGAAGGTGTAGGCAATTATGAGATAGATCTTGGTTCTTTGGCATTGAAGGACAATGGTTCATTCAAGGCTGCTAACTATCAGGTCGACCTTACGACAGGCGTTGACTTTACAATCACCCGAGCGGCTTTGACCATCACAGCGAATGATGACAGCAAGTTCGTAACCCAAGCAGATGCCAACGGCTATGCAGGGGTGAGTTACAGTGGTTTTAAGTTCGGGGAGGACGAATCAGCTTTGAATACGACGAATCTGACGATCAGCCGTACGAATGCAGGTACAGAAACTGCAGGAGTCTATGCAGGAGTCTTGGAAGCGACGGGCATCACCTCTATCAACTATGAGATCAGCTATGTATCAGGAGACTACACGATAGTAGCAGCTGATCAGTTGCTGGTGAAGTTAGCTAATTCCAGTTCGCTATATGGAGAAGGAGCAGATTATGCAGTAGCATTGGCAGGTTATTACAGTTCGGATGACCAGCAAGTAGTGGACCTGACAGCTAGTGCACAATTGGTTGGCACAAGTGTGACAATAACTGATGGGGCATCAGGCAGTGCAAAATTTGATATTGCAGTGGAACAGCCGGTATTTAGTAGCAGTAATAATTTAAAAGTAGGCACCTATAGTTTGAAGGCTGATAACCGAGTACTTACCAGTCCAAATTTCAGCAATACGCTTGTTTTGCAGGGAATGTTGAATGTTGAAGCGAAGACACTGACAGCAAGCTTAACGAGTAGTTTGGAAAAGGTATATGATGGGAATAACAGGTTACCAGATATTGAATTTAGCTTAGACATACCATTGTCAGGAGATGTTTTAGCTGTGACTGGTACAGGTATTTATGATAGTAAGGATGCAGGGGTAAGAAATTATACGGTTAGTGGCTTGATGCTTACGGGTGCTGATGCAGTTAATTATGCCTTACAAGGTGGTTCTTCGGCAGTGATTACAGGTACAGATGGTTTGATCAAACAAAGAGAATTGCGAGTTATTCCCGACAGTGGTCAAAGCAAAGCCTTTGGAGAAGTGGATCCTGTATTGACTTTTACAGTTGATCCTCAATTATTAATTGGAGATAGTTTTACGGGAATGCTTCAAAGAGAAGATGGAGAAGCTGTTGGTAGTTTTAGCATTTTGCTTGGAACTTTAACTGCAGGGCCAAATTATCAGCTTCAGCTTTCCAATGAAATCTTTAAAATAATTGGAGATGATGATAGAGCTCCAGAGATTACAAGTGATCTTGAGATAGAAGAAGATGATGAAGGTTCACTTATTGTTATGGCTGAGCTTAGCGAAGGGGAACAGGAAGTTGGATCCTTTGAAGCAGATGAGCCAATGACTTGGACGCTAGAGCAGGTAGGGGATGAAGATTTCACTGTGCTATTTGAGATGGAAGTAGATGCTGATGGTGCAATAGTACTGAGCTTTAAGGAAGGATCTGTTTCGGGTATTTATGAAGTGAATCTATGTGCTACTGATGCTTCTGGTAACAAGACATGTGTGCTAGCGAGCGTAGAGGTTATCGATGATACCGCTCCAGAGATTACAAGTGATCTTGAGATTGAAGAAGATGATCAAGGTTTATTTAGTGTTTTTGCTGAGCTTAGTGAAGGAGAACAGGAAGTTGGATCATTTGAAGCAGATGAGCCAGTGACTTGGACGATAGAGCATGTAGGGGATGAAGATTTCACTGTGCTGTTTGAGATGGAAGTAGATGCTGATGGTGCAGTAGTACTGAGCTTTAAGGAAGGATCTGTTTCGGGTATTTATGAAGTGAATCTATGTGCTACTGATGCTTCTGGTAACAAGACATGTGTGCTAGTGAGCGTAGAGGTGATCGATGATAGAGCTCCAGAGATTACAAGTGATCTTGAGATAGAAGAAGATGATGAAGGTTCATTTAGTGTTTTTGCTGAGCTTAGCGAAGGAGAACAGGAAGTTGGATCATTTGAAGCAGATGAGCCAGTGACTTGGACGCTAGAGCAGGTAGGAGAGGAAGATTTCACTGTGCTGTTTGAGATGGAAGTAGATGCTGATGGTGCAGTAGTACTGAGCTTTAAGGAAGGATCTGTTTCGGGTATTTATGAAGTGAATCTATGTGCTACTGATGCTTCTGGTAACAAGACATGTGTGCTAGTGAGCGTAGAGGTGATCGATGATAGAGCTCCAGAGATTACAAGTGATCTTGAGATAGAAGAAGATGATGAAGGTTCATTTAGTGTTTTTGCTGAGCTTAGCGAAGGAGAACAGGAAGTTGGATCATTTGAAGCAGATGAGCTAGTGACTTGGACGCTAGAGCAGGTAGGGGATGAAGATTTCACTGTGCTGTTTGAGATGGAAGTAGATGCTGATGGTGCAATAGTACTGAGCTTTAAGGAAGGATCTGTTGCGGGTATTTATGAAGTGAATCTATGTGCTACTGATGCTTCTGGTAACAAGACATGTGTGCTAGTGAGCATAGAGGTGATCGATGATACCGCTCCAGAGATTACAAGTGATCTTGAGATTGAAGAAGATGATCAAGGTTCATTTAGTTTTCTAGCTGAGCTTAGTGAAGGAGAACAGGGAGTTGGATCATTTGAAGCAGATGAGCCAGTGACTTGGACGCTAGAGCATGCAGGAGAGGAAGATTTTACTGGGCTGTTTGAGATGATTACTAGATTTGACGGAAGCATGGTATTGAGATTTGTTGATAACTCATTTCCTGGTATATATATGGTAAAACTTTGTGCAACTGATTTCTCAGGTAATAAAACTTGTTCTGAGGTAAAAATTATTATCCAAGGTGAAGTCAGTCTAGTAATCCCTTCATCTTGGATAGAGATCAATTGGGGGTCAAATATTAGTGTCCCGAGACAGCAAGAAATTATGACTGTTGATGGAAATATCTTAAAGTTGGCTGTAGAGTTGGACGAGACCCCATTGAACAGATTTAGAAGTGGTGATTATAGGCTTACAGGAGAATTAATCATTCCATTGTATCTGCAAAATGATAGAATGCTGCAAGCAGATATTAGAGTTAGGGTTCTTCCAAAACCAGCTCCGCAAGATGTTTTATTATCTAATAATACATTCGAAGGTATCAAAACAAGCCAGGAATTGGCTATAGGATCATTGACCGTAGTTGATCCTGTGGATAACATGCACTGGCTTGGCCTTCTTGATGGTTTGGAGGATAATAGATACTTCAAAGTGATCAACGATGTGCTCTACTGGAGCAGTGAAGATCCTGCGGCAGGCAGAACCACATTCAAGGTTGTCGTGAGGGTAACAGATAGGGACTTCAATACGCTGGACAAGGTCTTTGAAATCACAAGAAACAGAGAGCGCGTATCAGAGATTGAGATCTACAATACCTTCACACCAGATGGAGATGGTATCAATGATAACTGGGGTGTACCAGAGATTCGCTACTATACAGGAGCAAGAGTTCA
>NZ_BMFD01000037.1 GCF_014637795.1 Belliella aquatica | reverse complement strand
TTCCTGTGTTGGTCACAACTATCGTGTAGTTGATTACATCTCCTACTGCATCATAGCTCTGCTCTGTTGCTACTTTAGTGATGGTCAAGGATGGTGACTGATCAATCTCTGTCCTTACCTCAGCCTCTTCCTCTCCCGTCTGATCAGTATCAACAATTGCTGTGTTTACAATTGCATCTCCTGCATTTATCATGGCTTGTGTTACTTCATATGAAGCTGTGTAAACCCAAGTTTCGTTTGTATCTAAAAAACCAACATTATTAGCATCACCTGAAACCAAAGTCAATGCTGTAGTTCCATTTGTCAATTGATCAGTCACAACAACACCAGATAATGGAATATTACCTAGGTTAGTTACATTAATAGTATAATTCAAAGTGGTAGGAGCATTAATCTGCTCTTGACCTTCTGCAACTGTTTTTGTAATAGCAACTCTACAATCATTAATTGTTAAAGTCACTGCTGTTCTTTCTAAAGAAACACAACCATCAGCTGAAACAGCTTCGGCATAAAAAGTCTCTGTTCCTATTGAATTCAAAGTTGGGTCAGTAACTATACTTCCTCCAATAGCTGCATCATACCATACAACACTTCCTGAACTGGTAATCGCATCATTTGCACTCAAAGTCTGGATTGTTGCTTCAGCACATTCTGTGATATTTCCAGTAAAAACTGGAGCATCAGGAGCTTCATTAACTAATATAGATACCTGAACTCGTGCACTTTCACACAAGCCATCTACAACCTGTGATACCCAAACTGTATTGATTCCTGCGATACTTAGGTCAACAATTGGTGTTGCCTCAAATGGTAGGCTACCTAGGTTATTGTCTGCATAAAATAACAATGTGGCATTCGGAAGTGCTGTGACATTATATGGTACCGTACCTTCTTGCTGACACTCATCAACATTCAATACTGCTGGCTCAGCTGTATTTGCGTTTACAGTTATAGTTACAGGAACTCTATCACTAATACAACTTGAAGAAGGACCTTCTGCAACCCAAAAAGTAACCTCACCAGAACTATTTGTGTTAATAACAGGATTACTGATAGCATTTCCTCCAGTTGATTCGGTAAAATAGAATAACTGATAATCATTGGCCAAACCATCGGCACTTAGGGAAATGAACTGCGACAAATTCCCAATATTTTCACCTTGACAGAAAGTTAAATTCTCTGAAGTAGGTATATCAGGATTGGTTGTAACAATTGTTACAATAATATCAAACTGGAATACACATTCTGATGAATTTGGTGGAATTGCAAAAAACTGACCCCCAGTTGAAGGAAATGGGTTGTTTTCATTAAATTCAGTGTCATTTAAAGGGTCGGGACCACTGAAGAATTGTGTACCAGTTGGAAAATTACCCCTTATCTCTGTTACCGGAATTCCCGCTGTTACATTACAGAAGAAGAAATCTAATTCAAGATTTGCTCCCTGACAGTTAGTCTGTACCCAATCAAGAGCATTGATAATATTTATACGGACAGGTGTAGAGATAGGCTCACCTTCACATGATCCGTCATTATTAAATCCAGTGATGAATGGTACTGAATTGAAAGTACTCTGTGATACAGCTCCTTTACCTCTAAGTATACCTACTGTCTCAATAAATGCTTCACAATCAGCCTGAGCAAGAACAAAACAATTTTCAGTGGCTTGAAGTGTGTAAGTAAGCGTGGCAAGTACATCATTTGGATCCCCGCTTGCTGGTAAAGGCAGGTTATTAATCTTCCATATGATAGACCCCGTAGACCCTGCTGTCGGATCGAAAATTGGTGACTGAGCATTTCCACCAGAAAAATTAACTTGTGAAATAATATCACTTAAATCCCCTGAAAAAGAAGCTGTAAATGGAATAGGAATAACAACTTCTAAATCCTGAACTGCTTCTGTACCCCTATTCCTAATTTCAAGTGTATAGGTAATATCTTCCCCAGGCTGAACGGTTGGATTGATTCCAGCAGGATTTCCATTTAATGAAGTGAGTAGATTAAGTCCTTCAACATCCGGCACATAAGCATCTACAGAAAAAGCTACCATATAAATAGAATACAGATCTTGAGTCGTCCCGTACCTAAACCTTGTAGATGTTTGACTATTTCCTATTATTGAATTGTTCGCATTTGGCACATTCCACATAGCGATGTCAATACCCGTATTATTTGGGAGATTTGGACTTCTTGGTGTTTGAACCAAGTTACCCGTAGCATCAAGAACAGGAGTATAAATCGAGGAATTAAAAAAGTTTGTGGTAGTATTTAATGGATGTGACAAGGGTACCCAGCTACTGTTAGAAGCATTTCTAATTTCAAGAAAATCACCTGAAATACCTCTATCTCCTTCACCTGCCATTACGCCCAGTTTGAAATTAACAGGGCCATTTTGAACTGCATTGAAACCAGTAATGTCAAATTCTCCTGTAGACAAAGCACCATTTCCAGGAGATTGCACAAAGGAATATCCGTCAAAAATGGTGATATCTCTCCAAGGCATTTTTGAGTTTTCATAAACAACAATAATTCCCCACTGACCAAAATACCCTGTATTCCCGCCATTCCCTTCCACTAATGCAATATCGGCAACGGTATATTCACCAATACCATTTTGTTTCACATAATTGGTAACATCAACATATCCCGCATAAATATCCGCCTGAGCCCCTTGAGGATAAAGGATGTTGTTTGCATTTGCAGTAAGCTCAGTGTATGAAGAGGCCGAAGGACCTTTGATTTTAACTTTACGTTTATCAAGATTATAAGTCTGTTGTACTTGAGGTATGGTCGTACCTGCAACATTGATCGAGGCCGAAGAGTTGCTGCGATATTCACCTTCATTTCTGTTAGTACGAGTATCTCTTGTTAAGGAGTTAATTGTGATCGTTACTCCTCCATCGGTAAAGGTGTAAGGAGTATTAAAAGTAGCAATACCTATGTCTCCATTCGATGTAAAATTAACAGGAACATCTACAAAATTACCATTTCCAATTCTTACTTGTACTCTATTATTTCCGGAATTATTGGTAAAATCAAAAATATATGTATTCCCATTTCCTGAAAAAGTATATCGAGGGTATCTTGTATTATTATTATTGCCTTGTCTTGAAACTGACATTGAATATGATGAAAACTGAACATCTCCATTATGTAAGAGTGTTTGATTTTCATTTACAGCCTGCGGCGATCCAGGGACTGTTTTCGTCACATTGAAGGTTTGAGGACCATTCTCTGTTGCTCTACCTGACCAATAAAGCCCTGCATATAAAATCTCGGAACAGTTTGGATCTGCTCCATTTTCCTGAGAGAAAACCAAATTTGCAGATGATGAATTAACTGTTTGTGGATTGCCATCTACATCCACATATACCATCACATTATTTGAATTATTACCCCCGTCTGAGTAATTCTGTAAAGTCAGGTTTGTATTTCCAACCAAAGTATAGTCTCCTCTGACATTGAAAACTCCATTTGGTGGTTGTGGGGTCCCAACTCTTTTTACAAAAGGCTTAACGTTTTGTGTTTGAGCAGTGGCAGTAGGTAGATTGCCTCCAAATAATACAAGGACTACTGCTAGAACAACAAACCTTATATTTTTAAGAAAATTGTAAATATTTTCCATGATTTTTTGCTTTAAGAAGAATTATTGAGGTATTGCTACCTGGTAAAAAATTAAAATATCTGTGTTTTCGAATCCTGCAGACATCCTTAAAACTTCTTGAGAAGTCAAGGCAACATCTGACAAAATGAAAATATATTCTAGATTACTGAATGACTCAAATAAAGACGTTCCTAAAGAAATAGAAGCAAATTGAGATGAATTAGTAATATGAATCTGAATCATCTTTACAGTTCTAAAAAGCGGGTCTTTTTCATTTAAAAACCTCAAACTTGAGCCATCAATATCTACTTTTTGAGGATAGGCTTCTTTTGGATTAACTTTTGTATTATTAGCAATCACTATCGTTGGAGTTGCACCATAAATCATCTTATATAAGCGATCTTCTTTGCCAATATTTTCCTCAGCCATATATGACTGAAGTTCTTTCACTTGCTGTGCTTGTAAGCTTCCAACTGAAGAGTAAATCAGCCCGATAATTATGAAAAGTTGTATAGTCAATCCCTGACTGAACTTTCCCTTCCTGAAATTTGAATAAATGCTAAACATGACTTTGTTAAATATTATCTTGAATAATTATATGCTAGAGGAATAGAGTAAATATTTCGTGTCTGACCACTCAAGATCAGAGTTTGTATACAAACATTTTTGATGATCTGAAGCGTGCTGTATGGATGATACACTAAAAGTACCTTGCCATGCTCCCACATATAAGTTGTAAATCTGAATCAAAAAACATTCAATAATTACCTTAAATAATTTCGCTTTGTTCTTCGATAAAATTCTGCTGTCCGTGAATTGTAAATAATTTCCCATACCTGTTTTTATATTAAAAGCCTCAATAAGAGCCCAATAGCATCATTTTTATCTGTTTTAAAACCCAACGATTTATATCAAACCTACTTATTTGCTGTAAAAATACATTATTTTGCATTTCACATCCAAACAAAATGAGTGAAAATTTTAAATTAAATGCATTTTTTTAATTTTAAACAACATTTTTTCTGTTTCTAAGTGTTCTAAACACGTGAAAAATACTTTTGAAAAAAAGTGAAACCTGCGTAAAAACCATTTAATACAAGTCAATAATGCAGGTTAAAAAATAAAAGACCAATCGAACGAAATGATCTGTATATAAACGACATACAAACAGTTTTCAAAATTCATATAAAAACCTTGGTAGTCAATTTTAGCTTTCCTCAAAAAAAGAAGTGCTCTCTGTTTACACAAAGAGCACTTGGGGTTTTGTATTGTTTTATACTGCACACTTGGTACATCGTACTTTGTACTTTGTACTTTCAATTACTTTCTCAACTTCAACTCTGTTCTTCTGTTTTCTTGGTGTTGAGCTTCTGTGCATGTTCCGCAGTCGTGGATAGGCTGGGTCTTGCCGAACCATTCG
>NZ_BMFD01000036.1 GCF_014637795.1 Belliella aquatica | reverse complement strand
TCCCTGCTGGGCCTTGGGGTCCGATTGGTCCTGTTGCTCCGTCCAATCCATCCATTCCATTTAATCCTGCCGGACCTTGAGGACCCATTGGACCCGTTGCTCCATCTAATCCATCATTCCCTGCTGGGCCTTGGGGTCCGATTGGTCCTGTTGCTCCGTCCAATCCATCCATTCCATTTAATCCTGCCGGACCTTGAGGACCCATTGGACCAGTTGCTCCGTCTAATCCATCGGCACCATTCAATCCTGCTGGACCTTGAGAGCCCATTGGACCCGTTGCTCCATCTAATCCATCTTTACCCGCCAGACCTTGGAGGCCTTGAGGTCCCATAGGACCAGGAATTAAAGTATTGAGCAAAACCCATAAACTTCCATCAAAATAATAAAACCCTACTTCACCATCTGTTTGATAGATTAACAAAGACTCTGTAGGATTTTGAATTGCATTTTTCTCTTCTAATGTCATTCTTGAAATCAAGAGTCCTTTTTCTTTTGAAACTATTTCAAGAGCAGCTGAGGCATGAGGATTTTCAACTCCAATTCCTACCTGAGCTTGGATTGCAAAAGGTAATACGATAAAGAGAACTAGGAATAGTAACTTTTTTTTCATTTTTTTTTTAATTAAGTAGTATTAAAATTTGCATATTGTGTGCAGTATTAATGAGTTTAATTCAGAGAAAATTTTGTAACAAAACAAATGTATTTTTACAATCTCAAATATTGAAAAAAAGAATGTTTCAGATGTAACAACTGAAACAATTAAGGTCATTTTTTCATTTATAAGTAAATTAAATGAAATCTTAAAAATAGACTTTCAGTCAAAATCTCTTTAGCCGATTCCAAAAATTCTTAAGGAGATAAATGAGTTTCTTTTTGAAGGTATTATCAATAAATTCTTAAAAAAGTGATGTTTTGAAGAATTTCTATCGAAATCTTTAAAAAAGCATCTGTGTCATATTTTCAACTGTGTTTTAGTTTACAATAAGATCTAATGGTCAAAAATAGTTGGTAAAAACCCTGTAACGGATTGATTTAAAATTATTTACAAAAACCTTATTGAAATCAGTTTCAATAAGGTTTTTTTGTTTCATGAAAACTTCAAAAAAAACGATGTTGGGCTTGTGGCTTTCTTGCCTCAATCAAGTGGGGAAAACAAGCAGGCAAGCAGCGATATAAGTGTAAAAATTGTGGCATTCTTTTCACTGGCTCCAACCCTTCAGTAACTAAAGCGAATCAGTTTGTTTGGTTTGAAAAATGGGTAGTTGGCAGACGTACATTTGAGCAATTAGTAACAGAGACTGGTCTGAGTAAGAGTACCATTCAGCGACTGTTCAAAAGGTATTTAAATGAACCTCCAACCCTAAGTGTTTACCCGTCTGAGCGAGTAAATCTTCTTATTGACGGCACATATTTTACCAGGGATTTATGCTTGATTTTATATCGGGACAACACCATTAAATTCACTCAACTCTATCGTTTCAGTGACGGAGAACGCTATGAAGAACTCAAAGAAGACCTAGAAAATCTTCTAATTCTTGGAGTTCAAATTGAATCAATTACTTGCGATGGAAATCGGGCTTTAATCAAAGCAATCCGAAAAGTATGTCCACAAGTCACTCTTCAGAGATGTGTGATTCATGTGCAGCGAATGTGTAGAATATGGCTTTCCAGCAATCCTAAGAGCATTCCCGGGCAGGAACTTCGAAAAATTGTTTCCACACTACATCTGATCCAATCAAAACAAGAACTCAGTTTTTGGCTACTCGAACTAGCCAATTGGGATACTCGACACCACCAGTTTGTTAATGAAAAAACAGTCAATCCCATAACGGGAAAGTATTGGTATAAACACAAACGGTCGTGTACTGAAATAGGTTGACACAATTTTACTAGAAATTGTAAACCTATAATCGGACAAAATGCGAAAGACAGAAAAATTCTCTGAGGAGGCAAAGAGAAAAATTGTTATGGAAGTTCTATCAGGTACTTTGACTAAAGAACAAGCAAGGCATGTTTATGGAATTAAAAGTAAATCCGCTATCTTGGAATGGATGAGGATTTTTGCTGGTCTAGAAAGGAGAGTTCCTAAGGACCCTCTTCCGATATTAAGAAACATGTCAGAAAAACAGGATTCCAACAACGAGTTTAAAGCTCGTATTAATCAACTCGAAGAAGAGTTGAAGCTTAGCCAGTTAAAGGGCAGGGCATATCAGATCATGGTCGATATTGCCAAAGAAGAATATGGCCTGGATCTTGAAAAAAAGTCTGGTGCCAAGCAGTTCAAAGACTCAAAGAAGAAGAGCCAAGGATAAGCTTGGCTCAACTTTGTGGATTGTTTGGCAAGAGCAGACAAGGTTACTATAAAGGTATCAATAATGTTTGTAAAGAGGCATTTGAGGAAGATTTGGTGGTGAGTTTTGTTCTCAAGATCAGGAAGAAGGCTAAAACATCTAGGTGGGGGTTGAGAAAAATGTATTCTTTGATAAAGAAAGATTTAACCCTACATAAAATCAAGATAGGCAGAGATAAACTGTTTGATCTGCTTCGTATGAACGGATTATTAGTTACTAAGAGAAAAAGGAGGTTTTTCACTACCCAGAGCCATCATTGGCTAAGGAAGTACCATAATCTTGTTGAAAATATGGTTGTCTCAAGACCCAACCAGTTATGGGTCTCCGATATTACCTATGTCGAGCTTAACAGGGAAGTCATGTATCTGTATCTTATTACAGATGCTTATTCCCAGAAAATAGTGGGCTGGAATCTTTCTTTTGACCTGAAGGCTGAATCGGCGCTTGATGCCCTAAAAATGGCTTTTCAATCTCAGAAATACATTGAACCATACTCCCTGATTCATCTCTCAGATCGTGGGGTACAGTACTGCAGTTATGATTACACGGACCTTTTAAAAAAGAAAAAAGTCTGGATCAGTATGACGAAGCCTGCCTCCCCACATGAAAATGCCATAGCACAAAGAGTAAACGGTATTCTTAAAGAAGAGTGGTTGGATGATATTGCTAGAGAACAAGGTGTCAATGCACAAAAATATATAAGTCAGATCATCAAAATCTATAATGATATGAGACCGCACGAAGGACTGGGGAGTAATCTTACGCCAAACCAAGTACATGACGAAGGTTTTCTAAGGCATGATACCGAACGCGTTATTGGGAATAAGTACAGCTGGAAAAAGAAGACCGAACCTGTTAAGATCCGGTCTGAAAATAGCAACGCTATCGGACCAAACGACTATTCCTTGGCAAGTTGCTCCTCAGCAGAGCTTGCCTCCGCTTCATCGTGGTATTGTAAGTTATCCCAAAATTCTTAGAAATTGAAATACTAACTATATTTAAACAATAAAAGTGTCAACCATTTTCAGGACGAGACAAACTATTGAGACGTTCTTTTTCTGTTTTAAAAAGCGCATTGCCTAACCTTTTTGAGTACCTAGAAAATCAAAGGATTCCAAAATCAACCAATGGTTTAGAGTCATTTTTTGGACATTTAAAAATTAATTTAAATGTCCACAGAGGCCTATCAACTCAAAATAGAAAAAGCTTTTTGAGGTGGTACTTATACTTTAAGAATAGTAGGAAGAAAGGTTTTTCTTAGCCATAGAACAAGAAGAATGAAGTATAAAAAAGGGCTCCGATAAGCGAAGCCCTCTCATTCCACTTGACAGATTTTATTGCTGGTAAGTTGCTCCTCAGCAGAGCTTACGTCCTCTTCAAATCTGCATGGTATGTTAAGAAATTTTTCAACAAAAGTCACCAACTATTTTTGACCACATTACCTACAATAATATTAATTACAAAAAAGAATACGCTGAAAAAAGCTAAAAACAGCTAAATCAGGAGTTTTTAGGTTATATAATTTTCATTATTTTTCTGTACTTTAGTTTCTTAACAAATCACCAAGAAGACCTGATTATTTGTTCAACTGTTTGGATGAGGTTAAGCTTTGAAATCTTAAAGCAAATAAGAACAGCGAAATTTTGGAGTCAATACATAGAACTATTAATGTTCAGTCTAAAAAGTTCTACTATCTAATCGATTAAGCAGTTGCACAATTAAATATTTTTAATATCTTCAATTTTCAAATATCAACTACCATCTTTTAACAATTAATATTGACCTTTCTCGATTTTCCCATCCTGCAAAGCTTCACTTTCCTTACCAAATCATCCCTCTACTATCTCCAAACAGCGCATAAGTCAACATAAATTCATGCGTCACATTCGGTAATAAGTAGCTTTTCAACATCGGCATCTCGTAGATATAGCCAATGCGCATCTTGTCGAAGAGCAAGCCAAACTGGAAGTTGTTTGCATAGTCTATTCTATGTCCTCCTCCAATCCAAACCTTTTCTTTCAAGACTACTTTGAGATTGAGTTCTAAGTTGTCCGGTAAATCATACTGACTTCTGTACATAAAGTTGGTTGCTAAAGCTAGATTATCATTGATCCTGTTTCTGTAACCTGCTTGGAAGATGCCTACTCTGGGCATTCTTTCCATAAACACATCTCCTGAACTGATCGCTCCTTGATTTACATGGTGTACTGCATAGGACACATAGTAACTTGGGTGGGTCAGGGCAAGTCCCAAATTGAAGTCTATCACTTGCATGTTAGAGAAGTTACCGAAGTATTGTCCAACTATCGGGTCATCTGCTTGCTCTGTTGTCATACTATTTCCATCCAAACGGATAGAACGGTAATTGAGACCTGCTCCTAATCTCAGATTAGTCTTCTCTCCAACTTGGATTCTCGAAGCATAGCTAGCTACAAATTCAGTCTCTGCAAAGGCTCCATACTGATCATGTAGAATAGATATTCCTGCGGCATTCTTGCCTAGAATATCTCCTGAGGACTGACCCGAGAGTTGGCCAAAATCCAGTTCTACCGAAGCAAAGTAGGTCTTTGGTGCTCCCTCCCAGCCTGCCCACTGATTGCGGACAAAGCCGCGAACCATGGAACCTTCATAGCCTGTCAGGGCCGGATTGTAATAGCCCTGTAAGTGACTGAATTGAGAAATATATTTTCTTGATTGAGCGAACATGGTCATGCTCAGTCCGAAGCTTATTACGAGTATAAATATCTTTTTCATGGCTTTTTTTGAGGTGAAAGGTTCGAGGTTAAAAGTTAAAGGATGTCCTCCCTTTAACCTTTAACCTTTTCCCTAATTCTTATTTTCTTAACAGATTCAACATTCCTTTTCTTACTTCTCCAGTCTCTCCTACTTCGATCGTCCAGTAGTATGTTCCGACTGGTAACTCTTTACCATTGAAAGTACCATCCCAGCGGATATCTGGATTCTCAGTGTAGAACAACCTTTCTCCTCCTCTGTCGAATACTTGGATGCGCACCCCTCTGTAGTATCTCAAATCTAGAACTCCCCAAGTATCATTCTTACCATCTCCTTCTGGAGTGAAAGCGTTAAATACTTCTATACTGGAAACCGACTTTCTACTTCTTTCTATGATAAAGACCTTTTCCAACATGTTGAAGTCTCTATCAATGACCCTCACTACAACCTTGAATGTAGTCCTTCCCTCAGCAGGATCTTCACTGCTCCAATAAAGTACATCGTTAATCACTTTGAAGTATCTGTTATCTTCCAAATCATATGGCACACCAAGCACATGTATATTGTCTATAGGATCAACCACACTCAATGCACCGATTGCTACTTCCTGACTGGTTCTCGCTCCCTCGAAGGTGTTGTTGGACAATAAGATGTCTTCTGGTGCAGGTTTTGGTAAGACGTTGATTTTTGCTAAAGCTTTGAATCCATAAGGATTAAACACGCCATTTTGAGCAATCAACTCCCCAATAACTTCATAATCTCCTCTCTGAAATCTATTTAAGGTAGATTCTGTCCAAACCACGGTAACATTGACCATAGTTCCTTGAGAGGAAGTCACAAGAATTTCATTTGGAAGCACATCACCAGCCTGCCCCCATGCAATTTGCAAATCAATAGTAGTCACTTGGATAATTGCTCTATCAGTAATGTAATCTGCAATACCGGTATCATTTGAATCCTTAAAATCAGTTGAGTCAGAAGGGTTCGTCCCATCACGCTCCTCTATATAGTCAGGTACGCCGTCTCCATCTGTATCCTTATAATCATCTGGATCAAGCGGGTCGGTAGAATCACGTTCTTCAATATAATCTGGTATACCATCACCATCCGTATCCTTGTAATCATTCGGATCTGTTGGATCGGTTCCATCACGATCCTCGATATAGTCAGGTACACCGTCACCATCTGTATCTTTGAAATCATTCGGATCTGTTGGGTCTGTTCCATCACGCTCTTCGATATAGTCAGGTATGCCGTCGCCATCTGTATCCTTAAAATCGTTCGGATCTGTTGGATCGGTAACATCACGACCCTCAATATAATCTGGTACATCATCACCATCCGTATCCTTGTAATCAGTCGGATCAGTTGGATCAGTACCATTACGCTCCTCAATATAATCTGGAACACCATCTCCATCTGTGTCTTTATAATCATTCGGATCAAGTGGATCTGAACCATCCTTGATTTCCTGGTAATCAGGAACGCCATCGCCATCAAAGTCTCGTTCATCGTCAGATGAATCATTGATATTACCTTGAGGAAGTCCATATTCTGGAAACAAAACTAATTCCACAAAATATGGTGTACCCCCACCATCTGTATCTTTGAAATCTTTCGGATCTGTTGGACTAGTACGATCTAGTATTTCTACATAGTCAGGAACCCTATCTCCATCTGTATCTTTATAATCAGTTGGATCAAGTGGGTCTGTACCCTGCTTCTCTTCTATGCCATCTGGTACTCCATCTCCATCTGTATCTAAAAATTCAATTATCAATACTCCTGGAATAAAGACCAGAGAATAATTTGTACTATTTAAACCACTTCCATTAATAACATATTTACCTGGATCTTCACCAGCTATTCTTGTCAAATTAAGAATACCTGATAAAACTGAAGAAGATTGATTATTGACAAAACCTTCAAATTCGACCGTGAATTCCGGATCATTTTGCCCATAAAACTTTTGCTTATTATCAATTTTTATAAACAACTTCTTTGGAGAAACTGTAAGTAAACCTGAAATTATAGAAACTTCATAATTTGGGTCAGTCCCTCCAGACAGCAATATAGGGTAAACCCCAACATCCGATAAATCTTCTCCAATAGTACTTAATGTGGGTTCAGAAGATATGGATGTATCTCCATTCGCCAAGCCAGAATAAGAAAATGTCAAAATTGGATTAATTTCTCCATATATTTTTTCTTTATTATCCGCTGTGATCGTAAGTGACTTTTTATTGATCATCAAATCAGTACCAATAAATGAAATCGTATAGTTGCTATTCGCCAAGGTGTTTTGCAAGATAGAATAAGCTCCCACGTCCTCACCTACTTCTCTAGAAAGAGACCCTGTAAATAAAACTTCTGTCCCATTCTCTAAAGTACTTCCTACTTCAGGTGTTGATACATAGGTTAAACTTGGATCAGTGTCTCCATAAGTCTTGACTTTCTCCTCCGCTCTGACAGTTACCGAAAGTGGATTAATCTCCAGTTCCGAACCCGTATACAAAATCGTGTAGTTGCTATTCGCCAAGGTGTTTTGCAAGATCGAATAAGTTCCTAAGTCCTCACCTATTTCTCTAGAAAGTGATCCTGTAAATGAAACTTCAGTACCATTCGCTAAGGTACTTCCTACTCCAGGTGTAGATACATAAGTTAAACTTGGATCATTATCTCCATAAGTCTTGACTTTCTCTTCTGCACTGACAGTTACCGAAAGTGGATTAATCTCCAGTTCCGAACCCGTATACAAAATCGTATAGTTGCTATTCGCCAAGGTGTTTTGCAAGATCAAATAAGTCCCCACGTCCTCACCTATCTCTCTGGAAAGTGATCCTGTAAATGAAACTTCAGTACCATTCGCTAAGGCACTTCCTGCTCCAGGTGTTGATACAAAGGTTAAACTTGGATCAATTTCTCCATAAGTCTTAACTTTCTCTTCTGCACTGACAGTTACCGAAAGTGGATTAATCTCCAGTTCCGAATCCGTATACAAAATCGTATAGTTGCTATTCGCCAAGGTGTTTTGCAAGAT
>NZ_BMFD01000035.1:8409-8724 GCF_014637795.1 Belliella aquatica | reverse complement strand
TTGCTGTATTTACTACTGATCCGTTGTCAACATCTGCCTGCGTAATCGTATAGGTAGCTGTAAATTCCGCTGACCCACCGGGTGCCAAGGTTGTCGTGCCTGAGATCTGAGTGATCGCACTCAAGCCCGGCAAGGCATCCGAAACACCCACATTAGTCAAGGTGAAGTCTCCATCATTCTCTACCGTGAAGGTATACGTGATCACATCTCCTAATCCATATGTGGACTGACTCGCTGATTTGGCTATACTGATCGAAGCTGTTGCAGCTGAATTATCAACTGTGATCGTCTCAGTATCTGTTGCCGTCACATCGC
>NZ_BMFD01000035.1:0-8244 GCF_014637795.1 Belliella aquatica | reverse complement strand
GCCTGCGTAATCGTATAGGTAGCTGTAAATTCCGCTGACCCACCGGGTGCCAAGGTTGTCGTGCCTGAGGTCTGAGTGATCGCACTCAAGCCCGGCAAGGCATCTTCTACTTTTACCCCTATCAACGTGAAGTCCCCAGTATTCTCTACCGTGAAGGTATACGTGATCACATCTCCTAATCCATACGTGGACTGACTCGCTGATTTGGTTATAGTGATCGAAGCTGTTGCAGCTGAATTATCAACTGTGATCGTCTCTGTATCTGTAGCCGTCACATCAGTTCCTGTCGGAGGTGTGCCTGTCGCTGTTGCTGTATTTACTACTGATCCGTTGTCAACATCTGCCTGCGTAATCGTATAGGTAGCTGTAAATTCCGCTGACCCACCGGGTGCCAAGGTTGTCGTGCCTGAGGTCTGGGTGATCGCACTCAAGCCCGGCAACGCATCCGAAACACCCACATTAGTCAAGGTGAAGTCTCCATCGTTCTCTACCGTGAAGGTATACGTGATCACATCTCCTAATACATACGTGGACTGACTCGCTTCTTTCGTGATCGTTATACAATACAAGCCAATAGTCACAGAACTGCTACTCTTGCAACCGTTAACCTTATCCCTTGAATAAACTGTGTAGGTTCCTGGATCTACCTCAAAAATATTTGAATCTTGCCAAGTATCATCGTCAAGGCTGTACTCATGATCGCCGCTCCCACCAAAGGTATCAACCACAATAGTTCCCTTTCCATCGTTTAATCCACAAATAGCATTCACTGAACTTGAGGAAGAAGGAGCCTGTTGAACAGTGATTATAGCCGCTTCTCCCAAAACTCCTGCTTCACAACCCGCGCCTGATGCCTCAATTGTAAACTCGTTGGATGACTGAGTCAATAATACGGAAGGGATCGTAAAGATCAAATCATTACCCGTTCCTACCGAAGAAATATTTGGAGACAAGGCCAAACTTCCTTGAAATACGGTATAAGTAATTCCCGATTCAGATCCCTTAACTGTAATCGTTCCATCTGAACCCAAACAAACAAAAGAGCCTTCCACGTCCAAAAGTAAATCAGCTGGAGAAGCTATCACATTAATTTCCTCTTCTAGAATGCCACTACATCCCCCGTTACCATTAGTAGAAGAGACAGTCAAAGTCGTACCCGCTGTCAATTGATTGAAAGGAATAGCAATTACTAAATCCCCACCATTTCCTTGTCCGGTAATTTTTGGGGAAAAAGAAAATCCTTGTGGATTTAAAATCTCATATTCAAATCCAGCTTCAGAATTAGAAATTGTCACACTTGGATTAGGATTCTTACACAAGTCGATGTCCGTGACTGTTGGAGTAACCAAATCAGGATCAGGAGTGACTTTTACTTCAACTTCGGAGAAATAGGTGACATTATTTGAACAACCAAAAGTTGTCTTCAAACTAAAAACAGCCCGGTAAGTTGTCGTTACTGTTGGTGACAAAGGCACGGGCATCCCAGTTAACTGGACTCCGTCAGCACCTAAGGCAGGGCTATAAGTACCATCAGCATTTTTGATTTCCCAATCAATATCGTATAAGTTATTTGTAGCACTTATAGCAGCCAAGGTAGTTGGGCTTCCCGGACATACAGCGCCTTCTGAAACTCTTGCTTGAGGAATAGTTGTGGTAGTGGTAACACTTACAGCTATATCCTTACTCGAGCAGCCAGTAGCCACTCGTATAAAATAATCTCCAACCTGGACATTTTGAAATACCGCATTGGTTTCTCCATCTAAAATGTCTACAGTCGATAATGGTATAGTGGGATCAGACGTTTCAAAAAGAGTAAAAGAAACTGGATAAACAATTGTCCCCGAAGTGATTTGTGCACTTACAATCCCTGAACTTGGATCTCCGATAGAACAAAAAGCAATTGAGGTATCTACTTCAAAATCTTCAAAAGGAGCTACTGTTACCTCTTGTGTATATTCACGGAAACCAAAATTCCCAAATGCAGCCGAATACAATCTCTCTGGAAAAGTTTGATTGACGTACCTGACATCTTTATACACTATAAAATAATCTCCAGATGAAACGTTATTGAAAACACCAGAAAGAGCGCCAAAGTGACTAGCAGCGATAGCACCTATCGTGCCATCTTGATTTTTTACTCTCAATTGAACATTAATGCTTACATTGAGCGCATTTACAGGATTCATATTGAAAGCAACTGTACTGGAATTAGCACATCCATCAATAATATTTATTTCAGGACTATATTGAGTTAGATTAGTAAGGTTAATATTCCTTACGATGGAATAGCCAGTTTCAGATGAGCAATTATCTTCAATTTTAATTTGATACTCACCTTCAGGTAAGTCTCCAATAAACATTTCAGGAGTAGGGTAGTCATTAAAAATAACATCAAAAGGGAAATTATATTGATATGTCCCTGCTAGATCACCCGGGCCATTTGCTATGTGGGTTATAGAAGACTGCCCATCCACTCTGGATACAGTAATCTTCAAAGGAGTTTGCATGGGAGGCAAACCCGGAAAATCCACTTTGATAGTTGATGTACCTTCGATTATAGAAGGAGATTCCGCAAGATTAACTACACCCAACGGATTCTCGTCAATTAGTTGTATAACTTTGCTTACTGAGCCTTGGCATGCATCTGATACTGTCACTCTATATACACCTGTAGAAGCTACTGCATAACTCGCAACCGCTGATGGAATTCTAACACCTAAGTTCACCCCTAAAGCATTGTTCGTCAAAGAAGGGTCTGGTTCAATCTCCTCGTTGGGGACAATATGCCAAATTGAAAGATCTGAGTCATCTCTTCTCTCTATCTGGACTTGGTTTACATCACAATAATAAACAGCTCTATGGGTATCTCCATTCTGCTGCAAATCTTCATCACCAATAATTCTAATTCTAAATCTCTTTTCACAAGTTTCAGGGTCCAGAACTACGGACCTGTTGAGGATAAGAAAATCGTCCTTCATTATTGCTGTTGCTGCTTTCGTAATAACAGTACATCCATCATCAAAAGAAGTAGAGAATGGTGTATTATGAATCAATATCGGTCCTCCTGTAGTAACTGGATCATAAGTAAATCTTGTAGCAGGACCTTCTACACCAACAAAAGTTAAAGGATATGAAACTCCTGCGATAGTAATAGTCGCATTGCCAGTATCTTGTAAAACTGCAAGTCTACCAGTTGTAACATTGGTTAGGTTAACGAAAAGTTTTATTCCCGAACATGACCCTGGAGCAGATGAACAATCTCTTTCAAAATTATATGGTCTTAAAAAATAATTAATTGGAGCTGTAGAAACAGTAACAGTATTATGTGTTCCATTGACAGATGTAGAACAACCCGATTGACCATTTACTTGGTCCGTTACTGTAATGCTTACTGTCTCACCTGCCCCCATATTTTCAAAAGTATGCGATCGATTTGCTGTAGTATGGGTCTGTGTTCCAAACAGTGAGTTGACGGTGTAGACGAATGGACCTACCCCATTGGCTACATTCACAGTTAAAGTTCCATTTTGAGAAGTGTTGCAGCTCGGAGCAACACTGGTACTCATGAGTGACATCGTTACATAGGAAGTAGTGACGTTAACATTGGGAGAGTGAGTTAAAATAGTGTTACCATCGGTAACTAGGATAGCATATTCACCAGGCAACAAGGAACCAAAAATCAAATCACCACCAGAAGTGGGAATATTTTGAGCCACCGGGTTACTTCCTGTACGAGTAATCTGTGCAGTCCACGTGCAATAACTACCTGTTGACAATGTAGGGACAGTGATGGTGATACTCCCATTTGCTGTACATGTAGCATTTTGAGAGCTAACTGTAAAGGAGGTTATACTTGTACACTGCGCATTGACAGTATTTGAAATAAAACTTGACAAACAAACAAGATTCAATAACCAAAAAAATATTAGATGGTTTTTATTTAATATTACCAGATTCATCTTCAATTGTATATTTTGAATAATAATTTGCAAAAGTCTCATTTCGTGAATAATATATCATTCTTAAAAAATGATATGATTTCCTAAAAAATGAAATACGTTGATTTCAAACGTTTGAAAATGAAAAAAAATACCGTTGGTAGAATAAAATTGGATAAAGGTTTACAAAATTATTTCTTCAATAATTCCATTGAATAAACAATTTAGGAATAAAAATCACTTTTTAGGAAACATTTATCTTGGCCATTTATCTTACTTTGAAGTCGCTTAGTTAAATTATCCCTATGTTGTTACCTAAAGATTTTATTAGCTTCTTGTATATTGGCATGAACATTACTTCAGTAGTGGTTAGTTTCATCTATACCTATTATCATTGGAGCAAAGGACTATTTGGTAAATTCACTTCACTTGCATTATTTTTTATAAGTTATGGGCTATTAACTTTTTTTGCTGCGGCCAATGGTCTTTTCCCATATTTCCCATGGTTAGCGCGAACAGGGTTATTAATGATTTTTATATTGGTTCCACTAATTTTCCTTGCTGTGCATCGTGGTCTTCGAGAATCACCTATAAGAAAAGTAGATTTGTTACATGGTTTGCCTGGCCTTTTATATGTGGTTAATTTCTTGCCTTTTTGGATAAAACCTCAACAAGATAGAATTTTGATGATTGATCTTCAAAATTTTGCTAAATACGATGAAGGATGGATCTTTCCTGCTTATTCCCTCAGCATTATTACTTTTATTGTAGTCTTGGCATATGGGATCAGAATATTTCAAATAATGCAACTTCCTTCTCTGGAACAAACTTCCCCATATCGAAGACGAAAAGTTTTAATTTTTTGCTTATATGTCATTTTTTTAATTACCCCAATAATACTTTCCTGGACGGGGCACTATTCTGGTGCAAAGAGAGGGGCATTTAACCTCCTATTTATTTTAGGTAATCTTATCTTCTTTTTGGTGATTTTAAGTATCCCTGAATTGATATATGGCTTGACTACTAAAAACAAGTTTCATCAAGCACCCATAATTTTATTGCCTAAAAGTCAAAAAACAGATATAAATGATGAATACTCTCCAAAAGCCATCGTCCAAAAAGAGGAAATAATAAAATCCAATCTGACTGAAGAAGAAGCATATTTCGTGAAAAAGTTAAATGCTTATTTAGACCATGAACACCCCTTCCTAAATGTTGATTTTTCGCAATCTACCCTTGCCCAAGGAATAGATATGCCGGTATACCAACTAAGAAAATACCTTAAGGACATCTATAACAATTCATTTAATGAGTTTATTAACCGCAAAAGGATTCAGTTTTTAGTACTTCAATTAAAAAATAAAAAAGAATGGAGAAATTACAACATGGGTTCTCTAGCAACTGAAATAGGTTTTAAAAGTGTGAATTCTCTTTACTTAAACTTCAAAAAGGAAATGAACACAACGCCTAAGGAATATATCGTTCAATTGGAAAAACCCCAAGCAACTGCTTAATTAGATATAAAAAAATATGAAATTACATGTTTTCAATTAACTCTGTAGACATTAAATACTCATCAATATAAGCTCTTGGCGTAGTATTTAAGAATTTATGAAACTGAATGTAGAATGTATTGATACTTGCAAAACCCAATTCATTCGCTATATCTTCTAGGTTAACTTGCTCTGATGAAGTGATCATTGGTAAATAAACTGATTTAAAATATTCTATCCTTAACCAGTTGATGTAATTTTTAAAATTCAGCTGATATTTTTCTTTGATTGCTGCGCTGATATACCTACCTGAAATATTTAAGTTTTTCTCTAAAAATTTCAATGAAAATTCAGCTGACAAAAAGGGCTTGAATTCAGCCATAAATTCTTCTACCTTGAAAATCAACACATCTTTATCATTATCCGAAGATTCATAAATAGTTTCTACATTTTCAATAGATTCCAAGTTTGTTTCTTTTTCCAAGTCAAAAAGAAAATTGGGAATAAAGAAAAAAGAAACTGTAATATTAAATGTTGTAAACAGTCCTACAACATTTGCTACCAAAAATGAACCCACTTGTTCAAAACCCAAGGATGAAATAATAATTGGTAAAAGATTAGCTAATAAAAACCAGAAAGCTATTTTGAAGAAACCTTGAAGGTGAAGTGGGAATTTTTTGAAATTACCTGCAAGGAAAATCATATACCCAATTGCAGCCACATAGGAATAAAAAGGGACAACTCTTAATAATTCAAGTTGCTTCGGAGAAAACAAAGTACCCAACTGCCAAACATAAGCATATCCTTCCAACTCCATGGCCTTCATGATTTCTTGCTTCACTTGCGCGTCTGAAAATAATATGTCCCAGAAATTTAATACAAATAGGATTAATGGAATAAAGTGAAAGCAATGAATCCAATGTAATTTCTTATTCGTAGTATGGTAAAATACCAATAAAAACACAATCGGTAATCCAATTCTAGAAGTCAAGTGATTGACTAATAAAAAGTGCGGATAATCGTAGATATTATTATCTAAATACAAATGCACAGACAAAAACCTCACAAACAAAAAAAATAGCAGCAATGAAATTGCTTTATGTGTTAGACTTTTCGAATAATTATAGTAAATATATATGAGCAGCGTTATTCCAGTAAGAAATACGATGGATGATGTAAGCAAATAAATGATAAACTCCATAAAATCACATATAAATAGCTAACCTAATGTGGAAGTTTAAAGTCAGCAGCAAATAATGACAATTTCAAAATTGACACTATAAATTTTAATGTTGAAATTTTGAAGAAAAATTTGATTGTATTTTGTAATATAATGTAAATAAAAAGCAAAAAAAATGATATTTTTGAGGAAAAGAGAACAAACTCTTCATACTTGAAGAAGAAAAGTCACCAATGCATAAATAACCTAAAATATCATCAGATACCTTGCTTGTCTATCAAAATACAAGAAAGATTAAAACAATCCTTTATGCATTTACAAATACGAATCTTCTTAATCGACTATATGTATGCATATTAGAAAAGAAAATTCATTTAATTTACAAAATTTGAAGAAATTGGAAACTTTTTCGTAGAAATTATTGGTATTATATTTTAAGTACTAATTTTAGTCTAACTCTAGTGACCAAAATGCGGGAAAGAGGATGCAAGTTTGTTTAACAAATCGCACCCTCTTTATTTTTATCAAGTAAATAACTATAAACGTATTATATTCTCATTGAACGTATCAGTGCTCTTCACATCATTTTAGGAAAAATGTTGAAGGAGAAAGGCAAAAGCCAGAGCTTAAGAAATAATCCTTTTGGTCTCGATTGCTATAGTTATTCAATGAAAGGCTAGGCTGCAGGTTCGGAATAATTTAGGCGATAAGAAAGAATTCATGAATATGACGAAATAGCTACTTATTGATTAAAGTAACAATTAATCTCCCTTTATCAAACCATCTTCTTACAACCTACTTCCCCATTAAAAACAACTAATCAGTTAAGCGATTAAACAATAGGGAGACAGTCATTTAACAGTCCCCCTAACGTCTTAAACCCATACGTCGTAAAGGGTTTGTAGCTTTCAAACTCCCCCTACCAAATCATCCCTCTCCTATCTCCAAATAAGGCGTAAGTCAGCATGAATTCATGCGTCACATTCGGAAGTAAGTAGCTTCTCAGCATCGGTATCTCGTAGATATAGCCTAAGCGCATCTTATCGAAGAGCAAGCCAAACTGAAAATTGTTCGCATAGTCTATTCTATGTCCTCCTCCTAGCCAGAACTTCTCTTTCAAGACTACTTTCATATTGAATTCTACATTGTCTGGCAAGTCTATCTGACTCCTGTACATGAAGTTGGTTGCTAGAGCTAGGTTGTCGGTCATTCTGTTTCTATAACCTGCTTGGAAGATACCTGCCCTGGGCATTCTCTCCATGAATACATCTCCTGAGTTGATCGCTCCTTGATTCACATGGTGTACCGCATAAGACACATAGTAGTTTGGGTGCGTTACCGCTATCCCTAAGTTGAAGTCCATCACCTGCATATTTGAGAAACTCCCGAGGTACTGTCCTACTATCGGGTCATCTGCTTGCTCCGTCGTCATGCTATTCCCATCTAGGCGAACAGAGCGGTAATTTAAACCAGCTCCTAATCTTAGATTTGTTTTTTCTCCTATTTGGATCCTGGAGGCATAGCTAGCGACAAACTCCGTCTCTGCAAAGGCTCCATACTGATCATGTAGGATAGATATTCCTGCAGCATTCTTGCCTAGGATATCTCCTGAGGCTTGACCTGAGAGTTGGCC
>NZ_BMFD01000034.1 GCF_014637795.1 Belliella aquatica | reverse complement strand
CTAATTGCCCGAAAACTTACCAATGGTCTACACACTCAATTTTCTGCACACTTGTTATGAATTAAGATATAAGGCTTGCCCCGAAGAATTTCGGGGAGGTAAGACACAAGATACAAGACTTGATGTTTTAAACTCGATACTTGATAAGAACTTAAAAACATTAATCTCGAGAGAGAGCCTGTTGAATTTATTGGAATATCCATATAAAGAAAACAGAAAGATTTAGGCGGCCTAGCGCAGGGGTCCCACCTCTTCCCATCCCGAACAGAGAAGTTAAGCCCTGCAGCGCCAATGGTACTGGGGTTACACCCGGGAGAGTAGGTCGCCGCCACATTATTCAGACCCTTTGGTTCAAGCCAAAGGGTCTTTTTGCGTTTAATACCTTTAGAGATAGGAGACAAGAGATGTGAGACAAAAGATACAAGATACAAGACTTGGCTTCTCTGCGAATGATGCTTTAACGCTTAAAACTTATTAAACTTTTTAACCTAATCACTCAATTAACGCTTAACCTTTTATCCTTTCCTATATGAAAACAGATGACATGGATTTGATGGGTGGGCTCTGATTTAAAAGACATATAAAAACCTAATCAATCAGCATCATCCTCGTGGCGATTAAAAAAATAAACTCCTTAAAGCAGTCAAAGACTGAATTTGTTAAGGTCTAAGACTAACTCTTGAAACAGGTCAAGCAAAAGTTCATTAATTAACATTTAACCCTTAACTTTTTTATAGCATATAGATTAGGTTGGTTTATTTTGATAGTTTGGAGTTGAATTCAATACACCTGCCTTTAAAATCCCAAAAGCCACACTATCTTTTTACCGTTTTAACTCCTTCCCCAATTCACCAATAATTCAATTAAATGATTTGAAATTAAACATCTTTAATATCAAACTTTACAGCTTACTTCAAATCAGTCTCTTGCAATATGGGCTGATACCATTTTGAGGGTTCCGAAGTCATATTTTCCAGGATGCTTTTGTCGAATAATTGCCAATTCACCGTTTTCGATTTCTAAAAGAACAGATATTTCATTTACCAATTCTTTAGACAAGTGATTAAATATATCAACCTTGCCAGCTGTGATTCCCTTTGCAAGGTGACCTTTGATTGTTGATTCTGCTAGTCCTCGGTATTTTGCAATTTCTTCAGTACTTTTTCCTTCTTGACTTAAGGTGAAAGTAACCTCGTAGGTCTCTCCTTTTTCTAATTTTATACTTGGGCTTTCTGATTTTTTCTTTTTCCTTCCCGTTTTATTAGTAGCGAATTTTGGATTGTCCTTTGCTGCCTGCTTGGCTTCTTGAGCTAAACTTATTCTTAATTGAATTAGATTTCTATTGATTGACTCCATTTTACCAATCTCTTCTCCATTTAATATTGCTGGTATCAAAAAAGTTACTTTCTGGAGTTCGCTTAATTTTTTTAAAAGTATAATTTCGATTTCAGCAAGTCCTTCCAAGTAGGTTTGGGTTTTCGAAAACCTTTCTACTTCTGCAGCATGAAGCATGAGTTTTTTTAATAAATCTTTTAAAAGTTTAAAGTAATACTCACTCCCTTTCTCTAATCTATCCATCAAATGATTCTCTTCATTTGTTTGTAAGAGATAGAGCAATTGACGTTGAAATTTATAAGTATTTGAATCTTGATCTGATACGGATTGAAGAATCTCTGGAACTGCTTTCTGCATTTCCTGATCTTCAAATTCCATACTGCTGTCTGCATCCTTTAAGAACGCATGAAAGTTTTCAATGATTTCACTAAAATCAAATGTTTTGATCAGTAATTTTTGTATATAAATTTTCTGATTTTGATTTAAAACATCTTCAAGGGGTGCTTGGTGCACCGTAGTGGCTTCTGTAAAATTTACTGCATCTCGATCAGCACTTATAATATGTGATTGAATTCTGCTTTTTAGAGTTAATCCATCCAAACTACGCAATCTACTCAGAGCAACGTAAACTTGACCAGGGGCAAATGCTTGGCCAATATCAATGATGGCTTTATCAAATGTAAGCCCTTGGCTTTTATGAACAGTTACTGCCCAGGCTAATTTGATTGGATATTGCTCAAATGTTCCTATGACCTCCTCTTGAAGTTCTTTGGTTTCATCCTTAATAACATAGCGCTTATTCTCCCAAGTTTCCTTTTTTAGAATGTATTCCAAGTTATTTCCCGTCATTACAACCTTGATTTCATCATTCTCAATACTTTTCACTGTAGCCATCTTTCCATTAAAAAATTCTGAAAATCCACTGCTATCATTTTTTATAAACATGATTTGAGCCCCTTCTTTAAGCTCAATTGTTTTTGGAATGGGATATAGGTTTTCAGGAAATTCTTTTTCGACCTTGGCTTCAAAGAAATGTGATTTACTTTTCAATAAGGCCAATTCCCTTTGATTGTGAGCTTCAGCTTTATTATTGTGCGTGGTAATGATGATATTATCTTTGAGTTTTGAAATTTCCTTTTCGGTTTTGAAGAATCTATTCAAGAAATCAATATCAGCTTTAGTCGTTTTATTTTCTCTCAGGTTATTGAGGATCTGAATAAATTGATCATCTTTTTGTCTAAATATTTTGTTTAGCTCTAGATAAACTAAGCCTGAATTTTGAAGTGATTTGGCTTCGAAAAAATGCATGCTTTTATAGAATTTCCCTAAAACCTGCCATTCGTAATCCTTGACAATTGGAGGAAGCTGAAAAAGGTCACCAATCAATAATATTTGAACACCTCCAAATGGTTCTTCGAAATTTCTTTTGACACTTTTCATGCGATAATCGATTGCATCCAAAATATCTGCTCGAAGCATACTAACTTCATCGATGATAAGTAATTCAACTGATTTGAGTACCTTTTTTCGTGTACTGTTCAAAGTGTGTTTCCTTCCAAGGCTGTATTGTGTAAAGAAATTCCCGCTATTTGTGAAGTTCCCTTCGGGTTCTCTTGTAGGTAGAAATGACCCAAATGGTAAAAGAAATTGAGAGTGTATGGTAACACCTTTAGCGTGCAATGCAGCAATCCCTGTGGGCGCTAGAATAACATAGCTTTTATGGGTTAGATCAGCCAGATTTTTCAAAAAAGTTGTTTTTCCAGTTCCCGCTTTTCCAGTTAGAAATATTGGACTATTGGTACTATTAATAAAATGCGCAGCTAATTCTAGTCTGTCAGTGCTTTCAGTCTCCATAAAATTAAAATTACTACAAAATTGAAAATAGGTAGAGTAATAAACGGATAAGTTCGTAAAGTTTTTAAAAAAATGTAACTTTGCTTCCATAAGATAGTTGTCATACTAACTATTAAACAATGAAATAAATGTCAAAACATATAGTAGTAACAGGTGGTACAAAAGGAATCGGAAGAGCGATACTTGAGAGGTTTGCAAAGGAGGGTTTTTCAGTTTCTACATGCGCTAGAAATGAAAGAGATTTAGAAAATCTAAAATCATATTTCAACTCAAAGTATCCTAGTCAATCCATTTTTACGATGAAAGCTGATCTGTCAAAAAAAGAGGATGTAATTTGTTTTTCAAATGAGATAAAATCAAAAATGGGATGCCCAGATGTTATAATAAATAATACCGGAGTCTTTTTACCAGGAGCTATTCATTCAGAACCGGATGGGAACTTAGAAATGATGATTCAGACTAATTTGTATTCTGCTTACTATTTAACGAGGGCCTTTACACCAGAGCTTATTGCAAAAAAATCAGGACATATTTTTTCTATTGGATCAATAGCAGGGCTCACAGCATACGCAAATGGGGGGAGTTATGCGATTTCTAAATGGGCCATGTTAGGCTTTACCAAATGTTTGAGACAAGAATTGAAAGATTTTAATATCAAAGTCACATCAGTATTACCGGGCGCTACCTTTACAGCAAGTTGGGAAGGTGTAGACATTCCGGAAGAGAGATTTATGAAATCAGAGGATGTAGCAGAGGCGGTATGGGGAGCTTATAACCTTTCTCCCAACTCTGTTGTTGAAGAAATAGTAATCAGGCCGCAGTTAGGAGATTTATAATTATTTTAGAAGCGATGTCATTAATTGATCAGATTAAATATTGTAATAGCCTTACTTCTTATTCAAGAAGGAAAACAATTCCTGTAAAAGTTGGAGATGTGATTATTGGTGGGGATAATCCCATTGTAATTCAATCTATGACTACTGTGGATACCATGGATACATTAGGCTCCGTTGAGCAATGTATCAGAATGATAGAAAGTGGTTGCCAATTGATTAGGATTACAGCTCCAAGTATGAAAGAAGCTGAAAATCTTCAATTGATAAAAGATGAATTAAGGAAAAGAGGATATTCTACTCCATTAGTTGCAGATATTCATTTTACTCCAAATGCTGCAGAAATTGCTGCAAAAATTGTAGAAAAAGTCAGAATCAATCCAGGTAATTATGCTGATAAAAAGAAATTTGAAGTCATTGACTATTCTGATGAAAGCTATCAGCAAGAATTAGATAGAATAAAAGAGCGATTTCTCCCTTTAGTGAAAATCTGTAAGGAAAATGGCACTGCAATGCGAATTGGTACAAACCATGGGTCTCTTTCGGATAGAATCATGAGTCGCTATGGCGATACGCCATTAGGGATGGTTGAGTCAGCTTTGGAGTTTTTGAGAATTTGTGAGGATGAGGGATATTATAATATAGTCATTTCGATGAAATCTTCCAATACGCAAGTGATGGTGCAGGCTTATAGAATGTTGGTTCAAAAACTTGATGAAGGCGGATTTAAAGCCTATCCACTTCATCTTGGAGTCACTGAGGCGGGAGATGGAGAAGATGGAAGAATCAAATCAGCAGTTGGAATTGGTACTTTGTTGGAAGATGGTTTAGGTGATACCGTTAGAGTTTCTTTAACCGAAGACCCAGAGTTTGAAGCCCCTGTTGCGCAGTCTTTGGTGGATAGATATCAGGGAAGGGAAGGACATTCAGAGATTCAAGAAATAGAAAGTTATCCGATAACACCCTTTGAGTATAATAAAAGGCATACGATTGAAGTGTTTAATTTTGGAGGGGGGAATGTTCCTAGAGTGATCACTGACATTTCTGCAATCAATCAAGTTCAACCCAAAGAAATGAAGCAAGTGGGTCATTTCTATCTTCCAGAGTTAGATAAGTGGAAAATGAATGATCAAGGAGCTGATTATGTGTTTTCGGGATCGAATCCAATTCCATTCATGCTTCCAAATGGGATGAAAGAAATTCAAAACTATTCTGTTTGGCAAAAATCAGAGGATCGAGAAAATAAATATCCTGCATATAACCTTCACGAATTAAAGACTGCCACCGAATTCCATTTTGGTTTAAACTTTTTAATGATTTCAGATCTTGAAACCGAGGAAGCTATTGGATTTATAAAAGACCGAAAAGATCTTGTTATTATACTTTCAAGTGAAAATTCACACAATTATGCGGCATTGAGAAGAGCTTTTGTTACAATGATTGAGAATGAAATTCATCTTCCAGTAGTGATCAAAGTTTCTTATGTGCAGCAATCTCAAGATAAAACGATGCTCCATGCGGCGACAGATGTAGGCGGTCTATTAATAGATGGTCTTGGAGAAGGTGTTTTACTTGATTTATCAAATTATACTGATCAAAATCGAGAAACTATTCTAGACCAGATCAAGTTACATAACTCCATTAGTTTTGGAGTCTTACAAGCTGCAAGAACTAGAATGTCAAAGACGGAATACATTTCTTGCCCATCGTGTGGGAGGACTTTGTTTGATCTACAAGAAACTACAGCGATGATTCGTAAAAGAACAGATCACTTGAAAGGCGTAAAAATAGGAATTATGGGCTGTATAGTAAATGGGCCTGGAGAAATGGCTGATGCAGACTTTGGTTATGTCGGTTCGGGAAAAGGTAAAATTACACTTTACAAAGGAAAAGAGGTTGTTAAGAAATCGGTCCCATCAGAAAAAGCAGTGGATGAATTGATCGAGATCATTAAAAAAGACGGGATGTGGATAGATCCAGAGGAATAGCATAGCAATTTAGAAAAGGTATATCTCCACTTCCCAATAAAATAAATTATCATGGCAAATAGCAGATTAAAAGAGTTCTTTCAATTAGGTGAATTGGGTAATTACTTTGTAAGAGTATTTCAAAAGCCGGATCCGAATAAGAAAAATAATTTCAGTTTGAGGATGATGCATGGCATCAATAAGATTTCGATTTTGATGTTCTTGGCAGCAGTTCTTATTTGGATTGCCAAAAGGTTATTTTAAAAGTATTTATAAAATCATTTATGGATATTGGTTTCTTTAGAGAATATTGTCTTTCAAAAGCAGCTGCCTCCGAAGAAACACCTTTTGATATAAATACACTTTGCTTTAAAGTTGGAGGAAAGATTTTTGCGATAATAGATATTGAGCTTTTTGAAAGTGTGAATTTGAAATGTGATCCTGAATATGCCATAGAGTTGAGGGAATTAAATCCAGCAATTATTCCGGGATTTCATATGAACAAGAAACATTGGAACACTATTTTTTTCAATAAAGGCTTGTCTGATAAATTTATTCTTGAGTTGGTTGATCATTCTTATAACTTAGTATTTCAAAGTCTCCCTAAGAGAATTAAAGATAGTATACTATTAACATGACTTATTTAAAGATCAGCTCTATCAACAAATCATTTGGAGAAGAAAAACCAGTTCTAATGAACTTTTCTTTGGATATAGACAGGGGGCAAGTCATTTCCTTGGTTGGGGAAAGTGGTTCTGGGAAGAGTACGTTATTAAGAATTATTGCAGGACTAGAAAATAAAAATTCTGGAGATGTTTTTTTAGAAGGAGAACAAATCCTAAGCCCAAAAGAAAAATTAGTCCCTGGTTATGATGAAATACAATTGGTTTTCCAAGAATATCAATTATTTCCAAACTCCACAGTTGAAGAAAATATCGGAAGGCCATTGATTCGATATGATAAAAAGTATAAAAAGCAGAGAATTGAAGAGCTTTTAAAGCTTTTAAACTTAGAACCTTTCAGGAATAAATTGCCTAGGCAATTATCTGGAGGTCAGCAACAAAAAGTCGCGATAGGTAGAGCTTTAAGTTTGGAACCTCAGGTACTCCTGCTTGACGAACCATTTTCAAGCTTAGACACCATACAGCGAAGAGAGTTGATATTTGAGCTTAAGGAAATATTTCAAAAGCTTCAAGTAACTGTTGTTTTTGTAACACATGATTTGGATGATGCGCTACAGATGACAGACTCCTTAGTCATCATGCATCAAGGCAAGCTCATTCAGCGAGGGTCACCTGAGGATATTTTTGAAAAACCCAAAAATATCTACGCAGCAAAGCTTTTTAGTCATTTAAATTTAATTCCTGAAAAGCCTAAGACATATGTTAGACCATCTGATGTACAAATATTTAAAACTACTGGATTACCCGCAAGAGTAATTGAAAAACAATATCTTGTTCACTATAATCAGCTTACTGTTTCCTTAGCAGATAAATCAGTTTGGAAGGTAGAAGACAAAAATCGTGTATTTGAGATTGGTGATCGCGTGAAATTGAAATGGGATGAGAAGAAGGAATTGTCTTTTTGAGAAATTAAATGATGTTTTCTGAATCAATTAATTCCACCCATCTCTTCATTTTTTTCTGAATCACTTTAAAGTGATGCTTATCTTCCTCTGTTATAAGTGAAATGGCTTTACCTTCTGAACCAGCTCTACCCGTTCTTCCTATTCTATGTATATAGTCTTTTGGAGATCTTGGGAGTTCGTAATTAATCACATAAGGCAAGAACTTAATATCGATCCCTCTTGCTGCTAGGTCAGTAGCAACCAATATTCTTAAGGTGCCATTTTTGAATTGTTTCAATGCTTCAGTTCTTCCTCCCTGACTTTTATCTCCATGAAAAGCCATTGCCTGCATTCCATTTTTAACCAATTTGGCTGTTAAATTATCTGCTGTCCTTATAGATGATGTGAAAACAAGCACTTGTTGCCAGTTGCCTTCCTCAATAAGATGTCTTAGTAAAGGGCCTTTCTTTTCTTGCGAAACCAAATAGGCGGACTGATCTATAAGGTCTGGTGTTATTTCTTCAGGTTTGATCTCTATTTTTATAGGATTTTTTAATAGCTTCTCTATTAAGCCATTTATAGCATCTTCCTTTGTTGCAGAAAATAAGATGTTCTGTCTGTTTTTTGGAAGCCTTGATAGAATTTCATCTATTTCTTCTTTAAAACCAAGATTCAAAACCTTATCTGCTTCATCTAGCACAAGAGTTTTAAGGTCACTTATTGATATAGCATTTTTAGAAAGCAAGTCTAACAATCTTCCTGGTGTTGCCACTAAAATATCTGTCCCATTCAACTTCATCATTTGAGGGTTGATTGATACACCACCAAAAACTGCTTGACTTTTTATTGTTCTGGATAAAAATTGACTAAAAGTTCTAATTACTTCTTCTACTTGCGCTGCCAATTCCCTTGTAGGGACGATAATCAAAACAGGGATACTTCTTCCTTTATTGATAGCTGTTTGCTGTAGCTTTTCTAGAATTGGGAGAATATAAGAAGCTGTCTTTCCAGAACCAGTTTGAGCGATACCTAATAAATCTCTTTTTTGTAAGATTGCAGGGATTGCTTCTAATTGAATTGGATAAGGTTTATTGTAATTAGCTTTATTTATCGCTTCAATAATTTGAGGTGATAATCCCAGTTCTGAAAAGTTCATAATTCTTTTTTATGCAAATGTATACTTTATTTTTAGGAAAGGTTTTTGAAAATCTTGATTTCTAATTTGTAAATCTTCTAAATGTCTTCAAGTTCAATTAGATTACTATCTCATTAATTTGTCACATTATTAGTCGAATTATACTTGCTTAATATTTTGAGGATGATAGCCTAATTTAAATAGGAGGTGAAAGAAAAAATAGATTTCTATTTTTTCTTTCACCTCGTTAAAACTTTTTAGGGTTGATAATCAGTGCAGTTTGTTTAGGGAGTAAAAAACTTTGTTGATGATGTCTTGTAAATCGGGAAAAATGTTGCAGTTTTGCAATCCCAAACGAGGGCAAAGCGATTGAAAAGAGGGGTTAGCGAAAAGAATTTTAAGATTTTTATCACTTCTTTTTTGTGGGATAAAAAAACATTCTTACCTTTGCAAACCCAAGAGTAAAACGGCGACAGAAGAGTTGTTGACAAGACACCGGAATGACGGTGTACAAGTTCATTGAAGTATTGTAAGACGAAA
>NZ_BMFD01000033.1 GCF_014637795.1 Belliella aquatica | reverse complement strand
CTTCACTGAATAAGCGCTGTTGCTTAATTTGATATTCCTTTTTCATTTTGGTAGTGTGTTAAAACACAAACAAAATGTGACAACTTTTTTCAGGCACTATCAATTATTCGCATGATTATAAGTGAACTATTCACATACTGATGACTTTGCGAATAATCATTTAAATTAAATATGCATATTCGTCTTCTTATCAGTAGCCATTGATAACAATGTATGAAGTTCATTTCAATCAGCTGTTGTCGCTTGTGCGCCGTGGCGTAGTTGACTGTCGACTGTTGACGATTATAATTATAAGTGAACTATTCACATACTGATAACTTTGCGAATAATCATTTAAGTTAAATATGCATATTCGCCTTCTTATCAGTAGCTATTTATAAAATAGAATGAAGTTGGTTTTAATCAGCTGTTGTCAGTTGACTGTCGACCGTTGACAAGTGAACTATTCACATACTGATGACTTTGCGAATAATCATTTATATTAATCCTGTAAATTATACCCCTTACAATATTCTTGTCTTTTTATGAACAAAAAGAAAATTCAAAATGCCTGGGCCATGTACGATTGGGCAAATTCTGTCTATAGTCTTGTTATTACATCAACTATTTTCCCAATCTATTTTAACAGTGTTACCAAATCAGAAGACAGAGGGGATCTAGTGAGTTTCTTCGGAATCGAAGTTGTCAATACTGTTCTTTACTCTTATTCAATCTCTTTTTCTTTCCTGATTATAGCCTTTATCTCGCCTTTGCTTTCTGGTATCGCTGATTCGGGAGGAAAAAAATTGACTTTCATGAAGTTTTTTGCCTACCTAGGTTCACTTGCTTGTATTGGCCTGTTCTTCTTTGATGGGGATAATCTTGAATTTGGGATTATTTGTGCAGTCTTAGCAAGTATAGGCTATGCGGGCAGTATTGTATTTTACAATGCTTTTTTACCTGAAATTGCAACGGAAAAGGAATTTGACTTTCTAAGTGCCAAAGGCTTTTCGCTTGGCTATATAGGGAGCGTTATTTTATTAGTTTTGAATTTGGCAATGATTGAGCTCCCGGAAGTATTTGGTCTTGCTGATGGTGGTCAAGCTGCGAGATGGTCTTTTTTAATCACAGGGCTTTGGTGGGCTGGGTTTTCCCAAATCACATTCAGGTATCTGCCAAACAATCCTTATAAAAAGAAAGTAAGCAAAGAAATTCTTTTGGTTGGGTATAAAGAAATAAGGAAAGTGTTTTATAAGGTCAAGGCTTCACCCGTAATGAATAGATTCTTGGCAGCGTTCTTATTTTACAGCATGGGCGTACAAACTGTCATGTATTTGGCAGCAACTTTTGGAGATAAGGAGCTGGGTTTACCGGGTGATAAGTTGATCATCACGATCTTGATTATTCAAATTGTGGCTATAGGAGGAAGTTATCTTTTTGCTTATGTTTCTAAGTTGTACGGCAACAAAGTTTCACTCGTTATCATGGTCTTTGTTTGGGTTTTCATTTGTGCAGGCGCTTATTTCGTGGAGACAGCCAATCAATTTTTCGCTTTGGCATTTGTTGTCGGGATGGTTATGGGAGGAATTCAATCTCTCTCAAGATCTACTTATTCTAAATTAATCCCTGTTGACACGACAGATCATGCTTCTTACTTTAGTTTTTTTGATGTTACTGAGAAAGTAGCGATCGTTTTAGGGACGTTTTGTTATGGTTTTATTGAACAATTGACAGGAAATATGAGAAATAGCTCTTTAGCCTTAGGATTGTTTTTCTTTGTTGGCCTAGGATTCTTAATTTTATTGAAAATACCCAAACGTGATTTGGAACAACCTGCTTTAAATTAATATGTTACCAATAATCTCCGGAGAACAAGTACAGCAAGTTGATGCATCCTATTGCTCAACAGAAAAAATCAGTTCTTTGGACTTGATGGAAAGTGCTGCGATTTCATTTGTGGATTGGTTGATGCCATGGATTTCAGATTGTAATAAGCCGATTTATATTTTTTCTGGGCCAGGGAATAATGGGGGAGACGGTGTCGCCATAGCGAGATTGCTTAAATATTTGAATCAAACGGTCCATCTTATCTATATGAAAGAGGTGGCCGATTGTTCCCAAGACTTTCAGGATAATTTTCATAGACTTCCTAATGGGATATCGGTCAGTAAATTTGATGTGTGGGATGGGAAAATCGAAAAAGATTCCATCATCATTGATGCAGTTTTTGGTGTTGGAATCAACAGACCTTTAGAGGGGCCTTATCTGAGTTTGATCAAAATACTAAATAAGCTAGGTGGTCTAAAAATTTCCATTGATATTCCTTCTGGCCTACCTGCTGATCAAGCTGCTTTCGGGACAGTATTTAAAGCAAATCATACTGCTACATTTCAATTCCCAAAATTGAGTTTACTATTCCCAGAACATGCAGAGCTTGTTGGGGAGCTTCATATTTTGGATATCGGAATTCATGATCATTTTCTTGACAAGTTTGAAAGGGGTCATTTTTATCTAAGACAGGGAGATGTTCTTGCCTTTCACCGCACTTTTCATCGCTTCAGCCATAAAGGCGATTTTGGAAAAGTGCTTTTTTTAGGAAGTGAACTCGGAAAATCCGGTGCTATTAATTTATCAGGTTATGCCGCCTTGAGAACAGGTTCGGGATTAGTGCATATTGCGCCATTTATGGAAGATCCTTTTAGGATGATTCCAATTGTGCCTGAATTGATGCTTTATCAAGATTCCTCAAAAACTAGCTTGAATCAATTCGATGCGATTGGTATTGGGCCAGGTTGGGGGATGGATGTTGATAAAGACTATTTCCAATCCATCTTTGCGAGATTCAAAAAGCCGATGGTGATCGATGCAGATGGGCTCAACTTGTTGGCAAAATATCCTGAGTTGTTGAAAGAAATACCACAGAATAGCATATTGACGCCCCACTTAAAAGAATTTGAGCGGTTGGTCGGTGAATCTGCCAACCATCTAGAACGAATAGAAAAGGCAAGTTCTTTAGCAAAAGCAAATAAAGTTATTGTGATTTTAAAAGGTGCGCACACGCTGATAGCACTGCCTGACGGAAGAAAAATATTCAATTCTACAGGAAATCAATATATGGCTACAGCTGGATCTGGAGATGTGTTAACTGGAATGCTAACCTCTTTTTTGGGACAAGGATATGCGCCAGAGAATGCTGCGATTTGTGGCGTATTCCATCATGGTTTGGCAGGGGAAATTGCTTCTAAAAGTAAATTGAGAGGGATGATTGCCTCGGATATCATTGAATCTATTCCTGATACCTTCATAAAACTGAATGTACTTTAGGTGTATCATTCATTACTTTTAAATCATACTTAAAGAACTTATTCCATATTGAGTGGGTTTACCTTCCATATTTTAGATGGAAGAATGAAGAACGAGAAACTTTTGCTGTGGACTTTAGCAGCAATCAACTTTACCCATATCGTAGATTTTATGATACTGATGCCCTTGGGGCCTCAGTTGATGAGGATATTTGAGATCAGTCCAAGGGAATTTGGGCTTTTGGTGTCTTCATACACCTTTGCGGCTGGTTTGAGTAGCTTTTTGGGTGCATTTGTTTTAGATAAATACGACCGCCGAACAATCATGATGTGGGTGTTTCTTGGTTTCTTCTTGGGGACTTTAGCCTGTGCATTTTCTCCAAGCTATCCCATCTTACTCCTAGCAAGAATCATTTCTGGACTATTTGGAGGTTTGACATCCGCTTTGATTTTAGCGATAATAGGAGATGTCGTTCCTGATGCGCGAAGAGGAAGAGCTATGGGATTGGTCATGGCAGCATTTTCTGTAGCCTCTGTTTTTGGGGTTCCTTTCGGTTTGTTTATTGCAAGTTTATCAAATTGGCATGCACCGTTTCTTTTTCTTGCCGGGATCTCTGGGGTGATATTTTGGATGATCTATAAGTATGTACCTTCCATCACAGCACATATTGTGGCCAAAAAAGATAAGCCAACACCAATTCAAGTGATCAGAAGAGTGACGAGCAATGGTAATCAAATGCGAGCCATCACGCTAACTGTGATGATGATGCTTGGTCAGTTTATGATCATTCCTTTCTTGAGCCCTTACATGGTAGCAAATGTAGGTTTTACCGATATGGAACTCACCTACATCTATATGGCAGGTGGTGCTTTCACAATCTTTACGTCACCATGGGTAGGAAGGATGACAGACAAATATGGGAAAGTGAAAATATTTTCGATTTTTATGACTTTAAATGTTATTCCGATCGCCGTAATCACACATTTGGGTGCTACACCAATTCCGTATGTCTTGTTAATTTCAACCATGTTTTTTGTGACGTCAAATGGAAGGATGGTGCCTGCATCTGCTTTGATTACTGGAACAGCAAGACCAGAAAACAGAGGTAGTTTCCTAAGCTTCAACTCTGCCGTCCAACAATTATCTGCTGGCTTAGCTTCCTTTGTTGCTGGTTTGATCTTAGCTGAAAACATCAACGGAGAATTGGTCAATTACAATATCGTAGGTTATATCGCCATCGTATTTAGTCTTTTGACCTTACCATTGATCAGAAGGATAAAAGTTGTGGAAACAGAAGCAATTGTGTCTGTTGCAGAAAGCGAAACCAGCGAAATTAAGGTGACCCAAAAATAAAAAAGGTCTGAGGTGAAAACCTCAGACCTTTTTATTGTTATATATACACTTGCTCGTTAAGAGGAAATCAAATCCTAGCAGTGAACACTTTTTTTATATGGTAATAACTAATCAACTGATAACGATTACCCGAATTATTATACTTAATACTAAAGATTTCCACCTACATTCCAAGTGCCACTTAAAATAATGTGAATACTGTATTTGGATCTGCTGTAGACTGTTGGCTGTCGACAGTTCACAATTATCAGCATGATTATTATTGATAAAGATGCATTGTGGAATCACTGCAGATAATCACATTTTATTAAAACTCCGCACTACCCGGCGTTCTTGGAAAGGCAATGACGTCTCTGATATTTCCCATTCCTGTCACGAACTGAACGAGTCTTTCAAATCCCAAGCCGAATCCTGCATGCGGTGTCGCTCCAAATCTGCGGGTATCTAAATACCACCACATTTCTTCTTGAGGAATATGCATCTCTTCCATTCTTGCGGTTAAGTTTTCCAATCTTTCTTCTCTCTGTGATCCTCCGACTATTTCTCCAATTCCTGGGAAAAGGATATCCATCGCAGCTACAGTTTTCCCATCTTCATTCAATCTCATGTAGAAAGACTTGATCTCTTTAGGGTAATCGGTCAAGATGACTGGCTTTTTAAAGTGCTTTTCAACCAAGAATCTTTCATGTTCTGACTGTAAATCTGCTCCCCATTCTTCGATTAAGTATTGGAATTTTTTCTTTTTGTTAGGGTTGGAGTTTCTAAGAATATCGATTGCCTCGGTATAAGTTAATCTTTCAAATTTATTCTCAGTCACAAATCGCAGTCTTTCCATCAAACCTAATTCACTTCTTTGATCTGCCTTTTTGCTTTGCTCTTCTTCTGCGGCTCTCTTATCCAAAAATGCTAAATCATCCTGACAATGTTCCAAAGCATATCGAATCACATACTGAAGGAAGTCTTCAGCAAGATCTTGATTGTCTTCAGCATCGTAGAATGCCATTTCCGGTTCAATCATCCAAAATTCAGCAAGGTGTCTTGTTGTGTTTGAGTTTTCAGCACGGAAAGTTGGACCGAAAGTATAGATTTCTGCCAAAGCCATTGCAGCCAGTTCCCCTTCGAGTTGACCAGAGACGGTAAGGTTAGCTTCTCTTTCAAAGAAATCTTTTTTGTAATTGATGCTGCCATCTTCATTGAGCGGAGGATTTTTCAAATCAAGCGTGGTTACCTTGAAAGTCTCACCCGCTCCCTCAGCATCAGAAGCTGTGATGATCGGCGTATGGATATAAAAGAATCCTTTATCATTGAAATATTTGTGAACCGCGTAGGCCAAAGTATGCCTTACTCTGAAGACTGCACCAAAGGTATTGGTTCTCATTCTCAAGTGAGCGATTTCTCTCAAAAACTCAAGTGAATGTTTCTTTGGTTGTAAAGGATATTTCTCAGGATCTGCATCACCAAGGATCTCAATGGCGGAGGCGGAAATTTCAGAACTTTGTCCTGCACCTTGAGAAGCGACGATTTGCCCAGTGATTTTGATACAAGCTCCCGTCGTGATTCTCTTTAATATATCTTCTTCAATGATAGTCGGGTCAGCCACTACCTGGTAATTGTTGATGGTGGAACCGTCATTCAAAGCAACAAAGGATACATTCTTGTTACTTCGCTTAGTTCTTACCCAGCCCATCAAGGTCACTTCCTGACCTACAAAATCGCTTTCCAGCAGTGATTTGATTTTTATTCTTTTGTTGAATGCCATGACTTTCTTTGTTAAATCCAATTCTTGTGCCCTTCCCAATTTTTGAGGATTAACAAGTGGAATGCAAAAAAACGATATAATAAGCTTTTTATCAAAAATTTGATCTAATTTCCTAAATTTGAAAACCAAAAAGATTTAATGCCCCCAAAAAGGCTGATTTATTTTTACCACAATTCGTCACTATCCTATATGCAAAAACTTAATTTAAGTCAGGTTCTTTCCCAAAAGCTGTCTCCTCAGCAGATTCAGTTTATCAAATTGCTCCAAGTGCCAACTGCCGAGTTGGATGCCCGAGTAGAAGAGGAGCTTGAGATTAATCCTGCATTGGAGGAAGGTCGGGATGAAGAAGAAAAAAACCCAGAGGAAGAATTTCCTGAGAATTTTGATGAAGACATGGGGTCCCGAGAAGGAGATGTCAACATTGATGACTATCTCACGGAAGATTATGGAGGCTACAAAATGCAAGGTGATGGAAACTATTCCCCTGACGACGAAGATAGAGAAATTCCAATTTCGGGCGGGATATCACTCCACGAGCAATTGATTTCACAATTGAGCTATTTGAAGCTTGATGAAACACAGCAATTGATAGGGAGACAATTGATAGGGAGTATAGAAAATGACGGCTACATTAGAAGAGACTTAGAGGCTATCATCAATGATTTGGCTTTTGGGCAAAATGTCGAGTCTGATCTTGATGAAGTGGAAGAGATCTTAAGAAAAATCCAAAATTTTGATCCAGCAGGTATTGCTGCAAGAAATCTTCAAGAGTGTTTGTTGATCCAATTGGAAAGAAAAGAGCATCCAGATGATCCACTTGTACAAAATGCTGTAAAGATCATCAATGATTGTTTTGAAGAATTCACAAAGAAACATTACACTAAGATCCAAAAGAAGCTCAATATAGAGGACGAGGATTTGAAAGATGCGATTCATCTGATAACGCGTCTCAATCCCAAACCAGGAGGGATTTCTGATGGAATGGTCAAAACACAATACATTATTCCTGACTTTATTCTTACCAATATAAATGGGAAGTTCGAGATCTCTCTAAATTCTAGAAATGCTCCAGAACTTCGAGTAAGCAGATCCTATTCGGAAATGTTCGATGCTTATGACAAGAGCGACAAAAAAGATAAGAAGTTGAAGGAAACTGTGACATTTGTTAAGCAAAAACTAGATGCTGCCAAATGGTTCATAGATGCAATCAAGCAAAGACAGCATACACTTTTGAAAACCATGCAATGTATCCTTGACTATCAGGAAGAGTTTTTCTACGAAGGAGATGAGACCAAACTGAGACCAATGATTTTGAAAGACATTGCAGATCGTATCGAAATGGATATTTCTACAGTTTCAAGGGTAGCGAATAGTAAGGCGATTCAGACTGAGTTTGGTATTTATCCTTTGAAATATTTCTTTTCAGAAGGTATAGCGACTGATTCAGGAGAGGATGTAAGTAACAAAGAAGTAAAAAGTGTGTTACAAACATTGGTAGATGGTGAAAATAAAAGGAAGCCACTATCTGATGATAAGCTAGTAAAATTGTTAAATGATAAAGGATACAATATAGCGAGGAGAACAGTTGCCAAATACAGAGAGCAATTGCAGATTCCGGTAGCTAGATTAAGGAAAGAATTATAAGTGTTTAGGAGATTTTCAGAATTAATATCGCTGGTTTTTCAACCTTTGGTGATGCCCACCATTATATTTGCATTTTTGCTTTTCGGTCTACCAGATGCTGTATTGATTGATAGTGGAAATAAAGGGCTCGTGTTTTTCGTAATCGTAGCCAATACATTTATTATTCCTTTAGGAATATTGATGGCAATGCGATTCACGAAAGTAATTCCTTCACTAAGAATGGAAAATCGCAAGGAACGGGTGTTTCCTTTTTCGATCATTAGTTTGCTGTATATGATTACGGCTTACTCATTCTACATCAAAGATTGGATAGATTATAAGTTGATTTATGCGCTGTTTATCATTACGATCTGTCTTATTTTATTGACTGCAATTAGTTTTTTTTGGAAAATCAGTGCACACATGATAGGAGCAGGTGGATTGTTGGGAATAATCTTAGCCTACAGTATGAATATCCAAAATCATAATTTCTTGTATTATACGCTTGCAGCAATTTTGTTGTCAGGTGTCATTGGCACATCAAGACTTCACCTCAATGCCCATACACCACTTGAAGTTCTTGCTGGCTTTTTATTGGGATTTGGAGTTTGCTTTGGTTCCAGTTTGATGATTTGGGCATAAAAAAACCGACGCGAAGTCGGTTTTTTTAATTTCTTTATGACCAGTACTTCATCATATTTTAATTTTCAATTTCTTTAGAGATACTGATTTTTGATCGGTTGATAAATCATCAGTGGTAAATCAATTACCTGATTTGTCTATAAGTATCTGTTTGCTAAGAATTAATTTTCTTAAAACAAAGCCACTGAAATACCAAAATTAAACTGGGTCGCTTGCGTTGCAAAAGGTCCTTTATCTTTTTGGAACACTTGGTTCAAGCCATAATAACCCCAGATATTAAATCCTGGAAAACCTAAACGAGTGTATACGCCATACCTAATAGGAGCAACACCAAAGTTTTGTCTGTCTTTAATTTTCCTTTCTAAACCATCACTATCTTCATAAGCGATTTTTGATTGAGAATTTAAAAGAAACCCTACTTTACCACCAATAGCTACTTTCATACTTTTCTGATAGTTACTTCTATTAAAGTGGTACCTCAACTCAAGGGGTATGTCGAAATATGTTAAAGAAACATTGTTTGTGTTTACAAGTATATCATCCCCATAAACATCACTTATTTCCAATAATTGACTGGATTCCGGGCCCAAAACTGGATTATTGAAAAGTGTTCTGTCTTCTGTAAAAGCTAATTTATCCGTACCTATACCAATTCCTGGGTTAAATGTAAATCCAGAACCTTCTCCAAATATGTTAATGGGTGCGTGATAGTAGATATTGAAAGTTCTTGATGGGAAAAAACGAGTTGATAAATCATCAGGTTTGTTGTTCAAGGTGTTGAAGCCAAAATCTACTATTAAATCACCTTTGACATCAGGCCTTCCACCGATTGGGGTTTTGGTCCGTTCTTGTGCTGATACACTGAAAGTAATTAATCCTACTATGAATAATAAAGCTAGTTGTTTCATGAAAGAGATAATTGTATTAAAATTGAGCGGCTAAATTATAAAAACATCAGGGATTTATATTCCTTTTTATCTTAATTATTCTTAATTGATATAGAATGGTTTTGGATTAATTTCAAAAAACCTTGATAGACCTGTTTGTAAATATAAAAATCATATCTACATTTGCAATCCCAAATGGCTTCGTAGCTCAACTGAATAGAGCACCTGATTACGGCTCAGGAGGTTTCAGGTTTGAATCCTGACGAGGTCACTACTTAATCCTTTAAAAGTATCGGATTTTCCAATAAAGCAATAAAACTATTAACAGGAGTTTGGTAATACCAATCAATTTTCGCAATTGTTCCCTGTTATACGTTTGTTCTTATCCTCTACATCTGTTTTAGAAAGTTAATGCTTTGCATATAAGCAATATAAATCTGGCCTAATTTGTAGAGATTTTAAGATTGAAGATTATTCATCTTCTATTCGTATTCTTCCATAACCTTTTCAAAAATAAAATAATCTGAATAGCATCCTTGATCATACTCAAAGTTGTTGATTTTGGATGTTTTGCCCAGCTGTTAAAAGTTGAAATGATTTGAGTATAATATCTAACGATTCTCATCAATAGATAAAGTGCTATAAATTAAAGCGTCTTTTTCACTGGATTTTAAATTTGAAATAACATGCGATTTGGAATTATAGACCTTGAAAACGCTGATTTGAAAATATCTCCCTGAAATTCAAGCATTAATAATTATTTGTTCAATTTTCAGATAAAAATGTTGCAGGATTAAAAAAAGAAGCTCACCTTTGCACTCCCAAACGAGGGAAAAAGGAATGAAAAGCAAAATAAAATTTTAAATTTTGCTAGTTTATTGAAAAGAAAAATGATTTAATTTTATCAAACATAAGCTTTGCAAAATTAAATTTCATTCTTACCTTTGCAAACCCAAGAGTAAAACGGCGACAGAAGAGTTGTTGACAAGACACCGGAATGACGGTGTACAAGTTCATTGAAGTATTGTAAGACGAAA
>NZ_BMFD01000032.1 GCF_014637795.1 Belliella aquatica | reverse complement strand
ATATCTTCAGGAACTACCGTCACTGTAACAGTACCCGTCTGACAGTTCGCAGGATCGCTCGTATCACATACCGTGTACGTGAACACATCCGTACCCGTGAAGCCCGCATCCGGTGTATAGGTCACCGTGCCGTCTGAATTTATTGTCACTGTGCCGTTATCAGGCTCTTCTGTTATCGTTAAGCTTGCTGGATTCAGATCCGTACCCACATTGCCTGATTCATCATTGCTTAGTACATCGATCTTAACCGGTGTATCCTCTTTCGCTGTAGCAATGTCTGGATTCACCACCGGTGCATTGTCGTCCGCCATCGGATCCAATACCGTGATCTGCAATGGTGACAATGGACAATCTTCCGTCTCTCCCGGTCCACATACTGGTACCATATAAGTATAAACCCCTGGTTCGGTCGCAGTGAACGCATACGTTCCATCAGCGTTCATCGTAAGCGTCGCACCGGCTGGATTGTCCGTTTGTGGTTGTGGTGTACCATAAGTCGTACCCGCTGGTACCTCATCATTCGTACTCACATCACCTGTCACCGGTACATTGATATCCGTCACGTTGAAGTCTACTGGTAATGGACAACCAAGACCATTATCTGCAAATATAAATGGACAAGAATCTTCTCCATTAAGCACACCATCACCATCACAATCCAAAGCTTTCCAAGCAGCGGAAGTTTTGTTCATATCAAAATCATCCATAGAGAAATCACATGGATCTATTGGACTTGTTCCAGCCGCAATTTCTTCTCCATTGGTTACACCATCACCATCACAATCCAAAGCTTTCCAAGCTGCGGAAGTTTTACTGATATCGAAGTCCTCCATAGAGAAATCACATGGATCTAAAAGATTTGTCCCAGCTGCTAATTCGTCACCATTATTGATACCATCGCCATCACAATCTGCTGCAAGCCACTCAGCACTTGGTTCCACTTGATTAGCAGGGTCAAACGAACATGGATTATTAGGATCTGTTCCATCCAATATTTCCTGGAAATCTGGAACTCCATCTCCATCTGAATCTTTAATCGTTACCTTGATATTCAAGGAAGCAGAATCCACCCCTCCAAAACCATCTGTTACGGTATAGGTAACGGTCGGAATATCCCCATTAAAACCTGGAACTGGTACAAATGTATATGTTCCATCTGCCTGTAAGGTGAACTCACCTACCTCTGGGATCTCTACAATTCTACCCGCTGAGTAAGTAATTCCATTTAAAGTAAAGCTGACTACTTCAAGGACGTCGTTTACATCATCATCTTTGTCATTAGAAAGCACATTCCCTTGAGCTGGAGTCTGATCATCTGTTGTAGCCACATCATTATTGGCTACTGGAAGCTGATTGAACTCTGATACCACAATATTCAAATTGGCAGAGCTTGTATCCTCACCATCAGAAACCGTATAGGTCACTGGAGGTACAGGACCAGTGTAGCCTGCTTCCGGAGTGAACGTGAAGGTGCCATCAGACTCCACAGTCAATGTACCCACACCTGTAATGGTAACAGTACCTGGGGTACTAGCACTCACAGGATAAATCACACCATTAACTTCAAACTGTATTACTGTAAGGTCTTCTTTATTATTATCAACATCCGAATCATTCGTCAGCACATTCCCGCTTACCGGCTCATCCCTACGTGTAGTCACGTTGTCATCGACAGCGATAGGTGCGTCATTGACTGGAGTCACGGTAATGTTCAGGTCAGCATTAGCAGTATTCCCCTCACCATCAGTGATGGTGTAGGTAATTGCAGGGACTGTTCCATTCCAGTTTGCATCCGGCTTGAACTCATAGGTTCCATCCTCATTTACCTTGACAATACCTACTCCTGGAATCACCGCATCTACTCCCACCGGATAAGTATATTCTTTACCCTCAACAGTAAAGTTGATTTGGGTGATTTTTAGTTGTAAATTAGGGAATAGTGGATCTACAGCATCATTATCAAGTAAATTACAGTTGCCTGTAGTACATGTCAAAATTGAGTCTTCTGTAAGAGTCGCTGTATCATCTGCTGCTATTGGTGCTTCTGGAACCGGTTCGACAAAAATATCCAACTTAGCTGTAGTCGTTGCTGAGCCATCCGAAATCGTATAGGTTATAGTAGGTACTTGACCTTGTCTGAATTCAGGATCTGGTACGAAGGTAAAACTACCATCAGCATTTATCGTAATGGTACCAATCCCTTCAAGAGATTCTGTACCTCCTGTACTCGGATCTATTGTTACAGTTTTACCATCTACCACAAACTGAGTCACTGTCAGAAGATCACCGTCAACATCTGTATCATTGGTGAGTACATTTCCTATGGCATTGGTTCCTTCAGTCGTACCGACAATATCGTCAGCAGCTAAAGGTGCATCATTCACAGGATCTACAGTAATGTTTAAAGTTGCGGTGTCTTTACCTCCATTTACATCTACAACCGTGTAAGTCACTGGAGGTACCGGGCCATTATAGTTGAGCGCAGGGGTAAATTCAAAGCTGCCGTTTTCATTAATTTTAATTACACCCACACCCGGAATATCCACAGTAGTGCCGGCATTGTAGGTCACCCCATCAAGGGTAAAGTCAGTGATTTTAACAGGATCACCATCAGGATCAGTGGCTCCACCATTAGATAATAGATTACCTGTTAGTGCTGTATCTTCATTTACATTTAAGTTTTGGTCATTAGCTACCGGAGGTTGGTTCAGCTTAGTTACTGTAATGCTCAAGGTTCCTATATCCGTTCCGCCTTCAGAATCTTCCATTTGGTAGATAACCGTAGGCACTTTTCCAGAGAATCCAACTAATGGATCAAACTCAAATGTACCATTCGCATTCAGTGTCAAGGTCCCTACATTAGGAATTACATACGCCTCTCCCAAGACAAATGGACCAGGAAGCGGATCTCCATTAGAATCCAGAATTTCGAATGTTTTCACAGATAGTGTACCTTCAGAACCCTCACGCTTGGAGTCATTGGTAAGGATATTACCTTCTGCATTTTCACCTTGAGGTGTAGTCACGATATCATCAATAGCCTCAGGTAGCCCATCCACAGACAACTTTACCGCATCAGAGAAATAATTATCGCAGACAAAATCGAGTTGGCTCACGCTCAATCTGAACCTGTATCCATTCATGTCTCCATTAATTCCAATTACTTTAAGCTCCTTAGTAGAGGCACCTTCATAAGTTGAACTATTGGTGACATTACTCCAGGTCGCTCCTCCATTGGTACTGATCTGCCATTGGTAAATTGGCGTAGAAGAAGCCTCAGAATCATCCACTACTGCAGTGAAAGTAGCCGTCTGCCCATCTCCAAAGACTTTGACATCTTCAGGCTGGGAAGTGATTGTACTTCCTTTACCCACAGTGATAGCAAAATTATAAGTGTAGGTATCTCTGTAGCTCCCGCTTTCAGGGCTTGTTTCCAAGTAATCCGCAAAGCCATTGTCTCCGTAAGGTCCTGCTACAACTCCATCTGAAGAAACACTATATCCAAGAGATTGCGCTAATTTAGCTGTACCCGCTTCTACAGCATCTGGACAACCATCGCCATCAGAATCTAGATCTAAATAATTCGGAATGCCATCACCATCGGTATCTACAAAATTTCCTAAGCAGATTTTCAATTCTACATCATCAATCACAAAGTCATTCCCATTACCAGGATTACCGAAACTGACTAGCTCCAGAGTCATGGTAGTTGTAGTCGCCACAAAGATCAACTCGTATTGTTTCCAATTGAGTTCAGTAGTACTTCCATTGACAATTGGACCCGTTCTTACGGAAGAAGTAATTGCTCCACTGCTATTTTTTACCTGAAATTGTAAGTCAGGCCTTATTGTTCCTCCTGGAAAAATATCAGCTATCCAAGCTGAGAACTTGTAAGACTTTCCTGGTACTAAATTGGAGGCAGGTTTTCTGAAAGCAACCTGACCAGGATTAGAACCATTAATTAAAAGCATTCCTCCATTTTTCTCCAAACTGTCTTTGGTAGAATAATCACTTGCGTTCAACCAATTGTATCCTCCTAATTTGGCATTCGAAACAATAGCATACTGCCCATCTTGTACAAATCTATCTCCATCAGACCAGGCCCAAGGATAACCAGGAACTACATCAACTCCTAATGCAGGACCATCTCCTTCGCCCAAACGTAAGATTTCTGTGTATTGCGTTCCTGCAAATCCTGTCATATCTGGATTCACTCCCACTATACCAAAATCTTCCTTAAACAAGGTAAGGAAATTGTCACATCCTGGGGATTCTACTGAATCAAGTACGCCATCATTGTCAGAGTCCAAATCTTCAATATCTGGCACACCGTCACCATCTGTATCCAAACAACGGGTTACGTTTTTATTTACTGCAAAGTAATAAGTATAATCACCTTTATATATACCGCTTTCTGCCACTGTTTCTACTCCATCACCAAATCCATTAGGCCCATAAGGTCCTGGGACAATGGTGTCTGTAAGATTGTTTACAGTCTTGGCCTCTACTGCATCAGGACAACCATCACCATCAGAATCCAAATCCAGGTGATTGGGTTGACCATCACCATCAGTATCAACCATACACTGTCCTATTTTAGGATAATTAGATGGATTGTACACGTTTGTATTCACGTCAAAGTACAGTTCAGTCGCTATACCTGATTGAATATTGCCAGCTGCTGCTCCTACGATTCGGTAGAATTTGTAAGCATCAGGATTGGTATTCAGTGTCAACTTATTTGAATTTGTCAAAATCACACTCCCATTAGCAGTGAAATTAGTCGCATTCGTCGGGTTGACAGCGGAAGTCAACAAATCTGTCCAAGTCGCAAAATCGTTGGAGCCTTGAACCATCACCGAACCTGTAACATTTGCAAAAATATTGGTTGCAGATGCTTTCTTGATGTAGATAGCATCCAATTGTACAGGTCTGCTAAAGTCAAACAAGAAAATTGTCTTGCTTAACTGCGCCTGTGCTGAGCTAGTCATAAACTGGATAGCATCGTCTACCTGATTATTATCCAACAGGTTAGCAAAATTGATATTCGGATCCAAGGTAGTCAAATCAGAACTTACTTGGAGCATGCTACGCTTGTCTGTCCCATTCCAATCCGCAGGAGTTAGGAAGCAGCTTGGTGATTCGATATGGTCGAGTATACCATCATTGTCATCATCAATATCAATAAGATCAGGTATACCATCTCCATCAAAATCCTCACAACCATCAATTTGATCATTCAAGGCATACAGGTATGAATAATTACCTTTATAAATACCACTTTCAGGTGCTGTTTCTAAATAATCCATAAATCCATTGGCTCCTACTTCTCCTTGTAAAGGAACTGTAGTGCCAACAGGAATTACTCCTGCCTCAACTCCATCGTTACAGCCATCATTATCAGAGTCCGGATCCAAACTGTTTGGAATACCATCACCATCATGATCACAGGGACCGTTTTCGTTGGCTAAAATACCTAACCTTAAAATTTGAAAAGCATAATTTTCTCCCCAAATACCATGCATCATCAATGACCTGTAAGTATAGCGCATCACAAATGGCTTGTCTACCGTAGCAATTTGTGAATATTGTACATTGATAAACTGCTTGTTTGTAGAAGGAGAAAGTCCAGTCCTAAAACTCGTGGTAATAGGCATATTAGAAGAAAGGGTCTGTCCTACTTTATACTTTTCCTTCATGTAATAAGGTTGTGGAATACCTACGATGGTACCATCTCCAGCAGCTCCCGCATCTATTTTTAAAGAACGCGAATTGAACCAATAGCCACCATTACCTCCTTCTGTTCCTAAAACATCTAGATCTAACGCAGCAATTCCAGGTGCCGGCTGAATACTAAACTCAAGAATTATATCGGAAGTATTGTTTCTTACAAACTCTATAAAACCCCCATTCACCGAATTGTCTTTCGGGTTCACCGTTATAAATTCGTTTGGAGCAGCTGTTAGTCCAAATTTTGCCAAATCTAAATTTTGAACAGCTGTAATGGCCACAGTACCTATAAATTGACCTGTATTGGCGATAAGCTTATAAGTAGCCTTGCGCGTAGATATTTCATCAGGAACCCAAGTATAAGAACTGATTACTGGAGCAGAAGGACATTCCACTTCGTCCAAAATCCCATCATTGTCATCATCAATATCTATTTGATCAGGAATACCATCATTATCTGTATCTATACAACCTGCTAATCGGCTATTCAAAAAGTCCATGGAAAGGTCGTAATTTGTTTTTGCTAAAGGCGTGTCATCTGTTTTAACCAAAGCAGAAAGGCCATTTACTCCATAAGGACCTGCCAAGGTAGCACTTGTCAAGGAGCTGTATTTTAAACTTTTTGACTCCACTGCATCAAAACAACCATCCCCATCTGAGTCTGTATCGATAGCATTTGGTAATCCGTCTCCATCCGAATCTGTTTGCCTAGAACACAAATTGACTGCGATTCCAAAAGACTCTTCACCAAAGTTGGTTACACCAGTAAAACTGGCATTAAATACAAAGTCACGAGTTAGGTAATTAATTGGAATTACAATGTACCATTTAGATTGTGCTACAGTATAAGCATCACGAGTAACAATAGTTCCTCCTGAAACAATCCCCTGCCCATCAACGTGCGAACTCAATTGATTTTCAGGATCTATTACGATCCCTCCAATTGGAATACTCCAATTCACCACGATACTTTGTTGCGCATTAGATACTGCACTGTTCAAATTTCCATTTAGTGAAGGTCCAAATCGGAACTCAGAGATACTAGAACTATTCGGAGAAACAGTAGCCCTTAAATTGTAATTTGTGTTCGCATCATTTACTAAATAACTTGCAGAATTTCGTTCAGAACTGAAATTAGTCAAGGTGTTTAAGCTCCCGAATTGGAAATTACCTCTGGCTCTAAAATCACCATTGCTGAATGACCCCCCAGCTCCCATGGCAACCCCAGTAGGAATGGAATAACTATTGATATACATGGATTCTCCACACAGGTACTCATCTATATCAAGAATACCATCGTTATCATCATCAATATCATCCCTGTCAGGAATACCGTCCCCGTCAGAATCCGCACAAGCAGAAACTTGAGAATATGCCAAATAATTTGTTTGGGGATAATTTACTTCTGCATTTTGTGTGTCATTGGTTTGTAAGGAATTCATAAGACCATTGTTTCCAACTGGACCTTGAAAAAAGAGAAGACTCTTATCAGAGGTAGCATTGGCTTCAAATGCATCTGGACAACCATCACCATCTGAATCAGTGTCCAAATGATTCGGAATGCCATCGTTGTCAAAATCTTCAACGAAACACAAATCTGCCGCTATACCCCAACCTTGTTTAAACGGCGCAGTTAGAGCAGTATTAAAGAAATGGTTAACCCTCAAATCAAACTCTTGTTCTGTACCTCCTCCTTCAAATATTATTCTCCAAGTAGAGTTAGCAACAGATAAATTCGTTCTTGTCTTGATTGACATTCCCGGAGTCAATATCGCACCGTCCAATTGTTCAAGCTGATTGTTTGGATCATGAACTCTTGCTGTGAAGGAAGGATTCCAGTCTAAAGTCAATGTTTGAATTCCCACAGAAGCAGCAGCAGCAATAGCATTTGAAGGAACTTGCGGACCAAATCTAAAGGCATTTAGAATTGAAGGTTCAGAAGGCGTAATAACAAAATTACTGGTATAATAAATCGCACTTGTTTCTATCTGATAATGAAGACCACCTTGCGCAATATCAATCCAGGTGCTGTTATTTAAAGCAGAACCCACATTAAAAAAGTTGATTTTATAATCTGCGTAAGCTTGTCCCTTATAAAAGTTACCTTCAAACTGTCTGTAACCCAATAGCCCAGAAGTAATTTGAGGAACAGAAGAAAAAGCCAAACCACAATCCATTTCATCCCTATCTAAAATCCCATCATTGTCGTCATCGATATCAATGTCGTCAAATACCCCATCTCCATCACTATCTAAACAACCTTTAACAAAGAACGACCTTGCTTTACCATAAGTCGAAACAAACTTATTGGTAGCATTAAAACGATCATTGCTCGCAGAAGTACTTACCCAGCCATTTGCACCTAAATCCGAAGTAAATGTTGATTGACTTGCTACGGCTGTTGCTCCTCCTTCAAAACTGTCAAAGCAACCATCCCCATCAGAATCCAAGTCAAGGTGATTCGGAACTCCATCAAGGTCATCGTCTAATAGACGCGTGGAATAAATATTGATACCAAAAAACTCATTGTTAATTACAGTAGCTCCATTATTAGGTGTTACTGTTGCCTTAAAGTTAAAAGGTTTTTCAGTATCTCTGGTATAAAAAGTTACTTTCCAAGAGGCGTAGTTCCTAATGGTAATAACAGGAGTTACGTTTAAAACTGCCCCAGGATAAATAACATCCCCAGTGCTATGTGAACTTATTTGATTGAATGGATCATCGACCACAGCATATACGCCGTCCAAGGAGTTCCAATCCATACGAATCAATACGGGGTCATTTGTACCCCCTCCTAAGCCTCCAAAATGTTTTGGTAAGTTCAAACCAAATTCTACCAAATTTATTTTAGGAAGCGTCTGAGTTTGTTCCCCTTCTAGCGGTGTAATGGTGTAATCCATTGTATAAGGCTGATTGGTGGTACTGTTATTAAATACAGCGTGATGCAATCCTTCCCCACCAAAAGCAGCCGCATTTAAGGAACCTGTACCGGTCAAGGCCATGGTAACACCAAAAGTATCAGGTCCTGCATGAGCTTTGGCGGTAAGAATTTGTGTTGAAGTATTTACACTTTCTACCGCGAATAAGGGACGGCGTCCGTCCATTTCCTCAACGTCCGAAATACCATCATTGTCGTCATCCAAATCGTCAATATCTAAAATACCATCTCCATCTGAATCTCTATCCACTTTTTTCAGAGCAATAGTAAACAGCGCTCCATCTGGTAAGTTGATATCTGCAGTCCACATTGAATTTGTTCCTTGATTTGATAGAGACATCTGAATAAAAGTAGCATCAAGCCAATTTCCATCGCCATTAGGATCTATAGCTAGATAGGGAACCTCCTCCCCTATAATATCTTTATTTATCAGTGACAAATTGGATAAGGCTGTTGAGTTGCTATTGCCAAATGCAGGAACTTCAATCCTCGTTTTTTCTGTAAGTCCAGCTGTCTGTGCCTTCCACTTTCTAGCCATTAAAAAGTGGGTTTTATTTTCAGCAAAAGAAAAGTTAAAATCAATGTTTTGATTGTTGTCTCCAATCATCAAATAACTTTCATCGACCGATAAATCATTGCCAGAATCAGAGGAATTGCCCTCGTAATTGATGATTTCATTGTTTCCAATAAAAAGAAACTGTTGGTTGATCAAATCATCTATAGGTTTGGATTGCCTTTGATGTAGGCCCTGAATATCTGATCGATATATTCCAATTACTCGGTTATGATAAATGGAATTAGTAGTTCTATTCCAAAGCACGGTACCGTTTGGAGCAATATAATTTTGATTGATGGTAATCCCGTATTTGATGGCCAAGTAGGTATTGACCTTTTGGCGATCTGCCAAAGCCAGAACCCGATCGTACAAGATGACCTCCGGCATAAACCCGTTCCAAATGACTCCTGCCACCGCTCCTACATGTACATTGGGCAATGAGCCTAAGGTAGATCCAGAAAAATTAGCAGTATTTGTGGCCGTAACTGCTACCACATTACCGTTTCTGTTGATCCCCCAACTCCCTGCTCTAGAAAAGGTATTGTACAGAGACCAATGATTGGAGTTGAAAGCATGTTGAATAGAAGTAACCCCGGTTTTTCCATCGAATGAACTTATTGTGGCTGTGGTAGGGAGAAAACCCAAGCGATCGGTCGTACCAAAACCATCGAAAATGTTGGCATCGGACCAGGTCCAAAGACTATTTCGAGCACCCGAACCATAATCCCAAGGAAAACCATGGACTGTTGTGGTACTGCTTCCCTTTACCATACCAAAAACATCCCCTTGCGTAAATGATCCTGAGAAATTCATGGGATCACCATTCAAACGTCCTCTAAAAAAACCTCCTGTAAAATTAATTTGGGGATTAAAGTTGATGCCATTCTCCACCCAAAGCAATTTATCATTGATAAATCCTGCAATATCTCTGCTAAACGGAGAAGCGTCTAGCCAAGATAGTGGATTATTGGTAGCATTAACAGGAACAGCATAATCGGCTTTTAACCAATGACTCAAACCTGCGCCTACTCCTCCTGGAGATTCGATAAAGGTTACCAAACTGAAAAAATCACCATCTTTTAAATCTACATTGACAGCAACCTCATTGCCTTCTTGAATCAAAGGAATCAATGTGTTATTGTTATCAGTAAAATTGTTGTCAGGGCTTACTATTAAAAAAACCTTTCGTCCAATAGCACCAGGGATAAAATTTGGGGTACCTGAAAGAGAGGTATGAAATTGTAGTTTTACAGAACCTATATTACCAGTTTCTTGTGCCTTCCATACAGTTGAAAGTATATAGTTATTGTTTGATAAGTTATTATTAAAAACCCATGTTGGCTGTGTCTGAGCTGAACCATTGTCTCCAATAATCAAAAAACTTTTGTCTGTAGCAATATCGTTTCCAACTTCAGCACTGTTTCTAAAAGGATCAATGATATTATTGTTTCCCATGACAAAAAGCCTTGCAGCATTATTGGATCTTGATTGTCGCTGATGAAAGTCCGAAGCATCATCCCGACCGATCGCCGTAATGCGAAAGTGAAAGTCCGAATTGCTTGTTGCGTTCCAAAGAATTCGACTATCTGAATCCAAATAATCTTTATTTGTAGACAATCCAGTAGCAGAATTGGCGTAGGACATCGTGTATCCATACTTCATATTAAGGTAGGACATGATTCTCTGCTTCTCATTATCAGAAAGAATTCTATTAAAATGGAAAAATTCTGATATATTCCCTTGAAACGCTCTCGTATCATTCGAAGTGAAACCAAAATCCTTGGATTGACGACCAATACTCATTGGTCCAAGGGTGGTCTGATGCGTTGCGCCAGCGGTAACATTGGAAGCACTTAAACTCGTTAGATTAATGCTACGCTGCTGACCGCCAGATCCAAACATTCTAGCCCAAGAATTTCCAGTAGTACCAAAAACAATGTCAAAAGAGACAGGAACAGAACCTGTAGCACCTCCCGCTAAAAATGCAGGAGTAATCCCTGGGGTGTAAGAATGGATTCCTTGACTACCAAAAGCAAACCCATAGCCAGTTGTGGCAAAGTTTCCAAAATCAAATAAAAATTGGGTAGTTTTCGTCGCAGGGGTTACAGCAGGTTGGACATTGGCATATATTGAGACTCCTCCTTTTTCCGAAGGAGTAAAAATATAATCGTTTCCAAAATTAAAACCTCCTAACCCATCAAAAGAAACTACTGGGTTAAAGTTGATATTTGAAACCCCATTATTAAGGTAGTTTTGAGTACCGCTACTTGAGGAGGCAATATTGGTTCGCTTTCCCGATTGATCTTGCCAAGTGGTGATCAGCGAACCGTCTATTTGAGAACTTGTACCTTTATCAGCTCGAAGCCAGATTTCCAGGTCTGTTTTGACACCACCGGGGCCAAAATTCTGCCCTTTGGCCGTGTGGCTGATTACAAACAAGTAAAGAACACTATACAGCATGATCTTTGAGAATTTACTCTGCTTCATGCGCTCTAATGAGAAATCCATAAAAGATTTGAAAAACATATTATTATAATTGATTATTTTATTATTCACAGTCCTAGACCCGTTACTGAATGAAAAAGGAAAAAATGAAGCCCTATCCTTTCTGTTGGACCGATGAATATTCATAGTCTTCTCAGATCGATCATTCCCCACCTCAGGGTGTTTGCCATCTTCTTTAAAATTGCCAAGTAAAATTTTATTCATAGATTTAATGTAAAGGGTAACTGATTCCATTTATTTCCGTCGCGAGTTTAAAAGCAACTAGCAAACAGGTTTGTGATTGACGGCCGAAAATTATATCTAAAACAAGGTGGAATCTTTCCTAAAAAATGATCTCCATTCTTAAAAAATGAAAAGAGTATATAACAACATGTTTAGGTAATAAGAATGAGTTAAAAGCATAGTATTTAAAAAGGGTGAAAAATTCATTTCATTTAACTTTTGAATCATTTTAATTTAGCATCCTTTATAAAATGAATCTTTGAAGAAGTTAAAGAAAAATCAAAAATTATTAACTTTAAGAAACAAGTAAATGTGGCTTTTCAATAATTTAGGAATGAAAATCATTTTATAGGAATAGATAACAGTGCAACTTTGTATAATTCGATTTAAATACAAAAAATGATATGGAAGAATCTCAATAGGTTTATTAATGTTCTTGCAAGACAACACAGTCATATTTCATCATTAGAAAATCGAGGTATAGCTAATCCTGATTTTTTATTTCTTTACTGGCATCATGCTGTATATCCTTATATAATTTTATGATTATTCGCTACTTTGCCAGTAGGGTTGAATTGAAGCAATACTCAACCTGTCAAATAGTCTTTCACCAAAATATCTTCTGTTGAGTTTATAGCAAAACTCGTCAAGATAATTCTGAAGCTTTTTTTCAGATACCATTTTGTATTGTGTGAGACTACTTTTAAGATTACTTATTGCTGTATGAGCTCATTTGAGGTTGAATTTACCTTATTTTTGAACTGGAGATTTCCTTCACATGGAGGTCAATGAAATCTTCAAAATTTGAAAAGATGGTACTTTCATCTGTCTGTAGCACAGCATTTGGATCAATTGGACTCTTGATTTGTTTCTTAGCAGCTATCGCCTTTAAACTATCTATCTTCTTCATTTTAAAGTATCTACAGCTTTTTTTAAGCTCTCCATTTGTAAAATCCTCCAAAACAGTTGACTCAGCCATTACTGCAACTATTGCCTTTTGCTGGGTCCCTCTTCCTCTTTTAGATTTCTTCTTCTTTGATGATGTGGCTTTTGTTACTTAAGCTTCATCATACTCTATCATGTCTTCGAGCCTGTACTCATCGTCTCATTTGCCCATAGCCACTCTTATCTTATGACATAAGTCAAAAACTGTCTGATTACGAGTAAAACCCATCTGACGTTGAAGTTCTAGGGCACTGAAACCTTGCTTGGTTGCACTGATTAAAGTAATTGCTTACAACCAGTCCTAAGGAAAAGATTACTATTTTCCATCACTGTACCACTTTTAAGACTGGTTCTGAAACAACGCCGTTTGCATTGAAAGATGTTTTTGAATGAAGCCAGTAATGATCAATACCCTTACATTTCTTGCAGATATCGCCTTCTTTAATCCGCTTGGACTTGAAATATTCTGTGCATGATTTTTCATCAGGGAACCTATCGTTAAACTTTAAAAATTCATGGTCATAACCTTTTGTTTTAATCACAGGTAATATATCTAATCACTACCAATCAAATTATTGTCACTGGATGTCAATATTAAATTTGGCTATTGGCATCATTCCGTATTTAAATACTTCATACATAATATACGAATCAACAGTGCACAGCCTTATGACAGCAGTTGATTGAAGCGATCTTTATACAATAATATCAATGGTTACTGGTAAGAAAAAGAATATTTTTATATAGTTTTTTGATTATACGCAATGAAAACAGTATTTTTAATTAACATAAAAAATAGTGGAGATTGACTTTTTAATGCTTCGACACGTATTGTCAAATTTTGTCACGTGCATTCAAGCGGATACACATAAAATAATTTAAGAATAAAAGTCCTTTTTAAAAGATTTTGCAAAGGAGAAATAAACTTTTACCAAATGCAACTTATGAGAATATAAAGGCCTTTATCTTCTCAGGAAATTGAAAATTCGAACCATGTAGGAGTAAATGGTATTTTTGGTTCAATAAAAAGGAGAAGATTTTTTAATCTAATTATACTACCCATAAGATTCTTTTATTGAAATTAAAACTCTAAACATTCTTTATTCTTTTCTCTGATCTCTAGGATATATTGCTGTACGGTCATCCCTGTTTTAGCTTTGAAATGCCTTTCAAATGGAGTTCTGGATTTAAACCCAGAATACTTATAGTAATAGCCAGGTCTTTCAAAAATGATGGTTTTGTCCAACAAGGATTTCAATAAATCTATCCTAATTGCATTAATAAATTCTTTTAGATGCATCCCTGTCTCTTTTTTAATCAAAGCAATCAATTCATCTTCTTCAGCACCAAGTTTCTCTGCCAACAACAAGCTATCCAAATCTGGATTTTTAAACCAATTACCTTCTGCTATTTTAAATTTGATTTCTTCTAATGTTAGATTCATTGTAATACATGTTTAAATGAAGACAAACCCTTTCTAAGGAAAGAGCCTGTCTGATAGTGTTTAAGACTATCTACATATTCAACATGATTCTGATAATCTTTTTTTTAACTAACAACTAGTTTATATGTAAGCCACAAACTAAAACTCCGCTATTCCTTCATACATTTATTTCAGTAGGTCTGCAAAATTTACCTTCCCTACCTTCCCTACCTTCCATACAGCAGGAAGCTTATCTACATCTGACCTATCCACTTTCAACTTCAATACAGATCTTCTGTTCTGCTGATGCTGCTCCTCAGTACAGTCAACCCCATCAGGACAAGATGTGACCAATTTGGTCTCACTGTACCAGCTTAAGCCCATTCTATCACTTGATATCCCTTTA
>NZ_BMFD01000031.1:6678-17785 GCF_014637795.1 Belliella aquatica | reverse complement strand
CATCGTAAGCGTCGCGCCCGCTGGGTTGTCCGTTTGTGGTTGTGGTGTACCATAAGTCGTACCCGCTGGTACCTCATCATTCGTACTCACATCACCTGTCACCGAAACATTGATATCCGTCACGTTGAAGTCTACTGGTGTCTTCGGTGCTGGCTCTACCAAGATATGTAGCGTAGCTGTTGCGCAAGAGGCTGGTGTAGCATCATCACATACCGTGTACACCACTTCCACTGGACCTGCAAAGCCTGCATCTGGGGTAAACGTGTACGTGCCATCCGCATTGAATACCAAGGTACCCGGCAGCGTAGCTGGATCAGTTACCAAGCTGGCAGTCAACTCCGCATCAGGGTCTGTATTGCTGTCATTAGCCAATACATTGCCCGTAGCACTAGCTGTCCCATCTCCATTTGCCTGTACCACCGCAAAGTCATCTGCAGCTGTCGTTACTTCTGGCATATCTTCAGGAACTACCGTCACTGTAACGGTACCCGTCTGACAGTTCGCAGGATCGCTCGTATCACATACCGTGTACGTGAACACATCCGTACCCGTGAAGCCCGCATCCGGTGTATGGGTCACCGTGCCGTCTGAATTTATTGTCACTGTGCCGTTCTCAGGCTCTTCTGTTATCGTTAAGCTTGCTGGATTCAGATCCGTACCCACATTACCTGATTCATCATTGCTTAGTACATCGATCTTAACCGGTGTATCCTCTTTCGCTGTAGCAATGTCTGGATTCACCACCGGTGCATTGTCATCCGACAATGGATCCAATACCGTAATCTGCAATGGTGACAATGGACAGTCTGTAGTCTGACCCGGGCCGCATACCGGTACCATATAAGTATAAACTCCTGGTTCGGTCGCAGTGAACGCATACGTTCCATCAGCGTTCATCGTAAGCGTCGCGCCCGCTGGATTGTCCGTCTGTGCTTGTGGTGTACCATAAGTCGTACCCGCTGGTACCTCATCATTCGTACTCACATCACCTGTCACCGGTACATTGATATCCGTCACGTTGAAGTCTACGACCATAACGGCAGGACAACCTGTTGGTTGCTGTCCAACTATCAAAGGACATCTATCTTGTCCATCCGATACGCCATCCCCATCGGTATCTGCATTCAGTGGATCAGTACCCAATGCTAATTCTTGTTGATTCGTCAAGCCATCATTATCACAATCTAGTGCCAACCAAGCAGTACTTACATTATCTAAGTCTTGGTTATCAACATTATAAGAACATGGATCATTTGGATCAGTACCATCTGCAATCTCTTGTCCATTGGTTACACCGTCGCCATCACAATCTGCAGCCAACCAATTAGCATACGCAGGAGTTCCAACTGCTGGTGCCGTAGTGAATGAACATGGATCTTGTGGATCTGTACCATTAGCTAACTCTGTAGCATTGCTTTCACCATCATTATCACAATCTGCATTGTCCCAAGCTGTGCTGGTGGTTCCTATTTGATTTACTACTTCATAATCACATACATCTAAAGGATTTGTACCGTCTGTCACTTCCTGACCATCTGGTACACCATCACCATCTGAATCTGAATTCAAAGGATTTGTTCCCTGTGTTATTTCTTCTTGATTCGTCAAGCCATCATTATCACAGTCCAATGCCAACCAAGCTGCAGTTACATTATTTAAAACTTGGCTCTGTGGATTATATAAACAAGGATTGCTTGGATCAGTACCATCTGTTACTTCCTGGCCATCAGGAACACCGTCACCATCTGAATCTGGATTCAAAGGATCTGTACCTAATAACAATTCTTCGCCATTGGTTAAACCGTCATTGTCACAGTCTGCATTAGGATCATTTATGTCGCAATATACAATAGTAACCATTGCTGTATCACATACTGTACCGTTACAAACCGTGTAACCTACCGTGACAGAACCTGCTGCAATTTCTGCAGCTGTAGGCGTATAAGTCAATTCACCCGTTAATGGATTAAAGCTTACCGTTCCTTGTGCACTTCCTGCATCGTCTCCTGTAGCTCTTACAATTGTAATTTGAGGTCCAGGGATAAAATCATCATTTGCTAAAATATCTAAGGTAGCAGTTGTTGCCGTTGGATCAACAGCAAAAATATCATCAATAGCTGTAGGTACAGTAGGATGAGGATCTGCGCCATCTGGATTTCCATCACCGTCAGTGTCTGAATTTAATGGGTTTGTGCCCATATTCAATTCTACTCCATTCGTTAAACCATCATTGTCACAATCCAATGCCAACCACGCTGCAGTTACAGTGGCTAAATCTTGGCTCTCAGTATCGTAAGTACAAGGATCGGTTGGATCAGTACCATCAATCATTTCCTGACCATTGGTTACACCATCACCATCACAATCTAGCGCTGCCCACGATGCATATGCAGGAGTACCAACTGCTGGTGCCGTAGTGAATGAACAAGGATCTTGTGGATCTGTATTGTTGGCTATCTCAGTAGCATTGCTCTCCCCATCACCGTCACAATCTGCATTGTTCCAAGCTGTGCTGGTTGTTCCTGTTTGACTTGCTGCTTCATAATCACATAAGTCTAAAGGATTTGTGCCATCTGCTACTTCCTGACCGTCTGGCACACCATCTCCATCTGAATCAGCATTCAATGGATTTGTGCCTATTGTTATTTCTTGTTGATTGGTTAAACCATCATTGTCACAATCCAATGCCAACCAAGCTGCAGTAACGGCTTCAAGGTCTTGGCTCTGTTGATCATATGAACAAGGGTTGGTTGGATTTGTACCATCTGCTACCTCCTGACCATCAGGAACACCATCACCGTCTGAATCTGGATTCAATGGGTCTGTACCTAATGCCAATTCTTGGCCATTGGTTAAGCCATCATTGTCACAGTCTGCATCAGGGTCATTTATGTCGCAATATACAATAGTCACCATTGCTGTATCACATACTGTACCGTTACAAACCGTGTAACCTACCGTGACAGAACCTGCTGCAATTTCTGCAACTGTAGGCGTATAAGTCAATTCACCCGTTAACGGATTAAAGCTCACTGTTCCTTCTGCATCTCCAGCATCTTCTCCTGTAGCTCTTACAATTGTAATTTGAGGTCCAGGGATAAAATCATCATTTGCTAAAATATTTAAAGTAGCACTTGTTGACGTTGGATCAACAGCAAACACATCATCAATAGCTGTAGGTACAGTAGGATAAGGATCTGTACCATCTGGATTTCCATCGCCATCTGAATCTGTATTCAATGGGTCTGTGCCTATTGTTATTTCTTGCCCATTCGTTAAACCATCATTATCACAATCCAATGCCAACCAAGCTGCAGTTACATCATCTAGGTCTTGGCTCTGTGGATCATAATCGCATAGATCTAAAGGATCTGTGCCATCTTCAACTTCTTGACCGTCTGGTACACCATCACCGTCTGAGTCTGCATTTAATGGGTCCGTACCTATTGTTATTTCTTGTTGATTGGTTAAGCCATCATTGTCACAATCCAATGCCAACCAAGCTGAGCTTACATTCGCTAAAACTTGATTCTGTGCATCATAAGAACAAGGATCATTTAGATCTGTACCATCTAAAATTTCTTGAAAATCAGGAATACCGTCTCCATCTGTATCCAATGCATCTATCTCAATGGTAAGTGTTGCACTTGCAGTACCTCCATTACCATCACTAATGGTATAGCCAACAACGACGTCGGTCACATTACCTGATTGCGGTGTGTAATTAAAGGTTCCATCAGTATTCATTATAAATGAACCTACACCAGGAACATTGACTAAGCTACCCGCTGGATAAGTCACACCATTTATGGTAAAGCTTAGAACGCTTAAATCATCACTTTCAACATCTGTATCATTATCCAATACATTGCCACCCACTGGCGTTTGATCATCTGTTGAAACAAGATCATTTACAGCTACTGGGTTGTCGTTTATTGGAGACACAGCAATATTTAAACTCGCACTATCCGTAGCGCCTTCATTATCTGCTATGGTATAAGTAATTGGAGGTACAGGCCCATTATAATTTTCAGCTGGTGTGAAAGTAAATGACCCATCTTTAGCCATGGTAAGTGTACCAACACCGGCTATATCATAAGTTCCTCCAGTAACAGGATCTACTTGTGTGAGTACACCATTAATAGTAAAGGAAACTACTCCATCAAGTGCATCCTCTGGATCAGAGTCATTTGTCAATACATTTCCTATCACAGGTATATCTTCTGGGGTAACGATATTATCATCGTTTACAGCTATTGGGGTATCATTAACAGGTGTTACCGTAATTAGTAAATTGGCTGTACTCAGACCACCTTCGCCATCTGTAATCGTGTATGCTATGGCCGGTACTGTACCGTTCCAATCTTGGAAAGGCGTGAATGTGAAAGTACCATCCGCATTGATCACTACGGTTCCTACACCAGGAACAGTAGCTGTAGTTCCCGCTGGATATGTTTGATTTCCGATTGTAAAGGAAACTACCGATAAATCGTCATCATCTTGGTCTGTATCATTGGTCAACACATTGCCTGAAGCTACAGCATCCTCATCAATAGTAATTGCATCAGCATTAGCTACAGGATTTATGTTTGCAGAATCCACAAAAATATCGATCCCGGCAGTGTCAGTACCGCCATTGCCATCACTCACGGTGTACGTGATTGTAGGCACATTACCGGTAAAGAAATCTCCCGGAGTTCCATCTCCGTTCACATCATTGCTTGGAACAAATGTCAAATCACCATTCGCAGCGATCGATATCGTCCCCACATTTGGTATTACATAAGTGCCGCCTGAAGTTGGGTCAACTGTTGTGGTAACACCTCCAATAGTGAAAGATGTAACCGTAAGCGGATCACCATCTACATCTGAATCATTGGTTAAAATATTTCCAGATGATGTTAAAATATTTCCATCCGAATCATTGGCTACAAAGGAATAAATATCATTTACCGGCGTAGGATTGTCGTTTACAGCTGCTACAGTAATATTCAAATTAGCTGTATCTGAACCTCCATTTCCGTCGCTAATAAGGTATGAAACTACAGGTACTGGTCCGTTGAAATTAAGCGCTGGCGTAAAAGTATAGCTCCCATCTGCATTGACTACAATGTTTCCTACTCCTGGAATAGACGCAGTATCTCCTGGATTATAAGTAACACCATTGATGGTAAAACTTGACACTACAAGGATATCTCCATCAACATCTGTGTCATTTGAAAGTACATCCCCAATCAGGAGTGTATCTTCTTGTACTGTAACGATTACATCATCTGCAATAGGTGGATCGTTCACAGGCGCCACATTTATATTTAATGTAGCAGATGCTTCCACATTATTAGAATCCTGAGCAGTATACGTGATCTGTGGAATAGCGCCATTATAATCTGGCTCAGGAGTGAATGTAAATGTACCATTTGCATTCATTGTTAAGGTTCCCATATTTGGTATCACAAGTGTACCTCCTGTTGAAGGATCTACGGTGGTAGTCACTCCATTAACAGTAAAGCTTGTAAGCGATAAAGTTGTTCCTGTTGGTGCGGTATCATTGTCAAAAACAGAGCCTGAAACAGGGGTATCCTCATCGGTATTAAAGACATCATTTACCAATAAAGGGAAATCCCCTAAAGTAAGTATTGCCTCATCACTAATTACTGGACAAATGTATGTTGCACTAGAAATTTCAACGCGGTAACGATAGTTATTGAGATTGGTAGTTACTCCTGTCAGGGTAAGCTCGTTTGTCAATGCGCCACTGTAAATTCCAGCATCAGCTAAGTTGGTCCAAGTAGCACCCCCGTTTGTACTGATTTGCCACTGATAACTTAGTGAACCATTATCTGAAGTTGCCACTACAGTAAATGATTTATTATCTCCCACAATAGCAGTTACATCTGCAGGTTGTACGGTAATGTTTGCTGGAGCTCCTTCAGTACTTGCATTCGTATAATCTCCATCATAACTTGCAGCAGTTACGGTCCCGTCTGGATTAGAAGGTGGCGGATTTCCGTTGCCATATTGATCGTTTCCATCTGTACCCACAGCAGCAGTTGTGCCATAATATTCTATCGCATCAGGACAACCATCACCATCTGAATCTAAGTCCAAATAGTTAGGAATACCATCACCATCGATGTCTGGGTTACAGGTATAATCTACAACCTTAAACGGTAAAGGAAAACAAGCATAAGAAGATCTATCGCCACTAGTTCCATCTCCAAAAGCCCCATTGGCATTATGACCGGAATTACAAATCAATCCGTCTTTTATCACCGGCGTAATGTGTCCTCCGTTTTCTACCACCCATATTTTGTCTGTGGCTAGAATTCCATTGGGCAATGTCGGTAAGGTTCTTAAACCGTTAACACTACCTACAGCAATCATACCTGAAGCATTTGAACCCCAGGATAACAATTTGCCTGAATTTAAGATAACAGATGCAGTATTAACACCACCAAAGGAGTTTTGAGCACTTAGATACGCCACATCGGTCAAAGGCCCTGTACCCGCTTCATTTTTAACGGTAACCCAAGTATTTAAGGTAGTAGTGTTGCCTTGCCCATTTAATCCAAGTGCCCCCTCGCCCATTGCGTACACCCTTCCGTCTGAACCTAAAACAAAGTAATTTACAGAAGGTGTCACTTGCACCCAAACCGGATCTACACCCGGTGGAAGCGGTGAAACCATTTCCGTAGCAAAACTACGTCTAGTTGGAGCAGAGCCGTTACCCAAGTTAGTAATTAAGCCCCAAGTGTAGAATTTTTTATTGGCCCTATCAAAAGCAAAGGCTGCTTCACTTGATATCTCCACATAAGTAATATTGGTCAAAGGGATATTTGGAGCGGTTAACACCTTGGTATAATTTTCAGTATGGGCAGTTAAACCCGCACCATTCATAAAAAAGGAATTAGTAGAACCTGTGGGACCAACGTTGAAAGTTGTGATGGTGCCATCTCGTAACAGCATTGCCATTAAAAGCCCACTTCTTGGAGATATAGATACAGATAAAGATTTTACCGACAAAGGATCTAAACCTTCTGGCAAAGGAATTTTTCTAAAGCTTCCAGTAACTTGAATAGCATTATTGCCGTAATATTTTGTCGTGCTATTTCTTCCCCAAGCATAAAGCCCTTTAGTGGTTAAAATCAGATAATTTCCTGAATAAAATGCGTGACCGTGTAAAATTTTACCTTCGTAAGGGTAGCCGTTCGCTGGCGAAATTTCTATTGGCCTATTAGTATGTAAAAGATTTGCACGTGCTGTTTCTCCAGTGATGTAAAATTTACCATCTGCAGCTTTGAATATAGACCCGTGGAAGGCAGAAGAAATCACTTTTGAGCGTTCAAAAACTTGTTCAAACGGATCCATAGGGATGTTACACTCATCGCTATCCAAGATCCCATCATTGTCGGCATCTAAATCATCAATATCAAGAATACCATCTCCATCGGTATCTGTACACGCTTTTATTTGAGCGTCTAAGGCATAATAATAGGTATAGTCTCCTGTATAAATCCCGTCTTCATTGGTTTCAATGCTGTCTGCAAAACCGTTAGGTCCATAAGGCCCAACCACAGTAGTAGCAGTAAAGTTTGTAACAGTTCCTGCTTCTGAAGCATCGCTACAACCATCACCATCGGAGTCTAAATCCAAATGATTAGGAATGCCATCCCCATCTTTGTCTTCTGTGCAATTTGCAGGAATTGGGAAAAAAGATGGATTATAAGCCGCTGTATTTACATCAAAAAAGAACTCCCTAGCTATACCAGTGGAGATGTTAGCCGCCGTAACCCCTTGTATGCGGTAGAATTGATAAGGTGCTGCATTGGTATTTACTGTAAATACATTTACATTAGAAAGAGCTACTCTACCATTAACAGTGGTAACACTAGCAGTATTGGCAGGATTCGCCGCAGTAGTCCATAAATTGGTCCAAGTAGTATTGTCGTTTGAACCTTGAAGCATCACACTGCTAGATCCTCCAATGATTTGTGTCGTAGAGGATTTTGAAATGTACCAGGTATTCAACTGAATCGGTTTTGCAAAAGACACTTGGAAAATGGTTCTATCCAACTGAGCCTGTGCAATTGTTGTTGAAAACTGCCAGGCATTAACGGCGGCATTATTATCTAATAAATTTTCAGCAACAAATCCCGATACTGGAAATAAATCTGAGCTTACTTTTGCGTAAAAACGTTTGTCTGCAGTATTCCATTGGCTTGGCCATACATAACAACTAAAAGATTCAATGTGATCAAAAACCCCATCATTGTCATCGTCTAAATCGTCTATATCAGGAATGCCATCCCCATCAGAATCTAAACAAGCATTTATAAATTCAGACGTAGCATTTTGATAGGAGTAAATACCGTTATACAAACCGCTTTCTACTACGGTTTCTAAGCTGTCTTTGAAACCATTGGCGCCTGTAGTGCTAGGATCAAAGAAACTTACAGCATTGAATGCACTGGTGCCGAGTGGCGCTGTGCCTGCTTCAATAGCATCTGGACAACCGTCACCGTCTGAATCTAAATCCAAATGATTAGGAATCCCATCACCATCGGTATCTGGACAATTTGTAGGGTCTGGACATTCAATACTGTCTAATATACCATCATTGTCATCATCTAAATCAAAGACATCTGGAATTCCATCACCGTCTGAATCTAAACAGGCGTTTATTGTATCATCAATGGCATAATTATAGGTGTATACGCCCTTGTAAACTCCTGATTCTGGACTAGTTTCCAATACATCTCTGAATCCATTGGTGCCTGTAGTAGTGTTATCAAAAAAGCTTGTTGCTGAGAAAGGTGTAGTACCAACTGGAGCAGTGCCAGCCTCTATCGCGTCTGGACAGCCATCTCCGTCTGAATCTAAATCTAAATAATTAGGAATACCATCGCCGTCAGAATCATAAGAGCAATTGTAGCCTACAATTTTTAAGCCATCCATGGCCATTCTAACACCTTCTACTGAATCCGTGGCTCTTGCCTTAAAATAGAATGACATCGTTGAACTTGTAGCAACAAATTTAACGGATTCATACGACCATTTAATTTGTGAACCCTCAGTTACAGTTGATAGTCCAGTAGAAACGGTAGTCGTACCAATGGATTGATTTGATTGCTTGTGAACAAGATCAAAGTATCCATCAGATGTCCAAGATTTCCTGCCACTGGAGAACATTCCTGGTGCAGCTTGCCAAAATTCAACAGCATAGGTTTGACCAGGTATGAGATCGAAAACAGTAACGCTTGAAAATTCATCCCAAACACCTAATTGATATACATTAGACAAAAATGCACCACCATCGGGACTAGGACTCATGCCAGGAAACATATAACCTCCACCAACGGTCATCAAATCCGGAGAAGGAGACTCAACAGTCATACAACCAGTATTTCCAATAGATTGTGTGAAACCAAACGAAGGATCAGCACAAGATATAGGCATCTCAACTTTTAAACACTCCTCAGTATCCAAAATCCCATCATTGTCATCATCTAAATCAAATACATCTGGTACACCATCACCGTCTGAATCTAAACAGGCGTTTATTGTATCATCAATGGCATAATTATAGGTGTAAGAACTAATGTATATTCCACTTTCAGGTTCAGTTTCTAAGGCATCTGCAAATCCATTTGATCCATATCCTCCGGCAGCAATTGCATTGGCCACATTGGCGGTAGTGGTCAGGACACCATTTACTTTATTGGTAATGGCGCCTGTATTTAAAGTACCTACAACATTTGCTTCAAGTGCGTCTGGACAACCATCGGCATCTGAGTCTAAATCCAAGTCATTGCGAATACCATCCCCATCTGTATCACAAGGCACATCTAGTCTAAAATCCTTGAATTTTTGAAGATTTGTTCTAGATCCTGTTGAAGCCGTGAATCCAAAAGTCAACTTGTTTTCACCATTAAATAAATTTTTAACCACATCATCAGTGTGGGTCAATTTCAAGTCGCCATCAAAATAGATTTTAAATGTTTTGGTGCTTGCATTCCAATCAATGCCTACATCGTGATACGATCCATCTTCAATTTGACCCAATGAAACTGCTCCTGCAACTTTACCCGAAGTAGAGTTGTAATGAATAGCAACATGGTCATCTACAACATCCCCGAAAGAACTATTAAAATAGGTGTCAAATTCTACAGCTAAAGAATTAGTCATTCCAGAATAGCCCAAGCCACCACCAGAAGTTGGAGGAGTATCATTACCCAAATTTTGGATCACAAATGAAATTCCATCAGCACCACCATCATCATCTCCAAGAAATAATTGGAAATTGGCTTTAAAATCTTTGTTGAGATTAATATAATTTTTATTCCAAATGGCACCAATTTGAGAACCAACTGCTTCAGTTAAACGGTATTCGTCAGTTTCTGTCAGATAGGTAGAAGCCCCTTTAAAAACCCAATTATCTGGGAAAATCGTTTCTGCAGTTTCACACTCCACAAAATCCAAAATCCCATCGTTATCATCATCTAGGTCATATATATCGGGAATACCATCTCCATCCGTATCCACACATGCTTTGATCTTGGGGTCTCTAGCAAAACTATAGGTATAATTGAACGAAGGCACTCCAGAATCTACGGCAGTTTCTAGGGAGTTGTCAAGACCATTTGCACCAAAAGGCCCGGTAAATTGGAAATTGGCAACTTGAGACGTCGTAGCTCCCCCTTCCAAGGCATCACTACAGCCATCATCATCTGAATCCAGGTCCAAGTGATTAAATAGACCATCACCATCCGCATCATCAGTACAGACTGGCTTTAGATAATAAGAAGCCTGATACGTTTGATTGTTGACATCAAAATAAAACTCTGAGGCTATTCCTCCTAAAATATTGGCTGAAACTAATCCAAAAATCCTGTAATATTTGTATGCTCCAACATTGGTTGAAATTTGAAATTTATTTGAATTGGTTAAAGAAACAGCACCATTTGCAGTAACATTAGTGGCATTTCCTGGTGAAGGTATTGCAGCCGGCAATAGATTGCTCCAATTGACATCATCATTCGACCCCTGAACCATTAAACTCGATGCTGTAGTTGCAAATATTTGAGTTGAACTCGTTTTTTGAATATAA
>NZ_BMFD01000031.1:4052-6668 GCF_014637795.1 Belliella aquatica | reverse complement strand
GGTCTGCTCAGGGTCACTTTAAATAATTCTTGGTTCAATTGATTCTGAGCCGGAGAAGTCGAGAACTGGACCGCCCCATTGGTCAATCCCAAATTATCAGTGAGAGCGCCAAAATTTGAATTGGCCGTAGTGGTCATTAAATCAGAGCTAACAATAGCAAAAAATGATTTGTCTGTGGTATTCCAGTCGTTGGCACTTTGGAAACAATTGGGAGATTCCACTGCATCCAATATCCCATCATTGTCATCGTCTAAATCGTCTATATCAGAGATACCATCTCCATCTGTATCAGCGCAAATTGCGAAATAAGGACTAGTAGCAAAAGGGCTGTAAGTAAGGATATAATTGATGATCCCACTATCCACGGCAGTTTCTAGGGAGTTGTCTAGACCATTGTCCCCAAAAGGTCCGGTAAACTGGAAATTGGCGGCTTGAGATGTCGTAGCTCCCCCTTCCAAGGCATCACTACAGCCATCTCCATCTGAGTCGAGGTCGAGGTAGTTTGGAATACCATCACCATCTGTATCAAGCACACATGTATAATTGATCCCACCAATAAATAAAGCGATTCCATCAATGGCCATTAGATCGTAGATTGTAGATGACAGTGTACCATCACTTGCTGTATTTACTAGAAATTCCAACCTTTGAGAAGTATCGGATGCAGTGAATTCGATCGTTTCTTCGTTCCATGTTTGGTTTCCCTCCCCTTGATAGGGCCTTTCCATAGAATATTTAGTTTCATTCCCAAACACTATTTTCCAATTTGCTAGCCCACCTATAGGTGAGCTTCCTTGAATACCTGCATTGGTTTGGAAAAATTTTAGCGTATAATTTTGGCCAACAGTTAAGCCCGTAACTATTGTGTAAAATGACTCACCTGTCTGATTCGCGCTAGGACCACGAGCCCATCCCGCTGCAAATACACCGCCATTTGGGGAGGAAGGTGTTCCATCTGCCATACCCCCCCAAACACCAGATCCTGTGGTTGGCATTGGTGAATTCCAAGAATCAGCCGTACCTACTCCATCTATCCATCCACTACTCGTAACATTTGAATTGAACGCATCTGAAGAAGCAACTCCTGCAGAGTTTTCAAAGGATCCATCTGCTGACAGGCCGACCATGAGATTACAAGACTCAACTTTATCCGAAATCCCATCGTTATCTGAATCCAAGTCTAGGTAGTCAGGTATACCATCACCATCTGTATCTATTGGGTTCGCAGGGTCTGGTCCAGCTTCCACCGAATCCAGAATACTATCGCCATCAGAGTCTAAGTCTAAAAAATCCGGCGTGCCGTCATTATCCGTATCTATTGGGTTCGCAGGGTCTGGTCCAGCTTCCACCGAATCCGGAATACCGTCACCATCAGAATCCAGGTCCAAGTGATTAAAAAGACCATCACCATCCGCATCATCTGTGCAGACCACTTTTGGATATAAAGAAGCCTGATACGTTTGATCGTTGACATCAAAATAAAACTCTGAGGCTATTCCTCCTAAAATATTGGCTGAAACTAATCCATAAATCCTGTAATATTTGTATGCTCCAACATTGGTTGAAATTTGAAATTTATTTGAATTGGTTAAAGAAACAGCACCATTTGCAGTAACATTAGTAGCATTTCCTGGTGAAGGTATTGCAGCCGGCAATAGATTGGTCCAATTCACATCATCATTCGACCCCTGAACCATTAAACTTGATGCTGTGTTTGCAAAGATTTGAGTAGAACTTGTTTTTTGAATATAGATGGCATCCAATTGTGTAGGTCTGCTCAGGGTCACTTTAAATAATTCTTGGTTCAATTGATTCTGAGCCGGAGAAGTCGAGAACTGGACCGCCGCATTGGTCAATCCCAAATTATCAGTAAGAGCACCAAAATTTGAATTGGCCGTAGTGGTCATTAAATCAGAGCTGACAGTAGCAAAAAATGATTTGTCTGTGGTATTCCAGTCGTTGGCACTTTGGAAGCAATTGGGAGATTCCACTGCATCCAATATCCCATCATTGTCATCATCAATGTCATCACTATCTAAAATACCGTCTCCATCTGTATCAAGGCAAATTGCGAGATTACGACTGCTAGAAAAAGGATTGTAAGTAAGGGTATAATTGATAATCCCACTATCCACGGTAGTTTCTAGGGAGTTGTCCAAACCATTGGCGCCAAAAGGCCCGGTAAATTGGAAATTGGCCACTTGAGATGTCGTAGCTCCCCCTTCCAAGGCATCACTACAGCCGTCACCGTCAGAATCTAGGTCCAAGTGATTAAATAGACCATCACCATCCGCATCATCCGTGCAGACCGCTTTTGGATATAAAGAAGCCTGATACGTTTGATTGTTGACATCAAAATAAAACTCTGAGGCTATTCCTCCTAAAATATTGGCTGAAACTAATCCAAAAATCCTGTAATATTTGTATGCTCCAACATTGGTTGAAATTTGAAATTTATTTGAATTGGTTAAAGAAACAGCACCATTTGCAGTAACATTAGTGGCATTTCCTGGTGAAGGTATTGCAGCTGGCAATAGATTGGTCCAATTCACATCATCATTCGACCCCTGAACCATTAAACTCGATGCTGTAGTTGCAAAGATTTGAGTAGAACTC
>NZ_BMFD01000031.1:0-4042 GCF_014637795.1 Belliella aquatica | reverse complement strand
GGTCTGCTCAGGGTCACTTTAAATAATTCTTGGTTCAATTGATTCTGAGCCGGAGAAGTCGAGAACTGGACCGCCCCATTGGTCAATCCCAAATTATCAGTGAGTGCACCAAAATTTGAATTGGCCGTAGTGGTCATTAAATCAGAGCTGACAGTAGCAAAAAATGATTTATCTGTGGTATTCCAGTCGTTGGCACTTTGGAAACAATTGGGAGATTCCACTGCATCCAATATCCCATCATTGTCATCATCAATGTCAAACCTATTGATCACACCATCGCAATCGAAATCATCATCGAGACCTGTGCCATAGTTTGCACAGGCAATAGGAGTTGATATGGATTTATTTTCTTCAGGAGTATAAATAAACTCTGTAACAGAGTTAGAAACCTGATGATAAATAAGTTGTAGCCAATTTGCATCGAGTTTCAAAGTAAACGCATTTAACGTTTGAAACCCTAAAATTAAGACCAAGAAAACTGTTAATTTTTTAAGCAAGTGATTCATTTTATACTTGGGGAAATTTATTTGCATTTGTTTTAACTATTTAATTTTTTCTAAAAGTGAATAGGGCTGAATAATTCCATTCACATCCACGAAATTCAATTGGATATAAGTACCTTTCATTAATTCCCCTTGGAGTAAAAATTGAAGCTTTACTCTACCAGATTGGGTATGATTTCCAAAGGATATGAGCTTACCTTTCAGAGTTGCTCCAACACCAAAGGCAATGATTTCAAGATTTTCTAAAGGAAGGTTTTGACCAGAGCGGCTTTCAAAATCAGCAAATACGGAAATGACTTCTCCATCCCAATTTCCAGCAACAATAGGGCGACTAAATTCAATGCTTTCAAAGTCATAAAGGAAATAATTAGGCAATACTTTCAAGTTGATCTCCTCAGGAAATGGGCTGTGGTTGCATTGGGAGTGATTAAAACCTGATACACCATTAGCTCTTCTTTGTCCAAATTTTATAGGTTGTCGCAAATCGATGATATATTCACCAACATTGGAAAATACTAAGCCAGCTATACTTCCTTTTCCTTTTTTATAAAGGTCACCTCCTACAGTAAAAACTTTCCAAGTCATCTGCTCGTCTAGTTCAAAATAAAAGGAATCCTTGTAGCTCAGGATCAGTTCTTGTTGAATAAGCTTTGGCTGATTAATAAAATCAGAATTACATCCATGTGAACCGACTGTAGGTATATCAAAAACAGCATCGGAATTCCCAAATAACAATTGGGAACTCATGAAAAAACACAGACTGATCATTATAGTAGCTACATGCCCGCTGAGTAAAGTTTTAATCATGCTTTATTTTTTAAGTTTATAATGAATGAACAGCATCTCTTCGATTCAGAAAAGAGACCAACGAATCAAAGTCATTTTAAGCGAGCATAAAACTAGAACCGGATGGAAGAAAAGTTTTTCCTGAAAAATAACATGTATTCCTAAAAAATGAAGGGTAAGAAAAAGTAGCAAAGGGATAATTGAATTGAACATCTGTCATCAGGCATTCAAACCAATAAAAAAGTGCTTTTAATAGGTTTTAAAGACCTTTTTGTCTTAGCAACTTATCTTTGTCAAAAAGATCAACACTAGGCCAAAAAAAATCCATGCAAGCTGCTAATTTCAAGTTGTAATGGATGGCGATGGTAGAATTTAGGAATAAATATCATTTTCTGGGAATAGAAACAGCATAAAATTACTGTTTATCCGATTGAAAATTGAGATCAGCTCAAAAAAATTATAGGTGTCCGCAATGATGCACGTTTGGTAAGAAGAAGCATTAGAATTTAAGAAAACTCGTCAACATACGGTAGGCCACACCTCGTTAGCCATGAGGCAGTTAGCGGAAATTGAAATCGTAAATTCAAGAATCAATTGTTTGGCTTTATGCAAGAAAGCGGATACTAATAAAAAGTTATGTATATACGGAATGATGCCAGTAGTATGATATATTTCTGCTTTTTGATTGATTTCGATACTAATTGATATTAAATATTTGTGGATATTGATCCAATGCAAACATTAATACAAGAACTTGAGATTACTGGCAAAGTAGCGGATAATCATGTAAAAATTTATGCTTATGAGGAAATTTTTCATTAACAATACAAAAATCCAATTTACCTAGCTTCCGATATTAATTGATCTTGGATCTACTCCGCAAACAAGTTATTCATTGATATTGGCTTAAAATCGTTGGTTTATGCTATTGTAAATATTCTACTGGTAAAAAAAGTAGACAATCACAAAAAAATAAAAGCGATTTATAAAATAAAATTTATCTGTGCGAAGACTTCTTTGTTACCATGATCCATCCTTTGATTTATATACAAAACTTAGTAAGAGTATTTTAGTTAATATTTGTGACTTGGTTCATAAACAATTCTCAAAAAAGTACTCAGACCTTCATCCATTCTTTGGAGAGGCACGCCAGTGACTATGCCGACCATCAACTGATCTGAAATATCCAATCTCATCTGCGGTCTCAGGACTGAAGTTATACGTCCATGATCTATCACTTGATTGACTTCAACTCCAATGAAATTACGACTACCGAGCAGCATGTAATGTATACTGGAATTGATTTGATAAGAAATATGAGATCTTTTACCAAATTCCTTTCCTATCGAAGGTCCAGTGTAAAGCAAGGTGTGGTAACGATTCCCCCAATTTTTGGCCGCAACAAAAAAAGGATTATACACATTTCCTTTGAAAAGATTTGACCATTGAATATTCTTAATATCCACAAATTCAAATTCATGTATATAGCCTAAAGCTAAAGTAGTACCAATCTTTGGAGCTACTAAAAAAGACCATTGAGTAGCTAGCTTAATAGACTCGACTCTATTAGATGGTCTATTATCATCGTGAGATCCATTTTTGCTGTAAAAAGAAAAAGGTAATTCCACCTCAAAACCAAGGCGGTCAATTGGTGCCCATTCGTATTCTATAAGTGCTTCATGCTTATCATAATTCCTTCTATCAAACATGCCCCAGCCAACATTCCATTCTTGCTCACCTTTTCTGGCTCCAAGATCCCTTATCAAATCAATGTATAAGGGTTCAGCATGAAGGATCTTAGGTTTGATAGTTATTTCGTGATTATCATCGTTATTTTTTAATGAATCTAACTCGAAAGGGTATTCTTGAACATATGTAAATAGCGAAAGGATTGAAATCAGTAAATTCATTCGTAATATATTTAAGATAAATTAGCAAAGTCACAATATTAGCCAAAAGAACCAGTAGATTGATTTCGGAAAAATGACATGTATTCCTAAAAAATGAAAGGGAAGAAAAAGCAGTAATGGAATAAGTGAATCGGGCAGCTGTCATCAGGCATTCAAACCATTAAAAAAGTGCTTTTAATAGTTTTTAAACACCTTTTTGTCTTAGTCTTTATCTTCATCAAAAAGATCCACATTATGTCAAAAAAAAATCCATGCAAGCTGCTAATTTCAAGCTGTAATGGATGGCTGTGGTAAAATTTAGGAATGAATATCATTTTTTGGGAATAACTAAAACAAGTATATAATGGACATTTGTATACTAGAAAGCGTTTTTTTATAAAGACAAACCCTTTCTAAGGAAAGAGCCTGTCTGATAGTGTTTAAGACTATCTACATATTCAACATGATTCTGATAATCTTTTTTTTAACTAACAACTAGTTTATATGTAAGCCACAAACTAAAACTCCGCTATTCCTTCATACATTTATTTCAGTAGGTCTGCAAAATTCAACTTTCCTACCTTCCATGCAGCAGGAAGCTTATCTACATCTGACCTATCTACCTTCAACTTCAATACTGACCTTCTATTCTGCTGATGCTGCTCCTCAGTACAGTCAACCCCATCAGGACAAGAGGTGACCAATTTGGTCTCACTGTACCAGCTGACACCCATCCTGGATCCAGCGATCCCCTTGTTCCTGAGGTGGAAGAATACGGCCATAGACCTGTTCTTGCTCAACCTGTCATTATAAAGTAAAGTCTGTCTTGAATCCGTATGCGAAGCTATCTCCAACTTCAAAAAC
>NZ_BMFD01000030.1 GCF_014637795.1 Belliella aquatica | reverse complement strand
CGTTTAAACTCTTCAGAAAATCTCCTTTGGGAATTAATCCTTTTTCCAGTCTTTAACATCTAATTTAAGGGTTAAAAACGGTCAACCTATTTCAGGGAATGACACTCCTCCTTCTTCCTTCTTCCTTCACCCTTCATCCTATCTTTCACCTTTCCCCTTTTCCCTTTTCCCTTTTCCCTTTTTTTCCTCCTTCATCCCTCATCCTTCATCCTTCCTTCTAATCACTCAATTAACTAACTCAACCAATCCCCAATCACCCAGTCCACATTTTCCTAAGTTTCCTTTATTTCCTCATAGTACACTTTCGTTGTGACGGGATCTTTTTTAGTTCCAAATTTGGTCATGTTTCACTTTAAACCATATAAGAAATGGCAAGACAGACCAGTTTTATCAAACTAGAAGGCACAATCGGTGATGTGACCTTCTACAAAGGAGCAAATGGTTCCTTCGCACGTCAAAAAGGCGGCGTCAGCAGAGACAAAATCTTGAATTCCCCGGCTTTCCAAAGGACTAGGGAAAACCTCGCTGAATTCGCAAGAGCCGCAGCAGCTGCACAGTTGCTCAAAGGTGCCTTTAGGGAAATTACCCTAAGAGCAAAAGACCTCAGAACCCACAACAGACTTTATGCGATGGCAATGTCCATCATCAAGTCTGACCTGGTAAGCGACAGAGGGATGCGCCAGTTCAATCTTGGAGATATGTCCCTAATAGAAGGCTTTCAGTTCAATATCAATGCAGGCTGGAACACAACCGTTTATGCACGATACACCATTCAAAATGGTGCTAGTGATATTACTGCTGATTTCGAAGATTTCGTTCCAGCAGTTAAAGTTTCTAGACCTACGGGAGCAACACATTTTAGATTCTTCTTCTCAGCTGCTGCCATCAATGCAGAAGCAAACACAGTGGAATCTACCTATGTAGCTAGCCCAGAGGTGGAGATCACGAGCCAAGTGACTTCAGGTTTCTCATTCTCTATTCCTAAACTCGTCATTCCTGATACAACACAGGTGTATGCGATGGGCATTGAGTACCTCCAAGAGGTCAACGGAAATCTCTATGACTTGAACAACAAGGTTCATAATTCTTCCAAAATCTTCTTAGTAGAGCAAGTATGATTTTCCTACTAGAACGTGATTATTGGCCTCACGGTACAAATGGTACCATCAAAGTGGACGGATTTAAACTCGGATACATGATAGAGAGGCCTTGGAACAGAAATGAACCTGATTCATGCATTCCTGAAGGAATCTACCCGCTCAGAAAACAGTATGACGAATCCCTGCAACTCCATATTCTTACGCTGGAAGTACCAGGAAGAGGTGAAATGAAAATCATCCCTTCCAACAACGTTCAGAAAGAAGCTCCAGGATATATCGTCCCTGTCTCCAAACTGAAAGGGGAAGGCAAAGGATCACAATCAAGACTTGCTTTTGAGAAATTCAAGGAGATGGTGTATTCAGTAATGGACCAAAATGAGGAAGTACTACTAGAGGTAAGAAGCTTACCAGATAGCGCACTCAACTTGGCACAATACGAAATGTCATGGATGGATTAAGTTATCAGGCAATCATTGGAGGAGTGGTTTCACTCCTCCTCTCCATCATCGCCTACTTCCTCCACCTCCTAATTCAGGATATAAGACTGATGAAGACTCAGCAAAGTAAACTTGGTGAACTCTGTACCAAACTTAGAATTGAACAGCAGTTCATCAAAAGGTGGCTTAAAAAAGCTTTCGCAACAAAAAGTTAAAGCTCCTAAATTCAATTGGGACTTAACTTAAATAAATATCTATCCGCTTTTTACTAGTAGATACTTTAAAAAATGTATTTAATTCATTTTCATCAACAGTTGACGGACGACGGTTGACCGATGACGATTATCCATTCTACTATATGTTTAATTTATTTCTAGTGTCATTGCGGATAATCATATTAACTAATTAACTATACTATGGAGACATTAAAAGAAATCAACAAAGGTTGGAATGCACCAACCCCACCCCTGTTTCAAAAAATAAGAAACATAGGGCTTATTCTGGTAACAATCGCAGGAGCTATTTTAGCTGTACCGGATATCATCCCAGAATTAATTGTTACTGCCGCAGGATATGCACTAGCAGTCGGTTCTTCACTGTCTGTCATCGCACAGGCTACCTCAGAAGATAAAACCACGGTTCCCAAAACAAAGAAAAAAGAACCCACAAAACCAAATTAATAGCTTACCAAGAAGGTCTTCACCCTCCCTGAAGACCTTCTTAAACTCCTTTAAATAGATATTACATAAAAAGTAAAACATCAAAATTCAAAAAATCTATTTAAAGAATTCAGACGAATCAAGTAAACATATCACGAAGATTTCTTAGGAATCTGTTTTTGGAATCACTCTACCAAGAGTAAAAAGTTAAAAGCATTTTGCATTTACATTTCTATACATAGGTTGCAGGAAATTAAAAATTGGATAAACAACCCCAAAGGGGTTTAACTATGATTAACCCCAGGTTGCAACCTGGGGAACAAATAAGGAGAAAATAAGTCCACGACCCCATAGGGTTGAATATTAAAATTGACCTTAATACACTTTCTCTCACTATTCTAAAGATCAAAAATTCATCTAATTTAACTGATAATTTAATAATGTTTTAACATACTTTAAACCATAAACCTTCAACCTTACTCAATACCCCAATCACCAGTTTACTAAATTCCCGAATCAACCAATTAACCATTAACCCAATTAACTATTCCTCTATTTAACCAGTCAAGTAATTAACCAATTAACTCACGAAAACCAAACCACCGCCACAAAAAATTATAATAATCAAATAAAAAACTACCTACAAGTAGGTAGTTTTCATTAAAAAATAGAATTTTATAACTATAAAATTTGCATATTATACTCATAATCAATACTTTCATACACAGGGATCCATAATTCATGTATAGAAGTCATAATTATGAACGGTACTTTCCAAAATTTGAGGAAGGTTTTTTAACTCATATTTTGAATTAGAATTCAAGATGTTTACAATATAAAATCATCAAGTTTTAAAAAATTGCAGCATTAATTGACATTGAGCAACTATTAAAAACTTTGCAGCAACTGATTTTATTACCCTAAACATCACTTTAAAAGAATACATCTTCAGATATTGAGTTTGCACAATAGGAGTCGTCTTTTTTGCTGTACATCAACTCCTAAATAATTTTATGTTTCATTCATCTTAAAACAAAATGCCTCAAAAAGACAGATGTTTTATCTATGCAAAGGACATTATGACAATTTCAGGAAGAAGTAAAACTTACGCTTATTCCATCTTGAAAAAAGTTAAGGTATTTTTCAATAAACCTGAGCATCAAATGGTGACAGTTGAAGAATATGCTTCCTTTCATGGAATTCCACTGGACGTGCTCAAAAAATACCTCACATAACAAAAGGTGCAGCCAAAAAGACTGCACCCGTGTTTTGGGCTCTAACTAACCCTCCGGATAAAAATCCGGTTTCTTTACAACATCTGTCGTTTTTAATAAATGTAATCTCAGAAAATTTTTAGAGTTGATCTTCTCCATCAACCCTAACTGAATCTCAAGTCTTTACTATTTAGTAAAGACCCTTTTCGTCTAGGCAGACTCGGACTATACTTCCCGTAAATCTTCTTCTGCCTTTGCTTTTTGATCTGGTCAATTGCTCTTGACCAGGTCTGAGTACCTCTTTCTTGATCCGAGGTAAGGAATGATTTTCTTGTTGTTTCATATAATTATTGTTTTCGGAAATCTAAAAACTCTAAACAGCCTGTAAAAATGAAATCGTCCAACTTGAATGTTAAGTGGTTGAATGAAGATGTTGCAAGGTCCAAATTCCTTAGCCCACTAAATAATATACTCTTCTGGTTAATCTACTTTACAATCGATTACCTAAGCTCACTTTTAATTGACCCATCTGAAGTCAACATAATTCCTGCTTTATTCAACTTTGCATTTGTCTTGATGTTCTTCTACGGAATCTTGTTTTTCGTACTTCCAAACAGTATCCCTTTAAAAAATAACCTAGCAACAATTTTTAAATTCATCATCTTCCTTCTTATTGTCATAAATTTAAAATGGCACCTTTCGCTATACATCTTTGAACTTGACTCTCCATTTTCAAAATTTTTTGTGATTGAGGTGATTAGAGGTTTTCACTTTACCATTTTGGCATCACTAGTTTGCTTCATTTTGATCTCTTTTAAAAAACTTAAAGAAAAATATAATATCCTTCTCCAAGCTAGACAAGCAGAGCTCACTCAATACCAAATAATCATCAACCCTCACTTTATTGCCAATGGCCTGAATGTAATTAACGCTGACTTTATCACAGGAAACAAAAATGTAAATGAATCACTTGAAGAATTTACTGAGATCCTTTCTTATTGTTTTTCAAATACATCCAAAAGAAAAATATCACTCTTTAAAGAAATATTATGTATTCAAAAACTCATTGCTTTTCAAAAAAAAAGGTATAGTGAAAGGTTTTATGTTGATTTCACTATCCTAGATCCTTATGAAATTGCCAACAAATTGAAAATCCCAAAAATGACCTTACTCACTTTAATAGAAAACGTCTTTAAACATGCAGAGATCCATGATCCAGAAAATCCAGCCTTGATCAATATCAAAATTATTAAAGTAAATGGCATTCCAGAATTAAACCTACATATCAACAATAAAATACTATCACCCGAGCATATTAGATTTTCATCAAAATCTGGAATACAAGCAGTTGAATATATTCTTCAGTGCTATTACCCAAACAGACATCTATTGAATTATGCAATAGCTGGCAACAATTTCAGGCTTTCTCTTCAAATAAATTATGGACAAAAGGTTTAGTATAGGTGTATTAGATGATGAGCCTAAGGCTCTTGAATTAATGGAGCATTACATTAAATCTGATTCTGAATTTTCAGTTTCATTTCTCTTAGATAATCCAGTTCAAGCTATGGAAAAGGCCATCTCAGAAAACGTAGATCTCATGATTACAGACATTCATATGCCAACCACTAACGGCATTTGGGTTGCCCAACAAATGATCGAACATAATATTGCAGTTGCTATTACATCGGGTGTTTGGGAGTCGGCCCACATGTGCATCAATATGGACATAGTCGGATTTATTCACAAACCATTAACTAGAAAAGGAATCACTGATATTCTTGAGAAATTTAAATCTCTAAAGTCCTTAAATCCATCCATAAATACTAGCCCAAAAACACCTGATCTTTACTTTATCAAGTACGCTAACCCATTAACTTTAATTGCAATCAATCCCCTTGATATATTATTTGTAAAGGGTGGGAAAGATTTTGCAGAAATCAATTTTATTAAAAATTCCCAAAACAAAAAAACACTCATTAGAATAACCCTAGTCGAAATAATAAAAACATTCCATAACCCCTACCTCATACAAATTCACAAATCTTACATCATAAACACTCAAAAGATATTAAAATGTGATTATGCAAAAGTACTTCTTGAAGAAGATGTTGAAATTCCGATAGGCCCATCATTTAGGAGTGAATTATTTAACTTCCTAGGAAGCAAAACTCTGTAAATAAAATAAAATACAGCGTCTTCCTGTTCACCAAAAATTTGCATACGATTACAAAACAGATGTATATGATTTAGAATCATAGATAATTTCTCATTTCCCGCATCAAAAGGATGCTTTTCAAGTAAGCTGAATAAAGAATGAATTAATTTAACACTCCCTCCAATTAATTCATTTGTCTTTTTATGTTCTTGAAAGTCTCTTTGCAAGACTTTCTTTCGTGCTAAATCTAAACCTGAATATTTCAGCTTATAAAACTGAAGGAATTCTTCCAAACATATTTCAACAATGAGTTCTGACCATATCGATCCTATACTTATCACATATTCTGATAGACTAAATTCTTCTTGCCTGACATATTTTCTAACATATGCACTCTCCAAATAAAATATATGCTCACTTTGTTGCATTCCCTTGACTCCAAACTTATCATATTCAGGGAAATATGGCATCTTTTCAATACGCTTCACTCCCATTAATAAAATCAATTCTGAGCTCAGCTGCTTTACCTTTTCAATGGAAGCTTCTTCTTCCTCAACACATACACGAAGCCTAATTTCAGTTAATTCAGCATCATAAATGAGAAAATACCACCTCATATTCCATAACTTGATTTGATCAAATATCTCCTTTAACACTGAATTGATAAGAGTTTCATCAACAGAAATATGAAGAGCTATCCAGGCTTTATTCTCTTGGTATACCTTATTGATAAAACCAATCTTTTTTGTTTCATACATTTTACTTGCATTAAAACTGTAATGAAACTGAGGATAAGTCAATTGTCCACTTTGATTACTAATGCCAGTATTCAGATATTCATAAATAAAAAATGTTTCCAAATTATTCACCTCATCCATAAAAATCAAAAGATCCATCGATTGCCTAGTATCTATTACCAACTCTGCATCTGACTCACCTATCAAAAAAACATCTGGTAGCTGATTTTCAATGATGAACAATTTAATAGAAGGAATTCCTTCTAATATAACTCCTTGAAAATACCACTTTCTAGGCATCAAAATCAAATTGTTCCAAGTAATCCTTGGAGTATATCTCAGCCTCAAAAATTCAGGATTTTGATAGATTGTCAACTTGGGATTTCTGATCTCTGAAAAATGCCATAATATCTTAGCAATTGGATGACTCATTTTACTGTAAGAAACGGGAGTGCAAAACTTTGGCTTTATCTGCCCACCTAGTTTATTGACTAATAAGATCTCACCATCGCCTACCCCAATAAAAATATCACTCAATAGGAAATCTTCATCAGTTCGCTTCCCTAATCCATCGAGTACAATATATCGTGAAAATATCCTTTCTCCAGTATAAACTTGATGCAAATTTCTTGATTCACAAAGCAAGACTTCAGCTTCAGTTTCATCTTGTATTTCTGTTTCTTTGTCAACTTTTGATACCGCTTTAATAAAATTAAACCTTCCACTCAACTTCCCCTTTTGATTGATCAATAGGTTATCAAGGACAATTCGACCGTCATCTTTTATTCTAAAAAGGTAATCACATGCATTGATCTTGATCTCAGAAGCTGTAGTATTTTGAAACGCTGATACATCTATTTCTTCAACTCCATCAAAGCTCCTATGCATTAAATTAGCCAAGAGTGAATCACCGTTTTCATTTTCTACAACATCTAAATCAGTCATCTCAAAAATCTCCCAAATACCAAAAGAGGGTTCCAGTAACCTTTCTAAAGAAACAAATCTATCGTCAAACCTCATTTGAAGTTTCCTTTTGAGCTTTCTTAAAACTCTTGATTTTTTCATCTCCAAAAGAGCTCCGATTTCTTTTGAAGCGCTTTCAAGCTGTTCTTTAACTTGAGAATCTAAAACAAACTCTCCTTTAACATTACTTTCAAATCCTTTTGAAAAATTCTCAACTTTAATCGCTAAAGAAGGTATCGCTTCATCAGGAAATAATATACCCGAATTGATCAGCTCCTCCCACATGATACGAGCATCTTCCTGATCCATATTCAACCCAAGACGCTGAAAATCGGTTAAGGACAGCGCTATCTTCCAATTAAATGACTTTAATATTTTATGCAACTCAGTATCAAGCTTAACCTTAATCCACTCCCATTGACCATCCTCATTATTTCCTTTTGTTTCAAAAGAAAAGTAAACTAACCAATCCCCTACAATTTGTAAGGTAGGATTAATACGAAAAGTACAGAACTTACTCCTATCCTCTTCAAGCCATACCTGCCACCTACTATTTTTCGAATTAGTTGAAATTTGCTCAACTCGCTGTATTGAAACTCGATGCTTCTCTCCCCAATTACCTACTCCTACTCCTGACCAACATCCAAAAGGAACAGCCCTGAACTTCCCTCTTTTTAAATATTTATAAACTTTCAACTTTATCTTATCATCCAAAGCAGCAAAAGTTTGGTCTTTTACTACTTTGTATAATGAAATAGAGCTATGCTTGATAGCTTCCTTGATCCAGTCAAATTTCTCTTCTACCTCTTTCTCATTTTCTATATTAAAATCTACCAAAGGAATCCTGACAATAAAACCCATAACTTTTTTATGATCAAGAAACTTTTCCCTAAGCAAAAAAGCAATTCAATCCGCCAAGTTCGAATGTTAAGTAGTCAAGTTCTAATGTTAAAGGGTCAAATAAAAATCCTTTAAATACTACTAACACTCATAAAAGCAGTTAAAAATTGACATTTATCACTAAGATTGCTAGTGAAAGATCTGCTTGTCAGTATCAAGGCGAGTGTTCACACAATTTGGGATGATGTCCGAATTAATCAATAACCATATCTGGTATTTTAAAAGAAAACAACCTGTACTTTTTATCTAAATTAAATCTTTTTTCACTAGATTTAAAATCATTAGATTAACTCGGAAATCTTTCATAAATGCATGATAAATTCAAATTTTGATTACAGCACACTCTTTTTTCATAGTCCACTTCCAAAGTGGTTTTATGAAATAGATACATACCAAATCTTAGAAGTCAATCAGGCTGCATTGAATCACTATGGTTTTACAAAAGAAGAGTTTTTATCTTTGAAAATCACAGATTTACACACCGAATCTTGTTTACCAAAACTAATCACCGCACATAAAAATATCGATTCTGATCAAACTAATGTCTATTTTGGAGTATTTACCCACCTGAAAAAGAATGGTGAAAAAATCCAAGTTGAAATCAATGGGCATAAAATTCCTTTCAATGGAAGAGACTGTATTACTGTAATTTGTCAGGATATTACAGAAAAAGAAAAACAAATACATAGGTTAAAATTACTTGAAAGTGTCGTCACCAATACCCATGATGCAATTTTAATAACAGAAGCAGAGCCATTTGATGTACCTGGTCCTAAGATTATCTATGTTAATGAAGCTTTTAGCAAAATGACAGGGTATCAACCTGAAGAAGTAATTGGTAAAACTCCCAGAATCCTTCAAGGTCCAAAATCTGATCAAGGTGAACTAAAAAGGTTAAGTAATGCCATAAGAAATTGGGAGTCATGTGAAATCACAACAATCAACTATAAAAAGAATGGCGAAGAATTTTGGATCAACTTCTCAATATCTCCTGTAGCTGATGAAAATGGCAGCTACACCCATTGGATAGCCATTGAACACGATATAACAGAGTCTAAATTACTAGAAGAAAAATTGATTAAAGGCAAAGAACTAGCCGAGGATAACGAGTTTAAAATGAAAGAAGCTCAAAAACTTGCAAAGTTAGGGAGTTGGTATTATGATTTTATTAATCAAGTTTCTTTTTGGTCTGAAGAGACTTACAGTATATGGGGATTAGATCCAGAAATTGAAACAATTGATTTAGAAAAACACGAAAAACTAATTAATCCTAAAGATTGGGAACGATTTAACCATGTCATTAATCATGCGATTGAAAATAAAATTCCTTATCAGATGGAAATAGAACTCCTTCGTCCAGACGGAACAATTAAAACTGTAAATACAATTGGAGCACCTGTTTTTGATGAAGACAATAAGCTGATTGCATACAAAGGAACTACTCAAGATATTTCTGAGCGTATTATTATTGAAAATGAATTAAGAAGTGCAATAAAAAAAGCGGAGGAAAGCGACGCCAGATTTAAATCATACACCCAACAGTCCCCAATTGGTATTTATACAACTGATATAAATGGAGATTGTATATATGCTAATGAAACTTGGCTTGAAATGGCGGCAATGCAATTAGAAGACGCTCTAGGTAAAGGATGGATTAACGCGCTACATCCTGAGGACTTGGAGTATGTAACTAATAATTGGTATAAATCCATTGAATCTAATGGTGAATGGAATTATGAATATCGCTTTGTAAATAGCAATAAAGATATCACTTGGATCAATGGAAGAGCTAAAAAACTATTCAATGATAAAAATGAACTGATTGGTTATCTCGGATCTAATGTAAATATCACAAAACGCAAAAAAGCAGAGCAAGAAAAAAACACTTTGCTCACAACACTGGAAAAAAGTTTGAATGAAATTTATGTCTTTGATGCAGAAACATTAAAATTCAGTTATATCAACCAAGGTGCCCTCAATAACCTCGGTTTTTCAGAACAGGAAATAAAAGAACTAACTCCACTAGATCTCAAACCCGAATTTACTGCAACTACATTTAATCAGCTTTTAAATCCTTTAGTTACTAAAGAAAAAGAAAAAATTATCTTTTTATCAAATCACAAACGAAAAAATGGAAGCTTTTATCCAGTAGAAGTCCATTTACAATTAGTCTCAGAAGATGAAAATAAAAGATTTGTTGCAATCATCTTGGATATAACAGAGCGTAAAAAAGCAGAAAAGAATATTTTAGTAGCCAATGAAAGGTTTGAAAAAGTTACCAAAGCAACAACAGATGCAATATGGGATTGGGATATAGAAAGTGACATTTTCTTTAGAGGAGAAGGTTTCGAAAAGCTATTTGGATATCAAGTAAAGCAAAATCTCAATCAAAAAGACTTTTGGCAAGACAGCTTTCATCCCGAAGATTTACCCTTGATTAAAAAAAGCATTGAGGCATCTCTAACCGACCCATCAAAAGAATTTTGGCAGCAGGAATATAGAATTCTTAGTCGATCAGGTGAGACAAGAACTGTAATTGACAAAGGCGTGATAATTCGAGACGAAAAAGGAAAACCAACGCGGATGGTAGGTGCCATTACAGACATTACCGAAGAAAAAAATCATAAAATAGAACTGCTAAATCTCAACAAAAAGCTTGAAAAGCATATCAAAGAATTAGAGTTCATTAATCAGCAATTGGAACAATTTGCCTTTATAGCATCCCATGATTTACAAGAACCACTAAGGATGATCACCAGTTTCATGAATCAACTTCAGCGGAAATATGGAGGATTATTGGATGAAAAAGGAAATCAATACATTCATTTTGCAACTGATGGTGCAAAAAGAATGAAGCAAATCATCTTAGACCTCTTAGAATACTCCAGAGCGGGAAGAACATTGGAAAGCCCAGAACAAACCGATACTTCAAAAATCATTGAAGATTATATAATGTTAAGAAAAAAAGTTATACGAGATAAGATGGTGAAAATCACTTATGATAAATTACCAACATTAGAAATTCATCAATCTCCTTTTACTCAAGTATTTCATTGTTTAATTGACAATGCTATTAAATATTCAAAAGTTGAAGAAAATCCTGAAATTCATATTTCATCTGAGGAAAAAAATGATCATTGGTTATTTTCAGTAAAAGACAATGGCATAGGAATACCAAAAGAATTCTACGAAAAGATTTTTGTGATTTTCCAAAGGCTACACAATAAAGATGAATATAGTGGAACTGGCATTGGCTTATCAATTGTCAAAAAACACATAGAAGCTTGGGGAGGTCGTGTATGGCTAGACTCAGAATTAGGAAAAGGAAGTACGTTTCATTTTACAATTAAGAAAAATTAGAAATGCAAGAAGCACATATTTTATTAGTAGAAGACAATGAAGGAGATATTTTTCTTACAATGGATGCATTTGAAGAAAGTAAATTATTGACTAAGATAAGTGTAGTCAAAAATGGTGCTGATGCACTTGATTTTCTTTTTCAAGAAGGGAAATACAAAGATGCTTTAAAACCAGATATCATTTTATTAGATATCAACATACCAATTTATAATGGTCAAGAAGTTCTGAAAAAGATAAAAGCAGACCCTATACTTAAAAAAATTCCAGTTATAATGTTAACTACCTCGTCAAGCGAGAAGGATATACATGAAGCCTATGAATATCATGCCAACAGCTATGTCATCAAGCCACTCGAAATGGAGGACTTTATAGCAGCGGTTCTCAAAATCGAAGACTTTTGGCTTCAGCTAGTAAAGTTGGCTAAGTAAAATGTTTATAGAAAACTAACTGCATTGATACTAATTAATAGTATATGAAGGTATAATTTATAAAAATCTCAGCATCTCAATTTTAGGACTGATAATTGGACACTGTTGGTTTTAACCAAACCAACAGGACCATGACACAGAATTCATCAAATTCCGAATACAAGCAGTCAACAGAAACCGAAACCAATAGAGAATCTTCTATTTTTTCAAAGATCTTTCGATTTGTGGTAAGACTTTACATCAAGATTATAAAATACACGGTCTTTGCCTTTATAGAAATCTTCAAAGAATTACTACGCATTCCCTTCGGAAAGAAAACCAAGAAGTCAAAAAAAGACAAATCCATTAAATAGAAATCCTGTTTTTATCATGTTATTGTAAAGCCCAGCTTTGATTTGTTATTTAGAGGATAAGTATGTCAAATTTAATTTTTTTATCCTTCATAAAAGTAAACCATCGGAATCACCAAAATCGCATTGTAAACGCCATGGAAAATTATCGACCACTTGATTCCATAATTCAATCTGATGTAACTCAGCACCAGACCAATTAGGAATTGCGCTCCAACAATAAAAGGAACCCAATAAAAATATGTTCCATAGTCAAAGTCAGTAAAATTACCCAAGTGAACGATGGCAAAAAGTGCGGATGAAACAAAAATGGTCAGTTTTAAATTTGGCTTATTTCCCCTGCTTACCATAAAAAGTAAGAAAAATAACCAAATCCACAATAAGGCCAAGGGAACCCAAACCTCACTAATTAGTAAAAGAGAAAGACCAATTCCCCACCAAATTGATGATTTTTTGAAATCAAGATGTAACCTGTAAATAGGTTCTTCTAGTAATGGAGCTATCAAAACAGCTGATCCCACTAACAACCACTTGTTACTTTTTAATAGATCTTCGATCATGTGATCAAACTGATCCATTCCCGCTGCTTCCAAAATAAGCGCATACGGAATGACGATCGCAAATGTGATCAAAAGCAAAAATATAAACTCCTTTATTTTAATCGTAGAATAAGATTCTACAGATTTAGGGGCATTTAAGAAATTTCTAAGGTTCGTAAAGGTTTCTTTCATAGTAGTAGTTAGTTAATCAAGAAATAAACTTTTTAACATATCCCAGTTTTTAAAAACAAGTAAGGATAATACAAATGAAACTATTGAAACGAATCCGTTAATTAAATTTTTTTTTCATGATTTTGAATTAAGCCTACTGCTATTAAAGCTATTTCTTTGAATTCTCTTTGGATCTGTATAGAGAGCTAAACAAAGCCAATCCGCTAAAAAGAGCATAGGCAAGTAGACCCATATTTTTACTTGTAGGAAATGCCCCTAAAACCATTACCTCAAAATCAGAATCAGCCATAAATAAAATGTGGAAAAAGGTATAAGACCAAGCCACAAATAAGAACAAAAAGAATATCATTATGAATTTATTCATATTTCGATTTCTAAGATTTAAACCAATACTACAAATTAAAAATCACCCCTCACAAAGTTCCCTACATTCGAGCATACCACTTATATATCCCACTCCATAAGCCAGTACACAAATAGAAATTATTGCAATAGAGATCCAGAAAAGATTTTCTAAATATTTCATTTTTTTCCTAAATGAAGTTTGTTGAATTAAAAACTAAAATGAAATATCCAATCATATCAAACTCCTATTTTTCACATCAAACTCATAGACAAGCATAAAACCCAACAGGTAATAAATCAAATCCTTCCAATCGAAAGTCCCAAAAAAGCCAGTAAAGAAATAGCTAAATATTTCTTGAGTAAGATAGAAAAATAAAATTACCAAGGATATTTCACGGGCCTTCGAATAATTGAGTTTTGGAGGCACGAGCAGAATGTAGCATACAAGAATATGTATCAATCCGACACCTGAATCTGCCAACCCAAAATCAAAAAAACCTTGACTATTCTGATAAGGTCTATAATGATTGGAGAGAAGATTTCCTACTACAAGAAATGCGCTTACCTTGAGAAACTGAAGGAGCTGAGTATTATTCTTTTGCGAAATTTTAAAAATAAAATTTTCCATTCTATAGATCGAAATGAACACCAAGAGCTATTCCAATGATAATACCCAATACCAAAGCAAATATCATGATTACTTGAAGTACCTTACCTACCTCATTTTTGAAAACACCTTGCACTGTCTTTAACATATGACGTAACTTGTTTGATGTAATAATAACCAACCATTCACAAAGTACCAAAATATGATCAATCATTAAACTAAGGAATTGAGTAAATTTATGCATTTCATAATTTTACATTCAAAACATTATTTTGAATAATACCGATTATACATTTAATACCCAAACGATAAATATCCCAAAAAGCGTTCTTAATAAGAATATTCTTATTTCAATTTTTTATTAATTTTTATCAAGTATTTTTTTTGGTAATTTAAACAATCTCTACACGAGTTAATTTGATGATGATTTCAATATAAAATTCAAACCTCGTTTTGAGCCTAATTGATATAATTACAATTAGTTATAAATTTCAACTTTTAGCCACTTTTCTAGCAGGTCCCATATTTTTGAAGTTGATCATTATGCTAACCTAAAGTCCATCTTTTTTGAATTCCCACTTTTTCAAACTAATTTGAAGCAACTTACACCCCCACGCTATGAAAAATCTTAAACTTGAATTCAAATGGGCCATCATCTTTTCGGTAATGACCTTAGCTTGGATGGTCCTTGAAAAGGTCACAGGACTCCATGGAAAGTACATTGATTACCATCTTTACCTAACCAACCTTTACGCCATTCCTGCGATAATTGTGATGGTCATGGCATTGAAAGACAAAAAGAAAAACTTTTATGATGGAAGAATGACCTACATGCAAGGTTTGATTTCCGGACTTATCATTTCTGTAATCATTGCCATCCTCAGCCCAGGAACACAATGGATCATCTCTTATGTGATTACTCCTGAGTACTTTCCAAATGTCATCAAACGCTCCGTTGAGATCGGCTATTTCAACACAACAGAAGAAGCAGAAGCCCAATTTAATTTTGCGAACTATGCCAAACAATCTACCATCGCCGCCTTGGTCATGGGTGTGATCACTACGGCAATTGCGATGATCTTCATCAGAACAAAAGAGAAATAGTTATTAGTGGATTAGTTGATTGGTTATTTGCTTAACTGTTTAATTGATTAAGAACCACCCTGAAATTAATAAAATCACAAAGAGCCATCCCCCGTAATACTGCGGGGCAGGCTATGTGGGAGGGAATATCAAATTGGTAAATGAACATGAAGAAGGTTAATATTTATTTTGTGGGCTTTTTGATCTTTGAGAATTTGGTAACGTTTTTTTTTCAGGACATTAAGAGTACTAAATTATTAAGCGTTTTTAACTGAATCTATAATCAAATGAATAAAGAAAACTTACTTGAAACTTTACAAAAAAGGTTTGGGAATAATATGCAAAGACATCCTGACTACAAATGGCAGAATGTGCTTTCTAAATTTTCAGAAAATCCTCAAGCATATAAAACAATCCAACAAATGGAATCTACTGGCGGAGAGCCAGATGTGATTGGAATTGATCATGAAAGTGGAAAATTTATCTATTGTGATTGCAGTATTGAAAGTCCTCTTGGCCGAAGAAGTCTTTGCTATGACCATGAAGCTTGGGAAAAGAGAAAAGCCAATAAACCTTCCGGAACAGCAAAAGGAATGGCTGAAGATTTCGGTATACAGCTCTTAACCGAAGAAATGTATTTTCACTTGCAAACTCTTGGTGATTTTGATCTCAAAACCTCCTCTTGGCTAGAAACCCCCGATTCTATCCGTAAAAAAGGCGGAGCAATTTTCGGTGACAAACGCTTCGGAAGAACCTTTATCTACCACAATGGCGCAGATTCCTATTATGGTGCGAGGGGATTTAGAGGGTATTTTCTGTTGTGAAAGATGAAGCATCATTACACCAACTTTTCCCAAATCGCTAAATAATTGTTAAGTTAAAGATCATTTGACACACTGATAACTTTTTCCCTAAAAACTGATAACGATTATCCGCATAGTTACAAATTTTAAATGTGCATGATGATGTCTATGCGGATAATCACATGTCTTTTTCACATTCCCGAATCAGATCGCTTACTTTCATTTATCCCTTAGCAATATTTGATTATCTTTGCACCTTCTAAAAAATGACTATCCATGATTTCAGTAGATAACCTCTCCCTAAAGTTTGGGAAAAGAACACTCTTTGAAGACGTAAACTTAAAATTCACGCCTGGTAATTGCTACGGTGTAATCGGTGCCAATGGTGCCGGAAAATCCACTTTCCTCAAGATCCTCTCAGGTGAAATTGACAGCACCACAGGTATTGTCAATATGACTCCAGGACAAAGAATGGCTGTTTTGAAGCAGAACCACTTTGAATTTGATGAAGTGGAAGTGTTGAAAGCGGTCATCATGGGTCATAAGAAATTGTATAAAATCCTTGCTGAAAAAGATGCTATCTATCTAAAAGAAGACTTCACTGAAGCCGATGGAATCCGCGCATCTGAATTGGAAGCTGAGTTCGCAGAAATGGACGGATGGAATGCTGAATCTGATGCAGCTTCTATGCTTTCAGGTCTTGGAATTTCTGAAGACATGCATTACATGCAGATGAAGGAATTGGCGGGAAACCAAAAAGTAAGGGTTTTACTAGCTCAAGCACTTTTCGGAAATCCAGATATCCTGATTCTCGATGAACCTACCAATGACTTGGATGCAGAAACCATCAATTGGTTGGAAGACTTCTTGGTCAATTTCAAAAACTTAGTCATCGTAGTATCTCACGATAGACACTTCTTGGATGCGGTATCTACGCACATTGTAGACATTGACTTCAGCAAAATAAAAATATACTCAGGTAACTACACCTTCTGGTACGAATCTTCTCAGCTTGCTGCCAAGCAGAAGACTGATCAGAACAAGAAAACTGAAGAGAAAAGAAAAGAATTGCAGGAATTCATCATGCGATTCTCTGCCAACGTTGCAAAATCCAAGCAAGCAACAGCTAGAAAGAAAATGTTGGAGAAACTCAATGTGGATGACATTCAGCCATCTACAAGGAAGTATCCTGGAATCATTTTCAAACCAGAAAGAGAAGCGGGAGATCAAGTTTTCATGACTGAAAGCTTAGAGTTGAAGGATGAAAACGCGATATATTTCACAGATGTTAACCTAATGGTGGACAAAGGAGATAAAATTGCTTTTATCTCTAAAACCAAGCAGGCGGTAACGAAATTTTTCCAAACCATCATGGAAGAAATCCCTACTCAAAAAGGAACTTTCAAATGGGGTGTGACGATCAACAAAGCCTATTTACCAAATGACAACTCAAAATTCTTCCAATCGGAATTGAGTTTGATCGATTGGTTGAGACAATATTCTGCCAATCAGGAAGAAGCACACGTGAGAACATTCTTAGGAAGAATGCTATTCACCGGTGAAGAGTCATTGAAAAAGTGTTCGGTTCTTTCCGGAGGAGAAAAAGTACGTTGCATGGTTTCCAAAATGATGCTCCAAAACCCAAATCTCTTGGTAATGGACGAACCTACCAACCACTTGGACTTGGAATCGATTACAGCCTTCAACAACGCCATCATAGATTTCAATGGAACGGTCTTGATGACGTCTTATGATCATGCCTTCGTACAATCTTCGGCAAATAGAATCATTGAATTCACTCCAAAAGGTACCATAGACAGAAGAATGCCATTTGACGATTACCTAGAAAGTCCAGAAGTAAAAGCCTTGAGAGCAGAGATGTACTCTTGAGAATTTAAGATTTTAGATATAAAATTTAAGCTTTAAAAAAATTGGTCTCAAAAGTGAATTGAAAGATTGTTTGGGGAGGTGTTCTAAGGTTTAAAAGCTTGAAGGTTGAAAAGTTATAAAATTATCCGATTACGAAATTTGATAGGGCTTCTTGGGTAATGTGGTCAAAAATAGTTGGTGACTTTTGTTGAAAAATTTCTTAACATGCCATGCAGATTTGAAGAGGACGTAAGCTCTGCTGAGGAGCAACTTACCAGCAATAAAATCTGTCAAGTGGAATGAGAGGGCTTCGCTTTTCGGAGCCCTTTTTTATACTTCATTCTTCTTGTTCTATGGCTAAGAAAAACCTTTCTTCCTACTATTCTTAAAGTATAAGTACCACCTCAAAAAGCTTTTTCTATT
>NZ_BMFD01000029.1 GCF_014637795.1 Belliella aquatica | reverse complement strand
TACGAAATCGTGTAGTTGCTATTCGCCAAGGTGTTCTGCAAGATCGAATAAGTCCCCACGTCCTCACCTATTTCTCTAGAAAGTGATCCTGTAAATGAAACTTCAGTACCATTCGCTAAGGTACTTCCTACACCAGGTGTTGATACATAGGTTAAACTTGGATCAATTTCTCCATAAGTCTTAACTTTCTCTTCTGCACTGACAGTTACCGAAAGTGGATTAATCTCCAGTTCCGAACCTGTATACGAAATCGTGTAGTTGCTATTCGCCAAGGTGTTCTGCAAGATCGAATAAGTCCCCACGTCCTCACCTATTTCTCTAGAAAGTGATCCTGTAAATGAAACTTCTGTCCCATTCGCTAAGGTACTCCCTTCTCCAGGTGTTGATACATAGGTTAAACTTGGATCAGTGTCTCCATAAACTTTATTCTTAGATTCAACGACTATTGTTACAGGCAAAGCCGAAACAACTAAGTCACCTGGTAGATAGGAAATATCATAAGCATTTGTTGATGTCAATCCTGATGCATTGATAATATATGTTCCTACATCTTCTCCATTTATTCTTTGAAGAGACAGAACTCCAGATAAATTCGATTCATTTTCTCCAAACACAAATCCACTATATATAACAGAGAAAGTAGGATCCAAATCACCATATACCTTTGTTTCATTTTCAACTTGAATAGTCAAAGGTGTTTTTTGAATAGCAAAAGAAATATCTAAAGAAGTATTTCCCCCACTATTTGTGGCTGTAAGTGTATAGGTAGTTAAATCAAATGGATTTTGCGGGGTGCCGCTAATTACACCAGTACTTGGATCCAATGTTAAACCAGTAGGAAGAGAAGGAACAATTGAATAAGATACAATATCACCTCCATCAAAATTAGGAACACTTGATATGAAAGGTACACCTCTAACTATCGATCCAAAAGAAGAGGAATAAGTAAGATTTGAAGGTGGTACATCATTAATTATTAGCGTAAAAGAAGTGGTAGTACTGCCACCACTATTTGTTGCTGTTATCGTAAATAAAGTACTTGGCAACAATCCTTCAGGTGTACCTGATATTTCTCCAGTTTCGGTATCGAAATTCATCCCTGCTGGCAATGAAGGTGAGATACTATAAGATATAATATCACCACCAGAGGCATTTGGAATAACCGGAGATATAGCTTGACCTTTTACTGCCGTAATTGAAGATGTTGTATAATTCAAATTACTTGGCGCAACATCTACTACCGAAAGTAATAATTCAAATTCTGAAGATCCAATTAAATTTTCCGCCCTTACTGAATAAATAATTTCAGGGGATAACACAAGTGGTTTCCCAGTAATTTCGCCAGTTTGAATATCAAACAATAAACCAGCTGGCAATTGAGGAGTAATCTGCCATTGATTTGCTTGTCCACCATTATTTACTGGAACAATCGTGCTTACTATCTCTCCCTTTGTTAAAGTAATTGGAGTTTGATAAGTAATTGATGGAGGTGAATCATTTACAATAATCTGAATAACAGCATCTACAAAACCTGAAACATTCGCTCCCCTTATTGTAAAGTCGGTAAGTACTACAATTACACTTGGAATACCTGAGATTTCACCTGTTTGGGCATTAATAGAAAGCCCCGTTGGTAATGGCGTTCCAACAACCGTATAAGATGTAATTCCACCACCCGAACTGGATAAAGGACCTACTGGAGTCATAGACTCACCTTTAGACAAGACGATAGGAGATACATAAGATAAACTCGAAGGCGCTGTATCAATAACGGCAATAATCATCTCAAAAGTATCAACTCCACCTGAATTGACTGCACTAATAGTATATGCACTTTGATCAGAATTAATCAATGGGGTGCCACTAATTTCTCCTGTAAGGGTATTCAAGGTTAACCCTAAAGGCAAAGCAGGAGTAACACTGTAAGCAACAACGTTGCCCCCGCTTACTGAAGGCAGTAAAGGTGTTATAGTTTGTCCATTTATATATACTTGCGGACTAGTGTATGATAATCCTGTAGGTGGGATATCAATTACTGATAATTCAAAACTAGCTTGCGCTACTCCCCCAAAATTACTTCCTTTTACATTAAAGGTAGTTCTATTAGCAAGTGTTGTAGGCGTGCCTTGAACTGTTCCATCCTGAGGATTGATAGACAAACCCGCTGGTAAGGGTGGCCAAACACTGTATTCGGAAACAACCCCTGCCGAGGATGATGGAACCAATGGTGTAATAGCTGTTCCCAAAGACAAATTCAAAGCATCTGTATATTCAATTGCAGGTCTTTCAGGCAACTCCACAACCAGCGTTGAAGATGTAACTGCTGCCTTATAGGTAGCACTTTCTCTTTGATATGCATATAGGGGAGTTGTTCCATTGGACTTTAATGTAATGGTATTCCCACTTATCGTAGCAATTCGATCATCACCAATTACATATTGAATAACTGCTTCACTTTCTGAATTTGGCGCATCAATTACAAATGCAGGATCGGTTACTGTTTTGGTGTAATCTAATAATCCTGTCAACTGAGCATCTAACTTGTATGGATCCCCAACCACCAAGAGGGTGATGATTTTACCCAAATTGTGTGTAGTACTTTCTTCCTGTACAGCAGTCAATACCGTTACTCCATTTCCAACAAGGTTCACAGTCCTATTGGTAACTGTTGCTACTTGCGGATTGCTAGAGTAGTAGCGAATTGTTCCCGAACTATTGCTAGTAGCAGATGGCAAAGTAAAGGTCACATCATCTATTATTTTATTCAACTGACCTATCCATGACAGGGTAGGGTCAGGCTTGTTTTTATCTTTTACTAGTACAAGTGCATTAGCCTGAGCACCCAAATAAAAACCATTCTGCGCTTGGTCGGCGGTAATGAGAGCGACTCCTTTTCCTTGAATGCTCATGGTAGTTCCAAAAACCGTAGCCACAGCGGAGTTACTAGACTGATAAGTAATCGCACCCTGACTGCTGGAAATAGCATTTATTTTTTGAGGGTCGTCATCTACTGTAGCATAACGATCATTGAATTCAATCTGAGGATAATCCTTTACCGTAATAGTCGCAGTTCTTACAGCTGATGCATAATCTGCCGTTTCGGCTTGAGTGACTGTGATTGTAGTAGTTCCAGCTCCTTTAAATACAAGCTGATTATTTGCATATTCAGCCACCCCATTATTTTCAGGTGTAGTGATGCTAATCGCCCCATTCGTATTCGAAACAGGTGTATCAAATCGAATTTGTCGATCGGTAAGCAATGCTTCTATATTGTTGATTTGTGCTAAACCTGGATCTTGCTTATAAGAACCAAAAATAGAAATAGCATCGTCAGAATCAGTCAAAGAAAAAGAGGTGTTGTCATCAGTCAAAATATTATTCGTACTTCTACGCACAAAAGATATTCTTTGATTTGATGAACTGTTATCATAGGCGTAAATTCTAAACTCAATGTTTTGACCAGAACTTACAATTGGTAAAGAAGATAAATTGACAGAAGTAAACCTGTAGTTTGAAGTGCTAAATGCACTTGTAGTCTCCCAAGTATTTAATCTTCGAGGTGTAAATTCTCCTAAACTAGAGGCAAAATTATCAACTGACCACCTTAACTGTAATTTAGTAGTGCCAGTAACGTTTAAACCTTGAATGACAAACCGCTCAAACTTTACTCCATTAACATTGTCAAAACTCGTACTGATGTAAGGTGCAGCCGCAACATCTAATGTACTTGGAAGTGCGGCTGGGATGATCCAGTTCATTTGAGTTATCCCAGAAGTAGTGGAATAGTTTGCTAAAGCATTAAGCCCTGAAACATTTAATAAACCATCATTTACTATAGCAGCATTTTTGGTTGCTGAAACTGAAGGCCATGTACCTGAAGTTGTCAATTTAGGTTGCCATGAGATTATTTTATTAGATGTAACAAGAGGTACTCCCAATTCGAATCCTGCTATCGAAACATTTCCGCCAGACGCATTTACATGAATATCACCTGAGATAGCGCCTTGCGGTACAATCACGATAATTTGGGTAGCCGAAACACTCACAACTTGAGCGACTATACCGCCTATCGTTACTTGGGATACATTTGTAAAATTCGTTCCTGTAATGGTTACTGGAGTACCTTCTCCAGTTTTTGTAGGATTGATCGAGCTTATTGTTGGGGCAGCTACAAATGTAAATGTGTTATTTAATTGAGCAGTGCCTCCCGGAGTAACTACCCTAACTCTCCCTAAACCAACAGGAGTAGTAGCGGATACTATCGCCTTTATTCTAGTGGAGCTTTCTACTTCAAATGAACTCGCATTGACATCTGTATTCCCAAAAGTCACAGCAGTCGCTCCATTGAAAAAGCTTCCATTAATAACCACTTCTTGTCCTATTCCTCCTGAATTAGGTGTAACGGAGGATATGGCAGGTGCAGCATTCCTAATAACAAAGTTTCTAGGTGCGTTTGTTAAAATTCCTCTAAATCCTTTAAGTGTAATAAAATTACTTCCTCTCTCAATTGAGTTATACCTATTGGTAGGGACTAGCAACCAAGAAGTACTTGAACCACTTGTCGAATGAAACAACATAGGCTCCGTTAAACTTCCTTCCACATCAGCAGGATCCCATTCAAAAGTAATGTCTAAATGACCTCCTCCTGAGGTGACATTGGTTTGTTTGGCAATTACCCAGGTCTTCTTAACAAAATTATCACCTGGAGTACCTCCTACACCATCAAAAACCCTGACAGAAAAGATTTCATCTGTACCCAAATTATTGGTAATCGTTACCGGAGCATAGGCTGTATTGGTTCCTACTGGGAAAGTTTTTGCTGAAGAAGAAACTAATGATCTTAAATATCCTTTTCCTGTGCTATTATTTAAATCTGTACGTAATGTTTTCACAAAGGCACTTGATCCAAATCCATTAATGGCATGAATTGTAGCATCAAAGGTTGAAGGAATGGTCAAAGAATACCCATTCAACCTTAAAGTCCCATCGTTAGTCCAATCTGCACCAATTTCATAAGTTCCTCCACTTGAATTTTGTAAAATAAAAAATTTATTATCAGCAAAAGCTATTGGCGCAGAACCAACTGATCCATTGGTATTTACAGTCCAGGAACTTAAGTTATGCAATATAGCAGTAGCTGTAGTCAGTGGGTAATAAGGTTCAGCTTCCAAGTTTACAAATACTTGCGTACTAACCACACATCCATTGGATTGGGTGGCCGTCAGTTTATAGTATGTTGGAGTGCCATTGATATAGTTGGAAATAGTCAAACTGGAAGTATTTGCTCCCACCACTGTTGCACCATCTTCTAGATTGACAAATGAATCTGAAACGGGGCTGGAACTACTACTCCATTGGTAGCTTGAAATTGTTTGACCTTGAATCGCATTTGCAACAGCTGTTAACTTCAGCTCTGTACCAGTAAGCACATACTGCTCGGCTGGTAAAGCATCTCTAAAATAAGGAACAGTCTCATAACCTCCTCCTAAAATAGTCATTTCAGAGAGACCAAAATAATTATTTGTTCCTTGATCTTCTTTGGTGACTCTCAGGTATCGTGCCGTCACCGAATTAAGAGCTAGTCTATCTCCATTGATTTGCAAGTTTGGAATCGAGGAGATCTGTCTAGTCCAGGTAGTTCCATCCAAACTGGATTCTACATATCCTCCGTTGAAGTTAGGAGTAACTGTAGTTGAACCATCCTTCAAACCAGAGAAACCAGCAAGTTTGACGCCATTGATGGTAGCAGAGGTACCTAGATCAGCTGTGATAGAAGCCAATTTTTTGACATCTGAGGCAAGTGTGGATGGTGCAGATGTTGACCAGTTGGAATTACCTGAAAAAGAGAAGTTATTCAGAGTACCATTGGCACCATTACCAGATAAATCATTCAATTGGGTTCCTGCTCCTTCCATAAATTTATAGTAAGCAGCAAGACCCGCGCTACCAGTAACATTCGAATTCATGGATGCCTGAATTTCTGCTTGGGATTTTACCGTATTCCAAACTCGAACCTCATCCATGATCCCATTAAAATCTCTATCCGAAAATCCACTTCCTCCCAAGATTAAATTACCACCTGTACCTGTAGTCGTAAATTGAGAATTAATTCTCTCGCCTACTTTAACTCCATTCACATACAAGACGAGTGTTTGACCGTTGTAGGTTGCAGCAAGGTGTGACCAAGTGTTGGCTGCAATGGTATTTTCACTGGTAATAATAGACTCATTTTTACTACCATTCATAACAGTGAAGGCTACAACACCCCCAACGGTTTCATCATAACAATAATAATAATCGGGAGGACCTCCAGGATAGCATCTCTCAATTATTTTTGATCCAATTCTAAGGCCAAACTGCCCATCTTTTTCAACAACTGGAGATTTGAACCAATCATTTCCAAAAGCTCTTGGATAGACCCACGCTTCTACCGTAATAGCAGAAGTAAGAGGTTGAATCGATGCTGGTTGTCCTATTGCAACTTGATCGTCCACCCCATCAAAACTCAAGGAACTGGTGACATTTAAAGTCTGAGAGTTCAAGACCACCATACCTGTTTGGGTATTGCCATCTGAGAGTTTGGTTTTATCATTCACAAATTCGGCTCCTGCTAAAGTCGTCAGGCCAGTTTTCGAGGTTGAAGATGTGAAATCTGTAACCGCTAGATCCCCCTCCTCACACTCTCCATACACATCCGCAATCGTTAGGATAGATGGATTGGTCTCGATAGCATGACCAGAAGATGTACCAATTAACCTAAGCCTGTATTGGAATCCATGGATTCTCGGATCTGCTTTGGAAATAATCAGCGTAGAGCTAGTCCCTCCTCTTCCCGAAAATCCTGAATAAGTAACACCCGCATCAAGACTCGCTGTGAGATTGGTCCAAGTAATTCCTCCATTGTCTGAGCGCTGCCAAATCCAATCGGTGGAGGTTGAAAGCCTACTCAATCCTGTTGCTTTGATGTTTACATTTTCCTGATTAGTTGATGCAAATGTATTTGCCAAGCCATCGAATAAAGGACCTGAGTAAGTTACTGTGATTGCTCTAGGCTGAGATCTACAGCCTGTCGTAAGGCTTGTGGCTATGGCATAAAAAGTAGTAGTCTGTCTAATTGTAGGTGTAGTGAAGTTTCTATTATTTGCTAATAGCAATTGTGTACCTTCCTGATCTGCAAACCAACTTACCGAGGAACCAAAGGGCTCTGTAACCCAAAGTGATGATGTATTTGCACCAAAAACAGTTGGGTTACTAATTGAATTCGTAATAGAAGGTGCAGCCAACATAGTAGCCGTCACAGCTGTTCTTGGACTTTCACAGGTCACCCCATTTACCATAATCGAAGCAGACACATACCTAGTTGTATTAGCATTTAGGTTATTGATCGTAGCAAAAGCTGAATTTGCGCTACCACCAGTTGGCACATCGTACCAATTTAAGGTTCCTGAAGATGCTTGAGCCGAGAGTGAAACCGTAGTAAACTGACATGCAGTAAGGCTTGAAGCACTGACAATACTTGGTGTTTCTATCAAGGTGACAGGTACAGCAGTCCTTTGAGACTCTCCATTACAATTACTCGCTTCCACGTAGTAAATAGTATTTGTAGTAAGCAATGGGGTAGTGAAAGCATTTCCTTCTCGCAATAAGTTTCCTCCTGTAGGTGCATCATACCATCTGATTACTGCCTCAGAACTCGTAGAAGCAGTTAGCGTAAATTCCCCCGCATCACATTGCGTATCTTGAAACGTACCCAAAGTTATCGAAGGGATCGCAAGGTTAAGAATAGCTTGCACTGCTACCCGATTAGCTGCAATACATCCATTGGCATTTTCAGCCTCTGCATAAAATATGGAATTTTGGGTAATATCAGGGGTGTTAAATACTTCTCCTGAAGCAATTCTGCCAAGTAAATTCCCACCTGTCTCCGCATCGTACCAATTCACAAAAGAGCCATCGCCAGCAGAAGTAGTTGCGAACAAGGGGACTGAACCTGTGCCGCAAATCGTTACATCATCAGCTTCAGTTATTGTTGGTAAAGGAACGATTTTAATTTCAACTGGTGCTGAGTAATAGACAACATTGGGATCATCTGAACTTGCAATCCCCCTTCTAAAATAAGTAATTTGAGTTAAATTACCTGTATTGAGTGTGGCAGAAGTTTCATTTGCTATGGTAGTGAAACCAGTAGTTTCACTGCTAGTAGAACTTTGCCAGTTGTAAATAATATTTCCGCTTACTACCTGTCCAGGATCTAACGAAGTAATTTCATCCGGGATAATTCCTATACACAGCTCTTGACTTCCCTCTATAATACCTGATTCAAAAACTCTATTTCTAAATACGTCTAAGGTATTGGTCGAAACATTTGCTCCTATAATATCCGGTTTACCATCACCATCGATATCTGCAAGTTCCAATTGTTGATAGCTATGGTTAGACTCAGCTACTATTTCTCTTTCTGCGAAAGAAATAGCACCAGAATTTGATTGATTTTGAATGTGAGCAATCTTGGAGCCAACATTATTTACCCAATCTCCTACAATCAGGTCGGGTTTTCCGTCACCATTAAGATCTCCTATTGCTAATCCGACAGTATTTAGCAATCCATTAATCCGAATATCAACTCTAGGCTCAACTCCAAAGTCATTTCCAGAATTTCTCCAAATATGGATAAATGGACTTGACGCATTTGTGGCAATAATATCCAGTAAACCATCTCCATCGATATCAAAAAACTTAACAGAATAGGATTTATTAGAAGCGTTGGGTAAAGGCAATAATGCCACTCTTTGTAAATAAAAATTAGACGTAAATGGGGTGCCTTGCTTGGTCTCATTTTTCAACAAAACAACAAATCCATTGGCTCCATAAACTACATCATGTGCTCCATCACCATTGAAATCACCAAAATCACCTCCATAAGCTTCAGACAAGTCAAATGTTCTATTGCTTTCTATCGTTTCAAACCCAAAGCTTCCATCGGCAGTGGTATTTCTTGAGTAGTAAGGTCGCACTCTTCCTTGCTCTGAGGATATCCCTAAAACATCAATTTTCCCATCCCTGTTGATATCAAAAGGTAAAAATGCACCATTGACCTTATAGTTATTTCCAGAAGCTAAAATAGAAACACTATTCCCTAAGCTTGAACTTATTCCACTGAAAGTGTTAGGATTTAAAAATCCACCATTGTTAACATTATTTGAGGCGCCAATATCAATTTTTCCATCGTGATTAAAATCTGCATAAAGGATACTCCTTGAGGAATTAGGTGAATATGTAGGGGTAATGCCAGTAAGAGTTGAAACTGCTTCAAATGTTTCTAAATTTACTTTCCCCTGAATGGCTTGATTTCTTAAAAACCTTGGCTGTCCATTACTTCCGTAACTGATTACGTCAAGTTTGCCATCTTGGTCAAGATCCACCAAAGCAAACTTTTGATCAAAGCTTGAAGAAAAAGCAGTAGAGAAACTAATTGGGTTCTCAAATACTAGGTTTAAATACTCATGCGACTTGTAAACTGCATTTGCAAGAGCTGTATTAATCGGAGTGAATTTTACAGGAGCAATGGCAGACAATTTGGTAGTTGAATTAGTAATCGTAAAAAAAGAACTTCCTACTTGAGCTGGAATTGTCACGGTTAGAGAATTCGCATTTCCTGAAACCACATTACATATCATCCCTCCTAAGTGGACAATATTGTTTACAGGATTTGAATCAAAAAATTCACCATTTATCGTCACCTGAGAGCCTATTTGTCCATTATTCGCACTTAAAGAATTAATTTTAGGAACTCCGATATAAGATAATGAAACTTCATCAATAGCGATTAATCCACTATTTATCGCATTTGATTCAAATGTAGGAGTTCTTGGCACCGCAAATAGATTAACTTTATGGGTTTGAATTCCGGTTAATCCTAATGGGTAAAAAGCTGTCATTGTTGTAGTTCCTTGACCTGATTGAATGACAGCACCTCCTTCAATTGACCATACAATTTCATAATTCTGACCATCTTGATCAAAAACTAAATTGTGTGTATTTGTAGTACCTGGGGTGTATGTATCAGAACTAGAAACAATTCGTGGATTAGTGGGCCAAATTGTTGGGGGAGAAGTTTGAGTAAAGCTACCTTGTTGAAGCGCTGACCATTCAAACAAAATTCTATAGCTTTCTCCTGGTTCAAGAGTCCTGGAGGTAAAAGTCACCAGCCTATCCTGAACCAAAGGATCTGAATTAGTGTAAGGCTCCCAATTTTGTTCATTTGCTAAAACTTTTGTGATAGCAGTGATATTGCTATAAATCAGGTTAGTTCTAGGAACCGGATCAAAAGAAGAAGTCTTCGCAAAAAATACTCTAGGTGGAGTATTTGAATTAGAAGGATTTTTAAAATTAAATGACAAAGAAATTGAAGAGGTATTTGAGGGTACCACAACATCCTTGTACATATAAATCACTGCATTTACACTTTGCGGAGAAGTTAGGGATTGCGTTTCTATATTGTTAGATACATACGCTCCAAATTGTCCGTTGGTTTTTTCGGCTGTACCAATAAACCATTTGTTTTCACCATTGGGATGATTGACAATGGTCCAACCGTGTACTCCTTCAAAGCCTCCATCGGTATTTGGATTGATAATGAAATTTTGAGCTTTCAATCCACCAGTCAATAATATGAAGGAGATTATTGAAAATAATATTTTATTATACATTAGTATTCTTTCTTTAAATCGATGTATTCGTAGTATGACTTCTAATTAGATTTGAAAAAATCTTAATATTCTTCTTTTGTTTTGAGAAGTATAAAAATTTGAGCCTCGTATTTTTGTTTATTAATTACGGTATCCCTTTTTACTATACTAACTGATTTAATAAAATCCTGGGGAATATTTTTTAGATCTTTGGTTGGTGTAAATTTTCCATTCACAATATAGGCCGTAGAGTCAGGTAAAGAAGACTTAAGAGCAGTGGTAACCTCTTGCTTTAAAATGGTTGAGTCTGGCAAATTTGAATTAACAGTTGTAGTCACTTCTTGACTAAATGCAAGTGTAGGCATAAAACCAAGCGCAAGGATGATATAATTTTTCATATTATGATTTTTGAATATTTACAAGTTTTTTAAGAACTCTATTGAAAATTTCTCTGTAGTGGATTTGTATATCTATTTCATTGAATTAGTTCAGTAGCATTATAAAGAAAGCGTTAATTCTTCCGCAGAGGCCAAGTCGTTAAAACGTTAAGCGAAGGCAATTGGTGAATATAAATATGTAGTTTTAGAGAGAAGGTCAAAGACGAAAGGACTGGAATCGTAAAAATTACGGAGTTGCCCTTCTATACAATTAAGCAGTTAAACGATTAAACATTCGGAAGACAGTCAGATTTCAAGTCTCCCCAAAGTTTTAATCCGCAACGTCGGACAGTCATTTCAAACTCTCCCTACCAAATCATCCCACTCCTATCTCCAAACAGCGCATAAGTCAACATGAATTCATGCGTCACATTCGGAAGCAAGTAGCTTCTCAACATTGGCATCTCGTAGATGTAGCCTATGCGCATCTTATCGAAGAGCATCCCAAACTGGAAGTTGTTTGCGTAGTCTATTCTATGTCCTCCTCCAATCCAAACCTTTTCTTTCAATACTACTTTGAGATTGAGTTCTAAGTTATCAGGTAAATCAGACTGACTTCTGTACATGAAGTTTGTCGCTAGAGACAGATTATCATTGATCCTGTTTCTGTAACCTGCCTGGAAGATGCCTACTCTAGGCATTCTCTCCATGAATATATCTCCTGAGTTGATCGCTCCTTGATTCACATGGTGTACTGCATAGGACACATAGTAACTTGGGTGTGTCAGGGCAAGTCCCAAATTGAAGTCTATCACTTGCATATTAGAGAAACTCCCAAAGTATTGACCTACTATCGGATCATCTGCTTGCTCTGTTGTCATACTATTTCCATCCAAACGGATAGAGCGGTAATTTAAACCAGCTCCCAATCTCAGGTTGGTCTTCTCTCCAACTTGGATTCTTGAGGCATAGCTAGCCACAAACTCCGTCTCTGCAAAAGCTCCATACTGATCATGCAGGATAGAGATGCCTGCCGCGTTCTTGCCTAGGATATCTCCTGAGGCTTGACCCGAGAGTTGGCCAAAGTCTAGTTCTGCCGAAGCAAAGTAAGTCTTCGGTGCTCCCTCCCAGCCTGCCCACTGATTCCGGACAAAACCTCTTAGCATAGAACCTTCATAACCCGTCAGCGCTGGATTGTAGTAGCCCTGCAAGTGGCTGAATTGAGAAATGTATTTTCTTGATTGAGCAAGAATATCCGTTGTCGTTACAAGGGCTATTCCTATGAATAAGTATATTGTTTTTTTCATGATTTTATATTTTGAGGAGGACTGAGCGTTAAAAATTAGTCCAGTGGACTAATTTAGCGAAGGGCCAGGTTGCAGCGCTGGTTTTATTTAGGGGAAAAGGTTCTAAATACCCACCCCTACATCCTGGCCCGGAACTAAAATGATCCAAAGGGATCATTTCTTAACGTTCCGCCCTTCCTTTTCCCTAGTCCCTTTAACCTTTTACTTAGCTTTTATTTTCTAAGCAGATTCAACATTCCTTTTCTTACTTCTCCTGTCTCTTTGACCTCTATAATCCAGAAGTAAGTTCCTACTGGCAGCTCTTTACCTTTATGCGTACCATCCCAATATTCATCAGGGTTAGTCGTATTGAAGACTACAGCTCCACTCCTTTCAAATACTTGAATTCGAACACCCGTGTAAAATCTCAATTCAGGTACTCCCCATTTATCATTAGCGCCATCACCATTTGGAGAGAACATATTGAATATTGTTATATCGAACAAACTTGGCCTTTGTCTAGTAATAGTAAATGATTTATCAAAAATATTTCCATCTCTATCCTCCACTTGGATCGTTATAACAAACTCTTCCCTACCTTCTAGCCTTTCGAAAGTACTCCAATACAGTGTACTGTTTCTTAACTTGAAATACTTATTATCACCTAGACTAGGGTCTAACCTGATGATATGAATTTGATCATATTCATCAGTTATGATAAAGTCTCCAATTGGGACATCAATAAGATCAGTTTGACTATCAAAAGTATTGTTCGTAAGCGTAACTTCCTGAAGGAAAGGCTTAGCTAATACATGTACCGTGACTTGTCCATTAATTTCAAAAGGATTAGTAATGTATTGATTCAATACCAGAGCTCCAGTAATTGGATAGGATCCTCTACTCAAGCTATTGATCGTTTTGGTATCCCAAATCACAGGAAGCTTAACAATAAATCCGTTTCCTGTAACTATTTCTAAACTGTCAGGCAATACATCTCCAAAATCGTCTGATCCCCAATTCACAAAATAATCTTTAGATTCATAGACTATCCCAGATATAAAAGACGGATTAGAGGAAATACCAAACGGTTCTATTTTGATATTCGTTGAAGAAGAAGCTGTATTTCCATGAATATCAGTCACAGTCAGTATTACTAAATTATCTCCAACATTTGCTTCTGTGAAAAGGGTCTTATCCAAAGTCATATTGGCAATAGCACAATTGTCAAATGAACCATTATCTACCATATCTGGCGTAATAACTACTAAACCATTAGCCTCTAAGCTTACTGTAATTGGTTTTACCACGACAGACGGAGCTGTATTGTCAATTACTGTTACAAGTTGTTCAGCTATCGCCTTATTTCCGGAAGTATCTATAACAGTCCAGGTGATTTTATGCTGACCAACCTGTAAGATAACTGGAGCATCATTGGATACGGATAGTACTGCACAATTATCCGCAGCTACAGCTTGGCCTAATTCTACATTAAATGCAGCACATGAATTGTTTGCAAAAAGAGTAATATCAGCAGGAGCTATGATTGTAGGAGCTACACTATCTTTAACAATTATTTTTTGAATAGCTTGAGTCATATTTCCGCTGCCATCAGTCGCTTCCCAAGTGACCAAAGTCTCCCCTATTGGAAATACTTTAGGAGCATTATTCGAAACATTTACTACCTGACAATTATCTGAAAATTCTGGGGTGCCTAAATCCAACAACTCCACAGCGCAATTTTGACCTGAATCAATCACTAAATCAATAGGAGCAGTGAGTTTCGGTGGCATATTGTCTATGACTTTTACTAACTGTACACTGCTTGAAGTATTGCCAGCTGCGTCAATCACAGTCCAAGTAACTTTAGTCTCTCCTAGGGGGAATTTAGCAGGCGCATCATTGCTGAATGATTCGATTGCACAGTTATCAGATACCACTGGCGTTCCTAAAAAGACATCCTCTACATTACAACCTTGAGTGATCATAATTGTAAGATCATCTGGCGCATCAATTTTTGGTGCTTGATTATCTCTTAGATCAATAAGCATATTTGAAGAAACAGGACTACAAGCAGCTCCTTCGGGAATAACCGTTAGTGTTAATTTAACAACATCAAATTCATCATTCTCTGGAATATAAACAGGAAATAGAGAATTAGCTCCCTGAAGTTGACCTCTACCATTATGTGTCCATTGCAGCGTACTATAATTAGTTGCAGTTGCATCTAAAACCTGATAGGTATTTGTATTACAAATAGTAACATCATTACCTGCAAAAGCAACCGCTTGCTTCCATAATGTCAATACCATGCCATCGCTCACGGTACCACCCTCTCCGGTGACAGATAGCGTAAGGGTAACTGAGCCCGCAGCAATATCTGACAAGCTTGGGCGGTATTGAGGATGGAGCAGCTTATGGTCATCAAAAGTACCTGTTCCACTTGTTGACCATCTCACTGATCCATTAGCTGCACTGCTTTCTGAAAGTATATATAAATCTATCGATCCATCACCAGTAATACAGATCTCTGCGTCAGTTCCTGCATTTGCTGCTGGATTTTCTGTAATGATCAAGAGCATGGTATCAACAGCAGCTGTACAATTACCAAAAGCAGAGGCTGTCAAGGTCAATGTTACCGTCGCCTCTCCGTCAACAAAGGTCAGAGCTGAAAGGTCTGGAATAAAGGTTGGATTCAAAGCGTTGGAATTATTGAATGTACCACTTGGGGCAGTCCAAAATAAACTTTCATAATTTGACGCACGGGCACCACTCAATGTATAATTTAATCCTGCTGCTACCACTGCATCAGAACCTGCTTGGGCTAAAGCTTGGCTCCATAATGTCAACACCATGCTGTCGCTTACACTTCCGCCTGCACCGCTCACTGTCAGGGTCAGGGTCACAGAACCTGTTGCTATATCAGACAGACTCGGAGTATAGCGAGGATTCAGGTTAGTGATATCATCGAAGGTTCCCGTTCCGCTCGTACTCCAACGGGTTGAGCCGTTTGCAGCACTTGTGCCAATTAGTTTGTAAAATTCATTTGAAACATCTCCTGTAATACAAATCTCTGCATCAGCGCCTGCATTTACCGCAGCATTCTCACTGATCGTCAATAGCATGGTATCCACAGCATCTGCACAATTACCAAGACCACTTGCTGTCAAAGTCAATGCTACTGTCGCCTCTCCGTCAACAAAGTTCAGAACTGAAAGGTCTGGAATATATGTTGGATTCAGAGCGTTGGAATTATTAAATGTTCCACTTGGTGCACTCCAAGTCAAGGTCTCAAAGTTTGATCCTTGGGCACCACTCAAAGTATAAACCCCACCAGCTGCCATCACTGCATCAGGGCCGGCATTGACAAGCGCTTGCTTCCATAATGTCAATACCATGCCATCGCTCACGGTACCACCCTCTCCGGTGACAGATAGCTTAAGGGTAACTGAGCCTGAAGCAATATCTGACAAGCTTGGGCGGTATTGAGGATGGAGCAGCTTATGGTCATCAAAAGTACCTGTTCCACTTGTTGACCATCTTACTGATCCATTAGCTGCACTACTTTCTGAAAGTATATATAAATCTATCGATGCATCACCAGTAATACAGATCTCTGCATCAGTTCCTGCATTTGCTGCTGGATTTTCTGTAATGGTCAAGAGCATGGTATCAACAGCATCAGTACAATTACCAAAAGCAGAGGCTATCAAGGTCAAAGTTACCGTCGCCTCTCCGTCAACAAAGGTCAGAGCTGAAAGGTCTGGAATATAGATTGGATTCAAAGCGTTGGAATTATTGAATGTACCACTTGGGGCAGTCCAAAATAAACTTTCATAATTTGACGCACGGGCACCACTCAATGTATAATTTAATCCTGCTGCTACCACTGCATCAGAACCTGCTTGGGCTAAAGCTTGGCTCCATAATGTCAACACCATGCTGTCGCTTACACTTCCGCCTGCACCGCTCACTGTCAGGGTCAGGGTCACAGAACCTGTTGCTATGTCCGATAAACTCGGAGTATAGCGAGGATTAAGATTAGTGATATCATCGAAGGTTCCCGTCCCGCTCGTACTCCAGCTGATTGTGCCGTTTACAGCACTTGTTCCAATTAGTTTGTGAAAATCATTTGAAGGATCTCCTGTGATACAGATCTCTGCATCAGCTCCTGCATTCACTGTAGAATTTTCATTGATCGTCAAGACCATTGTATCTACGGCATCTACACAATTGCCAAGACCGCTTGCTGTCAATCTTAACTCCACTGACGCTACTCCTCCAGTAAAATTCAAGGCTGATAAGTCAGGATTGTAAGTTGGATTCAATGCATTTTTATTATTGAACGTACCGCTAGGAGCAGTCCATGTCAAGGTCTCAAAGTTTGAAGCCGTAGCTCCGCTCAAAGTATACATGTTTCCTGCTGCTATTACCGCATCAGGACCAGCAGATACAAGCGCCTGTCTCCATAGCGTGAGTACCATGCTGTCGGTATCTGTACCACCTTCTCCTGTAACTCTCATGGTCAAGGTTACCGAACCGCTTGCAATATCAGCAGCACTTGGTGTATAGGTTGGGGTCAGTGTTGTACCGTTTGCAAATGTACCTGTTCCACTGGTAATCCAGCTGATTGCTCCGTTTGCAGCACTTGTCCCTGTCAATTCATAAACATCCGATGTCATATCATCAGAGATACACAACGCTGCATCAGGCCCTGCATTTGCAGCAGGCTTCTCTGTGATAGTCAAGAACATTGTAGAAACAAAAGGACCTCCACAATCAGTCACTGATGAAGCAGTTAAAGTCAATTCCACAATTGCCACTCCATCAATAAATGTCAATGATCCAAAAGAAGGAGTATATGTTGGATTTAAGGCATTTTTATTGTTGAAAGTACCGCTTGATGCACTCCAGTTCAAGGAAGTGTAATTATTCGCCATCGCCCCAGATAAGGTAAAACTCTGCCCAAACGCAACTACTGCATCTGGACCTGCAAAAGCTGTAGCTGGCTTATTGATTACAGTAATGAGCTGTATAGCAGTCGATGTATTATTCATCGCATCAGTTGCAGTCCAAGTAACCTCAGTGGTTCCAATTTGGAAAGATAAAGGTGCATCGTTGGTCACAGTAACCATTCCACAATTATCAAAAGCAACTGGATTACCAAGACTGGAAAAAATGGCCTCACAGTTTTCACCAGCATCAACAGTAAGGTCCGCAGGTGCAAAAATCATAGGGGGTGTGACATCGTTTACTGTTACGGTTTGTATGGCAATTGCAGTATTACCAGCATTGTCTGTTACAGTCCAAGTAACAGTGGTAACTCCTGGAGGATAGATACCAGGTGCATTATTTGTCACTGAAGCCACACCGCAGTTGTCTGCAGTACTAGGAGTACCCAGAGCTACAGCAAAAGCAAAGCAAGAGTTATTCGCATCCACTATCACATTCGCTGGTGGCGTAATAGTTGGATTTTCTGTATCGTTTACTGTTACTGTGAAACTTGCGGAACTTGTGTTACCAGCCGCATCAGTTGCTGTGTAAGTTACAGTTGTTGTTCCTAATGAGAAGATATCCCCTGGGTCGTGTGTACTTGTTAAAGTTACCCCTGCACAGTTGTCCGTGGCTATTGGAGCAGTCCAAGTCACGGTTGCATCACAACTGCTTGCATCGTTACCAATACTGATGTTTGCTGGCAAATCTGCAATAACAGGAGCATTGTTATCTACTACTGTAATGTTTTGCGTCGCAGTTGCCGTATTATTACTTGCATCGGTTGCTGTCCAGGTTACAGTTGTTGTTCCAATTGGAAAAGATGAAGGGGCATCATTAGTCACTGTGACAATCACACAATTATCTGTAGCGACTGGAACACCTAGACTTTCGATTACTGCTTCGCAGCTTCCATCAGCATCCACAGTTATGTCGGCAGGTGCAAGAATCGTTGGGGGAATGGATTCTATCACTTTTACTTCGGAGGAACAGGAGGCGGTTTTTCCATTGTCATCTGTAACAGTATAGGTCAAAATGCTTGTTCCTGCCTGAAAGATTTCGCCACTTGCATCACCTACACCTGTAGTAACTAAACCTGAAGGGGAAGTGATGGTATAGGAAACAGCAATCGGACAGTTCCCTTCCGCTAAGATCAAACTCAATGAATTGGGCTCGGATATCCAGATACAACCAGCCGGATCGCTTGTCGAAACTGTAATATCATCCATACATACAATGACAGGGTCTGAATCATTGGTGACAGTAATATCAAATGAACAATCTGAGGCATTGCCCGAATGATCTACAGCTCTATAAGTTACAGTATAAGTACCCACAGCCAATACATCACCAGAACTTGGTCCGCTGATTTGGCTAAAGGACGCAATCCCACAATTATCTACTGGAATTGGCGCTTTCCAAGTTGGCCCAGTGGCACAGCCTGTATATGTCCCTATTGTAATATCATCTGGACAGTTGATGAATGTTGGAGTTATTATATCCTCTACCTTGATCAACTGGGTATCGGTTGCCGTATTACCCGCCTCATCTGTTGCTGTCCATGTAACGAGAGTTTCCCCCACAGGGAATACAGCCGGTGCATTATTCGTGACTGTTACTGATCCACAGTTATCTGCAATTACAGGATCTCCTAATATGGGTGATTCAATTTCGCAAGCCTCATCCACCACAATAGTAATATCATTTGGGGCGGTGATAGTAGGGCTTTCATTATCCTGAACAGTTACTGTTTGTGTGGCAGTTGCTGTATTGCCAGCGTTATCGGTTACTGTCCAGGTGACGGTGGTCGTTCCCAATGGGTATTGTAATGGTGCATCATTTGTCACTGAAGCTACCCCACAGTTATCCGAAATCGTAGGCGTTCCTAAATTTACACCGCTAGCAGTACATTCTCCAGTATCTGCTCCGATCACAATTGCAACAGGTGCTGTAATAATCGGTAACTCACGATCTACTATGGTAACTTGAGTGGTGCATGTGACTACTTGGTTTGAATTATCTTCTACTTTATAAGTCAAGGTACTGGTACCTAATGGAAATACTGTTCCCGCCACGGATCCAGAACCAGAAACGATACTTGCATCCGGGAATACAACAGACCAAGTGAGGTCAATACAATTCCCTGTGGCTTGCTTGGGCGTTAAAGTCTCGTCTGCAGTCCAAGTACAAGATCCAGTATCTGTGGATTGAGCTATCAGATCTTCCGGGCAAACCAATCGAGGTAAATTGCTGTCATCTACTAGCAATTCAAAACTTTGAATGCTCTCATTTCCATGGATGTCTGTTACTTTATAGCTGACTATATAAGTCCCTACTGATAAAACGGCATCTGGTGCCGGACCAGCAGTTTGAACCAAACTCTGAATGCCACAATTATCAGCAACCGTAGGGATATTCCAATTGGAAATATTACCACAGGTGAAAGTCCCCACGGTCAAAGTGCTCGGTGGGAAATTGGTAAAAACAGGATCTTCCTTATCTTCTATAACCACATCGATGGTACAGGAGGAAGTATTCCCAGCAGCATCGGTTGCAGTCCAGGTAACTGGCGTGGTTCCCACTGGGAATGTTGCACCCGATAAACTGGTCAAACTATTAGCACCTCCATAATTATGAGTCAGACTAATCACTTCGCAATTATCTGTTGCTTGGGCGTCAAATACAGTCCCAGTGACAAGCAGGCCACAAAGTCCTTTAGTGTTGTCATAAGTCTGTTCCAGAGTTGGGCAGGTGATGACAGGTGCTGTTTGATCCAACACAATTACCTTTTGGGTTGCCGTAGATTCATTGCCATTGACATCTGTTGCTGTCCATGTAACCGTAGTAGTGCCGATTGGGAAAGATGATGGCGCATCATTGCTGATGGACGCAATACTGCAATTGTCTGTTACTTGAGGGTTCGATAAATTATATCCAGCAACCTCACAATTGGCATCTGCTGGAATTTCAATATCTGCCAAAACTCCAAAAACCGGCCCTGTATTGTCCACCACTCGGATCATTTGGGTGAAATTGGAGGTGTTTCCTGCTGCATCTGATATCGTCCAAACAATAGTTGTGAATCCTAAATCGAATGCTATAGGACCATCATTTTCCAATAAAGTAACTGCGCAATTGTCACTTGTCGTCAACTGAAAGTCAACATCAGCATTCGCAATGGTACAATTATCGGTTGCATTGACGGTGATTAAACCAGGCCCAGTGATAGTTGGTGCCGTAGTATCCACTATAGTCACCTGCTGTGTGTCGGTCGCAACATTACCTGAAGCATCGGTGACTGTCCAAGTAACGGTAGTAGTCCCAGTTGAGAAAACAGATGGAGCATTATTTGTCACCGTAAATCCGTTACAATTGTCATCAGCGACAGGATTACCCAAAGAAAAACCGCTTGCTGTACAATTAGCATCAGCATCTATAGTCAAATCTTCAGGAGCTGTAATGGTCGGGAAAATATTATCCAATACGGTAACTGTAATGTCAGAAAAAGTAATGTTTCCACTTTTGTCAATACCAAAAACCAAGACATTATTCACTCCCACATCCCCACAGCTGAACACATTGGGGAAGGCATACAGGTTCACATTACAATCATCTGTAGACCCTGTATCTATATCTTCAACTGTATAAGAAGCTCGGCCATTGTCATCAAGGAACAAGGTGAGATTGCGCAAGGATAATACTGGAGGTGTAATATCGGGAATGCTTGTAATCGAAATACTCTTAGAATCTACTGTATAAGTATCATCAAAAGAACTAGCCACAATAGAAAAGGTGCCTGAAGCGGATGCAGTGGCTTTGATTCTTACAAATAAGGTAGTAAGCGGCACTTTTCCATTGGATGGAGCAATGACCAATTGATCTAAATAAGTCCCTTCTTCTGACAAAGCTATTTCAAAATTGGCAGGAGCAGTTACTGTCAGATTGTTCGTCAAATCAAAAGCCTCTACCGTAAAAGTTTGGGAAGGGCTTGCAATTTCCGGACACCAAAGAATGTCTGTGAAAGTTCCGTTCAAATTAATTTGCGGAATGGCCTGAGCAAGCATAAATCGGGTATTACTTAGCGCTCCATCGTATTCACTGAAGGTGAGCCTATTGGCATCTTCATCCACAGTGGTATTGTCCTCTGGAAGCTGCTCCCATTCTTCAGTCGCTGGATCAAAAACAAAGAGTCGCTTAAATGGAATAAGTACTGGCTCAAGCTCCTCGCCCCAGCTAAAAATCAAATCCTGCCTATCTCCTACATTGCTATTTGACTTGGAAACGATCCATTCTAGCGGGATGTCATTATAGTCTATCCTGCTGCTTTGCTGTAGCCTTAAGTTAAAATCCCCCGTCGCGGATTTGTTGGTAAGCCCAAACTCAGCTTTGGTTCGGCTTCCTGCATAGGGAATATCGGTAAAAAAATCAGCGCTCCCATTGGTAGATACAGAGCGAACCTGATATACCACGTTTGGATTTCCCATCAGCACTCTATTATTGTAGGGAGATAGCTGATTGAAATTAAAAGAAAGTGGAAGGCTTAACCTATTTTGTGAGGAGCCTTTCAATTCCAGACCATCGACAGTTGATACTGTGGTGTTAGGGCGCACGAAAATCACTTCATTACCAGTCGATACAATACTCTGGGCGAGTAAGTACTGTGGCAATACAAACAAAAACAAGAGTACAAGTTTTTTCATAAGCTATGGATAGGCTCTAAAGCCGATTGTAGATCAGATCAGGTAGTTGATCCTTAAAAAAGAGAATTCCACTTGAGTATACTTTAAACTCAAATCAATCAAAGTCCCAAGTAGATAAACATATTCACACTCAAGCTTTTTGGAGCAACATTAACAGGAGTAGCAGAACCGCCAGAGGAAACTGTGACATCATGTGTATGGGCTCCATTTGAAGATGAAGTCGTCGAAGGAATATCAATTGAATGCTTATGGGCACCATTTTCGGATGAAGTCGTGCTAGGAATATCAACTGTATGAAAGTGATCTCCAGCAGGATTAATTGTTAAATTAGGTATTTGGAAAGGAAATGTCCCTGCATTAAAACCTCCTGTAAGAGTTCCTCCACCTAGCCAATTTGATCCTCCTACAGAACCCGTATGAGTATGCTCACCCTTAGTATCTGTATTTACAGGAGCTGGGTCTACTGTATGAGTATGATTACCCTTAGAATCTGTATCTACAGGAGCTGGGTCTACTGTATGCGTGTGTCCCCCTGCACTCGCGGCTGTTCCAGAAAAGGAAACATTCGGTAAGTTTGCTTGTGTTAAAGTGACAGTATTAGATCCAGATATAGCTCCCATAGAGCCACCATTCTGCACTAGGTAAGCATCAGCAGCATTGGGCAAAGTCCCAGACAAACCGAGAGCACTAGCAGCTGCCTTTTGGTTATCGGAGAGGGTACCAATAGAACGTCCATCTAGAAGAACCCATCCAGAATGGTCATTTGTCTGTAACCCACTTTTCACATCTCCCACAGTAGCCATGGCTTGTGTATTCACCCAATAGCTCCCGTTGAAAAACCAAATGGAGTTGGTAGTAGTATCGTATACCTGCAAGCCATTGGCAGGACTAGAAACAGCATTCCGTTGTGTGGAAGTCATCTGAGGCAACAAAAAACCTTTTTCGGAGGAGGCTACTTGAAGCATGGCAGAGTTGTCAGGATTATCTGTACCAATACCTACTTGTGCGTATGAAACAACACTGATTAAAATTGCAGCTAATGTGTGTAGAACTTTTTTCATAATTCAGATCGAAAACTTTTTGTGATAAATCAAAGAGTAAAGCTATTAAAAATGACTCTTAAACAGCCTTTTTGTACCTAGACAAAACATAGACAAAAAAGTAAATTATGTTTAAAATGAATTTAATTTACAAAAAGAATCTTTTCATTTAATACATTAATAAACAAATAGATTTCATGCTTTCTTTTCTAGTGAAAAAGAAAGTTTATAAAAATTTTAAATAGCTCGATGCTCATGGATGATTTCAATAGATTGATCGAGAAAACAATAGCACAATGCCCTAATTTAACTCAAGTCTGATGGACAAGAGTCTATGAAGTACATAGGAAGGAAAAAGTAAAAAATACACGGAAATAAAACATGTTCTTGTAGTGAAATAAAGTGAAATTTAAGGCCTAAGATTACAGGCTGTGTAAAAAGCTAGTAAAATCAGTATCTTTTGGAAGATCGAGTTTTTTCATGATCCTATACTTCTTTGTAAAAACACTGTCCACATTGATATGCAGCATTTGGGCAATTTCTTTGTTTGATAAATTCATCCGCATTAACGAACAAAACTCCACATCTCCTTTGGATAAGACAGGGTGCTTTTTAGTAAGTGAATTGATAAATTCAGGATGCAGCATTTGAAATTTATGGAGCATCCCATCCCAAGGATTTTGCTTTTTTTGGATAGACTTTACTTTGGTAGCCAAACTTTCATAATTTTGATTTTCAATTTTCAAAAGCAAAGTGTTTAAATGCTCTTGTAGCACTACTTTCTCCATGACTTGATCCATCAGGTCCTTCTCCCTAGCAGCGATAGTCTCTTCTTTTACCTTAGCTAACTTATTGGCTGCATTGAGGTTTTCTTTAGCAATCCGATGTTTGTTTCTCCACCCTTGCGCCAATACGATGAAAATCAATAAGGCTACTACGACCAAGGCAATGAAATACTGTTGATAGAGTTTTTGTTGAGATAGACTAATGATTTCATTTTCCTTCTTCTCCATTTCATATTTCTCCCTCAGTTCACTTGCCTCCATTTTTACTTTTTGATTCAGTATACTATCATTCAAGAAATGATATTTTTGAAATAGGGAGAGCGCTGTTTCATAGTCCTTTCGATCTTTCGCTAAGTTTGATAGGTTTTGTATTACTAGCCCCTCTTCTTTTTTAGCTTTCAAAGATCTAGTGATCAGCAAAGCCTCCTGAAGTTTAATTTCTGATTGTGAAAATTTCTTTTGTACTCTGTACAAATCTCCCAAATTGATGGCTGTAAGCATTGTACCGTGTAGAATTTGATTTGCTCCACAGATTGCTTCACATTCGAGAAAGAGTTTTTCTGCCATTTCATATTCATCCAAAAGTACATGGACATTGGCTCTGTTCATTAGGTTTTGCGCCAATAAAAATGAGTTTTCAAAAGTTAAAAGTTCATTATAAGCTAGTTCATAGTAATAGATAGATTTTTCTAAATCTTTTAAATTCTTATAATTCACACCCAAATTATTGTAATTCATGATCAATTGATAGCTATTCCCAAGTTCTTGATTAAGAGCTACTGCTTTGAGCAGGTATTCAAGTTGCAAATCCAACCGATCTATATGGCCATAATTGATTGCCAGATTGTTGTAAGCAATAGCTAATTTCCTTTTATCCTTGACTTTTTCCAGTATTTTGATTGCTTCAATGATCGTCTCGATAGAGGAAAGGTAATCCGAAACCAGTTGATTTTTCATTCCCTGAGCCAAGAGATACTGTGGATATATAGGGTCCTTTTGACCAACTTTATCAGTTACAATATTTAGATAAAACTCCATTGAATCCACATAATTCAAAAAATAAAAAGCTGTTCCCAGGTTTAGGTTTACTTTGAGAAATTCGGATACATTCTTTTCTTTAATAAAAGATTTGGCTTGATGGAGATTTGAAATTACTGTCTCGTGCTCTCCCTTAGCGTAATGATATTCTGACAACAATTTATAAAAATCAATTGCAAGATCCGCATCTTGTCTCATCAAGCTTTCAACTGTATTAGCTTCCAAATAAAACTTCTCTGAATCGGTCTCTAATAAAAAATTTAATCGCTCCAATTTCTTTTTTAAGTCTACTTTTTCAAATGTCTTGTCATCATTTGCAAAACCTAAATTGAACTGAAATAGCAGGAGGATGAGAGTGAAAATAAAAGCAAATCTTTTCATCTAGTCTATTTAATATTTTTAAAATTAGATGTATTAAATAAAAAGTGACTCCAAAAAAAGTGAATACGCAATTTAAAGTAAATTAAATGCTTAAAATTAGTTTGACTGAAAAAGTAAGTGTTTTAAAACTATGTGTGAGTTTTGGGAATTCGCGATGTGTCTACCTCCCGTAAGGAATGGTCGCTTTAGGTAAAAGGAAAAAGATTTAAGGTTAAAGAAAGGTTTTGTGAATATCTTGGGTTTGATTCTCTTAACAGTTATAGGAGAAGACTGCGAACAAAAAATAGCCTCCTAAACAATTAAACAGATAAGCAATTAAACAAAAAAAGAGGACCGCAAATCTTCAGTCCTCCAAACATTAAAATCCTCCACATCAGACGGGTATTTTAACTCTCCCTACCAAATCATCCCTCTCCTATCTCCAAATAAGGCATAGGTCAACATGAATTCATGCGTCACATTGGGAAGTAAGTAGCTTCTCAGCATCGGCATCTCGTAGATATAACCAATGCGCATCTTGTCGAAGAGCAAGCCAAACTG
>NZ_BMFD01000028.1:11321-31565 GCF_014637795.1 Belliella aquatica | reverse complement strand
CTCCCAAAGTATTGACCTACTATCGGATCATCTGCTTGCTCTGTTGTCATACTATTTCCATCCAAACGGATAGAGCGGTAATTTAAACCAGCTCCCAATCTCAGATTGGTCTTCTCTCCAACTTGGATTCTTGAGGCATAGCTAGCCACAAATTCTGTTTCTGCAAAGGCACCATACTGGTCATGAAGGATGGAGATCCCTGCTGCATTCTTGCCTAGAATATCTCCTGAGGCCTGACCAGAGAGATGGCCGAAGTCTAGTTCTGCTGAGGCAAAGTATGTCTTTGGTGCTCCCTCCCAGCCTGCCCACTGATTGCGGACAAAGCCTCTCAGCATAGAACCTTCATAACCTGTCAACGCTGGGTTATAGTAGCCCTGTAAATGGCTGAATTGAGAAATGTATTTTCTTGATTGAGCGAGAATATCCGTTGTCGTTACAAGGGCTATTCCTATGATTAAGATGATTATTTTTTTCATGATTTTATATTTTGAGGTGAAAGGTCAAAGGTTAAAGGAGAAAGGAGTGACGAGTCATTTATTCACAAACTCGTCCTTTCGCCTTTTCCCTAGTCCCTTTTGCCTATTTTCTTAAAAGATTCAACATTCCTTTTCTTACTTCTCCTGTCTCTCCTACTTCAATTGTCCAGTAGTATGTTCCAATTGGCAACTCTTTGCCGTTGTGCGTTCCCTCCCATCGGATATCTGGATTCTCTGTGTAGAACATTCTTTCTCCTCCTCTGTCGAATATTTGAATCCTTACACCTGAGTAGTATCTTAATTCTGGAACTCCCCAAGTATCATTCTTACCATCTCCTTCTGGAGTGAAGGTATTGAACACCTCGATCTCGGTGATCTCCTCTCGGATTCTGCTGATCTCAAAGGATTTGTCCAGTGTATTACCGTCCCGGTCAGTCACTTGCACGATGATCGTAAAGGTGGTCTTGCCCTCGGCCCGATCCGCACTGCTCCAGTACAATACATTGTCCCTGATCTCGAAATAGCGGTTATCACCCTCTCCTGCTACCAGGGTCAGCTCATGAATATCATCCAAAGGATCAATCACCGTAAAGGATCCCACCGGTAGGAAGAACGTATTCGCCGAACCCACAAACTCATTGCTGCTTAAAGTAAGATCTACCGGCACTGCTTTAGGGAGAACCCTCAGATGCAACACGCCTTCCAAACTATAAGAATTATAAACCCCTTTACCCGGAAGCAACTCTCCGCTTAAAACATACTCTCCACTAGAGTAGAGGTACTCATCTAATCCCTCAATATCCCACCGGACAACTGTCTCAACGATGCTTCCATCAGACATCAGACCTACCAGACGGGTAGGAAATTCCAATACCACATCCCCATTGCCCCAAGCAGCTTCTAGGTACACCTTAGCAACTTCCACTATAGAGCGCTCCTGAATATGATCAGGCACACCATCTCCATCAGAATCCTTCACATTAAAAGCATCATTCGGGTCAGTACCCTGTTGGATTTCAATGTAATCAGGTACACCGTCGCCGTCGGAATCTTTGAAATCATTTGGATCATTTGGATCGGTGCCCTGTTGTTCTTCCACATGATCCGGCACACCATCTCCGTCTGAGTCTTTTGCATCTCCCGGATTGTTCGGATCGGTACCTTCCTGCTCTTCTACATAGTCCGGCACACCGTCTCCATCAGAATCCTTGAAATCTTCTGCATCGTTTGGATTCGTGACTTGAAGCTCTTCGACATGATCAGGTACACCATCGTCGTCAGAATCTTTAAAGTCATCCTTATCATTCGGATCAGTACCTTCCTGCTCTTCTACATAGTCAGGCACACCATCACCATCAGAATCTTTGAAGTCTTCTGGATCGTTAGGATCAGTTCCCTGTTGCTCTTCCACATGTTCAGGTACACCGTCTCCGTCAGAATCTTTGAAGTCTTCTCCATCATTTGGATCAGTTCCCTCTCGCTCTTCGACATGATCAGGTACACCATCGCCGTCAGAATCTTTAAAGTCATCCTTATCATTCGGATCGGTGCCTTCCTGCTCTTCTACATGATCAGGCACACCGTCGCCATCAGAATCTTTGAAGTCTTCTCCATCATTCGGATCGGTGCCCTGCTGTTCTTCCACATAATCAGGAACTCCATCTCCATCGGAATCTTTAAAGTCATCCTTATCCTTCGGATCAGTACCTTCCTGCTCTTCTACATAGTCAGGCACACCATCACCATCAGAATCTTTGAAGTCTTCTGGATCGTTAGGATCAGTTCCCTCCTGTTCTTCTACATAATCAGGCACACCATCGCCGTCAGAATCTTTAAAGTCATCCTTATCATTCGGATCAGTTCCCTCCTGCTCTTCTACATAGTCAGGCACACCGTCTCCATCGGAATCCTTGAAATCATTCGGATCATTTGGATCTGTGCCCTGCTGTTCTTCCACATAATCAGGAGCAACATCTCCATCCGAATCCTTGAAATCATTCGGATCATTTGGATTTGTTCCCTCCTGCTCTTCTACATGATCAGGAACTCCGTCACCGTCAGAATCTTTGAAGTCTTCTCCATCATTTGGATCGGTACCCTGTTGTTCTTCCACATGATCAGGAACTCCGTCTCCATCCGAGTCTTTGAACTCTTCTGGATCGTTAGGATCAGTTCCCTGCTGTTCTTCCACATAATCAGGAGCACCATCTCCATCCGAATCCTTGAAATCATTCGGATCATTTGGATTTGTTCCCTCCTGCTCTTCTACATGATCAGGAACTCCATCACCGTCAGAATCTTTGAAGTCTTCTCCATCATTTGGATCGGTACCCTGTTGTTCTTCCACATGATCAGGAACTCCGTCTCCATCAGAATCTTTAAAGTCATCCTTATCATTCGGATCAGTGCCCTCTCGCTCTTCCACATGATCTGGCACACCATCTACGTCTGAGTCTTTTGCATCACCCGGATTGTTGGGATCAGTTCCCTCCTGCTCTTCTACATAATCTGGTACACCATCACCATCGGAGTCTTTGAAGTCTTCTGGATCGTTAGGATCAGTGCCCTGTTGTTCTTCTACATAATCAGGAACTCCATCGCCATCAGAATCTTTAAAGTCATCCTTATCATTCGGATCAGTGCCCTCTCGCTCTTCCACATGATCTGGCACACCATCTCCGTCTGAGTCTTTTGCATCACCCGGATTGTTGGGATCAGTTCCCTCCTGCTCTTCTACATAATCTGGTACACCATCACCATCGGAGTCTTTGAAGTCTTCTGGATCATTTGGATCAGTGCCTTGCTGATCTTCCACATCATCTGGAACTCCATCACCATCTCTATCCACACTGCGGATTTCAAATTCAGGATTACCCTCTAGCAGCAGTTCATAATTTGATCCGGCACTTAAACTGCCCAAGCTAATCGAATAAATACCCACTGCTTCACCAGCATTTCGATTTATGGAACCTACTACTTCATCATCTCCGAATAATTCCGGGTCCAATGTGTAAACCAATTCCGGGTCCTCATCGCCATAATCCTTGATCTGATTGGATACTAGTACCCTGATCTCTTTCTTCATAATCACAAAGGTCTGACTGGTAGTGCCGCTGTAGTTTCCGATACCCGAGATCGTCACCGTAGCTGTGCCTACATTGGTATTATCCGCATAGCTGAGCGTATAGTCCACATCATTGGTCAGGGTCTTATTTCCTTCTTTTACCAAAGGTACCGGCCTCTGGACCTGCCCATTGTAGGTCAGATCCACTATTGTATCCACTGTAATGTCACTTGCATCAATCGCTTTCTTGCCGATCGCAAACAAAATACCCTCCGTGAAGGCCAACTCGTAATTATTTTTTTGGAAGCTATCCCTATCGATGAGCTCAAGGCTTCCCTGTTCTATCGCATAGGTGCCTTCCGATTCGCCAATAGCTCTAGTCAGGCTACCACTGAACCCAGGTGTCTCTCCGCTAACTTCACCAGTGTGACTATAAGTCAGAACAGGGTCGGGTTCTCCAAAGGTCTTGCTTTGTCCTCCATCTGGAGTCACCGTCAGCGTACGTTGGGTAATCTCTCCGTCTGTACCAGTGATCGTCGCCGTAGCTCCGCCCTGGATATAGTAGTTCCCTGCATCCGCTCCTGAAAGCGTCAAGCCCGTCACGGTATAACTTCTGGCACCTGCATCCTTGCTGTCGTATTCGCCCGTAGCCGAAGCCATCACCTGATCCAGATTAATCGGTGAAACCAGGCTGAGTTCCAGATCCAGCAGTTGCGCATTGCCGTCATAGACCTTTGTCGTACTGCTGGTAACAGCTACTGTCAGTTCCTTCGGTGTAACTTCCAGCTTGCCTTGTAGCACCAGTGTATTGCTGAAGTTAGGGCTGGTCACCGCTGAATTGGATGCCAACAAGTCGTAAGTTCCGACGTTAAGTTTACCGGAAGTGGCATACGTGGCATCTTCAACCACAATCTCAAAGCTTGCCGTACCGGATGCCCCGTCAGTTACTGTCACCTGCGTCCCATTTACTACCGTGCTTGATGTCAGGTCTTTGATCAATTGATCATCAGAACTGAAATAGCCAACTTCGTCAATTTCATAAACTGGTGTACTTCCATAAATCACTTCTGAATCCTTCAACTTCACCAAGAGCTGATCTGCACCTACAATCGTAAAATCTCCAGGGACATAGCTGATCTCATAATTCTGAGCAGTCACACCCGAAGCTTGCAGCACATCCGCATACTCACCTGCGGCTTCTGCACCCGTATTCGTACGGATGATCGTCAGGTTCGTCGTATTCAAGACTGATTCATCCTCCCCGAACTTAAAGCCGCTGTAGCTTACCCCTGCGTAGCCATTTGCATCAGACTGCGTCACAAACTTGCTGTCGTTATTGGCCGTGATGGTTAACGCTGCCTTGGTGATTTCAAAATCAACTCCTGTGGTCAGGTCAAGTTGATAATTGGTCGCCTTGAAGGATCCATTGTCCATCAATTCCAGATTGCCTCGTGTGATTTCGTAAGTTCCCACGTTCTCTCCCTGAACTCTGGTCAATGATCCATCGAAGCCCGGAGTCTCTCCTGTTGCTTCACCGCTGAATTCGTAAGTCAGTGTCGGATCGGAATCACCGTATTCTTTGGTTTGATTCGCATCCGGTGTCAATGTAAGTGTCGACTTCGCCACTTCCAAGCTGCCATCAACATAGGTGATGGCATAGTTCGTCGTCACATCATTATCCGACGCATCCTTGATCACAGCCGTACTAGGCACATTGGCACTACTGCCAACATCCGTCTGGGAACCTGTAACTGTCACCGTGTAAGTATGGCCGCTTACCAATGCGCCTGTTGTGATGCTGCTGCCTGTATCGGTCAATGCCGTGCCATCGTAAAATTTGCTATCGCTGTCTGCCGTGATTTCGATCGCTAGAGCGGTCACCTCCAAGCTGCCGTCAACATAGGTGATGGCATAGTTCGCCGTCACATCATTGTCCGAGCCATCCTTGATCACAGCCGTACTAGGCACATTGGCACTACTGCCAACATCCGTCTGAGAACCTGTAACTGTAGCTGTATAGGTATGACCTGTAACAAAAGCTCCATCCGTAATGCTGCTGCCTGTATCGGTCAAGGCTGTACCATCGTAAACTTTGCTATCGCTGTCTGCCGTGATCTCGATCGCTAGAGCGGTCACCACCAAGGCTCCATCCACATATGTGATGGCATAGTTGGCCGTCACATCATTATCCGATGCATCTTTAATTACTGCTGCACTCGCAACGTTGACGCTACTGCCCACATTGGTTTGACTTCCTGTAACGGTCGCCATGTAGGTATGGCCACTTACCAAAGCGCCATCGGTGATGCTGCTGCCTGTATCGATCAAAGCAGCCCCATCATATATTTTACTGTCGCTGTCGGCTGTGATTTCGATCGAAAGCTTCGTCACTTCCAGTGTTCCGTTAACGTAGCTGATGTCGTAATTCGACGTCACATCGTTCTCTGATGCATCCTTGATCACAGCCGCACTCGGTACGTTGTTGCTCGTACCCACATCCGTCTGAGTTCCCGTAACAGTAGCTGTATAGGTATGACCTGTTACCAAAGCTCCACCTGTAATGCTGCTGCCAGTATCGGTCAAGGCTGTACCATCGTAAACTTTGCTATCGCTATCTGCCGTGATCTCTATCGCTAGAGTGGTCACCGCCAAGCTGCCGTTAACATAGGTGATGGCATAGTTCGCCGTCACATCATTATTCGATGCATCCTTGATCACTGCTTCACTCGCTAAGTTGTCGCTTGAACCCACATTGGTCTGGCTTCCTGTTACTGTCGCCGTGTAGGTGTGGCCGCTTACCAGTGCGCCTGTTGTTATGCTGCTGCCAGTATCGGTCAAGGCTGTACCATCGTAAACTTTGCTATCGCTGTCGGCTGTGATTTCGATCGCTAGAGCGGTAACCGCCAAGGCTCCATCCACATAGGTGATGGCATAATTGGTCGTCACATCGTTGTCTAACGCATCTTTGATTACTGCTGCACTCGCAACGTTGGCGTTGCTGCCCACATTGGTTTGACTTCCTGTAACGGTCGCCGTGTAGGTATGGCCAGTCACCAATGCGCCATCGGTGATGCTGCTGCCTGTATCAGTCAAGGCAGCGCCGTCATATATTTTACTGTCGCTGTCGGCCGTAATTTCGATCGCTAGAGCGGTTACCGCCAAGGTTCCATCCACATACGTGATGGCATAGTTCACCGTCACATCATTATCCGACGCATCCTTGATCACAGCTGCACTCGCAATGTTGGCGCTACTGCCCACATTTGTTTGACTTCCTGTAACGGTCGCCGTGTAGGTATGGCCAGTCACCAAAGCGCCATCGGTGATGCTACTGCCTGTATCGGTCAATGCCGTGCCATCGTACACTTTGGTATTGCTGTCTGCTGTGATTTCGATCGCTAGAGCGGTCACCGCCAAGGCTCCATCCACATACGTTATGGCATAATTGGCCGTCACATCGTTGTCTGCTCCGTCTTTGATTAATGCTGCACTCGCAACGTTAGCGCTGCTGCCCACATTGGTTTGACTTCCCGTTACTGTTGCCGTGTAGGTATGGCCGGTCACCAAAGCTCCAGCTGTAATGCTGCTGCCAGTATCGCTCAATGCCGTGCCATCGTAAACTTTTGTGTCGCTGTCGGCCGTGATTTCAACCGCAAGAGCTGTCACCTCCAGTGTACCATTGACATAGGTAATGTCATAATTAGCCGTTATATCATTGTTAGCCCCATCTAAGATTAAAGCTGCACTCACTTCGTTTGCGCTACTACCCACATTTGTCTGAGTCCCCGCTATCATCGCGGTGTACTTATGACCGGTTACCAAGGTTCCCGTTGTGATCTCGGAATCCGAATCCGTCAGGGCTGTGCCGTCGTAAACTTTAGTATCGCTGTCCGCCGTGATTGTTACCGCAAGCTTCGTTACACTAAATGTGACTTGTTTTTCTCCACTATAATCCCCTATTCCGGTAATCGTCACAGTCGCTGTGCCCACATTGATGTTTTCGCTGAAGCTCAGGGTGTAGTCGGTATCCTCAACCAGCGTCGTACTTCCATCCTTCACCACCACAGATGGCTCGATCGCAGAGCCTGTATAGGTCTGGTCGGAAATGGCTTCAATAGTCAAGGTGGAAATATCAATCGTATTGTCCACTCTAAAAAAACCATACTTTCCTGTGCTAATCAGAACCGGATCTAGTGTACTCAGATCCGTATCTGCATCCACATTTGTACGGGTATTGGCTTCTCCGCCTACCTCAGTCTGTACACCTGAACTTTCAGATTCTTTTCCAGAATACAAGAGCGCCCTAGCACCAGACTCAATAGTAATCGCACCATTACTTGAAATCTTGATATTCCCATCGCCTTCACTACCTAACGATTCATCCTGATCGGCATACAACTTCACTGCATCGCCAGTAGCTAGCGTGGAAACAATAGGTTCTGTTACCAAAAGATCTCCTGATAGCGTAGCAATCTCAATGGCGCCAGTGGAGTAGATTCCGGTAGGATTTACTGTTCCCACCGTTAAGCCTCCACTTGCATCTACAAAGCTTAAACTGCCCAGCTTGGTAGCATCCGATCCTCCAGCTATAGTGGCTACATTGTTGGAAGCATTGGTGAGGGTGAAAGTACCTGTTCCATTCAGACCCAGCCCATTTGCTGTAAGTGCTGCAGATTGTGTAACAGCGCCAGAGGCGTGAAGATGTATGTCACTGCCCGTGGCAGTGGTTGCTGCATTGATGGCAATGGCTCCACCATAGATAGAAATAGGGCCTCCTATGGCAGTTGCCGATCCAACTGTAACATTTCGTGTATTACCAGTTTTACCGATGGTCAAACCGGTCAAACCATCATATGTCAGGTTATTCGTGTTGAAATCAGCAGTGAATGAGGTGCCAAATGGTTCGATTGTAAAAGTTCCGGTAGTATTAAAAGCTATTCCAGAGGTTAAATCAAATTTATCCGCTGTAACGCTTATGTCGCTACTTGAGCTAGCAACATCACTTGCTGTTTTATAACCAACTGTTGAAGCGAACAACGAACTATATATTGTTCCTCCCGCACTTCCCCCGAGTAAATTAATGTCGCCATTATTAGCTAAAATATTTGCGCCAATAAATAGTACATTATAAGGGACTCCAGCGCCTCCACCTGAGGTTCCTGTGATATTTATATTTCCTGTTCCGGTACTTTGCACAAAAATCCCGGCGCCGCCCCCAGCAAGTAATACTCCTCTACTTTGAATAGAGCCACTTCCTGACGTTCCTGTTAAGGTTATATCACCATCTACTGTTTTGATATAAGAAGCTGTACCACCTGCTGTAATTGCAAAATTTCCAAGATTCATACCATCCGAGTAGGAAGCACTGGACCCACTAACATCACCGACTAAAGTGATGCTTCCTGTTTTACCAGCATCAAAAACAAATCCCTCGTAGGCATTTATACCCGCTGCATCGTTGTTGTAAGTCGATGTTTGTTGACCTTTTAAAGCAATATTTCCACCACCTGAGATAAAAGAAATACCACTATCGTGTCTTGAACCACCACTCTCAGTCCCTAGGTTTATTCCTCCTCTAAATACATTAGCTGAGTTAACTGCATACCCCGTTGGGGTGGTCGTTCCTGCACCGCCACCTAAAGTTATTGCACCGCCATTTTCATCATCATTTGAACCATTGTTTGCGGTTCTATCGGATGATGTTCTGGTATCTATAGTGACGTTATCCTGAATATAAATGTATCCACCATTACTATCACTGTTTGACCAAAGCGTTACATCACCACCATCAGTTGTAATACTTTTACTTGCAGCAGTAGTAATATTTCCACTTGCTTTTAATAAAATATCTCCACCGCTGGCGGTAGACGTCAGGTTCTGATTAACAGTGATACCCCCCCCATACACCGAAATTGGCCCGGCGATGGTTGCTGCTCCTGCAATGGTCATAGAAGCCGTGTTACTCGCCTTACCTAGGGTTAAACCGCTTACTGCAGCATCTAAACTCAGATTACTTATCGGAAAGCTAAGTGCTGAGGTAAATGAAGCACCAGACGGCTCAATAGTTACCGCTCCTGTGGTGTTAAAAGAGGTAGCGGTTCCTCCTGCTTCAACAGATATCGCATTGCCTCGGAAAATAATATCTGAACTACTGCTTGTGATAGCACTGCCAGCCTTAAAGCCATAGGTATTTGCCGTATTTTTATTGAAAATACCGTTGGTACCGCCATCCAAGCTAATGGTACCTGAGGTTGCCAACACATCAATGGTTTGTAAGAAGATCCCCTTAGAAGAGCCTCCGCCAACACCTTCTAGCGTAATGTCGCCACCACCCGGGGCTTTAAGCTCTTTTTTAGAACTGAAATTGAAAACCAATCCAAGCTCGCTGCTAGATACCCCGCGTATATAAATGGCATCGCCTGAAGTAGCAGCAGAAGTAAGTGTGAGTTTAAGCTCTGCTTCTGCTGAACCATGATTAAGGTTAATACCATAGTGATTCACCCCTTCACCAATCATGCGGATGCGTCCCGTACCTGCATCTGTAAATAATCCACCAAACTGGTTAATACCTACATTATTATATAATAGCGGCGTCTCATTGTTACTACTGTAACCATGCATGGTGATATTTCCACCACCGGAATAGAAGTACACATCCCCCGTATTATCGGTCGAAAGCTCAATACCTGGGTTGGTTGCCGAACGAGCAAAACCATCTGGGAATCCATCATTGGCCGTGCCGCCGTTGGCACCATCATCAGCCCCACCGGCCAACACAATATTACCGCCTCCACTCAAACCAGAGTCGGTAGAGCCGTTGGCCGTATTAAAGGTTACATTGTTTCCGACCGCAATGAAGCCTTCGTTATTAGCATCGCTGTCCGACCATAAAATCAGATCACCGTTGTTGGTGGTAATGCTTTTATTAGCCGCATACAGAATATTGCCTGAAGACTTCAGCAATATATCAGCAGCATTTGCGCTGGTTATCAGATTACCTCCAACAGTAATATCACCGCCAATAAATTTGATTGGGCCATTCACTCCCCAATCATGGTAGGTTGAAAATCCAGTGGTATTGCCTTCTTTACCAAAAACTAGTCCGCCCAGTTGACTCACATTATTGATACGAAGGCCGGCAGCATCTGAAACACCTATGAATGTATCGCTAGAAAGACTTCCTGAAAAGTCCAGCACATTGCCATAGCTTGAAAAGGCCGTTCCAAAAGGCTGCAAAGTGAATTTACCTGTACTTTCAACCACTGTTTGGCTGTTCGTATTACTCAGAAAATTGGTTACCAAGGTAATATTTCCAGAGCCGCTTGATAATGTTCGGTTCTGGGTGCGTGCCTCAATTCTGGTCGCACCTTGAATAAAAATGTCACCGTTGGCAGTGGAGGTATTAATATTATTGTAGATATCTGCCAAGTTAGCGTATATGCTCATTGGTCCTGAAATATTGACAGGTGTGTACAAGCTAATTCGTGATGTTGTATTATTGGTTTTACCAAAGCGAAGCGAAGTGATACCCGATTTAAAATCATACTCATCGCTGATGTTAATATCTGCTGCGAAATTACCGCCCGACGGACCTTCGAACACCACATTACCTGCGCTTTCAACCACAATGGCGCCAGCTATTCTATCCGTCGTCTGAAGCGAACCCGTACTAAAGGTGATATCCCCTGTATTGGCATCGCCAATGGTGATGCTTCCGGCCGCATCCCGAGCACGAAGCGCAATACCATCGTTTCCTCCTGTATTGCCGCTTGCACCCGAAAGGCTAATGCTACCCCCATCAGTGGAGATGCTTAAGCCTGCAGTATTATCATTCATTTGTGCTAATAAACCTACGGCTTCACCTGTTTGGAGGGCTGCATTGGTTGCATTTCCGCTAATGCTGATATTACCACTGCCAGTGCTTAGACTGATCTGTTCGGTACCACTTGCCATAAGGATCAAACCATGCGACCAAACAAAGGAATTGGTCGCTTCCGAAATGCCTTCCAGATTCATATTCCCAGAAGTCGTAGAAAGCGTTACGTTCCCTGTTTGGGTAGAACTTCCAATGGCAGTTCCCAACCATAAGCCCCCTGACATGTTAGGATTTCCTGTACGTCTTCCAAAAAGACTTAATTCACCAGGGCCAGTTTGTATGTCACTATCAATTACTATAAGGCCTGTATTGCTACCATCAACAGATGTGTTTTGACCCCGCATACGTAAATTTCCGCCACCGGTATTGATATTTGAATACCTAATAAAGATACCATTTCTGTTATTTTCATTCGTGATGGAGTAGCCCGTGGGCACGCTAAGTCCATCTAGGGTTTCACTAGCGCTACCACCGCCAATATACAATGCACCTCCATTCGTTGTAAAATCACCAAACAAATCAACACGTCCATTGCTGCTATCATTGCTGTTAGAACGTAACACCACTGACCCTCCTAGAGTGGTAATGTTGCCAATAGTAGTTTGGAAAATATTCGATTGCGCCTCTAAGAACCAGTCATTATCCGTCGCATTACTCACGGGAGCATTGATGGTAATATTACCCGCCTCTATAGTTAAATCACCACTGGCCAAATAGCCTTCTACTACCGAAGCATTTACATTAACCGGATTTGATATGGTGCTTAAGGTGCGGCTGCCGCTATCAAAGCTCCACGTACTGTTCTCGGCATCGCCACCCGAAGATACAATGGTTAAGTCACCTGTTCCCGATGATACCCGATAAATGGCATAACTATTATCTGCTGCTAAAGCCGGTGAGATAGTTGAGGTTTCGTCAAATGGAGAACGCGTATTAGCTGTACCTCCTGCTAAATCAGTAAGTCCCGTACTAGAGGATTCAGTCCCGCTGAATAACTTAGCGATACCTCCAGTACCCATTGTGAGTGTTGGTGCTGAATTGCTTACAAGTATATTGCCTCCGCCTATAGTACCAGGAGATGATGCTCTACCTGCATTAACGATAATCGCATTGGTAGAAGTAGAGGTGGTATTGATATTTTGGGATAGAGTAATATCTCCATTCTCGGTTTCTATCAAGACGGTACCTGTAGAAAAAATTCCATCCGGATTTACCGATCCAATTTCCAACGCATCGGCATCGCGGTAGGCCAAATTACCTAAGCGGGTGGTATTGTCTCCACCAGCTATAATGCCCACATTGTTCGCCGCATTTTGTAAAGTGAAAGTTCCAGTACCGTTCAGCGCCAAGCGATTGGCGGTAAGGGATGCACTTTGGGAAACGGCACCTGAGGCATACAAATTAATGTCACTGCCCGTGGCCGTAGTAGCTGCATTGAGCGCCAAGTTTCCCCCATACACCGAAATTGGCCCAGCGATAGTTTGCGCACTGTTAATGGTGATGTTGGCAGTATTGCCATATTTGCCTAAACGAAGGCCTGTGATATCTGAACCCAATGCCAGATTGGATAACGGCCAGGTTAAGGCATTCGTGAAGCTTGTACCAAAGGGCTCGACAATGAGTGTACCGGTGGTTTGTATTTCAGTACCAGCGAAAACGTTGATAGCATTGGCACGCAATGTCACATTACTGGAACTGCTGGTCACGTCTGTGCCGGTTTTTTGTCCAATCGTCCCAATGAAATTGAAACCTGTGCCACCTTCGGCACTAATCAGAATATCGCCGCTAGCAGCGAGCACGTCTAGGGTTGAATTGTAGGAAGGGCCAGAACCACTGTTCACCCCTTTAGCCAGAATAGTAATGCCGCCCGCGCCGGTGGCTTGCATTATCGACCTAGTACCCGGTCCGCTGATGGTTTGCAAACCGCTGAAATCACTGCGGCTCGTAGTTCCGTCAATCAGAATAGCAGGGGTATCTGCATCACCGCCGCCGGCGGTAATATTGATGGAACCATTAAAGCCGCCCAACTCGATACCATGGTAACCGCTTGCGTTTTTGCCTTCACCTTTAATCGTGATCGTACCATTACCCGCATTGGCAATACCTGTCCGGTTCCAAGCAACACCCCACCCGGGTAAAGTGCCATTTGATTCGCCATTCAAATAAATATCACCACCGCCCGAATAAATACTGGTCGTGGTAGCCGCCTGCGAATAGCTCCCAAAGCTGATGCCTGATCGAGCGGTACCCCCATTCGCAGCGCCAGTGGGTAAGCCTTGGGCATTCACACCTGAACCACCCGCTAGCCACACCTTACCGCCTCCGTTTGTTTGAGTGGTTGAGCCATTAGCAGTATTGAATGTTGTCCAATCGCCCAATTGAATACCACCAGATGTTCCATCAGCTGAATTTGCCCATAGAACAATGTTGCCATTGTTGGTTTGCAAGGTCCGGTATGCGCTATTGCTAGAGCCACTAGCCATGGCAATATAGCCCGAGCCTTTGAGCAAAATATCGGCTTCACTAGCTGTAGAGGTCAGGTTTTGATCAACGGTGATGTCTCCGCCATAAACTGAAATTGGCCCTGCGATAGTTTGGGCTGTTGCGGTGGTAATATTGGCCGTGTTGCCTTCTTTACCAATGGTCAAGCCACTGACATCACTGGATAGGGCTAGGTTGCTTGTCACATTCAATGTACTGCTGAAACTCGTACTCGTGGAGATGGGTTGAATAGTCACTGTGCCGGTGGTGGCAATGCTACTTCCCAAAGCGAAAGTAAAGCTGTCCGCGTTCAGCGTCACGTTGCTGCTGGAGGTGAGAACGTCGCTCCCCGCCTTGCGGCCAAAGGTTGCGCCATTGAGTAAACGGCCACTCGTCGTGTTGGCGTTAACTGTAATGTCGCCGCTGGCCGCTAGAATGGCGCCGTTCAAACGCAGGTCAGGGTTGCTGCTGTTGCCCAGGCTACTACTACCATTAAGAGTAATACCACCGGTACCCGTGGCCTCAATAGTATTGAGCGACGCACTGGCAAATCCGATCATATCGCCACTGCCGCCTGAGGCCGTGCCGGTGATACTGATCGAGCCCGTACCACTGGTTTTGTACAGACCCGCTGTAGAGCCTGCTGCCCAGCTACCTAGTTCCACGCCATTAGGGTTGGCATTACCAGTGGACAAACCATCAATGGTCAGGTCGCCATTTGTGCCGGCGTCAATCGTCACACCACCGTAGGTCTGCACCCCAAATTTATAGTTCGATCCACCCGCTACCGTATTCTGGCCGCGCAAGCTGATATCGCCGCCCCCGGAATAGAGTTTGATGTTCGAGTTGTGGCCTTGCCTAGTGTCTGTGCCCAAGCCAATACCGTTGGATGTGCCGCTGATGTTCTGTGCGTAGCCAGTCGGCACCACCGTGGCCGAAGCCAAGGTGGTGCTAGCACTGCCACCACCCAGTGTGATCGTACCGCCCCCCGTGGCCGTGCTGATGTTAGCTGCCGTGCGATCCGTATTGGAGCGGCTGTCGAGCGTGCCGCCGTCTTTAAGGTAAACCCCGCCCGTGGTCGGTGCGACGGTGGTGCTGGAGCTGTTGGCCCACAGGGTGATGTCGCCAGCGTTACTGGTGATCGCAAAGCCTTCGTTGACGATGCCCGCTGAAGCCTTGAGCAAAATATCTGCACCAGCTAATGTTGACGTTAGGTTCTGGTTTACCCCAAGATTCCCACCATACAGCGTAATCGGGCCGGCAATGCTAAAGCCTGCATCCAAACGCATATTCTTCACGTTGGCATCAACATAGGGTGAATCGCCTACGACTCCGGTACCACTATAGGTGCCCAATTCCAGACCTCCCAAATTTGCGATATTGGGAATTTGCACGCCCGCCAAAGCGCTACTTCCTGTAAAAGTACCGCTGCTTAATGAACCATTATAGGTTAATTGCGGGGTTTGGCCACCCCAAAAGCTATGACCACTTACAGGTGCAACAGATACTTTCCCTGTTGTTTCCAAAATCATCTGAAAGGGTCCCCAAAAGGAAAAGTTGTTTTGCAGAACTTCACTATAAGGCATTAAGGTAATGTTTCCAGTACCTGTGGAAATCGTTCTGTCACTTGATTCTGCTGCCACATCACCTAAATCCGTTACTGCACTTTCTCCAGCGATCAGTACGTCACCACCGTTGGTGGTAATATTGCCTCGAAGCGCAACACCTGCATTAGCAGAATAAAATGCATATCCCCCTCCCACAGTGTGCCCATGCCAAACGGCTTCACCTATTGATTCATAATTACCACCCATGTAGACATGACCACCGTTAGTGGTGATGGTTGCGGGTCGAATGTAGCCATTTCCATCTGTGGCTGTCGACCAATAGACAACATCGCCGCCATTAGTTGTTACAGTTGTTCCAATGCTGAAATCAATGCCATTTATAGCCTTCATATACAAGTCTCCCTGCGTGGTAATATTGGCGTTGGCAGAGATGCTATTTCCATACACCGATACAGGTCCCGCAACATCTATTGAATTTGTAACGGTTATGCTTGATGTATTGGAAAAGGTAACCCCAGTCATACCTTCATAGTTACCAATCGTAAAACCGCCTAAACTATTAAAGGCATTGATAGTTAAGGCATCAAAGGTTCCCGTTACATCAATATTTGGGGAAGCATTATTATGACTCCAAGTTACGGCCCCTGCGTAAGCACCTCCATCTGGAACTAAGTATAAATGCCCTGTGGAAGTTAAAGTAGCTGCTCCACTAATTACATCAGTGGCTAAAACGATATCTCCCGCTCCTATTGTAATTGAAGATGAGTTAAATGAAATACCTTGAATACCACCACCTGCACCAGGAGCAGCCCAAATAAAAACATCACCACCACTTGTATTTAAAGCTACTCCATTAATATCTACAGCGTTTTGATTGGTGGAACCAACTGCATTAACGGAAGGCCCATTACCAACGGTTAAGCCGTTCCAAGTAGTAGCGCCTTGCGCTGTTGCACTACCCCCCATCCAAAAATGTCCGCCATTCGTGTTAATAGTAGGCGAGCTAGAAACTGTAGCACCTGCACGATTGTGATTGTTATAATCCGACCATAACACAATATTCAATGCTCCTGAGGTGGATTGAACATCTGCATTAATCATTGCTCTACCATATCCTTCGGTATTGGTTCCGCCAGCTCTAATTGTTAATGTCGCATCACCACCAGCTGTTTTATCTATGGCGTCAGCTACGCTAATTAATGATCCTTCCAGCATTACACTTGTACCCGCATTTAAATAGCCTTCAATTACACTGGTATTAACATTGGCAGTACCTGTTGCAGTAATGATTACAGGATTAGTGCCCGAAACCGACCAATTAGTCCCTGAGGTGCCGGTTTGTCCGCTATCGCTGATCGTTAAGGTTTGTCCAAAACCAATTAGAGGTAAAAAAAAGAGAAGGAAACCTAAGATCTTTTTTGAAAAAAAGAAAGATACTATGTGTGTTCCTTTTAAAGAAACAGAGCTTTTTTCGTAGCGTTTTTCCATGCTTTATGATCTGTAAATAATATAAAATTGACTTGTAATTTTCAATAAGGCTGCAATAAGTAAAGAAGCCTTGTGAATGAGAAAAAAACCGCGTAGACAAAGTATAGACAAATCTAAAAAACCTTGAATATCAGTTTTTTTCTATTTCTCCTGTACCTCCAATGTGTTGACCCAAGTAGCCAAATCGGTCTCTCTAGTCAAATCCAATTTCTTAAGAAGTCTATATTTTTTTGTCCTCACGCTTTGATCAGTGATACGCAAAATCTGACCAATTTCCTTAGTAGAAAGATTCATCTTGATTAATGAACAAAGCTCAAGGTCATTTTGAGTTAATTGAGGATAAGCGATAGTAAGTTTTTCGATAAATTGAGGGTGAAGTAATTTGAATTTCTCAACTAAATCATTCCATGGATTCTGCTTGAGTTCTATCGCCCTTACTTGGTTTTCGATCTTTTCATTACTAGTCCCTTCTTTGATTTTATTAACTAAATCTTGCATTTGATCTTTCAAGGCTACCTTTTCCATAGTTTGCTGTAATAGATCATTTTCTCGTAGCTTGAGGGCCTCACTTTTGACTTGATTTAAGTTTTCGGCGAGATCTAATTTGACTTGGATCAGTTGATTCTTATTTCTCCACCAATAGATTACAAATAAGAGCATAACCAGAAATACTCCCATTAAAGCCATGATGTATTGTTGGTAAAGTTTATCATTAGATAGTCTAATGATTTCATTTTCTTTCTTTTCGGATTCGTATTTCGTTTTGAGCTCAGTAGCTGTATTCCTAACAGATTCATTCACAAGACTATCATTTAAGGAATAATATCTAGATAGATTATCATAAGCTGCATCAAAAGCTCCTCGGTCCCTCTCAAGCCATGCCAGTCGTTCGAAAACCAAGGCCTCTTCCTTTTTAAATTTAAGAGACTTTGCCAAAGACAAAGCCTTATTTAAACGCGCTTCTGATAATGAATACTTTTTCATCATCCTGTATAAATTTCCTAAATTCACATTTGAAAGTAGTACCCCGTAGGCAATATCATGTTGCTCTGAAAGTTGTTCGCATTCTAAAAAAAGACTCTCCGCTGCAGGATAATCTTCCAATTTTTCGAAGATATTCGCCCGATTGGTTAGATTTTGGGCGGTTAAAAAAGGGCTTTTAACGACAGTCAATTCTTGATTTGCCAATTCATAATAAAATAAAGCTCTATCTAAAGAATCTCTCTTTTTGTAACTCACACCCAAATTATTATAAGCTTCTATCAGTTCCATGCTGTTGCCCAAAGCTTGTTCAATTTGTATTTGTTTTAAAAGATAGAATTCTTGACTTTCAAAGTCACCCATCTGATGAAAATCAAAAGCCATGGATTGATACGCTTTTGCCAAATTAGCACTTTGATTTCTCTCTTCGAAAATCTTAGCAGCCTCCAATAGAAATTCTATCGACTTAGAATAAGCAGCATTATAGGAGCTTTCCAAACCTTTTAAAAGCAAGATCATCCCCCTGTACTCAGAATTTAAACTTACTTCATTTTCAACATGATGTTGCCAATAAATCAAGGAGTCGAAATTGAATTTCTGATCATGGGCAAAAGCTAATCGTATATAAATAGAAATCAGGCCTTCTTTTTTTTCATCGCTCAAAAGCCCCCTCATCGTATGTAAAGTTTGAATCAGAGAATCGTAATCTCCGATTTTGGAAAGATAATCGGTATGCAAATCATATAGTTCAAAGAGTTGAACTTGATTGTTATTTGAGGAGAAATCTTTTTGAAGTGAACTAAATAGCTTCTTATAAGATGATGGATCTTCTTTTCCTATTCTGATAAAATCTTTGAGTTGTTTCTCTTTAGAAGGTATCAAAGTATCTAACCCTGATTGGGAGTTTCCCAAAATTTCATAATGAACTAGAAACAAAAAAAATATAGCGAAAATGACTCTAGACATCAAGGAAATTTTTAATATTATTTAAACAAAATAAAACATTTCAAAATTACATAAGGAATCGTTCTAGAGATGATACTTATTTTACATTAAATAACATTTAATTTACAAAATGATTTTACACCTGCTCATTTATTAAAAAAAAATGATCATTCTAAAAAAAAAAGTTGAATTTAATTTTTGTTACATGCATATCAGCTTTTACTTCAGTAGCAAAAAAAAAACGGTTTCTTAGATCGATAGCGGTAATGATAATCATATTTGGTTATTCAATAATAGCTCTTTTTAAAAAAGATTTTTATAAATTCATTGTACAAGCATAACAAAGGATTCTTCGAAAAGAAATGAAAATAAAGTTGAGTTTATTCCTAATTTAAAACCTCAGGAACAAACTCAATTTTTTGACTTTTTAACATTCGATCTCATTCTTTACCAAATCGTCCCTCTCCTATCTCCAAACAGTGCATAAGTCAACATGAATTCATGCGTCACATTGGGAAGTAAGTAGCTTCTCAGCATCGGCATCTCGTAGATATAACCAATGCGCATCTTGTCGAAGAGCAAGCCAAACTGGAAGTTGTTTGCATAGTCTATTCTATGTCCTCCTCCAATCCAAACCTTTTCTTTCATCACTACTTTAAGGTTGAGTTCTAAGTTGTCTGGTAAGTCAGACTGACTCCTATACATGAAATTGGTCGCTACTGCTAGATTATCATTGATCCTGTTTCTGTATCCTGCTTGGAAGATGCCTACCCTGGGCATTCTTTCCATAAACACATCTCCCGAGTTGATCGCTCCTTGATTTACATGGTGCACTGCATAGGACACATAGTAGCTTGGGTGTGTCAGGGCAAGTCCTAAATTGAAGTCTATCACTTGCATATTAGAGAAACTCCCAAAGTATTGACCTACTATCGGATCATCTGCTTGCTCTGTTGTCATACTATTTCCATCCAAACGGATAGAGCGGTAATTTAAACCAGCTCCCAATCTCAGGTTGGTCTTCTCTCCAACTTGGATTCTTGAGGCATAGCTAGCCACAAATTCTGTTTCTGCAAAGGCACCATACTGATCATGAAGGATGGAGATCCCTGCGGCATTCTTGCCCAGAATATCTCCTGAGCCCTGACCAGAGAGTTGGCCGAAGTCTAGTTCTGCTGAGGCAAAGTATGTCTTTGGTGCTCCCTCCCAGCCTGCCCACTGATTGCGGACAAAGCCGCGAATCATAGATCCTTCATAGCCTGTCAGTGCCGGATTATAGTAGCCCTGTAAGTGACTGAATTGAGAAATGTATTTTCGAGATTGAGCGAGAATATCCGTTGTCGTTACAAGGGCTATTCCTATGAA
>NZ_BMFD01000028.1:0-11311 GCF_014637795.1 Belliella aquatica | reverse complement strand
ATGATTGTTTTTTTCATGACTTTATATTTAAGGGGAAAGGTCAAAGGTCAAAAGAGAAAGGGGGGACTAGTCACAAAAACTCGTCCTTTCGCCTTTTTCCTAGTCCCTTTTACCTTTTTACTTTCTTAACAGATTCAACATTCCTTTTCTTACTTCTCCTGTCTCTCTCACTTCTATCGTCCAGTAATACGTTCCAATTGGTAACTCTTTGCCATTCAAAGTACCATCCCATCGGATATCAGGATTCTCTGTGTAGAACATTCTTTCTCCTCCTCTGTCGAATATTTGAATCCTTACTCCTGAGTAGTATCTTAATTCTGGAACTCCCCAAGTATCATTCTTACCATCTCCTTCTGGAGTGAAAGTATTGAACACTTCAATGCTAGTAACTGATTTTCTCGTTCTGATTATTTCGAAGACCTTATCTAATGTATTGAAGTCCCTGTCAGTGACCCTCACTACAACCTTGAATTTCGTTCTTCCTACTGCAGGATCTTCACTGCTCCAGTAGAGCACATCGTTGATCACTTTGAAGTATCTATTATCTTCTAAATCATATGGCACACCAAGTACGTGTATATTGTCTATAGGATCAACCACACTCAATGCACCGATTGCTACTTCCTGACTGGTTCTCGCTCCCTCGAAGGTGTTGTTGGACAATAAGATGTCTTCTGGTGCAGGTTTTGGTAGGACAGTAACTTTGATACCGGCTTTCAAATCATCTTGATTTTTGATCCAAGCAGTCTCTGTCACTTCACCCTCCAAGTCATAAGTCCCTCTTCTAAACCTGTTCAATGTTGATTCATTCCAAGTCACATCAAGGAAATATGGTCTCCCATTTGTTGCCATCAATGCGACTCTAGCTGGAAGATTAGGAACAGACCCCCAATTCATTTCTAAGGTTCCTATTTCAAAGATTTCTTTGATCACTGTTGGAATGATTTCTAATTCAGCTGCTAAATATGCAATCTGATAATTATTGCCTCCAGTCAATGTTCCCAACGTAATGGCGTATTTACCTACTTCTTCCCCTGCATTCCTAGATAACTTTCCACTCAATTGATCAGATCCTACTAAACCATTTACTACGTACGTAAACTCTGGATCTTCTAGGTTATAAACCTTGGATTGATTATCCGCCGTGATCGTTAAAGTAGCTTTCGTTACTTCCAATTCACCAGCGACTAAAGTGATTGCATAGTTAGCATCTTCTCCACCCGTCAAGGTGATCGGATAAGTACCTACTCCTGAACTTGCTGTTGCCGTCGTGCTAATACTTGGCTCCGTGGCTACTTTCGAATCACCATTTACCAAACCTTTATAGCTGAAAGTTAAGATTGGATTCGATGAACCATAAATTTTAGACTTGTCTCCAGCAGTAATTGTCAATGCTGCTTTCGTTACTTCCAATTCACCAGCGACCAAAGTGATTGCATAGTTAGCATCTTCTCCACCCGTCAAGGTGATCGGATAAGTACCTACTCCTGAACTTGCTGTTGCCGTCGTGCTGATAATTGGCTCCGTGGCTATTTTCGAATCACCATTCACCAAACCTTTATAGTTGAAAGTCAGGATTGGATTCGATGAACCATAAATTTTAGACTTGTTGGATGCTAAGATTTGCAGTGATGCTTGGTTTATCTCTAAAGTTCTTTCAACTGATTCAGCTGCAAAAGTAAATTCATCACCAGCTTGAGTCGCTTTGATAGTAGTAGAACCTGCTTTTAAGATTGTCGCTTGATTACCAGAAATACTAACTACAGAAGGGTCAATAGCAGTGTATGTAACGGTCAAACCTCTTTCTGTAATAGAATCCCCTAATACAAACAAAGGATCTCCATAAGTTTTAGTATTAATTTCTGGAAAAGTAATCGTCTGTTCCAATTTGTTGATGGTTGTGAACGACCAAGTCCCATAACTTGCCTCAAAACCTTCTAAATCATTATCTGACATATCACTGACAAAACCTGAAGTAATACCTATTGTGACAGCTGTATTGATTGGAAGTGAAACATCCAATTCAACAGAAAGCGTCTTATTGTCATCCGAAAGAACTAATGCTGTACGATCTTCAGTTAGTGATAGGTCATAAGTTCTTAGTACAGCATTTCCATCATTCACCGTCAGAGTACCTGTATCACCCAGTACAACCTCTTCATCAAATGTGATAGTTAGGGTAGGTTGAAGTGCTACATCTGTGGTATTATTGGCCGGTAGAAGAGTCAAAATCTGAGGCGCAATATCATCCGTGACGGTGATAGTAAAGCTCTGTTCTGTGAACCCAAATTCGTTTGATGCTCTTAATACCACAGGGTGCTCTCCAACATCATCTTTGGCCGGTGTCCCCATCAATACATTCAAAGGTTCAGCTTTAAATCTATATAAAAGGTTGTTGGTATGTATGGGATAAATCAGGTCACCATTTGGTGTAATCGACATACTAAAAACTTCATCATCTTCTCTTTGAGAAATGATCCGAAAGTAACTGAAATCAGAAGTATATTTCCTAACCCCTCCACCATACATAGACAGATAAAAGTCATTATTTTCATCAGCTAAGATCGATGTGACATTTGCAGGTAAATCAGATAAAACCCTACGCAAAGTAATACCATCAAATTTCAAAATACTCTTATTCGAAAAAGTCGCAATATATAAGTTTCCTGAATTATCAACAGTCATACCCCATGGACCTCTTTCAGGAATGCCATTTTCAATAGACAAGAGTAGCTCAACTTTTCTTGTTTTTTCATTGATCTTGAAAATCTGGCCATTAAAATTATTTGAAGCATAAAAATATCCATTCTTATAAAAAAGAGAACTTACTCCATTTTGTATAGAAGCAAAAACTTCCTCTTGAGCGTTCGGGTTATTTAGAGGTACACGTGTAATCGATTGAATATTATTAAGGTACCTTGCAATATAAATATATCCGTTAGCGATAACTAAAGAATAAACAAATCCAGGAGTAGCTACAAACATTCCTGATTTCCAAGAAGATACATTTCCGTTTGGCTGAATTTTAAAAATCTCTTCTCCATTAGATTGGATTGCATAGATGTTGCCCTCACTGTCCTCTACAGCAGCAGTTAACCTTACAATTCTTTGTGGAACACTTACTTGTGCAAATTCCCGAGCCAAGGTGTCTCTTTTTTGTTCAAAAGATAGCCATGCAGGCAAAGTAGGTATTGCAAGAGTTGGCTGTCCACCAACCTCTGAGGTAGTTGAAATTGTATAATTATATGGTTGGCCGTATGGAATTTTAATTGATGGTGCTGATGTGATTGTTGAAAGAAAAATAGTAGTGAATGACCAAGTTTCGGAACTTGCTTCAAAACCCGCAAAAGTATTATCTGACATATCACTTACAAAACCTGGTGTAATACCAATCGTGATGACTGTCTTGATTGGAAGTTCTACATCCAATTCAACTGAAAGTGTCTTACTGTCTTCAGAAAGAATTAATTCTGTCCGGTCTTCAGTCAGTGATAGGTCATAAGTTCTTAGCACCTTACTACCATTATTCACCGTCAGAGTACCTGTATCACCCAGTACAACCTCTTCATCAAATGTGATGGTTAGGGTAGGTTGAAGTGATACATCTATAACATTATTGGATGGTAGAAGAGTCGAAATCTGAGGCGCAATATCATCCGTGACGGTGATAGTAAAGCTCTGTTCTGTGAACCCAAATTCGTTTGATGCTCTCAATACCACAGGGTGCTCTCCAACATCATCCTTTGTAGGTGTACCCATAATCGAAACATCATTTTTAAGCCGATCTATTATAGATGTATTATATTTTACATAAATCAAATCCCCACTAGGTGTAACAGACATATCACGGACATCGAAGGATTGTCCTAGTGAAATTTCTGGAGAAATTATTTGATAAGAGCTGAAATCAGAGGTGTATTTTCTAATTCCTTCACCTGGTATTGCCAAGTAAAAATCATTATTTTTATCCGTTACAATGGACGTAACAGCACGAGGTAAAGATAAAACCGTAGTTAGGTTGGTGCCATCATATTTCAAAATGCTATTATTCATAAAGGTCGAGATATATAGACTTCCTGAATTATCAAAAGTCAAGCCCCATAGACCTGCTGTGGAAATTCCATCTACAGCAGACAAGAGTACCTCTACTTCTTTTGTTGTTTCATTTATCTTCAATATTTGTCTTTCCGCACGGTTCGAAGCGTAAATAAATCCATCTTTATAGGCAAGAGAAATTACACCATTAGGAGTCGAGGCAAAAACTTCCTCCGGTGCACTTGGATCATTAAGAGGAACACGAGTAATCGATTGAATACTATTCCCGTTTCTTGAGATGTAAATATATCCGTTAGCAATTTGTATGGAACCTACCAAGAAATCAGTCCGCAACATTCCCGATTTCCAGGAGGAGGGTGTTAGATCAGGCAGCCATTTATAAATCTGTTCACCGTTTGGCACAATGGCATAGATATTACCCTCAGTGTCCCCCGCGACAGATATAAACCTCGCACTGGCTAAACTTACAAATGGTTTAGCAGTAGATTCCCTTACGATGTCCAACCAAGCTGGCAAAGTGGTGGACGCAAGGCGCGTAGTCAGATTATTTTCGGTAGTTGCCAAAATAGTATAATTATAGGGCTCACCGTATGGGATTGTAATTGCTGGTGTGGATGTAAATGAAGGTGAACCGGGAACAATCATGTTATCAGTTACAATAACAGGACTAACTCCTTGACTATTAATCGCTCTGAGTGATATATTGTAGGCGGTTCCGTTAGTTAATCCTGTGATTGTCGCAGGTGATGACGTTATGGCTGGATCGAAAGATATCCAAGTCTGTCCCTCATCTAAGCTGTATTCGTAATTGGTAATCGGGCTGCCTCCATCTGATCCTGCCACAAAACTGATCTCTACTGCACCATCCTGTGGTGTTGTTACCATATTGGAAAGTTGGGAAGGCGTAGTCGCAGGAGTTACATTTATAGCAGCTATTGCAGGACTAGTTCCTAATCCATTTACTGATCTGAGCGATATCTCATAAGCTGTCCCATTTATTAAATTCGGAATCGTAACTGGTGAAGTAGTAATCTCAGGACTGAAAGGAATCCAAGTCTCTCCTCCATCAAGGCTATATTCGTAATTGCTAATCGGATTACCACCGTCAAATCCTGCTGTAAAACTAATTTCTACAGCACCATCTTTAGGTGTAGCTATCACGTTTGATAACATATCGGGTGCCGATGGTTCAAAAGCTAGTACTGCCCAATATCCAGTTGTAGGAGGATTAGGGAAAGTAATGTTTAATACATTTTCATTTATTACAAATGGAGACCATAAAATCTGATTAGCAAAATATGCTTCGCTCGCACTTGACTGCCAAAATGATGTTAGTTTTGAACTAGAGGGTGGATTAGGTGAAAAGCCCTGTAATCCTCCTCTATTGTATCCATTAATCTGACTTAAGAAAATATATGTATCTATTGCTCCTAAGAAAATCGTATTTGATTCAATATTATCTAATGGAACATTAATTAAAATATCTCCTAAAGTAATTTTAACTTTTTCTCCATTTGGAAAAACTACCCTGGAATTTGGCGTGATCCAATCAACAAAATCATCAGGTAAAACATTTAAGAATGTGAATGTTAAGGTTTGGTCAGTAAACGAATTACCAGCATAACTACCACTTATATTATTCCATGTCATGGTATAAGTAAAGGCTTGAGAACCAGGAGTAGCAGAAACACGCTCACTTGGCACACCTTCACCAGTTGCATTTAGAGCTCTTATTTGAATGTCATAAGCAGTACCATTGTCCAATCCCGTAATCGTCAGAGGTGAACCAATCACAGCAGGACTAAAATCAAGCCAAGTCTGACCTCCATCTAGAGTGTATTGGTAATTCAAAATAGGACTGTCACCTTCGTTACCTTCTGTAAAGTTAATCTGTAAAGCTCCATCCTGTGGAGAAACCCATAAGCCTGTTGGAGCTTCTGGCAGACTATTCTCTAATCTAACCTGATCCAATAATTCTCGTAAATCTGAAATTGTTTCTACTTCTGCTCCTTCACTGATCCAGTCTTTCAATTTATCGGATTCAGATTCTGTTATATCTGTCAAGCCTATGGATAAAACAAGCCCACTTTCAGTTCCAGGGATAAATCCTTGTCCCCAGTTAAAATCTAAGGCACCTGGAACCGACTGACCATGACTAAAAAAAGTAGCAAGTAAAATAATTAGAATTGTTAAGTGAAGGTTTTTCATATGGTGTTATTTAATACCTATTTAGTTTATATAAAATTTGTAAAGACAATTAAGTCAGCTATTTTAAGATATAAGAGACTTCTTCATGTATGGTATAAAAGTGAATCATAGAGATAGCTTTCTTCTTAAACCTCAAAACACTTTGCTAATGGTATTTCCCGGTATTCTTAGCTATTAATTTCAATTGAATATGAAATAATCATAACTAATCAAACTAATAGCATTAACAAAACTGAAAAAAATATTAATTGACGCATAAAATTGGAATACGTAAAAAATACTTAGTAAAGAAGTTATGTAAATAATTTGCAATAATTAAGAAACGAAATGAAACTTAAGTGAAGAATTATTTAAAAAAAGTCTATCAAAAACTTAAACCTGGTAAATATTAATTAGAATCTACAAACCCCATTAAAAAAGAAACTAAGTTATCCTGCGACTCAAGTGTCATCTTTCTTCTGATATTTGCCCTAGTGGTTTCAATTGTTCTTACACTTCTATTCAACAATTCCGCAATATCTTTGGTAGACATATTTAATCTTAAATACGCACAAAGATTCAATTCAGCAGGACTAAGATCAGGGAATTTATTTAAAAGGCGATTAAAGAATTCTGTGTTTTGGGAACTAATTTGAGTATCAAGATTATTTTTAATGCTTTCAAAAGGTTTTTTATTCAAGATCTCATCTATCTTCTTGAATTTATGATGGTCTTGCGCATCGGTATTCATAATAGATGAAATCTTTATAGTGGCTTCATCCAATTGAGCTTTTATATCCAAAAATTGTCCAGCTAAGCCTTTGAATTCTCGATCTTTATTTTGAAGCAGCGTTTTCATATGACTTCGTTGGAGAGCTTCTTTTTGCAACTCCTTTTCTGCCAGTTTGCGTTTATTATTCCAAAGTATCAAAATAATCAAGAGAACAAAAAGACCCAAAGCCATCAAAGCAATGACATATTGCTGATAAAGCTTTTGATTAGAAAGGATAATGATAGCATTCTCTTTCTTCTCCATCTCATACATATCCCTCAATTCATTCGCTTCTATCTTGACTTTTTCATTGATGATGCTATCATTTAAGGCATGATATCTAGTTTGAAAATCAAGTGCTTTTGCATATTCCCCTCTATCTCTTTCCAACCAAAAAAGCCGTTGGAGTACAGCTCCCTCTTCTTTTTTCGTTTTTAGAACTCGGGACAATTCCAATGCCCTATTGAGTTGTACTTCCGATTCGATATATCTTTTCTTTATCCGATAAAGGTTACCTAAATTAATGGCAGAGGCCATTAACCCATAATGAATTTGATTCTCTTCACATAAACGTTCACATTCCAAAAATAGCTGCTCAGCAATCTCATACTCCCCCATTTTCTCATGGATATTAGCTCTATTGGTCATATTTTGAGCTAAAAGAAAAGTAGATTTTACCTTTTTTAAATTGTCATAAGACAACTCATAATAGTAGACTGCTTTTTCAAGATCATTTTGATTTTTAAAAAACACCCCCAGATTATTATAATTGATAGCCAAATGATATGGTATTTCTAAGAGGCTATTGATTTCTTGAGCCTTAAGCAGGTACTCTAACTGCAAATCAATCAGTTGCAATTTTTCATAATTAATTGCTAGATTATTATAAGCAATAGCCAGTTTAGCTTGATTATTTTGACTTTCAAGGATTTTAGCAGCCTCTATAATGACCTCTATAGATTTAACATAATTAGCAGCACGCTGATATTTCATTCCCTCAACTAAAAGAAATTGAGGATAAAATGGTGACTGTTCGTCTATGAAGTCAGAGACAATATTTTGATAATATTTTACAGAATCTGTATTGCCCGAAAAATAAAAAGAGGTTGCCAACTGTAAGTAAATGGAAATTAAGTTTGATGATTTATCGTCTTTGACAAAACTTTTGGCTTTATTTAAGCTCCAAGACATAGAATCAAATTTCCCCCTAGCATAGTAATATTCAGACAACAAAGAATAGAAATCGACAGCTGAACTTGCATCTTTTATCCCTTGCCCTCGGATCAAATTAGCTTCTTTCACAAACTCTTCTGGATCTTCTTGAAGCAATTTTGATAAATAATCAAGTTTTGGCTTTAAATCCCCTTGATATAAAGCACTTTGTCCGAGAACTACGCTAGAACTTCCAACTATACAAAAATAAATAATTAAAAAGATTTTGATTAACTTCATCATCGTGTTTTGACTAATATACATCTAAAAATATAACACCCTGATAGTAATATATTGAATTCATAAATGATAAGTTTTAATAAGTAAATAAAATGACTAAATGAAGCGTTCTCAATAAGGTTAAACATCCAGATTCGGGACAATTTAAAATCATATGCCCTCTATACTTACTGCACAAACAGCTCTTTCAGAGTAAGTGTTTTAACATTAAATCATAAATCCTTATTGTTCAGATTTTCTGGGTTTCGTTTCTTAGTTGGCCGCTTTAGTTTAGTTAAAAATGCAAAATTAAATTATTATAACTCATTTTGCTTCTTTTCATACTCTTCTAATTTGATGTTTGCATTAAGAAGCTCTCTTTTAAGCTGTCTCTCTCGATCAATCCATAATCCCTTAGACTTTTGATAATTTAATTCTGAGTTTTGACTTTGTTCAAGATAATTGTTCAACCTAGAATTCAAATGTAATAGATAACCTAAGCCAACTATAACCAGTAATCCAAGAAATACACAAAGAACCCAGGGTAGCTGTTTTGATGTCAAGTCTTTATGAACGCGAAGAGGTTCACTAAGACTAGAATTTTTAAATTTCAACAGGGAATCAGCTTGTTGTCTCATGATTTTTGAAAGACTATCTTGTCTATTAATAATTTTGCTCTGTTCAGCTTTAAAATCTTCTTTAAATTCGGACCATAGTTTTTTTTCAAAAACGAAATAATTTTCACTGCTATTAGCAGGCTTAAGATTATTTTCAAAGTCATTTAACACCTTTGATGCTTGAAATGATAGGACATCTCCAAAAATTATAAATGAAAATAGTAAAACTGAAAAGAGTTTTAAATTAAGATTTTTTAAAACTTTATGGATCATCGTTTTTTTTAAACAGTCAAAATATAGCCTATTTAATTTCTTAAGAATATCCTTATTTCCAAAAATGTAAAATGAAATCAAAAAATGTAAACTAAAAACGTTTATTTTTTAATGAAATGATGCTAGAGTCATTGCACGATAAATCATTAAGTTTTTTTTATCAGAAACACTGTTTATAGTATGCATTCATAATTGTCCGATTCTTTACGAGTAGCATCAATTCTGAGAGTTAAAGGATGTTTCGAATTAAATTCTATTAGTAATTGATATCCATAAAAATCGGAGTCAAGCCAAAAAAGACTTTTTATTTTTTACGGTCAAAGTTCCGCATATCCCTTCTAAAAATTAATACAACAATAAATTGAAACCTTTAGATAAATAACGGTCTATATACGAATAATACATAATATTAGAAACTAGATGGACTACTCTTCAAGAGCCGTAAAAACAAGCTTAGCTGATTTTGGTAGTCTTTCCATTTTTTCATAGAATTCAGAAAGATTTATTCCTGTTTTAGATTTGAAAGCATGAAAAAAGGTAACTCTAGACTTAAAACCTGAGAGTTCCATACACTGAAGAACAGTTAGCCTATAGTTTATCCCATTCAAATGAGACAGAAGTTTATCAATCCTTACACCATTTATATATGATCTAAAACTTACTCCATAGTGTATCTTAATAATATCAGAAACAATTCGAGTATTCAATTCTAATAAATAAGCAACTTTTGTCAAACTTAAGTCTGGATCTAAATATAAGTTTCTAAAATCCATTGCTATATTTAACTTCAAAATTACAGATTCAATGTCAATATTTTTTATCATGTCTTCTTTGAGCTTATCGATTGTGAGAATTAAAACTTTGGATCTTATTTTCTTTTTTTAAAATTTGAATATAGTCACGTATTGTCATTCCTGTTTTCCGTTTAAAGCACCTTTCAAAGGGAGATCTAGATTTAAAACCAGAAATTTCATAGTAGTAACTGATCCGATTAAAAGTGATAGAATTATCTAATAATTTAATTAAATCTTGAATCCTTAATTCATTTATAAAAGCTTTTACAGTCATATCAGCTTCATCTTTTATAAACAAGGACAATTCGTTTTCTCGAACACCAAGCTTATCTGCTAAAATCCAAACATCCAAATCTGGATTTTTGTATAAATTGGCTTCAAGAATTTTTGCTTTGATTATATCTAAAGTGAGATCCATGTTTTTTAAACAAGCATTAATGAAATATTTGATTATTGTATTTTAAATTAATTAGTATAAGTATCTGCTTTTACCCAAATAGCAGCTTAATATAAGCCAAATACTATATTTGGAGTGATTTTGACTTCGCCTAGGTGCACAAGTTGCTAGCCATCGAAACTTGTTCTCCTAGTTGGAAATTTTCCAAAAGATTATTTTTAAGAAAATCACATTCTAGTGCTAATAGGGATAATTGTATATTTAACATTAAGTACAGCATAGCATTTCGGAGTAGAGATTATTCTAAAAAAATACTGAATATTTAACGATGAATGTTTGGTATTCAAGTCTATTACTCGATTAGAGTACATAGTTTTCATTTTTGCTTCTTTAACTTAAAGGCTCGCTTCACCAATTCTATTTTTAAAGAATGGTGAGGGCTGTTAGAATAAAACGAAAGGTAGGGGGCTAGTGATCTTATAGCCCCCATTAGACTATAGCAGTCTTTATGCTTTTCGAATATTCTACAAGGCAACTAAAACAAGCTTTGAGAACTAATCTTCCTTGCTTTTATTTCTCTAATAATTCTAAGAAATTCAACTTTCCTACCTTCCATACAGCAGGAAGCTTATCTACATCTGACCTATCTACCTTCAACTTCAATACAGATCTTCTGTTCAGCTGATGCTGCTCCTCAGTACAGTCAACCCCATCAGGACAAGATGTGACCAATTTGGTCTCACTGTACCAGCTTAAGCCCATTCTATCACTTGATATCCCTTTA
>NZ_BMFD01000027.1 GCF_014637795.1 Belliella aquatica | reverse complement strand
CCTGAACCTTCGCCTCCTGTACCTTCACCTGAACCTTCGCCTCCCGTGCCTTCACCTGAACCTTCGCCTCCTGTGCCTTCACCTTCGCTATCTCCATCTCCTTTGTTATCTGAATCAGTAACTACAATTCTTATTGACACAACACATCCGGTCTCTGATTTGAAAGAAATAAACACTTCACCTTTTGCTATACCTGTTACTAAACCTGAAGAAGATACAGTAGCTGTAGATGTATTGCTTGAGGACCAAGCCACTTCAGGATCAGGGTTTTGATCGGCTGATAGCTGAATGGACTGACCAATATCTACGAATTCGGGTCCTGATATTGTGATTGGAAGATTATTATAGAAAGTTACTGCCGTAACCTGAACTTCAGCCGCTCCAGTAGAAGTTAGACGAATGGTATTTATACCATTAAATGTGGCGTTTCCTCTCATTCTTACATATAACTTCGTAGATTCCACCTTACCATTACTAATCGGCAAAGTCAGAGATGTTACATAATTGACACCATTTAATGAATATTCCAATGAAGAACTTGAAGCAACACTTATAGAACTTGTCAAATATTGACCTGATATAAATAATTCTTGAGCATCTGAAGGACCTGAACTAGAACCACACCTGTAAAAGGTTGAAAGTGTCCCAGCCACTTTGATAGTTGGAGTTTCTCCAAGTTTATTTCTTCCTATTCTTATAGAGCTGATATCAAAAGATACAAAATCAGGCTTACCATCTTGATCTATATCAACCCCAAATACGCTTCCATAAGAAAATAAAGCATTTGTCGAGTAGTTATTTACAAAAGCACTTCCATTTAGTACTGTACCTTCTCCTGTTGAATTATTATTACTCAGAATGGACAACCTATTTGATGAACTTGCATATTGCGGACTGATAACATCTGGTATACCAGTTCCATTAAAATCAGCAATACTCATTCTACCAATATTTCCGCTAGAGTTACTTCTATCTCTTAGATTACTTATCGTTTGTAAGCCTCCAAAATCAGAAGTAATAATATCACCAGAATTAAAGTTGTTTTGATACAAATATCCACTTGAAATTTGACCTCCAAAAAGCAAGTCATTTTTACCATCTTTATTGAAATCCTCAACCAATAAGCCTCCAGAGAAAACTGTCCCAAAGAAGCTACCTTGAATAGACGGCGCTGTAAGTGCCTTATCCATGGATAGCAAACCCGATGTAAAATTAGTATTCACTAGGGTATAGTAATTTCTATGGTTTCTAGAGATAATATGAAGATCAGGTAAGCCATCTTTATTGATATCTTTCACTGCAATGTCTGCTATACTGAAAGTTGGATTTGATGTAAAATTACTTCCAGTAATCGCAGTAACAGTACCAAATTCAATGGTGTTCCCTTGTAAACTTGATGTATTCAAATGAATATACGCCGTTGTTCCTAAGAAATTAGCTAATACAAGGTCAGTTAATCCATCATTGTTCAAATCCGCAGCTCTAACCATTCTCACAGCTGCAGGAAGTGTAAAATTTTGCTCAGCTTCAAAAGAAATTTCTCCACTAGTACTTGTATTAATCAAGATTCCATAGGTAGCACTATTGCTATATGTCAAAATCAAATCTAAACGACCATCATTATTTAAATCGGCCATTTCTATTTCGGCTGGTGAACCGCTTAATGAAATATCAATTGTCTCAGCAAATGCATCAGTTGAAATGTTTCCTTCAGATATATTGTTTTTAAAAATTCTAACTTTCCTATCACTATGGATCAGCTTCACCAAGTCAACCTTACCATCACCATCAAGATCAACTACCAAACCAGGATAAAGTGATTGTCCTGAACTTGCTGAAGTGATATTATTTGCAACCGTGATCAAATCAAAGGTGTTATTATTTATAAGATTTGATCCAGAGTTGTTTTCGAAGGTAAATAGAAATGATTCTGATGAAGTTGCAGATTTCCCAGATAAAGTATTGACAACGGTAATCCCAGTAGATAATGCACTAGCAGGAACCTTTACTTTAAGACTGCTTTCAGATGACTCTACTACCTCTGCGGCTACTACGCCGAAGAGGACTGTATTATCCGAAGGATTCAACCCAAACCCATTTCCTGAAATAACTATTTCCTCTCCAGCCTTGGCTGTACTTGGAACAATAGAGAGAACCTCAATAGGAGCTGGTGTTTTAGTGAACACTGTGAGCGAAATACTAGCTTCACAACCACTTTCAGAAAGATAGCTGATGAAGGTATTCCCATCTGCTATAGCTGTAACCAATCCATTTGAATCAACCGTTGCTACCGTAGGATCTGAGCTAATCCAAGCATTTGTCGTAGCTGCCGTCCCATTCCCAACAAGCTGTAAAATTTGACCTACCTCAAGACTAGAAACTCCTCCTGAAATAGTAACAGGTGTTGAATTGAAATTCGTGTTGAAGGAAATCTCCCTAGTTTCTGCTGGAAAAGACTCTATCCTGATCAATCCAGAAGTTGTACTTGTAGAGGAGTTTTTGAACCTTACAAAAACCTTAGTCTTCACTAATTCCCCATTATTCGTATCAATAAATAAAGTTGAAGAAAAGGAATTTCCATCAACAGAAAATTCTAAGACTGACCTGTTGTCAGAAATACGTACATTGGAAGATTGTAAAAATCTACCTTCCACTTCAAGTTCTTGTATTGGTGAAGGATCTGTCCCACATCTGAAGAAAGTATTCAAAGAACTATTAACGATTATCGCAGGACCTTCATCAAACTTATTTCTGCCAATACTAATTCTGTCTTGCGCAAATGCTATCCAGTCAGGTTTCCCATCATTATCCAAATCTACACCATACGCTCCGCCGAATTTAGATAGGCGAATGATTTCATTAGCGATAAAATCAGAACCTGCCATTGAAGATCCTTCTGCAATACTAGCATTATTGGTGATAATTCTCAAAGTTTGCGTAGAGCCCCCATCGTTACGATCCGTATTGATTATATCAGGTTTACCATCACCATTGAGATCTGCCACTTCAATTTTTATAGAGCGTTCATTTTGGCTCCTATTAAATGAATTGATATTAAAAGATGACCCTAAGTCAGTGGTACTGATTTCACCTGATTCAAAATCATTTTGCATTATAGCCCCTCCACCATTACTAGCTTTAAGGTATCCCAGAATCAAATCGTTGGTACCATCTTGATTCAAATCTTCCGTAAATACTTCATTGATGGTACCGGAGACAAACTTGCTTAACCCTTTAGATAAAGATAGTGTTCCAGGTATTAAATTGGTATTCATTATAGCAAAAAATTCTGATCTTGAACCAAAAACAATGTCAAGAAGACCATCGTTATTAATATCTTTTAAGGAAAAAGATTGAATTAACCAAGATTTATTCACACCAAATACAGCATCAGTTACTTGATATTCAGAGCCAATCGTAATCTGGCTTTCTGTAAAGGACACAATTGGGTATATTCTAAACCTATTTCCAGTAGAAAATACGAGGTCTAGTTTACCATCATTATTCAAATCTCCTACTTGTACTAATCTTACATCAGCTTCTAAGCTAATCGAATGATAATTTTCAAAAGCTATATCCTCAGGAGTACTCTTATTGATAAGTACAGATATGCTGCTATTATTATGCGTAACCAAGATATCTAAGAGACCATCATTATTGAGATCGCCGATCTCAATATCAGCAGGATTTGCAGCAACATCATAAAATGATGCTGCTTCAAAACTTTGATTATCTAGTACACCAGGAGTTGAGATATTTCTATAAATAGCAATTTTACCATTCGAATTATCTGCTTTGATCAAATCAACCTTTCCATCTCCATCTATATCTGCGACGTGACCGAAGTTAACCGCAGAATTAAAATCTCCAGAATTAACAGAGGATAAATCTATCCTAGAAAATTTATTTTCCACAATGGTAGACCCGGATTCATCAGTCTCGAAAGTATAAACAAAAGACCTACTCGATTGAGCAGAAACCTTGTCAGTAGTATTCACCACCATTAAGTTATGAGTCCTAGCTCCAAATGGAACTTGGACTTTAATTTCTGTTTCTGAGGCTGCGATAATTTCCCCACTAACAGAACCAAAAAAGACAACATTTTCGGAAGTAGTTGCTCCAAACCCTGTACCTGTGATAGTAATGATATCACTTTCCTTACCGACTACCGGACTGAAAGACGCCACAGTGATCGGGACAGCAACAGGCTCAATTACTTCAATCACCTTGCTTGCTGTACATCCAGATTCTGCAATAAAGCTAATTGTCACTGTACCAGCTCCTACAGCTGTGACTAAACCATTTGCGTCAACTGTTGCAACTGCTTCATCAGAACTGATCCATGGGCTAACTTGATTTCCATTTACATTTGATGACAATTGAAGCGTGGCTCCAACCAAAACAGGCCCTTCCCCAGACAAATTGATATCAGTCGAAAACCTTGAAGTACTTGCTGCTAGGAAGTGATTTTTATTACTTGTGAAAATCGTTATACTTTGATTAGGATTACTATTTGATGTTGTATTCATCCTAATGAATACAGTTGTTTCACCTAATATCCCATTTTGAACAGGTATTGAAAGTGTCGTACTATAATTCTGATCATCCAAAGAAAATTCTAATCCATTTCTCTGATCTATCCTCACATCACTTGTCAAAAATTCTCCTGACAAAGTAATCTGCTGAGGTTCTGATTGAAATATAGTCGAACCACATAACAAAAATGGGTCTAAACTTCCATTTATATTAAGTACCGGGTCTTCACCTGTCATATTTCTTAAGACAAAAATCTTATCTTCTGTCAAATGTAGGATATCCATTTTGCCATCTCCATCTAAATCCCCTGTAAAAACAACCCCATATTTATCAGGAAATAAATTAAGTCGATCAATGGAAAAATCATTGGCTTGAATCGTTGCATCAGGGCCAACTTCATTTCCATTTCTAGCAAGAATTATTTGATGTCTCGATGAAACACTTGAAGAGTTTAGCAAATCAGGCTTTCCATCTCCATCCAAATCACCTATGCTGAGGTTCATAGATTGTTGACCAACTTCATTTGATTGACTATTGAATCCAGGAAGAGAAATAATAGCTCCCCTGGATAGAAGATCTCCATCTAAGCCAGTTACGCCAAATAGATAATCTAACGCTCCATCAAGCTGAAAATCATCTATCAAAATAGTTCGATTTCTAGTGGTTCCAAAACTCTGCAATTGCTCTGAACCTAACTTAACAACACTTAAAAATTGATTTTCATTGATACGCTTATAGAAATTTCTTTGATCCGTTACATAAGCCAAATCAATCAAACCATCTCCATCAAGATCTTTCGCAAGTAAATCCATTATAGAAATAAAATCGCCACTCGTTAAAGTTCTTTCGTCTCCCAAAACAAGTTCATTGCTACCATGAGCAGTTTGATTAGGAATGATTCTAATTGTACTAGAATTATTTATATAAAATATCAGATCTTCAAAACCATTGTTACTCAAATCACCTGTTGCAATATTTCTTATGTTCCCTCCTAAAGTGTAATCTGTACGCGTGGAAAAGCGTACGGTACTAGAAGAACTCTGATTCATCAAAATGGAATATTGATTGGTACCATAAGTCACAACTAAATCCAAAAGTCCATCATTATTCAAATCCACCACCTTCACTTCTCTTGGAGAGGACAAAACATCAAAATTTACGACATTAGAGAAATTAGTAGATAAAACATCTCCAGCTGTAGTACCATTAACGTACACTACTACTTTATTTCCGATATGATTAAGTTTGATAATATCTAATTTCCCATCTCCATCAATGTCTGCCACCTGACCGATATACCTACCATTTCCAAAAGTAGCTGAAGTCACAGGATTGGCTATCTCTACTGCATTTTTCCAAGATAGGTTCGCATTGTCTTCATTGTCAAAAGTAGGGACAAAAGAAAGGAAAGATTCTCCTGATAACTTAGATGTCCGGTTGACAACCTTTATCGGTGCATGCATCGCACCTGCAGGAACGGTTACTTGAATTTGTGTTGGACTAGCTTGGCTAACTTGACCTTGTACATTCCCGAACCAAACTTTATTTTCCGCAGCAGATGCTCCAAAATTTTCACCTGTCAATGTGACTAAATCACCTACTTTAGCTACTTGAGGAGCAACCTGAGAAATTACAGGTTTTCTCAATAATCTAGTTACTACAATGGTATAGACCTTTTCTGTCACACCATCTTGAGCAGTAACTTTTATTTCAAATACATTAGAGGAGCCTAACTCTAAATCATATAAGGTAGAGAACTGTGCGCGAGGAATCTCAGTGTAAGGACCATTATTCATGCGGACTTCTACTGTTGCATTTTGATCTACAGAATACGCTAAAATACCCAACCTTTCTTCTTGCGTTGAAGCAGAATAGAGCAAGGTGTTTTTATCAAAGACTGGATCAAGTGGTGCTAATAAAGGATTCGCATCTAATAATTTGATCGTAAATAAGTCAGCATCCGATGCCGCACCTCTATTCACAATAACATTGTAGTCTTTTACAACTTCACCATCCTCCGAGGTAACTTGTATTGTAAGCAAAGTACCTACGCCAGGATCTAATTGAAATTCCTCACTCTCTGCACCTGAAGCTATCTCAGTACCATTGATGGTCATGCTAGCATTTGGACCAGAAAGTGTTGGTGTCAATTTGATACTTGATTCTTCAAAAGGTAAGTTTATCTCATATTCAGAAAAATCCGGATTAAATTGTGGTATGATTACACCCACACTTGGATCAATTCCGACAAGATTCGCATCATTAGAAAGTCGAGTGATAGTCAACTGATAGGTCTTTTCGGTAACTCCATCCTCGGCAGTTACTTTTAGATCGAAGGTATTATCACCTTCGGCGAGAGTAAAAGGAGCAGAGGCTGTTCCTGACATAATTGACGCAAATGAGCCTTGCCCCAATCGAATCTCCATGGAAGCCTCAACCATATCTAGTGTCGGTGTGATCATCACCTGACCTACAGCATTTACTACTGATGCCGTATAAGAAACTGTCCCCTTTTCGAATACAGGAGAAAAAGAAATGATTGGATTCTCATCCCCATCTTGTTGATTCACAACTAAGTTACTTAGGTCAGCATTTGCAGAACCTATTCTGGTTATTTCTACAACATAGGTTTGGCTGCTAGTCCCATTAGAAGTTATGATAGTAATCATATTCTTTCCTACATTTAGATCAATAGGTGTGCTTGCTTCGGAAGCGTTAGTAGCTACCCCATTGATCGTAAGCGTGGTACGGTAATCCGAAACAAAAGGTGTTAGGGAAATCGTACTCGCTTCATTAGGAACGGTAGCTGTATAGTTAAAAGTTGTCGAGCTGAACTTAGGAGACAGTGCTCCAGCACTTAAGTTCAGGGCACTTAAAAAGGCATCGGTATATTCCACTGCAGCATAAGCTACACGGTTGTAACCTACTACAAGAAACTGGCCTGCACCATAACTTACTTCATTCCAAAATTGATTTTTACTTGGGTCTAAACCTGTCAAATCCTCACCTTGCTTCCACACTATCCCATCAGGACTGGTGATGACCTTTCCCGCTTTGGAAATAACCATAAATGTACTATTCCCAAAAGCCACCGATGCCCAAATTTCCGTGGTCAATCCAGCAGGAACTGTTCTATAAATCCAGTTTTCTCCATCAGTACTGGACATGATTTGACCAGTTTCAGAAGCGGCTACAAACAGTCCGTTCCCATAAGCTATACCACCACCTGACCAATCTACACCACTGGTTGGAGAACTTGCACCTATTTCAAATGTAAGATACGGCTGTAAAAAGTTACTAACACCTAGGTCAAGCTCCCTGAATAAAGCAACCCCAGGTTTTGAACGATCAGGAGTAGGTCCATCATAAAATGCAACAAAAATAGACTCTCCTTCTTCATTATACCCATGTGAAATCATATTTGGCCAATAATATCTATTAGCTGAACTTGTTTGTAGCCATGTATTAGAGTTTCCACCAGTTAAACCATCTGAACTTAGTATTTGATTAGTTCCTGAAAGTGCTAGAAAATGTAATTCACCAGCAGCAAGTGAATAGTAAGTGTCATCAGGAAGTCTAACGCCACTAACGACATTAAGACCTCCTGTTTCATTGAAACTAAGTTGTACTGGTTTTCTAAATTGATCAAATTGTCTTGCAACTGTACCAAAGCCATTTTTAAACCTAAATTTTCGTACCCAAGTTGCTGCTCCATCCGAAGCGGCTATATTAACCGATTTATCGCTATTAAAAATCAAGGTTTGACCTGCAGCACTCATAAATACAGCTTTATCCTTATCAAAATCAGCAGTGATGAAATTTTCAGGATCATCTGATCCGGGAATAGTTGGATAACTCCATCCAGAAACCTTAGTCAAATCGACAACAGAAAAGGAAACACTTTCACTTTCTGATCCGCCGCTCCGTGTCACAATTAGACTAACATTTCCTTCATTGATTGGAGTCAAACTTAAACCTGTCAACTGCCCATTAACAAAATCTGCAGAATTTCCCGTAATTCCTGCTGTACCGGAATAATCCACGGCACTAGTAAAGGAAATATCCCGCTTGCCATCCTGATCCACCGCTGTGATCGTGATTCCCTCAATAGGGTAAGTGGCATTGAAAGTAGTTGTCGCCCAATCATGTCCTGTAATTTCGAAACCAGCTAATGCCTTAGATTTATAAATTGATAAAGTATATGTTTCGACGGTAGATTCATCTTGAGAAGTTACTTTTATCAAAACCTGATTAGCCCCTTGAGACAATGTAAGAGGTGATGAACTTTGACCACTTGGGACAGGGGTATAAACTGTACCATCAAAACTCACTTCTATCAATGCATTTGCATCCATAGCCGTAGGGATCACAGAGAGATCATCCATCGTTGAAGAAGCAAATGCAGTATACGTGGTACTTTCACTATCAAAGTCTTCTACTATCAAACCCTGACTGAGTTGCAAATTGCTCAAAGTAGCAATAGGAGATTTCAATCTTTCAATAGACAAGGTGTAGGTTTTTACATCCCCAGATTCAGCAGTCATCCGAATTTCAACCAAATTATTATCAAACTCTAATGGAAGATCTTGAGATGCAGTACCACTAAACACTTCCTGGTATGCCCCATCATTGATTTTAACCTCAATCAAAACAACTGGGTTGGAAGCAGTAGGCGTCACAGTAAAACTTGATACGGTATGATCTACCTGACTTGAAGTATAATTAAGGTTTGCGCTAACAAAATCTTCCTGAATCTCTCCTTCTGTGATTTGAAGATCAATCAAATCCGTATCTGAAGAAAAAGCAGCCTTGCCTCTTATTACAGTTTCAGTTGTATTAATATTGTTTCTCGTGAGTAAAAAATTCTCCCCATCATACGCTAAATGACCTTGAGAGATTGCCTGAGGCACCCTAGAATAATTCCAGGTGATCGCATCTGTACTCCAAAGCATTTTGTCCAAAGCAGACCTATTGGAATTTGAACTTTGAGAACCTAAAACAATGTATATTCCTCGTATGTAATAGGCTTTAGACCATATACCTTGCACTGAGGCATCTGCTATTTTATTCCATGTGATCCCATCTGTACTTGTTGCTAATTTATTATCTCCAACGGAAAGAAACTTTCCGTCTCCAAAAGTGATATAATTCCAACGCTCTTGGGTAATTGGATCGTCATTCGCATCTATTTCAGTATTCCACTTAATTCCATCCTCACTTTCAATCACATATTTTGAACTACCTAATGTGCCGCTATTTCTTCCTCCAACTGCGATAAACTTGCCATTTCCATAAGCTACTGATAAAAATCTACTTCCTGATAATGGAATACTTACATGATTTAAAGTTTCTCCATCCAAAGAGTAGGCAAAAGTTGGATTTTCTGTTACTAAACTAGAATAAAGCCCAGTATAACTTGAAACAAATACGAATCTTCCATTTCCAAAAACACCATCATTCCAATTTAATCTCGTAGCATCACTATTAGTCTTTGCGTTTGGTCTTCCAGAATTAGTTGAAGAAAATTCACTCCCATTTGGGCTAGAAAAGAAAGTTGTTGTTGTCCAATCTCTTGCCGAAGCAATTGTCACAAATTTCCCATTCCCATAGAGCAAAAAGTTTGGTTTGGGATCGACATCCAAGGTCAGCTTATTTTTTAACTCCCAGGCCAAACCATCATTACTCGTGGCGGAATATGCTCCAGTAGCTGTACCGAAACTTCTGAAAATGATTCCATAAAGACTATTGTTCTGATATTGAAGACCTAGAAACCTATCATCAAACTGCTGTGAAATTGAATTAGTTGCACTAAAAGCTTCCTCTTTCCACGAGCCTAATTCTGTCAATCGATTGTAGACATTGAAACTAACAGACTTGCTTACAGTACCATCGACAATGGTAAAAGTAAGGTCTTCTCCAGGTGAATTACCAATCGTAACGACGGGCAAATCCGCAATACCATCAACAAATGTAGCTGCACCTGAGATTCCAGCGGTTCCAGAAAAAGAAACTGTACTGTTATAATCTAATTTGGTATTCCCATCAGCATCTTTGGCAATAATTCGTATGTTTTCTAACTGTTCTCCGGTCACATAATCAGCACCAAAACCAAAAATTTCAAAATCATCCAATGCGCCTAGATCAACAACCTTAAAAACATGTTTTATTCCATCAAAAGCACTTGCGAAAATTTTTGATACTCCATTAACATCTACTGTAAATTGGTCATGAATGGTTAACTCCGTAGGTGAAGATTCAGCTAAGTACCACTGCTCTCCATTAAAACTAAATAGTTGATTTTTTTGATCACGATCTAATACATTGGCTCTACCTGAAGCAAAATACAACCCATTTACATAGTCGATATTCCACCAATTTCTTTGAACAGGTAAATTATTTTCTATACGATTCCAACTTATTCCATCTAAACTCTTTAAAAGAAATGTTTCCTTACCTGCTAACCAATACTGATCACCCGAAGGATCTACGCCAGAGATATATTTAAAATCTGTGGCAGAGAAAGGTGAAGGCAAACTTGTAATGCTCCATGTACTGCCATCATCCTGAGATAAAAATTGTTTATCTTCATTAAAAAATATTAAGCCTGCGTTAGTATAAGATAAACCAACATAATCACGAATAAAAGTTAAACCATTAGAGTCTCTTAAATCAGTAAAAAGATCAATTGGTGCTATCCAGGATTCTCCATCTTCACTTGATGTTAAAATTGATTTACTTGGACTAAAACTAACATTGTAATGCTTGTATTCTGTAGCTAAAACAATATACTTTCCATCCTTAACTGTTAGTTTTTCAATATTACTAAATATAGAACCATTGTTTTCAGCATAATTAAAATATGTCAAGGCTTTAAAATTTTGATCTGTAACTTCGTCCCAAGAAATCCCATCACTAGAATAAAACAACCTTGAAATTCTCTCCGCCGCATCAGCAGTTGATGTATTTTGTTGGATCAACAAATAAAACTTGCCTTCAAAAAAATCAAATTGCACTACCGTTTCATTGAAAGTTAGGGAATTAACAAGGCTTGGCACCTCTATTCTGATCCATGTTGTACCACCATCAGACGATTTTGCCATGGCTGAAACATCATTAGGACGGCTAGACGACGAATTAGGTAGAGAAAGAATCGGGGCAAGCAGTAAAGTTCCATCCTCATTTGAGGCAATTTGTTGTATGATTTCAGTTTCACTAAAAAGACTAGTTTCCGAATCATTTGCATTCAAAAAACTAAACGCTGAATATTCAAGCGTTTTATTTTGAGCTTGGGCATTAGCGTTAAAAAAAATAGTAAAGCAAAGTATTAAAACTAGCCTCAAAAAAAAATTTTGATTTTTGGTGTTAATAGAATTCATGAAGATGTAGTTAGATTTTAATTTCATAATCTGGAAATGACTATAGTTTTTGTAATTAGCATACCAAAGTCATTAAAAGCCCATTTTAATACAATAGCACTTGTTCAGGATTCTGAATCCAACACTTATTAACCCCCTTATTGTATTTTTTTGTAAATAAAAGTAAAGTCAAAAAGTCATCATTTTATAAGCCACTGACTGCTTTGTCAGATTAGCAGGCGTAAAATTTTTTGAATTAAATAATTAGGAATGGAGAATATTTGTCCAAAGAATAAAGGGAAGAAATTAGGAAAAAGGTGAAAGGGAAAAGGTGAAAGGACTGGAATCTTGAATATTACGGAGAAGTATCTTTAACGATTAACACTTAACAGTCCCAATACAAAGCATCAACTTACAACCTACGCTCCCCTAAACGATTAAACAGCTAAGCAATTAAACATTTTTTGGTTAATTGGTTATTTGGTTAACTGGTTAACTGAGTAGCATCATGAACATCACAAGTTGGTTTTTTAACCCTTAACGATTAACACTTAACATTTACACGAGAAAGCCTTCCTCTTACAATATCCTCCTCCCTAAACGATTAAACAGCTAAGCAGTTAAACAACTTACTGTCTGGATCATCTAATTTTAACAATAAATTAATCTTACTCAAGATGTCGATATAAAAGTATAGGCTCTTATATTTACCCGAGATTCACATTTTATCCTTTACCCTATTTGATAAACTTCTACATTAATGATTCCTTTATTTCAAGAAAAAATGCTAAAAATCATTTGGTTTAAAGTAAATCAATTAATAATAGTTAGAAAGACTCTACCCATCTTCCTGATTTTATACTTTTTAATTCCAACGACTGTTAACGTCATTTTTGCCTATCAAAACCAAGAAAAAGCCAAATTTGAATCAGAAAACCTGGACTTATTCAATTTAAGTGACAGCTCTATCTCAATACTCCAAGAACAATTTCCCTTGATTAAAAATAATATATTGGCAAAAGAGCTGGAGCTATTTTTAGAAGAATTTGAAATAGACCAGACTTTACCTAAAGAAGAAGATGCCGAAATATTGAAAGTAATCTACAGCCAACACAATAAGAAACTAAAAAAACAAACTAAAATCAACTTACTACTCAAGCTTGCCTATATCTATAACAGGCAAATAAAGAGCAAGGAAGTCATTGCTACCTTAGAAGAGTTAAAACGCTATGATTTAAGCGAATCAGAATTGGCTTTATCGCAATATTACTTTGGACTAGCGGAACAAGATAAAAGTAATTTTGAAACTGCTTTGTCCTATTACTTGAAAGCCTTACCAGTTTTTGAAAAACAAAAAGATCAAAAAAACTTGACCGGGATATATAGCGATCTAGGAAGGCTATACAATTCCAACAAAGACTACAAGAAATCCATCTATTATTACCTAAAGGCAGTGAGTACCGCAGAAACCATGATGGATACTTCGCTGATAGCAAAAACTTATTCTAATATTGGGACAACCTACGAGAGAATGCAGGAAGATGAATTGGCTATCGAATTCTATAAAAAAGGGATGGAGCTTTCAAAAGTCCTACAAGACTCACTTAAACTCGCTCAAAATCTACTCAACATAGGTAATGTCTACACCAAACTCAAAGATTACCCAAAAGCACACGAGTATTACCTTCAATCTCTTGAAATATGCCAGCAAAAAAACATCGCTTATGGCAAAGTACTCAATTATTTGAATATAGGGCTCAATGCCAAAGATTGGGGGAAGTATGACCTTGGACTGACTATGACTGATAGTGGATTACAACAAGTCAATCTCATGGATCTTCCTTTTGAAAAAGCTTCTTTGCTTCATAATAAATCCCAAATACATGCAAAGATTGGCAAGTATGAAGAAGCCTATCTATTGCTACTAGAAGCAGATGAACTGGAAAAGGAAATTTTTGACAAGGAAAAACAGGCAAGAATTGAGGAATTGACTGTGAAATATGAAACCACCATCAAAGAAAAAGAATTAGAAAATGCCAACCTTCAAGTAAAAAGTGCTCAACAAAACTTGAGATTTCTATTCATAATATCCTGTTTAATTATAATAGCTACATCTTTATTGGTTGCTTTTTATAGGTCTAGAGCCATAAAAATTAAAGCCTTATATTTGAAAAATTTAGAAACACTTGCTATATATAAAAACAATAGAGCATCTATCAAAAAGCAAATTGAAGAGAAAAATAATACCAATAAAAATACAGATCAATTTGAACAACTTTTTGAACAAATCAACCAACTGCTTATCGATGAAGAAGCCTATAAAAATGCTGATTTCAACTTAAACAGCCTTGCACAACAAGTAAAGAGTAATAGCAAATACGTCTCTCAGGCAATCCAACAGGAAACTAGTAAAAACTTTAATACCTACATCAACCACCTGAGGGTTATGGAGGCTCAAAAACTCATTCAAGAAAATTATCAAGATGATAATCTCAATCTAACAGATGTTATGTATGCTTGTGGATTCCAAAGTAGGACCACTTTCTATAAAGCTTTCCAAAAAGAAACTGGAATGTCACCGAAACAATATAAAGATTTAGCAATATCTGAAATTGGAAGAAATGAAGAAGATACTATATATTAATCAAGTCCAAATCAGTTTTAAACGTATGGAATAATCAGTATATAAGATTATAAGGATCAATTCTCGTCAAAATACTTATTCGTCAAAACAAAAAATCTTTTATTCTTCTTGATAAGCTACTGTTTCAAAAATAATTGGAATTGAATTCTTTGATTCAGATTGAATTTTAAAGTATTCTTTAAAAGAAACATCTGTTTTGGATTTGAATGCATTGTAAAACGTAACTCTGGATTTATATCCTGTGATTTTTAAACACTTCTCAACGTTTGGCTTTACGGTTTCAATTTTAAGCCATTCAATTAATTTTTTAATCCTAACATCATTCAAATAACTTCTAAAGCCATAGCCATAATAGGATTTAATTATCTTATTCAAAATAGTATCACTGACACCAACTAAAGAAGCAAGTTTTTTCAAATTTAAATCAGAATCCTTATATACTTCTTGAAAATCCATGGCTATATTAAGTTTGAATAGTACATCATCTACAATAGCCGATCGCATAGCTCTTCATTTAAGGTGATGATTTGATATAATCTTAGCTTCCTTATTTTCAATTTCCTCATCCAATTTTTCAATACAATCAGTGAAGCCATTAAACATCAGGGAGACAGTCATTCAACAGTCTCCCCAACGTTTTAAAACCATACATTCTACAGGGTTTGTAGCTTTCAAACTCTCCTTACCAAATCATCCCTCTCCTATCTCCAAATAAGGCGTAGGTCAGCATGAATTCATGCGTCACATTCGGTAGCAAATAGCTTTTCAAAGTTGGCATCTCGTAGATGTAGCCTATGCGCATCTTGTCGAAGAGCAAGCCAAACTGGAAGTTGTTCGCATAGTCTATCCTGTGCCCTCCTCCTAGCCAAAACTTCTCTTTCAAGACTACTTTCATATTGAATTCTACATTGTCTGGCAAGTCTACCTGACTCCTGTACATGAAGTTGGTTGCTAGAGCTAGGTTGTCGCTCATTCTGTTTCTGTAGCCTGCTTGGAAGATGCCTACTCTTGGCATCCTTTCCATGAATACATCTCCTGAGTTGATCGCTCCTTGATTCACATGGTGTACCGCATAAGACACATAGTAGTTTGGGTGCGTTACCGCTATCCCTAAGTTGAAGTCCACCACCTGCATATTAGAGAAGCTCCCGAGGTACTGGCCTACTATCGGATCATCTGCTTGCTCTGTTGTCATGCTATTCCCATCTAGGCGGACAGAGCGGTAGTTTAAGCCGGCCCCCAATCTTAGATTTGTTTTTTCTCCTATTTGGATCCTGGAGGCATAGCTAGCGACAAACTCCGTCTCTGCAAAGGCTCCATACTGATCATGTAGGATAGAGATCCCTGCTGCGTTCTTGCCTAGGATATCACCTGAGGCCTGACCAGAGAGTTGGCCGAAGTCTAGTTCTGCTGAGGCAAAGTAAGTCTTTGGTGCTCCCTCCCAGCCTGCCCACTGATTCCGGACAAAACCTCTTAGCATAGAACCTTCATAACCCGTCAGTGCTGGATTGTAGTAGCCCTGCAAGTGGCTGAATTGAGAAATATATTTTCTTGATTGAGCGAGAATATCCGTTGTCGTTACAAGGGCTATTCCTATGAATAAGATGATTGTTTTTTTCATGATTTTATATTTTTGAGGAGAAAGGTCAAAGGTTAAAGGAGAAAGGGGGGACGAGTCATTTATTTATAAACTCGTCCTTTCTCCTTTTACCTAGTCCCTTTTACCTCTTTACTTTCTTAACAGATTCAAGATTCCTTTTCTCACTTCTCCTGTCTCTCTCACTTCGAGTGTCCAGTAGTAGCTGCCCACAGGCATCTCCTTGCTTTCGAAGGTTCCATCCCATCTCTGATCTGGATCTTCTGTGTAGAAGAGTCGCTTGCCACTGCGCTCAAATACCTGAACTCTTGCTCCTGTATAGTAGCGAATCTCTGGTACACCCCAGTTATCATTGATACCATCTCCATCTGGTGTGAAGGTATTGTAAATCTCAATCTCTGATACACGCTCTCTGTTTCTTGTGATTTCAAAGACCTTGTCCAGCGTATTGAAGTCCCTGTCAGTTACCCTCACGACAACCTTGAATGTGGTTCTGCCTGCCGCAGGATCTTCACTGCTCCAGTAGAGTACATTGTTGATTACCCTGAAGTATCTGTTATCCTCCAAATCATATGGCACACCAAGTACATGTATGTTGTCTATCGGATCCACTACACTCAATGTACCGATCGCTACTTCCTGACTCGTTCTAGCCCCATCGAAGGTGCTGTTGGATAGAAGGATATCCTCTGGTTTTGCTTTTGGAAGTATCAGCACTTCTATCGTCGCCTTGATGTCGTAGGCATTGAACATGCCCTGAGGTATCACCAACTCTCCGATCACTTCGTAGTTGCCTCTGCTGAATACATTGACTGTACTCAGATTCCAGTTGACTTCTAAGAATACTAGCTGACCGAATCCATTCATCAAGACCACCTCTTTTGGTAGATCATTGGCCGCTAATACCTGACCCCATGCAGATTGTACTGCTCCTGGTACATAGTACTCTATTGGAGAGCGCTCTCTTACATAGTCTGGCACACCATCGCCATTGCTATCCCTGTATTCATGAACATTATTAGGATCAGTACCTTGCATGTATTCATACACATCCGGTACACCATCTCCATCTGTATCCAGATCCAAGTCTAGCATCAAGATCGCTCCTAGGTTCAAAGACATCTCTGAGCCTGCTGTTGTAATACCAGTCGCTTGGAGCGTATACCTACCAGGTTTGATGTCTGCTGGAATGTTCATTGATGCGCTGAACTTACCTAGTTGATCTATGTCAGCATAACCTAAGAAGTACACCTTGCCTGGCTGCGAGCCCATCACGCGGGCTGTCTGCTGCCATGAAGCATTTACTTCTAGCATTCTGGTTTGCAGATAGGTATCCTCTACCCTGATTCTACCACCTGCATTGCCTTCTACATTCTCTATCAACCACACCGCTACTGCTGTATTCTGCTTGAAGCCTTCGCCATTGACTTTAGCAATACCATTGGGTTCTAGGACTAGCAAGCCTTCTAAAATCGGCAACTGATCACCAGTAGCTCTTGCTGCTGCCAAGTCCATCTTCAATGAACCTGCCTCAAATACCAAGGCATCATCTACGATATCCAAGAAGACATCCTCTTCGTTTCCATCCAAGGTAAAGGTATAGGTGCCTGGATCTTGTGTAGGGATCGTACTATTGTCATCCGTCACAGGGGCTATCGGAATCAATGGACCGATCACTTTCTCTTCTCCTACTGAGAAGGCCGTGAAGGCACTGATCCTGAACCAATACTTCTGAGAATTGGTCAAGTCTGCTGCTAGGTACTCAAGTGCTTCCGTTTCTGTCAGTAGGGTATAGTTCTCTCCATCTTCTGATACCTCTATGCGATAGCCTAAGATATCTGTAGCAGATTCTGCTGGTGCCTCCCAGCTCAAAGAAACCTCCTTGTCATCTACTTGTCCTACTAGATTCTGTACAGGTGAGATGTAAGGATCAATCACTGTCAATACACCATTCACCAAGGTCAGCTCATAGTTAGGGTCAGATCCTCCTGTCAAGACAATCGGATAAGTACCCGGTAGCGAGGACGATGTAGCAGGCGTACTGATCGCAGGCTCTACTGCTACACGCTTGTCATCATTGAGTAGGCCTTCATAGCTGAATGTGAACACTGGATTCTCTTCTCCAAAGTTACGCTCCGCATCCGCTGCTATCACTGTCACCTGATGCTTATCAATCGTAAAGCTTGAGGTAATCGAACCAGCATAGTTGCCTATACCCGTCACCGTTACCGTAGCTGTACCTGCATTCATATTGTTACTGTAAGTCACCGTGAAGTCTTTGTCCTCTTCTAAGGTTACTGTTCCGTCTTTCACCATAACTGTAGGTGTAAGTGCAGAACCTGTATAGCTCTGAGCTGCTATCTCTCCGATCTCAGCATCTTCCAAAGACTTCGATTCAATCTCGAAGGTGCTTGTTATGGTACTAGCATAGTTACCGATACCCGTCACCGTTACCGTAGCAGTTCCTGCATCGGTATTGTCTGTGAAAGTCACTTCATAATCTACACCTTCTTCCAGGATCACTTCACCGTCTTTTACGCTAACAGCTGGTGTAAGTGGAGAACCTGTATAGCTTTGAGCTGTTATCTCTCCGATTTCAGCATCTTCCAAAGACTTCGATTCAATCTCAAAGGTGCTTGTTAGAGTACCAGCATAGTTGCCTATACCCGTCACCGTTACCGTAGCAGTTCCTGCATCGGTATTGTCTGTGAGAGTCACTTCATAATCTACACCTTCTTCCAGGATCACTTCAACGTCTTTCACAGTAATAGTTGGTGTAAGCGGAGAACCTGTATAGGTCTGAGCTGCTATCTCTCCGATCTCAGCATCTTCCAAAGACTTCGATTCTATCTCGAAAGTGCTTGTTAGCGTACCAGCATAATTGCCTATACCAGTCACCGTTACCGTAGCAGTTCCCACGTTGATATTATCAGTGTAAGACACGGTAAAGTCCTTACCTTCTTCTAAAGACACTGTACCGTCTTTCACCGTAACAGATGGTGTAAGCGGAGAACCTGTGTAGCTCTGAGTTGCTATCTCTCCAATCTCAGCATCTTCCAAAGACTTCGATTCTATCTCGAAGGTGCTTGTTAGAGTACCAGCATAATTACCGATACCCGTCACCGTTACCGTAGCAGTTCCTGCATCGGTATTATCTGTGTAAGTCACTTCATAATCTACTCCTTCTTCCAGGATCACATCACCGTCTTTCACTGTCAGGGTAACCGTGATTTCAGCACCTGTGAATACCTGATCTTCGATAACCAATTCCTGCGCAGGAAGCGTTTTCGCCGTGATCACAGCAGTTTCGACTACCACATCTTCAGGAGCCAAGTAATTACCTGCATCTTCCCCTGCTATGGTATAGACCACTGTGATGGCCTTATCTGTACCCACATTGGCGTTATCATAAGTAGCTACTCCGGTGGCCTCCACTTCTTCATCTCCAACTACTCCTGAGAGTACGATATCCGATACCGCAGCAGTTGTACTACTGTCAAATACCTTTTCTGTCGTCAGTTCCTGAGAAGCTAACGTCAATTGTGCTTTGGTAATCACCCCATTAGTAACTACCAGATCTTCAGGAGCCAGGTAATTATCGGCATCCTCTCCAGCTATCGTATAGACTACCGTGATGGTTCTGCCTGTACCTGAATTGGCATTGTCATAAGAAGCCACCGCAGTCACGGTCACTTCCTCTCCTGCTACTACGCCGTCCAATTCAATCGAATCGATCGATGCTGAAATAGTACCATCGTAAGGCTTGCTCAACTCCAGCTCCTGAGAGGCAACGGTCAGTTGTTTTCCTGTAATCTCAAAACTAGCACTTGTTGTACCCAAAAACTTCCCGCCTTCTACGCTCGATATCGTTACTTTGGCAGTACCTACATTGATATTGTCCTCAAAGCTTAATTCATAATCTACACCGGCTACCAAAATATCATTACCATCCTTGATCACCAATTCCGGCTCAATACCAGAACCTGTATAGGTCTGATCCAATATGGCTTCCACCGTAGTTTCACCCAGGTTTTTGGCAATCAACCAAATCCCATCTGCTTCCACTTCCGTGGTCCATCTCAGCGTAGGGTATGGACTTTCAAGGCCATCGGCATCAGCCCTGACGATGCTCCATGGTTCATCTCCCCCTAGGAAAGTCGCAAGAGCCTGCATCTCCGCTGTCGTCTTGCCCTCCCCTTCAGCACTCTCCGTCAAGCCGGACGTCTCGGTGTCCCAGTAGCTGTCTGTCACCGAACTATTACTATCTATTCGACCTATAAGTCCTCCAATATCCTGACCGGATTGGCGTGTCACCAATCCAACACTGTAGGAATTGACCACTGAGCTGGCCTCTAGCTCACCAACCAAGCCACCTACTCCTCTAGTGGAGGTTGTGACTGTACCTTCGACATCCCCGAAAGCCATACTGTTTTGAATATGTGAGTCTTCATCGGCATAACCTACCAAGCCTCCTACACGATATTCTCCACTTACATTTCCAAGAGCATAAGACTGATCTATTCCTCCTTGGTAAAGACTTCCTACAAGCCCACCAACTTCATCTTCCGTTCCTATCACATTTCCAGTAGCATACGCTCGGGAGATCAATATATCACCTGCTGTAGCTGCCCCGGCACCTCCTACAAGACCACCGACCCCATCAAGACCAATGACATCACCAGTAGCATAGACAGAGTCAATCTTGGTATTGTACATACCGCCAATCAGGCCTCCTATATCGTCGTCAGCGCCTTCTACATCACCGGTAGCAAAAGCATCAGAGAGTTCAACTACTCTTGCATAACCAATCAAGCCACCTACCTCGTCATCACCTCCAGTCACATTACCCATAGCATGTACCCGTGTAATTTGGGATTTAGGGCCATTGTCAACTCCTCTAACATCACCAATCAAACCTCCTACATAACTTCTTCCTCCTGAAACATTTCCTGTCGCACTTGCACTATCGATCCTCACATACAAAATGGAAGGGGGATTACTATAAAACCTATCATAGCCCGCATAACCGATCAGACCACCTACTCTACCTCCTATTGCTTCAACAGATTCTCCCTTGTAGTGAGAATTTGTAATTTCAAGAGGCTCTAAACCATCCCTGCTTACCTCAGCACGACCGATCAAACCACCTACGTAGGCATCAGAGTCGTCATAAGTACTTTTGACGGTTCCAGAGGCATAACTATTTCGAACAAATACATCTCGTGCTTCACCAACCAAGCCACCGACGTGATCAGCTGCTCCCTCTACATTTCCAAGTGCATACGAATCCACAATTCCTCCCCTTCTCAAATTACCTACAAGGCCTCCAATTTCTCCATCCGTTCCTGTTACATTTCCAGTAGCGTAAGCTCGGGAGATCAATACCTCTCTCTCCCCTGATGTACCTAAGACGCCTCCTGCATATCCTACCAGGCCTCCAATTTCATCTTCACCACTTACATTCCCTGTCGCATAGACAGAGTCAATCGTGGTCTTGTACATATCACCAATCAATCCTCCTATTTCCTCTTCTCCTACTACATTACCAGTAGCAAAAGCAAGATAGAGCGCAACATTTTCTGACTCACCAATCAAACCACCTATATAGTCACCAGTTCCAGTCACATTACCGGTAGCATGTACCCGTGTGATTACGGATTTAGCATCTTTATTTGGCTCTACAGAACCAATCAAACCACCTAGATAACCGTCTCCTGAAATAGCTCCTGTAGCACTCGCACTATCTATCTGTACGTCTCGCACATAACCGATCAGACCACCGACATAATCTCCTATTGCCTCAACAGATTCTCCTTTGTAGTGAGAATTTGTAATTTCAATATGAGCTGAACTGCTTTCATCAGATGCTTCTGCACGGCCAATCAAACCGCCAACATAGACAGAACTTGTCGTGTTACGATTACTTTTCACCGTTCCAGAGGCATGGGATTCTGCAACGGTAGTCTTTTCATCTCCTATACTTATATCCCCGATCAAGCCTCCAACATATCTTTCTCCTTCCACATCCCCCGAAGCGGAAGAGAACGCTACACTACTGTTGCTCCCTAGGTAACCAATCAAACCACCTACATGATCAAATCCACTGACATTACCATAAGCTGTGGCGCGCTTCACAGGACCATCCATCTGTCCAATAAGACCTCCGACTTCATCGTCACCTCCACTGACCTCCACATCAGCGTAAGCATGGTCCAATTCACTGTTGTCTTCAAGGTAACCTATCAGGCCACCAATATAGTCATCGTCATCACTCACCACCGTTCCAGAAGCAATCACTTCCCTGACAGCTGTATCTTTGGCACGTCCTGCAAGGGTAGCTACTTCACCTTCACCCGACATATTGGCTTGATCAAGATTCAAATTCTGGAAAAGGGCATCTTCCGCATAACCAAATAATGCAACTCCGTCTGTCGTTGGACGATCAATGGTCAAGGCGGTTATTTTATGACCCAAACCATCAAATCTACCAAGAAAAGGCTCTGGATTATCCCAAGCATCGTAGCCTATCGGCTCAAAGCCCTCACCACTATTCCAAGTACTTGTAGCACTTGCATCAATATCTGCACCGAGTACATAATTTCCTTCAACTTTGGATTCGTGTGCCAGACCCTGTAAGCTATTCGAAGCCGAAGCACTGGATTCATCTCCTGCTGCTCCAAGGTCGGTGATCACTGTCCATGCTACTGCATCACCATCCGATCCCAGCTTGGTGCTAAAATTCTGACCTGCCTGCAAATTGAGCTTACCGGCAAAGCCCTCTGCTGTCAATCCAAAATCATATTGAGATTCATTGTCAGCTGCTACAGCGTCCTGACCGTATTCCAGGGTCACTTTATCTTCTGCTCCTGTAGCAGTCATATCTGCCAGGATACGGATATCTCCCTGAGATCTCAAGATAACATCAAAACCTTCCCAAGTTACATCCTGAGCTACTACCAAGGAATCTCCTGTGATGATCAAGCCGGCAAAAACAGCCCCTAAATCTTCAAATTCACCCAGATTAAAGCCTTCAGAAGAAGCAGAATTATCAGGTTCAACAAACTGAGCTAAATCAGCAGCATTACCTACTGTAAAAGTCAATTCCCCCGCTTCAAGTTTCAACTCACAGCTCGCACAAGCTTGCTGCGTTATGCTACCACCCTCCTGAAGGAAATTATCATAAGGTAAATATACTGCCTGACTTAAAGACACTTTCGGCATCAACCAAATCGGGTCATTATCATCCGCTTCCTCTCCTTCTCCCAAAGTAGTCCAGAATAAAGTCGGATAGTTAATATTTTCTAATGTTGAAACCTCAGCTACCCATTCCGGTGAATCAGGGTCCATTCCTCTGAAAGTTCGAATATCCTGCATCTCCGCAGTTGTCTTACCCTCTCCACCAGCACTCGTAGTCAAGCCGGAAGTCTCAATGTCCCAATAGCTGTTCTCCATCTCAACGGCGTTTTCCCATATGTCTCCTACCAAGCCACCTGCCAAGCCCTCAGGTCCAATCACAGTTCCTGTGGAATAAACATTGGAAATGGAAGTATTGCCATCGCCTTTTTCAAGATGTCCTATAAATCCACCTACATTATCATTATCAGCTGTTGCATTTCCGACAGCAAAACTATTAGAAACGGTAAGCAAATAATCTGAATAAGTATAACCGATAAAACCTCCAACGAAACCGCCTCCAACTACATCACCTACAGCAAAAGATAGATTTACAGAAATTTCACCATCATAGGATTCAGCATCTCCGATAAGTCCTCCTACAAGAAAACTTCCAGTAACTTCACCTGAAGCAGATGACAGATTAATGCTTCCTCCCAAAGACTGACCAACTAAACCACCTACACCATTAATCCCCTGAATTTCTCCATCTGCACGTACTTTTAATAAATCTGTCTTGGATGTTCGCCCAATCAAACCACCTACGTAATTAGAATTTGGCGCTGACACGTCACCAGTGGTATAGGAGTCAGAAATAGAACCACCTTTGGCATCACCGACAAGACCTCCGATATGCATCCCTGGACCCTCAAATTGAATGTCTGAAACTACTCCAGTAGTATGTGATTCTTCGATAACCGCATCTTCCATATAACCAATCAATCCACCAACTTCTCTATAGCCTGAAATTGCGCCTGTGGCTTTGCCCTTGGTAAGTTTCAGGCTGGTGGTCACATCATTGGAGCTACCACTTAAGGCCTCACCTACCAAGCCTCCGATTTTTTTCAATCCAGAAACAGTCCCTTCGGCAAAAGAATCATCGATAATGATATCTTTTTCATCAGCCCAAATGGTACCTACAAGTCCTCCGATTTTTCCCTCAAAGTCCAAATCTGCTGTACCCGTCACATTACCTAAAGCATGAGATTTTATGATTTCAACAGAAGCTGACCAGGAGTAAGCTTCTCCTATGAGACCACCTACATTTTCATCACCGCTCACGTCGCCTGTTGCATAAGAATCGGTAATGACGTCCTCATAGGCATAGCCAAGCAACCCACCAACGTACTGTGATCCACTTACAGTTCCGGTAGCATAAGTATTCAGATAGGAAGACTCACCGGTATTACCCACAAGTCCACCTGTATTGTCATCTCCATCAACTGCACCAAGTGCGTAGGAATCCGAAACAATCACATCATAAACAGAACCTGCCAAACCACCGGCTCCACCTGTAGCATCCACTGCAACATCGGCAAAAGAGCCACTTATTGCACCAGGTGACAAATATCCAAGTAAGCCACCTACAGCGTCACCACCTACTACTGTACCTGAAGCAAAGGCATCTGAAATATGCGTATAATCCGATGATCCAATCAAAGATCCTACGCTGTTTCTCCCTTTCACATTAACACCAGTAAGACCGGTATTAGAAATCTTAACAATTAAATTTTCAGAACCTACAACTTTACCGAATAAGCCTTGAATATCATTGGATTCCCTATTTATTATTAAATTAGTAATGAGGTGCCCCAAACCGTCGAAATTTCCAGAAAAACTAGGGTTCAATTCAAAATCACCTATCGGCTCAAAGCCCTCACCACTATTCCAAGTATTTGTAGCACTTGCATCAATATCCGCACCGAGTACATAATTACCGACCAGTTTGGAACTGTATGCCAGACCCTGCAAGCTATTGAGAGCATCTTCTTCGTCTTCATCTCCTTCCGATCCCAATGCTGTGATGACCGTCCATTCCATAGCGGTACCGTCCGATCCCAGCTTGGTGCTGAAGTTCGCTCCCGCCTGCAAATTGAGCTTACCGGCAAAGCCCTCTGCTGTCAATCCAAAATCATACTTGGCTTCGTTCTCAGCTGCTACAGCGCCCTGACCGTATTCTAAAATCACTTTATCTTCTGCTCCTGTAGCAGTCATTTCAGCCAAGATCCTGATATCTCCCTGAGATCTCAAGATAATATCAAAACCTTCCCAAGTTACATCCTGCGCCACTTCAAGTTCATCACCTGTGATGATCAAAGCGCCTAGCTCAACCCCTCCATCTATTACTTCACCTACTCTATAGCCGGGATAATCAGCAATATCAATCGATGTGGAACCACCCGTCAACTCAGTAGGATCACCTACTGTGAAGTTCAGTTCGCCATTCGTCAAAGTCAGATTACAGCTGGCACAGGCCTGCTGTCCGACCACTCCACCTTCCTGAAGGAAGTTTTCGTACACAGCATTGGCTTGGGTTACGGCCACCTTCTTAGGCATTAGCCATACCGCCGAGGAAGTTGAACTCGTAGTCCATCTCAAGGATGGATAATCACTTGTAAGATCATCTTCTGCTACGACATCCCAGATTCGGTTATCCGCATCAAGTCCACCGAAAGTGGTCAGTTCCTGCATTTCCGCAGTGGTCTTACCGATTGCTTCTTGATTAGTGGTATTAATCGTGATAAAACCAGCACTACTTGTCGTACCGGAGGTGGTAATGTCCCAATAACTATCAGAAATTGTAAGATCACCATCATTACTGATATCTCCAATAAATCCTCCTACTCCTTCACCCGTAACCTGACCAACGCTATAAGATCGAGAAATAACGGTACCATTATTGTCCCCTACTCTACCAATCAATCCCCCAGCAGCAGAACCGCTAACATTTCCCAGAGCGAAGGAATCAAAAATATCACTTCCAAAAAGGTTACCAACCAAACCTCCAAATCGCTGATGACCAGAACTAAAACTCTCCGCTTCATAGGCTACGGTAACATCGGCATAAGATTCTTTGATAGAGCTCCTAGTACCTTCTAAACTACCCATAGCGCCAACAAGTCCACCAACCCTCTCAGGTCCTTTTGCTATTCCAGTGGCATAAGATTTTAAGATGTGACTTCCACGGAAATATCCTACTAATCCTCCTACTTCTTCTCCGTCATTTCCAAAATTAGTACTGATCACTTGCACATCTGAGGCATAGCAATTGGTCACAGTACTTACATCTCCCTGTCCGATTAAGGAACCAACTTGCTCCTTAGCAGTTACTTCCGGGCTGATCAACCCTAGATTTTCGATCGTAGCTTCATCAATATACCCAAAAAGTCCCACTCTTCTTTCTTCAGGCCTATTGATCACCAATCCGGAAATGGTGAACCCACCACCATCGAATGTTCCCTTGAACCTTCCAATTGGCAGATCACTGCTATTGAGAGTATCGTCTCCTATCGGCTGCCAGCCTTTGCCGTCATTGGAAGTGACAGAAGCCAGTACCTGATAGCCTGGACTGTTATCGTCTAGGTTATTCATCAGCTTAAAGGACTTGTCGAGACGGTTTCTCACTTCGTCCAGCTGATACCAGTCTGTAATCTGATAAGGAATGGCATCCGTACCGTCACCGATTAGAGACACAACTACTCCTGGAATAGGATCCTGGGCAAGTGCTCCGAAGTACGGATAGGACTGCCGCGAACCTTGGGCCATCGTCCAAATAGCAGTAAAATCCCAAGTAGCACCCGTAAAAGTCGCAAGGGTTTTCATCTCTGCGGTGGTCTTGCCTGTGGCGCCAAGATTATCATCACCGTGATTTCCAAGACCGGAAGTCTCTACATCCCAAAAACTATTGGTGATAGTACCACTAGTATTCGCCCCGATAAAACCACCGGTGTCGCTTACAGGTCCAGTAACTTGTCCTGCTGAATACGATCTAATGATGGCACCGCCATTATTATATCCTACAAAGCCTCCAACATCTAGATCCGATGTACCCTCTACCGCACCAAAAGCATAACAATCTGCAATAGTAGCATTAAGTTGGTCATTGGCACCGACCAAGCCTCCAACAATTTGTCCTCCATAGACATTGCCGGAAGCAAAAGATTGGGAAATAGAACCTGAACTATTAAGTCCTACTAAGCCTCCAATGTATTCGGCGGTTTGTCTTACTGCAGGGTCAGTCGATTCGGCAGCTGTCGATGTTACATTTCCTGTGGCGGAAGACTTGGTAATAGTGCCTCCTTGATTCAAACCCACTAAGCCTCCAAGATTAGAACTCCCTTTAACACTCGTTTTAGAATGCACATTATCTACAGTTCCTCCATTTACACCCACTAGGGCACCAGTATAAACCTTCCCAATTATTTCACCACTTACTTGAAGATTTTTCAGTACTGCTCCCGTAAATGTTGTACCAAAAAGACCTACATAGTCTTCGTCAGCTCTAACAATACTTAGATTTTTTATTTCAAAATCTTTCCCATCGAATACACCTTTAAATGGATTTGTAGAATCCCCTATTGGCTGCCAGCCTTTTCCGGCATTATAAAATTGCCCATTAGGTGCTAAGTCATCTGTCAGATCCAGATCATTCATCAAGATAAAATTCTTGTCTAAAAAATACCTGATAGCATTGAGCTGTTCGGCTGTCGTGATCTGATAAGGAATATCATCACCATTTCCTACAGGAAAAATTGGAGCTAAATCTCCCCTAGATCCTGTAAGTGTAGCCAATGAATTATCTACTTGCTCTTGTGTGGCATTTGCATTATCCAGCACCACTTGAGATGAAGTCAAGGTTCCACTAAATGTAGTCCAACTAGCCGACGTGTAATTGATCTCATCTAAGTTCTCGCTATTAACTTCATCCACTTTTGCCTGCAATGCTGTCTTATCAGCAAAGTTTCTTACCTCTACCTGAACAGTAGCTGTCGTAGTAGTACGAGAATCAGATTTTATAGTAATCGTGTAAGTTCCGTTAGCCGTATTAGATAAGAAAGTTACCTTGTTGCCTGAAATAGTAATTTTTCCGCCACTATTATTGTTTATAGTGAGTGTTGCTGTTTCTGCCGACATGATATTTCCCACTTGATTCCTAATGTTGTACGTCACATCCACTTCAACAATACCAGCAAAAGTGTCAATAGCATCACTCCCAGTCAATGCCGTTTTGTTATTGACCTTCACATCGGTTATTTCATCTACCCTTTCTACATTCTGTAAACCTGGTTTTGGATTTTGTGTATTAGATTGTAAATAAGGATAAGAGATAAATAACGAAGAAGATTCCGGACCCTCAATTGCCCAAATATTGGTGAAAACCCAATTGGTAAAATTAGATTCCAATTTCATTTGCTCTGTGGTTCTCCCCAGAGCAATATCATGAATAGTGTTATTTGTTCTACCTGATGCACTGGTATCCCAAAAGTTGTTGGCAAATGTTATGCCTGCCGTACCTCCATTTTCGAAAGTACCTCCAATGAAACCCCCTATAGAAGAAGTTCCTGATGCAGTAATTTTTGCAGCAGCGTAAGAGTTAAGGATTTGATTGGGATTACTAGTGGGTAAGCCAAGCCTACCAATCAAACCACCCACAAAATTGACCCCTACTATTTCGGTGTCAACCACATATGAATTTTCGATTTTACTACCGGAAGGGTTCACACCTACTTCTCCGACTAATCCACCAACATATACAGAAGTCGTATTAGAAATAGGTGTCTGTGTTCCATTTATCCCATCTGCTACAATTTTTCCTCCATAAATAAAAACATTACTTACAGTAGTACCTCTTATGCGACCAGCTAAACCTCCTACAGAAGTTCGAGCGCTTATCTGATTTATGCCAATCCCCAGATTTTTAATTTCTGCATCTAATGTATAACCGAACAATCCTACAAAATCATTATTGTTAGAATTAGTTATTGAAGCTGTTTTATTTCTATCAGGTAAGCTGGTTCCAACTATTGTCAGACCAGTAATTTTAAATCCAGCACCATCTAAAATCCCAGTGAAAGGATTGTAGGCATCTCCAATAGGTACCCAGCTAGAAATACTAGAAAGATCAATATTGGCTCCCAACTTATAGCTTCCAGCAAGATTATTCCGGATATTATCCAGCTCCTGCGCTGTATTAATCACGGTCGCAACAACATCCCGATCTCCTGCTCCTTCTTCCGTGCCATTGGACAGCAGAGGAAGACTGCAGAGCAGGAAGCAGAGCAGCAGCAGGTAGCTTCCTACCCTACTGCCCAGCCAACTCCGGCTTGTGCGTGAAAAATGATACCTGCCTCCCGGTACCTGGTCAGCAGCTACCCTGGGATGTGATACGCTGGACACCCCGGTTTTTTGATGATTTTGTAAAATTTTATGCATACTATTTGGTTTGATAAATTACACATGAAGTCCGGGCATACCCTGCCCAAAGCGGTGCAAGAGTAGGCCCTATTCCATCAAATCGAAAAAAATCCACTATCACAATTCTATCACAATCCTCAACGAAGTAAATGAAAAGTAACAGATCACTAATGAATCCCTACTCTTGGAAAAAAATATTGGAAATAACAAAGAAAAAGGCGAGGGGGAGGAATTCGTGGATAAGACGGAGTTATTTTAGGGAAAAGGTAAAAGGTAAAAGGAGGGGAATCGTGAAAATGTCGGAGTAGATTTAGAGAAAAGGTCAAAGGGGAAAAGCTAAAGAAGGGGATTTCAGAACGAGTCATCTTTGAACGCTTAACGATTAACCTTTAACATCCTCTTTCGGGCTCTTTGTGATTTCCTCTCGGTAGGGATGGTCAAAATAGGAAAAAGGTAAAAGATAAAATGGCGGGATCTCTGAACATTTCGAAGTCGATGCTGTAAACGATTAAGCATACTCCTAACCTTCCAAATCGGAATGAGTCAAAAATAGAGGGGCAAAATTGTATAGAAACCCCTCTTTGCAAACAAAAAAAAGTTTTAAAACTCTGTCAAAACTGCTGATTCGAAAATAATCTTATTTAAATTATTAAATTGAACTGTATGCCTATAATATTCCGTAAGGGATAATCCTGTCCTAGACTTAAAAGCATTAAAAAATGTAACCCTAGACTTATATCCTGATATTTCCATACACTTAGTTACATTTGGCCCCACTATTCCATTTTGAATCTTATTTAACAATTTTTTAATCCGAATTTCATTTAAATAACTTTTAAATCCCATCCCATAACTTGCCTTTATAATCTTGCTCAAATCACCATAATGTACACCTACGATAGCTGCTAATTTTGTTAAACTCAGATCTGCATCTTTATAAACCTCCTGAAAATCCATCGCTATATTGAGTTTGAAGATTATATCTTCTTTATCGTCCAATCCCATCATCCATATTTTTTATTAAAAATCAATCCATCTTCTTGTGAAAATCACTATTCTAATCCTTTCTTTGAACGCTTAATAAATTAAGTACTTAACATTGGAAAGACCGTCAGATTGCAAGTCTCCCCAATGTTTCTATCTTAGTCAATTCCTACAAGCCAATCAAGTTCTCCCTACCAAATTAACCCTCTCCTATCTCCAAATAAGGCATAAGTCAACATGAATTCATGCGTCACATTCGGTAGCAAGTAGCTTCTCAACATCGGCATCTCGTAGATATAACCAATGCGCATCTTGTCGAAGAGCAAGCCAAACTGGAAGTTGTTTGCATAGTCTATCCTGTGCCCACCTCCTAGCCAGAACTTCTCTTTCAAGACTACTTTCATATTGAATTCTACATTGTCTGGCAAGTCTATCTGACTCCTGTACATGAAGTTGGTTGCTAGAGCTAGGTTGTCGGTCATTCTGTTTCTGTAACCTGCTTGGAAGATGCCTACCCTGGGCATTCTCTCCATGAATACATCTCCTGAGTTGATCGCTCCTTGATTCACATGGTGTACCGCATAAGACACATAGTAGTTTGGGTGCGTTACCGCTATCCCTAAGTTGAAGTCCACCACCTGCATATTTGAGAAACTCCCGAGGTACTGTCCTACTATCGGGTCATCTGCTTGCTCCGTCGTCATGCTATTCCCGTCTAGGCGAACAGAGCGGTAATTTAAACCAGTTCCTAATCTTAGATTTGTTTTTTCTCCTATTTGGATTCTGGAGGCATAGCTAGCCACAAACTCCGTCTCTGCAAAGGCTCCATACTGATCATGTAGGATAGATATTCCTGCAGCATTCTTGCCTAGGATATCTCCTGAGGCTTGACCTGAGAGTTGGCC
>NZ_BMFD01000026.1 GCF_014637795.1 Belliella aquatica | reverse complement strand
GTAAGTTGCTCCTCAGCAGAGCTTACGTCCTCTTCGAATCTGCATGGCATGTTAAGAAATTTTTCAACAAAAGTCACCAACTATTTTTGACCACATTACCAAAATCTTAGATCTTAATTCCGAAATTACTTCCCTCCTAGTGCATTTGCACCGGCTACGATCTCAAGGATTTCATTGGTAATAGCAGCTTGACGTGATCTATTGTACATCAATCTTAGGTCTTTCAATAGCTCACCAGCATTTTCAGTTGCTTTGTCCATAGCAGTCATACGAGCTCCATGCTCGGAAGCATTGCTTTCAAGTACAGCCTTGAAAAACTGAATTTTCAATGAAGTAGGAACAAGTTCTTCGATGATATACTCTCTTGATGGTTCAAGGATATAGTCCGTATCAGACCCTTTCTTAACAGCATCTTCTGTATCAGAAGACATTGGAAGGAAGTTCTCTACTATTACTTCTTGCGTTGCCACATTTTTGAAGTGGTTATATACCAATACTATTTTGTCGTAGTTCCCATCAGCAAACTGATTCATAGCAAACTCAGCAGCCAACTTCACATTTTCAAAAGAGACGTCAGAGAAAACTTGGTAATAAGTATCAATTACATTAAAACCTCTTTTCTTGAAGAATTCAAATGCCTTTTTTCCCAAAGGAAGCACAGTAATATTTTTTCCTGCAAACTGACCAGCAATAGCAGCACTTGAGGCTTTTAATACGTTTGTATTGAAAGCACCACAAAGACCTTTGTCAGAAGTGATTGGAATCACTAGTACATTATTGACTTCACGTTTTTCAGCAAAGACAATGTCAGCTTGACCATCACTGGCAGCGGAAACATTGTTTAGGATTGTCGTTAATTTCTGTGAGTATGGACGCATCTGAGTGATTTTGTCCTGCGCTCTTCTCAGTTTCGCTGCAGCCACCATTTTCATGGCTTTCGTAATTTGCTGTGTAGAAACTACCGAATTAATTCTTTCCTTTACTTCCTTTAAATTAGCCATATATTATTGTGATATGGAGAGGTATCTTATATTAAAACACACTTGGGGATCAAACCCCAAGTATGATTAGATCGATTTAATTACTTCGCGTATTTTGGAGACAACTCTTTCGCTGCTGCTTCCAACAATTTACCTGCTGTGTCTAAGTCACCTTTTTTGATGGCAACCAAAGCTTCAGGGTAACTAGCTGCCAATAACAAGTAGAATTCTTTCTCGAATTGTCTTGCTTTCTCTACTGGCACGCTGTCCATCAAACCTTTTGTAGAAGCATAGATAATCGCTACTTGATTTTCAACTGCAACTGGTGCATACTGAGCTTGTTTCAAGATTTCTTGGTTTCTTCTACCTCTTTCGATAGTTCTCTTTGTAGACGCATCAAGATCAGATCCGAATTTAGAGAAAGCTTCCAATTCACGGAATTGTGCTTGATCTAACTTCAAAGTACCTGCTACCTTTTTCATTGATTTGATCTGTGCATTACCCCCTACTCTAGATACGGAGATACCTACGTTAATAGCAGGTCTAATACCCGAGTTGAAAAGGTTCGTTTCCAAGAAGATCTGTCCATCAGTAATGGAAATCACGTTCGTTGGGATATATGCAGAAACGTCAGACGCTTGTGTTTCAATAATAGGAAGTGCTGTTAACGAACCACCACCTTTTACCAAATGCTTGATTGACTCAGGCAAATCGTTCATTTGACTAGCGATTTTGTCAGAAGCGTTGATTTTCGCAGCTCTTTCTAGTAATCTTGAGTGAAGGTAGAATACATCACCTGGATATGCTTCACGTCCCGGAGGTCTTCTCAAGAGTAGAGAAACTTCACGGTAAGCAACAGCTTGCTTAGACAAATCATCATAAACAACTAAGGCTGGTCTTCCTGTATCACGGAAGAATTCACCGATTGCAGCACCAGTAAATGGAGCAAAGAATTGCATTGGAGCTGGATCAGCAGCAGAAGCAGAAACTACAACTGTGTAAGGAAGTGCACCACCTTTTTCCAAAGCAGCAACCACACCTGCAACAGTAGAAGCCTTTTGACCTATCGCTACATAGATACAGAAAACTGGCTCACCTTTGTCATAGAATTCTTTTTGGTTCAAAATCGTATCAATAACTACTGCAGTCTTACCAGTCTGACGGTCACCAATTACCAATTCACGCTGACCTCTTCCGATTGGAATCATCGCATCAATTGATTTGATACCTGTCTGAAGCGGCTCTGTAACTGGCTGTCTGTAGATTACACCTGGAGCTTTTCTTTCCAAAGGCATATCATACAATTCACCTGTCAAAGGACCTTTACCATCGATTGGGTTACCCAAAGTATCCACAACGCGACCAAGCATTCCTTCACCTACGTTGATAGAAGCGATTTTCTTGGTTCTCTTTACAGTATCACCTTCTTTCACTCCTTTTGAGTCACCGAACAATACGGCACCCACGTTATCTTCTTCCAGGTTAAGCACCATTGCTTTAAGTCCGTTTTCGAACTCTAACAATTCACCAGCCTGAGCTTTAGAAAGTCCATAGATACGGGCTACACCATCACCTACTTGAAGGACGGTACCCACTTCTTCCAATTCAGCCTCAGTTCTGACACCAGAGAGTTGTTCTCTCAATATTGCCGAAACTTCGTCAGGTCTTACTTCTGCCATTATCGAATATGATTAAATGTTATTGCTATGATTTATATTTTACTCTCGTAATGATTATGAGAAAATTCCAAGCGAAGTGCTTTCAATTTGCTGCTTAGAGACTCGTCAAGTTGCCTGTCATTTACTTTTAAGACAAACCCACCGATGAGTTCTGCATCAATTTTCTCAACCAATTCTATTTTGTCCAATCCGGAAATCTCTTTTACCAAACCTACAAATCTACTTCTCAGCTCATCTGTAATTGGGAAAGTGGTAGTCAAGTCAGCGACTTGGATTCCTTTGAAAACATTATATTGTACTTGAAATTCTCTAGCGATATCCACCAAAAGATCCGCTCTATTTTTCTTGGCCACGATACCATAAAAAGCCATTGTCATTGCATTTGCAGATTTCTCAAACAAAGCAGTCAAAACCTTCAATTTTTTATCAAAATTGATAATCGGACTTTTTAAGCTCAAAGCAAAATCACGGTTAGCTGCTGCTACCGATGCTAATTGCTTCATATCAGCCAGAACTTCTTCAAGTATACCTTTTTCATTGGCTAACTCGAGAAGGGACTTTGCATATCTGGTGGAGACTCTAAATTCAGACATCTTAGTTCAAGTTAATATCTTTTACCATACCTTCTACCAGCTCTTGTTGAGCAGCTTGGGACGAAAGATTTTTTCTCAATAATTTATCTGTAACTTCTAATGTAAGCTGAGCAACTTGGTTTTTCACTTCAGTCAAAGCAGCTTTTTTCTCATTTTCAATTACAGCCTTTGCATTCTCAATCATTTTAGCTCCTTCAGCTATAGCTGCTTGTTTTGCATCTTCGATCATCTTAGCAGAAGCATCATTAGCCGTCTTCAAGATATTGTCTCTTTCGATTCTTGCTTCTTGTAGCAATTTCTCATTTTCAGACTTCAGATTGGCCATTTCAGCCTTTGCACGCTCAGCTGCTTTCAATGCGTCATCAATGCTTGATTCTCTTTCTTCCAAAGTCTCAAGGATAGGCTTCCAAGCAAACTTCATCAAGATAAATAACAAGGCTAGGAAACCGATAAGTTGCCAAATAATAAGCCCCGAACTAGGTAGTATAAGATCCATTTCTATTGAGAGTTATAATTTCAATTTTGTTCAAATCAAGAGAAGGGATTGGCCTAACGCCAATCCCTATTTTCTGTTGTTCTTAGAAAGTAAGACCACCTGCGTTCAAAGCAATAAGTAGACAAACTACTACTGCAAACAGGGATACTACCTCAATAAGAGCTGCAATGATCAACATGGCAGTCTGAACTTTACCAGCAGCCTCAGGCTGACGAGCAATAGATTCCATAGCCTGACCACCAATTCTACCGATACCTAGACCTGCGCCTATCGCTACAATTCCAGCACCGATACCTGCACCCATAAGTGCTAATCCAGCAGACAATAATAATGAAGTTAACATACGTGTGTATTATTTATAAATTGAACAAAGAAATTCCAAATTAATGATGCTCGTGTTCTGCTACTGCACCACCGATATACATCGCAGTGAAAAGCGTGAAGACATAAGCTTGAATTGTCGCTACCAACAACTCAATAAGATTCAAGAAAGTAACCATTAAGGTACTCACAACGCCTATTGCATAAGATTCAAAGATGAATACCAATGCAATAAATGCTAAGATAACAATGTGACCTGCGGTGATCGCTACAAAGAGACGAACCATCAAGGCAAAAGGCTTAGTAAATAAACCTATGATCTCAACTGGCACTATCACTAACAACAATGGAATAGGAACACCTGGCGTCATAAAGACGTGTTTCCAGTATTCTTTATTTCCATTAACATTGACTAGAACGAATGTCAAAACAGCCAATGTAGCTGTCACAGCAATATTTCCAGTAAGGTTAGCAGCGCCGGGCATCAACCCCATCAAATTACCTATCCAGATAAAGAAGAATAGTGTAAGTAAATAAGGTACAAATTTCTTGTATTTCGGACCAATTGATTTGTGAGCAATTTCGTCTCTTACAAAGATAACAATTGGCTCGATGAATGAAGCGATTCCTTTTGGAGATTGAACACCATGCTTCTTGTAATGACTTGCAGCAGATAGGATTAAGTAACCCATTACCAAAATCACTAAAAATAGCATAGCTACATTTTTGGTAATCGAAAGATCCGTGAAACTAGCCCCATCAGCTCTATGCAGATGGTCATGTTCGTCGATAAAATACCCTTCAACACCATATGCTTCTCCAAACTTATGTGTTTCGTGATCCTGAAAATCAGATGACATAAAGGTTTCTAAACCACGATCAGCAGAATAAATGATGATCGGAAGAGGAAGCGTCACATGAGTATGCCCAAAGGTAGCAAAATGCCACTCATGGGAGTCCTTTATGTGATGCATGATAAATCCAGTCTTGTCTTCATCATCACCACTCGCGAAAGTAGGAGTTGAAAACGTCAGCAAAACTGCTGAAAATAAAACACTTAGGCAAAGAAACTTACGGAACATCAAATCGAATTTTTATGACCTATTTTGAATGCGGGCGCAAATTAGCTATTAACCCGTATATATCAAATATTAAGTAGAACAAATAAATAACAAAGAAATTAGCAACGAACAGAATTATATTCTCAACATCCAAGAAAAGGTAGATTACAATAAATCCTAAACTTGCCATAAATCTCAAAGCTGTAGCCCCAAGAAGGATATTTGGAGAATTTTCTTTGCTCAATTTTATCAGATAATGAACAAAAGTTCCTGTAAGCCATGTCAGTAAAGCAAAAAAAGAAAGGACTAGCCATACCGAAGGATGGATCCAATTTGGTAAGAGATAGTTTTGCATGACATAGATGATGCCTGCTAAAATTAGCGTCAATGCTAAAATCCTTACCGTAAATATTTTTATGCTAGACATGGCCTTTTTAATGGAGGCGCAAAATTAAGACTTTTTATTCTTTTCTTCTATCTTATTGTCATTTTTCAATGACTGAAAAAGTTGATAAAAAGCAAGAACGATCGAAAGGAAGCAAAAAAGTAAGAGCCAAACAGGAAATTTTATTTGGCTCTTTTGTTGGATAATCCAGCCTAACCAAGTACCAAGACCTATTATGGCGGATAGTTGAAAGGATAATCCGATGTATTTTACATAAACTGGAAAACTATCTTGAGATGAGTTCTTTTTCTGTGGCATCACGTTTGACCTTACCATTTAAAGGTTTAGCAGCAGCTTCTCCCATTTGACATTTGCCATTGAATATGGCACCATTCTCTACAACTAGCTTTTGGGTAAAGATATTCCCGTCGATTATCGCTGTTTTTTTGAGAAATAATACTCCGGTGCAATGAATCTCACCTTCAATTCTGCCTGAAACTTCAGCTTCTTCTGCCCTAACATTCCCTATCACTAAGGCAGAATCACCAATCACAATTTTATTTTGAGAATCCAAAGTACCTTCTACTTTTCCTTCGATTCTAATATTTCCTTGTGCTTTGATATCTCCTTTGATGAAAGTTTCCTTTGAAATCACATTGCTGGAACTGACCATTTCAGCAACTGATTTTTTGTCTTCTTGCTTGTTAAACATATTAATTAAATGTAATGAATTCTTGGGGATTGAGCGGGCTACCTTTATACCATAGCTCGAAATGTAGATGCTGACCCGTTGTCAACTCTCCTGTATTACCGATGATAGAGATGATTTCTCCTCCTCTAATGATATCTCCAACAGTTTTCAATAATACTGAATTATGTTTGTAAAAAGAAACCAATTCATTGGAATGTTGAATACCAATAACATAACCGGTTTCTAAAGTCCAAGAAGACATGATGACTGTCCCTGCTGCTATTGCTTTGACAGGTTCATTTTCAGTGGCCACGATATCCACACCAAAATGATTTTCTTGTGGTTCAAATCCAGAAACCACGACTCCCTTAATCGGTGGGTAAAAATATGTTTCCGTAAATGATGTTGGGACAAAATTCCTTGGTGAGGAAAAATCTAGAGGAACCCCTTTAAATTCTTCTTCAATCGCAATTGTGGATTCACTTTTACGGAATAAATCTATTTGGTTACCAGAGTTTTCAGTATCCTCCAAAAAAATGGAATCTTGATTAAAATTTTCAATTTGTTCATTCCCAGACACAATCATTTGAATATTTTTGACATACATGTCTTTCTGTTTCAAATCGATCATCAAAGAATCTATCGTATCAGAAAGCTCTGCAATACGGACCATATTTTCTGTTTCTAGAAATTCCGGATCAAACCAAGCTCTCAAAAATGTTCTTGAAGCGAAAAGAGAAATCACGAAAGCAATTAGCACAAACAATATAAAAATTAAAGCTATTTTTACTTTTGTGATGCTCAAAGAAGAAATTACAGAAAAATCCTCTTCTTTTCGTATTACGAATAGAAATTTCGTCTCGACCCAGCTTCTTACTTTCTCTTTTAGTCCCAACCTATTTTTACTTTAAGTATTTCCATGTCTCAAAAATATAATATTAATCAAAACCGTTTAATAAATTGAATCAAAACCTTTATTTTGGACAATTCTATTTCTTAACTCAGCAATGAAAACGCAGCAAACCTGTTTTAGTCTATTTTTGATTCTGATTTTTTCAGCATGTTCTTCCGAGAAGAATACCTTTATGAATCGAATGTACCACAATACTACCTCAAGGTACAATGCTTATTACTTGGCTAATGAAAAAATCTTAGAACTAGAGAATACCATAAAAACCAACCACAAAGAGGATTTTAGTCAGATTCTCCCAATTTTTTATCCAGTAGATAGTGCTACAATCGAACAAAATGAAGAGCTATTGAAAGAGGCAAGGGAATTATCCTCAAAAGCAATCGACTGGCATAGGATTTCAAAATGGGTGGATGATAATTATTTTCTGATTGGATTGATCGATTATTATCAAGCTGATACCGATGATGCAATCAATACTTTCAAATACCTCAATGTAAACAGCAAGGATCGAAATTTAAGACATAGAAGTTTGATTCAGCTGATGCGGATTTTCATTGATCAAAAAAATTATGATGATGTTGTGTTCGTCATCGATTATCTATCTAAAGAACCTAAAATCAATTCTGAAAATAGATATCATCTTTTCAAAACGCTGGCCTATTATTATCATTCAAAAGGTGAAGTAGATGGGAAAATTGGTGCTCTTGACAAAACCTTAGAATATACAAAAGACAGTAAGGAGAAATCGAGAATAAACTTTATTCTAGCTCAACTTTACCAAAGAGAAGGTTTGGATGCACTCGCTTACGATTATTACCTAGAAGCGCAAAAGGGCAATCCTCCCTATGAAAGAAGTTTTTTTGCTCAACTTTATGCTCAAAAAGTAGCTGAATTAGATCAGTCCAAAGATTTTAAAAAAGTAAGGAATTATTATGATGACCTCTACACAGACAGTAAAAATAAGGAACTGAGAGATGTGGTACTTTACGAAAAAGCACTGTTCGAATTGAAGCAAAATGAGAAAGAAGACGCTGTAAATCTGCTTCATAGAGCTGCAAAAGAAGAGGGAAATAATCCAATTCAGAAGGGATACATTTACCAAAAGCTTGCAGAAATCAGCTTTGAGGTAGATAAAGATTATCGCGCTGCAAAGTATTATTATGATAGTGCGCTGACACATTTCAGACCAATGGACCCTTCCTATGCTCAGATTGAGAAGAATAAAGGAATTCTTGATGAATATGTAACGCATTTTGAAACAATCGTGAAAAATGACAGCCTCATAAATCTCAGTAAATTGACTCAACCTGAGCAGGAATTGATTGCCGAAAATTTTATCAAAAGCGAAGAAGATAGACTTCTAAAAGAAGCCGCAGCAAAGGAAAAACCAAAAAACACTGGCATTTTTGATAATCTACTTGCTTTTGGTGGAAGAGGGAGTGGAGAGAATTTTTATTTTGACAACTCTGTAGCTATGCAACAAGGCTCTATAGATTTCTTCAGAGACTGGGGAAATAGGCCATTGCAAGACAATTGGAGAAGAAGCACACAAGGTTTTTCGTCCGTGACGAATGGTGAAATCGAAGAGACAGCAGAAAGAACACAAACTGAAGAGCCTGAAGAGAATATTTTTGAGCAAATTCCAAGTAAAGAAGAGCTACTTTCTCAAATACCAAAGTCAGATGCCGATATTGTTCTGCTCAATTCAGAACTTGAAACATCATACTTTGAATTAGGGAAGCTTTTGTTTTTTGATTTTAAAGAACCAGAATTTAGTATTGAAAATCTCGAAAGTCTGATCACCTCGTACCCAAACACGATTAAAAAACCAGAAGCCTATTATATTCTCTACCTAGCACAAAAAGACAGAAATGGAAATGCTGACCTTTACAGCCAAAGACTAAATAGAGAGTTCCCAGAATCGCCATTTACTTTCTCTGTGAACAATCCTGGGGGAGTATCGGGCAATCAAGCTTATATTCAGTCTTCAGATGGATACAAAAAAGCATATAACTTGTATAATTCCAGAAATTATCCAGAAGCAAGAAAAATCTTAAGAACAACGCTAGAAGAATATCCTTTAACCAGAAATACAGACAGACTTTTGCTCTTAGATGTCATGATTTCAGGTAAAATAGATGATAGAGATCGATATAAAACTAGATTAGAAAGCTACATTCAGAACACAGAAAATCCCGACCTGCTAAAAATGGCAAGAAATATGCTAATTGCACTTACAGGTGAGAAACCTGAAGCTGAGATTTCAAGTGAAGAAGAGGAGGTTGAAGAGAAAGAAGTAGAAGAAATCGCGGAAGATGAAGCTGATATTGAAGATGAATCTCCCTACAAAGAAAATCCTAACCAAACACATATATTTGTGATCGTATTGGAACCTGAGAAGTCAAGCGTAGCTAAGAGTCTCCTCGCAGATTTGGAGGGATTTCATTCCGCTAATTTCCCATCTTCAAGACTAAGAACGGGCAATATGAATTTGAATAGAGAGAATGCGATCTACATCGTGAGCCCATTCAATAATGCAGAAAAGGCTTTAGAATACAGATTGAAGTTTATGAAAGATTTTGAAACGACTTCTTTATCAGATGGTGATAAAGGTAATAGTTTCTTGATTTCCATAGAAAACTTCCAAGAGCTGAATAAAAGGAAAAATATAGAAGAGTATAGAAGCTTCTACAAAAAAACATACAATTAATCCTCGATACCCAATCTCATTGTAATAATGACCAATAAAATTATAAAGTACCTTTGGCTTGTTTTCATAGCTGGATTATTCAGTTTTATCTTATTTGTCTGGGGAGTAAGCGTAAATTTTCTGGGTCTATTTGGAGAATTACCAAATTTTAAGACGCTAGAAAATCCTCAAAGTGAAATTGCTTCAGAGCTATATTCATCAGATAACGTCTTGCTTGGAACTTATTTTAGAGAAAACAGAAGCCCTGTTACTTACAACGACCTTTCTCCGAACCTTGTAAATGCACTCATTGCAACGGAAGACATCCGTTTTGAAGATCACTCTGGTATTGATTTTCAAAGTATGGGAAGGGTATTGTTTAAATCCATTATTCTAAGACAAGGAGCTGGAGGTGGAAGTACGTTGTCTCAGCAAACAGCAAAAAACTTATTCAAAACTAGGGGGCAAGAATCGCAAGGTCTTCTCAGTAAAGTTCCTGGCTTGAGAATGTTGATTATTAAAACCAAAGAATGGATAGTAGCAACACGTCTTGAAAAATCATATACCAAAAATGAAATTCTGACGCTTTATCTTAATACTTCAGAATTTGGTAGTAATGCATATGGTATAAAAACAGCAGCAAAGACATTTTTCAATAAGACTCCAAACGACCTAGCAATACAAGAAGCCGCTGTACTTGTTGGCCTTTTCAAAGCGCCAACCTATTATAGTCCTGTTTTCAACCCAGAGAATTCCCTTCGGAGAAGAAATACAGTCTTGTACCAAATGGAAAAATATGATTTTTTGACAGAGTCCGAGTATGATTCATTGAGGGTATTGCCAATAGAACTTGAATATAATGTTCAGAACCACAACCAAGGTCAAGCACAATATTTTCGTGAGGTCATTAAAGCAGATCTTACAAAGTGGGCCAAAGAAAACTTCAAATCTGACGGCACACCTTATGACCTATATGGAGATGGTCTGAAGGTTTACACTACAATAGATAGCAGACTACAAAAATTTGCTGAAGAGGCGGTTCAAGAACACATGAAAGCACTTCAAGCACAATTTGAAAAGGAAATGGGGAGTAGAGACCCTTGGATTGATGCAAATGGACGAGTAATTCCCAACTTCTTAGAGACTCAAGTAAAACGAACTGAGGCTTATAGAAATCTTGTAAAAAGATACGATACCAACACCGACTCTATTAAAATCAAACTCAATGAAAAGAAAAGAATGAGAGTATTTTCTTGGGAAAAGGGTGAGGTGGACACCTTGATGAGTACAATGGATTCTTTAAGGCATTATAAGAAACACTTGCAAACTGGTTTTGTATCGATGGATCCAGAAACAGGCCATATCAAGGCTTGGGTTGGAGGAATCAATCAGAAGTATTTCAAATACGATCACGTAAAGCAAGGTAGAAGACAGCCCGGCTCTACTTTCAAACCATTTGTGTATGCAGCAGCAATAGAAAATGGTTACAGCCCTTGCTATTCGGTCATCGATCAACCAGTAGAAATTAATATTCCGGGACAGCCTACATGGATTCCTAGTAATGCTGATGGAAAATTCAGCTATGAAAAATTGTCCATCAGGAGAGCAATGGCGCAATCTATCAACTCTATCACAGCTTATATGATGAAAAAGTTGAGTCCGAAGGTTGTAGTAGAGACTGCACGAAGACTGGGAATTACGAGTGATTTAGAGGAAGTACCTGCTTTGGCTTTGGGTACAAATGATGTCTCTATATATGAAATGATCGGTGCTTTTGGGACTTTTGTAAACAAAGGAGAGCATATCACACCTTTTTATATTGATAGAATTGAAGATAAAAACGGTAATCTTCTCCAACAATTTACTCCGAGAAAAAAACCTGCGATGAGCGAAGAACACGCCTATTTAATGGTTTATATGTTGAGAGGTGGATTTGAAGAGGAGAAAGGAACATCACAGGGAGTACCTTATGCCTTGAGAGAAGGAAACGAATTGGGAGGAAAAACAGGAACGACACAAAACGCCTCTGATGGCTGGTACATGGGAATTAGCAAAGATTTGGTTTCTGGTGTATGGGTCGGTGGAGATGATCGTGCCATTCACTTTAGAAGTTGGATAAGTGGCCAAGGAGGTAGGACCGCAAGACCAATTTGGGTAAAGTTCATGGAAAAGGTTTATGCTGATCCAAGTATAGGAATCACGAAAGGTCCGTTCCCAAGACCTGAAAGACCCCTGAGCATCGAGATTGACTGCGATCAATATGAAATGCAAAGCAATCGATTCAGTGACTATGATTATGACCCTAGGAAAACAGACTTCTAGTCTATTTAAATGAATTAATAAGTAAAAAAAACAGCCTCTAACAAGGCTGTTTTTTTACCTTTATAGCAAGATATGGAAGCATCATTTTATACTCCTGAAGAATATAACGCACTCCCAGATCAACCTGGGGTCTACAAGTATTATAATGACAATCAAGAGTTGATTTATGTGGGTAAAGCGAAAAGCCTCAAAAAAAGGGTGGCTAGCTACTTCGTCAAAAACATTGGCGTAAATCATAAAACACGTAGAATGGTACGTGAAATACGAAAGATAGAAATCACACTTGTCAATTCAGAGTTTGATGCTTTACTTCTTGAAAATAACCTAATCAAGAAAACGCAACCCAAGTACAATATTCTTTTAAGAGACGACAAGACCTATCCCTACCTCGTCTTGACCAAAGAAAACTTTCCTCAAATATATCCTACAAGAAAAATGATTGCAGGAAGGGGAATATATTATGGTCCATTTGCCAGTGTAAAGGCCATGAATAATGTCCTAGAACTGATCAGAAGCTTATTTACAATCAGAACTTGTAGATTAGATTTGAGCCCATATAAGATCGCAGAACAGAAATATAAAGTTTGTTTGGAATATCATATTGGTAATTGCTTGGGTCCATGTGAAGGACTACAAGGTGAACCTGCCTATATGAAAGACATTGAGCAAGCTAAAAATATACTCAAGGGGAATTTAGGTATTGCCAAAGCTTATTTCAAACAATATATGCAAGAAGCTGCTGAGAAATACGCATTCGAAAGGGCGCAGTACTACAAAGATAAGCTTGACTTGTTGGAAAAATATCAAGCTAAATCCATGGTCGTCAATCCTTCAATCAAGGATTTGGATGTGTTTACGATCGTTACAGATGAAAAAATCGCGTATGTCAACTTTCTGAAAATCAAAAATGGAAGTATAAATATCACTAAGACTGTCGAACTGAAGAAAAAACTCGATGAAACCGAATCTGAATTATTACTGACAGCAATAGTCCGATTGAGAGATCAGTTCAACAGTGAGTCTCCGGAAATTATTGTCAATATCGAATTTGAAGAAGAATTTGAAGGGTTAAATATCCATGTTCCCAAAATTGGAGATAAAAAGCATCTTTTAGACCTTTCTTTAAAAAATGCTAAATACTATAAAAAGGAAAAAGCATTGGCAGCAGGTGACGTTGCAGACAAGAAATTTAGGGTTCTGAAGCAATTACAGAATGACCTCTCCCTTCAGGAAATGCCAGATCACATTGAATGTTTCGACAACTCAAACATCCAAGGCACAAATCCAGTGGCTAGTATGGTTTGTTTCCTAAACGGAAAACCAGCGAACAAAGAATATAGGCATTACCACATCAAAACTGTGGAAGGACCAAATGACTTTGCCTCAATGACTGAAGTGGTCGGGAGAAGATATAAGCGACTAATGGAAGAAGACAAACCTCTTCCTAAACTTATTGTCATAGATGGTGGTAAAGGTCAGCTTTCTTCATCTGTCGAAGCGTTGAAGAATTTGGGGATTTATGGCAAAGTTCCCATTATCGGGATTGCAAAAAGGTTGGAAGAGATTTACTTTCCTGAAGATTCTTATCCTATTCATATCGACAAAAAATCGGAATCACTAAGACTACTTCAAAGGATTAGAGATGAGGCGCATAGATTTGCAATCACTTTTCACAGAGATGTCCGAAGCAAGAAAGCCTTTGGTACTCAGCTTACAGAAATTGAAGGAATAGGGCCAGGCACATCTGAAAAGTTACTGAAACATTTCAAATCTGTCAAGAAAATCAAAGAAGCTTCTCTAGAAGAGATTGAAGCTGTAATTGGAAAAAGTAAAGCAGAAAGATTACTAGAATCTTTTGAACAAAAAAAGAGCGGTTGAAAATTCAACCGCTCTTTTTTTTTACCATTCCCAAAGGGCATTTTCATAATCTAGAAGTTTGTATTCAAACTCCAAAGCATCAAGAAACGCTTGCAATTCAGGATTTGGATGTGTGGGATCAACCATATCTACGATTAATGCATCATCTCTATTGGTATACTTTCTCACTACAGATCGAAACAACCTTAAATCAAAAACCTGGTCATATCCTAGATTTTTGGAGGCATTCTGAAAATTAATCCATTTGGCTTCAGGATGATCTACAAAGTGATTGTAGAAGTCCTTGAATTTAATAAAAGCGATGGACTTCTGACCTGCATTTGAGTTAGATTCAGACGGCATTACCAATTCAATGTATTTCACATCAAACTTTTGCTGAGAATGATGCTTGTCGAAGATAAAGTCTTCTCTAAAATCTAAGTAATACAAATTCTTCACGAAGAGACTATCTCCATTAGCAGCAATCCAGAAATTATTCTGAAATTCCGCAATTGATAATGGTTGTGTAAACTCTTCATCTGCAAAAACCTCTAAAGCGTTCTCTTCTACGACAGCTTTATAAATATTATTTACGATTCCATCAGTTTTGGAATCACCAGAACCATACAGAGGAAGATTATATTTTTCTCTCAAATCTATCCTTCTCCAAACACCAATTTGATACATTTTATCATCTTCTCTAATCGGTCTGATCGAGAAAACCGTGTCAACTTTGAATTGTCGGTCACCTGTTCCAGATGGATTCATACTGGTAGGAACCTGAGAAAAACCATCAATACTTAGGTAAAGACCCAAGAATAAGATTAATCCCAATGTTTTAGCATGTCTTTTCATATGCTGTTCTATTTAAGTCCTTGTGGACGTGATGTTATTATCTGATAGCAATTCTAATAATCTGCGGTCTGGCCAAAGGCATTTTAATCTTCCTATTTTGAAAATTAGTTCTTGTTATCTCAGTTACTCTGACAATAAATTGATCTCCAGCTTTTGCCTGTTCTGCAAGATTTCTGATTCCAACAGTTTCACCTGTTATATTTACAGAACCTCTAGGAACCTCGCTTCTTACTAATGTAATTTCACCACCTGTAACTTCAAATTTAGCATCTCTGGCCATAGTTCTAGCAAAGGTTGGCTCTGCTTCTGCTTTCACCAAAATTGATTGTATAGGAGCTATACCTTGACTCAAATCAATTGGACCTTGAGTTGTTGAAGGTACAATCGTTGGCATGGGAACTGGTTTGATATCATAAGAAACATCACCAATTCTATTTCCTCCACTACTTACACCAATAACCGTTTTTCCAGAAGGACCTGGGATGATGGTAACTTGTCCTGGTCGTGTTCCTGCAATGGCCTGTCCATTAGATACAGCAAAAGAAGGCGAATAACTATTTCCTAAAGCAGGAACATCAATCATCAAGTCATTAGCACAATCAGCATAAAGTTGATTAACCACTTCTGAAGTTACTCTAATAACGGGCTGAGCTACGAAATATTCATATTCAATAGGAAGAATTTGATCTTCACCACCAACATTGGTTACAATTTCACCCTTAATCACTCTTCTAGATAAGCCTCTGTCATCATATTGTCCAGGAGTTGCAGTAAATTCTATTTTACCAAAACCGTCTTCTACATTTACCTCTCTCCCATCTATTGTCATCTTTGGAACATCCGAAGATGAACTCGAGGCAATAAACATATCTGCCTCAAACTTTGTCCCTGCAGCTACCACATTAGATAAGGCAGCAATTCTAGCTTGAACAATATCTGCTTTGTAATAGAACGAACCAATCGTATTTGTAATTGCTACCAATGACTCACTTTCAACATTTAGAACTTCATTTTGAAATTGAGAAATCAAAGTCAATACAGCTCCAATCGGTGACTTCACGAAGGTAAGGTTCACGAAATCCTTGGTTCTTACATCTGGATCATTTTTGAACAAGTCGATTTGATCTGCGTCTTTGGCAATCGGCTGAAACGTCATGTCAATGCCAATTTCTTTCAACATAGAAGAAACTTCCTGAGGATATGTGTTCAAGATTTCCTGCATTTCATATCCTTTTTTATTGTTATTAAAGATATTTCCAGGAACATCGACATTTTTCAATGCAGATGTCTTGTACATTCCTTGATCATCTTTCGCATTAGAAACGGTGATCAACTCTTGTTTCATTGATTCTAGGTAATTGAAAACCTCAGCTGTTTTTTTGCGAAGTTCTTTAGCTACCTCTACTTTAGGAACATCTTTTTCATTGTTCCCTTGTTGTTCTACTGTTCCAGCAATTGACTGAACAGCAAATTCATTTTTTAGGATATAGTTTTTCGAGGTTCTTTCGAGACCATCATTTATCAATACGAACTTCTGAAGGATCTGATTACTTACCTGTAGTGCTAACAATGCCGTCAACACAAGGTACATCATTCCAATCATCCGTTGCCTTGGTGATTCTTTTCCGCCGGCCATATTATTTATCTAAAAGATTAAACATAATTTATTTAAATAAGGCTTAACCTTTCATGGCTGATAACATGCCACCATATATTTTATTCAATGAGCTTACATTAGCATTTAATTTTGCCAATTCATTTTTGAAAGCTTCTGTTTCTTTTCCTGCTTCATTTAATCCTTCCAAAGCAGAAGTCATATTGGAGTAGAATTTATTCAAAGTCTTCACATGCGAATTCGCATCTTGCAATTCCATTTCATACACATTATTCAGAGCAGATAGATTTTTAGTAACTGCAACTACTTGTGTATGGTATTCTTTGGCATCAGCTGAAGCAGATGACATTTCTGTCAATGCGGCAGCCGTTTTACCATAAGATTGATTGATATCTACTAATGTCTTGGATGCTGACTTTACATTTTCTGCATATTCATTTGTAGCTACAGCAGCATCTGACAATTTACCCATTTTTTCAGCCGAAGAAGCCAAGTTTTGCATTCCTTTTCCAAGGCTTTCTATCAATTCAGGACCAATTTTGGCGTTAGCAAGCATCTCATCTAATTGTTGCGTAGAACTTGGACCTGAAGCTACTTTTGCAGCAGCTCTTCTTTCAGCAGGTGTATCTCCTGCTAATTCTGGATAAACTTTCGTCCAATCTAACTCTTCATGCTTAGGTTCAAAAGCAGATAAGAAAAATATCACCGCTTCTGTAGAAAGACCAACACCAATCATCAAACTGGCAAAAGGCCAATCCAAGATTTTAAACATCGCCCCAAGAATTACTACAGCTGCACCGATACCATAAATTTTCGGCATGATAGAGCCGTAAAATTTATACTTAAATGATTGTTTATTCTGTTCCATTTTAATTAAAAGTAAATAGTGTTTGTGATTAAGTTTTTTTTGAGATAGTAAATTAACGTTGTCTTCTTCTATTGTTGCTCACGTTCATAGATCCTGATCTACCGATAAATGTCATCGTCGTTCTGAATCCAATATGAGCTGTTTTAACATCTTGATATTCATAAATTCTTGTACTTGTCTCTAAATAGTGAGCGATATCTTTCCATGAACCGCCTCTAACTACTTTTCTGGATTCCCCTTCTTTGGTGAATTTCGGATCTAAATCCCAAGTCAATGCTGTACCAACTTCACTGAAATCATCCAATACCCATTCAGAAACATTCCCTGACATGTTATACAATCCAAAACCATTTGGTGCAAAAACATCTACTGGCGCGGTGTAAGAAAAACCATCGTCGATGTAATTTCCTCTACCTGGCTTGAAGTTAGCCATCAGACAGCCTCTTTTATTTTTCAAATAAGGACCTCCCCAAGGATACTTTGCAACATCTTTTCCTCCTTTTGCAGCATATTCCCATTCTGCTTCAGTTGGAAGTCTGAATGGTGGCATTTCAAAGTCAGATTTATCATTCGCATTCATGTGATAGGTTCTCCACTCACAATACATATTTGCCTGCTCCCAACTGACACCTACTACAGGGTAGTTGTCAAAAGCAGGATGGTCGAAATAGAATTCCATCAATGGATCTCCATAATGATAGGAAAAACTAGAAGTCCAAACAGTTGTATCAGGTAGAACCTCGTCCAAATTGAATTGCGGAGGATCTTTCAATGTAGTCGGGGTAGCATAAGAGTATTCTCCAAGTCTAACTGCTTCTACAAATTGTCTGTACTTATTATTGGACACTTCATATTTGTCCATATAAAATTCTGAAATGGTAACTTGTCTATTGAAAGCAGATTGCGTGGTAGCAATGTCCTCATCAGCCTGACCCATCCAAAAAGTTCCTGCCTTCACAGCAACCATATCAATTGGGAGATTTTGTTGCCAACCAACTCTTTTGGCGACCCCAGTTACTTCTCCTCTCCTATTGTCCTTCTCACTTGCAGAACCTTTCTTTCCAAAAAGTCCACAACCTTGTAAAAACGAGGCTGTTAAAACCATCGCAATCACTGGAAAAAACCTTGAAATCATTTTTTTATACATAAATGACACTAATTAAGTTATATAAATAACTGTTCTTTTTTTACTTACAACGAAAGCGAAATTTAAACGAAAATCTGAGAAAAACACTAATATTTTGCATAATTTCTTTTAAAACCTATATCTCGGGGTCCTTTGTATTACCCTTTGAAACTCCCTAGAAACCTGAGGAAGATTATAGGTCAACATAAATTCATGGCTTGTGGGAGACTTCGCTTCCAAACCTCCAACTACCAAATCAAATGCATAGCCTATCCTCAATGAGTTATCTTTTAACAAACTATATCCCACCAACAAGGATACAGATTCTTCACCTCTATAGGCAAAACCACCACTAACCTTTTGATTATGTGTGGCTATAACGCTAACGTCGTATGAAAAATTATTAAAAGAAACAGTTTTTAAAAGAATGCTTGGCTCAAATGTCCAAAATGCGAATGTTTTTATTCTATATCCAGCAGTCAAATAACTATGATTCTTCAAAGTGTTCTCAATTGCTCCATCGCCAAAGTCAAAACCTGGCTCGTTTAGATGTTTTGTGCTCGCTCCTATATAATAGTTTCCATTGTCATAAATAGCACCTAAACCAAAATTCACATTCATCTGCGTTTCCCTTCCTCCTAAGGGAACACTTGGATCTGGATTTACTAGGTTCAATTCATCATATTTTAGTGTACTAGAATATATTCCTCCTGACAAACCAACACTAAGCACGCCTCTTCTTAATCTTTTATGATATCCCACCGACAAGTTTACTTCTTGATTACTTGTAGGACCAATGTTATCATTGACAAAGGTCAATCCATAGCCTAGATTAAGGTCATCCAAAGAACCTGAGGCCGTCAGAAGTTGTGTTATTGGTGCTGGACCATTAGAACCTGAGTAATTAGCCCATTGCGTTCTATGTAGTGCAGAAAAATTGTAACCTTTTTCTTTTCCAGCAAATGCTGGGTTATAAAAAAGCCCATTGTACATATACTGTGTAAACTGGGCATCTTGTTGCGCTGTCACTTTTACGGACAGGGTTGCCGCAAGCAGGAAAATCGGTAAAAATTTAAGTGAGAAGGTTTTCAGCTTATCCATGTATCAAAAGATTTTATCTTTTCAGATTCTATTCTACACAATTAAACTGAAAAACCCCATAAAAGATTGAAAAGATGTTATAAATTATTTGCCTTTTTTATATATAACTCTAAAGCACCTGTCATACTAGGAGCATTTGGCATCGGAGCTTCTATATCCAAGATCAAGTTTTCCTCTCTTACAGCTTCTGCAGTAGTCGGTCCAAATGCCGCAATTCGCGTATTATTTTGCTTGAAATCAGGAAAATTAGTCATCAGAGATTTTATTCCAGAAGGGCTAAAGAATGCCAAAACATCATATTTAATATCCCTCAAATCCGATAAATCAGCTGCTACAGTATGATAAATAATAGCTTCCGTAAAGTCTATGTTGTTTTTTGACATGTAAGTAGGAATCTCATCCTTCCTAATATCAGAGCATGGAAACAAATACTTTTCTGATTTATGCTTTTTAAAATAATCAAATAAATCAGATGCTGTCTTTTGTCCAACGAACAATTTTCTCTTTCTGATTACTATATATTTTTGAAGATAATGTGCTGTTTGGTCTGAAATACAAAAGTACTTCATGTCAGCGGGCATTTCGATTTTGGACTCTTTACAGATCGTAAAAAAATGATCTATAGCATTTCTACTTGTAAAGATGATAGCGGTATGTTTTAATATTTCTATTTTCTGTTTCCTAAAGTCCTTAATAGAAACTGGCTCTACTTGTATAAATGGCCTGAAATCAATCTTGAGATTGTATTTTTCAGCAAGTTGAAAATATGGAGAAACATCACCGCTCGGCTTAGGTTGTGAAACTAATATGCTTTTTACTGGGTTGAATCTGTCTTTGGAAGATTTACTCATTTTGTATCGCTTATCCTTTTAGTAACCTATTATAAGATTTACTACCCCATGATTACCTTTGAGATGATCAAAAAGGGCACTAATTCCGCGGTGCAAATGTAAGCAAATAAATGGTAATTATTGAAAGAGACTCTATTCATCATAATAAACATCAGCAGTACCACAGCTACTAAATAAGACCAAAAAAAGATAATTAAAGACCAATTTAATACTAGACTTAATATATCTTGTCTATTTAATGCATATATGGAAATAATTATTACCAAAATTATCATTAAAACAGACACTACTCTCAGTAAATAAAAAAAATGGGCAAATTCATTTTTTCCTAATTCATATATTAATGTCATGAATTTGATAAAGAGAAACTTAAGGATAGTGACTACAAACAATCCGAGAGTTATTATCAACCAATAGAGAAAGAGTTCATTTATATCCCCTTTTATAAGCTCATTCAGCCTTCCAAAGCCGACTTCTTTTACTCCGACCATCGTGATTAGCGCGACAGTAAGATTGTTTATGATGATGAAAAAGATAATATCGAGTGAGAAGAATTTTTGTATTGCATTTGACTCTGAGAAGTCTTCAGCTGTAAAAATTAATTGAGGATTCAATATATATTGCAACACTAAGGGATAGATAGCTTTATAGATTGCAGCAAAAAACAAAATACAAATCAGCGCCAGAAAAAAGAAGTCATAAAAACCATCTATTTGCCTTACTTCCATTTTCATAGAAGATGGATTTTCCACATTTAAAGGCAAAAAACTGTCATTGTCAAACAACCCTTTTTTTATAGAAACTTCAGATGTATTAATGTCATTTTTTAAAACTGAAAAATTTACCCTTACCTCTTCTTTGAAATCAAACTCTTCCCAAAGTTCTTCTATTGAAATTTGTACAGTAGTGTCTTTTGGAGAGTAAAACCAAAGCACGTTACCCAAAAATACCGTAGACTCAGAAGGTACTGTGGCTATAAAACTTGCGCTAGGAAATGTACTTATGTCAAGTGAAACTTGAATTATTTCTGAAGATTGAAACCATCCTGACTGCTTCACATAGGCAAGTTTGGAATCGTAATTTTCTATGACTTGTCCCATCAGCTGAAATTGCATAAAAAATAAGCTCAGGATTAAAATCAAATGTTTCTGAGATCTATTCATAAAGTTTAAAATCTACCTGTATATCCAAAGTGGATTTTTGAAAGGTTAAGTGCGAAATCTTGACTATTGGACATGCCTAAAGCATAAATAAAATTGAAAATACCTCCACTTGTCTCTAAACTAAAACCTAACCCTGTGGCTAGAGGAAAGTCAGTCTGAAGATCTTGTACATTATTTTCTATTCTGCCAGCATCCACAAAAATCATAAAATAAGAATACGTATCAAAATAGAATCTCGGTTCCGCTGTAAAATAGATGTAATTATTGGCAAAGAAGAAATTTTCATTGAAACCTCTGATCGATCTAAGCCCTCCTAGCCTATACAAATCATTGCCCAAAAGGTTTTCATTCACCAAAACCCCAGCAGAAGCTTTGGTCATTAGCCCCCAATTATTACTGAAATAGAAATGCTTGAAAATATCACTCTTTATATAATACTGGATTGTTTTTCGTTCGAGCCCTTCGTAAACCACCGGCGGAAGCCCCGTATTTTCCAAGATTTCTTTGTTACCAATTGCAAATTCTGCTTGACCGTAAAACCCTCTTCTAGGCATCAAAATATCGTCTAGTTTGGTCAATTGATAAGATACCCCGTAATTATTGTATCTAAAATCTGCAAAATCCGGCAACTCTTGAATTTCTCTCAAATTGGAAGTGGCCAATAAATCCCCTGATTGCCTTCTCCCAAAAAACTTGATGTAACTATCCGATTTGAATCTGTAACCGAAATCCAATCTGAAGTCTCGATTCAAAAAGGTAGTATCTTCCTTTAACAGATAGAATGATGCTCCTATATCAATCATCGAGCCTAATACCATTGGCTCAATCGCACCAACTCTTAAATTTTGGGAATATTGACTTAGCCTTTGCCAATTGAGATTATAATTCCTTCCTTTTCCTCCCACATTGTACAATCCCAAATCAAACTGACCAGTTATCAGAAGTTTGTTCTCTTCAAATTCGTTGGGTAGAAATCCAATAATTCCATCTAGGGTATTGATCTTTCTGTCATTGATTGGTAGATAAAGGGTAGCTTCTTCATTTTGGAAGCTAATCTCTGGTTCGCCAGCCCACCTCAGATAAGGTAAATTCTTGATTTGGCTGACTGCTTGCTCTATTTTTCTTTGGGAAAATGGCTCTCCAGGTAGAATCTGAAGAAACTTAGCCATGTACATTCTTTTAGTTTTTGAATTTCCGCTGATTTTTACGGTATCAAAAGTGATATAAGGACCTAAGTCTATATTTAAAGACCCTGAAAAACCACTTTCATTTCTTGACAAGCTATCCAATTTCATCGCAGCGAATGGAAATCCTTCATTTTCTGATTGACTCAAGATTTTATCAAAAAGTTTTACAATTTCCTGATATTGAAAGGGCCTATTTTCAAATCGCTTTTGATCATATCCTGATCGTAACAATAGAGCCGGGTCGAGATTTCCCTTTCTCAAATCTACCCAATTGAAGATCTTTCCAGTGGATACTTTGATTGAAAGTGTATCTCCTTTTAATTGTCTATCAAATTCTGTCGCTCCTAAATAGCCACTAGCATAGAGTTCTTGAAAAATTACTTGAATTTCAACTTGTCTTTGTAGAGAATCTGCAAAACCTAAAAACTCTGACCTATTGACTTCCCCTGAAATTTCATATTGCAGGTATTTCTCCTCTTGGGCAACAAGAGCATTTCCTGTCAATAGATATAGGATTAGAATAAAAGCTGAATTTTTCACTTCAATTGGAACTATGATTCAATTTGTCGCTATCACTTTTGGTAATCGGAATAGCTGCTTAAAAATAAGGTTGTTTTTGATACTTCTCGACATCTAATCTATCTTTATGCACTAAACGAAATATTTTGGCTGGTATTTATATTCATATCCCTTTTTGCAAACAGGCTTGTCATTATTGTGACTTCCACTTTAGTACCAATCTGACTAAAACTCAGGAAATGGTGGATGCGATTACGCTTGAAATAGAAAAACGAAAGGAGTATCTCCCAAAAAACTCCATTATCAACACCATCTATTTTGGAGGAGGAACTCCTTCTTTGCTTTCAACAAAGCAACTTGAACAAATCCTGGTAGCTATTTCAAATCACTTCATCTTGGATTTGGAGGAATTGACGATCGAAACAAATCCCGATGATCTCAAAAAAGAAAAACTGAAAGAATTGAGGAGCATCGGAATTGATAGATTGAGCATTGGAATTCAAAGTTTTGATGCCCACATTCTCAAATATTATAATCGAGCTCACAATGCTGAGGAATCACTGCAAGCTATTGATTTGGCTAAGAATGCAGGTTTTGAAAAATTATCGATCGATTTGATATATGGTTTTCCTTCAGAAAGTCATCAGCTATGGGAAAAAGATCTAGCGATCGCTATTGAACAAGATCCTGGCCATATCAGTAGTTATTGCCTCACCGTAGAACCCAAAACTGCTTTAGGAAATTGGGCTGAAAAAGGAAAATTTAAACCTGCCTCAGAAGATTTCGCAGCAGATCAATTTGAAATGCTTCAAGAAAGCATGGAAAAAGCAAATTATATTCAATACGAAATTTCAAACTTTGGCAAGAGCGACCAATTTGCAATTCATAATAAAAACTACTGGCTAAATATCCCTTACCTTGGCATTGGTCCAAGTGCACATTCTTACGATGGAAAAGAAAGAGGATTTAATATTGCCAACAATTCTAAGTACATCAATGCCCTTAAAACTGAATCCATCCCATTCACTGTCGAGCCGATGTCATCCGAAGATTTGGTTAATGAATATATCTTAACTTCACTCAGAACCATCTGGGGAACTGACATCGAATTCCTCAAAAACAGACTAGGCGATAGCTATTTGACTGACAAAGCAAATTTACTTTCTCAGCTGCAAAGCGAACTACTTTTAGAAATCAAGGGCAATCATTTTCTACTGACCAAAAAAGGAAAGCTTTTGGCAGATAGTATTGCAGCTTCTCTTTTTATCTGATAAATTAGCTTACTTTTGAAATAGATATGGAGAAGTACAAAGATCATTCGGGGAGGAGAAAAGATGTCGCACCACTTCAGGAGGCTTTCGACGAGCTGCTGAGAGCATACAGGCTAAAAGATAAATTTGACGAGCGTTTATTGATTCAAGCTTGGCCAGAAATGATGGGGAATACTGTGGCCTCGAGGACTACTTCTGTTTATATAAAAGAAAAGAAACTTTTTGTACAAGTAACTTCAGGAGCTATCAAAAAAGAACTGTCCATGAACAAAACAAAAGTCGTGGAGATTGTGGAGCAGAAGTTTGGAAAAGGGGTAATCACAGACATTGTTTTTCTGTAATCACCCCAAGTATTTAATCTTGTTCGCCAAAAACTCGTCGCATAAGCACAGTAGTTCTTGCCAAGGGATCTTTACGAATATTCAATTCCTCTTCAGCAATCAACTTAAAAAGTCCATCGATTGCTCTGTTGGTGACGTAAGAGTTTAGATCTGGATCGATTTTTCTATTCGTCAATGGAATCGCATTATAAGTAGTAGCGATATCGGTGTAATATTTTGTAGCCCCAACTTCATTGAGTGATTCTTGAATTCTTGGCTGAAACAATTCAATCAATTGCGTCTCTGTCGTTCTTCTCAAAAAGGCAGTTGCAGCATCTGGTTCTCCTCTCAAAATAGCAAAAGCATCTTGGATGGTGAGTTGCCTGATTGCACTGATGAAGATTGGCTTTGCCTCAATAGCTGCTTTTTCTGCGCCTCTGTTAATCGCTAAAAGTGCTCGGTCTACTTCCGAACCCAATCCAATTTGTCTCAAGGTTGCTTCTACTCTTCTTGCATCCTCAGGAAGCAGGATTTTAATCAATTCATTCTTGAAAAACCCATCTGTGACGGAGGCTTTGTCTGCTCCTTTGCTAATGCCTTGAACCAATGCTTCCTTCAAGCCTGAGGAAACTTCCGGTTGTGTCAGAGGCCCCTGTCCTCCAGCGGCTTCCAGAATTCTATTCAAATCCGCCGCAGTGCACGAAGCAAGCAGTAGAACAACAATGATCGAAAAACTAAGTGATTTGCGCATACTAAACTTTAAAGATTTTAACATTTTTTTATACTTCTACTGGTAAGCCTTATCGGGATAATTAAGTTTGTTTGTGTATTATTGTACTCTATAATACAAATGCTTAAGCTCCCAAACCTAAATATCGGCAAAATAAGCCTATTGGTTGCCATTATGACTTGGCTAGCCTTGCTTTTTGTTGATATCACACGACTTTTTGGGAACCTTAATCAAATGGAATCAGGTATTGCTCCTGAAATATCCTACATTTTAGAGATACTTTTCTTTATTGTCGTTTATCTTTTTTTCAATTATTCCATTCAGAAAAGTGAAAAGAATAATTTCATTGATCTAATCTGGCGTGGAGCGACCACCGGACTCGTTGCTACAAGTATATCGATAATAATTTCTATTTTCTATTATTTGCTTGGTGACAGTAGGCTTGCATCTGATCCTTTACTTCGAAATGTGTTTTACCACATTGACTTTGCTTTTGTTACATTATTTCTAGTATCATGTACTTTATTATGGAAGCACTTGATTCTGTATCAAAGAACCAAACGTGTCGTTCAGCAATGGCAGGCATTTGAAGTTGGACTTTTGATAAGTATGTTTTTTGTTTTTTTCAATAGAAACACACTCGATTATAGCTTTCTTTTTGGTCTTGCTGTTTTGGTTATTTTCGGCGCATCCCTTGCAGTTAATTTAAAATGGATTCCTTATTTAACTTTCAAAGAAAAATGGAAGTCAATTCTATTTTTGGTATTTATCCAATTTTCGGCTGCCTATTTATTTATCCAAGTTTTAAGTTACAGCGAAGAGAATTCCATTTATTTGAATCTTACTGACAACCTCTTTCTATTGTCTCTTTTTTCTTTTGTTTTCATTTATGCAATTTTCAGCTTTTTGGTAACGCTATTCAACTTACCTACCTCGTCTGTTTTTGAGCAAAAGCTAATCGAAGCGATCAATTTCCAGCGGTTGAGCCAATCTATCAAGCCGGGGCAAAATGAAAATCAAGTGCTAGACATTCTTATGGATTCTTGTATGAGTGCAGCTTATGTAGATGCGGCTTGGCTAGAACTAAAAGAGCATGATGAAAAAAGCAGCATCATTCACCAACGTTATCTTAGTAACGAAGAGCAAGTAGTGCTTCAGAAATTAATTGGAAGCAGCAAACCATTTTCAGATTTCAAGTGGGATGACAAACTGCAAGACAATAAAACCTACACGGGAAAAATCAATGATTTAAAATACAAATCTGTCATGATGATTCCTTTGACGGTCAATAAAAATACCATTGGAAGGATTTTCTTATTGAAAGAAGTGAAGGATGGTTTCAATAAAGAAATGATCAACATCATTTCCACCTTTGTTGGACAAGCCTGTATTTCAGTAGAAAATCACAGACTTCTCAATGAAGCTTTGAAAAACGAGCGTTATAAAGAAGAACTATTGATCGCGCAGAGAGTTCAGAGAAGTCTTTTACCATCTGAGCTGCATCATGACTCCACTTTTGAAATTCATGGCTTCTCAGAGGCCGCTGACGAAGTAGGTGGGGACTATTACGAAACACAAAGCTTGGGAGAAGCTGAATTTGCTGTCATCATAGGTGATGTTTCAGGCAAAGGGACTTCCGCAGCTTTCAACATGTCACAGATGAAAGGGGTTTTCCATAGTTTGGTACAACTCAACCCAAGCCCCAAAGAATTTTTAGTCAAAGCAAATATGGCATTAAGCCATTGTCTAGAGAAAAACCACTTTATCACCACTTCTTATTTTATCATCAATACAAAAAAGAAAAGCATACGATATGCGAGAGCTGGGCATTGTCCAACGCTGTTTTATGATGCTGAGAAAAATGATTCGGAGTATTTGGACATAGATGGGATGGGGCTCGGTATCCTTCGGAATAGTAGCTTCGAAAAGTACATTCATGAAAAAGAGGTGTTCTACAAAAAGGACGACATCTTAGTGCTATTCACCGATGGAATTGTAGAAGCCAAAAATGAACACTCGGAAGAATTTGGCTATGAAAGGCTTAAAAATGTGCTAACTGAGAATCATGAGCAAACTGCAGCCGAAATTCAACAAAAATTAATCGATCAAGTTTATGATTTCATCGGGTCGAATACTCTTCCTGATGATGACTATTCATTATTGGTCATCAAATTCAATTCATAACTACTCAGCTTCAAAAGCGTATACAAAAACATGCTAAAGATTGAAACAACGAAAGAGACTAATTACCACCTTATCCAATTAATAGGTGAGGTAGATGCTAGTAATTCTGTAGAGCTTGATGAAGCCATTGTTGACTTGATCGAGCAGGAAGCCAAAAATATCCTGATAGACGGAACACAACTAGATTATATATCTTCCGCAGGATTGGGGGTTTTTATGTCTTATATTGAGGATTTTGAAGAAAAAAACATCACCCTTGTCATCTTTGGTCTCAATGAAAAAGTATTTCAAGTTTTCAAAATATTAGGTTTGGATCATCTGATCAATATCAAGTCAAAAAAAATCGAGGCCGTACAAGAAATCGAATGAAGCACGAGCTAAAATTATATTGTGACACGACGAGGCTTTCGGATTTAAGGATTTTTTTAAGCGAAATTCTTCAGAACACATCCCTGAGTGAAATCGAACAACACCAAGTAACATTGGCGGTGGACGAAGTGTGCGCCAATTTGATCATTCATTCTCATGGCTGCAATGGAGAGGAGTTCATACAAATAGGTGTCGAAAAAGATGCTGGACTGCTCAAAATTGAAATCAGAGATTCTGGAGAAGGCTTCAATATCACCGAATACAGAGAGCCTGAGATCAACCATGTCAAAAAAGCTAAACGCAAAGGTGGATTAGGTATCATTTTGGTCAAAAAAATCATGGATAAAATCGAATTTGAGACTTCAGGAAAACAAAATACCTGTAGGTTATTCAAGAATTTGAAATCCAAATAATTGTTAATTCTTTAAGCTTTATGCTTTATTGCAAAAATATTCTTCATTTTAATTTGTAACATTGCAGTATCATTTTCAGCATGTCATCAATATGAAAATCAAATATTTCTCTATTCCTCTATTGATTCTTGCCTATTCCTGTAGCCCAAAGGCTACGATAAAGCAAGAAGAAAATCAGGTAACTGTTCCTGTGTCACTTTTGACTTTAGGGAATGAGGAAATCTATGCAGATGAATTTTTACACATTCTGTCAAAAAACAGAGCGTTTCAAAGCAAAGAATCAAAAATCACAGAGGCAGAGTTTGAAGAGACTTTCGATTTATTTGTCAATTTTAAATTGAAAGTAAAAGAAGCTGAAAATGAAGGTCTGGCAGAAATAGACGAATTTCAGAAAGAATTCTCTATGTTTAAAGAAGACTTAATTCGTCCTTTTTTGATCAAAAACTCACTTCAGGAAGGTGAATTGATGAAAGCATATAACCGGATGCAGGAGGTCGTAAAAGCAAGTCATATTCTTCTTCAATTTCCTTCAAATGCTAGTCAAGCGGATAGTATTGCTGTCTTTAGAATGGCTGAGAAATTAAAAAGTCAATCAGAAGCTGGTGCTGATTTTAATGAACTCGCATTAGAGTATTCTGACGATCCATCTGCACAGGAGAATAAAGGTAGTTTGGGTTATTTTACAGCCCTTCAGATGGTTCACCAATTCGAAGATGCTGCTTTTGGTTTGCAAACAGGTCAAATTTCTGATCCTATCCTCACAGGATATGGATACCATATCATTAAATTAGAAGATAGAAAACCAAATCCAGGCGAAATTCGAGTTTCCCATATCTTAGTTCGCACACCTCCAAATGATCCTGTATCAGAAGAGCGCGCTTTGAGAAAAGTGGGGGATATATATACCGAATTACAAAAGCCCGAAAGTGTCTGGGAAGATGTCTGTAAGATGTACTCCGAAGATATGGGGACCAAAAATTCTGGCGGAATGTTATCTTGGATGAGCACAGGATCTGTAATCCCTGAATTTGAAAGAACAGCTTTCAGTTTAACAGAAATTGGAGAGATCTCACCCCCAGTGAAAACCCCCTATGGCTATCATATCATTAGACTTGAAGACAAAAAACCTTTGGCTACATTTGAAGAAATGGAGGAAATAATCAAATCAAAAATCCTTCGTGATAGCCGATCAACATTGATTCAGTCTCAGGTTGTTGCAATTCAAAAATCAAGATATTCATTTGAAGAAAATGAAGCTTTGATAGACTCAATTGGAGTAATATTCAAAAATAATGTGAAGAATGATGCCATCAAATTGATCCAGAGCAAAGAGTGGAAAGATGAAATGATCATCAAAATAAGTGGTCAAGAGAAATCTGTCAGTGAATTGATGGATTTTATGGACAAAGCCGAACAAATTGTAAGAATAGGAGCAAATGATTATTTCACTTCTTGGTATGACAAATTCGTAGAAGTGAATCTGAATACTGCTGAAGAAAATGATCTAGAGGCCAACAACAAAGATTATCAGTTGATCTTAAAGGAATACAGAGATGGGATTCTTCTATTTTCTTTGATGAATCAAAATGTATGGCAGAAAGCACTTGAAGATAGTCTTGGTCAAATCACATTTTATGAAGAGAATAAAGACCGATATCAGTGGAATGAGCGCGTAGAAGCACTTATAGTGAAAATGGGTAAAGAGAATAAGACTGCAAATGTCAGAAAATTCTTGTCAGATAAGAAATATCAAAGCAACCTTGAAGCGAGGTTAGAAAATACTTTCCTCAATGACGATCCTTTGGCATTTACGATAGAAAACAACATCTTTGAGATGGAATCACATCCTATCTTGAGCAGAGCCATGACGAATAAAGCCTTTCAAGAAGTAAGTTTTGATGGGAAAACGTACTTCATCCTCTTAGGCAATAAGATTCCTGCAGGCCCTAAAAAATTCGAGGAAACTAGAGGGAAAGTGATTCAAGACTATCAGGAATATCTTGATAAATCTCTCTTAAGCAAATTAAAAAATAACTATATCATCCGCATCAACGAGGATGAAAAAAGAAGAGTCTACGATATTGTCACTAACAAATAAGCTTTATCTGCCCATATTGGTGAGCATTCTACTCAGTTCTTGCGATTTCTTCAAATTCAAATCGGAGAATAATGACTTAGATGAAAATCCTATTGTGGCTAGTGTGGGAAACCAATTGCTAAGGAATTCCGATGTTGCTTTTCTTGTAACGACAGGCAGTAGCAAGGAAGACAGCACAAATTTGACAAATAGATATGTCCAATCCTGGGTCAGAAAACAGCTGATGATTCTAGAGGCAGGAAAAAACATGACTTTCGATGAAGCAGAGTTAAATAGAAAACTGCTGGATTATAAGTATGCTTTGATGGTCTATGAATTTGAAAAATCTTATGTGACTTCCAATTCATCGGCAGAGATAAGTAATGCGGAAATTGAAGAATATTACGAAAATAATAAAGAAAGTTTCAGTCTCAAAGAGATTATCGTCAGGACAAATTTCTTCAAACTGGAAAAATCAAATCCTCAAAATAGACCTCTTGAAAGATTGTTAACATTAAATAGGGATAATGTAGAAACTAGCATTCGCCAAATCGCACTTGATCACGCTTCAAACTATTACATGGAAGATTCTACTTGGGTTAGATTTGAAGATGTGATTGTAAATACCCCTCTTGCGGCAAACAACAATAAAGTAGAACTTCTTAGGAATAGTAAATTAATCAAAGTGGATGATGAGATTTATTCTTATTATTTTAAGATTTTGGACTACAAATTGCAAGATCAAATTCCACCACTTGATTTTGTGAGAGAAGAAATCTCAAAAATCCTCACAAATAAAAAGCGTGTAGCTTTGGTGGAACAATTACAAAAAGATATTTATAATAGAGCACTAGAAAATAATGAGTTCAAAATATATGATTAAAATGAAATACATCCTTGCCTTGACAGGTCTTTTTTTATTTACAAACACGCTGATTGCGCAGGATAAAGAAAAAGAGACAACTCCAACAACTGGCCAAGTACTTGACAGGATCGTGGCGAAAGTCAATAACAGCATTATTCTTGAATCTGACGTTCAGAAAACTTATCTGGAAGCGATAGCTAATTCTCAACAGGGATTTGAAGCACCTACCAAATGTGATATTTTTGAATCGCTGCTAATTAGTAAACTGATGGTAGCAAAAGCTGAAATTGACTCAGTGATTGTAAGTGATGCCGAAGTAATGATTCAGGCAGATCAAAGGTTTGCCATGGTAATGCAACAAATCGGAGGAGATGAAAACATGCTTGCTGAGGTTTATGGAAAGACTTCTGAACAGCTGAAAGCTGAAATTACTGATGCTTTGAAAGAACAGATGATTGTAGAGCGTATGAAAGGAAAAATCACAGAAGGCATGGGGGTTTCTCCTGCTGAAGTAAGGAGATTTTTCTCTTCCATTCCAAGAGATTCTCTTCCATTTTTCTCTGCAGAAGTTACAGTCGGTCAGATTGTAAGAAAACCAGTCGTAAACGAGGCTAATAAAAATCAAGTCGCTGCTTTTCTGGCAGACCTTAAAAAGCAGATTGGAGAAGGGAAATCTGACTTTGCAACGCTAGCCGGTCAATACTCTCAAGACCCAGGCTCTGCTGTACAGGGTGGTGAATTAGGCTTTTTCAGAAGAGGGGAACTCGCGCCAGAATATGAAGCTACATCACTAGCATTGAGACCTGGTGAAATATCTGATCCTGTTGAGACCATGTTTGGATTTCACATGATTCAACTGTTAGAAAGAAGAGGAAATACTTTCAATACAAGACATATTTTGATCAAGCCAGAACCATCTGAGCAGGACATCAAAGATACTGAGAGGTATTTAGACAGTCTTAGAACTGTGATTCTTGATAAGAAAATAGAGTTCGCAAAAGCTGCAAAAGAATATTCTGAAGATCGAAATACTTCTGACAATGGGGGCTATTTCTCGGATCCAGGTTCAGGGTCAAATAAGCTAACACTTAGAACTCTCGAAGACCCTGTTTTATATTTCACTATCGACAGTATGAAAATTGGTTCTATTACCAAACCCATGCGTTTCGAAGATCCGAGAGAAGGTACTAAAGTCAGGATTTTATATTATCAAGACAGATATCCTGCTCACAGAGCGAATATGAATGATGATTATGAAAAATTGAAAGCTGCTACCTTGAGAAAGAAAGAAGATGAAATCCTCAGTAAATGGTTTGTCACTGCCAAAGAAGACGTTTATATAGACATTGACCCAGCATATGACGCTTGCAATGCTTTAGATGGCAAATAGTCAAAAATGGTAATGTGGTCAAAAATAGTTGGTGACTTTTGTTGAAAAATTTCTTAACATGCCATGCAGATTCGAAGAGGACGTAAGCTCTGCTGAGGAGCAACTTACCA
>NZ_BMFD01000025.1:32159-35388 GCF_014637795.1 Belliella aquatica | reverse complement strand
TAAAACCAAGGATGCCAGAACAACCTAGAAGAAAAATACAATTAAACGAAGAATCAAAACCTGACACTAGACACTAATGTGTAAACCAAATTCAGGCAAGGTCATATTGTCAACAGACGACCGACCACGATCAACTGCTGATTGAAATAAACTGAGTTGAATCTTTTGAATCGCTTCTCATTTGAAAGCGGGAAATCGTGAATGATCAATTGAAGAGCCCAAAGAAGCCTTAAATATAGGATTTACATTATTTTGATAGTGATTTGTAAAAATGCAGATGAAATAAGGAAAATAGTTATCAGTAAATCAGTAAATCAGTAATTAGTTTATGGTATGGCTTTTATATCATGTTAATAACCAAGATTCAAGAATTTTGAATCTTAAAAACAAAAAAGGAAACGCTGAAATAGGGTTTCCTTTTTTTCTTTATTGGGGTGATGAATTTTTGGGTTGTTAATCATTTTTTTTGCAGTTTGAAACCATCTTTTTAGCGAAAATCCATCCCTTCAAGTTATTGTTATATCCATTGTAATAATGCTTGATATTTTACTTAGAATCTTCTCAAAAACGCCCTTAAAATAGCTTTAAACAGGCTTTAAGTCTAGTTGATGTTTAATAGAATATATGTTTGATATGCGTTTGATATGGCGTTGATACGGACTTGATACGGAGTTAATACGTGTTTGTGTAGGGTAAGTAACAGATTATCATTACCTTAGAGTCTAATCAAGTGCTAAGGAGAAATGGTTAATTAAATAGGGGAAAGTAGAAGGGCGAAAGGAAAAAGGGGAAAGGAAGGATGAAGGGAGAAGGGTCAAAAATCTTTTGTTACACGGAGTTGCACAGAGGAGTCACCGAGATGCACAGAGGATATTTAAAGAGAGAAAAAAGGGAAAAGGTTAAAGGAGAAAGGTGGGAAAGGATGAAGGAGGAAGGGAGAATGTCGAATGCTGAATGTCGAATTTAAAATGTTGAATTGGAACTAGTCAAGGAAAGTAGCTCCCCGAAATACTTCGGGGCAGGCTCAGCGGAGCTATATGCTTTTTAGCCCTCCCAAAAGGGAGGTAAACATGTACGACTTGTCCCGCAGCATTGCGGGAAGGCGCTTCATGCACATTTATAGTCACTACATTCGATATGCGCCGCCGTGCATGGTAAAGGGATGTGTACACGTGACCGGGAGTCCTGGAGATAGGTATATTAGAAATTGGAGGTGTCTTTCGGGACGATAGGGTTCTTGTAAAATTAGAAAGGATGAAGGGTTGATTTTGAGGAGTGAGAGAATCTGTTTTGAGATGAAAATATTTCTTTCTCTTACTTTTTGTTCCCGTGATTCCACGGGACAGGCATTGACGCATCCGCCTCAGCGGACTTTTGAGAAAAGTAACCAAAAAGTCAAGAATTTCGAATTCCCGCAATACTGCGGGACAGGCTCTTCAACCCGCAAAAGGCCACCGCCCGCCTCCCTAAAAAGGAGGAAACCTATCCCTTTTAGTGAGGCAATCCATACACTTTTGGGAGGCAGGCCCGATTCCCCAACATTCCCACCTGCATCAGACGGTTTGAGTGAAATTAAAAGGTTTTTCTTTAAACAAGATTAGGACTAGATGGTCACTCCTAAAACCATATAAAGAGAGATTTTTTAATTTTACCAAGAAACAAATAGTATTATTATTAGAATTGAAATTACAGGGTCTAGTCACGGGGTCTACGTATCCCCTACGTTACCCTAACGTTGATACTAGACTGCTACTACGTTGGTACTAGGGAGCAGGGGGAAGAAGGGAGGAATTAGGAGGGATGAAGGATGAAAAATGGCGAAGGAAAAAGGGGTTATTTGGTTAACTGGTTAATTAGGTAACTGATGTAATGGAGGAAGGAAATGACAATTGAATTCTATTTGTCAGTTATTAAAATTTCTTTGATGGATTCATTTAGGGTTAGAATGGATTGTAGTATTTGATGCAGGGTTTTATTGTGGTCTACGTTTTTATTTGAGTCTTTCTCGAAACTGGGGATTATTGGATCTTGATTTAGATTTTGGAGGAGTTGTTCAGGGTTAGAAACTAGCAAGTGAAGTGGATTTACTTTTAGAAACTCAGAGATGTTTTGGATGAGTTCAATGGTGATTTTTGTCTCCCCTCTTTCATATTTGGTATATGCAGCTTCCTTTAAACCTAAATGAAAGGCTACTTCAAATGCCTTTTTCTGTCTCAATTTACGGAAGAGAGAGATATTTTTTCCTACTGTTTGGTTGTCCAGGATCATAAAACCAGAATTTCTATGCTCTTCCATGATCTATTTAGATAATGTTTTCTAGAATAATCATTAAACTCAAGACTCTATAATTTCATATCGTTCTGCCAAACTATTCATGAAATCTTCAAAGGCACCTTTATAGTGAGGTTTAAGAATAGCCATTTTATACTGAGTCCTTGCAAAAAAAGAAGATACTAAGTAATCGTCAAAACTCCCCAATAGGTACTTTTTTAGCCAATTTGTTTTTGGCCTTATAAAAAAAGCAAGGTTTGGGTACTGAGGGATATTTAATTTCCCATTTATCTTGAAGCGTAATTCTATTTGATAATATTCTCCTTTATCAATTCTTTTTATAATTAAATGTGGTGTCTCTTTCTTGAACTCACATAGTCTCATCCAAGACCTACTTGGTTTTCCATTGACATTTCTTAATCCTCTTGTATGAAAGAAATAAGTATGTTTTTGTGATAGTATGAGTTCATAAGCTTGCTGCCATAGTTTGAAAAGTTGTTTCCCTTTTTCTAACTCCTCCTCATTTGGCACAAATTCATCCTGCCAACTTGAGTTGTTTATTGGTGCCAATTCCCGCATTTTGAAACAGGTCTTTGAGAGTTCTTTTTGAGTTTGACTTAGAATCAATTCATTGCTATCAGCCTCATTTAAATGAAATGAAGTGAAATTCTTTATTCTTTCTCTGTCTTTAGAAAGTAATCCATGGAAAGGAACTAAAAAAGGATAATGATTTGAATGATATGAAGACAGGTGAGTATCTGCTAAACAAAATCCAACGGCAAAGTCAGTATCTGGAAGATCATCCAGTGAAATTTTATTGTACGTTTTTGCTTCTTGCGTGTGCTGATTTTTTTGTAATATAAGTAAGTCGTCACTAGGCTTATAAAAAGTTGGGTATTTAGGTTTTAAATCTATATCGAACCCCATCCTATCATTTGTGATTTTGAAATATTTACTT
>NZ_BMFD01000025.1:31389-31932 GCF_014637795.1 Belliella aquatica | reverse complement strand
TCATTTTTGAAGTGTAATTTCGATGTCTCAATACGGTAATAGTAAGGAGGTTTTCTAAATTTTGAATTGGCATTGAGGATTTCTTCGCTGAGGCAATGAGTCCCCTCATCAAATGGCAGTCTGAAGAATTTCTTCTCATCGATTGTTTGAATCTGCTTTTCCATATCATGCTGTTTTTTCTGTTACGAGATTTAATTCAGTGGGCTTTACTTCAAAATTCTTGATCCTATTTTTGCACATCAATTCTGTCAATTCAATAAAAGATGAAACATTTTCACATAGTTCTTCTGCATATTTTTGGGAGACAGTGAATTCAGAGGCGTATCTAGCTTTGCCATAACTTTTGATGAGGATATCGAATTGTCTTCGGCGAGATTCCATTTCTCCTATCAGTAGCTTATAGGGTTCGTCGGAAAAGCTCCTGCATAAACCCAATAGTCGGTTGAGGTTATGAAATTCTGACCTGTAATCGATATGTACTATGATCAGCGTAATACAGGACTGCTCCACAGCCTGATGCAGCAAAAAAGCAGTTATGTTATA
>NZ_BMFD01000025.1:0-31264 GCF_014637795.1 Belliella aquatica | reverse complement strand
TGTTTTTCAGCTTTTACTAATGCTTTAGATGGGTTGAATTTTGGAATGGACTGATCATTAATATACCCGGTCTTTGAATACAAGTATTTTCCCTTTGACAATACTGTGATAAAAAATCGATTATTCGCTTCAATTTGTTCCTTGATAGTGCTTTCACCGTGAGCAATGATGGTTATCTGTCCGTTTTGGTAATGATTGTTGACGAATTCCTGAATTTCGTAATCAACTCTGGTACAGCTTTCCGTACAGATCAAGAGGCAAAAATGTTGTTCTACTATCTTCTTGCTGGCAAAACAACCCTTTAGCTTATTTTGAAGGGATTGCTTACCAAAGGAAATAATTCTGGTAGGTTGAAATCTCTCCACCAAAAGTTGCAGAAATGCATTGAGCTGTGCTTTTCTATCCTGGTCAGTGTTTTTGAGTTGAATTTCCATGACTTTCTCTGTTTATTGCGAAAGCCAAATTGGGCTAAAGGACTGGGATAAAATATTCTAAAACAGCATATTCTAGTTGATATTAGGGATAAATTATTCAGTCCCACTTCACCCTTTCATTATAGCTGCGATGGCCTCAAATTATTCAGGTTAAGCTTGTTTTAGGTGGTCAAGGACCTAGATTAAGTATGGTTGGAAAGTGGTAAGTGTTCATTTTTCTTTGTTTAATTAAGTATTTAAAAATAAATTTGAGAAAGACATTCGTCAGAAATCATTAAATTAGCTCTTGATATTATCCGCAATGTTGCAAGTAATTAATTTGAGTACTTGATCTAGAGCGGATAATCGTTATTTAGTTATTAGATGACAAGTTATCAGTGAGTCAATTGATTTAAAACACATGATTTCAAATGGCTACTAGTAAGAAAGCGGATATCGATATTAGCTTTATATAAAATTATACTATGAAGGAAAGCATTCATCACGGCAGAAACATCAAGCGCTTTAGAGAGATGATGGGCATCAAGCAAGAGGTTTTGGCTTTTGAGCTTGGTGAAGACTGGACTCAAAAAAAGGTCAGCCTGCTTGAGCAAAAAGAAGAAATTGAAGAGGAACTGCTTCGTCAGGTTGCTGAGGTTCTTAAAATTCCTGCTGAGGCGATTAAGAATTTTAATGAGGAAAAGGCTGTAAATATTATTTCGAATTCATTTACTTCTCACGACAATGCAACTGGCTTAATTTATAATAACAATCCAACTTTTAACCCCATAGATAAGTTGATTGAAGTATTTGAAGAAAACAAAAAGTTATACGAACGCTTGCTGGAATCTGAAAAAGAGAAAGTTGAGCTTTTGAAAAAGATGCTTGAAAAATAAGTTAATTGACCTTTCTGTAAATCAGGAAGGTTTTTTTAATTGTAGTAAGGTGCTTTAAGGACTAAATAAATGCCAATTATACTTTTTTGCATATAAAAGGTAGTCAAAGGATTTTTTTTATATCTAAAAGCATATGATGACAAGGTTTTCATCTTTCGTTAAGGAATTAGATTGTACTTATACTTTTAATTTATTTCAATTTATTTTTGAGTGAATTAATTCAATCTAAAATTGAGTAGAGTTTGATTATAGTGAGAGAAAATAATAGAGGTATATAGATTATTTCCTCTTACTTTTTTGCTTGATCAAAAAAGTAACAAAAAAATCAAGTTGGGAAAATCCTTCAACCCGCAAATGGCCACCGCCCCCCGGTTCCCCAACGTGCCCGCCCGCATTAGACGTATTTATTGAAATTGATTGTTTCACCCTAAAAGTTATTTATGCTGAATCCTTTTTAAAAGTAGTCTCACTTAGGGACGTCCTTGAGAGATCACAGTAGTTGTGAATACGGTTTGAAAAAATGATCCATCAACAGGTTTAAGAACCTAGGAAGAATGGGTTAAAAAAATGATGAATGATTAATGTAGAATTATAAATTTTGAAGTTTTAAATTTAATTAGGAATTGGAAGGGATATTGATTCCGATTCTTATGGAAAGGGTTATTTATTGAGAATCATCAATCCTTCAATTTCCAAATCACGGAGCTTCATTCCAGCTTGGATAAATTCATCTGCCTGAATATGCTTCTTGAATTCATAGATAAGCTTAAGTAATAGCTTCGCTTTCTGTATCCTTTCACCTGGAAAAGGGTTTAAATTGGCCTGTATGATCTTTTTGAGCTTGATTTCAATCTGCTCCTCCCTCCTTTCCAGTTCCGCTAAAATTTCAAAAACATCCATTGTCTATATTATTAACATTTATAAGTCAATAATATAATCAAAATATTTTTATTGGCAAATTAGATTTTATTAAAATCAGTGAGAATCTAAATACTAATCCAATGAAGACTTCTGCTCTCTCAAAAATACCCTGTTATGGGTATTTTATTCAAACGATAATGTACCTAGTTTTAAATTTCCATTTAAAAAAATAGCCATGCAGTTTAGAGAGCAAATCAAAATTCTTTCGATAATGTTATTATTCTTACTTTTTAATAGTTGTGCTATTTTAGATAAATACTCTTTTGACGCAGCAGTAATAGATTTAAGTATTTTTGAAAAAGAGGGTATGTTCGTCACAACAGGAGATATTTCTAGGAATTACAAATCTGCTTCTATTGTGATAGTAGACTGTTATCAAGGCTATGTACCAAAAGAAGATGTTAAAATAAAAAAGTCCAAGTCTTCCAACTCAGGATATGATGATCTTTATGGTAGTAAAAGTACTTCATTTGATAAAATAAAAGATTTTAATTTTAAAGGTTGCGAGATCAACGATCTATTTGAGGAAATTATCTATCAAGCAAAAGGGACGGATGCTAATGGAATTATCAAGCTCGAAATAAGAAATATTTCCAAAAGCAGTGTCGATGGAAAATCAACTGTTCCGGGAATTCAGGTGATTGGTTTGGCCATCAACATTGAAGATTAATATTTTAACCAATTGCTAAAATTCAATTCTTAAATGTTTTTAGAAAGATTGTTCATTACCTCATTTTTTAATTTTAAGTCAATTCCAGTCAAATTTGCATCAAAAAACTAAAGTCCTAGCACATTTTTATTGCAAATCCGACCAAAAACAAGCAAATTGTTGAATCAAATTTTTCAACGCTAATTCGGGAAAATGAACCACAAATTTCTTAAACCAAGGCAAGCCTTAAACAAAGCTTTTTTAAAAGTTAAACCCGTTAGAACCCAGATTGAGGTCTTTAAGGAGAATTTAATCAGACTATTTGACCAAATCAATGAATCCGAATCAGAGGAGTTTCATAAGAACCTCGTATCTGACTTTCTTAAAAGAACGTACTACGAACCAGATTTTTCTATCAATACCAAGGGTAGAAATGACATGGTTATCCATAACGGAAAAGATGCCAAAAGTCCTGTTGGGGTGATCTTGGAAACCAAGAAACCTACCAACAAAGCGGAAATGCTTTCTCTTTCCCCCGAAGCTAAAGCAATCAAAAGCCTCAATGTCAAATCTTTTCAGGAATTGATCTTATATTTCTTAAGGGAAAGAATCACGCAAAACAACCTTGAAGTCAAACACCTTGTGGTAACCAATATCTATGAATGGTTTGTGTTTGATGCGGCAGTTTTTGAAAAAGCTTTTGTGCAGAACAAGACTTTGGTGAAGGATTTCAAGGCTTTTGAAGAAGGTAGGTTATCGGGAAATACTACGGATTTTTTCTACAAGGAAATTGCATCCCGTGAGATCAATAATCTGGAAGGTGAATTACCTTTCACGTATTTTGACTTAAGGAATTATGATAAACCGCTTAGAAATGCGGACAAAAAAGATGATGTAAAGCTGATTGCACTTTTCAAGTTGCTTTCACCAGAACACATGCTTAAGCTGCCTTTTTCCAATGACAGCAATAACCTTGACAAGCGGTTTTACAGTGAGCTGTTACATATTATCGGCCTGACAGAAACCAAAGAAGGTGGTAAAAAGCTGATTGGTAGAAATAAGGAAGGTGAGAGAAATACTGGGAGTATTCTGGAAGATGCGATTATTCAATTGGATAGTTTGGATAAAATCAGCCGATTATCGCAGCCATCTCAGTTTGGGAAGACCCATCAAGAGCGACTTTTCAATGTGGCCCTTGAGCTTTCGATCACTTGGATCAATAGGATTCTGTTTCTTAAGTTGTTGGAAGCGCAACTCTTTACTTATCACAAAGGAGACAAGTCTTACTCCTTTCTAAGTCTTGACAAAATCAAAAACTATGATGATCTAAACAGCCTTTTCTTCCAAGTGTTGGCCAGAAAATTTGAGGATAGAAACCCTGATGTCAAGGCACTTTTCGAAAAAGTCCCTTATCTCAATTCATCGCTTTTTGAGCCAACTGATATTGAGCATTCAACTTTATTTATCAGTAATCTGAGGGATGATAAATTGATTCCGATCATTTCTTCCACTGTACTGAAAAACGAGCAGGGGAAGAAAAGAACAGGCAAACTGTCTACCCTCGAATACCTCTTTGAGTTTTTGAATGCTTATGATTTCAGTTCCGAAGGTTCAGAAGATATTCAGGAGGATAACAAAACGCTGATCAATGCTTCTGTTCTAGGATTGATTTTCGAGAAGATAAATGGCTACAAGGATGGATCTTTCTTTACTCCGGGTTTCATTACCATGTATATGTGTAGGGAGACGATTCGGAGGGCTGTGGTTCAGAAGTTCAAAGAATCAGGATTTAAAATTTCAGAAGGTTTAGAGCTTTCAGATAGTTTAGATCAAATCTATGATCAAATAGAAGATCGGAAACAAGCCAATGAAATCGTCAACAGCATCAAAATCTGTGATCCTGCCGTGGGTTCTGGACACTTTTTGGTATCTGCTCTCAATGAAATGATTGCGGTAAAAAATGACTTGAAAATCCTACAAGACCGAAATGGCAAGCGGTTGAAAGAATATCAGGTAGAAGTAGTCAATGATGAACTGATCGTGACTGATGAAGAGGGTGAGCTCTTTGAATACAATCCATCTAACAAAGAAAGCCAACGCATCCAAGAAACTCTGTTCCATGAAAAGCAGACGATCATAGAAAACTGTCTTTTTGGAGTAGACATCAATCCCAATTCGGTGAAGATTTGTCGATTGAGGTTATGGATTGAGTTGCTGAAAAATGCTTATTACAAGAATGCGACGGAGCTTGAAACCCTTCCCAACATCGATATCAATATCAAATGTGGGAATTCCCTTGTAAGTCGATTTGCTATCAATGCGGATCTGAGTGAGGCACTGAAGAAAAGTAAGTTCTCGATAGACAGCTATCGCATGGCGGTGACTACTTATCGAAATGCCCAAAACAAAGAGGAAAAGCGAGAAATGGAGCGACTGATCGCTGAGATCAAATCAGATTTCCGATCAGAGATTGCCAACAATGATCCTAAGATCAAAAAGAAAGCAAAGCTCGGAGGAGAACTCTATAATCTTACTATGCAAACAGGCCTATTCGAGGTATCGGCAAAGGAGAAAAAGGAAAGGAAAAAGAAGGTAGAAAAGATAGAAGCCGAGCTGGAAAAGCTTTCTACCGAGATCGACGAGATCAAGAACAATAAGATTTATGAAAATGCCTTTGAATGGAGGTTTGAGTTTCCTGAAGTGCTAAATGAAACAGGAGATTTTGTGGGTTTTGATGTGGTGATAGGGAATCCGCCTTATTTAAGAATAAGAGACGATTCTGATCAATTTAGAAAATATTATTTTGACAACTACAAAGTCTCTGAAAACCAGTTAGACTTATATCATTTATTTATAGAAAGGTCATATGAAATTTCTAATAATCAAAGCATACATTCATTGATAGTCCCTAACGCATTTTTAGCTAATCAAAACAACATTAAATTAAGACAATTTATATTAAGTAATTTCTCAATAAATCGGATTATAGAAGTAAAGGATGATGTCTTTGAAGAAGCATCTGTTGAAGTGTTAATTTTCATCTTTAATAAACCTAGGGTACCTTTATTAAGTGATTATTTCTTTGTTGAAAAAGGGAGTTTTTCATATGTTAACAAATTTGATTCTTTGGGTTTTTATAATACACCTAATAACAATTTTACCATCACTGTTGATGTGGTTCGCCATGAAATAATCACAAAAATTTTAAATAAGTCAGTGAAATTATCTGAATTATTTAGTACAATTTCAGGAATAAAATAATATCAAGTTGGTAAAGGGAAACCAAGCCAAACGATTGAGCAAGTAAAAGGAAAAGTTTTTAATGCTAGAAATAAAATTGACGAAACCTACCTTCCTGAATTAAGAGGTAAAAATCTTTCAAAATATTCATTTAATTGGGAAAATGAATATATAAGCTATGGTGTTTGGTTAGCTGAACCTAGAGTTCCTGAATTTTTTGAAGGGGATAAAATTTTAATTAGACAAATCCCTGGAAAAACATCTTTAATGGCATCACTTGTCAAAGATACATTTGTTGTTGACCAAACAGCATATATCGCTAAGCCGAAAGAAGAATTAGATATGTATTTTTACTTGGGCATTCTAAACTCTAAGTTATTGTTTTGGTATTTTCAAAACATAAATAACGAGTTCGATCAATTATTTCCAAAAATAAAAGTAAAGGAATTTAATTCTTTACCTATTCCTGAAACAAAATTTACTCAGAAACAAATTTCAGAAATTGTAGCCACAATTCTTGAGGAAAAATCAAAAAATAAAAATGTGAATACATCTTTTGAAGAAAACCAAATCGATCAATTGGCTTATGAACTTTATGGGTTGACGGAGGAGGAGATTAGGATTGTGGAAGGGGGTGATGGGTGAGAAAGAAAGAAATAGTTTCAACCATAATTATGGAATACCCAAATCAAGAAATATTGATATACCAAGGAGAATTTCATTTTGGTACTCATCTTTTTAATGGAAAAATCTTTGTCAAATGGGTTCCAAGGCATCAATTAAGATTTGAAATCCTTGATTGCTCTGATTTGAAGGCAATATTTGATAAAAATGAAATATCAATTACAATTGGGAGTCAAAACAAAAAGGTGAAATTTTTTATAGAAAATAAATTTTATGGCGAAACTATTAACATTAAAGGAAGCATTAATGAAAAATTAATTTTTACTCAAAGTAAGAAAAAGATAAAATACATAGACTTTAATCTAGTTAATTTTAGAGAATATTTTGGGTTATCATACCAGAAAAGTCCTAAAGGTTCAAGGTTAGGACATATAAGTTTTATTTCTACTGATCACTCAATAGAGATTCAAAACATTCTTGATGAAAAAAGCAAAAAAGCAATTAAGAGCGAAGGAGGTTATATTATCTCTAACAATTGCAGGATAAAGTTCAACAAAGTCACTCCACTAAATAGAGTCAATTTCATTGTTAAGAGGCTTAAAATATTTTTATCTTTTTTAAATGGTCGGAGAGTTGCACCACTATTTCTGAAAGCATATTCAAGTGATGAAAAAATAATTTGGGAAGACTATTCACCATACATTACTGATCATCATAAATATGTTCAATCCTGGTTACCTTTCCGCTTTGATGATGAATTTTGCTCACTATGGAATAAATTTTTAAATGTCACGGAAACTGAAAGTGATTTTGAAAAAATGGATTTTGTGATCCATTGGTATTTAGAAGCTTTAAATAACTCTGGTTACACTAACGGCTCGATCATTTTTTTACAAAACAGCTTTGAAACTCTATATAGTTGGCTAGTTTTAGAGAAAGGAGAAATTAAAGCTTTTGGTGAATCTGACAAAGAAAAAAATTACGCAAGTAATAAAATTAGAAGTCTTCTCTTTCATTTCAGTTTATCAACAGAATTCCCTAAGGAATACAGAAAAACTTTCAAAGAATTCGATCTAAATAAGTCTGAAGATTTTGCCTATGTATTTCCTTTAATAAGAAATGCATATGTTCATTATTCAGAATCTAAAAAGAAAGATTTGGAAAAACTCAAAGGTAAAACATGGCCTTTACTGAATACTGGAATATTTTATTTAGAGGTTCTTTTACTCAGGATTATAGGTTACAAAGGAATAATTAGATCTAGAATTAAAGGTTCTGCATATCCTGCTGAAAATCAAGTTTCAATATTCAATCTTTCAAAAGAATTGGCTGTAAAATAATCGTATGATTACTATGTAATATTGATGTGAATTATTAAATCCAATCCAATTAAATGAATAAAATCATGTAAAAGAATAACCACTAGGTTTTAGTTTTGAATAACTCCTCTAAAGCCTCAATTTTCATTGAGAATTGATTTATGGCTATTTCTTCTCCTTTTGTAACACCTTTTATGTTACGACCGCATTCAGTGCAATAAGCTAAATCCGGTGAGCTTTGATGACCTTTATCACAAATGAATTTTTCTTTCGAACCCAACATTCCTTTTACTGCCTCAATTTTGCCAGTATCAGGTAAAGTGGTTAGTAGATTCAAAATATTTACCATTTTAGTATAATCATCAGCTGTATAAAAACTCTTTTTGGCTTCAAGAATTGCTATAGCATAATGAATTTTTCCTGATTCAATTAAATCTATCGTTAGGGAAGGGGAAAACATCTCACATTCAACAATTAATTGTGAAATAATTTCAGGGTTTGAAGCATACATTCCATAAAGTGTATTCTCAACTAATTCTGGAGTGCTCTGTCTCAGCAATACAGTTAGATAACCTTTATAAATTTTTAATTGGTCTGAGTATGGGTAATCCTTAACCAGTTTAAAATATGATTCTACCAAATTTGGAATAAGATCTTCTAATGAATTCTCAATTAAAAATTCCCAGTCACTGCTACCTAGAGTTTGATTTTGATCTACTTTTAGTTTGGTGGCAATCTTTCTAGACATCACATCAAGTTCATCTGATGTAAAAGACGAATTATTCTCCTTTAATAAATCAACTTTCTTTAGAAGTTTCAATTTCACGGCAGTACCAGATACAGAGATCATAAACATTGATTTACCACCCCCTGAAATCTCATCAAAATCTATTCTTACTCCAATGATTCCATTAGCATTAATAGTTGATGCTTTATTTTTCAACTTATCAATAGCCACTTTGTAAATTTTTTCGAGTTTGCTTTGATATATTTCGGAGTTCCCTCCAAAAAAGTCAGTAAACGATGCTCCTATATCTGAAAAGAAGTTTGTGCCTAAGACAACATTTGTAGAAATCAATTCAAAATACTTTTCAATTTCATAACCTTCAAGTCTTTCAGTTGAGGAAACTAGAATTGCTGATCTCATTATTTAAAATTATTTGATGTACCTAAAAATACTTATTGATTTTGGATATTTATCAAGTTTGACCTAATTTCTATTGAAAAGAAAAGTTTTATTCTGAATTCTTAAATTTCATATCTAAATCAGATAAAAGTTTTCATATTGAAAACTTTTATCTATCTTCAACCGTTGTAAAAATATAAACCATTGAAAAACATCATTGCCTTAAGAAATCTGGTAAAATTCTATGAAAAGCATCCCGATGCTAAAGCCAGTCTTGAAACATGGATATCCATTACAAAAGGAGCTGATTGGCAAAAGTCATTGGATGTTGTCAAAGACTTTCCCGATGCTGATCCGGTCAAAAACAATCGTGTGGTATTTAATATTGCAAGAAATAAATACCGGCTAATCGTGCAGATTAGTTATGTAAGGCAGTGGGTATTTATCAAATTTATTGGCACACATGCCGAATATGATAAAGTTGATGCAAATACAGTTGACCAGTTTTAAATCGTAAAATCAAATCGTAGATATGAAATGGGATAAAATCATCACCACGGAGCAGGAATATGAAAATGCTTTAAAGAGACTTTCTTCAATATTTGATACCAATCCAGATAGTCCTGAAGGAATGGAAGCAGAGCTCTTAGTCACGCTGATAGAAAAATATGAAAAAGAGCACTACCCTATCGCTTTACCTGAGCCTATCACTGCTATCACAGAAGCCATGGAAATGAAAGGGCTGAAAGACAAAGACTTGATCTCTGCTATTGGCAGTAAGACTACAGTAAGCCTAGTACTCAACCGTAAACGAGCTTTGACTATCGATATGATTAGAAACCTTCACGAGCTTTTAGGATTGCCAGTAGAGGTTTTGATACAACCTTATAAACTCAATAGCAGTCAGGAAATGGTGAAATAATTTATATGTTAATTCGAGTTGCACATATCGTCAAGGAGACCTTTACCAATCAAGCTGGACATGATTTTTATCTCCATCTTAAAGAGGTATTGAAAAAAGGTGAAACCATTGAAGTTTCTTTTAAAGACGCATCTGCGCCTTCTTCATCATTTTTAAACTCTTCTTTTGGAGCTCTAATTGAAGAAATTGGCTTGCAAGAATTTCTAAGTTTGGTCAAACCTAGAGAGCTGACACCAACGCAAGCGCAAATGCTAAAGCATTATATTCAAGGATTTAAATCAGATAGTACTAAACATTAAAATAAGAGGGCGAAGCCTCTTATTTATTTGATATTCCTTTTTTTACTCCATTGATATGGTTTTAGTTCTTAAAACTTGAAAATTTTCTTAATTTGAGTTTTTTAAATCAGTCCTAATAAATATGACACGCATGTTAGCCATAGTATTAATTATTTTTGGAGTTGTTGCCATAGGTTCAGGAATTTGGATGCTTGGTCAAGAGAACTCTTCTACAATAGATCAGAAAAGTCTTGAAAATGCGATTGCAGCTGCGATAAAGGATTCGAATTTTACTTCAAAAGAAGAAAATCTTATTCGAGATACAGCCCTTCAAGAAGGCAGAGATCCTGAACCCATTATTAAAAAAATCAAAGAAGATCTGAAAGCATCAATAGATGAACCTGAGACTGAGTTGATCGATGTAAATGTCAAAGCGGGATTAGATTTTGAAAAGTTCATCGTCATGAAGTTCAATAAGGACTACTTTGTCATCAAACAATGGGCAGGAGATAAATATGTTGAAGGCAGGTATGCAGAAACTACCTTAGACCCTGACTTACAATTGGAGTTAAAATTAGGAAATAAACGCTTCCCTGTTGCTGTAGAATGTAAATGGAGAAGTAATGTAAAAGGAGATTTTATTCGCTTTGCTAATGATGGGCAATTGGAGCGATATCAGGCATTTGAAACTCGGACTAAGATGCCAACCTTTATTGCCTTAGGTGTTGGTGGAAGTCCTTCCTCCCCCGAAGCCCTTTATATTATCCCTGTTTCAGCTTTCAAAAAACCTATTCAGCATATGGCTAATATCAGTAAATATTGGAAGCCAATGGACAATGATTTTTTCTTTGATCAAGAGAAGGGGGAGTTGAGGTGATTTAGGATGAAAATGAATCTCAGAACTTTAATATATAAGTTATCAAATTGAGCAATTATATGAATTCAATCATAAAAACTCTGGCGTTTGTATTTAGCATATTAATATTCTTAGCAACAGTTTTTGAATTGCAGTATTCTTTACTCCTAGGTCCATTATTTGATGTACTGGCATTGTTAGTTATTTTTTTTTAGGATTGATTTTCTCAATCGTATTCATTTTTTTAAATGGGGTCAAGAAATTAGTTTCATATGCACCTATCATTATCATACTAATTTCATTTGCATTTTTCCTATTTCCCAAAAACAGTTTAAGTCACCAACTCCATTACAATCTGAATAAATCTAGATTAGAAAAAATAGAAAATCTTAGCTTAGAGAGCGGTATTCATGAAATGTCTGACTTTCTAAGATATTCAAAAAGGATTGATGAAAGTTATATAGGGGACAGTAAAAAGCTTTCAACCAAAACTCAAATTAAAGCAGCATTTGGGGATTATATGGAGGAAAATAATATATCAATAGATGATATTTTAAAAATTCAGCAAAATATGATTAAAGCTGATATCATTTCACTTCACAGAGATGAGGAATTTTTGGTATTAACAATTGATGGTTTTATCGACAATGAATATGGATACATCAAATCCTATAAAGGGGATATTAAGTTAGGGGATGGAATACCTCCATTCGGCTTTATTGTCGTACGAATTATTGAATTAAAAAATGGGTGGTATTTTTATTATTCCACTTAAACCCCAAAATCATTCAGATTCCAGCTTGATTACAGTCTTTATGTTATTTCTGTAAATAATAAGAGAATCGGATCCCGCTGCCTTTTGGATGAAGTCTCCGACATTTACATTTTTATCGAATATTGTAAAGTAATCCTCAAACACTGGGAATATTTTATTGGAGAGAAATACTAATGCTGTTCCACGGTTAGGCACATAAAAAATGAATTTACCTTTAATTTCAGCTTCATTTGAAAATGGAGGCAAGATCATCATTAACAGAATATTCATTAAAAATAATCCAACAAAGAGTGCCATAATCAATCTCTGATTTCTTCTTTTTCTCCTTTCCTTTTCTTCTTCGCGTTTTTGATCCATCATGGTTATTTCACATTTAGTAAATTCAACTCATACCTCACAGATCTACCTGCTCCTGACTGGATCAGAAGTCCATTTTCGTGAAGGTATTGCAGGTCTCTTGTTGCTGTGGCTTTGGAAACCTGAGTGATGGACATGTATTTTTTAGCACTCATTCCACCTTGGAAACCTTCTGGCCCTGCTTCAAACATTCTTTCAATAACTTTGGTCTGTCTGTCGTCCATGTAGTTTTTATATTTATCAAAGTACTTCACTTTCCCTAAAAGAAATTCTACCAAAGCTTTTGAATCCCGTTGGGCGGTGATGATTACTTTAATAAAGTAGGCTATCCAATCGGTAATTTCCAAGCCCCTTTGCGCATCTTTTAAAGCTTGGTAATACGCATTTTTATCCGCTTCAATGATTTTAGAAATACTCAATAAGACTGGTTTTCCCAGACATTGTGATAATGCTTTTTCTGCAAGCGCTCTTCCGATTCTTCCGTTACCATCTTCAAATGGGTGAATGGATTCAAAATAAAGATGCACAATGGCTGATTTCAACAAAGCTGAACCAATAGCATTGATTTGGGGAAAGTTAGCCTGGTTATACCAGTTAACCATCAATTCCATTTCTTTGGCGATCTTATCTGATGGGGGAGCTTCAAAGTGGACTAATTCTCTTCCCAAGGATCCAGAAACCACCTGCATGGGTTCGTTTCCTTCTCTCCAATCGCCCACAAGTAAATTCTTAGCATGAACAAAGAGGATTTTGTGCCAATTTTTTAGCATTTCTGTACTCAGAGGCTCTTGAAAGCTAGTTCTTACCTCAACCATCAACTCAGCGATCCCAGCCGAATAGCGATCCTTTACTCTAGCAGGTGTTTTGTTTAGTCCAAGTTTGTTCTTGATAGAAGACATGACATCCTCCCGGCTATAAAACTCACCCTCAATGGCAGAGGATTTTATGGCTTCAGAAACCATGATATTGATGACCGTTTCTTCCTCTAAATCTGTAGAGAGTCCTTTTTCCATCCCACTCAATTCAGCCCATTCCAAGGAAAATTCTAGAAATAAAGGCTGTAAGATCTCCAAATCATACTGGAAATTTGGCCAATTTTGATGTTGCCAGTTGTAGGTCATGAGCCAATTATTTTAATAAATCGGCTCAAATATAGCAAAATTTTGAGCCGATTAAAAGGGTTAATCGGCTCAGAGTTGTTTTATTCCGTATCGGAATATGGAATAATTTCTTCTCTATTTTCATGAAATGAAGCATAGATTTTATTTATACTTTCAATTGAATTCAATCTAATTTCTTTCTTAGCAATCTACTCTGGCTTTTCTTTCAATCGCTAATTTGCCTAAACCATTATGTCTATATTCATTTAGGGCGCCAATGCCTTGGTCAGATATGGGTTAATGTAATAATTGGGTTTGCTTACTTTTTTGATCAAGACGCCATCTTTGGCTAATTGATTGAGATATCCCGCAGCAGTAGGACGGCTGACGCGAAGGGCCTCTTGTAAATATTCTATTTTGGTGTAAGGATGATGGAAAAGGTGGTTGAGCAAATCCTGACTGTAAAATTTATAATTTTCTCGGAGGATATTTTTCAACACCATCATAGCTCTTTTTATTTCTTCCACTTTGTGCATGGTGCTTAGCGCAGTTTGCTCCACCCCTTGAATCATGTATAAAAGCCAAGCTTCCCATTCCCCTGTTTTTCTTACTTCTTGCAAGTGCATGTAGTATTCGCTCTTATTTTGTATAATAAAATGGCTCAGGTACAGTATGGGCAAGTCAAGTAAACCTTGGAGAACCAAGTAGAGGATATTGATGATTCTTCCTGTGCGGCCATTGCCATCATAAAATGGATGTATGCTTTCGAACTGAAAGTGAATAACTGCCATTTTGATAATTGGGTCTACTTCACTCATCTCAGGATCACTGATGAACAGCTCCAAGTTCTGCATTAACGTTACAATCTCATCATATTCCTGCGGTGGTGTGTAAACCACTTCTCCCGTCTGCTGATTTTTGAGTGCTGTTCCTGGTAGTTTTCGAAAACCTGCATTGTTCCCTTCCAATACAGTTTGTATTTCTATGATGTGATTGGATGTAAGAATGCCATGTTTGGTGACAATGTCAAAACCCCTTTTGAGAGCAGATATATAGTTTTTCACTTCTTTGGCTTGTGGAGACACATCGTAATCAGGTCCAAGTGAAGATCGGTAGAGTTCATCATGTGTGGTAACTATATTTTCCACTTCAGAACTATCTTTAGCCTCTTGTATGGATAATGAATTGATCAATATATCCTGCCTAGGAATACTTCTAGCTACGCCCTTGAGCTCTGCAAGTGCACGATGTGCCTGGTTGAGGGCTTTGAGTACTTGTTTGGTTTCAAGTTCTTTGCTGTAAGGAAGTGATGTAGGTTGCCAGGTCATGGGTATTGTAAAGATTTTTTATTTTTCTTTATCTTGTGAAACACTAATGTAAAGAAAATTGAAATTCTTTTACATTGCATTCGCTAAATATTAAGAATTTCTTGTTCTTTTTATTCTTGCTACCATTACTTGCTTGAACTAAATGGTGTTTTAAGCCGATTAAAAGGATTAATCGGCTCAGATTAGTTTTATTCCATATGGGAATATGGAATACTTGCTTCTCCATCTAAGTATATTTAGTAGAGAACTAATTTATACCTTCAACTTAATCTTTTATCTAATTTCACCTCTAATAATATTCCCTGCCTTCTAGAATGCCCGCGATATCAAAATTTACTTTGTTTATAAATAGAAAAAGAAACGTTATCGGCGTTTCTTTTTCTATTCTAACATCATTTATCTATCCTGCATCAGATACAGAATGCGATTTTCACTCCGTCCAACTCATAGGATAATTTCGATCTACGAATTCTAGGCCCTGTGTGGTAACAAACATGGGTTTGAATGTGTCGAGCATCACGGCAAGTTCTTCGGTGGCTTTAGCTCCGATTGATTTTTCCACTGTTCCAGGATGTGGACCATGTGGCAATCCTCCCATGTGTAAGGTAAACGAACCCCGATCGATTCCTTTTCTACTCATAAATTCACCTTCAGCATAATACAAGATCTCGTCAGAATCTATATTGCTGTGATTGTATGGCGCTGGTATGGCCAATGGATGGTAATCAAATAATCTTGGTACAAACGAGCAAATCACAAATCCCCAAGCTTGAAAAGTCTGATGTACTGGAGGTGGCTGATGAATGCGTCCAGTAATCGGTTCGAAGTCGTGGATGGAGAGTGCATAAGGATAGAGATAGCCATCCCAGCCTACGATATCCAAGGGGCTATGTCCATAGGTGTATGGATGAAGCATTCCTTGTTTTTTGATCTGTACCAGGTATTCTCCTTTTTCACTTTCAGTATGCATTTCATGTGGTGGACGGATGTCACGTTCACAATATGGAGAATGCTCTAAAAGCTGCCCGACTTCATTTCTATATCTTTTGACAGTTTCTATAGGTCCTTTTGACTCGATAACCAAAATACGAAGTGGTCCTTCTTCTTTGAATTCAAATCTATAAATGGTCGTCCTTGGAATGACAATGTAATCTCCTTGTCGTACTTCCAATTTTCCAAATTGAGAATACATTACCCCTTCTCCATCATGGATGTAAAGCAATTCGTCACCATCGGCATTTTTGAAAAAGTAATCCATCTTTCTTTGTTCTGGAGAACAAATGCCCATCATGACATCATTGTTCATCATCAACATTTTTCTCGCACTCAGGTAATCTTTCCCTGTAGTTCCTACACCTGCTGTTTTGAGATGCGTTTGATTCAATCCATGTTCTTTGGCTATTTCCCAATCAAATGGAGTGGGTTTGCCGATGTTTTGAACATTATTTGGATTGTGGATATGATATAAGTTGGAGTAGATTCCTGAAAATCCCTTCGAGCTTACCAATTCTTCTTTGTATAAGCTACCGTCCGGCTGTCTGAATTGGGTATGTCTCTTTGGAGGGATATTTCCAAGTCTATGATAATATGCCATTTTCCTTTGGGTTTATATTTGTATTCAAATTTAAGGAATAATGTTGACCTGCTGTCAAGTTGAAGGGTTTATTTCCTTTGGTAAAGTGGAGGAGTTCCAAAGTTGGAAGGTTACAAGGTTATTGGCAAGGTAGATTTTAAGGGTTTTTGATATTGCTCCTTTTGATGTTAATAAGAGTTTTGAATCAGAGAAATTGTTGAGGTGTTAGATATTCAAGCTTCTTATTTACCTTGCGCTCGCTGAAGTAGCGGCACTAATAGCAATAATTGTCAAGATAGCGGCTTGAATCTCTTTGATTGCTAACTCGACGGTATCTTTGATAGGGTTTTCTTTGACAATTTCTTGGATTCTCTTTTTGATAACTCTCTTGTTTTGGCTGTCTGAAGTCAATAATTTGTGCATTTGACTTGCATCTATCAGTCCCAGCAAAGCTACTTGTTCAGTGTTTTGAGAATCTGGACTCCTGAGAAAATCCTTCAAAGAGTTATGCAACTCATTTTTGAGTTGTTTGTCCAAAACGAAAACTCTTTTATATGGTATAATTCCCAAAAATGCTTTTTCATGTATTCTTACCACTCGTTTTGATTCCACTTCTTTCAATATTGACCATCTGAATTTTCCGCTTTTTCTACCCAACTTCTGAACCCAAAATTTGAGTGTTCTTGGTTTCTTTGATTCTTGGATCAAATTTATCACTCCTAGTAATACTGGACTGTCAATTTTATCTATATCATTTAAATAGACATTGCCATCCACTAACTTGAGGTGTTCTCTGATGGAAAGCTCCAACAAGATAGCTCCTGTCAGGCTGTAGTTAAGATGCAAATCAGGTGAAATAAATTTCCCATTATCAGGATGAATGGCCAATAAAAGCAGTTTTTCTGAAAGTGATAATCCCATATCGTGAATTTTTATTGATTAAAAGTATATTGAATTTACTTTAAAAGTCGAAAAAAAGTTTGGTTTCAGGTCAAAATGGTTGTTTAGCATAATTCATGTATCTAATTTACAAATAGATAAAATTTCAGACAATAAGATTATCTGCAATAATAACAGAAACCAAATTAAAAGATTGGCTCAAGTGGATACGTGTTATTTATGTCACGCTTATGCGTCTAGGCGTGCACATAAGGATTATTGGTAAATTAGTTATCAGTGCATTAATTGATTTGAATATATCATTTTGTTTGGCTACTTGTAAAAAAGTAGGTAAACCTATTAGACAGTCATATAGATATAAAAAAAAGCGGCTCGAAGCCGCTTTTAGGTTTTATTTAAGATCAATTAGTCTTAAACAATTCAAATATTGATTAATCTTCAAAAAGGAATTTGCTCAATTCTTCTTTTGCAGCACCTGTTTTCTTTTGAAGTTTACCTAGCAGTTGATCTTCTTGACCTTCAGCATAGACTAAATCATCATCGGTTAGCTCTCCGTATTTCTCTTTGAGTTTACCTTTCATTTCATTCCAATTTCCTTTGATTTTTAAGTTTAAAGACATAACAATATATTGGTTTAGTTGAAAATTATTTATAATGACTAGAGTGCAAAGTCTATTCCAAAGTCTAAAATTCTTATGTTTAATAATGAAATGAATAAAAATAAACATGTTTTTTACTCAAATAGGTAAATTAAAGATAGTTAAAAAGCATCTTTTAAGTATTTTTTTCTTATTGAGAAGTGGATTTCCTTTTCTTGAATGCGGAAGATTTAGTAATTTCAATTTTTCATTTTTATCTATCGAAAAGCCATGAACCAAGCCGCATCATTTAAAAAACCGGAGGAGATTTTAAAGGAATTTTTTGGGTATTCAGAATTCCGAGGAAATCAGAAGCAAATAATCCAATCTGTTCTTACAAAAAAAGATACCATTGTCTTGATGCCTACAGGTGGAGGAAAATCCGTTTGTTACCAAGTTCCTGCGACGATTTTTGAGGGATTGACTTTGGTGATTTCTCCTCTGATTTCTCTGATGAAAGATCAGGTAGATGCTTTAAATGCCAATGGAATTCCTGCTGCATTCCTCAATTCTTCCCAAAGTCAAAGTGAGCAGCGCTTTATCTCTTCCCAAATCGAATCAGGAAAAATCAAACTTTTATACATTGCTCCTGAGCGCTTGTACAGAGGAGATTTCCCGTTGAAGGATTTCCTAAAAACAGTGAATTTGTCTCTCGTCGCTATCGATGAAGCGCATTGTGTATCCCAATGGGGGCATGATTTTAGGCCTGAATATTTGAAAATTGGCGAGTTGAGAAAATCATTTCCTCAAATACCCTTTATCGCACTGACTGCTACTGCGGATAAGTTGACCAGAAAGGATATTGCTGATAAGTTGGGGTTAAAAATGCCAAAGTGGTTTATCTCCTCTTTTGACAGAAGCAATATCACCTATCGGGTTACTGCGAAAAGAGATGCAATGGGGAAATTGTTGGAATTTCTGGATTTCCATAAAAAGGACTCAGGTGTAATTTATTGTCTTTCTAGAAAAAATGTAGAAGAAACCGCGGCTGAATTGCAAGCCAGAGGAATGTCAGCTTTGCCTTATCATGCAGGTTTGCCAAGGGAGGAGCGGGAGAAAAACCAAGAACTTTTCATCAAAGATGAAGTCAAGATTATGGTGGCGACCATTGCTTTTGGGATGGGAATTGACAAGTCCAATGTAAGGTTTGTGGTCCACATGAATATGCCCCAAAATGTAGAAGGCTACTATCAGGAAACAGGAAGGGCAGGTAGAGATGGCCTTCCGAGTGATGCCTTGCTTTTTTATTCAGGTCAAGATGCCATCACCCTTGGTAGGATGCTCGATCAGGGAGACAATCAGGAATTTGTCCATGTCATGCAAGACAAGCTGGAGAAGATGAAATCCTTCTGTCAGACGAAGATTTGTCGGAGGAAATTTTTATTGAATTACTTTGGTGAAGATCATACAGGGGATTGTGGCAATTGTGACATTTGCTTCCAAAAAGGGAATCGACAAGATATGACTATTCCCTCGCAGATGTTGCTATCCACCATTGCAAGATTAGGAGAAAGTTTCGGGATTGGTTATGTGTTGTTGATACTCCGAGGATCCAAATCCGCCAAAGTACAAGAAACACATCAAAGTTTAAGTGTCTATGGGATTGGGAAAGATAGGCCTGAGTCCTTTTGGAAGGATTTGTGCGACAAACTGGTTCAAGAGGATTATTTGGCAGAAGCAGGAGCACAGTTTCCAACCCTGAAACTCACAGAATTCGCTTGGCAAAAGTTAAAGGCTAAAGATAAAATTTTGCTACCGATGGAAGAGTCTTTGCCAGAAGTCTCCAATAAACCGAGTACACATCATGAAGAATTGTTAGACGAATTGAAAGCGTTGAGGTTTGCTATTGCACAGAAAAGTGGCGTGCCTCCATATGTGGTTTTTGCAGATAATTCCTTGGTTGAGATGGCGACTTATTTACCGATTGAAGAAGGTTCATTCTTGGAGATTTCTGGTGTTGGACAGGTGAAAGCGCAAAGTTATGGCAGTGATTTCATGAAAATAATTGCTGATTATGCGAGTTTCCACAAGCTCAGTCCTCAGCAAAAGAAACAAACCCAAAGAACCAAACCGCTTCGGAATTCTCAGTCTGAGATGATGACGCTGAAGCTCTTTAATGAAGGAAAGAACATTTATCAAATAGCAGAAGCAAGAGGGATGACTTTCAATACTGTGGAAGATCATTTGGTGAATATGGTTAAAAAGAAAGAAGTAGATGCAGAAAAATTTCTTTCAAAAGATGATCTACTTAATATTCGTCTTGCTTACCGTAGACAAGGGACTCATTTCCTCAAACCATTGAAAGAGCAGTTTGGTGAGAGGTATTCTTATTTTCAGTTGAAGGTTGCTCTGGCGGAGGAAAGGTGAAGAAGTTCTCGCAAAGGAAGGGAAGGAGCTAAGTTTCGCAAAAGAAAATTCAAAAATTTGAAGATTGAAAAATTGTAAAATTTGGGGCTTTTCAATTGGGATGGTGCTTTAGCCCATCTTTACCAAGCATCTTTATATATTTAAGGCTTTAGCCAAACATTTTTATTTCAGCATCTACAATCTAAAATCTTATTTCTTTCTGCCTTTCAATGCTGGATACTTATCGTATTTTTACGTTGTAATCCAACCACATACATGTCAAAGTCATTTTCTTTAAGGAGTTTATTTAAAATTAGTAGGCCTGTGAACTTGGTGATTGTAGCTTTTGCACAATTGATGACGGCTTATTTTTTGGTGGAGACCAATAGGCAAGGACTGCCTGTATTACAAGATATTAATTTGTATTTATTGATTTTGTCGACTGTGATTTTGACGGCCGCTGGCTACATGATCAATGACTATTATGATGTCAAAATAGATTATATCAACAAACCTGAGGAGGTGATCATAGGAAAAGGGATGAAGCGGCGTGTGGCAATATTTTTTCATACTGTCTTGAATTTTACAAGTATCGGAATTGCCTGGTTTGTAAGTCCAAGGATTGGAGTGATATTTTTCATTTCGGCATTTTTGCTTTGGCTGTACAGCAACTCCTTGAAAAGATTGCCTTTTGTAGGAAACTTTGTAGTGGCTTTGTTGACTGGAACAGCTATTTGGATGATTGGATACTATTATCAACAATCTGAATTGCTTGTGTTGACCTATGCAATATTTGCCTTTTTTATCAATTTGATCAGAGAGATTATCAAAGACATAGAAGATCGTCAAGGAGATAGATTACATGGATGCAGAACACTCCCTATTGTCATTGGTTTTAGAAACACCAAACGGGTGATTTTCGTGATTGCAATCGCTTTTGTTTGTGCGATCTTGATTGTAACATTTAAGATAAATAATATTTCCCTATTTTATTATTTCGGAGGATTGAGCTTTCTTTTCTTTTTGTTTATGTACAAAATATACGTTGCCGATCGAAAAGCTCACTTTACTCAATTGAGTATTTTGTCAAAACTGCTGATGTTGACTGGGATTATTAGTATGGGGCTGTTGTAGAACGCTGATAACACAGATTTTGCGGGTGATCACAGATTAAAACCATTTTTCAATTTCTTTGTCTAATTCCTCTTCTGAAATAACATTATTACTTTCAGAGTCTTTCAGACCTTTTTCGATTTTCTGAATTACTATCAGTTGTTCAACCAAATCATCAAGTGAAAATTCCTCTGGTAAATTTTCTAATTGCCTTTTAACTTGCGCTTGAGTTAACATAATCAAATTTTTTAATTTAATTTCAATTTACAGTTTTATCTAAAATAAAACGAAAAATAAGCAAGTCTTTTTGGATGATTCATCACTAAAGACTTGCTTGATCAATTATATTTATTTTTTTTCCGACCTTAATCCTTCTGACTATTGATGAGATACGGAGTTTTGCCATCGGTAATGATGATTTTTGTGTTTGGGGAATTTGCTAATTCTCGGAAAGCTTCGATACTTCTTAATTCTATGATTTCTCTGACCAAACCTTCAGCAAGAATCATTTGAGCATTCCTCGTGCCTTCAGCTTCAATGCGTCTTCTTTCGGCTTCCTGTCGTTCTCTATCGAGTACATATTGCATCTGCTGAGCTTCCTGTTCCGCTTGAAGTTTTCTTTCTATAGCACGACTAAGTTCTATAGGAAGTTGGATACTTTTCATCAATACTTTTTCTATTACAAATCCTCTTTCCAAAAGGGATTCATGCATACGGTCTTTAATTTGATTTTCTATTTGACCTCGCATGCCTGAGTGCATATCTTTGGCCATATATTGGGCAGTTACATCGGCTGCGGCAGATCGGAATACGTTCATGATCAATACTCTTTCATAATTTGTACCTATATCTTCAAGGATAAATGGCACTTTGTTTTTCTCTATACTGTACAAAATTGAAATTTCCGATTCTATTGTTAGTCCTTCTTTGCTAGGTAGATTAAGCTTGACTTCTTGATTGACAGTTCGGACTGGAACTTTGATGATAGTGGTGGTGAAAGGATTGTAGCTAATAAGACCAGCGTCAGAAATGTTGGTATTTAGCTTCCCGAATTTACGTTTGACCCCAACTTCACCTTGTCTAACTACGGTGCAGGATGAAATTAAGAAAGTAAGGATGGATAAAAACAGAAGATTTCTCATATAATTTAGTATTAGTTTCAGATAACTAAACGGGAAAAATACCACCTAAGGTTGCCCAATGAATCTAGAAACATTTAAATTTTCATTGAGAAATCTGTAATTTTACTCCGCCAAATCAAAAAACTACATACATTGAAAAAAATAGCAATCCTTGCCTCAGGAAGTGGATCCAATGCTGAGAAAATTTTGGAATATTTAAAGGATTCTACAAAAGCCCACGTGACCGTGATAGGCTCCAATAAAAAAGATGCTTTCGTGCTCGAACGTGCCAAAAAATTCAATGTTCCTACTTTCACTTTTACTAGATCTGACCTAGAATCAGGTTTGCTAACAGAGAAACTCCTGAGTTTAGATATTGATTTGGTGGTTTTAGCTGGTTTTTTACTCAAAATACCAAAAGATTTTATCCGAGCTTTTCCTGAAAAAATCGTCAATATTCATCCCGCCTTACTTCCAAAATATGGGGGGAAAGGGATGTATGGGATGCATGTGCATGAAGCTGTGAAAGCAGCAGGTGAAAAGGAGACTGGCATTACGATACACTTGGTGAATGAAAATTATGATGAGGGGAAAGTGATTTTTCAGGCTGGAGTTGGAGTTTTGGAAACAGACTCTGCAGAGGATATAGCCAATAAAGTTCATGAATTGGAACACAAATACTTTCCAAATGTCATAGAAAGCCTGCTTTAATCCCTTGGTTTTCCTACCTTTGCGACTTGAAAATTTATTCACCAAAAAATATAGCTGCAACGATCAATTTTATACATTCATAAACAAATGATCTGCAGCATTCAAAAAACATGGCTACCAACAAAATCCAATCTGCTTTAATTTCTGTCTTTTATAAAGACAATCTTGAACCTATCATCGCTCAACTGAAAGCTCAGGGTGTTAAAATTTACTCAACTGGGGGTACTCAGAAATTCATCGAAGAACAAGGTGCTGAGGTGATTCCTGTTGAAGATTTGACTGGATATCCGTCTATTTTCGGAGGGAGAGTTAAAACTTTGCATCCAAAAATCTTTGGTGGAATTCTTCATAGAAGAGACCATGATGGAGACCTTTCACAGGCTACGGAATTCGATATTCCTGCGATAGATTTGGTAATAGTGGATCTGTATCCTTTTGAAGAAACTGTTGCTTCTGGCGCTTCAGAAGCAGATATAATTGAAAAAATTGATATTGGTGGTATTTCTTTGATTCGTGCAGCCGCTAAGAATTTCAAAGATGTCACCATCATCGCATCCAAAGCGCAATATGGTGAGTTGGAAGAAAGATTGAAAGCGCAAGATGGAGCGACTTCTTTGGAAGATAGAAGTTACTTTGCGGCTCAAGCTTTCCAAGTTTCATCTCATTACGACACACATATTTTTAATTACTTCAATAGAGCAGAAGGTATTCCTGCATTGAAGGTTTCAGAGACAAAAGCAAAGGCTTTGAGATATGGTGAAAATCCACATCAGGCAGCACATTTTTATGGTGACTTAGAAGAGTTATTTGATCAACTTAACGGTAAAGAGCTTTCGTATAATAATTTAGTAGATGTTGACGCAGCAGTTGCTTTGATCGCTGAATTTAAGGGTGAAACTGCTTTTGCAATCTTGAAGCATACCAATGCTTGTGGTGTTGCGATAGCTGATTCGGTGAAAGTAGCATACCAAAAAGCATTTGAGGCGGATACGACTTCTGCTTTTGGTGGGGTATTGATTACCAATCAAAATGTAGATTTAGCCGCAGCGGAAGAAATGCATAGCCTTTTCTTTGAAGTGTTGATCGCGCCATCATTTGATGAAGATGCTCTTGCTTTGTTGAAAGGTAAGAAAAACAGAATTCTTTTGAGGCAGAAAATCCAGATCGAAGGGACTAAGCAAATCAAAACCTTGCTTAACGGTATCATTGAGCAAGACAAAGATCTGCAAACTGAGACCAAAGCTGATTTCAAAGTAGTTACAAAAGTAGTTCCTACTGAAGAAGAGAAAGATGCGTTGGTATTTGCAGCGAAAGTTTGTAAACATACCAAATCAAACACGATTATCTTGAGCAATAGCACGCAACTTTTTGCATCTGGGGTAGGACAGACTTCCCGTGTAGATGCATTGAGACAAGCGATTGAAAAAGCCAAGTCTTTTGGTTTTGAATTGAAAGGTGCAGTGATGGCATCGGACGCTTTCTTCCCATTCCCAGATTGTGTAGAGATCGCATCCAATGAAGGAATCTCAGCCGTAGTTCAACCTGGTGGATCGATCAAAGATCAAGATTCTATTGATTTTTGTGATGCAAATGGGATGAGTATGGTGATGACAGGAGTGAGACACTTTAAGCATTAAAACATAGATCATTGAAATTAAAATTTAAAAGTCCTGAGTAAGAATTCACTCAGGACTTTTAAATTTCATGGGATTTGATTAAATCTTAAATGATTATCCGCAATGGCACCTGTAAGTGAATTTATCACAAATAATCTTGCGGATAATTGTCAACTGTCGACAGCTAACAGTCCACACTTGTGCGCCGCGGCGTAGCACTTTGAAATTTAGGATTTAGATTATTTTAAGTGGCTACTTGTGTAAAAACGGGAATATATAAAATCTTGAATTCGCATTTCGGTCAAATTATTAGATTAACTTTATTTTTAGAGACAATAATAGAATCAGAAAATTTAGAGTTTTCGATTGCTAATAATCTCTCAGTTTCTTCGCAAGATAAATTCTAAAAGCTAATTTGCAGACTTATTTTATTCTTTATAGTATTTTAGTTTGCTCGTTCAGGTAAACTGCAAGATGATAATTATGACACATCACTCCCAATTGAAAATATATAATACCCTTTCAAGGACAAAGGAAATCTTTGAACCAATCAACCCACCCTTTGTAGGAATGTACGTGTGTGGTCCTACAGTCTATGGTGATGCGCATCTTGGGCATGGAAGACCAGCGATAACATTCGATACTGTTTATAGATACCTATCACATTTGGGAATGAAAGTTCGCTATGTCAGGAATATTACGGATGTGGGACACTTACAAGGTGATGCGGATGAAGGAGAAGATAAAATCGCCAAAAAAGCGAAGTTGGAGCAACTAGAGCCTATGGAAGTCGCTCAACAATATACAGATTCTTATCATAGAGATATGTTGGCTTTGAATACCATCAAGCCGAGTATTGAACCAAGAGCGACTGGACATATTCCTGAGCAGATTGCGCTTGTTCAAGCGATTTTGGAGGAAGGGCTCGCTTATGAAGTAAATGGATCAGTGTATTTCGATGTCTTAAAATATAATGAGACGCAAAAATATGGGAAGCTATCAGGGAGAGTTCTTGAAGAGTTAGTTTCTGGTAGTAGGGATTTGGATGGGCAGACCGAAAAAAGGAATGCAGTTGATTTTGCATTGTGGAAAAATGCAGCACCTGAACATTTGATGAAATGGGAATCTCCTTGGGGTATTGGTTTCCCAGGCTGGCATTTGGAGTGTACAGCGATGAGTTCTAAGTATCTCGGAAAGCATTTTGACATTCACGGAGGTGGGATGGACTTGATGTTTCCACATCATGAATGTGAAATCGCACAAGGAAATGCTTGTAACCATCAAGACCCAGCCAAATACTGGATGCATAACAATATGATCACGATCAATGGTCAGAAAATGGGTAAATCGTTGGGTAATTTTATTACACTTCAGGAGTTATTCACTGGCAAACATGATTTGTTGGAACAGGCATATAGCCCGATGACAATCCGTTATTTTATCTTGACAGCACATTATAGATCTACACTTGATTTTTCCAATGATGCGCTCAAAGCTGCACAAAAAGGCTACAAGAAAATAATCAATGGACTGAGAACTGCCAAAAACCTTGTTTTTGAGGCAGACAGTGAGATTACAATAGATGAAAAGCAAGTTCAGCAGGTTGAGCAAATTATCGCTAATGCCTATAGAGCGATGGATGATGACTTTAATACAGCGCAAGCAATTGGACATCTGTTCAACTTATTGAAAAAAATCAATTCACTTTATACAGGTCAGTTAAAATCAGCCGAATTGGGTAAAGAGGTTTTTGATAATATGCTTCAGACTTATATTCTTTTCGTAGAAGAGATATTAGGTCTTGAGGAAGAAAAGGCAGATCATCAACAAGGTTTATTGTCAGTATTGCTCAAGCTCTATACAGATGCTAAATTGGCTAAGGATTATGATAAGGTGGACGAAATTAGAGGAGGCTTAAAAGCCATGGGAATTAATGTTAAGGATATGAAAGACAAAATCGACTGGGCATATGAAGAATAGGGTCTTAATTGGATTTATACTCGTTTTTGGTTTTTGGGCCTGTGATTCCAAGACATCCTCTGATCAAGTTGTCGAACAAATCACTTACAGAGAAGTGCCTGAATTCAGTGCCGATTCAGCATATTATTTTATTCAAAAGCAGGTAGATTTCGGGCCTAGAGTTCCTATGACACCCGGGCATCAACAGACGAAGGAGTGGATAATTGCTAAATTTCAAGAGTTTGGGTTAGAAGTTCAGACTCAAGAATTTCAAGCCAAAACCTATGACAATCAAACATGGGATTTGACTAATATTATTGCCTCATACAACCCATCTGCACAAAAGCGAATTATGATCTCTGCCCATTGGGATACGAGGAGGATTGCAGATAAAGATACCCAAAGAATCGATGAGCCCATTGACGGAGCAAATGATGGTGGTTCAGGTGTGGGGGTTGCACTGGAATTAGCAAGAATTATCGCTAGTTCAAGCTTAAAGCCAGATATTGGAATAGATTTTATTCTATTCGATGGGGAAGATGATGGAGAGCCAGAGCAAGCTAGTTTTAGGAATAATTCGCAAACTTGGTGGTGTTTAGGGTCTCAATATTGGTCAAAAAATCCTCACAAGAGTGGCTATAAAGCATTTTATGGCATATTGCTAGATATGGTAGGAGGAAAAGGAGCTAGATTTTACAGAGAAGGTTACTCCATGTACTTTGCAAAAAACATCGTTAACAAAGTATGGAATTATGGGATAGAATTGGGATATTCGGACTTCTTTATCTTGAAGGATGTTGGTGAAATCACCGACGATCATTTCTTTGTCAACAAAGATGCTGGCATCCCCATGATAGATATCATTGAATTTTCTCCTGAATTAGGATTTGGGAGATATCATCACACCCATGATGATAATATGGATTTGATTGATACACGAACTTTGAAAGCAGTAGGGCAAACAGTACTATTCACTTTATATCAGGAGTAACTTAAACGCAAAAATTTCAATGAAAAGAGGCCATCAGGTGACAATGAAGGAGATTGCCAAGAAGCTGAATGTTTCTGTCTCCACAGTTTCCAGGGCATTGAAAGACTCCCCAGAGCTGCATCCAGATACCAAAAAGCGTATCGTGGAAATGGCTAAAAGTATGAATTACCAGCCCAATTTGCTAGCCCAAAGTTTAAGAATAAGCAGAAGCAAAGTTTTGGGTGTAATTGTTCCAGAATTGGAATCTCATTTTTTCTCAAGCAATATATCAGGCATTCAAGACACCGCTTATAAGCGAGGTTACAATGTAATGATATGTCAGTCCAACGAGTCTTATGTTCAAGAAATTTCCAATATTAGGGTTCTAGTAGCAAGTCAGGTGGACGGATTGTTGATTTCTCTGAGTAGAGAAACAAAAAACTACCAACATTTGCAAGATCTCTATGATAGAGAAATTCCTTTTATCATGTTTGATCGGGTGACAGAAGAAATCCCAGTGTCCAGAGTGACAGTTGATGATGAACATGGTGCTTATCAGGTGACACATCATTTGCTAGAGCAGGGGTGTAGAAAAATTGCTTTTATATCCGGTCCACAGGATTTGTATATCAGTAAAAAACGTAAAGGAGGATATCTGAAAGCTTTAGCAGAATATGGGATTTCGGAAAAGGATAGTCGTGTTTATATTTCTGATTTGAATCAAGAATCAAATAGACAAATAGCCTATAAAATTCTTGAAGAAGAAGATCGCGCTGATGCTATTTTCGCAATGATAGATCCTGTGGCGGTTGATGTGATGCTAATTTTAAAAGAAAAGGGGATTAAAATCCCGGAAGAAATTGCTTTGGCTGGATTTACCAATAACCCTACATCTGCTGTTGTAGAACCTTCTTTGACGACGGTATCTCAGCCCGGGTACGAAATGGGTCAAATAGCAGCAAATCATCTTTTGGATCAACTCGATGAGATTGTTCCTGATGAACCACAATCTTTTGTCTTAGGTACAACTTTAATAGCAAGAAACTCTACTTTGAAGCTTAAGTAGTGCTTGTTTCTCTTCAGGCTGAAAATCAAATATTGTCAATCTATTTGTTGTAGAATTGGGTATTGTGATTTTCAGCCTTTATTTTTAGACTTCAAACCTATACAAATCATGCCTGCCGAAAATACAGTATCCTTTGAACCTTTTGGAATAGCGCCAAACGGTGAGGAAATCCAACTTTATACATTAGAAATCCCGGGTGTTATCAAAGCCTCAGTGATGAATTATGGTGCCACGCTAACGCATCTGTATGTTCCAGATCGAGCTGGGAAGATGGAAGATGTTGTTTTGGGTTTTGATGATTTTGAAGGATATTTGAGTAAAGAATATTTAGAAAATTATTGTTACCTAGGCTCCACAGTCGGTAGAATAGGTGGGAGGATTAAAGGAAATCAATTTGAATTGGAAGGAGTGACATACAAGCTCAATCCAAATCAAGGCTCAACCCATCTTCATGGTGGCAAGCATGGATGGGATAGAAAAGTATGGAAAGCATCACCCTTCAAAAATGATAAAAGTATAGGTGTGGAATTTTCTTTGACGAGTCCAGAGGAAGAAGAAAATTATCCAGGAAATATCGATTTTCGGGTGATTTACAGTATTCAATCAGATGGGATGCTTGCTATAGAATACCATGGAACAACAGACAAAACCACCATACTCAATCCTACTAATCATTCTTATTTCAACCTGAGTGGGGACTTTTCGAAAGATATTTTGAATCATAAATTGCAGATTTCTGCCAAGCATTTTCTGCCAGTTGATGATGATAGCTTTCCAACAGGGGAGTTAGAACCAGTTGAAAACACACCTTTTAATTTTTTAAAAGAGACAGAAATAGGCAAGTCTCTCGGAGAGGAAAATTTACAGCTGAAATACGGAAATGGTATAGATCATTCATTCGCATTCGATGTTCGTGAAAATTGTATTTCTCTATTTGAACCACAAAGTGGGAGAGTCTTGGAGGTTGATACGACTGAGCCTGGAGTTCAGGTTTATACCTCTAATTATCTTGATGGAAGTATCAAAGGAAAGAATGGCATTGCCTATAAGAAAAATGCTGCAATTTGTCTCGAAACTCAGCATTTCCCAGATAGTATCAATCAAAAAGAATTCCCTTCTGTTGTTTTGAGACCTGACGAATCTTTCTTTTCAAAAACAACATTTAAATTTTCTATGCGCTAAAAACCAAGATCATGTATCAATCAATTAAAAATACTTTTATAGACATCTTCGATCAAGAGCCATTGCTTGTTTATTCTCCAGGAAGGATAAACTTAATCGGAGAGCACACTGATTATAATGGTGGTTTTGTACTTCCAGCTGCAATTGATAAGAAAATGGTTGTAGCAATTGCTGAGAATGATTCTCAAAAAGGAAGGATTTATTCTGTCGATTTTGAAGAAGAGTTTTCATTTGATATTATGTCATTTTCACCTAAAAATGGACATTGGGCAACTTATGTAATGGGGGTTGTCTCGCAGCTTCAGCAAGCTGGCTATGTTGTCAAGGGATTTGATATGGTATTTGGTGGGGATATTCCTGTGGGAGCTGGCTTGTCTTCCTCTGCCGCACTTGAGTGCGCTGTTGGTTTTGCCTTGTCAGAGTTATTTGGTTTTGAAATCCCAAAAAAATCATTGGTGCATTATGCACAAAAAGCGGAGCATACTTTTGCTGGAGTTCAGTGTGGAATTATGGATCAGTTTGCTTCTGCAATGGGCAAAAAGGGTTATGCCATTAGATTGGATTGTAGAACTTTGAATTTTGACTACTTCCCGATCGATCTAGGGGATTATAAAATACTTTTGATAGATACACAGGTAAAGCATTCATTGGCTGACAGTGCGTACAATAAAAGAAGATTGGAATGTGAAGAAGGAGTAAGGGCAGCCCAGCAAATTCAAGCTGATGTGAGAGATTTGAGAGATGTGAGTTTAGATCTGTTGGATCAATTAAGTATTGATGCTGTCGTATATGATAGGTGCAAGTATGTCATTGAGGAAAACCAAAGAGTTTTAGATTCCTGTGAATTATTAGGGAAGGGAGATTTAATCGGATTTGGGAAGCAGGTTTATCAATCACATCATGGTTTAAGCAAACTTTATGAAGTGAGCTGTGAAGAGCTAGATTTTCTGGTTGATTACACCAAAGAGATTCCCGAAGTCCTAGGAAGTAGGATGATGGGTGGGGGATTCGGTGGCTGTACCATTAATATTGTACATCAGGATATTATCGAAAAACTTCAAAAAGACATTTCTGAGGCCTATCAGAAAAACTTCAATAAGTTTCCTAAGTTTTATATTGTATCCCCAGAAGATGGAACAGGATTTTTATAGAAAGTGAGTATTGAGATCTAATGGTCAAAAATAGTTGGTAAAAACCCTGTAACGTATTGATTTAAAATTATTTACAAAAACCTTATTGAAATCAGTTTCAATAAGGTTTTTTTG
>NZ_BMFD01000024.1 GCF_014637795.1 Belliella aquatica | reverse complement strand
AAATCGCAACCTACAATCCAGTGAACCGCCGTATACGAGACCCGTACGTACGGTGGTGTGAGAGGCGAACCGTGAGCTTATGGCTCACGGCCGTCTACTCGATTACGAAGATTTTTAGTTTTTGAGGATGAAATCAATCTCGTTTCCACCCTTCCCTCGATCCCAAAGGGATCACATGTCTATAGCATAGAACATGCAACGAAGAGTACGACCCCGACGGGGTCGAATAGCCCGTCCTAGTTCTTTTTTATAAACATATGACCTCTATGAGGTCTTTTTTACGATTCAAAATCAGTACAAAAAGCATGGTAAATTAATTACATATTTTGTAACTTTGTTTTGCAATAGAGAATAATTTATTCTTATAAAAATTTAATGAGGATCGTTACTTATAAGCGAATACAGGAATTTGCAAAAAAGCATGCTGATGCTGAATTGCCATTGCGATTCTGGTATTCTACTACAAGTAAGAAAGAATGGGACTCTCTAAATGATATCAAAAAAGATTTCAATTCGGTTGATTATGTAGGGAATCATCGATTTGTTTTCAATATCAATGGAAACAATTATCGGCTGATTGCCATAATTTCATTCAATGCCAAAAAGGTTTATATCCGATTCATTGGTACACACGCAGAATATGATAAAATACAGGATATTCAAAATATTTAAAACATGATTAAATCCGAAAAAGAATATCAAGCAATCTTAAATAGAGTAGAAGAGTTACTTTCGAACCCTGATAATATAGAAAATTCAGATTCCAAAAGTTACATTGAGTTGAACTTGCTGTCTGATTTGGTAGCAGATTATGAAGAGAAATACTATCCCATTCCTACCCCAACTTTGTCAGAAGCCATAAGGTTGCGCATGCAAGAAAGAGGTTTAACGCAAAAATCTCTCTCTGAATATCTTGGAGTAAGTACTTCAAGAATCAGTGAATATTTGAATGGGAAAAGTGAGCCTACGCTTAAAATAGCCAGAGAAATCAGTAAAAAATTAGATATCGAAGCTTCTATCGTTTTGGGAGTGTAAGTTTTTTAGTTTCACGCAAAAGACGCTAATTGAAGTTTGTTAGACTTTTTAAAAAGTTTAGATTTGACAGGTTTCAAAAACCTGGCAGGTCTGAATTCCTACGAAGATTTTCAGTTTTTGAAGATGAAATCAATCTTGATTTTCACCCTTCCCTTGATCCCAAAGGGATCACATGTCTATAGCATCGAACATGCCACGAAGAGTACGACCCCGACGGGGTCGAATGGCTCGTCTTAGTTACTTTTTATAAACATATGACCTCTTCGAGATCAAACTTTCAGAGCTGAAATCCAATTTTAAATCTATTCAACCACCTTGATTACGAAGCAAGGAAATGGTAAAACAAAAAAAGCTGACCCTGCAAAGGGTCAGCTTTTTTGTCTTAAGTCTTGTGTCTTAAGTCTTATTTCTAAAAAGAATTATCCAATAGAAATTCTCTTAAATGCAGCGACAGTCATTCCTTTGCTTACGCTATCAAGGTACTGAGCGATAGTTTGGCTGCTGTCTTTTACGAATTGCTGGCTCAACAAAGTGTTTTCTTTGTAGAACTTGTTCAATTTACCCAAAGCGATTTTTTCAAGCATTTCTTCAGGCTTACCTTCTTGTCTTGCTTGGTCTTTACCCACTTCGATTTCTCTTTCTACTGTAGTAGCATCTACACCGTCCTTATCAACAGCTACTGGGTTCATAGCAGCAATTTGCATCGCTACATCTTTACCAGCTTCTTCTACGTCTGCACCGCTAGTGCTTGTTAAAGCTACCAATACACCCAATTTACCATTAGAGTGAATATAAGGAACTACAGCCTCGCCAGATACGATTTCATAATGAGAGATTTCGATTTTCTCACCAATCTTACCAGTCATTTCAATGATTTTCTCAGCAGTAGTGATGTTTTCGAATGGTAATGCCAAGATTTGCTCTACTGAAGTAGCATTGTTTGAAGTAGCAAGGTCAAGAAGTGTATTTGCAAAAGCAGAAAACTCTTCATTCTTAGCCACAAAATCAGTTTCACAAGTCAATGAAAGTAAAGTTCCAGTTTTGCTGTCAGCACTTACGTGCGTTACAATCACACCTTCTTTAGTCTCTCTGTCAGCTCTAGAAGCAGATACTTTTTGTCCTTTTTTTCTAAGGATATCAATAGCTTTTTCGAAATCTCCTTCAGCTTCGGTAAGGGCTTTTTTACAGTCCATCATACCAGCTCCGGTCATTTGTCTTAATTTATTTACTTCTTGTGCAGTAATAGCCATTTTGTAGTCAATTTATTAGATTAAACTTTTTCTATATTTTATAAATCCCCGTCATTTTGCCTTGGCTAACTGAAAGGGTTATGTAATCAAGTAGTAAAACAAAAAATTGAACATAGGGGTAAACCTGATGTTCAATCTTTTGTAATTTATTTCAAAGTAGTGGATTACTCTTTTGTCTCAGCGTCCACAGCTTTTTTTGCTTCCTCCTCTTCAGTGAGTTTAGCATCTTCCTTATCTCTCTTTCTTTCAGAAAGGCCTTCTTCGATAGCTGTGCCAAACGCTTTTACGAGCAAAGAGATTGATTTGAATGCATCATCATTGGATGGGATAGGGAAATCTACCTCGTTCGGGTTAGAGTTCGTATCTACCAATGCGAAAACAGGGATACCAAGCTTCTGTGCTTCGGCTATAGCGATGTGCTCTCTTTTGATGTCTACTACGAACAAAGCAGCAGGAAGTCTAGTCAGGTCAGCAATACCGCCCAATACAGATTCCAACTTTTCTCTTTGTCTTGTGACCATCAGACGTTCTTTCTTCGCTAAGTTCAGATAAGCTTCTTCTTTCATCAACTTGTCGATGGAAGACATTTTCTTCAAAGATTTTCTGATTGTAGCGAAGTTAGTCAACATACCACCTAACCATCTTTCAGTTACGTAAGGCATATTAAGTCTTCGAGCTTCATCGGCTACTAAGTCTTTCGCTTGCTTTTTAGTAGCTACGAACATGACTTTTTTACCTGAGCGTACGATCTGCTTGATTGCGTTGGATGCTTCGTCTAGGCAAACAAGCGTTTTGTTAAGGTCGATGATATGGATACCGTTCTTCTCCATGAAGATATACGGAGCCATTCTCGGATCCCACTTTCTAGTTAAGTGTCCAAAATGAACACCAGCATCCAGTAAGTCTTTATATTCTATTTGTGCCATTAATAAATAATATAGTTTCGATATAAAATGTAAAGAATCTTCCGATTAACGTTTCGAGAACTGGAATTTTCTTCTTGCTTTTCTACGTCCCGGCTTCTTACGTTCTACCATTCTGGAATCACGAGTTAAGAACCCTTCTTTTTTCAATGTACCTCTATGCTCTTCGTTGATTTCACAAAGTGCTCTAGCGATTGCCATTCTAGCCGCTTCTGCTTGACCTTTGATTCCACCACCGTCTACATTGATTGTGATATCATAAGTACCATCTACACCTACTAGGGCAAGAGGTTGCTTAACCACGATCTGATGCAAATCAAATGGGAAATAAGTTTCGATTGTTCTGTTATTCACAGAAATCTCACCTTTTCCTGGTTTCATGTAGATTCTAGCAACAGATGTCTTTCTTCTACCGATTGTGTTGATAATTTCCATAGTCTGCTTTGATTAGAATTTGTGTTCTTTTGGTTGTTGTGCAGCATGAGGATGTTCTGGTCCTTCATACACGAATAAGTTTCTGTACAACTGTCTTCCAAGTCTGTTCTTAGGAAGCATACCTCTTACGGCCTTCTCTACCAAGATTGGTGCAGATTTCTGCATCAATAACTTTGGAGTAGAGATTCTCTGACCTCCTGGGTATCCAGTGTGACGAACATATACTTTATCGTTCCACTTTTTACCAGTCAATCTAACCTTATCTGCATTGATGACAATTACATTGTCTCCGCAGTCTACGTGAGGAGTATAAGATGTCTTATGCTTACCTCGTAAGATTTTCGCTACCTCACTTGAGAATCTACCTAATACTGCAGCCTGGGCATCCACTACGATCCAGTTCTTTTCTACAGTTGCGGCATTCGCTGATATGGTTTTATAGCTTAATGTATCCACTGTGTAAATGTTTTATTATGAGCTTGTTAAATATATTTCACCCTCAAAAAGGGACACAAAGATAGAAGTAATTTCTTTTTAATGCAAAAGAAAGAACATTATTGCCCACATTTTCACGGCTTTACTTCAGTTTTTTTTGAAAGTTGTTGACTTTACTCTAAAAACATGCTGTAATCCAAGCTAATGAAGGCTTAAATATTTATACTATCTGTTTTTCTCCAATTGCTTGACTAAGACGTCAAAATCTTTCGGATATGGAGCAATGACCTCTATGCTTTCTCCTTTCACTCCTGTGAAATTCAATGCGTAAGCATGAAGCGATACGCGTTGCATGATAGGTTGCTCCTCTGTGTTTTTTTTGAGGTTGAATCGCCTTTTGAGTTCTGATAGGTAAAGGGGCTTTCCTCCGTATGTTTCATCTCCACAGATGGGTGACTTCAAGTAAGCCAGGTGAACCCTGATTTGATGGAGTCTTCCAGTGACCGGTTTGCATTCTATTAAGGAATGCTTGAAATAGGTCTTCACTGTTTTGAAATACGTCTGTGCCGGCTTACCATCTTTGCTGACTTTGGCGATTCCCTTATTGTTGGCGAGTAGATTTTTGTCCACCAATACATCTTTGTAATCATGGATGCCTTCTACTACTGCATGATAGATTTTATCAACTTTTCTGTCTTCAAACTGGATGGCGATATTTCGGTAGGCTACAGGATGCTTGGCTATTGCCAGGCAACCGGAAGTCTCCTTGTCCAGACGATGACACACCTGGGCATCAGGGGTGTATCCTTTGGCCAAGTCCAGAATATTCTGGGCCTCATGCCGGTCATCCAATGTCGATAAATATGGAAGCTTATTGATCACGAGGTAATCCTCATTTTCAAACAGAATAAGATCTTTAAAATCAATTTTCTTCATGCAGCTTCATTTCCCAATAAGGGCGCAAAAGTATGGAAATAAATCAAGTAGAAGAAATTTTAACAAAAGAATATTTTGGAGGAAGTTGAAAAAACTCCGTAGGAGGGAACAACATTCTAACCTTTGATTTCAATCCATTGTAAAAGATGGTGGCTGATGAGTTCAGTGTTTTAGGTACGACCTTTCTTCAGGATAATCTAATGTCGTCCATGCTTATGGGGATATTGGGCGAGGTGTGATTTTTTTTTAAACAATATTGTAAAAAAACCATATAAATGAAATTACATAAAATGAATATATACTGGCTAAAAGAGTAAATAAGAAGAAAAAAATCACATAAAAAACATATTTAATCATTATAAAAACAAAAAAATAAAGTTAGGTTGAACTTGCTTTTTAATATTGGGGGGGGTAAATTCATTCTGAAAAGTTTTCAATACCGGTTAGGATTACTTTTTAGGAGAACGGCACAGCCTTTAAATGTGTTTTTAATAATTAATTGTTTATATATGAAAAAGTTAAAATTATTTACTCTTGGAATCGCTGTATTAGGAAGCTTTTCTTTAGCGTTCACAGGTGTGGAAGACCCATCTTTAGATGACGGTGGAAGTGTTAGTCCTTTATGCGCCACTTATGCTACGGATAGTAATAGGTTCAATTGTAAAATCAGACAAACTATGTCTGAAACAACCTGTTATTTTAGTAAAGTAAAATCTGAATTTGGTGGAGTAAACTAAGTGTAAATTAATAAGGGTGCCATTATTTGCACCCTTATTTATCCATTATTAAAATGAAAAATAACATTATTATTTTGTTTACAATATTTATTGTAAGCAGTTGCCAAGAATCCAAAGAAATAAAAATCGACTACGAGAGGGTATTAAGTAATGAAATCATTCAATTAGAAAGTCTCGGTTCTCCAGTAAGGATAAAAATAGATTCTGAGAAAAGAATGATTTATTTATTGCAAAGAAGTGGGTCTGATCTTTTAAAAGTTTATGATCTAGACACATTTGAATTTATAAATTCATTTATTAAAAAAGGAGAGGGTCCTAACGAACAGATTATCGGATGGACACTTCAATTAGACACTAAAAATAAATTGATTTACTCAACCGATCCAATCAAAAAAAGACTTTTTGCCTATTCGATGGATTCTGTCGAATTGGGAAAAGCTAGTTTTTGGCCTTCTTTTGATATTGACTTAAGAAATATTGGTCCAGAAAAACCTTTAGTTATTGATGACGATTTGCTTATAGATTTCCGAAAGAACTATCAGTCAAAGGATAGCTATTCCTACAATTTGATAAACTTCAGTGGAGAACTCGTTAATACATTAGGGAAGTACCCAGAAACGCAAATCAAAGTAGACAATTTTCAACAATCTGAGGCGTTTTCTGGTGAATTTAATGTTTCAAAAAACGGAAAATTTATAATCCGTTCTTTTCTTTTCTCTGATAGGATAGAAAAGCTTGATTTTGAAGGTAATATTATAAATTCATATGTAGGCCCAACTCAATTTGAACCTCAGTTTTCCACAAAAGACTTAGGGGGAGGCTCTTCAAGAGTGGTCCCAGTTTCAGGATCATTAATAGGGTTTAGTAATCAGCCTGCAATTGGAAATGATGAGCTTTATATTTTATATGATGGGAAAGAGTTTTATAGAAATGATGAAGAAAGTAATTTGCTTTTTAATTTTGATTCAGACTTGAATCTCAAACAAATTATTTATTTAGATCAAAGGATTTTGGATTTCGATATTGATTGGACCAATAATACTCTGTTCGGTTTTTCTAGCGATGTTGAGGGAGGTTTAGTTAAATATAAATTGAAATGAAAAAAATTGCTTTATTAATGTTCGTAGTCTTTACTCAAGCATGTTCTACTAAAGCTTCAAAAAATGACTCTGTTTATTTAAAATTGATGTTGCTATTAGAAGAACATAAACTTGATCTCCAATTGACCAATAATAACATTATATATTATTTCGATGGTGACTGTTCTTTTTGTATCGACAAATTGAAACAGCTAAATGAAAAATATGATGAGAAGTTACTAGCAATAGCTCATGTAGGAGATTTAATAGTTTTTAATTATATGATAAAGGAAAATACACCTAATCTTCAAAATCGATTAATTGTTGTCGAAAATGATAAGTTTGATAAAATTTTACTTTTGAACAGTGTTTATATTGTAAATAAAGAAGAAGATCAAATTACCAGACTTGAATAATTGAATTTAAATTTTATAAATAGATCATGATTCTTTGTCATTAATTATGCCGTTGGTATTTTAAATTCGAAAATTTCATTTTTCCTTTATCCTTGGCATTTACACTTTTATTTTACCTTTGGGATAGGAAAAATCTAACGAATGAACAATCAAATACTCAATTCAAAACTTCGCACCGTCAATGTCATGCGCTATGTCATGCCATTGCGGGAAGGCGGTTCTTTGCCTGCATTGGCTGATGCGGATGATGGATTTAGCTATGTGTTGAAGTTTAGGGGAGCAGGACAACGTGAAAAAGCACTGATCGCTGAATTGCTTGGGGGAGAAATCGCCAGATTGCTCGGCTTCAAAGTACCGGAGTTGGTTTTTGCGAATTTGGATGAAGCTTTTGGGAGATCAGAAGGTGATGAGGAAATTCAGGATTTGCTCAAGGGAAGTCAGGGATTGAATCTGGCACTACATTTTTTATCCAAAGCTTTGACTTTTGATCCTGGTGCTACACAGGTTGATTCGCTATTGGCTTCCAAGATTGTTTGGTTAGATGCATACATCACCAATGTAGATCGAACTTTCCGAAATACGAATATGCTGATTTGGAATAGAGAACTTTGGCTGATCGATCATGGGGCTTCTTTCCTTTTCCATCATTCTTGGGACAATTGGCAAAAGCATGCAGAAGGCCCATTTCCTACGATCAAAACACACGTCTTACTTCCTTATGCAAGTGAATTGGAAGCAATTGATGTGGAATTTAAGAAAATCCTAACTCCTGCGGCTATCCGGACAATCATTGACTTGATCCCTGATGAATGGATCTTGGCTTCTAGAGATGTGGAAGATGCAGAAGAAGGAAGGGCGATCTATGAATCGTTTTTATTAAAGAGATTAGAATTTTCAGGAGTATTTATAAAAGAAGCGGAAGATGCAAGGAAAGCACTTATATGAATATGCCATTCTGAGAGTTGTGCCCAGGGTAGAACGGGAGGAATTTATCAATGTGGGTGTATTGCTCTGCTCCAAGAATGGAAATTTCTTGAAATGTAAAGTCAATTTAGATATTTCTAAACTTAAGACTTTGGATCCTGATGCAGATGTGCAGCTAATAGAAAATTATCTCGAATCCTTAGACCAAATCTGCCAAGGCAAAGCAAATGGTAGCCCCATCTCCCAACAAGATGCGCCTTCAAGATTCCGCTGGCTTACAGCTAACAGAAGTTCTATGATTCAAACTTCCCGACCACATGGCGGATTTTCGGATAATTTAGACGCGACTTTGGAAGAGCTATTTCAGCTATTTGTTCAGTAGTCTATTGATTTGCAGAAAAAGAAACCTCGATCATCACAGGAAAATGATCGGAAGGGTATTTCAGTCCATAATTGTCAGTCAAAATGCCATATCGAATTACTTCGATTCCTTGGTTCACAAAAATATAATCGATAATTCTTTCAGGTTTTTTCTCCCAATTGAAACCATTGAAGGTCCCGATCGCTCCAAATGGAGTGCTTTGACTTAGGTTTTTACTGTCATTGAAATCGCTTTTCACGATGATTTCATAAGCTTTATTGTCTTTCTCTACATTGAAATCACCCATCAGGATCACAGGGGTGTTTTCAACATTGATAGATTTGATTTTATCTAAAACTAATTTGCTACTTTCCTCTCTTGCTTTTTGGCCAACATGATCATAGTGGATATTGAAAACATGGAATTGCTGACCATCTTTATCTTCGAATTTCCCATAAGTACATATCCGATTGAGTGCTGCATCCCAACCTTTTGAAGCTTTATCAGGAGTCGGTGAAAGCCAAAAGGTATTGCTTTCTATTAAAGTGAATTTTTTTGGATTATAAAAAATCGCAGAAAACTCTCCTTTGATCCCATCTTCCTCTCTGCTTTGTCCGATATAGGGATATTTTAAAGTACTGCTAATTTCATCTAATTGATTTTTCATACCCTCTTGGGTACCGATGAGATCCATTTTATGAAATTGCATGAGATTGATCAAATGGCTTGACCTGTCTTTCCAGAGATTTTCTGAATCATTGAGGTCGTCAAACTTTATGTTATAAGTTGCGAATTGGTAACTTTGTCCTATACTGACTTCACCTAGAGTAAGTGTGATCAGGAAAATAAAAAAGAATTTTGCTTTCATAGTCGTGAATTGTAAAAGTGAAAATAAGGTTTATTTGAAATCTTAAATTAAAAATAAAAACAATAAATACCACCCAAATATGATTATTGATCCCAGTAATGTTTCCTCAGCTGACTTTCAGGCTTATCTTCAAGGTGCTGTGGCTCCAAGACCTATCGCTTTTGCAAGCACAGTAGATAAAAGTGGCAAAGTCAACCTCAGTCCATTTAGCTACTTCAATGTTTTTAGCTCTAATCCTCCGATTTTGGTTTTTTCACCATCCCGAAGGGTAAGGGACAATACCACAAAGCATACTCTTGAAAATGTACACGAAGTCAAAGAAGTGGTTATCAATATCGTGGATTTTTCGATCGTCGAACAGATGTCATTGTCAAGTACAGAATATGATAAGGGCGTCAATGAATTTATAAAAGCTGGATTGACATCGGAGAAATCTCTGAAAGTCTCTCCTCCAAGAGTCAAAGAATCCCCCGCTGCTTTTGAATGTATTGTAAAGGATATTATTTCTCTTGGTGATGAAGGTGGAGCAGGAAATCTGATTGTCTGCGAAGTGATTATGGCGCATATATCGGATTCTATTTTAGATAAAAGTGGACAAATCGATCCTTTTAAATTAGATGCGGTGTCAAGAATGGGAGGAAATTGGTATTGTAGAGCCAATGGAGGAGCACTTTTCGAAATTCCAAAGCCAATTAGAAATAAAGGGATCGGTGTAGATCAGATCCCGAGTATCATCCGAAATAGTATTGTCTTAACAGGAAATAACCTTGGGCGCTTAGGGAATATTGAAAAAATCCCAACAAATGACGAGGTTTTGGAATATGGTGATCGTCCCGAAATCGTGGAAATGAAAATCAGATTTCAAAATGACCAAGAAAGTCTTGCCTTTCATTTGCATGAACATGCTAAGGCGCTTTTGGAGGATGGGAATGTGGAAGATGCATGGAAAGTTTTGTTGCAGTTTCCAACAGCTTAAATTAGCATAAAACAAAAAAGAGAGCCTCGGCTCTCTTTTTTGTTTTACTATGTATTCTGATTAATACCTATTCAATCACCAAGTCATATGGCATTCTAAGCATTACTCCTTCGTATTTTTTGATGTTCTCAAGTTCGTTGAAAACTGGATAAAAAGAGCCTAGTTTAGATTTCATATATCTCGTCTGAACGTCATTGGTGAGGTCAGCCATCAATTTTTCAAACCATGGTTTTACTTGTGGATAATACACGACTTTGTAGTCCTCTTCTACACCTGCTTTGGTAGCAGCAATTTCTACAGCGTTTTCCAAACCACCCAAGACATCAACCAAACCATTCTCTTTTGCCTGAATACCTGACCAAACTCTTCCTGAAGCCACTGCAAGCACTTCATCTTTACTCATGTTTCTTCCATCCGCTACTCTTGAGATAAAAGTGTCATAACCATCTTCAATGTTATTTTGGAAAATAGATTTCTCAACATCAGTTAATTTTCTAGTGAAGCTCAAGAAGTCTGATAATTCACCAGTCTTTACTACATCTGTTGTAAGTCCTAGTTTGTTTTTCATCAATCCTTCTGCATTGAACCATAAACCGAAGATTCCGATAGATCCTGTAATCGTATTTGGCTGCGCCACAATGGTGTCAGCAGGTGCGGAAATGTAGTATCCTCCTGATGCAGCATATTCTCCCATTGAGGCAATTATAGGCTTTACTTTTTTGGCTTCTTCGAGTGCTCTCCACATTACTTCTGAGGCCAAAGCAGATCCTCCTGGAGAATTTACGCGTACCACTATTGCTTTTACACTTTCGTCTTTTTTTGCTCTGTTAACTTCTTTTACAAAAGACTCAGAAGCAATCACGCCCTCCGCTGAACCGCTGACAATTTCGCCTTGTGCGATGATCACAGCAATTTTATTCTTTGAAAGAATGTTCTTTGTTTTCGCGTCTTTATTGATTCTAGTGACATTGATGGTGTTGATGTCAGCATCTTCTTCTAGACCAAGTTTTTCTCTTATAAGATCTTTTACTTGATCTTCATACCAAAGCCCATCTACTAAGTTCAATTCCAAAGCATCACTATTCTTACGAGCGAGCATTTGGCTGTTGATTTCTTTGGCTCTCTCCAAATCTATTGACCTACTTTCAGCTACTTTCGCAACTGCAAAATCATTCAAATCATTTAGAAATACAGATGTCTGAAGTCTGTTTTCATCGCTCATCTTATCTAGCAAAAATGGCTCAACTGCACTTTTGAATTCTCCAACTCTGAAGACTACTGGTTCAATTTCTAATTTCTCAAATAGACCTTTGAAGAAGATTACCTCTGAGGCAATGCCATTGAATTCCATACCACCAAGAGGATTGAGATAGACTTCATCTGCCGCCGAACTCAAGAAATATCCTCCCTCGGAATAAAGCTCACTGTAAGAAATGATAAATTTACCTGACTCTTTAAAAGCAATCAATTCTTCGCGAAGTTCATGAAGCATGGCCTGCCCTGCAGAAACCATTCCTGCCTGAAGATAAATGCCTTTTACATTTTCATTTTTTGCAGCTTCACCGATTGCTTTTTTCAAATTCACAAGACCGACAGAAGCAACTCCTCCAAAACCTGGAAGCGTGCTGAGATCAAAATCATCTTCACTTGTTCTTTCTACAATAACTCTTCCTTCAAGGTTAAGCACTAGCACAGTATTTTCCTTGATTTTTACCTCACTGTCAGACGATGCTGCAATAGCGATGATTCCTGCTAGAATAAAAAAACTAATGACAGAAAACACCAAAAGTCCAACGATAACAGCTAAAACATTTCCTAGAAATTTCATATTTATTTTAAATTAAGTTCCTAAAATAGCGCTTTTTTCTTTATTGTTATATTCTGAAATAGAGAAAAGAAAAATGCGACAGATTATTTTGATAATTGGCGGCAATATAGGTGATAGGTTGAGTTTAATCACACAAGCAAAGCAACTTTTGGATGAGAAAATCGGGAAAGTAAGCCTAATTTCCTCCTTGTACGAAACTGAGGCTTGGGGTGGTGTCTCTAAAGGAAACTACCTCAATCAAATCTTAATCTTGGAATCTGAGCTGTCGGCTGAGGAAGTACTCGATAAAGCTTTACAGATCGAGAAGATATTAGGAAGGCAAAGGGATATCAAATGGGGAAATCGAACGATGGATATTGATATTCTTTATTATGGTGACCAAATAATTGATACTCCTAATCTAAAGATTCCGCATCCATACCTTCACTTAAGAAGGTTTGTTCTCGAGCCGCTTGCTGAGATTGTGCCCGATTTTATTCATCCGATTTTGAAATTAACATCCACAGCACTTTTGAAAAATTGCGAAGATGATTCAATTGTAAAAATAATAGGAGAAAAGCCCTGATTGAGGGCTTTTCTATCAAATACTAGAAACTTCAGCTTCTTTATGGATCTTTTTAACTAGCCCTTGAAGAACTTTTCCGGGACCGCACTCTATAAATTCAGTAGCACCATCTGCTACCATTTGTTGAACGGATTGCGTCCATTTCACTGGTGCTGTCAGTTGCGCGATAAGGTTTTTCTTGATTTCATTTACATCTGAAACTCCTGTGGTGCTCACATTTTGGTAAACAGGACACGAAGGCGAGTTGAAAGTTGTGTTTTCAATGGCAGACTGCAATTTCTCTCTTGCAGGTTCCATCAAAGGTGAGTGAAATGCACCTCCAACGGGCAGTGGTAAAGCTCTCTTAGCTCCCGCTTCTTTCATTTTTTCACAGGCAATTTCTATACCTTTATTCGAACCAGAAATAACCAATTGTCCTGGACAATTATAATTGGCAGCTACAACAATCTCTTCACTGATAGATGCACAGATTTCTTCTACTTTCTGATCCTCCAATCCCAAGATAGCAGCCATCCCCGAAGGATTGATTTCACAGGCTTCTTGCATAGCCAATGCTCTTTGATAGACCAATTTCAAGGCATCTTCAAAAGCCAAAGTGCCATTGGCAACTAAAGCAGAAAACTCCCCAAGAGAATGTCCTGCAACCATATCCGGATTGAAATTAGCTGAAGTTTTAGCTAAAATTACTGAATGTAGAAATATAGCTGGCTGAGTAACTTTCGTTTGTTTAAGTTCTTCGTCCGAGCCCGAAAACATAATGTCTGTTATTCTAAATCCTAAAATATCGTTGGCTTTTTCAAAAAGCTCTTTTGCTAGTTCATTATTGTCATATAGGTCTTTTCCCATTCCTGGAAATTGGGCGCCTTGGCCTGGAAAAACGTATGCTTTCATGCTTTTAGGGTTATAATACAATTGATTTATTTGCAAATATATTAAAAAAAGAAGCCCTTTAGAGGCTTCTTGCGCTGTTAGTTCAGTGAAGATTTAATCTTCGAAGAAAATCACCTCTCCACTTTCCACATTATATACGCCACCAACGAGCTTAACCTTTCCCTCATTGATAAAGTCCATGATAATGTCACTTCGTTCTTTAATTTCTTCTAGTGCATGAATTACATTGAGTTCTGTCACATTGTTGACAAAAATTTCATTTGAACCAGATCTGTTTTCTTTTGAAGTAGACGTTTCTTTGTCTATGGCTGGTTTGATTTTATGAAGAAGTGCAGTAATATTTCCATCCCTCACATGGTTACATGCGCTGGTGATTGCGCCACACTTCGAATGACCCAGCACAACAATCAGTTTAGAACCTGCATACTTGATAGCATATTCCATACTTCCGAGAATATCTTCATTGACTATATTCCCTGCCACTCTCGCACTAAATACATCACCTAAACCTTGATCAAAAATCAACTCCACAGATGTTCTTGAATCGATACAGCTTAATATCATTGCAAATGGGAATTGACCATCTGAAGTCTCGTTGACTTGATTCAATAAGTTTCTATTCGCTCGCAAATTGCCGACAAATCTTTGATTCCCTTCTTTGAGGAAATCCAACGCTTCTTGCGGAGTAAGTTCTGATTGTGATTTCTTAGTGTGAGTTCTCATAATTCAATGATTGTTTTGCTACCGAAAAAGAATTTTTTAAGATAGGGAATGGGTTCTTGAAAATGTCAATTGAGTTTTTTATTCATCCGCTTTCTTACCAGTAGCCAAATAAAATAACCTAAAATTATATTTGAATTGCTTTGACTCTTTTGTGTCTAGTACTGATGCCTTTGCTGATGATCTTTTTAAGGTTTTTTTACTACGCGTACTGCCTAAGAAATAAATTTTTCTCTTTCCTCTGGAGAAGGTAGTCGACAGGTTTCTTTTTTTCCAAACCATTTATATCGATTTTCCCCAATCCAATCATAAATCTTATCTCTCACTGATACTGGTAAAAAAATACCAATATAGAAAATTTGCCAACCTCTACCTAGTTTTCGGGCTATTTTGAGCGCAGCTTCACTTTTGTAGAAAATTTGGTCACCTTGGATTAAAACAAGCGAATCCAAATAATCTTCATTAATCGAGTAGGTTTTCAAAATATCTTTCACCTGAGGGTCTTGGAGTGCTCCTACTTTAAAATCATCATTCTTATCTCTTCTTATTATGAAATCTACAGCTTGGTTGCAGAGGTTGCATATCCCGTCAAAGAGCACTAGATCATACTTGTCCTGAATTCTCATCGAATTATTTGAATAGTTCCCTTCAGTTTTTGTTCTTGAAGTTCTGGAGCAAATGCGTCAAACCTGACAACAGCATTGTAGAAATAGGTGCCTGCAGGAAGATCTTTTCCGTTTTTGTCAGTTCCATCCCATCTTATGAAAATATCATTTTCGCTTGCACTGAGACTGTTGTAGCTGAATACTTCAACACCCCATCTGTTTACAATGAAAATTTCTACACCCTCTACGAATCTTGGACATTTCGGGAAAGGATTGTCAAAAGCCATAAATGTATCATTCGCCCCATCACCATTCGGCGTAAATGCATTCGGTAATTCATAAAACGGACAATTATCTACACATACGATGTTACTTGGCTCACTTTCATTTCCAGATCTATCCACTGCCGTAATGTAATAGCAACCTTTGTAAGTAGGTAGGTTTTGTATTCTCGCAGTGTTGTTAATGGCAGAATAGGTTTCTATTAAGACAAATTCTGCATCTTCTCCACCTTCACTGAAGTACAATCTATAACTACTCAATTCATCATCACATTCTCCTGAGAAATCTCCTTCCCAACTTAAGTCATGGACAAAGGAATTGAATCCACATGATTTATCTGCTAGGAACTCAGCACACTCAGGTCCCTCAAATGTTAATACCGGTGGACAAGGCAGTCTATCATCGTCAGGTCTTGCGCAGATGATTTGACTTTTATTTTCCAGTGGATAGGTAAGTAAATCCACATTGTAGGATCCTTTTGTAATGACATAATAGCAGTACTCTATTTCTTTTTGAAGGGGAACACCATTGTGGCTCCCGTCATCAAAATAAGTGAATCCCGAAGTAGTGACATTTACCTCTGCTATGAGGGTAAAATTGTCCTCATCCTGTGCAGCAGGGTCTGTCCTATTGCGATATACTTCATGGGTAAATTCAGGATCTGCATTGTTCCAAGGAACATCAAACTCCCAATTCAGTTCTATCGCCTCATTGATAATTACAGGTTCTAATCTGACGGAAGAAGCCATACTCGAACTGTCAATCGTCGTGTTTCCTTCTCTAAGGATGACTCTGTAATTGTATACCAGATTTTCAGTATTCAAATTAGTATCTGTAAATAAAGTATCTGAGGTAGTTAGAATGGATTCTCTGCTCTGATTCCCCATGAATCCCACACTTCTGATAAGCTCATAAGTGAATGGACCTGGGAATTGGTCTCGGTCAATATCGTAAGGAGGTGTCCACTTAATAAATATTTCGCCATTTTCAGCATCTGTTTCTTCTACACTTACATTGGTGATCAAAGGCACATCAACGTCAATCGTAACACAGAATTCCTCAGAAACAATACTTTCTCCTAGTCTTGGCGTAGGGAAAGCAGCAACCAATCGATAGCAATATGTATTGCCAGGGGCAAGTCCATTTTGATTATTGGTATCCAAAAAGTTGAAGGTCCCCATGTCAGTAGTTCCTACCAATTCATAACCAGCTCTAATTCCAGTTTCACAAGAGTCAGGTTCATAAGGATCACTATTCAGCCTTCTCCAAACTTGCATGGTTTCAGCAGAATTCGCACAAGAGTATGGGTCCCAATTGATTTCCGCCGACCTGCCTTGCTCCTGTTCAATTCCATTGATGACAGGAGGTGGACCAATAACTTTAATATTCCATGTTTTGATATCTACTAATGCAGGACCGGAACTTGGTTGATCTGTTATTCGAACACGGACTTGATATTCCCTTTCTCTTACATGACTACATACGGTCTGCCAATTGAAATTCACAATTCCCGGACTTGGTTGAAACACAGATTCAGGATTGTAAGAAGCAGGAGAGGAGGTGATTTCTATTGGATCACCAAAGACTTCTATCTTAATAGGATCGCCATCAGGGTCACTTCCTTGGATGATTTCTTCAATATTCGTCCCTGCTACCACACAAAGATCCTCAGGTAAGAGTAACTCAGGCCTTTGGTTGTTGGTGTTTTCAATGATTATCTGCATATCTCTAACGACATATCCAATCAACCTGAATTCACCATCAATTTTTCTATATTCTTCAATTCTAAAGGCAACATTATATTGGCCAGCAAGTCCAGGCGCATCCCAAATCAAGTCTCCTGTCAATGGATCGAGCGTCAAGAAAGGAGGCGTGCCTCCATCTTCTCTATTGAAGCTAAATTCTGAACTAGCAGGATCTCTGTAGTTATTTACTGCTCTTTGGAAATCTTGCTTTGGGATATCCATACTGTAAGCCAAACTGTCTCCGTCAGGGTCATATGCACCAGGATTATGAATATAGCGGATATTAACCCCACCGTTATCTACAGGAGGGATAGTCAATACAGGAGAATTATTTACACCTAAAAATGGATCAATTCTAATCATCGTTTCCACATAAAATGGTGTGTCAACGGAATTATCCATATTCAAAGTGTTATCGTTTCTGTTGAATTCCTTAAACCAAATGGTGTATTGCCCTGGCCCTTGAAAAGTATGGGTTACAACAAAAGTATTTTTCTCTATTTGATTACCTAATGGTTCTACAAGGACAATATCACTTTCCGTATTCAAGGTAACTTCCCTTCCATCTCCAAAATTAATTCTGCCAGGTCCAAAAACTACATTAGATCTTGTATCAGTGTAACCTACCACGGTTATTCTATAAGTCAAAGTTTGAGTAGAAACTCTTTCGGCAATGATTTCACCAGCTCTGATATGAGTAGCAGCGACTTGATTGAGGCTAGCGAGCAACAGAGAGATGGTAATTAAAAGTAAATATCTGATTTTCATGGATGTCTAACTTAACATTTACAAGATATACGAAAATAACTAAATCGTAGTGAATTTATTATCATTTATTCAAACAATAAAATTACTCACTTGGTTAGCATTATAAGAAAAAACACCAAAATCAATCCTCATTTGGGTAGTTATTTAGAACCTTTTAAAATAAGTTGAAAGCACAATGCTTTGATTGTTTGCTAAGCTTTACGAACGTAAATTTGGCTCGTAAAATACAAACTGTAAACAATCTACATTTAACAAAAAAATATGAGTTGGGTATCGAAGACCTTAAGTAGCACACTAGGCCAAAAATTATTAATGGCGCTCACTGGATTATTTCTAATTCTATTCTTGGTAGTACATTTAGCAGGTAATCTTCAATTATTAATCCCTGATGGTGGTGAAGCTTTCAATAAGTATGCAGCCACAATGGCTGGCAATCCATTCATCAAAGTAGTGTCAATAGGAAATTTTGCCTTTATCTTACTCCACGTAGTGTACGCAATCTTATTATCTAGACACAACAAAAAGTCTAGACCTGTACAATATGCGAAAGTTAAAGGCTCCACAAACAGTACTTGGTCATCCAGAAACATGGGGATATTAGGTACGATTCTTTTGATCTTCATCTTGGTCCACCTAAGAGGATTCTATTATGAAGTGAAATTCGGAACCCTTCCAACTGCCGTTTATGATGGGGTGGAGTTCAAGGATGTTTTTGCAATTGTATCAGCTTCGTACAGTAACATTATATATGTTGCTTTCTACGTGTTGAGTATGGGCTTCTTAGCTTTTCACTTGTCACATGGATTTGCGAGTGCTTTCCAAACATTGGGATTAAATCACGTTAAATATTCACCGCTAATTAGAAAAGTTGGTTTAATATTTTCGATTTTGATACCCGCATTATTTGCGTTGATACCCTTGGTAATGTTTTTTCAAAACTAGTTGCCAATAATATTGTTAATTGATTAATGAAATTAAAATCAACAAATCGATGATACTTGATTCAAAAATACCAGAAGGTCCATTAGCTGAAAAATGGACTAACCATAAATTTAACGTGAAGTTGGTCAATCCTGCCAACAAAAGAAAATATGATGTGATCGTTGTAGGTACTGGCTTAGCAGGTGCGTCTGCAGCAGCATCTCTTGCAGAACTTGGATACAATGTGAAAGCATTTTGCTTCCAAGATAGCCCAAGACGTGCACACTCCATCGCTGCCCAAGGAGGTATCAATGCAGCAAAAAATTATCAAAATGACGGAGATTCTGTTTACAGACTATTTTATGATACGATCAAAGGAGGTGACTACAGAGCAAGAGAGGGTAATGTATATCGTCTAGCACAAGTTTCTGTTAATATTATTGATCAGTGTGTCGCTCAAGGTGTACCATTCGCAAGAGAATATGGTGGCTTATTGGCAAACAGATCATTCGGCGGAGCGCAGGTTTCAAGAACTTTTTATGCGAAAGGCCAAACAGGTCAGCAATTGCTACTTGGTGCTTACTCTGCTTTGAGTAGACAAGTTGCTAATGGTAAAGTGAAGCTTTATCCAAGAACTGAAATGATGGATGTGGTGACGGTAGATGGAAAAGCTCGAGGCATTGTAACTAGAAATCTCGTGACCGGTGCCATTGAATCGCACAGCGCTCACGCAGTATTACTTTGTACTGGAGGATATGGAAACGTATTTTTCTTGTCCACCAATGCAATGGGTTCTAACGTGACCGCTGCTTGGAGAGCTCACAAGAAAGGTGCATATTTTGCAAACCCTTCTTTCACGCAAATCCACCCTACTTGCATTCCTGTTTCAGGTGATCATCAGTCCAAATTGACATTGATGTCTGAGTCTTTGAGAAATGATGGTAGAGTGTGGGTTCCTGCAACAAAAGAAATATCTGAAAAACTAAGAAAAGGTCAAATCAAGGTTAATGACATCAAAGAAGAAGACAGAGATTACTTCTTAGAAAGAAAATATCCTTCCTTTGGTAACTTAGTGCCTCGTGACGTTGCTTCTCGAAATGCAAAATATGTATGTGACGAAGGTCGCGGCGTAAATGAAACTGGTGAAGCGGTATTCTTAGATTTCAGAGATGCAATCAAAAGAGACGGTGAAGATACGATCAAGGCTAAGTATGGTAACTTATTTGATATGTATCAGCAAATTACTGGCGATAACCCTTATCAGGTGCCAATGATGATTTATCCAGCAGTTCATTATACTATGGGCGGACTTTGGGTAGATTACAATTTGATGACCACTATCCCTGGACTTTATGCTTTAGGAGAAGCAAATTTCTCTGACCATGGAGCAAACAGATTAGGAGCTTCTGCTTTGATGCAAGGCTTGGCTGACGGATACTTTGTGATTCCTTACACTATAGGAGACTACTTAGCTCAAAACTCCAACGAGAGAATATCACCTGATCATCCTGAATTCAAGAAAGCTGAGGTAGAGGTAAGCGAAAGAATCGAAAAACTTTTAAGTATCAAAGGTGAAAAGACTGTAGATTTCTTCCACAAAAAGTTAGGTAAAATCATGTGGGATTATTGTGGAATGGCAAGATCCGAAGAGGGTCTGACAAAAGCCAAGGCCATGATTAAAGAATTGAAAAAGGAGTTTTGGTCTAACGTAAACGTGTTAGGTGGCAACGAAGAGTTGAATCAATCCTTAGAAAAAGCCAATAGAGTTGCTGATTTCTTAGAATTAGGTGAATTGATGGTGGATGATGCCTTGAGTAGAAACGAATCTTGTGGAGGTCACTTCAGAGAAGAGTATCAAACTCCAGAAGGTGAAGCCTTAAGAGATGATGAAAACTTCGCTTTTGTTTCTGCATGGAAATTCTTGGGTGAAGGACAAGAGGAAGAATTGAACAAAGAGCCTCTTGAATTCGAAAATGTCAAGTTGACCCAAAGAAGTTACAAGTAATTTAAAAGCACTAAACTCATTAAAGTTATGAATTTAACCTTAAAAGTCTGGAGACAGAAAAATACCGCTGACCAAGGCGGATTTAAAGAATATAAAATTTCAGGTATTTCAGAAGACATGTCTTTTCTTGAAATGCTTGATGTATTGAATGAAGATCTTTCCACAAAAGGTGAAGATCCTGTTCATTTCGATCATGATTGTAGAGAAGGTATCTGTGGAATGTGTTCCCTTTATATAGATGGAAAGCCACATGGCCCTCAGCAGACAACTACTTGTCAGCTTCACATGAGATCTTTTAGTGATGGAGATGTGATCACGATTGAGCCATGGAGAGCTAAAGCCTTTCCAGTATTGAAAGATTTGGTTGTGAATAGATCAGCTTTTGATAGAATCATCCAAGCAGGTGGATATGTGTCTGTAAATACAGGTGGTGTGCCTGATGCGAACGAGATCCCGATTCCTAAATCAATTGCTGATTTGGCCATGGATGCTGCACAGTGTATTGGCTGCGGAGCATGTGTAGCTGCTTGTAAAAATGCTTCAGCAATGCTTTTCACTTCTGCTAAAATCTCCCAATTGGCATTATTGCCTCAAGGACAGGTAGAAAGAAAAATCAGAGCTGAAAAAATGGTTGCTCAAATGGATGCTGAAGGTTTCGGTGCTTGTACTAATACAGGTGCTTGCGAAGCGGAATGTCCAAAGGGAATCAGTATTACAAACATCGCAAGAATGAACAGAGAATACTTCTCAGCGGTAGTAAGTAGCGATTCAGTTTAAAGAACTAAGTATAAAAGATGAAAAGAGCCGGTCAACCCGGCTCTTTTTTTTTGTAGGACTGACTAGATTGAATCAATATGTATTCAGAAAACAAGTCATTCATAATTTAGCATGAAGTTCATTTCAATCAGCTGTGGCCTGTTGACTGAGGACAAGCCATATGATTGCAATTAAAATATTCACAACAGATGTCATTGCGGACAGTCTTATATTATTATAAGAACTTACACTTTCAATATTCTTATAATATTTAGATTAGATGCCTTGGAACTTTTTGCCTAGTTCATTTATAAGTATCTTTAAAGATCAAGCAATATGTGTTTTCGCTTCTACACCAGTAGCTACTCAAAATAAACTCAAATTTCTATTGATTGCTGTGGATCGTTAGCCGCTGACACTTGTTCGCTCAATTGATAATTATTCACAAGATCATTCATGGTAAAATTACATACTGGTATCATTGCGAATCATCATATCAATTAATTTAATCTATTTGTAAACCAAGAAGAAAGGAAACTGATGCACTACATAGACCTAGGCATATTTGTCGGGTACATGTTAATTATGCTGGGAGTAGGATACTATTTCATGCGTAAGAATAAAAATCAAGATGATTATTACGTCGGAGGTAGAGATATCGGCAGTTGGCATATAGGGCTTTCTGTTGTCGCTACAGATGTAGGTGGAGGGTTCTCTGTCGGGCTCGGAGGGTTAGGCTTCGTAATGGGGCTTTCAGGCAGTTGGATGCTTTTTACAGGATTGTTGGGAGCATGGCTTGCAGCCGTTTTTTTGATCCCAAGAGTAAAACAAGACAAAGCTTTTGCTGAGTTCTATACCTTCCCACAAATCTTCAAACATCTTTTTGATAAAAAAGTAGGCATAGTTGCCGCTGTTATTTGTTTGATTGGTTATCTAGGCTTTACATCCTCACAATTATTAGCAGGCGCAAAATTAGCATCGGGTACTTTTGAAGAGCTAGAAATCAATCAAGCACTTTGGATTATGGGTGTAATAGCAGTAGTCTACACTGTTTTAGGTGGGTTAAAAGCTGTTATTTATACAGATACTTTACAGTGGATTATATTAATGCTCGGTTTTATTTTTATAGGTCTTCCATTTGCCTATTTCCATGTAGGAGGTTGGGAAGTAATTAAGGAGACGCTACCCAATGAGTTTTTTACTTTGACAAACCTCAGATGGCAGGATTTCGCAAATTGGGGGATTACCATTTTGCCGATTTGGTTTATAGGAATGACTTTATACCAAAGGATCTTTGCTAGTCGTGATACTGCCTCAGCCAAAAAAGCTTGGTTTATTGCCGGTCTTTTTGAATGGCCAATTATGGCTTTTATGGGAGTTTCCCTAGGTTTATTGTCTAGGGTTGCTTTTGAGCAAGATTTGCTAATCTTTGATTTGGAGACTTTGGACCCCGAAATGGGTTTGCCAATCTTACTTCGGACTATTCTTCCTTCTGGTTTATTGGGATTAATGATGGCAGCATACTTTTCAGCAGTTTTGTCCACCGCAGATTCTTGCTTGATGGCAGCTTCAGGGAATTTGAGTACAGATATTTTCGGGAGGTGGCTGAACAAAAAAACAGAAAAAACTCAAATCAGATACTCGCAACTTTTTACACTTATCCTAGGGGTGATAGCCCTAGTTGTTGCCCTCCAAATGACCAATGTACTGGAGCTGATGTTATACTCTTATGCATTTATGGTGTCGGGATTATTGATTCCAGTACTGTTTGGCCTTTTTACAAAAATGCATGATCCTACTGCCGCAATGTCAGCCATGCTCGTCGGAGGTTTTACAACTGCAATATTAAGTTTGATCGATATAGCACTTCCTTTGGAGCTTGATCCAAATTTTTTCGGTGTTTTTGCTTCTTTAGCAACGTTTTTGCTTGTTATTAAGCTTAGAAAAAGAAAAATTCAAAATTAAATTATATAAAATGCTCAAAATAGAAACACTTTCGGCAATTGATCATGCTACATATTTACAGAAAAAAGAAATTGCAGACTTCTTATTCACCCATCTAGAACAGTACGGAGACCCACATGCAGATATCATGAAATGTCTTGATTATGCCTTAGATCAGGCAGTTGACAAAGGAGGTTTTACAGTAATGGCTCGAGAAAATGATCATATTGTAGGGGCTGTGATTATGAATAGAACGGGCATGTCAGGCTATATTCCTGAAAATATCCTTGTTTATATCGCTGTAGATGCCTCACAAAGAGGAAAAGGGGTAGGGAAAAAGTTGATGCAAACAGCAATCAACATGGCCAATGGAAATATAGCACTTCATGTGGAACCTGATAATCCTGCGAAAAGGCTTTATGAAAGTCTTGGCTTTACAAATAAATATCTCGAAATGAGATTAACCAAATAACAAAAAAAATGGCATTTTTAAATTTACACAGAGGGAAATTAAAACAGAACTTCGACTACTTGAGTAATTTATTTGATTCTCAAGATATTTCTTGGGGCGTTGTATCCAAAATCTTTTGTGGTAATAGAGCCTATTTGAAAGAATTAATAGACTTAGGAGTAAGAGAAATTCACGATTCGAGAATTAGTAATTTGGCGAAAGTCAAAGAAATCAATCCGGATGTGCAAACAGTATATATCAAGCCACCTTCGAAAAGGAATATTGAGAAAATGGTGATGTATGCAGATGTAAGTCTCAATAGTGAATTGACGACCATAAAATGGATCAGTGAAGAGGCTGTCAAGCAGAAAAGAAAGCATAAAATCATCATCATGGTGGAGACTGGCGATCTGCGTGAGGGGGTGATGGGAGATCATTTGATTGACTTCTATGCCTCCATCTTTGAATTACCAAATATTGAAGTAGTAGGACTTGGCACCAATCTTAATTGCTTGAATGGCGTTATGCCTTCTTCTGACAAGTTAATTCAGCTATCACTCTATAAGCAGATTATCGAACTCAAATTCAATAAGAAAATCCCATGGGTTTCTGCGGGAACATCGGTGACGATTCCTTTGATGTTACACCAACAATTACCCAAAGGTGTTAATCATTTCCGGATAGGGGAAACGCTATACTTTGGTATTGATCTATTTGAAGAGAAACTCATCGATGGGATGAATGCAGATGTTTTTGAATTGTATGCCGAAATTATTGAAATGCAAGAGAAACCTTTGCTTCCCTCTGGGGCACTAGCCGCAAATCCCCAAGGTGAGATCGTAGAAATCGATCAGTCCCTCTACGGAAAATCATCATTTAGAGCTATTTTGGATATTGGCTTATTGGATGTTGATCCGAAATACCTTCTACCTGAAGATGGTGAATTCGAAATTTTGGGAGCAAGTTCGGATATGATTATCCTCAATTTGGGACTTAATACCAAAAAATATAAAGTAGGTGATCTGGTTAAATTCAACTTGAAGTACATGGGAGCGCTGGGAATTATGAATTCTAGCTACGTGGATAAGAAAATAAGCGATTAAATGAATTTTGATAAATGTTACAAGACCTGGGTGTTAGCACTCAGGTCTTTTTTTTGGCATGATCTTCGTAACTCTACCCCTATAAACCAATTATTATTTACTATGAAAAAATCCATTTTATTATTAGCTGTTATTGCCTTGTTTACATTTGATATTCAAGCGCAGAGTGTTCAAAGAAGTGATGCCGCAGGTGGATTCGGAGTGAGAGGAGGAGTGAACTTCTTCAATTTTGGAGGCGAAGATGCTTCAAATAATGACTATACCAATAGAGCAGGTTTTCATGCAGGTGTTTACACCAATTTATTCTTAGGATCAAGAATAGCGATTGAGCCAGGTGTGTATTATTCTGTGAAAGGTTCGCAAAATGATAATTTTGCAGATACGAGATCTGTATTGAATTATGTAGATGTTCCTTTGTTACTTAGATTGTACGTAACTGATGGATTAAACATCTTTGGTGGTCCTCAAGCCTCGTTCCTAGTTTCATCTACATTTGAAGGTGATTTTTTCGGAACTACTTACGCCTATGACACAGAAGCGATTACTAAAACTGATTTAGGTATAGTAGTAGGTGTTGGTTACAATCTACCAAAAGGACTCAATTTACAGGGAAGTTATGATTTTGGTACCTCACCAGTATTTAAAGATTCTGATGCTAAGATCTATAACAGAGGTTTTAAAGTATCTTTAGGATATAGTTTCTAATCAAAAAAAATCACGAATTAACAAAAAGCTGCTTGATGAAAATCGAGCAGCTTTTTTTATTTGAGACCTTTGACTCGGTCTGGGTTTTCTTCTAAAAATGACTTCCAGCCTGCATTTCTTCCCCTAGTCTGAATTCTTCCATCATGAAAATGATGACAAAGCGCCACAGCCAAGGCGTCAGTCGCATCCAGGAGCTTAGGGATTTCTTTGATTTGTAGCAATGTCTTGATCATTTCAGCTACTTGCTCCTTAGAAGCATTGCCATTACCTGTCACGGATTGCTTGACTTTTTTTGGAGAATACTCCGTAATCGGGATTTCTCTAGCCAAAGCAGCTGCCATCGCCACGCCTTGAGATCTCCCCAATTTGAGCATGGACTGTACATTTTCTCCATAAAATGGTGCCTCTAAGGCAACAGTATCAGGATGAAATTCTTCTATGATACCAGTCACTCGTTCAAAAATCTTCTTCAACTTCAATTCATGTGAAGCATATTTCTTCAGATGAATCACCCCAAACTGAATCAAAGAATATTTTTTACCCACGATCAGAATCAATCCATAGCCCATCACATTGGTGCCTGGGTCAATGCCTAGAATTATTTTTTCCTTTCCCTCTTTTTTCTCTTCTTTACTCATCGATGCAATTTAATTGAATTCATGCTCATATTTTACCTGATCATTGGGATAGTTTATGCTTTCATTCTTTCGATTCTCTCCAAATCGTGGAGAGGTCAGGGCGAAAACAATCCCATAGCCCAATCAAATGAGCAAGTTACTTTAATCGTGCCCTTTAGAAATGAGGCTGATAAACTGAAAAAGATTTTTGAGTCTATTGAAAACTTAAATTATGATCACTTAGAAATACTTTGGGTTAATGACCACTCTGAGGATGCATCTGTTGTAGTTCTAAATGAATTGTTGAATTCTAAAAACTTACGTTTCGATCATCATTTGATTCAGGCTGAGGGGAAAGGTAAAAAAGCGGCTATCGAAACAGCGATAAAGCATGCTCCAAGTGATTTTGTTTTTACTACGGACGCGGATTGCGAACTGCCGCCTACCTGGATCAAACACAAGATGGCTCATTTTGAGAATCTTCTTATTCAAATGGTAGCAGGTCCTGTGATGACAAAAGAACGGAATACAGCTTTTCAACGCTTTCAGCAAATTGAGTGGAGCAGCATACTCTTGGTAACGCAATATGCGATAGCCCATCAAAATCCACTGATGTGTAGTGGAGCCAATCTAGCCTACAGAAAGCAGGCATTTCAAAAAGTAAATGGATACCAAGGGAATAGAAATGTTTTGTCAGGGGACGATGAATTTCTAATGAAAAAAATAAGCGATGAATTTGGAGCTGAGGCCATCACTTATGCAAATGGAAAAGAATCCTTGGTCTTGACAAATGCTGCAAAAAATTGGGATGAGTTATTTTCTCAAAGGATTCGATGGGCATCAAAATACAAATCGCACAATTATCTACACTTTCTCTCAGCCCTTCTTCCTGCCTTACTTCAATTATTTTGGATAGTCAGTTTTATATTGCCCTTTTCGTATGGACTTGAAGGGGTAGTGGCTTTTTTGATTACATGGAGCTTAAAAATGAGTATGGAGTTTGTTTCGCTCAGCAAAGTTACGAAGGTGTATTTACTCAGATTAAATTTCCTTGATTTCTGCTATACCAGCTTAATACACCCATTTTATGTTTTGCGAGTTGCTCTTGGAGCTGTTTTTGGCAATTATAAATGGAAGGGAAGAAGCTGATTTTACAAATTAACATAAGCATTATTTACAGCCTTCGTACCTTTCGCTATTTCAAAAAATGTAAATATTATATTTGAAATAGCCGTTGTCTATTGGACATCGGATTTTGACGATTATTTGCAAGACTTAAAATGGTGAAAATACATAAAGCCGTCATTGCGGATAATTATAAAAAATCATTTCTTGCTTAAATTTACCAAATACCTATTTTGCTAGCCTGAAAAGGTATAATTTAGCTAATAAATTTGTGCTATCATGACGAATAATGAGTTTGACTTACTGGATGAATTGTATTTTGTGCAGCCTTATAGTTATTTAAAAGAGACTTTGGGCTGGGAGGACGATCAGCTTTTGGTTACATTGCAATCTCTTTTTGAAAAACAGTATATCAAATGCTTGTTGGAGCCAGATGATGAGGTTTTTGATCAAATCGATCTAAAAGCCAAAGGAAAGGATCTTTATTATTTGGCTACAAAAAAGGGCTTGATGAATCACAATGCTTTATAATCTAGAATTGACTACAGAGACAGTAAAATATCAAAGAAAGGAACTCGAGCTGAAGGCTTTGTTGGAAATCACACAAGCGATCAATGAAAACAAAACTTCCTCAGTGCTCTTGAATATATTCAAATTCACCTGTTTGGTGCATTTGAATATCCGTTCGCTTTTGCTCTATGTAGTCGATCAGAATGTGTACAAGCAAAATATTGCCCACGGAATCAAATCCCCAATTCCTGAAATCATCCCTATGGATAAGGTAAGGGATGATAAGACAAGCGGGGAATTGAATATTGAAGTGGAGGAAGGCTATTCCTTCAGTGAATTGGAAACATACCTACCCGTTTATCACAAGGATAAAATGCTAGCCATTTTGTTTTTAAGGAAAAAAGATGATAGAGGTGAATTGGATCTAGACTTCACGCAAGCCTTAACAAATATCCTCGTGGTTGCATTGGAAAACAAGCGATTTGCAAGGAGACAATTAGAGCAGGAGCGATTGAAAAAAGAAGTCGAAATTGCATCGAATGTTCAGCGCATGCTTTTTCCCTCCAATCTCCCTCAAAATGGGAAGCTCAAGGCCAAAGTGACGTATATTCCACATTCTACTGTAGGAGGTGATTACTACGATTTGATCCAAAAATCAGAAGATGAAGTATTCTTCTGCATAGCTGACGTTTCTGGAAAAGGTATGCCAGCAGCTTTGTTGATGTCAAATTTCCAAGCAGCACTGCGTACCTTATTGAGAAGTTCCTCAGATCTGAAGATGATTGTGGAGCAATTGAATTACACCATTTTTGAAAATACAGGAGGAGAAAGATTCATCACTTTCTTTCTCGGACACTATAATTATAAGACGAGGAAACTCAAATATGTCAATGCAGGTCATAATCCACCCGTGTTATGTTGGGAGGGTGAAATGAGAAGCGAATCTTTGGGTGCGGGCACGACGATTTTAGGTGCTTTTGAAAATCTCCCATTTTTAGAAATTGGAGAAAGAGACCATCTGAAAAAATTCAGCCTTCATCTTTATACAGATGGACTGACTGAAAACTTCAACGACAAAGATGAAGAGTACGGTGACGAGCGTTTTGAAAAATATGTGAAGACGAATTTATGCGTGGACCCCGATGTCTTTCATGAAGCCTTTTTTAAAGAACTGGAGCGGTTTTCCAATGGTGTAGAAAGAATGGACGACATCACGCTGCTGAGCCTAAGATTTGCATAGCCTATGGTCATTCACCATGTTCCTACTTTTATCCCCAAACTATTCAAGCATTACACTTGGCACAAGGACAGGTCTGAAAAGAAAATCTATCTGACTTTTGATGACGGTCCGGTTCCCGAAGTGACAGATTTTGTTCTCAATGAATTAGAGCGTTTCGAGATGAAAGCGACTTTTTTTATGGTAGGGGACAATGTCAAGAAAAATCCAGATTTAGCGAAAGCGGTAAAAGACGGAGGCCACGCAATTGGAAACCATACTTTTCATCATGTCAATGGCTACAAAACGTCAGATCATATTTATTTGAAAGAGGTGAAAGAATGCCAATCCATATTGGAGGAAGTCCTTGAAGTCAAGACAAATATCTTCAGGCCTCCTTATGGGCGAATCACCAAGAGTCAATACCAAGCACTCAGTTCAGAATTTGAAGTCATCATGTGGGATGTGCTTTCTGGAGATTATGATCAGAACTTGTCTCCCGAAAAATGCCTTCAAAAATCCATCAAATACACTCAAAATGGATCTTTAATTGTTTTTCATGATCAAATCAAAACAAAAACCATCATCAGAGAGGTTCTACCTTCGTATTTGAATTTTATTCATGAATCTGGCTTCGAAACAGCCACTCTTATATGATAGCAATTGAACTGATTGGTGTAATGTTACTTTTGTCCCAGAATTTATTTTTGGTGGTATTTTTACAAACTAATTTTAGAAATTTCTCCAAGTCTGAAATCAAAGACTTCCCTTTAATTTCAATCTTGATTCCTTCTCGAAATGAAGCGACTCACCTCCCTTCCTGTCTTGAGGCTTTGGGTAGCTTGGACTATCCGAAAGATAAGCTCCAAATCCTTCTCGGAGATGATAACAGCACCGACCGAACAAAAGAGATTCTTCAATCTTGGATTGAAGAAAACCCTCAGGCACAGTTATGTGAAATTCAGGAAAATCAATTCCCCAAAAAAATCAATGGAAAGGCCAATGCGCTAGCACAAATGGTAAAATTCGCAACGGGCGAGTTTTTGCTTTTTACCGATGCAGACTGTATTGTTCCAAAGTCTTGGGCAAAAGAAATGACTGCCGCTGCACTTGGCAGCCAAGCAGGTTTTGTCACAGGTGTGACTTCCATCAAACACAAAAGCTTATTTTCAGTCTTACAGGACTTAGACTGGATTTTTTCTTTGGGAATGATCAAAGTACTTTCTGACCTCGGAATCTCAGTGACCACGATGGGAAACAACATGCTCATCAGTAAAAAGGCTTATGATGCTGTTGGAGGATTTGAAAATGTTAATTTTTCACTGACAGAAGATTTTGAAATTGCACGTGCAATTCAAGAAAAGGATTTTGCAGGTTGTCATCAAGTTAGCAGTGGGAATTTGATCTTGACGAACGCCCAACCTTCTTGGGGAAGTCTTTGGGAACAAAGAAAAAGATGGATGTATGGTGCGATGAAGTTGCCTTTTTTGATCAAGATGCTTTTGGGACTGCAAGCGCTATTTCTGCCTCTTGTGATACTTTTGATCTATAATTATGCGTGGTTAGGCTGGTTGTTTTGGATTACCAAGTGGACACTTCAGTCCTATTTCATCTATCAACTCAAAAAGAAAATCGGGCAAAAAATCAATTTGTTTTACCTGTTGATTTTTGAAATATATTACCTTTTCACAGCTTGGACGACGATACTTTATTATTTTTGGCCCTCCAAGACCGATTGGAAAGGTAGAAAATACTAAGCTCTGCTGCTGTGGATTGAAAAATTCTGGAGTGGATTGAGCCTTTGGATTTAAATATTCATCACATTTCAAACAGTCTCGAAATTTCTAGAATTCTCCCATTACAATCTAAAATCTAAAATCTAAAATCTACAATCTAAAATCTAAGATCAAAAATCTGAAATCTACAATCTAAGATCAAAAAGAGACATCTCACATTCGTTCGATATGACAATAAAACCGCATAAGATATCTTTGTGTCCTTTGTGGTTTTACCAAAAATCTAAAATCTAAAATCTAAGATCAAAAATCTGAAATCTACAATCTAAGATCAAAAATCTGAAATCTACAATCTAAGATCAAAAATAGATATCTCACATTCGTTCGATATGACAATTAAACCGCATAAGATATCTTTGTGTCCTTTGTGGTTTTACCAAAAATCTACAATCTAAAATCTAAAATCTGAAATCTACAATCTAAGATCAAAAAGAGACATCTCACATTCATTCCACATGACAATAAAACCGCATAAGATATCTTTGTGTCCTTTGTGGTTTTACCAAAAATCTAAATTCTAAAATCTACAATCTAAAATTTACAATCTACAATCTAAAATTAAAGATGCTCCACCCATTCTCAGATACCCACGCCCACATTTACTCATCAAAATACGATTCGGACAGAGAAGATGTCATCAGACAGACCTTTGAAGCAGGAGTGGAGAAAATCTATATGCCTAACGTAGATGTAGAGACAATTGATGCCATGCTGGAAGTGGAGTTGAAGCATCCTACCACTTGCCTACCTATGATGGGTTTGCATCCCTGTGATGTCACCAAAGATTTCGAAAAGGATCTCTATATCATGGAGGACTGGATCAACAAAAGAGAATTTGCTGGAATAGGAGAGACTGGATTGGATTTGTACTGGGATAAGACATTTTTCGAACAACAAAAAGAAGCGCTTCGCATTCAGATACAATGGGCAAAGGATAAAAAGTGGCCTCTTATCCTACACTGCAGGGATTCTATGGATGAGACGATTGAGATCATCAAAGAAATGCAAGGAGAAGATCTTCGGGGGATTTTCCATTGCTTCACAGGTTCGGCTGAGCAAGGCAAACAAATCACGGAAATGGGGTTTTTACTTGGCATTGGAGGTGTTTCGACCTACAAAAATGGAGGCTTAGATAAAGTTTTACCAGAAATTGGCCTTGAACATTTGGTGCTTGAGACCGATGGTCCTTATCTTGCCCCCGTTCCACATCGTGGAAAAAGAAATTCTCCAGCTTATATTCCTCTTATCGCTCAGCGGGTAGCTGATATATTTGAGACTAACTTGGAGGAAGTCTCTCGCATAACCCAAAATAATACCAAACTTATATTCCATAATTTCAACCATGAATTATAAGATCGTAAGACTCAATACTGCCGCCAAAAGCGAAATCACCTCTTCCGTTTTGATCATCTATACCGGAGGAACGCTTGGAATGGCGTATGATGACAGTGGCTCCTTGGTTCCTTTCAATTTCGGACAGATTTTGGACAAAATTCCTACGATGACCAGCATGAATGCGGCCATTACGGTGATTTCTTTTCCGGAACCCATTGATTCCTCCAATGTCAACATGAGTCATTGGGTGGATATGGCTTATATCATTTATGAAAATTATGACAGCTATGACGGTTTTGTGGTCCTTCATGGAACAGATACCATGGCTTATTCAGCGTCTATGCTGAGCTACATGCTCAAAGGACTCAGTAAGCCTGTGATTTTTACAGGAGCACAGCTTCCTATCTCTGCCATGAGGTCTGATGCTAGGGAAAATTTAATGACCTCTCTGGAAATAGCGATGGCAAAAGCCAATGGAAAGCCGATTGTGCCGGAAGTCTGTATTTTCTTCAACCACATGCTCCTTCGTGGAAACAGATCCAAGAAGGTGCAAAGTGTCCATTTTGATGCTTTCGAGTCGGAGAATTATCCTGCATTGGCAGAGTCGGGAATCATCATTGATTACAATTATGCCTCGATCAAGCCATTTGAAGAAGGGAAAAAACTAAAATATTTCAATCGCTTGGACAATCGGGTGATGGTCCTGAAACTTTTTCCAGGGATCACGCAGAAAATCATAGACAGTTGTTTTGAAATCGAGGGTTTGCGAGGGGTGGTCTTGGAGACTTATGGTTCAGGCAATAGCCCAAGCGAATCTTGGTTTATCGAATCCATGGAAAAAGCCGTGAAGAAAGGCTTAATCATCCTCAATGTCTCCCAATGCAATGGAGGGCGTGTCATCCAAGGACGCTACGAGACCAGTAAAGATATGAAGCGAATAGGCGTACTGAGTGGAGGAGATATCACAACAGAAGCAGCGATTACCAAGATGATGTTTTTGCTTGCCAATGAAAGCAGCGATGCGGAAGTAAGACGGAAGCTGATTACGCCGATTGCGGGTGAGATGTCTTTGACCGCGCAGAACTAAGCAGATTCCTGTAAACGGCACAATACAGATAAAGTAGAGTTTTACTTATCTTATTAGCATACAGTTACTTTGAGTAAATGTGAGGTTCAGGAAGAATATATAATTCGGGAAATGTAGGATAAAGTTTGTTTAGGCTAAGTTTTATAATTTTCTTTGCAGTCCGAATAGACATGGATAAGATTTTTATGCATGTTTTCGGGACAAAAAGAGAGGTGTCCGAGTGGTTGAAGGAGCACGCCTGGAAAGCGTGTATACCCGTGAGGGTGTCGAGGGTTCGAATCCCTTCCTCTCTGCAAAATAAAATCCTAACTTACTGAAAAACAGTTTGTTAGGATTTTTTGTTTTGAGTTAGGGTAGATTTGAGGGTATAATTTAACGTTTTGGAGCTACCCTTAGGTGGCGATTTCGGAGTACTTCAGTGTCAGCCCAGCACAAAGCTTTATTTAACCACTGAATCGCCACTTTTAGGTAGGTGCTGTTGGCAGTACTTATTTTATTTCTATGTTATACTTTCTTGCATATCTAACTGGATATTTTTGATTTAACTCATCTTTCAAGTAAAACCCAATTGTTAATATATATTTTCCTCGTTTAAAATCTGCCGAAAAGGATATAACATTTCTCAACTCCTTTATTTCGTATTGTTCACTCCATATTTGGTAAACACTGTTCTCAGTCTTTGGCTCAACAATATCTATAAATAATGGAGTTATTTTGTCTAATGTAGAATTATTGAAAAAGTCAACGCTGATTTCAACTTTGTCTTTTCGTTTGAACTCGCTCGTATTCATTGAAATTGTAGCGAAGGAATTTGATTTTCCTTCAACGTAACCTTCGACAATTGCAGGTAGTCTGAATAGTGGTCTTTGTAATTTAGAGTTATTACCTTTTGTTTCACTTGAAGGTATTGAAGTAATTGTATTGTCTATTAACGGTTGTCGATTTTCTGATATTTTAAGTCTCAAAGAGTCAAACTTCAGTTGGTAATCCCTAGCTATTTCCAAAGTCAATGAATCAATTGCTTCTTTTTTCTGAGCAGGTTGGGTTGATGCAAATTGCTTTTTAACCGACTTAGAAGTCATTTTAGTTAGGTTTTCAAAGTACTCTTGATCAGGTTTAAATTGAATGATTGTCACAGTAGTATCTTTTTCACTCCCTTTATTTAAGACAACTACTTCATCAGGTCCAGTAATACCCTTCCAAAATAGTCCGCTAATAAAAGCAAGAAGTCCAACAATTATTGCCCATATTGTCGGATAAATATTTGATTTACTGAAAAAATTGTCGTTACTCATTTTGTCTTAATTGCGGTTTTTAAAATTACTGCCACCGCAAAGCGGCTGTTAGTGGCTGTTTTTTATTTTGGATTAATGTTACAGGTACAGCAATTAAATAAACATTTATTGCTGACACCACTTCTAATTTCAATTCTTGACCAAACTTCATCATTTGTTTAGGTAACAAAAGAGCATCAGCATTACTTTCTGGTGTTAAAAGCTTTAATCTTTCGTTCATAAAGTGAATATGAAAACCGGGAGTAGGTGTGTAATCCACTTCACGTTTTGCTACTCCATTAGGGTCTTAAATAAATTCTGCGAGCAATTTTGAACTTTCGTCAAGCGGTTCCGCTAATTTGTAGCAGGGTGTAAAGTCCAAACTTGCAATTTATTTTAATGTTGAAGTTGTCTTTTGTGAAGACAGTTCTAAATCTTTTTGTTTTTCCATTTCCTTAAAATTTTATTTGAATGCCTACTCTGTTGGGTTTTCGGCTACCCTTTTTATTGTTGTTTATTAAATACTATTTCAATTGTATGAACAGCTTTCTTTTTTGTACTTCTACTTGCAGACGGTGTTACAGGAGATAATTCAAACTCACCTGATGCTGAATTTGACTTTTCAAGTGTAAAAGATATTTTAACACTAAACTCTTTTAAGAGTAGATTTGGGTTGGAAGCATTATTCACTTGATTGATTGCATCTCTAATTATTTCAGATAATTGCTTTTTTATGTCTACTTTATCAATCCCTTCTTTTGGTGCAATAGTGAATTTGAATTTCATTTCGTTAGATTCAGCTCTATTCCATTTGCGTCCAACTTTAAAAATCAAAACTTTTAATCCTACATTTGATTCTGAGGAATTTTCAGTTAAAAGAGTTACTATAACTTCACCTGGAGCTGGAAGTGATGAACTGTTTTCAAGTTCGTTTAACACTTCTGAAATTTCAGTCATGACGTTGTTAAGATTGACACTATTTGTTTGTGCAAAAGTTGAGTTTAGCGCCAACATTAATGTCGTAATGCATAAGAGGAAAGTTTTACTTGTTTTCATACTTATTTGTTTTATTGTTTCTGTTTTCTTAAAAGTAGCCACTAACCTATATAACCCGCTAAGAACATTCGCTTAGTAGATTTGCATGTAGGATAACAAGCGAATGTTTTATTCGAGTTTTTTAATGGTTTAAATGGGCTAAATAAAATTTAGAAGTTGTCAAGGCCACTTGCCTATTACCGTAAAGTATAACTATGACACGACAGATTGTTGATACTTCAATTATCTACTTACTAAAAGTACAGCCTTATCTTTAACAATAAAATACCCATAACAGGGTATTTTTGATCAAACTTGAGTGTAATTGAACAGAAAAGTGATTTTTTGTTTCCCTAAAGCTAAAAACTCCTGGGGAAAGGGAAGTCTAGATCTTGATTCAATTCTTTTAAATTGTTAGTGAATTGCTTTAAAAACTCGTGAAGTGTGGAACTTAGATTAAAAATTCATCTTTAACCAAAGTGAGGGCTAATAATGATTTAGCCCGCTTCTGGGCTACCACCGCTAAATTCGTCGTCTTTAACCTTTCCCCTTTTTCCTTTCCCCTATTTATACAGCCATATCTCCTGAGTGCTTAGCTAGTCTCTAAGTAGATGATAATTTGACGATTATCCTATATAAACAAGTATTAACTCCGTATCAAGTCCGTATCAACGCCATATCAAATCCATATCAAACATAAATTAGATTAGATATCAATTAGACATAAAGCCACTTAAGAAGAGCACTTGGGGTATATTCTATTAGATGCTATCTATTTACCACGCGGATTTGCTCCATAACAAATGATTCAAGCGCAATAAAGATTATTCATACCAACTAAGTTTAAATTCTTTTTAAGAACCTTGACTTTCTAAATAATATTTAGTTAAATTTGAGTCTGTGAAAAAATTCTTTATCGAATATATATCCTACAGGGAAATTATAGTTGGTCAGGAGTGAGGAGAGCAATACCATCATCAATAACTGAAATAACCCACTTACTTTAGTTTATCTCCTTTCACATAAATTGTCTAATTACTTCATATTGGATAATTTAGCTTGCGAAGCGATTCTAAAAAAGCCTAGAGTAATTATTTTCTCAAAAAAATATGAAGCAATCCCTTGCATTTTGAATTGAAAAAATGATAACTTTAAAATCTCAATATTAAAATTAGAAACCGTTTAACCTTTATTTAAAGTCTATTAAAATCTACATTATGAAAAAGTTAATCGCTTTATTCATGCTATCCGGAATCCTTTTATCTCCGGTTATCTCGAAAGCACAAGAAGCAGATCAAGATTCTGCAGCAGTTGAAACTGAAGTCGTTGAAGCAGAAGAAGTTGCTCCGACTATCGTCGATGATGAAATTATCGAGGAAGAAAAAGGATTTCACCAAGTAATCAAAGAAAAGTTCATTGAAGGTGATCCAACTTACATGACTCCAGTATTGATCTGTTTGATTTTAGGTCTTGCTGTTGCGCTTGAAAGAATTGTAACATTGAACCTTTCAACTACCAACACTAAGAAATTGTTGGCTAAAGTAGAAGAAGCACTAGAACAAGGTGGTATCGAAGCTGCAAAAGATGTAACTAAGAGCACTAAAGGTCCTGTAGCCTCTATCTTTACCCAAGGCTTGATGAGATACTCAGAAGGTATCGAAATGGTAGAAAAATCAATCATTGCTTACGGTTCCGTGGAAATGGGTAGACTAGAAAAAGGTCTTGTTTGGATCTCTTTGTTTATCTCTCTAGCTCCAATGCTTGGTTTCATGGGTACTGTAATTGGTATGATTGGTGCATTTGACTCTATTGAAGCAGCAGGTGATATCTCTCCTTCATTGGTAGCAGGTGGTATCAAAATCGCCCTTTTGACTACAGTAGCTGGTTTGATCGTTGCGATTATCCTACAGTTGTTCTACAACTACTGTGTATCTAAAATTGATTCTTTGGTGAATGACATGGAAGATGCATCTATCACATTGGTAGACATCCTTGTGAGACATAAATTGACTAAGTAATTACTTGTTGATTAAAGTGTCAACTCTTAATTATTTATAACATAAGCAAAAAATCAATATGGATTCTATAGATATTTTCTTAACACTATCCTACATTTTGATTGGCATTGGTGTGGTCCTGGCAATAGTAATGCCGCTGATCAAATCACTTGACAATCCTAAGAGCTTGTTGAAAACAGGTGTAGGTGTAGTTGGATTGGTAGTATTGATATTTATATCATACTCCCTTTCTGATGGAGAGGTTTCTGCAAAGTTTGCAGCTGACCCGTACAACATGACCACTACATCTACTAAATTCGTTGGTGCTATACTAGCTTCAACTTATTTCCTTGCAATCTTAGCAATGGTAGGTATTGTGCTCACTGAACTCAATAAGGCAATAAAATAATGGCTAGGAACAAAAATAGAACAAGTCAAGAGGTAAATGCAGGTTCTATGGCAGATATTGCCTTCCTGTTACTTATCTTCTTCCTTGTTACCACTACGATTGCTTCCGATAAGGGTATTCTAAATGTCCTTCCGCCGAAGCAAGACCCGAATATTCCACCACCAGAAGTTCCTCTTAACGAGAGAAACATCTTTAAAATATTGATTAACTCAAATGATCAATTGTTGGTGGAAGGTGATTATTTAGATAATACAGATCAATTATCTGATGATATAAAAGCGTTTATCTTGAACTTTGGAGCTCCAACTCCAGAGGCAATGGAACTATTAAACAGCTTGCCTCAATCTCTCAAAGCGCAAGTTAACAGAGATGCAGCTTCCTCGGATCATCCTATGTCAGGTGGGGCAGTAGTATCTCTAAAAACTGACCGTGGTACGTCCTATGAAACGTATTTGGAAGTATTGGATCAGGTAAAAAAGGCTTACTTTGAAATCTATGCAGAAAGAGTCGGTATCACTGCCGAACAGTATAGAGCACTTTCAGGTAAAACTCCTGCTGAAAAAGAACTTCAAGATCGTGGTAAAGAAGGAATCCCAATGGCTATCTCTATAGCTGAACCAGATAAAACAGGAGGAAATTAATATGTCAAAGTTTAAGAAAAAGAATAAGGTTAAGGAAAATATTCCTACCTCAGCTTTGCCTGATATCATTTTCATGCTTCTTTTCTTCTTCATGGTAACAACTGTATTGAGAGAAAATGACATGCTTGTAGAACAAAAAATTCCTCAGGCTACTCAGTTACAGAAATTGGAAAAGAAAACCTTGATCTCTTATCTTTATATAGGTAAGCCTAAGAATACTTCATTGTATGGTACTGAACCAAGAATCCAAGCAAATGACGCTTTGATTACAACAGGAGATATCATTCTTTGGGTCAATCAGGAAAAGGATAAATTGTCTGAAGCAGAAAGAGACATGATTACAATCTCTCTCAAAGCTGATAGAGAAGTTAAAATGGGACCTATCTCTGATATTCAATTTGAATTAAGAGAAGTAGATGCAAGAAGAGTACTTTATGCATCTGTAGGTAAAGTACAGAATTAACTACACAAATATTTATTATAAAAAGCCACCCCGAAAGGAGTGGCTTTTTTTGTTAAATGCTATCCGATTTCACCGCATTTGCCACTTAAAACAATCTAAATACTATATTTGAATTGAAGTAGTATGTTTACTGTCGACCGTTGACGATTTGACCTTGCCTGAATTTGGTTTACACATTAGTGTCTAGTGTCAGGTTTTGATTCTTCGTTTAATTGTATTTTTCTTCTAGGTTGTTCTGGCATCCTTGGTTTTA
>NZ_BMFD01000023.1 GCF_014637795.1 Belliella aquatica | reverse complement strand
TTGCCACTTGCTTGGCTTCGGGACGTTACCCCCGCGCTTAAGGGACTTTCACCCGTTGGAACGGTCAACTTTTTGACCTATATTCACCATTCAAGGCACACACAGGTAGACCTGCCAGGTTTTGAAAACCTGACAGGTCTAACAAACTATACTCCCAAAACAATAGCATCAGACTCCATTTCAGACTTTATCATAACTTAAATCCAAGCCTATAATTTACCATCAAATAATATGGCCAATAGCCTTCAAAAGAAGACATGCTTATTCCCAATGTGTTTCTTCGATTTAGATTTTTACCCTGCCAATCGAAGGTCACTTGTGTCACATAGCCTAACCTAGCAAACCTTTCTACCAGCCAAACACTATCATATTCTCCGAATTCATTCAAAACCCAGCCACCATGTACTCCATCTCCTCCATGCTGAAATGATGGACCGAAACCAATGCCTAGTCTAAAATCCTTATTAGTCTTGATCACATCATACTGAAATCTAACATCAGTGAATAAGCTCGATACAAATGTTTCAGTATTTTCACCATTCATCCTAGGCTCCCAATAACCACCACCAAGGTCAAAGTCAGCTACAGATGCCAAATAAGTTAAAGATGGATTGATAGAAAATCTTGGAGTGGCATAATAACTCAATTCATTCATGAAATTAACAGCCCAAAAACCCCAACTTCCTTCAATCGCAGGCCCTGCCCCTATTCTGTAGATCAGTTCTTTATCTTTACTTTCTTGGGCTAAAGCACTGGAAACTGATACACATAAAAATGCAAAAACAATTAATACTCTTTTCATTTACTCAAATTTTAATGACACATTTAATTTAAAAAGCTCCCTAAAAATAAATCCAGAGAGCTTTCAGGTACTTTTTAATTAAAATTGATAGGTTAGTCCAAATGAAAATTGAAATAATTGGTAATCAAAATTCATACTTGGAACTCCATAAGAGGCGTCTCCTTTTAAATAAATTTGATTATGCAACTTAGTCATCAAATATGCTCCAGTATAAAAACTAGGAGTGGCACTTCGGCTAAAACCTATACTTTCTTGAAAATTAACTTTATTTCCTTGTTCATCTCGATCCCATGAAGTAAGTATTTCATCGACTCCATTACGATAATTTCGTAAGTATTCAGCATGAATACCCAAAACAAATCTTTTAGTTTGAATAACATCGTATCCAAGTTTAATTTGAAATTGGCGATAGTCTCTTTCTAAATCATTGAAATCGTCAAAACGCTCTAGAAGCTCGGAACCTCTGCCGTAGAATTCACCGAAACCATAAGCAACTCCCAAGTTGAGTCTGTTTAAAACATATCTTGTATATCCGATATTGATTCCTGTTGTCTTTACTGATTCTGGACCAATTGTATTTGACCCTCTATTTTGAAAGGTATTTATTTCAAAACGGTTTTTCTTTAAATCCTGAGCATTGACTTGAAAGCTAAAAAGAACCAACAAAAGAATTATTCCAATCTTCATTCGCATTAAAAATTTATGTGCTAATAGTGTAGAAATGATAGATAGATAGATAGATAGATAGATAGATAGATAGATAGATAGATAGATAGATAGATAGATGGATACTTTTTCATAAAAGTGTACTTCTTTATCAATTAATTTATTTGCTTCAAGCTTAATTAAAATTGATTTTAGTTCCAAATATTTTTTGAGATAATTAATATCGTAAAAATCCTACTTTAAAAATATTTATTGCCTATAATCAGACTTTATAGTCTAAAATCATTCTTTTATGTATAATTTTATTGAGGTTGTTTATCTAAAAAATTTTTAGACTAAAAATGAAATAAGCACATTAAACAAGCTTTACTTTTTCCTAAAAATAAAGAAGTTCAACCTCCCGATTTTCGGGACAGGCGCTTCGGGGTTGTTATCCTCATCATCAACTTCAATCCCCGGGTAGCAACCCGGGGCTTCAAAGTTAAACTACTTCGTAGTTGTTAGAATTTACTTCTAACATCTCGTCTCAAGCTTCTATTTTCTTATATCTTGGTTCTTGTATCTTTTGTCTTGCCTCTCGCTTCTTTGCATCAACCAGCTAAAAACAAAACTCAGCGCACCTTTGCTCCTCCACCTCCTTAGCGAGATACGCTTTATCCTTTATTCATCAATTCCTCAATTTCCTCTGCTTCTATCGGGATATTGCGCATCAGGTCGAAGTAACCGTTGTCTTGAATGACGATATTGTTTTCTAATCTAATCCCCAAACCTTCTTCCTGAATATAAATCCCTGGTTCTACAGTGAAAACCATCCCGGGAGTTATTGCCTCGTACATCGTTCCTACATCATGAACATCTAATCCTAAATGGTGAGAAGTGCCGTGCATAAAGTATTTTTTGTAGGCAGGCCATTTTGGATCTTGGTTTTTGATATCTGTCTGATCGATCAAGCCCAAACTAACCAACTCAGACTGCATAATCAAACCCACTTCTTTGTGGTAATCCTGAATATTCACACCAGGCCTTAAGATATCCATGGCTGCACTTTGTACACGCAAGACAGAATCATAAACAGCTCGCTGCCTTTTGGTGAATCTGCCATTGACAGGGATGGTCCTTGACATATCAGCATTGTAATTTCCATATTCCGCTCCTACATCAAAAAGGATCAAGTCTCCATCCTTGCAGATTTCTTTATTTTCAATGTAATGAAGTACACAGGCATTAGCACCAGAAGCAATGATAGGTTCGTAAGCAAAACCTTTACTTCTATTTCGGGTAAATTCATGGATAAATTCAGCCTCAATCTCGTATTCTGTCACACCCGGCTTCACAAAAGAGAGGATTCTTCTAAACCCATTTTCAGTAATGTCACAGGCAATTTGCATCTGATTGATTTCCTCTTGCTCTTTTACAGCCCTTAACTGATGCATCAAAGGTGCTACACGATGATAGGTATGCAGCGGAAATCTCTCTTTGCAGGTTTTGATAAACCTCGAATCTCTACTCTCTACCTGTACATCTGCTCGCAGGTGTTCGTTGGTATTGAGAAACACATTTTCGCTGAGCGACATCAAGGTATTGAATACCTGATCAAAATTGGCTAGCCATTGGATGTTTTGAATTCCTGAAGCTTCTAGTGCTTCGTCTTTGGTGTATTTGTGCCCTTCCCAGATGGCTATATGTTCGTTTGTCTCTCTTAAAAAAAGTACTTCCCGCATATCAGGATTGGGGAAATCAGGACAAAGAATCAAAATGGACTCTTCCTGATCAATTCCACTCAGGTAAAAAATATCATTATTCTGTCTGAACCGCATTGTCCCGTCCGCATTGGTTGGCATGATGTCATTCGAATGAAAAACAGCAAGAGATTTCGCTGGTAATTTCTCGGTCAACTTCTTGCGGTTTTTGATATACAGCTCTTTTGGAAGTGGGTTATATTTCATATTGTCTTTTGATTTTTACTTTCTATTTACAAATATAATTTTCTAAGGTTTAAAACTTGGAATTACACTAAAATTGAACCAAAAACCATTAAAACTATTATATTTTTGTACATTAATTGCGAAATCATTAGAAATGCAATACAACCTCAAAGAACTATCAAACGGAATCAGAATTATCCACATGGAAGTACCTCACACGAGGATGGTTCATTCGGGATTTATATTGAATATTGGAAGTAGGGACGAGTCAAAAGAACAAGAGGGACTTGTTCACTTTTGGGAGCACATGGCTTTCAAAGGCACTAAAAAGCGCAAAGCCTTTCATATTATCAACCGTTTGGAATCGCTAGGCGGTGAACTCAATGCCTACACCACGAAAGAGAAGGTTTGCTTTTATGCCAGCATTCTCAAAGAGCACTTCAATAAAGCTGCTGAGTTACTTTGCGACATTACTTTCAATAGTACATTTCCAGAAAAACAAATCGAGAAAGAAAGGCAAGTTATCTTAGAAGAAATGGCGATGTATCGGGATTCTCCAGAAGATGCCATTCAAGATGAATTTGATGAATTGGTTTTTGAAGGGCATGCGTTGGGGCGAAATATCCTTGGGACGGAGGAAACGGTAGGAAAATTCAGTCAGCAGGACTTCTTTGATTTTATTTCCAGCAGAATGGATACAACCAATATTGTTTTTTCTGTAGTCGGAAATATCAGTTTCAAGAAAGTACTGAACCAAGTTGAGGGTTTCCTTTCATCCATCCCTGAAAAAAGGAGTCTTTATATCAGAAGTGGCTATTCGCAGTATGTCCCAAAGACAAAAGTGATAGAAAAAGATATCAGTCAAGCCCACTGTGCTATCGGAAAACCTGCTTATTCCATCTATGACCCGAAGCGGTTTAAGCTGTATTTATTGAACAATATCCTGGGTGGGCCGAGCATGAACTCAAGGCTTAATCTTTCATTGAGAGAAAAACATGGTTACGTTTATGCTGTAGAATCAGCATATCAAACTTATTCAGATACGGGATTCTTAGGGATATTTTTCGGAACGGAAGAAAATACGGTGAAACGGGCGAGCAAGCTTGTCCTCAAAGAAATGGAAAAACTGCGCACTCAGAAGCTTGGAACTATGCAGCTTCACATGGCCAAAGAACAAGCTATAGGGCAAATGGCGATGGCAGAAGAAAATTATGCAGCTTTGATGCTAGTATTCGGTAAAAATCTTTTAGATAAAGGCAAAATTGATTCATTGGACAGTATCTTTGGGATGATTCGTGAGACTACGTCTGAGGAATTGCAAGAAATAGCAAACGAAGTATTTGCACCTGATCAATTGAGTTTTCTAACCTATTTACCCAAATAAAATGGAATTTATCGCTCCTGAGTTATTGGCCTATTGTGAAAATCACACTTCGGAAGAGGATGAATTGCTTCTGCACATTACTAGAGAAACCCATACCAAAGTCATGATGCCAAGAATGCTTTCTGGGCATTTGCAGGGAAAATTTCTGGAATTATTGGTCAAGATGCACAATCCCAAGGTGATTTTGGAAATAGGAACCTATACTGGTTATTCGGGGATTTGTATGGCTCGCGGTTTGGGTAAAAATGGAAAATTGATCACATTGGACATCAATGACGAGATTGCACCCATGGTCAAAGGCTTTTTCCAAAAATCAGGTTTGGCAGATCAGATCGATTATCGGTTAGGAAATGCATTGGACATCATCCCAACATTGGAGGGTAATTTCGATATGGCGTTTATCGATGCAGACAAAGCCAATTACATCAATTACTATAATTTGATTATCGACAGAATGAATCCTGGAGGAATTATCATGGCTGACAATGTATTGTGGTCAGGTAAAATTCTTGTAGAAGAAGGAAAAAAAATCGATAAAGACACCAAAGTCTTATTGGAATATAACAAAATGGTTCAAGAAGATCCAAGAGTAGAAAATGTATTGCTTCCCATCCGGGACGGCATCATGTTAGCAAGAAAATTATGAAATCACGTTTTTTAAAAATCATTTCAAAAAGTCTATTCGTTGTACTTTTTACCTTGATTTGTAGCCACTCTTTTGGGCAAATCCCGCAAGTACCGAGAGAGATATATTTCGCTGATTTGACACTCAAACTTAATGAACAAGCAAGGCGGGAAATCCAACTGGATGTAGATGCTTTGCACAGAAATCAAACGTATTTCAAGACAAAACTTGACAGGGTCAACCTCTACATGCCTATTATTGAGAGAGAGCTTCAAGCTATTGGAGTTCCACTTGATTTAAAATATTTGGTCATTCAAGAAAGCAGTCTTATTTCAGATGCTGTCTCTACTTCTAATGCAGTTGGCTTTTGGCAGTTTAAAAAAGGAACTGCTGAAGAGGTTTTTTTGAGAGTAGACAATCAGATTGACGAAAGGAAAAACATTGTTTCCTCCACCCAAGGAGCCGCAAGATATTTGAAGAAAAACAACAGTCAATTTGACAATTGGATGTGTGGTTTAGTGGCCTATCAGATGGGTTTGGGTGGTGCTAAATCTTATTTTGGCACCCAGTATAACGGTAAAAAGGTTGTTGAGCTTGATAGAAATACGCATTGGTATTTCAAGAAATTTCTCGCACATAAAATCGCTTTCGAAGGGCAAATAGGAAGATTGGTATCGAATACGGGTTATCTGGAAGAAATTTCAGTCCAAGGCCCGACTACACTGAAAGCAATTGCAGTCAGACTTGGTGTCCCTGAAGCAGAGTTAAAAGACTATAACAAATGGACAAGTAATGGTCAAATCCCCGGGGATAAAACCTATTCCGTTGTTTACGTAAAAAGAGGAACCCCCCAAGCTAAACCAGCAGTTGCAACGGTCAGTACTCCTACTAACAATTCGACTACTACTTATCAGACCACAAGATATAGCCAAGCACAAGCCAATTCATATCCAAAGGTCACAGGCAATACTGCTAAGTCCACACAGACAGATCAGATTTTGGTCAATGATATAGAAGCAGTTGAAGCTGCTACAAGCACTTCACAAGACAACTTCACTGATCAAATCGGCATGCGTTCGGGTAAATTCAGGAGAATAAATGATTTGGATAAAAAAGATCCTATTGAAGCAGGTCAATATTATTATACCGCGCCAAAAAAAGGCAGTGCAGATGCAGAAATCCACATTGTCCAACAAGGAGAAACACTTTGGTCAATTTCTCAAAAATACGGAATCAAACTTTCTTCATTGAAAGCTAAAAATAGAATCAGAAATGACAGAAGCCTGCAAGTAGGAATGGTTCTCAATCTACAAGAACATAGGAAAAGAGGGGAAGATATCAAAGTACTTCCTGTAAATCAGCAAAGGCAAACTGCTCCGATTCCGCTGGCACAGCCCGCTCCTACTCAAACGAGTCAGCCTATAACTAGGCCTGTTGAACAAACTACGCCAACTCAACAAGCAAGTCCCACAAGGATCAGCCACACTGTATCTCAAGGTGAAAACCTTTTCAGAATAAGTCAACGATATGGTGTCCGAGTAGAAGAAATTAAAAAATGGAATAACCTTCCTAATGACAATATACAACTTGGCCAAAAATTGATCATTTTCAAACCCTAAAAATCAAAAGCTCCCCTTATATTTGAATTATGATCAAGAGGCTTTTCCTCCTACTATTTGTTTTGGTGGCATCCTTCCACCACAGCCATGCACAAGACCAAACCCAACTTGCTGATACTTTGATCATCAATGGGGAGACGATCATTATGCTGGGAGATTCGGTCATCATTCTAAGACCTGAACAGCCTGTTTATTGGAAAAAAGGTGGAAACTTTAACTTGAGCATTCAGCAAGTTAGTTTGACAAACTGGTCCGCAGGTGGAGCAAGCAGCATGGCACTCAATACTGGTTTAAATCTTTTTGCGAATTTCAAAAAAGATAAGAAAATCTGGGACAGTAAATTGACTATCAACTTTGGATTCAACAGGCAAAGTGATAGGCGCTTTGCGACAAGGAAGACCAATGACAACTTTATTTTCTTAAGCAAATATGGGCGCGAATTGTCTGAAAGATGGTATCTATCAACTCAAATAGATGCTCGAACACAACTGCTGGCTGGATATCGTTACTTCCGACCGGGAGGGGCAGAACGTGACTCTCGAAATAGAATCTCTGACCTTTTGGCTCCAGCATATATTCAGTCTTCCACTGGTTTGAATTACAAAAGAGAGTTCAAAAATGACGATAAAGTATCCATTATAGGATCACCATTTACTGGGCGATTTACAGTTGTCATGGACGATTCTCTGAGTCGAGCTGGCGCATTTGGTGTTATCCCGGGTGAAGTCATTCGTGCAGAAGCGGGGATGTCTCTTACTTCATCTACGGATATTCAACTTTTAGAAAATATCAGATGGAAAGCGGATTTGAACCTATTCTCCAATTATGAAAATTTGGGCAATATGGTTGTCAACTTCAACTCCGTCATTAGCATGAAAGTCAATAAATTTATCACTACACGAATCGAGACTATTCTAATTTACGATGAAAGTGTATTGATCAACCGATCAGATAAACCGCCTGGCCCAGCAATTCAATTACAGAACTTGATCAATTTCGGAATAGGATTAGAATTCTAAAAGTCTGTTTCGAGACCGAATTTTTTCTGTAACTCTCTCAAAGCCCCATGCTTTTCTAGAAGATAATTGAGCTTATCCGTAGAAGTATACAGCTTCTGCCCGTCAGGAACAGCGTCTTCTTGAATTTGTGCTGCTATGCTAATGTTATAATTATTCAATTTTCGTCGAAGTGTGTTTAACACTTCAGGCCTATTCTTATTAAAAATATCTTGTTGGATTTCCCCATTCAGTAGAAAAGTAATCCTCTCGCCTTCTAGCTTGTAGGGCTGTTTGAGTACCGTCACTTCCAGATTTTTGTGACTAGACTTATATTCTTCAACCATATCAAAAAGTACATTTTTTAGCTTCCCTTCATCAAAAAGTTCCGCCAATTGATTCACTTCTTCTTTGACTTCTACCTCTTGCTTTTTCTCAGTTTGAGCAATCGGCTTTGCCTCTAAATTATTTTTAGCCTGTTGAATCGAAGAAGGAATAGAAATGGTTTTCTGAACGGGAGACTTTTTAGCTCCGAAAGGATTTGCGTCTTTGAAGAGTGATGGTGCTACGCTTGCGGAATCAGACTGGGTTGTCAGGCTTTTTTTTTTGAATCTTCCAGTGCCAACGCGGCCAAGGAGATTGCCTGATTCAGTTTCGCCATTTTCATCAATGCCAACTCAACATGGAGTCGCTGATTTTTGGAAGCTTTATAGTGAATGTCACACTGATTGCAGAGGTTCATCGCTGACAAAAGAAAGGACAAAGAAGCACTATTTGACTGCTTCAAATATCTTTCTTTTGCATTGTCAGACACTTCAAGTAAGCTAACTGTAGCTTCATCCTTGCACACTAATAAATCTCTCAGGTGCTCGTTTAATCCAACGATAAAATTATTGCCATCAAAACCTTTTTTGAGGATTTCATCAAAAATCAAGAGTGCTTGACCGATGCTTTCTTCCAAAAGTGCATCCACCACTTTGAAATAATAGTCATAATCAAGGATATGTAAATTAGAAATCGTCTCCTGATAAGTGAGTTTATTCCCCGCCGAATACGTGACAATCAAATCAAAAATCGACAAAGCATCTCTCAAGGCTCCATCGGCTTTGGTTGCAATCAGTCTCAGTGCTTCCTCTTCATACTCGATTTTTTCCTCAGAGGCGATGTATGTCAAATGCTCAGCAATATCTTTTATTTGAATTCTATTGAAATCAAATATCTGACAGCGAGACAATATGGTAGGAATGATTTTATGTTTTTCGGTAGTCGCTAATATAAAAATCGCATACTTCGGTGGCTCTTCCAATGTCTTCAAAAAAGCATTGAAGGCTTGATTAGAAAGCATGTGAACTTCATCTATGATATAGACTTTATATTGCCCTTGCTGTGGCGCGTAACGCACCTGCTCAACAAGGTTACGGATATCTTCAACGGAGTTATTAGAAGCCGCATCAAGCTCGTGAACATTGAACGAGGCGTTATTTACAAAAGCTTTACAAGAGCTACACTCGTTGCAAGCTTCGAAGTCTGCTGTAAGGTTTTCACAATTGATAGTCTTGGCAAGAATCCTTGCACAGGTTGTCTTTCCTACCCCTCTAGGACCACAAAATAGAAATGCTTGCGCCAAATGATTATTTTTGATCGCATTTTTCAAAGTCGTCGTGATATGGCTTTGGCCCACGACACTTTTGAAATTGGAAGGTCTATACTTTCTAGCTGAAACAACGAAATTTTCCATCCCTGCAAGATATAAAATTATTAGAAACTAGCCCTTGGTGATGGTAAAAATCAAGAATTAATTTTTGCCAAATCTCTGATTCTGTGATGAAATGATTTTTGATCAAAACTCGTAAGAAAGGTCTCAAACCACATTCAAATGAAATTCGCCTTATTCTTGTTAGAAATTGATGGACAAACCAGTTTTAAAAGCATAAATCACCTTAGTGATTGGAACAATAGGCTTGTCTTCATAAGAAATTTCAAAAGTATTGGTAATCGAAAATTTCTCTGTCAGTTTTGTATTCAAAATCGTAGAATTACTAATTCGATTTCTAAAAGCTGAAATACTTCTATCATAGCCTACTTGATAATAATTGACCATGTTAAAATCCACATATTTGTTGATAGAAGCTCTTAATGTGATATAATTTGAGCTTTTGAAAAGATTCGTCTCAACAAACTCCTCGGAGTTTGGCACTTGCCACTTTTCAAACTCGTACATCCCTCCAATGCCATAGAGAAATGTGAATTTATCAGTTTTCACAATACTGTGTCTTACTGAGCCACCAAAAATCCATCTTGGGTCCAAACCACGAAAATTATCAAAAGAATATTGGGTGAAAGTTTCGAAATTGACTCTTTTGTCACGAAGAAAATTCACCCTTCCGTGGATCATCCCGAAATTTATAAAATCAGAATCATTGATTCGTAGATAGTCAAACTTGGAGATAAACATAAAACCATGTTTACCCGGGTAGTAAAGCGCATTGACATCTAAATTATAACCAAATAAATTGACTGGATCATCAGCTGCGGCACTTCTGTTGTAGGTATTTAATCCAGCTACGGCTTTGAACATGAACACCTTCGTGGTGTCTTTCACTAATCTAGCCCTTTCAATATTTAAGATCTGTGCATCAGTCAGCAAAGGCAAAAGCACTAATACTAAAAATATAAATTTCTTCAAAACTTCATTATTTTATGAAAGACAAAGTTTTTAATTTTTGCTTGGGAAAGCAAGTTTTGCAAGGAATATTGTGTAGTAAGGATGAAATTGGAGGGGTGAAAGCCTGCCCCCTAGGATTACGGGGAATGACAAAAAAGATTTAAGACCCAAGATATAAGAATCAAGACTCGGAAAAAGGCAACATCAGCAGATCAAGTCTGAACCAAGAAATCATAGATACTCAAGTATTTTACAATTTTGGAATCTTTCAATTTTATCATCTTTAATTTAAAACAGCTACTATCCCAAACCTTAAAACTTTTCAACATTCCCAACCTTGAAACCACAGAAGGAACTTTATTTCTCTTATATTTGTCGTCCTAATTGAAAACAATGGGGCTGACCGGTTTTGACAGTAGGTGTAAGGATCGGGCTCGCATGTCAGGTGGAGTATGTACGTCTGTGAATAATTCATACAAACCATAATTGGCGAATCTAATTACGCCATGGCTGCATAATCTATCCCTCACGGGAAACAGATAACGCTTAAAGGGTTGAGCCTCGATAGAGATTCCCCGGCCACATCTCGCAACCCTACGTCCTTTCGGGGTTGATTCTGAGGTGTCGAAATGTTAGGACTAGTGTCTGTGATGCTACTAAGCAGATGCGAAAATCTAGTAGATAAGTGATATGTAGGTGTGTCATCCAGCAGCATATCATCGAAAACCCAACAGGTGACTAAACATGTAGACGGTACGGTGTTTCCCTATCTGGACGCGAGTTCGAGTCTCGCCAGCTCCACTTAGAACTCCCTGAATCTCCCGAAACTCTTTGAGTTTTTGAAGGATTCAGGGAGTTTTTTTTATGACATTTTCTAATTAAAACTATATGCTTTTTCCGATAAATACTTGATTTAAAAACAATTCGTAACTCAGTATGTTAGATCAACATAAATAACCATAAAAATTTTATCATGTCAGAATCAAAAGGAAATATTCAATCATGGCCAGATTTGGCTATCGGTCTTTACGAAAAGTTAACAGGCAAAGGTGCAGTGATCTCTTACGAGTTTGAAGATTTTGTGATTGGTGTACCAAAAGAAGTAGGATCCAATGACGTAACAAATTGGAGGATTAGTGGGAAATTGAAAATTTCAACAACTGAGAAGTAATGAGACAGGTACAACTGATTTCTGATTTGCATATTGAAGGTGACGATTTGAAAATTGACGTAACAAGCAATAAGGAAATTATTTCAGTGACTATAGAAGGACCATCTATCCCTAAGATACATTTTCCTTTGAAAAAATCACTTTCCTTAATGAAAAGTATTCCATTCAATACTGCACAAGAAATATCAGTAGTGTACAATAAAAAAGAGATCTACCAATCAGGTAAATCTCTTTTTTATAAATATGACTTTTTATTTTTCTTAAAAACATTCTTAAAGAACTTGTTTTAAGTTCCGAAATATTCATTCAATTCGGCAATCATCGAAGACTTTTCATTCAGATCTTTGACAATCATACCTTTTTCTAATAATACAATTCTATCACAGATTTCCGTTACATGATTCAAATCATGACTAGAGATTAGGAACGTGATTTGTGAATGCTCTTTTTCCTGCAGGATCAATTTCTTCAACCTGTTCTGAGAACTTGGATCCAAATTCTCAAATGGCTCATCAAGCATCACCACCTGAGGATTGCCCATCATGGCAGCTGCAACACCAACCTTCTTGATATTTCCTTTTGACAAATCTCTCAAATACTTCTTTTTGCCTCTGATTTCGTCATTGAACAACTCGTCAAACTTGGCAAGATGAAGTGCCAAATCTTCATCAGATAGTCCGTATATCTTTCTTAACGTTTCAAAATACTCGTCTGCAGTCAAATAGGATAAAAGCATGTGTTCATCTAGATAAGCACCAACTTTGGATTTCCAATCTTCAGATTTACTCACATCCTCTCCATCAATAATAACATTGCCAGAAGTAGCACGAACCAAGTCAAGAATTATTCGAAATAAAGTTGTTTTTCCTGCCCCATTATTGCCTACTAATCCAAAGCATTCTGCTTTTGGAATTTCTAATGATGCCACATCGAGTACGACAGCATCTTTATATTGTTTTCTAAGGTTTTGTATTTGAATCATATCTCTTGTCTAAAAGCGGATGAAATTTCATATCTATTTTTCAAAATCTTCTTCACAGGAAGTGAAGACAAGTAAGGTGAGGCCACTATACCAATCAATCCAGCGATCGCCAAAGCTGCCAATCCTGCATATTGGTTAATCAGCAATGCAAATGGAAAATAAACCGCATAAGGGCCAAGGAAAATCGGAAGCATCATCAAGAACTGCGCAATGCCCACTCCTTCGTAATTGAACATCGCACCTTTGTTGAGATCCATCGGTTTAGGTTTCCAAAGGGAAAAATAAATAACCAAATGAATCACAACGCCCATGTTGAAGAGGAAAGTGCAAATGTGAATCAGCAAAATATCCCAGCCAAAATAAACATAAGGTACAGATGCTATAAAGGAAATCGCTGAAGTCAGTACAAAAAGCAAGTATTTCCCTTTGACCAAGGCCTCCACTCCTCCACGTGTTTTTAAGAAAAAGTCAAAATTAGCTGAATTCCAACTCAGAAACATTTGTCCATACTGTAACATGAAAATGCTTGTGATGAATGTCCCCACAAAAATGAATAGGTGACTAAATCCTTCCTCAGATTGATAAAGAGGATTTGTATAAAATATCAATCCATATAGTAAGAAAAAGCCTGCTAGCATCAAATACGTTCTACTTTTCTTATGTCTGATAATCAGCTTCCACTCAAGATTTGCCAATTCTCCAGAAAGTCCAAATCGATTCAATATCCCAAAACTAGAGTTGGCAAATCGAACATTTTCTTCTTTTGACAAATCTTCCAAATAGGCATTGTTCCTATAATAAGTATATGCCAATCTATACAGAAGTGCAAAAACGACAACCATCACTGCAACAGGAATTACAGATGTCAGTGACCAATCAAAAATTGGCTTGACCAACTCACCGATATTGAACCAACCGTAGTAATTGGAACCAACACCTAGTAAGAGCACGACAAAAATCACTGCCAAGCCAGTAAAGCTGTCCTCAAACTTCTGCTTGAACCACAACATCAACCAATGCAATGACCAACTGGTCAGCAAGATGCACATCAACCAAGACCAAGCTGCCGCATCTCCAAATCGTGGCATGATTTCCTTGAACGCAAATGGTGTGAATATCAAAACAGCAATCAGCGTCAAAGGCGAAATAAATGATCTGAGAAGTAGAAAGTTGATAATTCTGCTCTTCTTGATTGGCAGATGGAGAAATCTCTCCAATTCAATCACTGGTAGTTGCTGTGTAAAATACCTATACATAAACTCTATTAGGAAAAAGTAAACTAGGTTTGCACTTAAAAACTCATAGGCATCGGTCTGATTTAAACCCTTTACTATTATTTCTTTCAGAAATATCCCTAAAATCAGCAAATAAGATAGCAAGATGATTGCCAGAAAACCTAAAAAAATTGCCACCAATACCGATTTGGCAAAGGAAGTAGATCGCATGGTTTTTGTCAATTCTAATTTGATTAGTTGTAGCATCATAGGCCGATTGTTCAATTTTGAGACATGATTATAATTTAACAGTTTGAAGATAAAATAGAATTTTTATTTTCCAATTGTTTTAATACCCATACTTTCCTTTCCACTTAGAATTGAGGTATTTCCGAAGTTCATTTTCACGTGCATTATTGCCAGGATCATAAAGCTTGAGATTTTTGATTTCATCTGGCAAAAACTCCTGAGCTACAAAATTGCCCTCATAGTCATGTGAATATTTGTATTCTTTGCCATAATTCAGATCCTTCATCAACTTGGTAGGCGCATTGCGAAGATGAAGCGGGACAGAAAGGTCTCCTTTTTCCCTTACCAATGCCTGGGCTTTGTTGATTGCCATATAGGAAGCATTGCTTTTTGCCGAGCTTGCCAAATACGTCACGCACTGGGACAAGATTATCCTAGCCTCTGGATAACCTATGATCTTCACGGCATCAAAACAATTAGTCGCCAATAGCAATGCATTGGGATTGGCATTCCCTATATCTTCAGAAGCTAGTATCACCAATCGTCTCGCAATAAATTTGACATCCTCTCCACCCTCTATCATTCTGGCCAACCAATAAACCGCAGCATTAGGATCTGACCCTCGGATAGATTTGATAAAAGCGGAAATGATATCATAATGTTGCTCCCCTGACTTGTCATAAAGTGCAACTTTTTGTTGTGCAATGGTGGTGACCTTCTCGTTGGTGATCACGCATGGATCTTCATTGATTCCTTCTATGACAATTTCAAAAAGATTCAATAACTTCCTCCCATCTCCTCCAGACAACCTCAACAAAGCTTCAGTTTCTTTTAATTCAACCGTTTTCTTTTTTAGCAAAATATCCTTTTCCATAGCCTGAACCAACATGCCTTCCAATTCGGATTTCCCCAATGGATTTAGAGTAAAAACCTGACATCTGGAAAGTAGTGCGGCATTGACTTCAAAAGAGGGATTCTCAGTAGTGGCTCCGATCAGTCTAATTACACCTTTTTCGACTGCTCCCAATAAGGCATCTTGTTGAGATTTATTGAAACGGTGAATTTCATCAATAAAAAGTACTACGCCCATTTGAAATCTCGCCTTCTCTATCACTTCCCGGATATCCTTCACTCCCGAACTGATTGCACTCAAGGTATAAAAAGGAGCTTTGATTTCGTTGGCGATGATATTAGCAATAGTCGTCTTCCCTACCCCCGGAGGTCCCCAAAGAATCAATGAAGGCACATTGCCTGATTTGATGGCTTTGTACAAAAAGGATGTTGGTGCTGAAAGATGTTCCTGCCCAATAAGTTCATCTAAACTTGTCGGACGCATTCTTTCTGCTAGTGGGGTGTTGTTCATTATCGACTTCGATTTATAGAAATGCAAATTAACAATATGTCATGACTCTAGAAGATTAATGATCAAATAAAGGCGTACAAAAAATAACTAAAAAAATATAGTACAATAAGTTGTACTATAGTCAATCTATTTCTTACTTGATATAAAATTTAAATCAATGGAGATTACTAGCTATTCCAATTTCAGGCAAAACTTAAAATCATTTTTGGATAAAGTTTTCATAAATAAGGAACCTTTATTTATAACAAGAGCTAATGGTGAAGATGTTGTGGTACTTTCAAAATCGGATTATGAAAGTATGCAAGAAACTTTTTATCTTCTTAAAAGCCCGAAGAATGCAGAAAGATTGATGAAGGGCCTTGAAGAATATGAAAATAACAAAGGACAAGAGAGGTCACTAATTGAATAACTTTTATGAAAATTATATTTTTAGATTCTGCTTGGGAGGACTACTTGTATTGGCAACAACATGATTAATAAACTTTGAAAAAAATTAATTTATTAATTAAAGATGCTCAAAGAACACCTTTTGAAGGCTTGGGAAAACCCGAGCCTTTAAAACATCATCTTTCTGGATGGTGGTCGAGAAGGATTGACCTTGAGCATCGATTAATTTACAAGCTTGAGTCTAATTCGATAATCATAATGCAATGCAGATACCATTATTGACTTATTTTTCAAAATCTATAATAGCTTTCTCCAATTCTGCCTGAAGCAGATCCCAATAAGCTGAATAAGGAACCAAAGAAGAGTCTATAAATTTGGAAACCAATTTCCCGTCTTTAACAATGAAGTGGCTTGGAGAAATTATAACACAAAATTTTTCTTTAGCTTCTCTTCTTATATTTACTTTTACAGCGTAATATATATTTCTACTCTATTTCGCTGGAGGCTTATTTCTACCTTATTTCCATTATTTTCTCCCCAAATCTCTTCAGCATCTCATCATCAAAATCCAAATGCGTAACAAACCTAACTTGATCCTTGCCAAATTTGACGGCTTTAATTCCTTCGGATTCTAATTTTGATAGCATTTCCGCAGGCGTAATTCCAGCTAATTTGGCAATCACGATATTCGTCATAACTGGAAATACCTCAGAAACCAAAGGATGTTGTCCCAACATTTCTCCCAATTTCCTCGCTCTAGCATGATCTTCTTTTAATCGATCAATATGATGATCCAATGCATAGATTGCAGCTGCAGCTAAGAATCCTGCTTGACGCATGCCGCCACCGAAGGCTTTTCTTACCTTTCTTGCCCGTTTGATATCAGCTTTGGTTCCCAAGAGCACTGAACCTACTGGGCAACCCAAACCTTTACTCAAACAAATAGAAATTGTATCAAACATAATTCCCCAGTCTTTAGGGCTTTCCCCTGATTCAACCAGAGCATTGAAAAGTCTGGCACCATCCAAATGCAACTTTAAGCCATACTGCTCACAGATCGCTTTGATAGGCTTGATTTCGTCCAGTGTGTAGATGCTTCCTCCACCTTTGTTCATCGTATTCTCCAGAGAAACCAATGTGGTCTCCGGTGCATGCACATCATCAGGATTGATGGAATCTAAGATATCCTGAGGACTGATTTTACCATAAGCGCCATCTAGCAACTTAACAGACGCATGGGAATTGGACATAATGCCTCCACCTTCGTAAAGATAGATATGTGAATATTTATGGCAAATCACCTCAGTCTGTAAACCTGTATGCAAGCGGATGGCAATCTGATTGGTCATCGTACCAGATGGGCAAAACAAACCCGCTTCCATGCCAAACATATCTGCCAACTTTTGCTCCAAAGCATTTACAGTTGGATCCTCTCCAAATACATCATCCCCAACAGGTGCTGACCACATGGCTTCAAGCATTCCTTGGGTTGGTTTTGTTAGGGTATCTGAACGTAAGTCTATAATCATAATTATTTTTTAATAGAATCAAGAATTAAGAACCAAGAATCAAGAGTGTAGGAATCTAAGCTCTCGTTTCTCGCTTCTGTCTTTATTCTCTCCTCTGTCTATATTCTTTTCTCTTGTTTCTTGTCTCTTTAACGAAAATATTTCTTCTTCGAACTATTCTCCGGAACCAAACCTTCAATCGCCTTTGCAGCTTCAATCGGTCTGTCGGTAGCTAGAATATCAGCTCCTTTTTGGACGAATTCTGCATAAATCTGATCACCTCGGGTGATAGCGCTGCGGTCTAAGTTTCCCAATACTCCAAGAATCGTGAAAACACCTTTTTCATGGAGTAATTGATTGAAATCATCCGGTCTTTCAGAAGTGCCTGTGAATGCAATCCATTGATCAATCGGGATTCCGGAATCTTCAAATCTCTGCAATTCTTCTTCATTCCTTATAGTTACCGAAAGCATCAATTCTGGGTCTAGAGCATGTACTTTTTTAGCTGCTTCGACGCTGTAAGTAATAACCGCAGCATAAGGTTCTGCTTGCGTTTTTTTGATAGCATCTATGACCATTTCAAAAGGAACTTCTCTTTTGATATCCACCGTGTAGAGTACTTTCCCTTTTCCCCAATCTAAGACCTCTTCTAAAGTAGGTACAATAAAATCAGTAAGATTTCCATCCTTATCCTTCAAGCGAAGCGATCTGATTTCTTCGAAAGTCATATCAATAACTTTCCCAGAGCCATTGGTTGTTCGGTCGAGTGTATTATCGTGCATCAGCACCAAAACCGAATCTTTGGTTAGTGCTACATCAAACTCAATTATCGCAGGAGTATAGTTTAGCACATTTTCAAAAGCTTCAATAGAATTTTCTGGAAAGCCAGGATAAGGACCACCTCTATGGGCAGAAACCATCGGGATTCTATCTGCAGTCCAAGTGTAGAATTCTTTAGCTTCTTCAATACTTTCTATTTGAATAAAATTAGAGGCAGAAGCTACTTCTGTAGTATTTTCGGTATTGTTGGAATTACACGACCAAAGTGCTAGAAATAGGAATAATACTGAAATTTTAATACTGAGTTTATTCATCGTTTTTATCTTTTTAAACCAAAAGCTGCTTGATCGCTCTTGAAATTGATTTTCCATATCCTTCAGTTCAAGGTTGAGTGCTTGGGTGGAAATCAGGATTTCTACAAGTGAAATCCCCAAAGAAATCAAAAGTGCCAACATACTACCAATAAACACATAATTGGCTGCGAACTGTGCACCAATAAAGATCAGATACATACAAATAACGCAAAGCAAGAAACTTAATACCCCGGAAAGTTGCATGTATTTAATCATGCTTAAGCGCTTTTTGAGATTGTGAATTTGCTCAATGATGATGTTTTCTTTAGGGTTTTCGAGGTATTTTTTATGAAGTCCCCGGATCAAATTGGCAACGGCCAAAAATCGATTTGTAAAAGCCAGCATCATCAGCGTGATGGCCGAAAAAAGCAAGGCAGGAGTAGAAAGTTGGAGTTCCATAGGTCAGAGAAATTTGAAACACCAAGTTGGGGAATTTGAGGTAAAAAAGAAACCTTTGATATTAGCCTTTTAACAAAAAAAGTCATTAAGGAAAAGAGTTTTAAGTTTCTATTATAAATTAAAAATCACAATCCCATAACAAATTTCAACGAGTCTAAACTACCAGATTGATATGGTGAAACTTCTTTGAATGAAAAATCCTCATCTTCCAAGTAAATGATTAAGGGGTAAATAGTCATATCATAATCTACTCTAAATGAATTGATAGAATCAAAATAAACATAAGGTTTATCTAAAATATCACTCCCCAACCTATTTTTTATATTTTTTGGTGAAATTTTACCTGTGAAAATCAATTTAAAAAGATTAAAGTTTTCTTTATTCTCTTTAATAAATAATTCAGCAGAATCGATGCAAGACAAACATCCTGCATCAGGCAAGACTAAAACATATTTAAACCCTTCAGTCCTCAAATCATTTAATAATTCAATAGTGGGATTCTGTACTTTTGAATTACAACATTGAAAAAGGACAATACTAATCAGGAAAAAAAGACTTAAAAATTCTTCTCATTTTATTTTCACTCTTTTTAGGATTAAGACATCTTCGTTATTTGGGTCTGTAAAACTATCCTGAATAAAAATCCCATCTTTAGTGCTAAAGGCATCATTACCGATTGCAGGTCTATGAATTTCTCCTACCTTTCCTTTTTCAGGATCAATGACAACTAGTACAAAATAAATATCGTCCCCATTTTGTGAAGGGAATATTTCACCAGAAAATGGATTCGCATTGTCTGGGACGCTTGAACCAATACTACCTTCTCTAATCAAAAATCCTGAGGACTTATCGTAGAGAAGATTCATATATTTTGAATTTGTCATTTGATATCTAGCACTTTCTTCTGGAGTACCTGCATTACCTCGTCTACTGCGATGGGGGTGCATCAATTTTGATCCTGCATATATTTTATTAATTAATTCACCACTTGAGCTTATTACTTGAAGTTCGTCCGAAAAACTCATTGACAAGAACAGGTCATCATCAACTTCTAAGAAACTAGGGCCTGCAAATGACATTTGATTGTCTTTAGCGTATGATTCAGGCCAAGCTCCATAAAACCTTTTTTCTTTTGTACTTCCAGAAAATGAAATCACAGGACTTGCATTTGTTTTCTTTACCGACTCACCTCTTATTGTAACTCCAAAGAAAAAATCGCCTGAATTGCTTCGATAAAAATAACACCATGGCATAATCCCATAATCTGCTTTTTCATTTTCATTCAAAACACTTCCAAAATCAAGTAATTCCTTCCCTTCATATGTGTATAACATTAGACTATTTGTCATGTCATCATAAACAAAAATGCTATCTGGTGATACCACATGAACCATCGTTCTGTTAAACACTTTTTTAGAATCTATTTCACCAAACTCAACTGTCTGTACAAGAGTTTGATCACTAAAATCATAAAAGTCAATTTTTTTAGGATTTTCATTGTGTACATACAGCAAGTTTAATTTTTCAAGGTACCCCATTCTAAGTTTATTCCTGAAAGTAATTGAGTCTATTGGAAAATATAACCTTTCTTGCAACTCAAGTTCCATTAAGTTTACATTAACTTCACTCTTGTTTGAACTACAAGACCAAAAAAATATAGATAAGAGTAGATAAATAGAAAGTATACTTTTCATTTGATTTAGATTTTAACTGGAAGGAAATAATATCTTTTAAACATCCTCAATAACAGACAATATTAACCATAAAAATAAGGTATTATTAAATTTTAAGTAATTGAGTTAAAGGATGCATTTGTGTTAAAGGCTGTCCAGCTAAGAATAATCCCTGAAGTCATTAATGAAAATAAAAAACTTTTTCATAAAACTTAAAATTTAGACCCTTGGCAAAACGCAGGTAGTATCATGAAACCCAATCAAATTTTCCCGTGATAAAATTGATTTAAACAATGATAGAAAAAAAACAATAGTTGACAATTTTTTTTTAATAAATCTTATAATATTTACACTTTTTAAGTAGTTCCCATTTTAAAATTTCTCCTCAAACCTAAATAAAAAGAAAACTAAAAAGCCTCAGAAATAGAAACACGATAATAGGAGATCACATCTTCTGAATCAGTATGCTTGGCGAGGTAAATCCCATTAGACAATGTGAAGTACTCTCCGGATAAATCAGGTGCATCTTCGTCCAGTAAGGTAATCAATACCTCTTTAAGATCACTGTCTAGCAACTGCAAAAAAGTTTTTCTCTCGTCTGTCGATAAGTCATAGACTTGGCTTTTGATCACTCTGAATAACAAGTCTTGGCCAGGAACTGCATAGATGGGGCCAAAAGAAACTTCATTATCCCATTCCTTTTTCATTTCGAGGAACTCTTTGACTCCAGCGTTTTCTGGAAGCATAATTTTTTTCTTCTCAGAATCCATCTCTTTAAATTCAAAAGTTCTTGTCTCGTCAATCTCACCAGCACTTTTCATTAAATGAATCTTAGAATCAAAATCAAAGGAAACTATTCCAATATTACTAAATTCTACAAAAAACAAGCTTGGATCACTACTAATAGAATATGCACTACTTGAATATTTAAGCTTTCTTTTTAATAGAATTTCATTAAAAGGGGTTTCTTCAAAATAGATGTCACCCCTAATTAGATGCTCTATATGTTCTAAAAAATACTGATCCGGATTCCTTTGATGTACTGTTACTTTTGAAACAACATCAGAGCATTGAATACAAGCTTTATGCAGAAAACTAAAAGAAGGGTTCTCAGTTCCATTCTCAAATCCTATCTTTCTACTTCCCTCTTCTTGATCAAAGAAATAAAACTTGTCACCAGAAAATAAATACAGTTCTTGATCCCTCAGATAAAACGAACTAAACTTAGGCAAACTGTAGGGTCCTTCTAAATCAAACGACTTCCCCAACTTGTATTGGCGATCATTAAAATTCAGCGTATCAAAACTATTCTCAAACCTATTGAAAAATATTAGCTTGTCTTCTTGCCAAGCAGCCGAATACGGGAAAACAACCTTACTAGAAAATACAGATTTACCTAAATCAAAGTTAATCTCCTCAATATGTAAATTGTACTTATTATCTATACTATTTTCATTTTTAATTTCTGCTGAAGTACAAAAAGAAAGTAAGAATAAAGGAAGATAAAGAAGAAAAGTGTTCATTTGGGTGACAAGTTAAAGATTTTTAGAAACCTTAAATTATGTAAAAATGGTAAGTTTTCACTTTGGCAAGGCCAATACATCAAATACCAATTCATCTTCGGACTTCAATTTCTTCAGACTTGCCAACAGGACGGTATTTCCACGAACCAGATGATATTGATAAAAGTCACTTTCCCTAAAGGACTTGGCGATTGGTTGGAAATTCTTATCCAGAATGAAAACCACGCTTCCATTCGATTTTTTTTCTCCATTTTCCAACAATTCATCCCCTACATTTCCAACCACGAGATAACTTGACGCTTCTGGCATCACTCGAATATTGTAAAAATACCGGAATGAACCATGATAAACCAGTTCCCCCCATTTACCAGACAACTCTTCATACTCCATTTTACTCTTAGGAAAATCTTGCCCAGCAGATGGCCAAAAATCGAGATATTTTTTAGCTTCTGCTCCATCTTTCCAAAAATATAAAGTATCATTTAATGGAAAATGCGTAATAATCTCTCCATTTAGACTTAAAGTATTTGTCAATTCATAATATAAGGGTATGTGATATCCTGGGTCCATTACTGAAGTGTAATTCATGTTTAAAGGTTTGAGCTCCTCTTTATCAAAATCCACCTTGTAATAACTTCCATCTTCCGGATCAAAGGTGCCTCCATTATTGTAAAAATAAACTAACCCATCCCTTACCAAGATCTTTGAAAAATGATCGATATATGGCAAAACTTTAGCATAATCTTTTAGTCGAATTCTTTTTAAAACCTTTCCAAACCTGTTGATCAAAGAAAAAGTACCTTGATCACTAGAGTATAAGATCAACTCATTAGCAGAGCGTGCTTCTAATACATAGTTTAAGGCTCGTACTTTTCCTACCCCATTAGGGCCTTGGACGTCTAGAAGTATCTGACCTAGCATCTCTCCTGTCTCTGGTGAAAATCTCTTGATTGCATTTACCCCTTGAGGGAGAATAAGGATTTCATCATTAAATCGATCATAATGAATCATATTTAGATTGTAAGAGGAAGTTTCATCATCCAATTTCAGCCTTAACTCCTGCTCAAACACCAAGTCATCAATAAATGAAACATCGCCATCGAACTGACCAGTTGATTTACCGCAACTTTGAATGAAACATGAAAAAATTACTAAATATATAAATCGCATTATTCAATAATTAAATCAATCCAACACTGGTTTTCAATTGTCATTTTATCTGGGGTTACACTTTTGGAACATTTAATAACATAAAAATCAGACTCACCAACTCTAACTTTTGAACACCAACCTTGATCTTGTTCTGCTAATTCTCCTTTCCATCCGTCACCACAGGAGTCTTCAGAAAATCCTAAAAAAACAATTGTAAATAATAGAGCAAAACTTATAATTATTCTTTTCATAACTATTAAAATTTAAGACCCATTGCAAAACGCAGGCAGGATCATGAAACCTAATCAAAAAGATACCGGTAAAATTGATTAAAACAATCATAGAAAAAAAAAACAATAGTTGTCAAGATTTTTCTTAGTTTTTAATTTAAAAGCATTCATTTCCAATATTTTACAAATAAAAAAGCCGACGCAAGCGTCGGCTTTTCATGTAAAAATTTAATTACTTTAAGCCACAGGTCCCAAGACTACCAGTTTCTCTAAAGTTGGGCTTTCGCTACCTCCTTTTGGTTCGATGGTAATGGCAAAAGCTCCTGCTGCTGCCACAGCTTGCATTTGTTGCAAGCTGAACTTTTGTTCTGCATTGACTAATCCTATACCCACAGGACCGTCGTCACCGATTGCCCAAAGTTGGTAGTCAGAGTTTTCATCCAATTCATTCAGCGTGTTTACAGAAATAAAGACACTTTCTGCACCTTTATCCCACCATACATCAACTTGCGCATCCTTCTGCATTTCAAAGCCATCTCCTTTCATCGGTACCCTTTCGAAATTACCTGTTAGAAGTGTCTCCAATTGCGCATCCGTTTGCTCGTAGTTGACTTTATATTTATCCAACTCTTCAGCCAAGACTGATCTTTCATTTACCATAGCTGTGAATTTTTCATCCACATCATAATAACAAGTCGCAAAGTAAACCGCAAAAACAGATGCAACTACTGCCACAATAGATGCGGCGGCTGCGTAAGTTTTCCAAGGCTGCATGGCTACCACTTTTGTTTCTTCTTTTGGAGATCCCTGCTTCTTAGAAGTGGTTTTCACTTCCTTGTCCCAAGTATCCAAAACCTTACTTTTCACAGTTTCAGAAGGAGCTTGCCCTACCATGTTGTCAAACGCAAACATGGCCTCTTCAATCTGATCAAGTTCTTGCTTGATTTCAGGATATTGTTTCGCCATTTGCATGACTTCTTCCTGCTCCCGCACACTCAACTCTCCTAATACAAAGAGTTCGAGTTTCCCAGACGATATATATGCTTGTATATCCACTAAATTTTCTCTAAGTTCTTTTTTAACACATTTACAGCTGCTCGAATACGTGATTTTACCGTACCAAGAGGAATGTCATATTCCTCTGAGACTTCAGAATGTGTGTACCCTTTAAAGTAAATACATTCTATCACAAACCTTTGTTCCTCGTTGAGGACGGTCAAGAGCTCTTTGACTCCAATTCCGTCAACTTGTTCCAAAGTTCCCGATGCGCTTTCAAGTCCATATACGAAGTCATCTATCGTATTGGTCTTACTGCTCTTAGAAAATTCTTTTGACCTGGTTTTATCTATCGCGGAGTTGCGACAGATGTTTGCCATCCAGGTATAAAGCCTTCCCTTCGATTCATCATAGCCGTCTATTTTTCTTGTTATCTTGATAAAGGCATCATGGAAAACTTCCTCTGCAATATCTTTATCAATGATAATTCTGGAAATCACGGCAAAGAGTGCTCTCGAATATTTGTCATACAAATACTCCACCGTCTTGCGGTCTTGCGCTCTTAGTCCTGCTATCAACTGTTCTTCTTCCAAAAGTTGCCTTTTAATAATGTTAACTATTCTATAAAAAGAAAGCACAAGACAATTGTTTTCGTCTTGTGCTCATAATATTAAAATTTATTCTTCTAAATTACAAATGTATCACCTCTCCATAGGCTGCAGCAGCAGCTTCCATGATAGCTTCTGACATGGTTGGGTGTGGATGAACTGTCTTTACAAGATCCATTCCTGTAGTCTCTAGCTTTCTTACAGCTACGATTTCGGCGATCATCTCTGTAACATTTGCTCCAATCATGTGAGCTCCGAGAAGTTCTCCATATTTTGCATCAAAGATCAATTTAACAAACCCATCTTTTGCTCCGGCAGCTGACGCTTTTCCAGATGCTGAGAATGGGAATTTACCAACTTTCAATTCATACCCTGCTTCTTTAGCTTGCGCCTCTGTATAGCCAACGGATGAAATTTCAGGAATACAATAAGTACATCCCGGAATGTTGTTGTAATCCAAAGCTTCAGGATGGTGACCTGCGATTTTCTCCACACAAATAATTCCTTCGGCAGATGCTACGTGAGCCAATGCTGGACCTGCTACCACATCGCCGATTGCATAGTAACCTGGCATATTGGTTTTGTAGAATTCGTCAGTTTTGATCTTACCTCTTTCTACCAAAATACCAACATCTTCTAACCCGATGTTTTCAATATTAGAAACAACACCCACAGCAGAAAGGACAACGTCACATTCTATAGTCGATTCAGCTCCTTTTTTATCTTTTACGGTTACTTTGCAACCTTTGCCTTTCGTATCTACAGCAGTCACTTCCGTGCTCGTCATGATTTTGACACCTGCTTTTTTATAGATTTTCTCCAAAGCTTTAGAAACTTCTTCATCTTCGTTAGGGACGATTCTATCCAAAAACTCTACGATAGTCACTTCCACGCCGATAGAATTGTACACATAGGCAAATTCAACCCCAATGGCTCCAGAACCTACAACAACCATTTTGGATGGTTTTGAATCCAAGGTCATTGCTTTTCTGTACCCGATGATTTTCTCATTGTCGATCTTCAAAGCAGGAAGCTCTCTAGCTCTACCTCCTGTGGCAATGATAATATGGTCAGCAGAATAGGTAGTTTTCTTACCATCCTTGTCCTCAACATCCACTTTCTTACCTGGCTGAACTTTTCCCCAACCTAAAAGTTGATCGATTTTATTCTTTTTGAGCAAAAATTGTATGCCTTTGGACATTCCACCGGCTACATCGCGGCTTCTTTTGATCATGGCATTGAAATCCACCTCAGCTTCTTTCACTTTGATTCCATAATCTTCCGCATGATTTATATATTCAAATACCTGTGCACTTTTAATCAATGCTTTGGTAGGAATACAACCCCAGTTTAAGCAAATCCCACCTAATTCGGCAGCTTCTACTACTGCGGTTTTGAGACCCAATTGAGCCGCGCGAATCGCTGCAACATACCCCCCAGGACCAGTACCCACTACAATCACATCATATTTCGTTGAAGACATATTTTTAAGGTTTAATTTTCAAATAAGCTATGCAAAAATAAGCTTTTTAAGGAGAGAAAAAAATAAGGTCTCGGTAATGTTTTTGCACGCAGAGACGCAGAGAAATTGAAGTTTGTAGGGATAATTTTAAGATTGAAAAGATTTTTTTCAAATTAATGTCTGTAGTGATTTGAACTCAGTATAAGGGTTTATGTATGAAGTTGGTGCACGCAGAGACTCAGAGAAGTTGATTTATTTAAGTTTGAATATATGATTAAACAGATTTTTTAAGTCTTTTGGTAAATTAATGCTCACAAAGACGCTGAGCAATTGAAGTTTGTAGGGATAATTTTTAAGACTGGGTGAATTTAGTTAAATTCATGATCGGAATATTTTTTAATCAAAATATGTTTATATGCATGAAAATGAAATTTCAAAAATAGTATTGGACTCTTGTTATTTAATTCATTCAAACTTAGGACCTGGTTTATTTGAAAGTGTTTATGAAAATATTTTGTCTTTTGAGCTCAAAAATAAAGGTTTGAAAATAGAAAGACAGATTCCTATTGAAGTTAGATGGCGAGGACTTTTATTTGAGAATGCCTTTAGAGCTGATTTGATTGTTGAGGACAAAGTTTTAATTGAATTGAAATCTGTAGAGACACTTTCAAAAGTTCATTATAAACAAGTAATGACATATTTAAAATTGACAGACCTCAAACTTGGACTATTGATTAATTTCAATGAAAATTTAATAAGAGACGGTATTAAAAGAATAGTAAACGGACTGTAGCCATTTCTATCCTACAAATCAAAAGCATAATTGCAGTCTTTGCGTCTCAGCGTGCTTAAATCTTTCTGCGTTTCTTTGCACCTTAGCAAACTTTGCGAGAACACATTCTCCCTTGACTTTAATTTTTTTTCTTAATTTTAAACTTTGATTTTCACTATAAAAATTAAACCATGGGATTACTAAGCGGAAAAACAGCTCTGATAACGGGAGCATCAAAAGGTATAGGAAGAGCCATTGCCATCAGATATGCACAAGAAGGTGCCAATATCGCCTTCACTTATTTGTCAAGTGTTGAAAAAGGACAAGCTTTGGAAAATGAATTAGCGGCATTTGGTATCAAAGCCAAAGGCTATAAATCTGACGCTTCCAACTTTGCTGCTGCTGATGAATTGGTGAATGCTGTAGTTTCTGAGTTTGGTGGCTTAGACATTTTGATCAATAACGCTGGAATCACCAGAGACAATCTTTTGATGAGAATGACAGAAGATGCTTGGGACGAAGTCATCAATGTCAACCTCAAATCTTGTTTCAACACTGTCAAAGCTGCTACGAGAACCATGATGAAAGCCAAAGCAGGCTCTATCATTAACATCACTTCTGTAGTCGGAATCAAAGGAAATGCTGGCCAGGCAAACTATGCTGCTTCCAAATCCGGAATTGTAGGTTTCACGAAATCAGTTGCTTTGGAATTAGGTTCTAGAAATATCAGATGTAATGCTGTAGCACCAGGTTTCATTGAAACTGAGATGACTGCAGTTCTTGACGAAAAGACTGTTCAGGGTTGGAGAGATGCTATTCCTATGCGACGTGGTGGCCAACCTGAAGAAGTGGCAAATGCCTGTGTATTCTTAGGTTCCGATATGAGTTCATATATCTCAGGTCAAGTGCTGCAAGTAGATGGAGCGATGTTGACTTAATTGTACCAAGTACTAGTTATGAAGTACAAAGAGCCCCATCAAGAAATTCTTGATGGGGTATTTTTTTTAACAAAACGTAACCTCAGTCAAACTTTTATAGTATATTACATTGATATCAAATTAATATCATATCAATATGGAAAAAATCGTAAAACCTTTCTCTGGCTATTTGATGGTTTTGGTGGCGATAGCCCTGATACCAGTAGCAGCATTCTCTATCGCAACTGGATTAAAAGTCCTTGCTCTTCTCTCAATTATAGGATTTATATTAATCCTTCCTGGCTTTTTTACACTTCAGCCAAACAAGGCGATGGTTCTGATTTTATTCGGAGCATACAAAGGCACTGTTAAAGCCAATGGCTTTTTTTGGGTAAACCCATTTATGACCAAAAACAAAATTTCCCTTCGGGTAAGAAATTTTGAAAACAAGCCGCTTAAAGTCAATGACAAAATAGGTAATCCTGTTATGGTGGGAACCATTGTCGTTTGGCAAGTAGAAGATACTTTCAAGGCTACTTTTGAAGTAGAGGATTATGAAAACTTTATTCATCTTCAGTCTGATGCAGCCGTACGAAAAATGGCAGGAAAATATCCTTATGATGATTTTGAAGCTGAGGATGCGGAAATCACGCTACGCTCTGGTGTAGAAGATGTCAATCATTCTCTAGAAGCTGAGATTTCAGAGCGCTTGCATCATGCAGGTATCAAAGTCATCGAAGCAAGAATTTCTCATTTGGCTTATGCTTCTGAAATTGCTTCTGCTATGTTGCAAAGACAACAAGCAACAGCCATCGTAGCTGCGAGAAGAAAAATTGTAGATGGGGCAGTTGGAATGGTTGAAATGGCACTGGAGGACTTAAAGCTGAAGGGTATCGTAGACTTTGAAGAGGAGAAAAAAGCAGCTATGGTCAGCAACTTGATGGTGGTCTTGTGTTCTGATAGAGCTGCAAGCCCTGTATTGAATGTTGGAACTTTGAATCAATAGAAGATGGTCCTTAACGAAAGGCAAGATTTTCGTGGAAGCATAGTTATGTGGGCAATCATTTTGATTGAATTGCCCACACTAATCTTACTCACAGTTTTATATTTCATTGGGAATCTCGGTGAAGATGGATGGAAAATGCTTTTGATAATAGGAGCAATAATGCTAAGCGCATTTCTGCTGATCATCAACATTAGACTTGAACTGAGGGTGGATGAATATGGCATTGCATTTAGAAATCCTCCAATCTTTAATAATTGGACTAAGTTTAAAAAAGAAGATTTACAAAATGTATATATTAAAAAATCAGATGGTCTTCTTGAGTATGGCGGAATTGGAGTTAGATTTTCAAGAAAAATCAAAGCTTACATTTATTTCTCAGATCATATCTTTATAGTGGAAACAAAAAATAAAAAGTATGTTTTCAGTACACATAAACATATGGAAATAGAAAAGATTATAGCATCGTGGAAGTCGGAAGAAGAGGTCTTATCTATTTAATGAATAAAAGAATGTCAGCTAAAAAACCCTTCGCTCTAAGAATTGATGAAAAACTGATGAAGGCCGTTGAAAAATGGGCTGCTGATGAGTTTCGCAGTACCAATGGGCAGATTGAATGGATCATTTATGAAGCTTTGAAAAAAGCAAAAAGATTACAAAAGCAAAAAGACCAAGATTCTTAGAGTCTTGGTCTTTTAATATTTTTCTATTGTTAATTAATCTATTTCTTCAGGAAGATAAAGCAACTTCTTATTTTCAAAATCATAGAGCGTCAACTCACGCATTTCATAATAAGCAGTCCAGTAATCTCTCAAGGATTGGATATAAGCTCGTCTGTTACTGTCTTTTTCCTGCTGTGCAATATTCAAATCGGTAATAGTCACATTCCCATTTTGATATCTCTGAAGAGATATTTCATATCTCTTGTCGGCTACTTCATCAGAAAGTTTTGTGATTTCCATTCTGTCTTTCAGCATTTGGAAATTTTTCACTTTTGTAAAAATCTCTTGCTCAAAGTTTATCATATCCTGCTCCACAGTATAATCAATCAATTTTTTAGACGCTTGAGCTTGACCCATCCTCGCCTTGTTTCTTCCCCAATCAAGAATCGGGACTGAAAAATTAAGGTTGACCAAAGCTTGGGTATTAGGGTTTGAATAAATATCTCCCCACATTAATGCCGCATTGTTGTAACCATAACTAGCACCAAAGTTCATTTCGAATCTTTGTCCTCTTGCTCGAGCAACACTTTCTTCCCCTTCCAATCTTCTTCTTTCAAACCCCAATGCCTCAGAACGATTTTGAAATGCCCTGTCAATAGCCTCTGCTACTGGAACGTCAAAGGTAGGTATCTCCGCTGGTGCCACTAAAACTAAATCGGTTGTCTCATTTAGCCCTACATAAGACTTTAATCTTAAAGATCGCTCTTGCATATCCAGACTTGCTTGCGCAAGTTGCTGCTGTGCTTGTAAAACTTGAAGTCGTACCTGAAGCAATTTATCTTCGTAGGTCGTACCTATATTGTATCTCCCTTGTTCGATTTTGTAAATATCTTCTGTATTCTTCAAGTTTTTCGTCGCAATTTCCAGATTAACTTGAGCATCCAAGTAATCAAAGAATAATGAAGAAACAATTCTACTTATTCCTTCCATTTCTTCAACAAACTCCCTTTTACTTTCTTCAAATAAAAGCGGTTCGATTTTTTTATCCCATTTAAATGGATTAAAAGCGAAAATTGGTTGATCAAGTCTAATATTAACCGGGACTCCACTCCATCGCGTTTGTGGCGTATTGCCTGTGGCTAGGAAATTATCAAATCGATTTGTAGAGGTATTAACTGATAATCTACCACCTGTCGGCGAAATTACTTGCTGCAAACCCAAATTCACATCCATAAAATTTTGCCTTACTTCTCTAAATTCAATCGTCCCATCAGGTTGTGTTACATTATTGAAAGATTGAGAATAGCTAGGTATTGTCCCTCCAAGTCTCAATTGAGGATTATAATTGGACCTGAAAAAACTATATTGCCAAAACCTATTTTCTTTTTGAGTTTCTGCTCTTAAAGCTGCTGGAGATTGATTTTTAGCTCTATTTACTATTTCCTCAAGAGTATATTCTAATTGTTGTTGAGAAAAAGCTGAATAATTTGTAGAGAGGTAAATTCCTAATATTAGGATGCAAAGTGTTAATTTTCTATTCATATCTTAAAGAAGTTATTGGATCTTGACTTGCTGCTTTTTGGGCAGGTGCAATTCCAAAAATTAAACCGACTGTAGCCGCTACTCCGAAGGAAAGGAGTATAGATGGAAATGAAACAACCGTAGGGAAATCACCAAACACAGATACTGCATAAGCGAGCAATACCCCTAAGATTACACCAATAATACCACCTGAAACACTAATCATAATCGATTCAAATAGGAATTGATTGACAATATCGGATTTTTTTGCACCTAACGAAAGCCTTAGGCCAATTTCTTTTATTCTTTCCATCACAGAAGCTAACATGATGTTCATAATTCCTATTCCGCCCACTAACAGAGAGATGCCAGCAATCGCACCTAAAACTATATTAAATATATTTTGGGTTCGCTGTTGCTGCTTCAAAAGAAGCTCAGGAATGGTGATTTCAAAGTCCACAACACCATTGTGACTTCGAGACAAAAGCTTTGAAATTACTTCAGCAGTTGGGTTCAATGATTCACTTTCAGCAACTTGCACGACAAGCTTATCAATTTGATGATAATTTGGATTTTGTTGTCCAGTGCTTTCATCCTCCAAATCATAACCTGTTACAAGATCTCTATTTTTAAACCTGACCAACATACTTTGGATGGGAATGTACACATCCATATTAAAATCTCTAATCCCAAGTTTGGATATACTTTGCTCAGATACATAGCGCTCTTCCATGATGCCAATGATTTCTAGCCATTGATTTCCACTCTTGATTTTTCGCCCAATTGGGTTTTCTTTTGGGAAAAATTTTCTTTGTACTGCTCTCCCGATAATACACACAGGATCACCTTTGATTTCATTTGCTTCGCTAAAAAGTCTTCCTTCATCTAATTTAAAATCTAGGACATCGAAGTAGGCTGGAGTAATTCCAACCAATTTGGCTGATCTTCTGACTCCGCCATAGACTATATTGGTTTCCAAAACTATCTCGGGACTAATTTTAGCTATTCCAGGGATATTCTTCTCAATTGATTTAATATCAATTAGCCTCAGTCCGGGAGAGAACTTTTTTCTTTCTTTCCCTAAATCTGCCTCTTCACCTAGATTTTCCTCAAACTGTTCTGAAATTGGTTCTATGACAATATTATTTACCCCTACTAATTTGATTTGTTCAAGGATTTCTTGCTGAGCGCCATTCCCTATTGCCATCATGGCAATTACAGCTGCCACGCCAAAAATTATCCCTAATGCAGTCAAAAATGACCTCAATCTGTTCGCTATTACTGCTTCTAAAGCAATAGAGAAATTCGCTAGTAATCTCTCATTTATTATAGGTTTTTTCACTGATCCCTCCTTCTTCTAGTTTGATTTGGAGCTTTTTTTTCTTCTCCTTCATCAATACCTGCAGCTTCATTGTAGATTTCCGTTCGCTTACCATCAAGCTCAGCGAGTAATTTCACTGGAGCATCTTTTGCAAATTCTGGAGTAGATAAGAAAACCCTATCTCCTTCACTCAAACCGCTTTCAATGATGATATCATTCAAATTAGCTGTACCCAAAAGAACTTCTTGTTTAACACCATTTTTAAGGAAGACATAATTGATGCTATCATTATGGACGTTTATCGCTTCTAATGGTACATGCATTACGTTTTCGATTTTGTTGACAATGATGGTATTGCTGGTAGTCATAGCAGGCCTCAGTGTAGGGTCGCTCTCGTTTACCTCAATCATTACTTCAAAAACTTTGGCATCAGAATTAGGTCTTTGCTGACCAATATTAGCTACTCTTGTCACAGTTCCGGTTAGTCTTTTGTCTGGAAATGCATCAAGTCCAATTTCCACAATTTGACCTATTTTAATTTTCCTTATATCTACTTCATTTATATAAGTGACACTCCTCATCCTTGAAAGATCTGGTAAAGTAGCTACCACTGGATTCCAAGCACTAATCTGTGACCCTTCTTTGACTTTACCACCCCTTCCAGATTGATAGATGACCATTCCATTCTGTGGAGCTCTCACAGAGAACTTTTCCAAGACATCTTGCATTTGTGAAAGCTCATTTTCATACTCTCTGACTCTTGCACCTACTTCAATCATCCTAGCCTTTTCTTGTAGAATTTTTACTTTATATCGATCCTGCGCTTGTTCAAGATCTCTAATTGCCTTTTCTACATTATACTCGTTTTGCTTGATGATCGCAGGTGGCTCAAATTGTGACTGCTCTAAAACTAGCTTTCGTTCTTGAACAATATATTCCAAATTGATCATATTGTCGCGCTCCTGACGAAGAACCAATGATGTATCTAACTGAATTTGCTCATACTGAGCTTTACTTTGTTCTAAGTCTAAACGGCGATCTTCTATCCTCCCAAAAAGCTCCGACTTATCCAATTCAGCAATCAAATCACCTTTGCTGACCAAAGTCCCTTCATCTACCATGCTTTCAATGGTGATATTATTTACTCTAAACCTCCTAGCCTCAAGAGGACCTAGGACTTCTACTGAATTTAAAGCCTCTAGTTCTCCTGAACTAGTAATTTCAACCCTGAAATCACTTTTTCTTACATCTGCCAGGATATCAAAACCCTCCTTAGAAGACCCTGAGAAGAATTTCCAAATCACAATCATCAGCAGTAAAGTCACTGCCAATCCTATATATATCTTTTTATTTTTCATTGCTAATTATGGTATTTTTGATATACAAAGTTAGACTTTTGGATTTTCAAAATTTGCCCAATGACCATTTAATAGCACCACTAACATAAAAGTCCACACTACTCCTAAAGATTACTGAATCTTAGATATCTTTGAAGCCACAATGCTTAAATTGCAAGAGATTGAACAAAAATTGAAATAATTTAAAAATATAATTGCCTTAATATTTCATGAAATCCATTATCAGCTTTGTAATCCGATACATCCCAAGAAAGTATCTCCAATTGGTTTCCCATTTTTTTTTACGCGTCCTCGCTATCTTTTACAAAGGTCATGATGTGATGTGTAATGTATGTGATCATCAATTTCGTAAATTTCTCCCCTATGGGCGAAAGGCAAGAGAAAATGCCCTCTGCCCAAATTGTCTTGCGCTAGAGCGACATCGATTGATGTGGCTTTTCTTGCAAGAAAAGACTAATTTCTTCAATGGTAAATTAAAAGTGCTCCATATCGCTCCTGAACTTTGCTTTATTGATAGAATGGATTCTCTACCGAATTTGGAATACATCACAGGAGATATCGAATCTCCACTAGCAAAAGTCAAAATGGATGTGCATCAAATTCCTTTTGAGGACAATTCATTCGACGTAGTTTTCTGTAACCATGTCATGGAACATGTAGATGATGATATATTGGCCTGTAAAGAAATCAATCGCGTCCTGAAAAATGATGGCTGGGGAATCATTCAATCCCCTGTCTATGACTTAGAAAATACGATTGAAGACAAATCTATAACTGATCCAGCCGAACGAGAGAGGATGTTTGGACAAAGAGATCATGTTCGAAAATATGGAAATGATTATGCTAAAAGACTTAGTAAATCAGGATTGAATGTCAAAGAAGACCGTTTTGTAAAAACTTTGGAGGAAACTAAAATTCAAAAACACGCACTTCCAGTAAATGAAATCATCTTTTACTGTACTAAAGGCTAACCTTTGAAGATTTTTTTGATGCCTTCCATCATCAATCCCAATCCATAAGCACTTAGCTGACCAAATGAAGTGATGATCGATAGAAAACCAATCAAAACTGATTTATTTTGGAAAGTAGCATGAAGAAAAACAGCAATTTTCCAACTTGCAAAAATCAATATCCCTAAAAGCAAAAAGAGATTGGTGATTGGAAAAACTAAAATGCTAAACAATAACATAAGCCAATAAAGCAAAAATGCTAAGGGCATAAAATGGACAATCTTCAAGGCTCCTGAATGATACCTACTCACATTGATCCTATTTTGCCCAAAGGAAAATCCCTGCTTGAAAAAACTCCATATTGTATTTTTTCGATTATGATATACATAAGCTTCTTCAACCAACTCAAGTTTAAAACCCATCTTTTTAAGCCGAATACTCAATTCTATATCTTCTCCTTTATTTGGATCAACGAAACCTTGAGATTTTAAAAACGCAACTTTTGAAAGCCCCATGTTGTAGCCACGAGCTTGATATTTACTTTTATCTTTCAGTTTTCCGCGAATTCCTCCTGTGGTAAGAATAGAGGTCATGCTATAATTCATAGCTTTTTGTAAAATTGAAAAATTACTATCAGCTGTATCAGGACCTCCATAAGCATCAAGATTTCTCTTCTGAATTGCATTAAAGAGGCTGGAAAGAAAGCTTTGAGGAATTATACAATCCGAATCAAAAAGCACAAAAAACTCGCCTTTCGCTTTTCGCATCCCAAAATTCCTAGCAAAACCTTGTCCAGCATTAGGAATGTAGAAATATTGAATTTCCAATCTACTCTTGAATTCATCTACCACACCTTTACAAATAATTTCAGAACCATCTTCAACAATTACCACTTCGAAATTATTGTAATCCTGCTGGGAAAGACTTTGAAGAAGATCTTTAATCTCACTAGGTCTGTTAAAAACAGGTATGATAACTGAAAAGTACATCAGTCTTCTAAATTGATTTGCTCACTGATGTTATAATCAGCTTTTCGTGAACTATTTGAAGTCATCATTTCAGCCATAAATCCAGTCAAAAAAAGCTGTACTCCAACAATCAAAGCGACCAATGCCAAGAAAAACAAAGGCTGTTCAGTGATCTCTCTGACCTTTACACCTTGATATAGACCATATACTTTTTGGAAAATTAGCCATAAAGTGATTAGAAATCCCGAAGAAAAGGAAATCGTACCAAGCAGTCCAAAGAAATGCATCGGTTTCTTTTTGTAACGATTCACAAAAGAAACAGAAATCAAATCTAAAAAGCCATTCAAGAATCTCTCAATTCCAAATTTTGTCTCACCGTATTTCCTAGGTCTATGCTCAACTACTTTTTCACCAATTTTGGCAAACCCATTCCACTTTGCAATCAAGGGAATATACCTATGCATTTCTCCGTAGATGTGGATATTCTTTATAACTTTTTGTTTGTAGGCTTTCAATCCACAATTGAAATCATGCAACTTAATGCCAGATATCCATCGGGTAACTCCATTGAAAAATTTAGATGGGATAGTTTTAGAAATGGGATCGTAGCGTTTTTTCTTCCAGCCAGATACCACATCAAAATTCCCCTTTGTAATCATTTCATATAAGCCGGGGATTTCGTCTGGACTATCTTGCAAATCTGCATCCATGGTAATCACCACTTCTCCACTAGATCTACTAAAACCCATATCCAAAGCCGCGGATTTTCCATAATTTCGAGTGAAATTGACGGCCTTAACATTTTTGTCGACTAAAGATAATTCAGAAATTACTTTCCATGAATCGTCAGTACTCCCATCATTTACATATAGGATTTCATAAGAAAAGCCGTGGTCAATCATGACCCGGCTAATCCAATTATTCAATTCTGGTAAAGAATCCTGTTCATTAAAAACAGGCACTATCACGGAAATCTGAATCATTTTATTTTTTAGTAATCTTCTGTTCTTTTGTTAACCGCTACTGCAATTAGGCCAAGAATCAAAAAGCCAAATATGGCGCCAATTAAAGAAGCTATCCCCATAAACTCTGCTGTCTGGAAAAACTTCATAAATTCAGGTACAGCATCTGGGTCATAAGATGCTCCCATATTTTCTTGTGCTTGTATTTGAGCTTCCAGAACTCGATCCATAAATGTAGAATCAATGAATTTGATGTAAACATAAAATCCAAATGCTCTGATTGCACCACCTAATAGACCTACCAAAGCTACAATTTTGAAGCCCTGACCAAATGACAACATCCCATCATTTGATTCTCGGTATTCCTTTGTTGCTAGAAAATAAATCGCAAATGCTACCCCGATATTTACTAAGCTCGAAATAATAGATCCAGCCATGCCCATTGCTTGAATATCAAAAATAGCAGACAACAATGCGACGATCAATCCAATAAGACCGTAAATAAGACCCCATTTTTTAACAGAGTCTCCTAAAGTAAGTTTTTCTTCCATATTTGTGGTTATTTAAAATTTCGTCTTAAAATTATAGAAATAATTATTGTAAAAAACAGTCCAGGGATAATTTTCCAAATAAAATCATTTGTAGCGATGTCAAGAGCTGTCATTTCTAAAAGACTTTGGTATGTTACATCATAAGATTCAACACCCATTTGTTCTACGATCAAATCCTTGTTTTCGGTAAGTATTTCAATCTTTTTGGTTTTAATCTCTTCATAAAGTGAGGAAGAAAATATCAGGATAACCCAAATCCCAAGTCCAGATACCAATCCGGTGATGGAATAAATCAAAAACCCAATAGACATCCCCTCAGAGAAACTTAATAACCCTTGATTGACTTGATTTCTATAAAATCTAATTCCTATAAATAAGAAAAAAGGAATCAAAAAATATCCGAAAAGCATACTCAGTTTGGTAGGGTCCATTCCAATGAGCTTGAATACTACAAATGCTGCTATACAAAAAGCACCACCAATTAATCCAAATTTGTATGATGAAAGAAGCTTTTTGTTCATTTAAATTCGTTTGAATTGTGAGCCATTAAAAGAATATTTTACTTTCCCCATGAGTTCTTTACCAAACCAAGGAGTATTTTTTGATAGGGACATATTACTTTTTTGATCAAAAAACCATTTTTCACTAGGATCAAAAATTGTCAAATTATTGATTTTTGAATTTTCAAGTTTTAAAACATGAGCAGGCCCTTGCGTGATTTTTTGAATCAATAAAGGCCAAGTCAATTCCTCAGCTAATAAAACCATAGCTGGAAGGAAACTTTGAATTCCAATCATTCCAAATGAAGCCAAGTCAAACTCCATATGCTTGGAGTCAAAATCCTGCGGTTGATGATTGGAGACAATTGCATCAATTGTACCATCCATTAAGCCTTCTATTAACACTTTTCGATCTGCAGTACTTCTGAAAGGAGGAATTACTTTGAGGTTTGCATCAAAACTATTAAGATCAGCATCTGAGAAAATCAGTTGATAAATTGATACATCCGCAGTGATATCTAGACCATCCTTTTTGGCTTGCCTAATAAGATCAACAGATTTGGCAGAACTTATTGTTTGTAGATGCATTCTACCACCAGTATATTTTAAAATTTCAATATTTCGTTGAATAGCAATTTCTTCTGAAAGATTAGGAATACCTTTCATCCCTACTCGAGTAGATACATCTCCTTCGTGCATTTGACCAAATAGAGCTAGCAAAGGATCATAAGAATGATCAAACAATATTCCATCAAACTTTTGGAGATATTGCAAGATTTTCATCAGTCTATCTGGATTTGACAAAGGACTAACTCCATCTCCAAATACAAATACACCTTCATTATTGATATCTAGAATCTCAGTAAAATCTTCTCCTTTGTTATCTCTTGTAGCAGCTGCTTGGATGATCAATTCAGTAAAAAGTTTTGATGCCTTTGCTTTCACATATTGAATCTCATTTTTAGACTGAAGCGCAGGTATGGTATTAGGCATAACCACTGCTTTGGTAAATCCGCTTGAAGCTAGGACGTCTCCAAGACTTTGTATCGTCTCCTTATATTCTAATCCAGGCTCACCCATCATACACCTTAAATCAATCCACCCAGCAGACCCTAATAATCCTGTGCAATCGATCTCTTCTGTATTATCACCGCTATCCAAACCACTACTGTTGTGAGCAAGAATAACCTCCCCATCCTTTATAAGATAATCTTGTGCAGGATGTATTTTTTCAGCGTTTATTAATTGGAGGGATTTCAATAAAATTGCCATGAAGAAAATTGTTTGTGCAAAACTGCAATAATATTCCTTAAAAATGAAATTGAGAATTAATGAATTGCTCGCTAATCTAATTTTATTGTAGCACTTTTTTGATAAAAAGAATTGAATTGGAATAAAGGAAAAGGATTTAAAGTTGGCTTAAAAAGAGTCTAGTTGTTGGAAAGTTGGAAAATTGTAAAGTTTAAAGGTTAAGCGTTAATTAAGTGATTGAGTGATTAGGTTAAAAAGTTTAAAAGGTTTTAAGAGTAAAAGCATCATTCGCAGAGAAGCCAAGTCTTGTATCTTGTATCTTTTGTCTCACATCTCTTGTCCCAAGTCTTTTATCTATTATTTTCAAAGGTATTAAACGCAAAAAGACCCTTTGGCTTGAACCAAAGGGTCTGAATAATGTGGCGGCGACCTACTCTCCCGGGTGT
>NZ_BMFD01000022.1:46808-47600 GCF_014637795.1 Belliella aquatica | reverse complement strand
TAGTCTGCCATAAACACATCCAAGCCTCCCAAGCCTGGGTGGCCGTTGCTCGAAAAGTAAAGCTTGTCTCCTATTCTATACGGATGGCTTTCGTTTTTACCTGTATTGACCGAGGGCCCCAAGTTTACTGGGGTTCCAAAGTTTAAGTCATCGTCATAGCTCACGTAGTAGAGGTCAAAGCCTCCTTGTCCGCCTTCCATGTCTGAGCTGAAGTAGATTCTTTTGGCTTGTTCATCCACAAAGGGATGCATCACTCCGTATTTGGTTGCTTCGTTGAAGGGCATGGCCTTGTGTTCTGACATCATGCCTGATTCGTCTACTTTGCTGTAGTAGATCTCTGTACCTACCGCAAACTCTAGGGTTCGCTTTGCTTTGGTGATCCTTCTTGTCACCGTATAGAACATCAGGTCTTTGCTATGCATAAAGCTTGCATCTGAGAAGTGGAGCACTTCTTCGTCGCCTGTGTTCAACTCTGTTAGGTTGCCTGCTGTATCTTTTCTGATGATCCTGAAAAACTCCCTGTCGTTGAAGTCATACTTCTCCTTGCTGTAGATGTTGTTCAGATCAAGTCTGATCGCTGCCTTCTCCGTTGGTGTTACTGCACCTCGGTCGGAAGCAAAGTACATGTTCTTGTTTTTGTCTAGGGCCATGCCCATATCTGAACCGCTGCTGTTCACTCCTGCCAGAGGCACTAGCTTCAGGTTGGCTCGTTGACTGTAAAGCGTCTTCATCTTCTGCGCATCGATCTCCGGAAAGTCGTCTGCTGTGAAGTCTGAACCTTCTAGTAAGGCT
>NZ_BMFD01000022.1:0-46798 GCF_014637795.1 Belliella aquatica | reverse complement strand
GATGACACCAGGTATTCGTAGTAATCGTCTCTGTCTGCTTCTTCAAAGTTTACTACTTTAGCCCACCAATCGTTGGCTTTTTGGTAGTCTCTGATCTTATCGTAAGATTGTGCTATCTGTCTAGCTGTTTGGTATTTTTCCTTCTTGGCATAGGCCTGCTCGTACACTTCGGCGGCATGCTGGAAGTTATCCAAACTATACTGCTTGTCTGCGTAGCGTAATAGTGCGTTCTGCGCCTGTAGCTCCATTGTCCCTGTTCCAAAAAACAGCAATGATCCTATCAGTAGTGTTGTAAAAAGATTTTTCATAGTTAAAACCATCTAGGATTTTTCATGGTGACACTTCTCGGTGCAATGTAATACCCTACAGATATCTCGTGGGAGTTGTTCCTGTAATCACTCAGCACGTTCATGCTGTGGTCATAGGCGTATCCCAGTCGCAGGTTGTTGGTCGCAAACACTTCCAACAGGAAGGCTACTGCGTTCCGCTGATTCAGGTTGTCCTGTAGGTTTTCCATACCAATCTGCATATTCGATCTGTACGAAGCTCCCAGCCACAATCTTTCTTTGAACAGCACCATCCCGTTGATGTCGTAACTCGTCGGGGCGCCTTTTACTTCTTTGATCAAAAAGCTTGGCTTGAACTGTACACTGCTTGAGATCGGAATCATTACTCCTGCTGTAATATAGTAATGGAAGTCGTGGTAGGCAAGTGCAATGTCTTCTCTTTCCAAGGCTCCTCTGCCAATCATGTTGTAGGCACTCACTCCAGCATAGAACCTGCTGTTGTGGAAAAACATCCCTAGGTTCATGTTCGGTGTGAACATGTTCACTCTGCCTTCTGGCAGGTTCGGATCATTCGGATCGTTGGCTCTAAGCATGTCGCCGTTGATTGCGTATTCACTCGCTCCCACACTTGCTCCCAAGCCCAAAAATGATTCTCTGCCTATCTGTATCCTGTATGCATATGACAACATCGCTCCGTTCGTATTGGTCGGTCCCATCTTGTCTGAAAGTACCGACAAACCGAAGCCCATCAGCCCTTCGTTTGCACTCAGATCCGCTGTCACTGTAAAGGTGGTCGGAGCGCCCTCAAAGCCAACCCACTGACTTCGGTAGGTGCTCTGTATATACGGCTCTCCCTTGTATCCCGCATACGCCGGGTTGATGTGAAGGCCGTTGAATATGTACTGGCTGAACTGCGGCAGCTGCTGACCTTCGACCATGCCGATGGCTATCACTGCCATCAGCATTGTCATTCCTAGTGTTTTAAAAATCCTTTTCATGACGCTTGGATTATATTTTGGTTGCTTGCAAGCATACTGACATAAGCAGATGATTGCATAGAACGCACTTGATTAAAAATATGAGTTTTCACGAGTGAACGATTCGGCAAAAAATTCTTTAACTCAATTTTGTAAGCACTTTCTGAAATTTGCGAAAAAAATAATTTCTTGTTGAGCATGGAGCACACGTCGGCGTCCTTTTGCTTTCTGTAATAGCTTTGTTTGATAAAATAACTTCCCATACCTGTATTGTTAAGACCCCTATAATGCATCACGTAATGAATAAATTCAAATACATAATCACATCAAATAATTTAATATGCTGTAAAAATACATTTTTTTGTATTTCACACCCTAATTTTTTTGCAATTATTTTTAATGAAATACATTTTTTTTATTTCAAAATAATTTTTAAATACTACAAAAGATAATAAAAATACGTTTTTACAGAGGGGAAAAGGGCTTTAAAACAAAAAGAGGAGCATTTTAGCTCCTCTTTTTGTTGGTTATATTCTCTTTTTTCAACCGCTTAGTATATTCTTTGATAATTCTTTTGATTTGACTATCTCCCAAAAAATTATGGGGAATAATCCTTTCCAAACTCCATTGCATCTTGTTGATTTTTAAATTTAGTTACTACAATCTAAACGCTAAAAATGATATGATGTTCATTTGAAAATAGATAACCCACATCAATAAAGTTTATAATCTTTCTGTTTGAAGTAGTTAAAACCTTTGATAAGTCACCCTTTCGAATGGCCCAAAATGAAATTGTATTGAATTTTTTATGCACTTTGTTTGTAAAAAACTTTTTTTCTCAAATTGAGCCTGCGACTGTTTTTATACCAACGCATTGCAAAGCTGCAAAAAATCAAAAATCCAAAAAGAAAAATAAACAGTAGTGAATCCGATACTCCTTTGGAAAATATGACAGCAAAAAAAGACAACACATTGAAACTAAGTAAAACAATAACAATTTTTCTAACACCAAAATTTAAACTGAATAGATAATGATGGACATGCCTTTTATCAGCTTTGAATGGTGATTGTTTATTTAAAATCCTCAGAATAAATACTCTGAAAGTGTCAAAAATTGGGAAAATCAATAATGATATCGCTAAAGATATAGGTGCATTTATTTTGTAAACACTGTCTATTGGCAAGTTTCCATTGGTGTTTAAGAAAGCTATTGATAAAAAAGCTATGATAAATCCAATAGTTAAAGAACCCGTATCACCCATAAAAATCTTAGCTGGAAACCAATTGTAAACCAAAAAACCAGCAATACTACCGAGCAAGGCAAGTGATATCAATGCATAAGAAAATTCTCCGATCAATAAAAACCATACACCGAAGACCATAAGTGTAAATGATGCAATAACACTCAATAGACCATCGACGCCATCAATCAAATTAAATGCATTTGTCAAGAAAACTATAACAAGAATTGTCAAAAGATAACTTAGAAAACCACCTAGCTCTCCGATTCCAAACAACCCATAAAGACTGCTTATCTTAACATCAGTAAGAGTCATGACCGCAATTGAGGCAAAAATCATCGCTAAAAATTTAATAACAACAGTCAGATTAAATAAATCATCCAAAAGCCCTGCGAGGAAAACAATAGAAATTAAAATGGCAATTGGGAGCAGATCTTTCTCTCCGAAAAAAAACGAAAACAAAAAGAGTGTAATCAGAAATGCAACATAAACCCCCAAACCTCCAGCTGTAGGAATAAAAGCAGTATGCATCCTTCTTTCATCTATACGATCACCAATTTTTTTGTTTATTAGAAATGAAATTAAAGTGGGTAAAATGGTTATTGTCACTCCGAACGCAAATAAAGTTGATAAAATAATGTTCATCATTACCATGCGAATTCAATATTAAAAGATACTTGTTTATTAATTTTAACACCTTAGTCAGAGGAATCAGCCCGTAATGCTTTACTTAAACCCACAAGACTAAATATCCTCAACTTTTTAGAAAAACAGATTAATATGGAATTCTATTTGACTTAGAAATGACATCTGTATTTTCTTCATTCACTCCCATCAGATTTCTCATATATTCCACAAAAACGTAGTGCAGAAATAACGGGCTGGTAGTCAAACTTCTTTTGAGTAATCTGGTGCTAGTCATCGATCGATGAAGCCACTCCAAACCATTATTCACCAGGTAACTTGGTGCTCTTTTGGCCGTCCCTGCATAAAAATCGAATACAGCGCCGATATTGCAAATTACATTTACATTCAAATCTTTGAGATTTTCACTTGTCCACTTTTCTTGTTTAGGTGCCGTCATTCCGACAAAAAGAAAATCCGGATCAAATGAATTGATATAGCTCACCATCTCTTCATTATCATTTTTGGAAAACTCATCTTTGAATGGAGGAGAAAAACATGCAAATTGAACATTTGGGTATTCTTTATTCAACCTTTTTCCAATAGCTCTTAAAGTGGTGGAAGTAGATCCCAAAAAGAAACATTTGATCGGTTTACTTTTATTCCTCTCCAAAATATGCATGAATAAATCAAAGCCAGCGATTTTCTGGATTTTGGATTTATTCAGAATTCGATTTGCCAATACAATCCCAATTCCATCTGGCAACAAAATGTCAGAGTCCGCTAAAGCATCATAAAAAGTATCATCATTTAATGCAACATGATATGAATGTGGATTGATCGTATTGATCACTGTTCTGGTTTTGAAATCAATTTTATCTAGAGAATCACAAAAGACAGAAAATCCAAATAAATTAACCGTCTCATATTTTTGAATTATTTTAGTTTCCATAGCTCGGAAGTTTAATAAAAGCATTTATTTTTTTCGCTTATATATAAATGTACCATTTTTATTTGAAAAACAATTTTAATTATTCAAAAAACATTTTTATGTATTTTTTCAACATCACTAAAAATTTAAAACTTAATTCACACTAGGTAAAATTGACCAAAAAAACACAGAAATATTGCAAATGATCTAATTGACAAATGCCTTCATATTTGATAAAAAAAGGGTGCCTCAGGCATTAATTATTTTAAAAATCTCAAAATAAAAGAAGAAAAATTGTAGTCACATAAAGAAGAGTTTTTTAAGCAATTTTTTTAATAAAAATTCTCCTGATAATTATGTAAATACTGGTAAATTTTACTTTAAAATAAAATTCATAATATTTTGATAATTAATTGTTTATCGCTTTAATTATGGAGATGATTCACAAAGGGTGAGAACATGAAAAGATTATGCTAAATGCAATTAAAAACGTTCGAAAAGTCAATTGCCATTTATTACGATCTAAAACACAAATTTAGTGGCATCAAAGACCGGTTACAGTAAAGGCAAATGATCCGATTAATCAGTATTAAATTAAAACGCAGATCTTTCAGATTGGGGGGGAAAATGAAAATTATGAAAAGTACGTGCCTATTAGTTTTGATTGCTTTTTTTATAAGCATAATAGATAGCAAGGCTGCTACCTATTACTTCTCTAGTACAGCAGGAAATGACTCAAGGACAGCAGCGCAAGCACAATCCGAAAATACACCATGGCAATCTATTGAAAAATTGAACAACATCATGGGAAGCCTTTCTCCAGGAGATCGGATTTTGTTTAAAAGAGGAGAGGTTTTCTATGGCTCAATCCGAATAAGTAAATCTGGTAATTCAGGAGCACCAATTGTGTTCTCCACTTATGGAAATGGAGCTAAACCAATATTGACCTCCATGTCTACCGTCAGCAATTGGACCTCATTAGGAAACGGGATTTTTGTTTCAGATCTGCAGATTCAGCCAGAAGGCAGATTGAATATCCTCACTGTTGATGATGAAATCCAAGAGCTCGGGAGATTCCCCAACTTCAATGATGGAAATAAGGGATTTAAAACGATTACTTCAACAAATGGAGGCAACCAAATTACATCCAATGATTTTTCTAATTCTGAAAATTGGCTCGGAGGAGAAATTGTGATCAGAAAAAACCCTTGGGTTCATGATAGACATATCATCACTGCAAACAGCTCCAACAGTGTTTCTTTCAATGAAAATCCAAGTAAATATTCTGTCGCCGCAGGCTATGGCTTTTTTATCCAAAACCACATTAAAACCTTGGATCAGTTTGGTGAATGGTTCCATGACAAATCTGCTAAGAAACTTTATGTCTATTTAGGAAACCCTACCAATCTTCCTAAAATCGAGATCAGCACAAAAAACAACCTAATACAACTTAACTGGGGAATTAGTCATATTCAGATAACAGACTTAGAGCTTAAGGGAGCAAATAGTACCGGAATAATTGTGAATGAAGGCAATCATGTCTACATCAATAATTCGGATATCAAGTTCATGGGTGAAAATGCCATCAAAGGAACAATTTCCAATTACCTGAGAGTTGAAAACTGCACTATTGATCAATCCCTAAATAATGCCCTTTATGTAGAAAACACAAGTCAAAATGTGACTATCAAAAATAACCTCATTACCAATACCTATTTATTCGTCGGGATGGGGCTCAATGGGGATCTCAACGGAAAAGCTATCTACACAAGTAATCGCACGCATAATGGAACCATCGAAAATAATAGAATATTCAATACCGGATATATCGGGATAAACTTTGGCGGTGATAATTCTGTAGTCAGAAATAATTACGTGAAGGACTTTTGCATTCATAAAACTGATGGAGGCGGCATCTATTTGTGGGAAGGGGGAGAGAATAAAAATTCCACTGGACGTGTAATAGAAAATAATGTCATCATAAATGGAATAGGATATAGCAACGGAACAAATAAACATGGATTAATTGATCCTATTCCTGTAGAAGGAATATATGTAGATGACAACGCATCAGGCGTGCTAATTCAAAAAAATACAATCGCAAATATTTCTAAACATGGAATTTATCTTCATAATGCAAGAAATATAAACGTTTTCGAAAACATCATTTACAATGCTTTTGAAGGAATCTATCTCAATCATGACCAATATGGCGACCCTGTAAGAAATATCTCAATTGTTAAAAACGAAATTTTCGCAATACAAAATGAGGCGAATTTCATAAATACCTCTTCAATAAAGGAAGATGAAGCGCAAATGGGTTCATTTAACAATAACTATTTCATCCGGCCATTTGGTAACGATTTTGGATTTTTGACTAAATATCTCAATCAACAAACATGGGAGATGAAATCGCATCTTTCCAATATTAAATGGTGGAATAAAGATCAAAATGCAAAAAATAGTCCTCTCAGTCATCCTGAATTTAAATCTTATGAAAGCCTAGGAGCTAATTTGTTTGGAAATGGAAAGTTTGATTCGAATAGCAATCATACTTTTTGCAATAATTGTTCAGTACAATGGAAAAACTCTGGTGCTTTCAACAATGGTCATCTCTTTGTAGCTGCTAATAAGGGGGGCGAATTGAATTTTACACTTGAAAAATCAAAAATTGAAACGAGCTATCTTCTCAAATTCAAGATAAAGGGGAACAAATCTGGGTTTCTTGAAATCTTCTTGAGAGAAGGACAATCTCCTTGGCGTACAATATCCAATTCAAAAGGTATTGAAATTGGTGAGGAAGTTCAAGAATTTCAGATTCCAATTAATAGCAAAATTGAAACAAGTAAATTCAATCTAATTTTCAAATCAGGACTTGATAATCTTGAGTATTCTGTAGATGATATTGAAATAACAGAGGCTAATATTGAATTCATCAATCCTGATGAGTACTTATTTTTCGAATACAATGCTACATCCTCTTCACAAAAATTTCCCTTGTCGGGAGAATATGTTGATGCAAACAACACTTCTTTTTCCGGTTCAGTAGATATTCCAGCATTTTCTGCTAAGGTGCTGATAAAAGTAAGCCTTGACGAGATCCAAGAACCAATACCTCCAACTATTTCAATCTTGAATCCCAGTGCTGATACGACAATCAATAAGGGGGGAAAAATTAAAATAGCATCAGAAGCTAAAAGTGAACAATCAGAAATTCAAAAAGTCGAATATTATCTAAATGACATATTAATCAAAACAGTAAATAGTAAACCCTATGAGTATGAACACCTTTTTGAGGAGCTAGGAGAATATAGCCTTTATGCAAAAGCAGTTGATCAAAATGGTTTAATCACCAATTCTCAAACCATACCGATCAAAGTGGTAGCAGGCATGAACCCACCGATTATCAGCTGGTTAACCCCTTCTCACGAGGACTTTTTTTTTGCTTCAGACCCTATTAAGATGGTTGTTTTAAGCGAAAACGAGCAACAAAATATCGTTAAAATTGATTTTTCAATAGATAATAATGTTGTTGGCACTGTAAATAATGCACCTTATGAAATTACACTCCCAAATCTGCCTCTAGGCACCCATCATCTTGTTGCAAAAGCCACGAATTCTGATGGCTTGACTGGGGATACGGAGGTAATAACAATCACAATAATCGAGGATGCAAAGACTCCACTTTTCAAAATCATCTCCCCAGATGAACATACCCAATATATCAAGGATGAAAATTTGATTATGAACATTGAAGTTTTGGAAGGTTCGTCTGAAATAAATAAAGTCGAATACTATAGAAATGATATTTTCATAGGTAGCCGTACTGGTACAGATTTCGAGCTAAGTTGGATTATTTCTGAAACTGGAAACGTCACCATCGAAGCTTTGGCTACTGATGTAAATGGTAAGTCCACGGCAGAAACCCAAGTCATCTCTGTCAGTGAAAAGCCAACTGAAGTCCCAATTTTTAAAATCGTATCACCTGTTGCTCTTTCAGAGCATCAACCAGGAACAGATTTGAAAGTTCAAGTTGAAATCCCGAATTCAAACAAGGCTATTGAGAGTGTGGAGTTCTACGACGGGAATTCTCTTCTTGGGAAATCCAACACCCTGCCTTATGATTTTATATTAAAAGAACTCTTGATTGGTGAAATCTCCCTTATAGCTCGACTTGTATATCAAGATGGCACTTCCTTGCTTTCACTTCCTGTGAAAATTTTCATAAAAACAGGCCCAAGTGTTGAATTGATCACAGAACAGAGTAGAGTAAACTTTTCCCTTTCTGAGAAAATTTCATTCAATCCAAAGCTTCTAAATTTCAGCAAAGAAATAATAAGCGTTAATTATTTTGCCAATGGAACATTGATAGGGACATCCACAATAAGTCCATTTAGTTTTGAGTGGGAAACATCAACGCTTGGTACACAAGAAATATGGGTAGAGGTCATTGATATAGATGGAAAAGTCTTCCTTTCGCCAAAAGTAGTAATTCAAATTATAGAAAATGAAAATCAAGACCCTTTGAATCTTACTGAATTCAAATTCGGGCCAAATCCAACAACAAGATATCTTAATTTATATTTCGCTGATATAAAAGAAATCCATTATATGAAAGCTACAGTTTCTTCAATGGATGGGAAAAATAGCAAGACTTTTGATTTTGTGTTGGACCAAAATGAAGTAACATTAGACCTTCAGGGATTAAAAAGAGGGAATTATTTACTTCGTGTCATATTTGAAGGTCAAATAATCATAACTAAAAAATTTATGAAAAGAGATTAATAGATATCCCCCAAGATGAAGTTTCAAATTGGGGGATACTTCTACTCTTCCTGCAAAAGAACTGAGAAACCAGAATTCAATAGCTCAATATCTCTTTTGAAAAGTGTTATGTCTGAATGAACCATTTCTTTGATCAGACTTTCTAGGTTATATTTTGGATACCAGCCCAATTCATTATTGGATTTGCTAGGATCTCCAATCAATAAATCGACTTCCGTAGGTCTAAAATATGCTTCATCAATTTTCACCAAAACATCTCCTACTTCAACTTTAAATTGGAGTGCACCCAAAACTGCTTCAGCAATTTCGTAATCTATAGAATCCAAAACACCAACTTCTTCAACTCCTTCTCCTTCAAATCTCAAATGGAATCCTGTTTCAGCAAAAGCCAAGGTAATAAAATCTCTTACTTTAGTAGTGATACCCGTGGCAATTACAAAATCTGAGGGTTTGTCTTGTTGCAAAATCAAATACATGGCCTCCACATAGTCTTTGGCATGTCCCCAATCTCTTCTTGCGTTAAGATTTCCCATATAAAGAACGGATTGCAAACCCAATACAATTTTAGATACTGCTCTAGTAATTTTTCTGGTCACAAAAGTCTCTCCTCTTAGTGGGGATTCATGATTGAATAGAATTCCATTGCAGGCAAACATTCCATAAGCTTCTCGATAGTTTACCGTAATCCAATATGCATACATTTTGGCAACAGCATAAGGAGATCTTGGATAAAACGCGGTAGTTTCTGACTGTGGAACTGCTTGAACTAAGCCATAAAGTTCTGAGGTAGATGCTTGATAGATTTTTGTTTTTTTCTCCATCCCAAGCAATCTTACGGCTTCTAGCAATCTCAATGTGCCAATTCCATCCGCATTTGCCGTGTATTCTGGAATATCAAAACTCACTTTCACATGACTCATGGCTGCCAGATTATATATTTCATCAGGTTGTGTTTCCATGATGATTTTTGTCAAATTCATTGAATCAGTCATGTCTCCGAAATGCAATTTGAAATTACAATTTTCAGAATGTGGATCTTGATATAAGTGATCAATCCTACTTGTATTGAACAATGATGTTCTCCTCTTGATACCGTGAACCATATACCCTTTCGAAAGCAGAAGTTCTGATAAGTAAGCTCCATCTTGTCCAGTAATCCCAGTGATCAAAGCTATTTTTTGTTTGTTGGTTGTTTTCATGTCTTTTTAGTTTGCACTGATGACTATATGATTTTCACTTTTTTGAGAGAATATGCGTTTTCCAAATACCAGTCGTAAGTTGATTTTATTCCATCTTTTAATTTGATTTGAGCTTGCCAGCCCACTTCAGCCATCTTGGATACATCCAATAATTTCCTTGGAGTTCCATCAGGTTTAGAGGAATCCCACTCGATTTCTCCCACGTGACCTACTACTTCCTGAATCATATTTGCTAATTCTACTATAGAGATATCTTCGCCTGTTCCTATGTTATATAGATTTTCAGGTAGTTTATTTTCCAAAGCAAACATCACGGCTTTAGCGAGATCTTCTACATGAAGAAATTCTCTTTTGGGTCTGCCACTTCCCCAGAGCACGACTTTTGAATGATTATCCATCTTGGCTTCATGAAATTTTGTAATCATGGCTGGTAAAACATGAGAAGTATCTAAATCAAAATTATCTCTTGGACCGTACAGGTTTGTGGGCATAAGACTACTAAAATCTCTTCCAAACTGATTTCTGATATACTCACAAGCTTTGACGCCTGAGATTTTTGCCAATGCATAGCCTTCATTTGTGGGCTCTAATTCTGAACTTAGCAAATAGGATTCTTTGATGGGCTGAGGGGATAGTTTTGGGTAAATACAAGAGCTTCCCAAGAAAATGAACTTCTCGCAAGCATAATCCAAAGAATACTCAATCAGGTTATTTTGAATTCTCATATTGTCCATCAGAAATTGATAGGCAAATGTTTTGTTAGCCATTATTCCTCCTACTTTTGCAGCCGCATTGATGACCACATTGGGTCTTTCGCTGGCAAAAAAATACTCTACCTCCAACTGATTTCTTAAATCAATGTCCTGACTCTTTCTTCCTATAAGATTTGAGTAACCATTTTCAGAAAGTAAATTCCATATAGCTGAACCAACCATACCTCTATGTCCGGCAATAAAGATTTTCGAATCTTTGGAAATCATAGTTTTATCTTAAGTATGTGGGGTTTTCGATTTCAAGTCTTTCATAAACTTTCTTTACATCTTGAGCATTATTTTTATTAAGTACTAAAATCGCATCTTTGGTTTCTACCAAAATGAGATTTTCTACCCCCACAAATTCTACTAATTTGTCGGTATTCAGCGAAAGATTGGTAGAGGATTTTCTAGCATCAGTAGAAGGAATAAAATCATAAATAGCTAAGAAACTTCCCATATCAGACCATTCAAAAAATGAAGGGACGACTTTAATTCTTTCAGTTTTTTCCATAACAGCATAGTCGACACTGATCGACGGGATTTCCATTGAGAGGATCTCGTTTAGAAATATGCCGTTACTCTTGAAAAAGGCTCTTTTGCTTGACGTATAAACCTCTGGTTCATTCTTCTTAAGTTCATCTAAGTAGACGCCAGCTTTGAAACAAAAACAGCCGCTATTCCAAAGAAAATTACCTGATTCTAAAAAGGACTCTGCTAATTCTTGCGTGGGTTTTTCGCGAAATGAAATCACATCGTTATCCAAGTATTCTATGTAACCAAATCCAGTTTCAGCGCTCATAGGCTTAAAGCCAAAAGTGACAATATGGTCTTGATTTGCTAAGTCAATCGCTGATTCTAATGATTTGTAATAACGTTTGTCATTTTTGATCAAGTGATCTGAAGGAGTTACGAGCAGAATATCCTCAGGATTCGCTTCAAGAGCCGCAAAAGCTATCGCAGCCGCTGTATTTCTAGGACAAGCCTCAACTATTTCAGAATATGGCTTGACTTTCAGCTTTTTCAAAATATTCCTCGAAAGCAAATAATTATCAATGCCTCCGACCACACAGATCTTATCACATACAGACATATTTCTTTCTACAGCAAGCTCAAAAAGAGATTTTCCATCAAAGAGAGGTAGATATTGTTTTGGCTTTGACTTTCTTGACAATGGCCACAACCTACTTCCAACCCCTCCTGAAAGGATTACATTAATTATTTTCATGGCTGATTATTAAATTCTCCGACTGATAGATTAATCTTCATATTTTCCCTCTGTTCTTTTAGCGTATCAAACCATGCTGAAAGCGCTATTGATGGCGGGATATCAATGTCTGAAAAGCAGATAATTTGCCCTTCTTCTACATTCTCTTTCAGAATCACATTTTTTAAAAGCCCTATCGGTACATGATCCAGTTCGTCAGCTATTCTTACAGCCTCACCCCTTGTGTCAAAACTCCCAATTCCATTCAAAATGAAATCTCCTTTTTCCAAACTTCTTTTGGCTACAGCGGCAACACTGATCGTTGGATTTTTACCATTGTCAATGAGTACTTCTTGCCGTTGCATTAGTTTCTTAACCGTACCTGCAATTTCAAAAAAACAGAGGTGCGTGGGTTTGTAATGGTGATAATACGGACCATCTCCCATTTTGTAAGTCCTCAATTCATTTCTCATTTCTTCTCGGTGTGTCGAAACAATAAAAATACCTGGAGGAGCTGTTTTTGATAAAATATAATCACTGATAGGTATTCCAGTTTCTTCGGCTATTTCTGCCAATTGAAACCCTGAATGTTCAAAATCCTCTGTCTGAATTCCTACTAATCCTTGTTGGGCTATTCCTGCACCAAATGCATTCGCTACCAAAGCCTGCTCGATCTGAACTTTTGTACCATCCGTAAAGGAAGTCACAGAACTTAGAGAAAAACCTTGTTTCAATGCCCAATAACTCATGTCATCAAACATTGGCTTTTTATTTAAAAATCCTTTAATGTTTCCATAGACTAAAGGTGTAAAGCCCATCTCTAGGATTTCGTTTCGCAGCGTAGCTAAGCAACCTGGTTGATCACCATTGGCCTCCGTAATTAATCCATGTTTGGCTAGAAAAGTACCTGTCGTTACCATTGTATCCGCGTCCATGGTGACCACAGGTAAATTGTATTTGAATGCTTCCATAATAACAGCTGTACTATAGATAGGATCACCCGTACTCACTACAATAACATCAGAGCGCAAAAAGAGCTTTTCGGGAGTTTGAAACACGAAATCCTTGGCAATCTCTAACCCTTCAATAACTCCCTCTCTTCGGGTTAAAATACCTGAAACAGTCATGTCGGTATTCTTCTGAAGAAGTTTAACTAAACCTCTTATGATCCAGCCAGTTCCGACTAAACCAACTTTAATTTTGGCATTATGTGACATATCTTTTAAGTTTAAATAATCTTTAATGAAGATAGGGATAAAAATTTATTAAAAAGCAATTTTTTGTATTTAAAATGCATTTTATTTGTTTTGAAATGATTTTTATGCGTCAAAATAGAATTTTAAAAAGCCTGAAATACGTAAAAAAAAATTATTCAATAAATTTAGGAAAAAGCCATCTGCCCATACGCCTTTTCAGGGTGAATTAACTAATTCGCAGAAGTAAATTATGCCAATAACATGTAAGAGAATAAAATATGAAAAAAGGCAAAATTCAATCAAAAAAATAATGACTAAGATCTGTTGAAAACATAATTTTCCATACATTCTCTATTCAATTTTAGAAATAATTCACTCTGTGAATTTACCCGTAAGAGAGAAAGATCCTAAAAAATTAAAATCTGATTAAAAATCTAATAGGTTAATATCACTAACCAAAATTTAAACTTCCCTTCAAAAAAAATTACATCAACCATTAAAGTGAATTAAATAATATGGCTAGCTCATCGCCAAACAATTTTGAGTTATATTTTTCAACAAATAAAACTTTTGCCTTCCTACTCATTTCATTTAGTTGGTTGTGATCATGGATTAGACCCAATATTTCTGACCTCCAAACTTCTACCTGATGACTTTGAATTGTAATTCCGAACCCTTCCTCAGTTGGATTTATATCTACGTACATATTCTCTGTCATAACAACAGGCTTCCCAATTGCCATGGCATCAAGGAGAACAGTTAAACCCAATGTTCTTCCGGAATTTGCTGTTTCTTTTTTGATGGGAATTAAAATCAATCTAGCTTGTCTGTATCTTTCTAAAAGATCCACGTACGGAATAAAATCGGAGTTAATCGTAATATGAGCTGGTAGACTCTTCACTTTGGGCCTAGTTTGAGGTGTACAATATATTTCTAATGGAAAATCAATTTCTCTAAAAGCCTCGATTACCAAATCAAAATCTCTATCTGTAGCTCCCGCACATATGGCAAAGTTGGAATCTTCAGATCGAACAAATTCATCTCGTCCTGTATAAAAATTACTTTCTGCGCCCCAATTTAAGTGTGTGAATTGACTATTTACAATGTCATCTTCCACACCCAAGTCAATGCTGGTCTTTTTGAGTAATTCATTACTCAGAAAACCAATTTTGTCGTATTGAAGAAGAAGACTTTTTTTAAACCCATGCTTGTGCCCATTTACTGGCGGCGTGTATAGGTTTTGATGCCCTAAGGCAACAATTGGCTTTTTCAACAAACCCAAAAATTTGAGCACACTCAAAAGTCTTGTATTACTCAAAGGAAAAGGTGCGTAAATGATATCGTACTTTTTCCTTAGAAAAAACACTCTCAATTGTTGATCTAGAAAGTTAATCCCTATAAATTTTCCAATTCTATTTAAAATTGGATATTTCTCAAATGGAAGAATGTCCACTTGAAAGCCCTCCAACTTCTCAAGATCTATTTTTCCAAATAAAAAATGTCCTGGACTTTTTCCATCTACCCAATCTTGATAAATTTTATCAAAAGAGTAAGAGTTAATTAATAATATCTTTTTCATGTTACTGGGGTTTTAAGATCAAGCTTCGAGACAATTAATTATCCCATTTCCAAAATTGCTCACCATCGTTTCAGTATTGAGCGTTTTCAAGTCTTCAAGACCAAGAGCTATGAATGAATCACACAATATTTGATCATTCATCAATTCAATCACTTTAGCATTGAAGTCATTCATGTCATTTTTTGCAATGATTCCATTTTCATTATTCCTTACATATTCTATTTCGGGACCATGAAATGGATATTCTATGGTAACTATGGGTGTTTCGTAGGCAAATGCATCCAAAACAGCTAATCCCATCGCCCCAGGCAAAACAAAAATGTCTGCTAACCTAAAATACTTTGCTTTCTCAAGACCATATTTTGGTCCGATATAAATGATATGATTGGAGTTTTGAGCAAAATTCTCCACTGCTTTTCGCTCGGGTCCATTGCCCAAAATGATCAACTTAAATCCAATGCATGTTAACTTTTTCAGTCTTGTCGCTGATTCTAGTAAAAATGTAAGATTCTTCTCCTTGGACAAGGCTCCACAATAAATCAGAACTTTTTCATCTGCTTTGATTCCAAGTTCAATTTTACACTGCTCTATTTCCTCATTAGAAAATGAGAGATATTGAGTTCTCAATGTTTTTGTATCTATCGCATTTTGCACAACCGTGATTTTATCTGAACTCACTCCTTTTTCAATCAAAAAATGCTTTACCCCTTCTGTATATGGAAACCACCAAGAAGATTGGTTGATATAAGTCATTTTGAATTGGTTGAATAAATTGTCCTTAGGCGCTTGTAGATTCAATCCATGTCCCCAAAAGGCAAATTTCTTCTTAAAGAACTTTCTTCTTAAAATCAAAAGGTAGTTGATCAGCAACATATTAGCTTGCTCTACAATCACCAAGTCAGAATCTTTAATCAGATTGAGACAGGGTTGCCAAATCAGCACAAAACTCCCAAGATTAAAAGTTCTGTTTTTTACAAAAATTGCCCAGTCGAGTTCAACAGAATCATTTCTACCACTAAACCCATTATTTCCATAAATCAATTGAAGTTGAATTCCATGATCGAGTAGAAACACCCGAAGTTGATTATAGAACTCAACTCTATATTGCGGAATTGTTCTGTATATAATTGTTACCTTTTTCATGTTTACCTGATTTATAGATTTTGAATTCCATAGGCGCTTGCCCAGATTTCTAGATTAATAATCCTCCAGTAGGGGAATTCCTTGTTTTTCCCTACATCCTCGAAGCGCTGTCTTATTTCAGCGGCATGCCATATTTTCCTCCTCGTAAAACTCTCTCTATCCAAAATCTCAAAAATCATTTTTCTAAACCCTTCATCACTTTTTAAGTAATCTAAAAAAGGAGTTTTAAATCCAATCTTTTTGCGATTCTCAGTGATCGATTTTGGCAAATCCTTGCCGATCGTATTTCTCTGGATTACCTTGGTGACACCTTCCGAAAACTTATATGCTGAGGGAATTGAGAAAGCGAATTCCATCAACCGATAATCCATAAATGGGGACCTAATTTCAATGGATTTATTCATTGAAGAAATATCTTCATAATGCAGAATGGTGTTGATTCCTTGATGATTGATCTGATGAAGTAAGTATTTATTGAAGCTGTCTTCTTTCAAAGAGAAGCTATATGAATTCTTAAAATGCTTTTTATTGATTTTTACAAAACCTCTATCTAATACTTCTATGGATTTCTCCTGATATTTTGCTCTTAAAAATGAAGCCCTGGACTGATTGATAAGCGCTTTAAACATCTGCGAAAAGAGAAATCCTCTCGAATAGCCATTGACATCTCTCAAGGCGCGATATTCTTTCAGAAAAGCTTTGGGACTGTTCATCAAAACGGATATTAAGAATATACCAGAGATATATTGAATGTACCCTGCATAAGCTTCATCGCTCCCTTGACCGTTTAAGACAACTTTGACCCCCTCCTTTTTACACATATTCATGATATTATTATGTGCCAAAGAGGCAAATGAACCCAGCGGATGATCAAGTTCAGCCAGCTTTTTTTCAAAATCTACTACCAATTCTTTTTTCTCAATCATCATCTCTTTCAATTGAATATGGTCACAGGTTTTGATAAATTCTTTGGCAATCGTCGTTTCGTCATCTTCAAAATTTGGAAATGAGGCGATATAGGCTTGAGTTACTTTTTGATCTAAAGCGCCTGAACCAATCAAGCGATCTGTCACCTTTGTGATCGCTGTTGAATCAAGTCCTCCACTAAGAAGAATACCCACCGGAACATCACTCCTAAAACGGATTTTTACAGCATCTTCAAACAGTGCTGAATATTCTTGCTCTAAGGTGATATTTGGGTTATGCTGATATTGATTCTCTCTTAGTTCCCAGTATCTCTGAATGTCTATTTTTCCATTAAGCACAATCAGGTTATTCCCGGGAAGCAATTCAAAACAATTTTCAAAAAAGGTTTCTCCATCATTTACTCGATATCCATAAGCCAAGTATTCATACACTTTTGCATGATTTGCATTTTTCAGATTGCAGACAGCATGAAGAGCCTTGAGTTCACTTGAAAAAAATAAAACATCATCTTGGATACAGTAATAGAAAGGCTTTACACCAAATCGGTCCCTTGAACAAAATATCTTTTTGGAATGAAAATCATAAATGACGAAAGCCCACATTCCATTAAAGTGTTTGACGCATTCAGCACCATAAGCCTTGTAGGCATTGAGAATTACTTCTGTATCTGATTCTGTTTTGAAACTATACCCTTTTTGTAAGAGTGCTTCCTTTATCTCTAAATAATTATAAATTTCTCCATTAAAAATAATAGCCAAACCTAAGTCATTATTGACCATAGGCTGATCTGCTTCAATAGAAAGATCGATAATACTTAATCTCCTAAACCCAAGCCCAACATGGTCTTTGATAAAAAAGCCGTCTGAGTCAGGCCCTCTATGAGCTATCAGGGCATTCATTTCCCTAAGATCTACCCTGAGATCCAATTTCTTTTCATCAGGTAAATCATCCTCTAAAACAATAAATCCATTTATACCGCACATAGCACTAAATTTTTAAATTAAAAATCAATTATTTCTCAATCCCCTGTAGATTACATTCAAGTTTGTAGCAAAATTTTTCCAAGAATTCTCTCTAAAAAACACTCTTAATTGTGCTATTTCACTCTTTCTCAAATCCTGATAAGCTGTTATTATCTGTTGGATATCTTCAAATTCACTATAATTTTCTATCACACCCATATAAGAAAGGTCTTTGAACGATCCTATATTTGGCCCGAGTATCCTTGCGTCCATTCGCATAGAATCCATCAATGTGCCTGAACTCAAAAGTGAGGGGGAGTTGTACGGAAAAAATACATATTTCGACTTCTGAGCAAAGGAAGAAATTTCTTCTAGCGTTCGAAATTCATTGATGTGTGTGATTTTTTCATTCAGACTCTTATTCAGTCTGATTAAGTAGTCTTGGTCAAAGCATTTACCGATAATCAGGACAGTTATTTTATCCTCCTGAACCAAGTTTTTATTGATAAATTCAAGAAAGTCCGCGACACCTTTATAAGGATGCAAAGCACCCCAAATGAGCAGATCATATTCTTTGATTGAACTCTTGACAGACGCAATTCTCGGACGTGCAGGATGAGGAAGATAATGGACTTTTCCCTCCATTCCTTTAGAGACATTTGCAACAAAGTCGATTCCTTCACTTGAATGCGTGATGATCAAATCAGATGATTTAATCAATACTTTATACATCCAATCTGTCCAGAAATTTTTGTCCGTCGAATGGGAGTATTTATTATGAAGAACCCAAATCATCTTCTTATTCATCAGCTTTGCAAGCCAGGTAAACAAGATGAAAAACATAACTTGAAGTTTTCCAAAACGATAAATTGGGAGATTCTCAACCCAATTGAAGAAATAGATATCAGTCCTGAAGAGATTTTCAAAAAACTCCAAAACTCCACCTCTATTTTCCTTCTTGTTCACAATTTTGAAATGGGCGGATAATGCCCCTTCCATGTTGACGATGTATGGATTCGGAGATTCTACCTGGGTGAAATCTACTTTCGGATAAAAGAACAGCCTATCCATGGTCTTTCTTGGTTGAGCAATCATTCAAAATTTTGAAGAACCTTTTCTGAACCATAGTTTTTGTGTGATAATTTGTAGCCACATTTCTTCCCGATTCAGAAACTCGTAACCTTGAGGTAGGATCAAAAAGAAGTGAACTCAATGATTCTGTGAGTTTTTCAAGACTATTTTCAGTTAAAACTGACGCCCAGCCCAACTTCAAAGCGTTTTTGACAATGGCAGTATCATTTGGTGCTAAGATTAATATTGGCGTACCGCAAATCATATATTCAGATGCCTTCGTAGGCATAGAGAACTTGATGAATTCTATTGATTCTTCCGAAAAATCGTAGGGAAGAAACAGCAAATCTGCATTGGCAAAAATATAGGGTAAATCACCATAAGGAGCCAATTCACGATAAGAGACATTTTCATATTTTTGAATCCAATCTGGCTGATTTTCTGTCTGAACCACAAAATTTACTTTGATAGTAAGTTTTTGATTCAACTTAGCAACAGCTTTAGCCATCAATATCAAGGAAGAATCAATCCCTAGCCCTACTCTCCCAGCATAAAGGATGGTAGGGTGAGTGCTAAGAGTTAAATCAGCTTTTTGATGTCTTGTCCAGAACTCTTCATCAACAGGATTATGAAAGACCTCCGAATTTATTCCATATCTAGACTGATATTCTTCAGCCATATAATCACTAATCGTTAAGACTTTGTCACTACTTAGAAGTAGTTTTTCAAATTCATCCTCTGTTGTTTTTTTCCAAATCAATTTGGAAAATTTCGACTGACTAGCCAATGAAACCCAATCATCCATCATGTGAAAGATGAATGGAATGTCTATCGCATCTAAAATCTGCTGACAAAATCTAACTTGCTGTATATTGTGCGCCTGAGCATAAATGACCGTCGGATTAAAATTTTCGATCCATGCCAAAAGTTGTTCAGAAGGTTCCAAGGAATAGGAAGCTTGATAGACACCAAGATACTTGACCATTGGAAAAACCATCTCATTGACGATTTTACCCTTCAAAGATTTTTTTTTCAAAGTTGATCCTAGGGTTTTGGACTCTTCTTGATTTTTGCCAATGCTTCCAGAGAAGTTTTTTGAACTCATTTGGCTAAATGGAAATCTCCAATGCTGCTCCAAAGAGCCAAGCTGATAATAATGATTGCTCTTTTCGAAATTAGTATGGGTATTGACAAGCTGAGCAGCACAAACAATGGCAATCTGATCAGGATTAATTCCTTCAAATAAATTTGAAAGTGTAATTCCACCACCAGTTTGATTATCAAACGGCTGATTCAAAATCAGTATTTTTACAGATTTGTCCATTTAAAGCTTTTTTAGATATTGCATGATTGTAGCGTCATTGAGGTTTCTGATTTCTTTTGAATAGCAAATTCCTACACCAATCCACATCATCAGATAATTCAAGGTAAACGTGTCCACTGAGGATGGATACATATTTACCAAGCCTATGAAAATCCAAAGGCCAAAAGCTTTCGTTATTAAATTTTTTGAGAAGAAAATGCCCAAAATCGAAGCAGGAATCATGATCAGTAAGAGCAAACCCAAACTCACAACCCCTCCTTTAAGAATGATTTGGAGAAACCCTGTTTCAATCACTTTTCGGTAAAGTGCATTCTCATCCCAATCTACACCTGGACAGAAATATTGTCCCAAAAGACCCTTTCCGATCAACCAATCTCTGGTACTCATGTCTTCGTAAAAGCAATCTGAGACCTTAGATCTCGTGTCTTCCATTCCACGATCCATCACAGTAGAAAAGAGACTGGACTTATTTAGTACTTCAGCCCCTACAAGAAGCGCTGTGGAGAGTAGCATTAAAAAAATCACAATCATAAGCATGCGATTTTCACCTCTCGCCAAGTAGACAAATCCAGCAATAAGCAAAATCAAAGCACAATAGAGCATCAATCCTCTTCTTCCTTGATAAGTTGCCATCAACAAAATGCCAAGTATAACTGTCAAGGAAAGGATGTTTGATTTCCAAGAATGGTAAGGAAAAGTAATCAGAACAAACCCCGATACAAGCCCCAAAGTCCTCGAGAAAACTTCAGTCATCACAATGGCTTCATTTCCTCCTCTGACAATAAGAAATGGAGAGAATATCACAAAAAAGATCACCAACAATATCGAGAATATCTTGACAGAGTCGATCATCTTTTTGAATAGACCTAGCTTCATCGGAAAAAGACAAACTATTGGCGACAAATAAATGAATAGGCCAAACCATCCATCAATCAAAAGATCACGAAGTGTGTAGTATTGAAAAGTCATGCCCCTCGAAATCACGTAAACCAAAAAGAGAATATATAGATAATAAATACTCCTTAAATAGATATTCTCAATGCGAAGGTCTGCCAATAAGATAGCTGATGGTAGAAAAAGAAGTACTCCTACGATTTGAATCGAACTACAAAGAATATAATTCATTACACCTGATGAAGCCAATGAAAAGCCTAGACAGTAGAGGATAAAACCTAGAAAAAACAGATTGACCAATCTTGTCTCAGACAACGTCAGTTGTTGCAAAAACCTAGTTTTTCTTTTTTCAGAAAGGATTGAAGGCATCATACCAATTCAATTATTTGGTTCAAAAAAGATTTATGTGCTTCGAAAATGCTTGAAGAATCAAATTTTTCGGTTAAATAACCCTTCACATCATTCTCAAGACAATAAACAATACCATCAGCTAATTCTTGGGAGTTGAATTTTTCTGCCAAAAACCCATTTTCGAGGTGATTGATCATCTCTGGAATTCCACCAGTTTGAAAACCCACAACTGGCACACCGCACTTTAAACTTTCTAGTACTGTGGTTGGTAAATTGTCTGCTAGAGATGGAATCACAAATACATCCATCGAATTATATGCTTCACAGATATCTTCCTCTGAGGTCAGAAAACTTGTATAACTTACTTTAAATGCTATTTCCTGAATAATTTCTTCAGAAAGGTTCCCTCCAAAAACTAATATTTCATAGTCATTGATATGACCTGTTTTCGCTATAATTTTTATCGCCTCCAACATATATTTAAACCCCTTGTAAGGACTGTTTATATAATTGGCTCCAAATCCTATGATTTTCTTGTCATTACTTTTTGAGATGTATTTCCCCAGAATCTCAGCTTTGGGATAGAAACTTTCTGAAACAGGATTGTAAATTTGTTGAATCAGCTTACCCTTAAGCAATGTCGCTTCCAGTGCATTATTCTTCATCCAAATGCTCGGGGAAATAAAATAAATGTTCTTAAAATCATTAAATAAATTTCTCTTTTCTTGAAACAAGTAGAACGATCTATCTTTCTCTAGATCTTTATTCAAAATCGGGCAGTTCCCACAGTTTTTAGTATATTTTCTACAGTCAAAACTATAATGGCAGCCGCTTGTAAAAGTCCACATATCGTGCAACACAAAAACCATAGGTTTTCCTAGTTTTGCCAGTTTCATCAAACTTTCGATGTTCAAAAAACCATTTAAAACCCAATGCACATAAATCACATCAGCCTTATTAACCGATTCGTGTGACGAGATATCTGTCCCCAAAATCGGGTAGCTAAAGTCTCCCAATTCACTCCGATTATCTCGATTCAAAAATTTTTGAACTTTATGATCTATCCCAGCTTTGTAATTAGGAAATTTCCCTAGCCATCTGATCTCTTTATCCTTAGGAGTGAAGTTACTGAACAATGAAAGTACGGAGGAATTTATACCATTTGCTGTCATGAGATCATGCAGCGTGATGGTATAATTACCTGATGCCGAGGACCCATATTGTAGATGTATTACATTCATTTTCAAGTCGTTTATTTTAACCAAAATCCTTTTTTCTTTTTTTCCACTACCATATAATATTGCAGTGGTGCCAAGATGACTCCGTTCACATTTGCAATAATCGCTGCTATAAACAAGGCGCTAACCCCCATTTCAAATTGACCTATAAGTGTAATCGCAATAAAAATGTAGAGGATGGGACTAAATACACTTGACCAAAATTGAATTCTCAAGGCACTGATTCCATTCAAAAAGGATACATATTTGCTCCCAAAGATGAATAAGGTAAAGAAGACAAAACCCCATAAAGAAAGCTGAAAATCAATCTGAATCGTCCCCTTTCCCAACCACAAGTCATAGATATCCTGAGCGAAATACAACATCACAAGACCCACGAAAAACAACAAGACATTGAGCTTATTATACTTATTGATGCTGCTCTTTATCCACTGAAAATCTTTTCTCAAAAACGCCTCCGTAGAAGCAGACCAAAAGGGTGTCAAGAAGATGGCAAAAGCCATGTTGATCACACCAAAATACCGATGCACAATATTAAAAGCTGTCACATCAGTAGTAGAGAAATTCCGTGCTATGATAATGTTAGCAGATTCATATTGGATGATCGCTGCAATCTGAATAATGAAGAATTTTCCGCCTAGTTGGAATAAGCTTTTTGCATGCTTAAAATCAACCGCTGCAATGCTTGGCTTGAATTCTTTATATTTTCCACTGAAGAGCACATAGTTGGCCACCAACAAAACCATGATCGGACTGATGCAAAGAGCCAAACCCAAATTAATCAAGGATCCTTCTGTAAAAACGACCAAGAAAATGATCGATAGCAAAGAAATAAATTGACCAATAAGCTCAATGAAACTTGCTTTGGCAGGTTGTTGATCTGCAGTCAGGATAGAGGTGACTGTCTTAAGAATAAATTGAAGACAGAAGTAAGTAAATACGATTACAACCAAGATGGACAGTTCAGTTACCATTGCTGAATCCACCTTCAATATCGAACTCCAGTCTAGAAAACTATTAGTAAATAGAAAGACAAGCCATACCAAAAAGAAAATCAGAGCCAAGGAGGCATATGTGGTAGAGACATATATCTTAGCTTGTTCTTTGTTCCCCTCAGCTAGCGCTTCTGCAAATTTGTTTCTCAATCCTTGCGTCAATCCGATATCAAAAAAAGCAAACCAACCCACAATGGAGCTTAAGGTAAGCCAAATCCCATATCTTGAAGGATTCACATAGTCAATAGTCAAAGGAACCATGGCCAAACTAATCAAAATACTCGTCCCTCTGATGAATAAAGCCCCCAGGATATTCTTTTTTGCTTTTACGCTTCTTTCCTGTCCATCATTTAGATAGGTTGATACTTTTTGGAAACCTGATCTAATTTTCTGGATCATTCTATTTTTTTCAGTTTAAAGCTGGGGCATAATCGTATCCATAGCCATAGCCATGGGCCACACTGATACCATTTAAGACAAGCATTGGGTTATTCAATCTTTCTTTTATTCCGTAATTTGAGAGTATACTTAGATGGTCTGTTGTTGTATAATTTGACCTGACCACATACAATGTGATATCTGCATAGCTCGTGATAGCCAGTGCATCTGGAACCATCCCCACCGGAGATGAATCGATGATAACATAATCAAATCGACTCTTCAATTCTTGAATCATCTCCCCAAGCTTAGGTAAGCTCATGATTTCGGAAGGGTTTGAAGCTAATTTGCCCGCTCCCATGTAATAGAAATTCTCTTGGTTAGGATGTTTTTTGATCAAGCTGTCTAGATCAGGGTTTTTGTTGGTGAGGTATTCTATAATCCCTTCTTTTTCCTTGGGCATCTTCAAGCTTTTGAGTAAAGAGGGTTTTCTCAAATCAAACTCCAGTACTATTACTTTTTTATCAATGAGATTCAAGCTCGCTCCTAGGTTCAAACTACAGAAGGTTTTCCCCTCTCCTGACACACTCGAAGTTACCAAGATGACACCATTACCTTTACCCTTATTCAATGAGAATACGCTGGACCTGAGTAGTCTGAATTGTTCGGCAACTGGTGATTTGATTTTATCTGAAAAGACAAGATTTTCACCATTTTCATCTCTAGAAATTTCTGCAATTACAGAAAGCCCAGTAAGGTTTTGAACCTCTGATTTATTTTCAATCTTATTGTTGAAAAAGTTCTTGATAAATACAATTAGGAAAGGAATTCCAAATCCCATAATGATCGCAAATGCGATAACGAGTATAATATTTGGTTTGACAGGCGTATAGGACGCTCTAGCAGTATCTACGATCCTCAAAAAAGAATTGGAAGTAGCGGCCAAGGACATCTGTGCTTCTTCATTTTTTCTATTCAAATCTTGATATTGCTCGAGTTTATTCAATCTCAATCGGGTGATTTCTTCAAGCTCTCGCTCTATCTGAGGGATCCTAGAAGACCTCCCTTCAAATCTTGAGGAGTTTGCCTCAAGATTTCTGGTAGCGATTTGCAAACTAGACTTAAGGTTATTCAAATTCTCCATGATAAAGGATCTTTGACTCGCAATCCTATCATTTAGTGTCAATACCAGTGTACTGTTAGGTTGCACATCCCTTAAAAGTCTGTCTCTTTCTCTTTGAAGCTCATTGTAGCTTTCAATCGCATTGACTAAAGCTGCATCTGTGAGCGTCAGCGAGCTTGGAATTGTTTTGCTATCTTCGGATGTGGTACTTCTCAATAGGTTTTGAATCGACTCTACTACTTGTATTTGAGTTCTGTAGGCAGAAATTTGAGTTCTATTTTGATTGGATCCTTCCAGATAGAGTCTTGCTTCTGTTCCCAAATCGCTAATTTGATTCTGGTTTTTCAGCCTTTCGATATCACTTTCAATGACATCAATCTCTGTAGCTAGTGTATTGAGCTGCCCAGACAAAAAAGAGACAACAGTGGTTGCAGATTGATTTTTTTCATTTTCTGTTTGAGAATTGTACTTCAATATCAGATTATCTATGATTGCAACTCCCCTTTCTGGAATATTATCTAAACTGGAAATTTGCAAGACACTAGACTGCTTGTTGGTAGGCTCCACATTGAGTGCAGAACTGTAATTTCTTGCCAAACCTTCTGCACTTCTGAAGTAGATACTGAAATTTTTGCTATCAAGGGAGTCAAGCACTACATCTCCTCTTAAGTCAATGGTAAATTCTCCAAAATGACCAGATATCACTTCCCCAAATCGGTGAATTTTTTTGGTCCCTTCGACAGCAAGTTCAAAACTATTGTCATTGATAATAGAGACTTTGTATTCATCGTCATCCAATTCATATTGCCATTCTCGATTCGACCAATCGATTAGAATTGGACTGTTAGTTTTATAAAATTCTTTTTTTCTCCCAAGCCTATCCTTAGAATAAACCAAAGTCATAATATCTAAGTCTTCCAACACACTTTCCATCAACTGAACAGATTTAAACACTTCCATTTCATTGTCGATGATTTTGGAAGATCTGTAACTATCCAATTCTTGCATCAAGGGATTATCAGAAAAATCCACTCCTTTTTCTCGATCTCTAATCACAATTTTACTCGAAATTTGATAGAGAGGAGTAGCATAAAACAGGTAAATCCCTGCGAATACTAAAGCACAAAGAACCCCAATTATAAAGAGCCATTTATATTTCAAATATCCTCTTATTGTTTTCCGCGGATTGAGTTCATTTCCATCCGTTCCAAAGCCGTCTAGCAATACATCTGAAGCTTTCATCTTAGTTGAATAAATTTTGGTAATTGAATATTATTGCAACTATTACCGAAGAGGCTACAGAAAGGACTGTGATTAAAGTTGAGTTATTTTTTGCATCCTTTTCCTTTTGACTGTCAGTTTCTACGTACACGATATCATTTTGCTCCAAATAATAATAAGGGGAGCTCAGTACATTTGTAGAATTAAGATCTACTCTAAAAGCATTCCTAACGCCATCCACATCACGCATGACCAATACATTTTCCCTCTTTCCGTAAAGCGTGAGATCACCTGCAAGGCCTAATGCGTCGAAAATATTTATTCTGTCAGTTCCAATGATGAAGCTCGATGGCTTGTTGACCTCACCGATGACTGTTACTTTAAAGTTGGTGATCATCAAGTTGACGCTTGGCTCCTTGACTTGAGATTTGAGTAAAAATTTCAATTCTTCTCTTGCTCCTTGGAGACTCAGTCCACCCAGCTTGATTTCTCCCAAAATCGGGAAATCAATCATTCCTTCTTCATTTACTAAATACACATTTTGATCTGTGCTTTCTTGTCGATTATCGAGGGTATTTACAGCCTCAATATTCTCTACGACTCTTCCCCGATTAAAAAGTAAATTCGACTCACTACTGGAGCTATTGACTGTTATTTTCAGTCTATCGAAGGGTTTGATTTTTACTTGAGAAACTTCTTTGATTGGAGTGGAGAAGTTTGAGTTTGGTTCTATATCACTAAAATAGGTAAGATTCCTCTTAGCACAGCTACTGATAAGTAATGCGAGCATTAAAAATGGTACAATTGAGATTTTCATGGTAGTGGGATATGTTGACCTTTACGATAGAGCACGGTCATTGCGAATTGTAAACGTGATACATTTTTATGTATATAAAAAGCATTTCATTATATTTATTTTGAAACTTACTTCTGTTTTGACCAATTTTTTACGAAAAAAAATTCCTACTTTTGAAGCAAAAAAAGGAAGGAAATTAAAGCAAAAATTTGATTCGAATGAAATAAAAAAACAAGCGAAATTCAGCTTTAAATTTTTAAAAATCTCAAAAATGACTACCTTTTATATCTTATAAATTCAAAATTACATGACTGAAAAATTCAATTCACTCTCGATAGACAACACCTTCAATTCCCAAAAATCTAAATCAATTTCGTTGAGATCCTCCACTGCTGCCGAAAGAATCAGGCAACTAGAAAAACTGCAAGATTGGATCAAATCTCACTTGGAAGATATTCGAAAAGGGATCTTTGCTGACTTCAAAAAACCTTATCCGGAAATTGATGCCTCAGAGATTTTTGTGGTGACTTCTGAGATCAAGCATGCCATCAAAAACATTGAGTCATGGATGAAACCAACGAAGGTTTCTACACCTTTACCTATGTTAGGAAGCAATTCCCATATCCAATATGAACCTAAAGGGACCACACTCATTATTGCCCCATGGAATTATCCTTTCAATTTGGCAATTGGTCCACTTGTGTCCGCGTTGGCCGCAGGATGTACGGCGATCATCAAACCCTCAGAAATGACTCCACATACCTCCGCTTTGATAAAAAGGATGATAGAAGAGGTTTTTGAGCCAGAATTAGTGGCTGTATTTGAAGGAGAGGTGGAAGTTGCTCAACATTTACTTTCTAAGCCTTTTGATCATATTTTCTTCACTGGAAGTCCTGCCGTGGGCAAAATTGTGATGAAAGCTGCCGCTGAAAACCTCACCTCTGTGACTTTAGAGCTGGGTGGAAAGTCACCTGCTATCATTGATTCTCATGTAGATATACAAGATGCAGCTTCTAAAATCGTCTGGGGTAAATATGTGAATTGTGGACAAACATGCATTGCGCCCGATTATCTCTTGGTGCAAGAGAACATCAAAAATGAGCTGATCGAAGCAATACAAGTTAAAATCAAGGAAATGTATGACCCCAAAAACAAAGGGATATCCCAATCAAAAGATTATGCACGGATTGTCAACGATCGCCATTTGAAGAGAATGAAAAATCTTCTTCAAGATGCTACTCTCAAAGGTGCCAAAGCTGTAATTGGCGGGGAAATACTAGAAGCTGAGAACTATTTCGAGCCTACTGTGCTCACTGAAGTGAGTGATAAAATGGATGTAATGGAGGAGGAAATATTTGGCCCAATCCTTCCGATTATGACTTATACAAATACCACGGAGGCTATTCAATATATCAATAACAAACCCAAGCCGCTTGCCTTGTATATCTTCTCAAACTCTGAAGAAGTAGCAAACACGATTTTGATACAAACCTCATCAGGAGGTGCCGTAGTCAATGATTGTGTTGTACACTTTCTGCAAAATGAACTTCCTTTTGGAGGTGTCAATAACTCCGGGATAGGTAAAGCGCATGGGCATTTTGGGTTTCTTGCTTTCAGCAATGAAAAAGCGGTGCTCGAGCAGCGTGTTGGTTTTATTCCGTCAAAGTCACTTTATCCACCTTATAATTTTATTGGTAAAAAAATCTCCCAAGCTCTTTTGAAATGGTTCTAACGCAAAGATTACTTCAGTATCTTTCTGTATTCAGCATTCTATTTATCCAATTTGAATCCACACTAGCTCAAAATCGAACACGGGATTTGGGAATAGAAATCGGTGTGATGTCTCCAGGACAAAAAAACTCCATCCTTGACGTAAAAGGTGTGAGTGTTGGACATTTGACAAAAATCGAAGGGACTGATATCAGAACAGGCGTCACTGCAATTCTTCCGCACCAAGGGAATTTGTTTCAGCAAAAAGTACCTGCCGCAGTTTTCGTTGGAAATGGATTTGGGAAATTAGCAGGAACAACCCAAATCGAGGAATTGGGAAATATTGAATCTCCTATAATTCTCACCAATACGATGAGTGTTGCCGCAGGTATCGTAGGTGTGATTCAATACACCATTGATCAATCAGGCAATGAAAATGTCCAATCTGTCAATGCCATAGTCGGCGAAACGAATGATGGTTTTTTGAATGACATCAGAGGCATGCATATTACCAAGGAAGATGTTCTTCAAGCTATAAACAACGCCAATTCCATTCTTGTAGAAGAAGGAAATGTAGGCGCTGGCACAGGAACCGTTTGTTTTGGATTCAAGGGTGGGATTGGAACCTCCTCCCGACTGCTTCCAAAACCTCTCGGAGGATACACCGTAGGTGTATTGGTTCAAACCAACTTTGGTGGTGTCTTGCAGATCAATGGCGCTCCAATAGGCAAAGAACTCGAGCAATATACTTTTCGAAATCAACTTGAATCAGCAGATGGATCGTGTATGATTATCGTCGCGACTGATGCGCCCGTAGGAGAGCGGAATCTCAAAAGAATGGCGCAAAGAGCGATGATGGGCTTAGCAAAAACAGGCGGAATTGCCTCCAATGGCTCCGGAGATTATGTGATAGCCTTTTCAAATTATATTGGAAATCTAATTCCACATCAAGAAAAGTCCATGAGCTTATCTGAGAAAAAAGAGCTCCGAAATGATGACATGACAGCTCTTTTTTTGGCAACCATAGAAGCCACAGAAGAGGCAATTATAAATTCACTTTTTGCTGCTGAAGATATGGAAGGGAAAAACGGACGCAAAATTCAAGCGCTTCCAAAAGAAAAAGTGCTTGAAATAATAAAACGCAATGATTAGCCGCAATGACACAAGTATGTGATTTTATCACAAATAATCTTTCGGATGATCGTTATCAACGCCACGGCGCACAAGGGTTATTAGTCGATTAGTTATCCGTGCACCAATTGCTTTAAAACATACCATTTCGTTTAGCGACTGGCGAAAAAACAGATATATCTAGAAAACATTGAGGATTATAAATCCTCAATGTTTTCTAGATAATAATCTCCTTGCTTCAAGATCGCTTCCTGATCTTTCATTTTGGCAAGCGTCCTGTACGCCATCCCAATTCTAGGGTTTTTGGCAAGTTTGGATTCATTTCTTGCATAAAAATGCCAATAAAGACTATTGAAAGGACAAGCTTTTTCTCCCACTTTCAGGGCTTTTTTATAAAAACATCCGCTACAATAATTACTCATTTTGTCGATATAATTAGCGGAAGAAACGTAAGGTTTGGTGCCTACTATTCCACCATCAGCAAATTGACTCATGCCTCTTGTGTTGGTAATTTCTACCCACTCGATAGCATCTATGTAAATCCCTAGATACCATTCATCGAGTTCATCTGGAGAAATCCCCGCCAAAAGCGCAAAATTTCCCGTGACCATCAATCTTTGAATGTGATGCGCATAAGCTGATTCCAATGATTGATCGACAGCATGCTTGACACAACTCATCTTGGTCTCTCCAGTCCAAAAATAATCGGGAAGCTTTCTGTCATGGTTGAAAAAATTCATCGTCTTGAATTCCGGCATTTTTGCCCAATAAACCCCACGCATATACTCTCTCCAGCCAATTATCTGCCTAATAAAGCCTTCTACCTGCGCTATGGAAACTGTTTCTTGATGTGCGAGCCAGTATTTTTCTACCTCCTGCACCACTTCTAGAGGAGAGAGCATTTTGGTATTCATCGCAAAACTCAATCGGCTGTGAAAGAGAAATTTATCTCCTGAGTACATCGCATCTTGATATTCACCAAAGCTTGACAATAACTTTTGGCAGAAATAAGTGATCAGCTCCAAACTTTCTTCCCTGCTCACAGGCCATTCAAAGTGCTTGGGATCACAACTTCCGATCGTCTTGATTTCCATTTTTTGGAGTAAGTCAAGAATCTCTGATACATCTTTTTTGAAGACTTTTGGCGGAACCAATAGAATAGGGTCTTTCAATTTATTCCTATTGTCATGATCATAATTCCATTTCCCGGTGATTGGCTCTTTTCCATCCATCAGGATGTCATATTTTCTACGCATCTCTCGGTAGAAACTCTCCATCAAATATGTCTTTTTCCCTTTAAAAAAATCTTTGAGGAAGTTTCTTTCTGTTAAAAAATGCTCGCTGTCAAAAGCCTCTGTAGGGATAGCTATTTGCTCACACAATTCTTTTAGCTGCATATCCAGACGATATTCATCGGGCAATTGATACTCGAACTTTTCAAAACCTTGATCTTGGATCAATTTCTTGATATTTGTCTCGAGGTTTTGCTGATTTTCTTCATCATCTAAATTCAAATAAATCACCTGATGGCCAGTCTCTGTCAGTGATTTTGAAAAATTTCGCATAGCAAGAAAAAAACCAACCACCTTCTGAATATGGTGCTTCACATAATCAGTCTCCTGCTTCATTTCCATCAAAAGATAAGTAACCTCTGGAGATTGGTTCTGAAACCATGAATGTTTGCTATTTAATTGATCACCGAGAATTAACCTGAGTGTTTTTTTCATCATATAAAAGGATTGAATTGTATCTTATAAAGCTAAAAAAGCAGCTTTTGTTTAGGTAAAAAAAAGCCCCTATCTATAAAGACAGGGGCAAACCAATAAATCTAAAAATCCCTAACCAAATGTTTTTGTTAATACTTGAAGCAAGGCATGCTGCTTACTTTTCTACCTTTTTGATTGGAGTCACCTGCTAGGAAGGAGAATCTCATAGAAATCTCGTGGGCTCCACCTGTATTGGCATGACCAAGTTTTGATAATGTGTAATCATAGCTATATCCGATATCAAGTCCAGACGCGAGGGAGATCCCAAAGACTCCGATCAACGACTCGTTGTTAGGAAGTGCGTTGTTGAAAGTTGGCATCCCTCTGTACCAAAGTCCGAATACAATCGGCTGAAGATTAACTTGCGCACCTAGGTCTAATTGATTGAAAGGATCTTGGTGTTTGTAGTTGAAAGCCAAAACCAACTCCCTTGCACCCATTGTATTGTTATAAAAATTTCGAGTCATGCCATTTGACAAATCAAATTTGACCCCACCATGCGCTGAAAGCTTCATGGGTAATTGGCTTGTACCATCTTCTATGAAAGAGATATTTGGTTGTGTTATATGATGGGCTGAAATGCCCAACCAAAGATTTTCATTATTGAATAGCATCCCGAAGTTGTAATCTAGGAATCTATGTTTGGCATCCGCACCTAGATTTTCACCACTGAAGTCACCTATATTTCCATTTGCATCAATCTGACTTCCGAAGACCATATTGCTAAAATTCGCATCTCTAGAAACAAAACTTGCTTGGCCTCCAAATCTTAGAAAGCTCCTAAACCCTAATTGCAGTCTGTAAGAATAAACTGCTCCCACTTCCATGGTACTAAGATTTGCCATGGACTCTTGCGTCCCATTCACAATCAGTCCTACGCCACTATTCAGATTGAAAAGATAATGATCGATGTATGCTGAGTAAGAATTTAAAGTTTGGCCTAAACCTGGCCATTGATTTCTATAGTTTACCCCTATTCTTGTCATTTCTGATGCTCCAGCAAAGGCTGGGTTCAAGTACATGGGAGCAGCATAAAATTGAGAATACTGCATATCCTGAGCTTTCGATGAAAGCGAGATGAATAAAAGGGCGATAATTGTCCATATCTTTTTCATGACATTATCTGATTAGTGTGACACCCCCTGTTTTGTTGATCACATTACCCTCAGGGTTGGTGTAAGTGACTTTGTATACATAATTTCCTTGAGGCAATAAGCTGCCTTTATAATATCCATCCCAGCCATTCAGCTCAAGTCCAGCTTCAGAATAAAGATGCTCTCCCCAATGATTGAAAATGTTCATTTCGAATGAAGTGACTCCCTTCATGACTGGCAAGAACTTGTCATTTAAGCCATCTCCGTTAGGTGTGAAAGCATTTGGCATGACTACAACTTCACCATTGGCTAATACTTGGACAGTTTTTACTTCTATTGTTGAGCAACCGAAGATGTCGAATGCTGTAAGCTTGACTTCAAATTCGCCAGCTTTGCTAAAAATGTGAATCGGGTCTTTCTCGTTAGAAATGATTCCATCATTAAAATCCCATTCCCAAGTGATGAAATCAGCAGCAATAAAGCTTTCAAACTGAATCGGATCATTGATGAATACTTCTGGCTCAGCGCTGATCTCTAGTTTTCTATACTCGAATTCTAACCTTGCATTTCCAGTCACCTCAGGAAAACTTACTTTCATCTTATCAGAAGTTACACAGCCATTTGCATCTGTGATTTCTACTGTAAGTTCAGTGCTTGTTGAAAAATTTATCTCTCTGCTATTTGCTCCTGAATTCCATTTGATATTGTAAGGTGATTTTCCACCTGTGATTTGTACCCAAGCCACGCCTTTGATCTCTCCTGTTGCACAATTGACATCAAGTGTATTATCTAGTCTGGCAGTAAGTTTTAGAGGCTCTTGAATTAGAACTTCTTGAGAAACACTACAGCCTTTAGCATCAGCAATAGTCACTGTATAGCTACCTGCTTTTAGGTTTTCTCTTTTTAAAGCATCTTTTACCCCATCAGACCAAGTAATAACAAATGGACCGATGCCACCTGAAATACCTGCTTCGATACTTCCATCTTCAGCACCGTTGCAAGTAGCATTTTGAGAAGAAATAAGGTTAATGTTAAGCGCATCAGAACCTTCCTTTACTTGAAAAGAAGCATTTACAAAACATCCTGCTGCATCTGTTACTTTCACATCATACTGACCAGCTTTTAGATTAGTAATATTCTGAGTACTTGATCCATTACTCCAAGCATAAGTAAAAGGAGCTTTTCCCCCAACTACACTTATTTTTATATCACCACTTTGCTGACCGCTGCAAGAGATATCTGTAATGTTTTCTAAAGAAATTTCTAATGGCGAAGAAGCCTTCACTTCAAAAGTCTTTGCTAAACTGCATCCTCCAGCATCTTGAATCAAAACATCATATTTACCTGCGGAAAGTCCTTCAATGTCTTTGGTAGTTTTTCCATTTGACCATTGATAAGTAAAAGGTGCTTTTCCACCTGACACTTGAAGCTTTATAGCGCCATTTTGATCTGAAGAACAAGTGATATCAGTGATGTTTTCTTGCACTTCTATTGCTGGACCATTAGAAGCAATTGAGAAAGCGATTGTAGCACTACAGTTATAAATATCAAATACTGTAGCAGTGTAGTCTCCAGCTGGAAGATTGGTTGCTTCCATTTTATTCACTAAACCGTGACTCCACTCTACTCTATATGGTTCACCTCTTCCTACTTTTACGTTGATTTTAGCGGAACCTGTGTTGCTGCTTCCACAGCTTGCATTTTTTGTTTCTACCATTTCCAAGATTAATGGGAAAGGCGGTTGAACCACTATTTTTTCTGTATGTTCCGTACCGTAGCTATCTTTGATATAAACTGTATATGTACCAGCGAAAAGATTATATCTGTTTTGAACAGTTTCATTGTTGTTCCATCTAAAAGTATATGGCTCTACTCCCCCTTTCACGTCTAGAATGATATGACCTTTTTCACTGTGAGAACATAAAGCCAACTTTCCAGACACATTGACTTCAATTTTGCCAATTGTGGAAGTTTGACTTGTCGTATTGACTCTAGTATTATTTGAATTGGCTTCATTTACCTTTCCCTCTACTTTTGTTGTCTGAGCTGTCAAGAACTCAACGGGCGCACTGAACCCGAACCAAATCATGATTCCAATCACTAGTATTTTACCGTATTTTAATTTGAGCGCTCCCATCGTCTTACCGATATATATTGAACTTATATGTTGTGATTTCAATCTGATATTTTGCTCTTTAAATGCATAATTCTGTTTTTTAAATTTTAAAACATTATTTTATGCTTTTTATATTTATCAAAATGAAATTCTTTTTTTCAAGTCATTTCAATTAATAAATGGAATAAAAATCTTATTTCCAAAATTAGCTACGATAAAAAACAAGAACTAAGACCACTATAAAAAGTGCAATTTTTATCACTTTAATACCATATTCAAATAAGTGAGGAGGAGTTGCTTTTTTACTATTTCTAAAAGCAAAAAAGTACCAGATTGAAGTGAAAAAAAATTTTGAATTTTTTAAAAATAATTTTTCGAAAAACAGAAAAAACGAAATATCAAGAGATTAGAATCATTTGTAACTGTTAAATGAATAGCAAACCAAAAAATAGCGTCGCCGAATTAAATTTGCTTGTCCTAGGCTTTTCAACTTTAAAGGTAAAAAAAGATTAAACCTCACTTCAGTTTTTCATATTAAGGTAGCTCACAAAAAAGACCCGATAAATCTATCGGGTCTTTATTAAAATAATTACTACTACTAGGGACTATCCAATTAGGATAAATAACCAGTATAAATTTACAATTTATTCTACTCTTTCAAATATTTTTGAGCTTATATTTTATTGAAAAATAACCACTTGCATCAAAATGAAACGTCTATTTGATGCTTCAAGATATCGTCGAAGGTCTCTCTTTCTCTGATTAAATAATCTTTACCTCCCAAAATCAACACTTCGGGCGGCCTGAGTCTCGAGTTATAATTCGAAGCCATGCTAAAGCCATATGCTCCCGCATTTTTTATAGCGATGATATCTCCTTCTTCTACAGTATTTATTTTCCTATCGGCGGCAATCGTATCTGTTTCGCAAATGTATCCGACTACAGAATAAACATGCTGCTCCCCTTGTGTTTTGGATACATTAAAAACACCGTGATATGCATCATACATCATAGGTCTTATCAAATGATTCAAACCCGTGTCCACTCCTACAAAAGTGGAGGCAGGTGTAGACTTAATCACATTGGCTTTAGCAAGCAAATATCCACTTTCACTCACTATAAATTTTCCAGGTTCAAACCAAAGCTCTAACTCCCGACCATATTCTTTACAGAATTTTTGAAAAGCTGCTGAGACTTTTTTGCCTACATCCAAAATATCCGTTGAAATATCCCCTTCTTTATAGGCGACTTTAAAACCACCGCCAAAATCCAGAAACTTTAAATCTTTAAATTCCCTGGCGGCATCAAATAAAATCTCAGCTCCTTTTAAAAATACCTCTGCTTCCAATATATCCGAACCAGTGTGTACATGAAGCCCTATGACATTCAGATCATACTCCTCCACTACTTTCAACACATGCTTCAACTGTAAAATCGAAATCCCAAATTTACTATCAATGTGTCCTACAGAAATTTTAGCATTGCCTCCAGCCATGATGTGCGGATTGAGTCTGATACAGACGGGCACACTATTTCCATAATATTTCCCAAAGTGTTCTAACATCGGGATATTGTCCAGATTGATCATCACTTTCATCTCCACAGCCTCTTTGATTTCATCAAAAGAAACACAGTTAGGAGTATACATAATCTCACTTGGGGCAAATCCTACGTGCAAACCTAGCTTTACTTCTTCTATAGATACTGCATCTACTCCTGTTCCTGCTTTTTTGAGCAGTTTGAGTATATTTATATTTGAAAGGGCTTTTGTAGCATATTTGATTTTCATGTTTACACTCGAAAAAGTATCCTGCAAAAGCTTCACCTGATTGACGATTTTTTTGCCGTCATAAACATATACAGGTGTTCCATATTTCTTAGCCAAATCAGCAACTCCAATCCCTTGGATCTGATAAGTTTGATTGATTAATTCCATAGTAATAATTTGAGTGGCAAAGATAAGAATTGAAAAATAAAAAAAAGGAAGACCATGATCTTCCTTTTTCGGTATTATGCAAGCTTTCGCTTTATTTAAGAAACAATTAAACAACGATCAAAAATAGGAAAGGTTTTTTTGAATTGTAAATCTCTATTCAATATTGTGCTGTTAAAAGATGTTAACCTACTCTCAGACTTCACGATAAACTTTAAATTTGCATTATGTCTAAATCCAAAATGAAGTTAATTATCATCCTGATGACGCTTTCAAGCTTTGGCTTGATTGGGTTCCAATTTTATTGGGTGAGCAATGCGCTTCGGATTAGTGAGGAAAGATTCGAACAGAATATTTATCAATCTCTAAATTCGACTATTTCATACCTTGAAAAAGGGGAGACTAGCGATATTTATTTAAGCTATCTTGCAAAGGACACGCTGATGCAGCAGACTTTGTTTGAAAAGATTGATCCAATTGAAATTCAAGTGGTACAGCGTCCTATCAGCAGGAGAAGACCATCCTTGGCTGATTCTGTGATGCAGCAACCCATCCCCCAATTTAGTCAGCAATTCAAAAGAATAATAGAATCGACAGGGTTCAGCATCGAAATACTATCAGACCTTGACAACTTTCTAAATGCCCTCACCCCTGAGACCGCCGCTTCCATATTGACCCCTGACGAAATGCAAGTACTCCTTCAGGAGCGTCAAAGACAATATGCTTATCTTAATCAAGCGGAGATCACTTATAAAGGATTGAGATCTAGTAGGATTGAAATAGCTATAGAACGAGACTATGACATCCCAAAAGACCTTTTTGAAAAAATAAGAAAAATTAACGAAAGAATCGAGGCGACCAATCGAGCGATGGAAGAACTCTTGCAAGGTCAAAAAGACGTGATGAGTAGAATAGACACAAGCAAGGTGGCGATCTACATTTCGAATCTTTTAAAAGAAAGAGGTATCAATCAGTCTTTTGATTTGGCGATCAAAGATGACAAAGGCACTATCATTCCAGTCACACCGATCAATGACGTATTTAAATTAGTTAGAGATGGACAGCAGGCACTCTTGTTTCCAAGTGATATCATAGGCAGAGAAAATTACTTAATAATTAATTTCCCAACCAAAAAACTCTACGTACTTCAGCAAATTTGGCTGCCCGTATTGAGCTCCTTGGTTTTTATAGGAATCATAATTTTCTGTTTTGTGTACGCGATCAGGGTAATTATAAGGCAGAAAAATCTGTCAGAAATCAAAAACGATTTCATCAACAACATGACCCACGAGTTCAAAACTCCAATAGCCACGGTTAGCTTAGCGGTGGAAGCATTGCAAGATCCGGATTTAGCCAATCAAGATGCTTTCAGAAATCGCTACTTGAGTATCATTAAAGAAGAAAACAAAAGACTTGGAACGCAGGTAGAGAAAGTACTTCAATCAGCGACATTAGACAAAAAAGACTTCAAGTTAAAAATCGAAAAAATCAAATTGTCCGACATGCTCCATGCAGCGGTAAGGCAATTTGAACTTCAAATTGAAAATAAGAGTGGCGAAATCAAATTTGAGAATAATCTTAAAAATGATATGATCGAAGGAGACCCATTTCACCTTTCCCACATGGTCAATAATCTCCTTGACAATGCCAATAAATACGCTAAGGAAAATCCGATTATAAAAATTAAAGCTTGGGACACCAAAGAAGATGCATTTATTGCCATAGAAGACAACGGCATAGGAATGTCCAAAGATGCATTGAAGAAAATTTTTGATAAATTTTATCGCGTCCCAATGGGAAATCTACATGATGTCAAAGGTTTTGGATTAGGCCTTTCTTATGTCAAGACCATGCTAGAAGCACACCACGGCGAAATCCAAGTAAGCAGCGAACCAGGAAAAGGAAGTATATTTACACTAAAACTACCCAGAAAACAATGAGCAAGCCAAACCTTTTGATCGTAGAAGATGACCCGAATCTTGGAGATATTCTGAATGAATATCTAACCATGAAAGGATACGAAACGACTCTCTGTAGAGATGGAGACGAGGGTTGGTCAAAATTCAAAAAAGATAAGTACGACCTCTGCATCTTGGATATCATGATGCCAAAAAAAGATGGATTTACTTTGGGTAAAGAAATAAAAAAGGTGCAGGATGACCTGCCCATCATCTACCTTTCTGCAAAAAACCTCAAAGAGGATGTGATAGAAGGCCTGAAAATCGGTGCTGATGATTACATCACCAAGCCTTTTAGCATGGAAGAGTTGCTTCTTCGAATTGCGGCAATTCTCAAAAGGACACAGAAAAATGTAGACAATAGCAATCTAAAAACCATTGTTTTTGGAAACTTTACCCTTCACTACGACGAGCAGCAAATCGAAGGGCCAAATGGAAAAACAAAACTGACTTCTAAAGAAAATGAACTGATCAGGTTGCTTGCCTCTGAGATGAATAAATTAGTGAATCGAAGTCATGCCTTGAAACAAATTTGGGGAGATGACAGCTACTTCAATGCAAGAAGCATGGATGTTTATCTGAGCAAAATCAGGAAGATTCTAAAAGATGATCCAAGAGTTCAGATTATTACCATTCATGGTGAAGGCTTCAAGATGGTCGTGACAGAATAATCTTACAGCATATTATAATATTAAAAAGCCCTATTTGAAATCAATCAAATAGGGCTTTTTAATATTAGATAGATTGATTTTTTTGAAAGATCAAAATTTTCAATCCTCTTTACCTGCTCCTTTGAAATGATCAGCCTTATCAGCAAACAGCACATTGAAAGTGGTCAGCGAACCATAGGCTCTAGTGATATATTGCTGCAGATGAACCCGATCTTCATCATCAAGCTTTGAATGATTATTGATGTTTTGCTCCAATACACGCAAGCGTTCTCTTACCATCACGATTTTATGAAAGAAAGTTTCGATGGGTATTTCTTTATTGCTTAGATCAGGATTGAATGGATTCATGATCAAATTTCCTTTGAGCCATTTTTGAGCCATTTCTACTTTCGAAGCTTCCGGTTTAGGCTGATTCCTTTTCATTACATTTTCCACTGCCTTTTCTATATCAAAAATTGAAATCGGTTGATATTCACCTTCCTTTTTTTCAATCATTTCAAAATTTGGAAAGTCCCTAGCGATGGTTTTTACCTCAGCAATAAAGTTAAAATAGATTTTATAATAGGTAGCATCTACCTCCACGACTACTCCCTTTCCAAACTTTGGATGTCTGATTTGACTTCCAATTCCTAAATCAATTGTTGACATAAATAGCAAATTATATAACCTGACAAGAATAAAATTAATGCTGCCAATTTAACAATCAAATTTCTAATCTCCCCCAAAACTATACTTATTCTAAGGGTTTTTTTAACACATCTAAGGGATTTGATGTATTAGTGATTTTTAAAATAAAATATGGTCTAGATGGAATGGTATTTGATCAAAAGATGGAAATATGTTTTTAAATGATTTAAAGAAATAAAATTCTGAAATTTTAAAAATCATTTAGAAAAAGGAAATCTTTTCATCTAAATTAAATCAATAATGCAACCTTCTACGCTTCTCATCAAATATGGTGGGAATGCCATGATCAACCAAGAATTAAAGTTACAAATAGCTCTTGCACTAAATACGCTCAAGTTAGCTGGCCACAAAATAGTTCTCGTTCATGGCGGAGGACCTTTTATAAACAAGGCTTTAGAAAAAGCTCAAATCTCATCGGAATTTATAGAAGGACAAAGAAAAACAAGTCCTGAGGCTCTTTTTGAAATTCAGAAGACCTTGATTGGGGAAGTCAACGCTGATTTAGTCCAACTGTTTTCAAAAAACCACCTTTCAGCTGTCGGGCTTTCTGGTTTGGATTCACAAATGGTTCAGGTAGAGCAAAAACGCTTGATCAAAACCGATTCAACAGGAATCACCGATGAAATTGATCTTGGTAGAGTTGGACAAGTTAAAAAAGTTGACGCCAGCTTGATTCATTCACTCTTATTAAACCACTTTACCCCCATCATTGCTTGTATTGGCGCTGACGAAGAAGGGTTGACTTACAACATCAATGCGGATGACTTTGCAGGAGAAATCGCATCAGCTATTCAAGCGGATTATTACATCTCGTTGACCGATGTAGATGGCTTGTATGAAAATTATCCAGATCCTGATTCTTTAATTTCGACTATCTCATTAAAAAAACTTCAGGGTTTGTATGGGTCAATTATTCAAGGAGGAATGATTCCTAAAATCCAATCCTGCGAATTGGCTTTGAAAAAAGGAGTTAAAAATGCATTGATTATCAATGGAACCAAACCAGAGCAGCTTTTAGATTTTTTTGAGAGTAACATAAAATTAGGCACCACAATCACACAATAATCCATGGAAAATATAGATTTACACACCATAGACAAAAAATATTATTTACCTACCTTCAATAGAATCCCAATCACATTTGTGAAAGGCTCAGGGAGCAAGTTGTGGGACATAGAAAATAAAGAATATATAGACATGCTTGCCGGGATTGCGGTGACCAATGTTGGTCATTGCCATCCTAAAGTTGTCAAAGCTATTCAAGACCAAGCTGCTGAACTGATGCATATCAGTAATTTTTTTGTAAGCCCGATGCAAGTCGCTCTATCGGAACTCCTTGTCAAAATCTCAAAATTAGACAGGGTGTTTTTCACAAATAGTGGTGCAGAATCTGTAGAAGGGGCAATCAAAATCGCTCGGAGATATGCGCACAGCATAGGCCGAGGCGGAAAAATAATTTCCATGCAAAATTCATTTCACGGAAGAACACTCGCTACAATTGCAACTGGTCAAGCTAAATATCAAGAAGGATTTGGGCCAATTCCGCAAGGATTTGTTCAAGTTCCATTCAATGATTTAGATGCGATAAAAGGAATTATTTCAGAAGAAATTGCGGGGATTATTGTGGAGCCTATTCAAGGTGAAGGTGGAATCAGACCAGCCACTAAGGAATATCTTGAAGGTTTGAGATCATTATGTGATGAAAATAACATCGCATTGATATTTGATGAAATTCAATCTGGTATCGGCAGAACAGGGAATTGGTTTGCTAAAGACCATTATGAAGTTCAACCCGATATTTTGACTTCTGCCAAAGGACTTGGGGGTGGTATGCCTATCGGAGCATTTTTATGTAATGAAAAAATCGCAAATGCTATTCAATTTGGCGATCATGGAACCACTTTCGGAGGAAATCCGCTCGCCGCAGCTGCGTCTATGGCAACACTTTCTGTCATAGTAGAAGAACACCTAACTCAGGCAGCAAAAGAAAACGGAGAATGGCTCATGCAGCGACTTAATAAATTGAAAGAGAAATTCTCTGTAATCAAAGAAGTTCGTGGTTTGGGTTTGATGATCGGAGTAGAATTCACAGAACCTGCTCTACCTTATATGCAGCAGCTTCTCAAAGAAGGAGTCGTAGCTAACGCAACTGCTGTGAATGTGCTTAGGTTGGTGCCCGCATTGAATATCAGTAAATCTGAATTGAAAGCATTTTTGGAAGCTTTGGAACGCGTCTTGGAAATAAAGGAAGGAGAGAAAAATGGAAAATGATAAATACACGATAGGAATTGTTGGAGCAACAGGTTTTACTGGATCTGAACTTGCTCGACTTCTGTGTCAGCATGAAAATGTAACGATCAAACACATCACCTCAGAAACACACAAGGGGAAATTATTCTCCGACTTACACCCACAATTTTTGGGAATACTAGATCAAAAGTTGGAAAGCGCTGATGTGATCGGTGATTCTGAACTGGATGTGATCTTCTTGGCTCTTCCACATGGTGTATCTATGGATTTTGTCAAAAAATGGAAGCATAAAAAAAGTAAAATCATTGATCTATCAGGAGATTTTAGACTTTCAAGCCCAGAAGTTTATAAAGATTGGTATCAAAAAGACCACGTTTTTGTAGAAGGTTTTGAAAATGCAGTTTATGGTCAGCCAGAATTATTTGCTGAACAAATCAAGAAAAGTAGCTTAGTAGCCAATCCAGGCTGCTATCCTACTGCATCAATTTTAAGTCTTGCACCACTGTTTGCTGCTGGTCTGATTGAAGAAGGATCTGTCATTATTGACGCAAAGTCCGGATTGACAGGCGCAGGAGTAAAAGCGAACGACACCACGCATTTTTCAAATGTAAATGAAAACTTTAAAGCTTACGGTGTCGGAGTTCATCGACATACCGTGGAAATTGAAGAGCAATTTTCCATTTTGGGAAAATCAAATGTCCAAGTTCAATTTACACCTCATCTTTTGCCCATCGATAGAGGGATCTTGGCTACATCCTACGCTAAGACAACTAGGAAACTTGACCAAGAAAGCTTAAATTCAATTTATAATGATTTTTATGAAGGAAAACCTTTTGTTAGAATTCGAAAAATCGCTCCAGCAATTAAGGATGTCCGAGGAAGTCACTATTGTGATATTTTCCCATTTTGGGATGAAAGAACTGGAAGAGTTATCGCTATTTCCACTATAGACAATTTGCTCAAAGGAGCAGCAAGTCAAGCCGTTCACAACATGAATTTAATACTTGGATTGGAAGAAAAAACAGGTTTAGAACAAATACCACTCAGACCTTAAGAAAAAGTTATGATCAAGAATATTACAAATGTAAGAGGAATCAAATGCTGGGGAGCGCACACAGGTGTGAAATCTATGCGTAGGGACTTAGCTATTATTTATTCTGAAGTCCCCGCAGCGGCAGCAGCTGTATTTACCCAAAATAAAGTCCGTGCTGAACCTGTAGAAATTAGTGAAAGAAATATAGCGAATAATCAAGCACAGGTAATTGTTTGCAACGCTGGAAATGCCAATGCTTGTACGGGAGAACAAGGTAGACTTGGTGCAGAGGCAATGATGAAAGTTACAGCCGAATTGCTAAATATCCCGGAGGATGATGTAATTATTGCCTCCACGGGATTGATTGGAGAACCATTCCCTACAGAGGATGTAGTAGAAGGTATCAGAAATAACATCCACAAACTCAGCGATGATGCGAAAGCAGGCTCTTTTGTAGCAAATGCTATTTTGACTACTGATACTTTTGCTAAAGAAGGTTTTGTTGAATTTGTTCATGATGGCAAAGAGATCAATATGGGCGGAATAGCTAAAGGGTCAGGAATGATTCATCCCAACATGGCGACCATGCTCAATTTTATTGTAACTGATCTGAACATTGACAAAAAGCTTCTTGACAAAGCGCTGCGCTATTGTGTAGATCGCTCTTTCAATATGATTACGGTAGATGGCGACACCTCAACCAATGATATGGTTGCAATCATGGCGAATGGAATGGCTGAGAATACAATCATCTCAAAAGAAGAAGATCCTGGATATATTATCTTCAGGGAAAAACTACTTGAATTGATGACCCACTTAGCCAAACTAATTGTATCAGATGGTGAAGGCGCTTCGAAGTTTATAGAGTATAAAGTTACTAAAGCTAGAACAGAGGAAACTGCCAGAAAACTTGTCAGAGCGATTTCTGATTCCACTTTGGTCAAGACGGCGATGTTTGGTCGAGATCCTAATTGGGGACGAATTATCGCAGCTTGTGGCAATGCAGGGATCAATTTCAATTACAAAAAAGTAAATCTGTTTATTGGCGATTCGGAGCATTTGATACAAGTGCTAGAAAAGGGACAGCCTCTTCCAATCGATAAAAATTATATTAAAAAACTTCTTAGAGAGTCTCAAATCAGGATTCATTTGGAAGTCAACAATGGTAAAGAACAAGGTATAGGATGGGGTTCAGACCTTACAACAGACTATGTGCTATTCAATTCTGTATATACCACTTAAGCTCAAAAATAAAATAGGCTCCTCAATCGGGAGCCTATTTTACTTTATCCAATCTAGATAATTGTCCTGATGGATAACTTCAAACTTCGCTTCAGGATAGGCCTTTCTCCAAGCTGCTGGCGGCTTGATGCTTTTATTAAGTTGATACTTGAATTCAAACCCTCTCAGCTGATCACCTTCTTCTTCAACCCAGTCCAATTCTTGCTGATCATAAGTTCTCCAGAAGTAATTATTACAATTTATTTGATTATAACTCTGATATTTGAGTCTTTCCATAGCTAGATAATTCTCCCACAAATCGCCAACATCCATTCGCATATTCAACCTGTTGAAATTTTGGATTATGGCATTTCGAATCCCGTTGTCATAAAAATACCATCGACTGACGGTATTAACATTAATTTCGTCATCTAATTGACGGTATTAACATTAATTCCGTCAATTGACTGACGATATTAACATTTTTGAATCGTTTAAAACTTCCTCTTTTTTTTGAATAATCTCTGATAACCAATCTTTCAATAATATTAAAGAAGGGCAAAACCTTTTGAGAAAACAAAAAGTTAATATTTCATGATCGAACACTTTTTTTATTGCCCTTACTGCTCTGAGGAAATTTCTATGCTCCTAGATCCCTCCATAGCAAGACAGCAATACATAGAGGATTGTGAAGTTTGTTGTAACCCAATAGAATTGCGTTTTGAGGTTGAAGAAAGTGAATTGATCTATTTTGAAGCCGATTCAATTGAACAATAATGCTATTTCACGAACAAGAATCTTTATCAGAAATCTTCCATTCTGTTAGACATGAATTACACCGAGGTGCGCTTGATCATAAGCACCCATTTCGCTATATCTCCCTTGCAACGCAAACAGCCGAAGAGCTAGATCTACGCTATGTAGTCTTGAGAGAAGTAGATTCGGATATGAATTTTTACATTTTCAGTGATGCAAGAACTAGAAAAGTCCTTCACGCCAACACCAATCCTAAAGTGGCCATCCTCTTTTACCACCCAAAAAAGAGAGTTCAGATAAGAATAAAAGGAGAAGCAACCGTGCATCGACAAGATGATATCAGCTCCGCGATGTGGTCCAAAGTACAAGGAGAAAGTAAGAGGGCTTACAGTCCAATGGTAGCGCCAGGAAGCAAAATTGCATACCCCGAAGAGGCACATCAATGGCCAGAAACAATGGATGATGAAAACTTTACAGTAATTAAAATCTCACCCAACCATATAGATGCACTCCAACTTAATGCACAAGAACATATAAGAGTAGAATTTTGCAAGAACAATGACGATTGGGAAATGAATTGGATTGCGCCTTAAAGCAAATAATTTGAGCTTGAAAAAAAATTGCAGGACTGTCTCGAGTTTCAGAGGATTTGAGAACTTATTACGGACTTTATTTCAATAAATAAAGTTGATGCATGTTCATTTTTAACCACCGAAACCTGATTGGTTTTGAACCAGCCATTGAATATACTTTCTTGACTTTTTCCTCTTTATTTCAATTTCTCGTTTAAGTGATAAACTCTTGTCTTCAAATTGTTCTGCATATACAATTTCCCAAAATGGCGAACCTGATTTAGTAGATGGAGTTGACCCTGCATTATGATGCCTTAGCCTTGATTCTAAATTATCAGTAGAACCAACATAGTACTTGTTCGTCTTAGTCGAGAATAGAATGTAGGTAAAATACATAAAGGAAAATAAAAAAAGGCTCGCAAAATTGCAAGCCTTGGTGGAGAATATTGGGTATCAACACGAACCGGTGAACTTCCCGACACGTGTCGGGACGCTCTAGCCAACTTTGTTCCAAGAAAAAAGGCTCGCAAAATTGCAAGCCTTGGTGGAGAATACCGGATTCGAACCGGTGGCCTCTACACTGCCAGTGTAGCGCTCTAGCCAACTGAGCTAATCCCCCTTATTTTATTTACTTCAGGTTACCCGGTGGTCTTCCCGACACCTGTCGGGACGATCTAGCCAACTGAGCTAATCCCCCTT
>NZ_BMFD01000021.1:17249-49941 GCF_014637795.1 Belliella aquatica | reverse complement strand
TGAACTCTTGCTCCTGTATAGTAGCGAATCTCTGGTACACCCCAGTTATCATTGATACCATCTCCATCTGGTGTGAAGGTATTGTAGATCTCAATCTCTGATACACGCTCTCTGTTTCTTGTGATTTCAAAGACCTTGTCCAGCGTATTGAAGTCCCTGTCAGTTACCCTCACGACAACCTTGAATGTGGTTCTGCCTGCCGCAGGATCTTCACTGCTCCAGTAGAGCACATCGTTGATCACTTTGAAGTATCTATTATCCTCCAAACCATCAAGAAGGCCAAGCCAGTGCATGTTATCCACAGGATCAACTACGGTCAATGATCCTATAGCCAATTCCTGGCTTGTTTTGATACCTTCGAATGTATTATTAGATAATAAAACATCTTGCGGAGCTGGTTTTGGAAGGACGGAAACTTTAATAGCTGACTTTAAAGATTCAAGATTTTTGATCCAAGCAGTATCTGTCACTTCTCCTACCAAATCATAAGTGCCTCTTCTGAATCTATTCAGTGTGGATTGATTCCAAGTCACATCAAGGAAGTATGGTCTTCCATTGGTAGCCATTAGTACTATGGTGATTGGAAGATTAGGAGTAGCACCCCAATTCATCTGTAAAATTCCTATTTCAAAGATTTCACTGATGCTTGTTGGAATGATTTCCAATTCAGCTGCTGTATATGCAATTTGATAATTATTGCCTCCAGTCAATGTTCCCAAGATGATGGCATACTTACCCACATCTTCTCCTTGTTCCCTTGAGAGTGAACCACTCAATTGGTCTGTTCCTATCAGGCCAGTCACTGTATAGGTGAACTCTGGATCTTCTAGGTCATAGACTTTGGATTGATCAGATGCTGTAATTGTCAAAGTCGCCTGTTTCAATATCAATTCTCCAGCTACTAGCGTAATGTCATAGTTCGCATCTGAGCCTCCTGTCAAGGTGATTGGATAGGTGCCTACTCCTGAACTTGCTGTAGCCGTGGTGCGAATGCTTGGCTCCGTACTTAACTCTGTATCACCATTCACAAGACCTGCATAGCTGAAGGTCAAGGCAGGATTGGCCTCACCATAAGTCTTCTGCTTGTTGTCAGCGGTAATGATCACTTTGGCTTTGCCTACCATCAGTGTTCCGGATTTTAGCTCGATATCATAATTATCATCTGATCCGCCTGTCAGCGTGATCGGATAAGTTCCCACATTGGAACTTGCTGTCGTTGTCGTTTTGATGCTTGGCTCAGTAGCCACTTTTGTGTCGCCATTAACCAAGCCACTGTAGCTGAAGGTCAAGGCTGGATTCGATTCACCATAAACTTTATTCTTATCATCAGCTGTGATCGTTACCTTCGCTTTACCTACCGTCAGTGTTCCGGATTTTAGCTCGATATCATAATTATCGTCTGATCCACCTGTCAATTCAATAGGATACGTTCCCAAATTGGAACTTGCTGTCGTTGTCGTTTTGATGCTTGGCTCAGTAGCCACTTTTGTGTTGCCATTAACCAAGCCACTGTAGGTGAAGGTCAAGGCTGGATTCGCTTCACCATAAGTCTTCTGCTTGTTGTCAGCGGTTATAATCACCTTCACTTTGCCTACGGTCAGTGTACCATTTTTCAGCTCGATTTCGTAATTATCATCTGATCCACCTGTCAGCTCTATCGCATAGGTACCTGCTTTGCTCAAAACTGTAGCCGAAGTACTGATTATTGGCTCAATGGCAATCTTGCTATCCTCATTCACCAAACCTGTGTATTTGAAGGTCAAGGCAGGATTCGATTCACCATAAACTTTATTCTTGTCATCAGCTGTGATCGTTACCTTCGCTTTGCCTACTGTCAGTATTCCTGCTTTCAGTTCGATGTCATAGTTATCGTCTGACCCGCCGCTTAGCGTGATCGGGTAAGTACCCACATTCGACCGAACTGTTGCCGTAGTGGAAATTTTTGCCTCGCTGCTCACTTTTGTATCTCCGTTCACCAGACCTGTGTAAGTAAGAGTCAATGAAGGGTTTTCTTGTCCATAGACCTTAGAATTATTATCTGCTGTGATCGTCAAAGTTGCTTTGGTAACTTCCAGTTCTCCTGCTTTCAGTGTGATGTTATAGTTCGCGTCTGCTGCTCCTTCCAAAGTAATTGGATAAGTTCCAACATTCGGACTTGCTGTTGCTGTCGTTGCAATACTTGGCTCTGTTGCTGCTTTTGAATCACCGTTCACTAGACCTGAGTATGTGAAGGTCAAAGTTGGATTAGCTTGTCCGTAAACTTTTGACTTATTATCCGCTGTGATCGTTAATGCTTTTACTATAATGATTCCAGTATACTGATCGTCTGCAGGAGCCAAATACTTTTCTGCATCCTTGCCCGATAGCGTATAGGTCACCGTTATGGTTTTGACAGTTCCCGCATTTGCATCTGCATAGCTCGCAGTCGCTGTCACGGTTACCTCATCACCTGAAAACACTCCCGATAGTGTTCCCGCTGTTACCAAAGCGGTGTTGCTTCCATCGTATTCCTTGCTCAGCGTCAAAACCGGTGCACTGATGGTGAGCTGAACCTTTCCTTTTGAGATCACAGGACCTACCGCCTCGCTGTAGCTCCATTCCCCAAAGGCTTTGCCGTCATTTGGTCTTACCCCAAACCGGATGTAATGATTAGCCTCAGACTGAGTCAGGGTAAATTCTGCACTGGATGCCCCAATAATCGAGATCCAGCTGTCTGCCAATCCCGTTACAGATCCGAACCAGCCCAGTTCAGTGCCTGACTCCAAATCACCATCCACATCCACATAGGTGTAGCTGCCCGTCAGCTCCTCTTCCACAATAGCTATTCCATTGACCAACAGCGCTTTGGATTCCGGAAGATCTTCTGTTCCTTCTATTTTTATATTTATCTCTATTGATCCTACTCCAACTGAAGAGTTGGCTACATCATCATTCAACCTGGTGTAATATTTTTTCTCATTGTCAAATGTCCAAGCCGTGCCCCCTGCAGAATTAAACTCGGGGGCCACCGTCGCTCCGGAGCCATCCACAGGATGGACCTTCAAGCCTTTCGGCGATCCAAAGAAATTCGGCACAGGTACGAATCTGATAAAGGCTTCCATATCCAAGAGTAAGGCATTATCCTTTGACACCGCACCAATCGGATACCACACCAGAGCATCCAGATCCGTGGAGTATTCCCAAACCCCTTCCATAACTGCATCAGCAGTATTTTCACTGATAGCCATACCGGTCATGGTGTTTCCCCCTGACTGGTCTTGGTCCTCAAACAAGGAGTATAGATCCAGCGTCTCCTCTCCATCGAATCCAAAGCCAAACATATCGTCGCCCGGATTTTCATCAGTGGACGAAGCCGAAGCTTCATCCTCAAATTCAACCAATCCCCTTAGATAGACTATTCCTCCCTCAGGAATCCGGAATGATGGAGTATCATTATCATCTTCTACTGTAATAAATAACTGCTGTCGATCGACGGTGCCATTACTGGCAAAGGCATTCACGATCAGTTCATATACATTATCCTGATCTGAATCTCTTGGATTCTCAAAATCAGGAGCAGCTTTAAACTTCAGCTCACCGGTGTCTGCATTAACGTCAAAAAGTAGCTCATCTGCTCCCATTTCAATTCCATAAGTGAAGGTATTCCACTCCAAGTCTGAAGCCTGTATGGTGGTCACAGCAAGCTGATTTTCTTTCACTCCAAACTCAGCTATCTCATCTCCTCCATTACTGAAAATCATAGGGTAGGCAGTAATCAAGCCCGGATCCTTCAACACTCCATCAGTCGCATCTAAATCGTACACCCCATTATCAGAAATGGTAAATGTGAGTGATTTCTTATTCTCTTGGGTAGAAATTCCTCCTTGAATCAAATTTGTCCAAGCCGTCTGTCCATTAGCTTGCTTAAAATATCCAGTCAGCGCAGTGGTCTTTCCCACAAATATGGACAGATTAATTTCTTCCCCGGATTGTAAACCATCAAGGGTAAACTTGGTCACCCCATACGGAAGTCGGGACGATACACTTCTCGCTAATCCGGTAGGCTTCTTCTCAGAGACCACCTCAGAAAATTTATAGTCTCCTACAGACGTAGCCATGGTCACAAACTGTTCATCATTGCGAATACCCAGCTCAGCACTCTTGAAAGAAACCACATGAGCTTGCAAGTAATCAGGAATAGCATCACCATTACCGTCACCCAATCCAATACCTGTCGCATTGGGCACCTGTTGCTCGGTGACATTATCTATCCCGTCTCCATCTATATCTGGATCAACTTCATCCGGAATGCCATCACCGTCAAGATCGTTAATTGCTTCTTTGATCTCTCCTGTAGTGATGATATCAGATTCTGGAGCCAAATAATAGGCTTTAGCTGCTCCATCAAGAGTATAGCTCACTGTGATCCTTTTGTTCACTCCTACCTCACTGTCTTCATAAACAGCAATGCCTGCCACGGTCACATCTTCCCCGGCAAGAACACCGGTAACCGTACCCAAGGATACAATTACAGCCGTTGTATTTCCATCAAACACCTTGCTCGTAGTAACGTTCGGCTCAGTGATGGTCAGCTGGATTTTGGGAATTGTGAAACTTATCTCATCACCATAAGTGGTCCCAACACTGTTAGTTGCATAGGCACGCGCATAGTATGTTGTGCCTATGGTAACCTCAGTGATTTCTTGGCTAAAAATACCAGTTCCATAACCGTCTGTTACTTGGGTTACCCCTGGTTCTCCAATCGTGGGCGTAGTGTCGGTGCTTGAATACACAAAGCCCCGGGCGGTGACAGAAGCTCCTCCGTCCGAGGTTACATTACCATTGAGGGTAGCGCCTGTTGAAGAAACACTTGAAAAAGGGGAAGTTGTAACAGACGGGGCAGTACTTGGAGCATCACTTAAATTACTGACTTCAATATCATCAATCTCAAACCATACTCCTGAGCCTGGTGCCTGTATAGTGACGCTTGAGACTCCTTCAAAATAACTAGGATTTAAAAGGCTTGCAAAATTGACTTCTGTCAAACTCCCAGTTTCGTCCAGTGGAACAGAAATCACAACTCTTCCCTTATTCGTACTAAAAGTAAAATCAGTAGGATCAGATCCTGAATTACCCTGATTTGAGATAAATAAGGAACTAAGATCAAACAAACGTCCTTGATCAACAGATAATTCCACCTGTGTCTCAAAGTCTGGGTCCCCGAAATAGGTTCCTTCGCCGCCATTAAATGCCCAACCTAAAACCGATCCTTTGGAAACAGGTGATGCAGATGAAGTCAAGTAAAAATCAGAAGCTATATCAATGTGATCAATTGTAAGTGTTTTTGTATTCCATCCACTGTATGTCCTTGTTGATTCCTCAAAATCGATTATTATTCTTGGAGTGAGACTTGTTTTGAGACTTTGAATTTCTCCATAAGTCGTCCCAGCACTATTAGTAGCGTAGGCCCGTGCATAGTAGGTTGTTCCTGCTGTAAGGTCTGTGATTTCTTGGCTAAAAATACCCGTTCCATCACCATCAGTCCCCTGGATTACCTCTGGTTCTCCGATCGTAGGCGTTGCGTCGGTCCTAGAATACACAAAGCCCCGGGTGGTAACTGAAGCCCCTCCATCTGAGGTAACTTCTGCATTGAGAGTGGCGCCTGAGGACGTGACATCAGAGGCGGTAATGATGGTTACTGATGGTGGAGAGACATAGATTGCAGGCCCTAATTCCATCTCAAAAATCAAATCAATTTCTGCCTGTTGTTCTCCTCCAAAATAAAATTTCCCTCCTGGATAAATACTTTGTAAATCAGGTTTTGTAAAACTATAATAAAGTTGAACGGCATTGCTTACATCACCCTCAAAACCAAACGTATATTGTTGGCCTTGAGTCATATGTATGCTTTCGCTTGACAGGTCAATTAAAGAATACTGAGTTAGGCTAGTAGCTTCAACAAAAATATCAGTTGAAATATTTATGATTTTAATGATTGACCCTACTAACCCGTCTCCAGACCTGATGGTCATTTGAACTGAGTTAACTGGATATTCTGAACCATTAATAGCGGATAGAACTTTAATATGCTTGATTGAACCATCCTGACAAGCCGTAAAACTTTGACTTATCAACCCATAACTATTTTCCACATCATCTATTGTATTAACAGCTGATTGGATCAAACATTCTTGATTAAGAGTGCTAAAACTCTGAACTCCCCCATAGCTAGTGCCTGTACTATTGGTTGCATAAGCCTGATAGTAATACGTAGTAGAAGGACTCAATCCGGTAACAGTTTCACTAAAAACTCCTGTCTGCTTATTAACTGTAATATTGATGACGCCGTCCTCGCCTATAATGGGAATATTATCTGCGGAAGAATATACAAACCCACGGGCTGAAACTGTTGATCCACCGTCAGCGGTTACATTGCCACCCATTATTGCTGTGGTAGCGGTGATACCTGACGCTGAGGAAGTTGATAGAGAAGGAATTACGACCGAAACTGGAGCTCCAACCGTAATTTTGTTCAAATAGATAAAGAGAAGCTGTCCTTCGTTATCTGAGATTTCTACTCGGTCCACATTTTGAAAGATGGATCTGGTCAATTCAGATGTATTTAATAACCAAATGAAGGTATTGGGATCCACTGAAGTAGTAATTGAGCCAGTTGATAAACCATTTCGTTTTCCCTCGATCTTTATGGTATATCCACCTCCTAAATATTCTGCAACTTCTATTCCTCTAAAGTCGAACTCTTCACCACCTTGTTCCGCAATTACCATCATCGGTGATCCGTCACCTGCACTTTTTACAATGCCTCCATTAAGGGGTTCTGTATAATAAGCCAAATTCTGATTTGTTGTATTTCCGCTTAAACTTGCCTCAAAAAGCTGAATATTAGCATCAGAAATAGCCGTTGAACCAAATTGTCCATCAGTGATGATTGCACCTAATATTGTAGCATTCGAAGCAGAAAACTGCAAAGTCGGGTTCGTGCTAAGGAGTACTCCTTCAAAAGCAGTAGTAAAACTCTCCACTCCGCCATAAGTAGTGCCAACACTATTAGTGGCATAAGCCTGATAGTGATACGTAGTAGAAGAACTTAATCCGGTAAGGGCTTCGCTAAACGAACCGATTCCTGTTCCGTCAGCAACTTGAGTTACCCCAGTCTCTCCGATGGTAGGGGTATTGTCAGTACTAGAATAAACAAAGCCTCGGGCTGTGACAGAAGATCCTCCGTCGGAAGTTACATTTCCATTGAGGGTAGCGCCAGTGGATGAAATAGCTGAAGCAACATCAGTGGATACAATTGGACTTGAACTTCCTATTTCCGCTGGTTCAAAATCAATATTATCTAGAGCTAAATAAACGTTGTTATATGGTGTGGCATCTTCTGGAAAAAACCTGACCTCATCAATATTACTCCAGCCAGAACCAAAGGTTAAAGTTCCAGAATTATTTCGACTAGTATTAAAATCTTCTCTTATATAACCAATCGCTGCACTATTTACTCCATAGGTTGCTGAGGTGGTTACCGCAAATCCATCGACACTTACTTTTTCAACTCCCTCATCATAGCCCTTGATGGTATATATTTCTGAGACACTTCCATTTGAATGGCCAAAAAATTCAGCTACCAAAGAGACCAACTTGAAGTTATTGGCTGTAGAAACACTTTTAAACCCAACATGTCCGCCCGCGGTGTTACCATACATCACAACTGCACTACCCGAAAAGAGTGGACTATCAGAGATGGCCTGGCTTAGAGAATTCCCAATACCTACTTCGCCATTACTAGAGAAGTAAACAATACATTGGTAGGTAGCCGAGCTTAAATAGTTTATATCCTCATAATCCCCGAAGGTTTGGTCTGGAGGGGTGGTGCAGTCAGTCACAGTATCGAAACTCTGCACCCCACCATAGCTCGTCCCCGCACTATTAGTGGCATATGCCTGATAGTGATACGTAGTAGAAGAACTTAATCCGGTAACAGCTTCATTGAAAACTCCCGTTCCACTACCAACAGGCACATCAGTTACGTCACCCTCACCGATAGTGGGAGTATTGTCAGTACTAGAATAAACAAAGCCTCGGGCTGTAACTGCAGCTCCACCATCTTCGGTCACATTGCCACCAAATCTTGCTATAGTAGCAGTGATGTCTGAGGCGGCTGAGGTAGTTACGGTGGGGGAGGTGACAACCGGAGCTGTATTGGAAGATACTAAGGAGTTTCTAGCAATCCAATTTGAGGTGGTACCGCTCAGAGAAAAACCTGATAGTGTTCCATTAATTCCATTAGTTGTGACATCCTGAAGACTGGTCACTCCGGCATTGTTAGTGCCACCAGTTCCCTCATTAAATGTATAGTATCGTTCCAGCCCTGCGGGAACGATTGAAAATTGTATATCCTTATTATTCCGTATTTCTGTTTGTGTTCGCACCAGACTCCATATTCTTAATTCATCCAATGCACTGTTGCCCAAATTATAACTACCATAGGTACCATCATTATTATCACCCATTTGAACATTAGTGGTGGGAAGCTGCAAGTCACTTGCATTATGAGAACTAACGTGATTACCATTTAAGTAGATCAATAAGATAGACCCATCGTAAGTGAAAGCAACATGAGTCCAATCGTTTGTCAATAGTTTATTATCTAAACCTGAGTTATAGTCCTCAAAATTCTGATCCCATATGGAGACAGAATTATCTTCTTCTACATAAATACCCAATTCAGAATCATCATTGTCAGACCAATAAACTCCTTGATATTGGTTACCTGAGCCATCAAGGTAGATCCAAAATTCGATGGTGAAGGAACTTGGGGATATTCCAGATAACCCTTCTACTTTAGCATCCGCATCAAAATACAATACATTATTTGGTGAGTTAGAAATAGGGAGTGCCGAGGTTCTAAAACTCTCCTCATTTCCATAACTAGCACCTTCGCTATTGATAGCATAAGCACGGACATCGTACGTAGTTTCTGCATTTAGGCCGGTAATTGCTTCACTGAAAACTCCAGTTCCACTCCCATTCAAAACTTGGCTTTGCCCTGATTTTCCAATCCTAAGTAAATTATTTGAGATGGAATAAACGGAGCTTCGGGAAGTAACGGAAGCTAATTCATCATTAAATTCAAAATCAGAAGAAGTAATATTCGGAGCAATATTTTCAACGACTGTTATTTTATCACGGGAATCATAATAATTAAAGTATTGGGTTAGAGCCGAAGCATCATATGAACTGATCCAGAAGAAAAATAAAAACAATAGATATATCCCTAGATTTTTTAAAAATGAAGGCAATGATCTTACCAAATGAAAGTGGGGTGAATGTGAAATGGACTTTTTCATACTTCTAGATTAACAGTTTTATATATTCCCATTTTAAGGATGTTGCAAAATTGTCTAGAGATGTACCATTTCTGATTTCAAAATCACAATAACAGCATTTCAAAAACACAAAAAAACCTAATGCTTTGTGTTTTAACTTTTTGTGTTTTTGAAATTATGCATTTTTGAAAGAAATTGAGCGAAATAATCATCTTAACCCGATCAAAAAATCCTAAGATTCAGAAATAAATAAATATATTCGGAAAGTATAGTTTAAATCACAGGATTTAAAGTGATAAGTAGGTACTGAAAAATAATTAGAAATTAATTTTTTCACCTAGTCAACAAATAGATAAATCATTTTCATTTACAAAAATTAACATATAATACACTTTAAGTTTTTATTTAATGATTTTTGTTTCAAAAATCATTTTAACATCCTTGATATGATTTAATATCAGTCTTAAGATTTGAAATTGATTTTTGAAATAATTTAATATGATTATCCGCAATGACACCAGTATGTGATTTTGTCACAAGTAATCTTGCGGATAATTGTCAACTGTCGACAGCTAACAGTCCACAGCGCCTTAAATTTAGGATTTAGACTATTATAAGTCGCTACTGGTATAGAAGCGGATATACATATAATTTAATATGTATATCCGCAATTACACCAGTAGCCAAATAAATATAATATGACAGTTAGTGACATTTGCTATTTGTGATCATTCAATCTATATAAATTGGGTCAAAATAAAAGGTTTTGACCATGAATATTATCAACTTCATCAATCGCTTTCCAGACGAATCATCTTGTGTAGAATTCATTAAGAATCAAAGACTTCAACAAGGAGTAATCTGTAAAAGATGTTCTTGTACCAAGCAATATTGGCTTGAAAACAAGGTGGCTTTTCAGTGTGCATCTTGTGGTTTCCGAACCAGTATCAAAAGCGGAACTGTCATGGAAAACAGTAACCTTCCAATTCGTACATGGCTGCTTGCTATTACATTCATATCTGCTACCAAGAAGGGATTTAGTGCAGCAGAGCTACAAAGACAACTTTGTTTAAAGCGATAAGAGCCCGTTTTTAGAATGTATCATAAAATCAGGGTAGTAATGGGGAAACGTGATGATATCTACAGGTTGGAAGATATGGTTGAATATGATGAAGCTTTTGTTGGAAAGGCAGTCAATAATAAAACCAAGAGCAAGCTTAAACGAGGAAGAGGAAGCCAAAAACAGTCAAAAGTAGCTGTAATGGCTGAATCAACCGTATTAGAGGATCCAAACTCAGGTAAACTTGATAAGAGTTGTAGATATTTCAAGATGAAGAAGATAAAGAACTTGGAGGCTAAAACAGCGCAGTCTTTAATCAAAGAGTTTATTGATAAAAACACTGTTCTTCAAACAGATAAGAGTACCACCTTCTCTGATCTGAGTGATTGTATTGATGTTCATGTCAGAGAAATTTCTGGAACAAATGAAGGCAACTTCAACCTCAAATGGGTTCATATTGCCATTAGTAACTTAAAGAAACACTTGCAAACATACCACATGATAACAGAAAGGATGATGCAGAACTATCTTGACGAGTTTTGTTATAAGCTCAACAGAAGATATTTTGGTCAAAAGCTATTTGACCGACTCATCGTTGCTTCAATTTATCCTTACTGGTATGATTGCGGATAATCATATAATTTAATTAAATAAGATCGCCAGAATTCACTTTCTAAACCTTAGAATGACTAGCTTAAACATTACGCCAAAACAAAAAATTAGATTTCAACCCATTTATTTAAGACAAATTCTCCTGGTCCTACTACTTAATGTATATGCCTCGAATCAAGTTTTAGCACAATCGGGTAGACCATTCAAAAATTCTCAACTGGAAGAATATCTTCAAAAAAACCAATTAAAAGAAGCTGAAAAATTAATTGATATTCAACTTAGTCAACTAAAACAAATAAGCTTGGAGCAACAAGTCTATTATTTGAATCGAAAAAGTCAGGCTGAACTGCTTCAAGGTGAATTCCTAGAATCTTTGGCTACAGCGAAAAAATCAGAAAAATTGTTGGAGTCCAAACAGGAATCAAGGTTAAGAGGAGAAACATTTCGTGCTGTTTGCTATGGATATATTCGTACAGGGAAACTTGACAGTGCTTTAATCTATGCCGAGAAACTTTACGACTTTTCCAAAAAAGAAAATGATTTTATATTTCTAAGAGCAGCACTATTAGCACTCGGAAACATTTCTTTGCAAAATAAAAAATATAATGAATCATTAGATTTTTATACAGAGGCACTTTCAATCACAGAGAAGACCAAGGACAGTATTAACCTTAAAGTCGATAATTACAACATTGGATTAGCATATTCTCAACTTGACGAGTACGAAAAAAGTAATGAATTCCTCTTGAAATCGGTTCAATTGGCTAAAAAAGAAAATGCCTTAGATCTTATCAGCAGGGCATATGGTTCCATCGCAGATAATTACTTAGGTCAAAGGAATTATGAAGCTCAGGAAATCTACCTAAAAATAGCTAATGAAAGTGCAAAAAAAATAGGTAATAATCAGCTTCTCGCTATGGGACTTGCAAGTCTTACAGAAACAGCTTTGTACAAAAAAAAATATAGTGATGCTATTTTACTGGGACATCAATGTTTAAAAGTCCTTCTAGAACGCCCCATTATCCAACTGCAGGCTAAAGTAGACAGTATGCTATACATAGCTTATAAAGAAAATGGTGATTTCAAAAACGCATTAAACCAATTTGAAACCTATGATAAAAAACGCATGACAATAAGGGGTGATGCTCAATTAGAAAAACTTAACCAGCTAACAATAGCATTTGAAGTGGAAAAGAAGGATCTTCTAATTACAAATCAAAAGATTTTAATAGCAGAAGGAAAAGCTAAAAATAGGCTCTTTATTATAGTAATTATATCAGCTAGTATGTTACTAATGTTTTTAGGATTCATCAACTTTAAAAATTCAGCAACTCGTAAACTGTTGTTTCAAAAAGAAAAAGAACTTGAAAGACAATTATCTTATATCGAATTAACTAAGCCCTCCAATACACAGAAAATTGCTCACGTTCTAGAAAAAAACCTAAAGGAAGGATTTGATCATCAAAAGCTATTTGCTGAGATTATTGAATTCATTAAAAATAATAAACTCTACCTAGATCCAAAATTTAATCAACAAACTTTAGCAAGCGAACTTGGAACAAACAGACAATACATTTACGAATCTATAAGTCAAAATGGAGATGATAATTTCAGAGGATTAATCAATCGCTTAAGAATCAATGAAGCTAAAGCTCAAATGGATCAACTTATCAGCAATGGGGAGGCAGTTGATTTTAAGGTTCTTGCAGAAAAAGTAGGGTTTAATTCTTATACAACTTTCTATCGGGCTTTCAAGAGTTTTACAGGTCTAACTCCAGGTGAGTTTAATAAAGAATTAAAAATTGATATTCTAGAAAGTTAAAAAAAAATCAAAAAGATTATCTCGTTAGAATGTGTTTAAATTTTAAGAGTTAATTTTTCAATAAGGAGAGGATGTCACTTTAACATCCTCTTTTAAAAGCACTACCAAATCAGCCCTCTCCTGTCTCCAAATAAGGCATAGGTCAACATAAATTCATGGGTCACATTGGGTAGTAAGTAGCTTCTCAGCATCGGCATCTCGTAAATGTAGCCTATGCGCATCTTGTCGAAGAGCAAGCCAAACTGGAAGTTGTTCGCATAGTCTATCCTGTGCCCACCTCCTAGCCAGAACTTCTCTTTCAAGACAACTTTCATATTGAATTCTACATTGTCTGGCAAGTCTATCTGACTCCTGTACATGAAGTTAGTCGCTAGGGCCAGGTTGTCGTTCAGTCTATTTCTATAACCTGCTTGGAAGATGCCTACTCTTGGCATTCTTTCCATAAACACATCTCCAGAGTTGATCGCTCCTTGATTCACATGGTGTACTGCATAGGAGACATAGTAGCTTGGGTGTGTCAGCGCTATCCCTAAATTGAAGTCCACCACCTGCATATTCGAGAAGCTCCCGAAGTATTGACCTACTATCGGATCATCTGCTTGCTCTGTTGTCATACTATTCCCATCCAAACGAATAGAACGGTAGTTTAAGCCTGCCCCCAATCTTAGGTTGGTCTTTTCTCCCACTTGGATTCTTGAGGCATAGCTAGCCACAAATTCTGTCTCAGCAAAGGCTCCATACTGATCATGTAGGATGGAGATCCCTGCTGCATTCTTGCCTAGGATATCTCCTGAGGCCTGACCAGAGAGTTGGCCGAAGTCTAGTTCTGCCGAAGCAAAGTAAGTCTTTGGTGCTCCCTCCCAGCCTGCCCACTGATTGCGGACAAAGCCTCTCAGCATAGAGCCTTCATAGCCTGTCAGTGCTGGGTTATAGTAGCCCTGTAAGTGACTGAATTGAGAGATGTATTTTCGGGATTGAGCAAGAATATCCGTTGTCGTTACAAGGGCTATTCCTATAAATAAGATGATTGTTTTTTTCATGATTTTATATTTTGAGGTGAAAGGTCAAAGGTTAAAGGAGAAAGGGGTGACGAGTCATTTATTCACAAACTCGTCCTTTCGCCTTTTCCCTAGTCCCTTTTGCCTATTTTCTTAAAAGATTCAACATTCCTTTTCTTACTTCTCCTGTTTCTCCTACTTCAATTGTCCAATAATAAGTCCCGATTGGTAACTCTTTGCCCTTGAAAGTCCCATCCCAACGGACATCTGGATTCTCCGTGTAGAACATCCTTTCTCCTCCTCTGTCGAATATTTGAATCCTTACTCCATCATAGAATCTCAATTCTTTTATTCCCCAAGTATCATTTACATTGTCTCCATCAGGAGTGAAGGTATTGAAGATTTCAATATTACTTACTGATGTCCTATTTCTGATAATGGTAAACTCCTTTTCAAGAATATTTCCATCTCGATCCTGTACGCGTACCAAAACCTTAAATTCTGTTCTGCCATCTGCCCTTTCTGCTGAGTTCCAGAATAAGGTTCCATTGTTAATCTGGAAATACACATTATCAAAGGCCAAATCTGCCAATGAAATATCATGCTGATTATCGATTGGGTCTATTACGGTCAGGTTACCCACTGCGATAAAATTCTGTCCAGCTTCTGCTTCAAAACTGTTGTTGTCAAGCAGAATATTCTCTTGTGCTGGCTTAGGAAGAACAGTCACCACGATCTCAACTGTCAACGCTTCTGTATTCAGAATTCCTGATGGTAAATTAATGGTTGCCGTTAGTGGATACTCTCCATTCCCGAAGACATACAAGGCTTGTAAATCCCATGTGATCGGTAATGATAGGAATTGACCATCAGTTGTCATTACTGTGACTGTGGAAGGTAAACCTGGATAAACTCCCCAAACTGTCTCGATTGGAGCAGGCTGCATGACCGATTCAATCACCGCAGGGATAATCTCAAAATCTGCGCTTGTATATACAATCTGATAGTTTCCTCCAGCTGCTAAACTTCCAAGATTAATTGGATAGGTTCCTATGACTTCACCAACATCCCTTGTCAAAGTACCTGTCAATACTTGTTCATCATCACCAGCTGCAAAACCTGTTGCAGAATAGCTCAATACCGGATCAGCCGTCCCAAAGATTTTGGACTGCCCTTCATCGGCTGTGATCGTCAGAGTAGCTTGTGTTACTTCCAGCTCTCCATCAACTAGCGTGATATTATAATTCGCATCTACGTCACCCGCTAAAGTAATTAGATAAGTTCCGACATTTGAGCTTGCAGTAGCAGTTGTTGAAATGCTAGGCTCGGTTGCTAATTTCTCGTCTCCATTCACCAAACCTGAGTAAGTGAAAGTCAAGGCTGGATTTGCTTCGCCATAGACTTTCGACTTATTCTCTGCTGTGATGGTAACTGCTTTTTGTCCAACTGTCAATGTTCCATCAACCAAAGTGATATCATAATTCGCATCAAGACCACCTGATAAAGTAATCGGATAAGTCCCAACATTTGAGCTTACTGTTGCAGTAGTTGCAATACTTGGCTCTGTTGCTACTTGTGTATCTCCATTAACCAAACCTGTGTAGGTAAAGATTAATGCTTGATTAGCTTCGCCATAAACCTTGTTTTTGTCCTCAGCTGTGATGGTTACTGCTTTTTGACCAACTGTCAGTGTTCCATCAACCAAAGTGATGTCATAATTCGCATCTACTCCACCTGATAAAGTAATCGGATAAGTTCCAACATTTGAGCTTGCCGTAGCAGTTGTTGTAATGCCTGGCTCTGTTGCTACTTGTGTATCTCCATTGACTAAACCTGAGTAAATGAAAGTTAAGGCTGGATTGGCTTCGCCGTAGACTTTTGACTTGTCTTCGGCTGTGAGCATCAAAGTAGCTTTGGTAACTTCCAATTCACCTGCTTTTAGCGTGATGTCATAATTAGTATCCGCTGCTCCTTCCAAAATAATTGGGTAGATTCCAACATTCGAACTTGCTGTTGCTGTCGTGCTGATGCTTGGCTCGGTTGCTACTTTCTCGTCTCCATTCACCAATCCTGAGTACGTGAAAGACAAAACTGGATTTTCTTGTCCATAAACTTTAGACTTATTATCCGCTGTGATCGTCAAAGTAGCTTTGGTGACTTCCAATTCACCTGCTTTTAGCGTGATGTTATAATTCGCGTCTGCTGCTCCTTCCAAAGTAATTGGATAGGTTCCAACATTCGAAATTGCTGTTGCTGTCGTTGCAATACTTGGCTCTGTTGCTGCTTTCTTGTCTCCATTCACCAATCCTGAGTACGTGAAAGACAAAACTGGATTTTCTTGTCCAAAAGCTTTAAACTTATTATCCGCTGTGATCGTCAAAGTAGATTTGGTAACTTCCAATTCACCTGCTTTTAGCGTGATGTCATAGTTCACATCCGCTGCTCCAATCAAAGTGATTGGATAAGTTCCAAAATTCGAACTTGCTGTTGCTGTCGTTGCAATACTTGGCTCTGTTGCTGCTTTCTCGTCTCCATTCACCAATCCCGTATAACTGAAGGTCAAAGCAGGATTTGCTTCGCCATACACCTTCTGCTTATCATCTGCTATGATCGTAAGGGCTTTTTGGCCGATTGTCAGCGTACCGTTCACCAAGGTGATCGCGTAGTTCTGATCTGATCCAGCGATCAAGGTGATTGGGTAAGTTCCCACATTCGAACCTGCTGTTGCTGTCGTACTGATGCTTGGTTCGGTAGCCACTTTTATATCGCTATTGACCAGACCTGTGTACGTGAAGGTTAAAGCTGGGTTAGCTTCGCCATAGGTCTTCTGTTTATCGTCAACTGTGATTGTCAGCGGAGCCTTCCTAATAACAAAGGTCTGACTCGTCGTTCCGCTGAAATTACCGATACCACTTATTGTCACCGTTGCCGTTCCTACATTTATATTATTAGAATAGGTCAATTCAAAGTCTATACCTTCTACCAAGGTAGTATTACCACCCTGAACCACTATTGTAGGCTCTATCTCATTACCTGTGTATGTCTTGTCAGTGATGGACGCTACCGTGAGATTGGAAATGTCTGCCGCTTCTACAATAACAGTAAAGTCTTTCATTGCAGTATTTCCAGCAATATCTTTTACTGTGAGCGTTACTGTGTACGTATCAATTTCTGTAAAGGTATCTTGGCTGAGCGTAAATGTAAGCTCAGCTTCTGGAGTACAATTATCGCTGCTCCCATTATCAATTTGGTCCGCGGTAATCACCACTTGTCCATTTATATCTAATTCTACCGTGATATCCTTAACTGATACGGTTGGCTCTACATTATCTATCGAATTATCCCCATTAAAAGTCCAGCCATAAGCATCTATAATGCTTTGTCTAGCGGCGTATCCATCATCACAAGAGTAGGTTAAACCATTTGCATCCAAAGTCACGTTATTCTGCAAAGTGAGCTGGCTCCAGCCTTCCAATAAGGAGTCATAATTAGCAGTGCTTAATCCAGAGTTAATTAACATACCGGACATATTGGTAACATTCGAAACATCCCAATCGCTAAGGTCTTGATTGAAGGCTATAGCATCTCCAAACATACCTGTCAAATCTGTAGATCTGGAAACATTCCACTGACTCAAATCCTGATTAAAGGCACTCGCATCAAAAAACATTCCCATCATATTATCAACATTGGACACATCCCAAAGGCCTATTGGCTGATTAAATGCCGTAGCTCCTTGGAACATATTATTCATGTTGGTAACCTTGGATACATCCCAACTCTCTAAAAACTGGTTGAAAGCAGATGCTTCAGAAAACATGCCCTGCATAGTAGTTACACTCGAAACATCCCAGCTACTAATTTTCTGATTGAAGGCTCCGGCCTGAAAGAACATACCTGCCATATTCGTAACATTAGAGGTTTTCTCTGACCAGGTGCCAATAGCTCCGTTAAAAACGGTGGCCGCCTGAAACATATTGAACATATTAGTGACCTTGGAAACATCCCAACTCCCTAAAGGCTGATTAAAAGCGGATGCTTCAGAAAACATACCTGCCATATTGGTCACATTAGAAACATTCCAATTATTAATATCCTGGTTAAAGGTACTGGCCTTAAAGAACATTGCAGACATGTTGGTAACGTTGGAAACTTTCTCAGCCCAGCTGCCAATAGCTCCGTTAAAAGCGGTGGCCTGTGCAAACATGCCATTCATATCGGTGACGTTGGATACATCCCAACTCCCAATATTTTGATTAAAGGCAGTGGCCTCTCCAAACATACCTTGCATACTGGTCACACTCGATACATCCCAGCTGCTTATATCCTGGTTAAAGGCGCTGGCTTGAAAAAACATGCCTGCCATATTTGTAACCTTAGAAGTTCTCGCTCCCCAGCTCCCAATAGCTCCGTTGAAAGCGGTGGCCTGACCAAACATGTTGTTCATATTGAAAACATTGGAAACATCCCAACCACCTATGTTTTGATTAAAGGCTGAAGCCATCTGGAACATAGCAGTCATATCCGTACAGGCAGAAACATCCCAGTTTCCAATATCCTGGTTAAAGCTGGAGGCTCCCAAAAACATACCTGCAGTGATAACCACCTTAGACATATCCCAGTTACCGATATCCTGATTAAAGGAGCTAGCATCTTTAAACATTAACAACATATTGGTCACATTCGAGACATCCCAGCTACCAATAGCTCCATTAAAGCTACTGGCACCATCAAACATAAAGCTCATATCGCTTACGGAAGAAAGGTCTGGGCTATCCTGAGCATTATATGTGAGATTGCTTGCATTTTTAAACATACCACTCATATTTCCCCAAGCAATATCGCCCCATTGCTCAACGGTAATTAACTTAGTCGCATTAGCGGCATCTGCTTGATCTAAATGAGTCATCCACGGAAAAGTCTCAGATATTTCAACAGTGTAGGTACCGGCTGAGGCATAAGTGTGGGAAGGAGTTGGGTCAATACCTGAAATAGTTTCAGTTGTGCCATCACCCCAATCTATTGTAAAATCATAGGTATATGATCCTGTGGGAATATAAATGGATAAATCACCGGAAGCTACTTCCCAGGTGGTAATGAAAGGAGCAAAATTTTGTGAAGGTAAAATCTTCGCTAAATTTCGTTTTACAGTAGCTCCATCAATCAAAAAATTGAAATTACCTCCTATAAGAATATCCTCATCCTGTACTAAAATACTATTAACATTATTTGATACACTTGCAGACCAATCCGGGTCATTAGCCCCTGTGGTTTTATCTACTTTAATCAAAGTAGATGTTCCACCTATGTAAACATGATTTTCAGTAAGACTTATGGCATAAACTCTGCCGTTAGCCGCTGGCAACCAACTCTCATCTAGTTGACCTGTTGTTTTATCTAATCGTGCTACATAATTTACCGATGTACCGTTAACCAATGTAAAATCTCCACCAATGTAGACATAATTATCATCTGTGGTAATGGCGTTTACGATACGGTTAATAGCAGGTTTAAAACTTTCATCTACAGTACCCAGCAAATCAGTTTTAGCCAGATTTTTATTACTAAAGGTGCCTTGTACAATCTCAAAAGCATTTACGTAAAGCGCATCTCCATCGCGGTGAAATGCGCTAGAGTTACCAATGAAACTAAGATTCCAGCTTACACTGTTATAATTATTATTTCTATCTAGTTTTGCAGTTTGTCCATTTGATCCTGCTACATAAACAAAATTTTCATCTGCAATAATACCTCCAGATAAATTAAAATTAGGAAAGCCAGTTAAGGATCCCAAGTAAGCGCCTGTGCTTAAATCTATTCGAGCCGTTCTATTGGCAAGCATTTGTTCTGTGCCGTTTTCATCTACACCGGTTTTTCCCGATGGGATAAAACCGCCTATGAGTAATTCTTGGGTAAAAGTATCAATACTCATTGTCTGGATTTGCCCTCCATTAGCACCACCTAAAGGAGAATCCCATGATGTATCTAAGGTACCATCTAAAAGTAACCTTGCAACAAGTTCTCTAGGCACTCCACCAACTTCAGTAAAATCACCAGCTACATAAATGTGCTGTCCATCACTAACAATAGATGTTACCACACCATTAGTATCGGGTATATTAGGATCTGAAGTTTGCGCATAGATATTAGAACTGATGATAAACACAAAAGAAAGAAAAACAATCACAGGGAGTGTTTTGAGCACGAATGACTTGTGCGAACTGGTACAAGAAATAATAAACTGATTCATTGTCGATATGATAACTTTTAACTAACGACAAATCTACCTCTATCCGAGTTATCAGAAAAAATGTGTTGATTGATAGAACAGGTATAATCATTGATAATTCAGGAATTACCATTGGTTTTTTGATATTCTGATACATGTCTAAACTGTTCCGGTGTCATTCCGGACAATTCTTTGAATTTTCTTTGAAACTGGGGTTGGCTGGAAAAGCCTGATTTGAATCCAACTTCTTTAATTAAAATTTTATGTTGGCTAGCGAGTAATTCTTTTGCTTTCTGTATCCTAAACTCATTGATATATGACGAGAAACGTTTTCCAGTCATTGAAGAAATAGCACGTGATATTTCTTTTTCAGAAACGAACAGCTCCTCGGCCAAATCAGCAACCTTCAAATCAGCCTTTAAAAACAATTGCCCCTCAATAAACATTTTATTAATTTTATCAAAAAGTAGCTCATCATATTCTTTTTCAAATGCATTTATTTTTTGATCTAGATTTTCATCCATGCTACCTTGCATGGAATACTCTTCTTGTACTTCTTCTGCCAATAGTTTAATGCCACTATCTCCATTTTTCTGTGAGCTTTTAATTAATTTGATTAACTCTATAAGCTCAATATTTTTAAGATTTGTCTTTTCGTTTCTTTGATTTAAGCGCATATATTTTCTTGATATCAAAAAGATGAATCCGGAACTTAGTATTAAAAGAATAATCCCTACAATAATTAAAGTTCTATTAAAGGCTATTTTAGAATTCAATTGATCAATCAATAAAGCTTGGATATTAAGCTGATGGATATCCTCCAAGGTCTTTATTTCATCGGTACTAGAATTTAAATAAGTTACTCTTAACTGTTCCAAAAACTCTGACACAAGTTCTCTATGTTGTGTAAAATCTCCTCTAAGTGCATACAAAATCATGCGACCCTCAATTACCTGAGACAACTGACGAAGATTTCCTTGATTTTTAAAAAGTATAAAAGCTTTATTGAGTGCTATTTCTGCTTTTTTGAGATCTTTCTCTGAATCTAGAAAATAAAACCCTTCAATTAAATGGAAATTAGCAGTGATGGGAGGAGATGCCTTTCCCTTGTCGATAATGGATCGGATTTTATCTTGATTGACTTTTACAAGAGTATAGCGCTCTAAATTTAACAAAGTCCAATTGAAATCAATCTGAGTTTCCAAAGCATCAAATTCATTTCCGAATTCTAAAATTTTATTTATGGCGAGAATATAATATTTGATGGATTCCTCTTCTCTTTTTTCAAGGCTATAAAGATTGGCCAAATTTCGAAGGCATAAGGCTTCATAGGTTTTGCTATTTTGCCTGTGAAAAAAGTCTAAAGCTGAAAGCAAGTACTTCTCGGCATCCCGGAAATTATATAGAATGCTGTTTAAAAACCCAATATTGATGTATGACTGATAAATACTTAAACTATCACCCAATTCTTCGGCAATCCGAAGAGATCCTTGGTAGGCTTCTTTGGCTTCAGCATAATTATTTTGAAACTCGTAATTTACCCCAAGATTATTTAAAAGTGCTTGTCTTCTATCTAGCTTATTTTTGAAATAGTCAGAACCCAATGCCTTATTATAATATTCTATTGAAGTTTTGTAATCACCCTTGTAATAAGCCACATAAGCCATGAATGAATGAGATTTTGCTATTAAGGAATCATTTTCAAGTGCTATGGCATTATAATATGCAATATTAGACAAACTATCAGATTGATTTAAATCTTGGTTAAGCAATGATATTCCTTTTTGAATCAATATATCAGTTTCTTCTATTGAAGAACCCGAATTGGATTGACCAATGGAAACTAATGGAGAAAGAAAAATCAAAAGAAAGTATTTAAATTTAAGCATAAACAAAGAAAGTAATTTACTTGAATATTGTTAAGGAGAATATCTTTAGGTAACTTAATCCCTAAAGAAATGAAATGATATAAGTATATCTTAAATAAAAACAAAGTATTGCAACATAGTCTGCTAAAGTTAAGAATCCAATAGATTGCGTTGAATTACCAATAAAAAATAGTTAATCCCAAAAACTTTTTTCAATTAAAATGCAACAAGCATTTAATCGTTCTATTTTTTTTCAAAGCAAAAAATCATCAAAACCAAATATAACCAAAGAATATTAATTTGGGATTTATAACATGTAACAAATATCCATCGTGACCTTAATATTCCTTTGAGTATTTTATTTTGCTTTAAAAAACGATCCTCTTAAAACCTATATTCCCTCCTAAAGATTTAGAACAACGATACTTATGACTGATTAAACACCGGGAGGACCATCTAACTCCAGTCCTCCTAACATTAAAATCCGCCACGTCGAACAGGCATTTTCCCTACCAAATCATCCCTCTCCTATCTCCAAATAAGGCATAAGTCAACATGAATTCATGCGTTACATTCGGTAGCAAGTAGCTTCTCAACATCGGCATCTCGTAGATGTAGCCAATGCGCATCTTGTCGAAGAGCAATCCAAACTGGAAGTTGTTCGCATAGTCTATTCTATGTCCTCCTCCAATCCAAACCTTTTCTTTCAAGACTACTTTGAGATTGAGTTCTAAGTTGTCCGGTAAATCAGACTGACTTCTGTACATAAAGTTGGTTGCTAAAGCTAGATTATCATTGATCCTGTTTCTGTAACCTGCTTGGAAGATGCCTACTCTGGGCATTCTCTCCATGAATACATCTCCTGAGTTGATCGCTCCTTGATTTACATGGTGTACTGCATAGGACACATAGTAGCTTGGGTGTGTCAGGGCAAGTCCCAAATTGAAGTCTATCACTTGCATATTAGAGAAACTCCCAAAGTATTGTCCTACTATCGGATCATCTGCTTGCTCTGTCGTCATACTATTCCCATCTAGGCGGATAGAACGGTAGTTTAAGCCAGCTCCTAATCTTAGATTTGTTTTTTCTCCTATTTGGATCCTGGAGGCATAGCTGGCGACAAACTCCGTCTCTGCAAAGGCTCCATACTGATCATGTAGGATAGAAATTCCTGCTGCGTTCTTGCCTAGGATATCTCCTGAGCCCTGACCAGAGAGTTGGCCGAAGTCTAGTTCTGCTGAGGCAAAGTATGTCTTCGGTGCTCCCTCCCAGCCTGCCCACTGATTGCGGACAAAGCCGCGAACCATGGAACCTTCATAGCCTGTCAGGGCCGGATTATAATAGCCCTGTAAGTGACTGAATTGAGAAATGTATTTTCTTGATTGAGCGAGAATATCCGTTGTCGTTACAAGGGCTATTCCTATGATTAAGATGATTGTTTTTTTCATGACTTTATATTTTGAGGTCAAAGGTTAAAGGATAAAGGAGTGACGAGTCGTTTATTTACAAACTCGTCCTTTTTCCTTTTGCCTAGTTCCTTTTGCCTATTTTCTTAACAGATTCAAGATTCCTTTTCTCACTTCTCCTGTCTCTCTCACTTCGAGTGTCCAGTAATAGCTGCCCACAGGCATCTCCTTGCCTTCGAAGGTTCCATCCCATCTCTGATCTGGATCTTCTGTGTAGAAGATCCGCTTGCCACTGCGCTCAAATACCTGAACTCTTGCTCCTGTATAGTAGCGAATCTCTGGTACACCCCAGTTATCATTGATACCATCTCCATCTGGTGTGAAGGTATTGTAGATCTCAATCTCTGATACACGCTCTCTGTTTCTTGTGATTTCAAAGACCTTATCCAGCGTATTGAAGTCCCTGTCAGTTACCCTCACGACAACCTTGAATGTGGTTCTACCGGCCGCAGGATCTTCACTGCTCCAGTAGAGCACATCGTTGATCACTTTGAAGTATCTATTATCCTCCAAACCATCAAGAAGGCCAAGCCAGTGCATGTTATCCACAGGATCAACTACGGTCAATGATCCTATAGCCAATTCCTGGCTTGTTTTGATACCTTCGAATGTATTATTAGATAATAAAACATCTTGCGGAGCTGGTTTTGGAAGGACGGTAACTTTAATAACTGACTTTAAAGATTCAGGATTTTTGATCCAAGCAGTCTCTGTCACTTCTCCTACCAAATCATAAGTGCCTCTTCTGAATCTATTCAGTGTGGATTGATTCCAAGTCACATCAAGGAAGTATGGTCTTCCATTGGTAGCCATTAGTACTATGGTGATTGGAAGATTAGGAGTAGCACCCCAATTCATCTGTAAAATTCCTATTTCAAAGATTTCACTGATGCTTGTTGGAATGATTTCCAATTCAGCTGCTGTATATGCAATTTGATAATTATTGCCTCCAGTCAATGTTCCCAAGATGATGGCATACTTACCCACATCTTCTCCTTGTTCCCTTGAGAGTGAACCACTCAATTGGTCTGTTCCTATCAGGCCAGTCACTGTATAGGTGAACTCTGGATCTTCTAGGTCATAGACTTTGGATTGATCAGATGCTGTAATTGTCAAAGTCGCCTGTTTCAATATCAATTCACCAGCTACTAGCGTAATGTCATAGTTCGCATCTGAGCCTCCTGTCAAGGTGATTGGATAGGTGCCTACTCCTGAACTTGCTGTAGCCGTGGTGCGAATGCTTGGCTCCGTACTTAACTCTGTATCACCATTCACAAGACCTGCATAGCTGAAGGTCAAGGCAGGATTGGCCTCACCATAAGTCTTCTGCTTGTTGTCAGCGGTAATGATCACTTTGGCTTTGCCTACCATCAGTGTTCCGGATTTTAGCTCGATATCATAATTATCATCTGATCCGCCTGTCAGCGTGATCGGATAAATTCCTACTCCTGAACTCACCGTCTCAGAAGTTGCAATGCTTGGCTCAGTAGCCACTTTTGTGTCGCCATTAACCAAGCCACTGTAGCTGAAGGTCAGTGCAGGGTTTTCTTCTCCGTAAGTCTTCTGCTTGTCATCAGCTGTGATCGTCAGGGATTTTTTGCCTATTGTCAGCGTACCTGCTTTCAGTTCGATCTCATAGTTATCGTCTGATCCGCCGCTTAGCGTGATCGGATAAGTTCCTACATTCGACGCAGCTATTGCCGTAGTGGAAATAATTGGCTCACTGCTTACTTGTGTATCTCCGTTCACTAAGCCTGTATAACTGAAGGACAATGCAGGGTTTTCCTCTCCATAGGTTTTCTGCTTGTCATCGGCTGTGATCGTCAGGGATGCTTTATCAATTGTGCCAGTAAGTGAAGGCAATTTAAGGGTATAATTGATCGCTGATTTGCCAGTCAGCGTCCAGCCTGTCACAAGGACATTGATGTTTTCTCCTGCATTTGCCTGTTCAAAAGCGAATAGAGGTTCACCGCTAAGTGTAACATCATCTTGACCTACCACACCCTCTAAGTTTGCAGTTCCTAAAATACTTGCGATCGCTGTACCATCATAAAACTTGTTTTCCACCACTATTCCCTCTACACTTATTGATTTGGGCAGCACTTTCAACTCTTGAGAGACAGGTATGGCGTCAGAGTACCCAAAACTATTGACAAGTGTAGCAGTGATGGTCGTCTCTCCCACACCTTTGATGACAATCAAATTGTTTTCAATGTCAGCAACATCTGTGTTGGAACTGGTATAAGTAACCTGATCTCCTGAAGTAGCAGTGGCGCCCGGGTCAAATGGAACTATACCATAAACTACATCTAGAAGCTGGTCAAAATCAATGGTGTTTTCTAGCCTTTGCTCAAGCCCAGGTATTGGATTATTCTCTGGCGTCTCTCCTGGACTGTCATAATCAAGCGTCTTGAGATAAGGATAAGAGATCCATCCCGTAGGATTGATTGCCCACACATTTTCGAAATCCCAACCATCCATATCCAACTCTGAAGTAAAGGTAGCCAAGGACTTCATTTCCGCTGTGGTTTTACCTACAAACTTGCCTACTTCGGATGCTTGTTGGCTATTTTCACCAATAGGTATTGATATACCTGATACAGATAGATTCCAAAAATTATTTTCATAAATACTTGGCTCTTGTGTTGAAAACACTATTCCACCTAAAAGACCACCTTCATCAATATTTTCATAAGTAACAACTGCATAAGAATTTCTAATGGTTTTGGAAATGTTTTCAGTGACCATACCTACAATTCCTCCAGATCCAATACCTCCAAGGAGAATTGTATGCATTACATAAGAATTTTCTAACAAAGCTATGGATTCCTCAGTGGACTGCATACTACCTACTAGTCCTCCAACAAAACTTCGTGATTTGACAGAAGCAGCTGTTGAATAACTTTGACCTAAAACACCCCCTTTCATCGTACCTACTATTCCACCTGCATTACCAAAAGCGGTAGCTTCTACTTCTCCACCTGTATAAAAACTTTTAGTAATCGAAGAATTGATAGATTCGCCAACTAGTCCACCAACGTTAAAAAGCCCTTTGATATCACTAGAGGCATGAGAACCTGTAATCTCACTTTCTTGAGACATTCCTATCAGGGCACCAACACGAGATTCCCCATTAATTCTTCCTGATATACTAACATTCCCAATGTATGTATTTCCACCTAATCCAATTAAACCTCCTACATTTTCGAAGCCTTTAATATTTATGTCAACCAGATTGACATTTTTGATATTTGTTGTAGCATTGTCATTTGCCGTAACACCAAATAGCCCAATATTATTTTCATCAGCTCTTTTAATAATCAAATCACTGATCATATAGTCATCCCCATCAAATGTCCCAGAAAATTGATTTGAAACATTACCTATTGGGTCCCATCCCTTATTTTCATTTGCTGTTTCGGATGCAAATTGAGCATAATCGTCTAGTGATGATGTTAGATCATTAATTAATATGAAATTAACATCAAGAAATTTCCTGACCTCGTTAAGTTGAGTCCAGTTTTCAATTTGATATGGAGAATCAATAGTACCATTACCACCTGCAAAAAGTACCTGAAGCCCCGGAATTGGATTATTCTCTGGCGTCTCTCCTGGACTGTCATAATCAAGCACCTTGAGATAAGGATAGGAAATCCAATCAGTGTGGTTGATTGCCCATACATTTTCGAAATCCCAACCATCCGGATCCAGCTCTGAAGTAAAGGTAGCCAAGGACTTCATTTCCGCGGTAGTCTTACCCAATGCATCATAATTACTATCACCTGGATCACCTAAGGATTTTTCAGCATCCCAGAAACTCTGATTGATTTCAGCTGTGACATTCTGAGCAACTATCCCCACAACACCACCGCTACCTGTAGCTCCATCAGGCAAAATCATTTCGCCTGCATAATAGGTATTAAGAAGAGTGAGTTTTTGTGTTCCAAACATCACAAATTCCGGTTCAGAAATACGGCCAATAAGACCACCTGTTCCGTCAACTGATTGTGAAGCCTCTATTTTGACATCCATGGTGGAATAGGCATTTCTGAGAGTCGTAGGATGTAAATCATTAATTCTATCCTCTTGCTCTATTAAGCCGAAGAGCCCCCCTATACTCCTTACATGTCCTCCTGAATTTACCTTCAAATTTCCACTTGTATACACTTTTTCAAAAGTAGATGGCATGTCTCTTTGAGCCGAATTCCTAAAACCAATAAGTCCCCCTATGCTATAAACATCGCCTCCATTTTGAATTAAAATATTTCCTTTAGTGGATAACTCTTTCACATTCCAATCACCTGTTGCATTACCTGCTAGCAGTCCAACATCATAAACATCACCATGCGCAGAAATATCAAGATCACCACGAATATTCAAATTTTCGATTTCCCAATTAGAAAGTGGATGACTTGCCAATAATCCTACGAAATAAACTTCCCCATCAGTTGATTTCATTTTTGCATTTCCCTCTAGACTGGACTTCCTAATTATCCAATCACCAGAAGGGTTACCTGCAAAAAGTGATGTTCTGAAAATGTTTTCTTTAGCTTCAAGGTCAAGATTCCCTTTTACCGTCAAACCATCGATTTCCCATCTACTGGTAGAATTACCAGCTACCAAACCTATAGCTGTCATCCCACTCTGTGTAGCTATCAGTTTTATATCACCCTCTATAAGGGTATTAGAGATTTTCCATTGACTACTTGGATCACCAGCTATAAAAGATATATCCCGTATCGCATTAGTGGATGTAGCGCTAGTTTGCAATTCGATATTTCCTTTAACAGAAGAATTTTCGATTTCCCATTTTAAACTAGGGTTTCCAGCTACGAGGGCAACTCTTTGTAGCCCACCACTGGCCTCAGCTTTTATTTCTCCATCAATCTTTAAGTTATCTATCTGCCATTCATTTGCAGGGTCTCCTGCAAGTATAGAAATCTCATTGAGAGACCCAATGTCATGAAGATGAATATATCCATTTACTGTTACATCATTCAATTGCAATCGCCTACCTGCCTTTCCTGAGAATAAGGCAACTTCATTAAGTATCCCAAAATTACTTACTGAAATATTGCCATCAACGGTTACATTCGTTAAAGTCCAGTCATTACCCGCTGTCCCTACCATTAATCCAACAGCTTCTAACCTATCTCCTCTAAAACTAGCGCCTTCCTCTGTTTTGGCAGTGATAGCTCCCGAAATTGAGGTATTACTTATATTCCAAAAATTAACAGAAGCACGAGCTGAAATAGCTCCAAAGTCACTTAAGCTAGGAAGAGCATCATCTGTGACTACAATATCAAAAACTATGTTAAAATCAGAATCTTTGATTACCTGAGGTTTTTCTTCTGTTCCAGATACACGTCCTCGTGCAAAAACACCCCCTACATATCTTAATGTGTTTTGGCTAGCGTTCACAGAAACTGTACCAGTGACCGAAACATTGTCTAGCTCGAAATCCCCAACATTAGCAGCCAAAATGGCAACATTCCAACCCTGGCTTTGAGTCTGTAGTTCCGCATCATTTATGGTGAGATTCTTGACTGTTGCCTCATGAATGGCAGCAAAAAGCCCAATATTCTGCCCCTCACCATGATTGAACCTTAAGCCTGAAATGGTCTTTTCGTTTCCATCTAAAGTTCCACTAAAAGCGAGGTTAAGCGCTACTGACATATCCGTGTCATCTACGTATTTCCCAATTGGTCTCCAACCCTTACCGCCATTGGCAAGCACCTCACCATCTTTTACCTGAATATTGTAATCTTTACTTTGTTCATTCAAATCATTATTCAGAATAAAATGATGTCCTTGATTTGCAACCAAATTGATATTTTGAAGCTGTGTCCAGTCTTCAATCTGGTATGGATTTCCTGAGGTACCATCACCACCTGCAAAAAGAATCACCTCTTCAAAAGGAATATCAAACACTTCCGATTCCCATTTAAAAATTGGATAAGCTCCTTGATTAGCAAGCCAGTTATTGACAAAATCCCATCTCGTGTCATCGGCCACACCCACCATATTTTCTCTAGCTTGTGCACCTTGCATTTGAGCTTGGGTCAACTCCGTTACATTTTCTACTGTTGGAGTTCCATCTCCACCCAAAAATGGCAAACCACTATCATCAGTTACATGGTAGTAAATATCTTCAAAAATATCTGCTGCACTATTTGAGTGTCCTATTACTCCAATCATTGGAGCCACAGTAGCATCTTCTGTAGCATGTTTAGCAGTTCCTACGGCATATATCTCTGTAATTATCTGATCATTGTCTGAGGTATAGCCAGTGATTATACCAACTCTACCATCTTCGCCTGTAGTATGCCCAATCACATCTGCATGTACATAGCCAAAGTTCAAAACAGAATTACTAGAAAGCCGTCCAACCAAACCACCAACTTCGTAACCACCCTCAACACTACCGATAAAAAGATTTCTTTCATCCAGTAAAGTGTCTCTTTGCATTCTTCCGATTAAACCTCCAACACGTCTACTATCAACTGCTTTAATATTGCCATTTCGCACAGCCAGTTGTCGTAGTATAATTTCTCCACTACCAATGTTTGCCGCTCGACCAGCAATACCACCGACATATTCCTGAGTGCCAAGTACTTCAATATCAAGATTTTTTATCATGACATTTTCAACTGATATATCTAAATCAGTACCACTACTAGCTCTTATTCGACCTACTAAACCACCCACATACCAATCGTTTGCGTTTATGGTTAAATCATTGATTTCAATTCTTTTAAGGCTTACTTGAGCTGTCTCATCATTTGAATTTCTTATATACCCAATCAATCCACCGATATACTCGCCACTTCTTGAAGTAATGTTTGAATCATTGAGTGTGATATTTTCAATCGCTACAGACTTATCATTTGCAACTTCAACGCTACCCACTAAGGTGCCTATCCTATCAGAAGATGTTTGCATTGAAACATTACTAAGCGTAAGGTTTTTAATGCTTCCATCTGATACAACACCAAAAAGTCCTTGTTGTCCATGGTCTGAATTGATGGTTAAGTTAGAGATCGTACGGTTACCTCCATCAAATGAACCTGTAAATTGAGAATTATTATCCCCTATCGGCGTCCAACTATCGCCAATTCCTGTATATCCTTCTGTATCTTGATCAAGATTAGCAGCCAGTATAAAATGGGCGCTGAGGTTCTGACGTACATTATGAAGATGATTCCAATTAGTAATCACATAGGGATCCGAGGTATTCCCCGTACCCGAATGATATAAGTCTGGAATTAATTCAGAATAAGTCAAAGAGCTGTCTCCTGCATTTGTAGGGAAGTTTATTGAAATGATCATTCCTAAGAACAAGATAATCCCCATCCAAAAATCATGAATACCTCTACCAATAATAGATTTCATAAAGAAATAGTTAAATATTAATTAGTTTTTAGTTTTGATAGCTATACTTATAGCAAACCAAATTTTAATAACATGAAATTGATAAAAACCGAATTTACAGGCAATAGAGTGTGTTCGAGATTCTGAATCCAACACTTATTAATCCACTTATCGTATTTTTTTGTAAATAAAAAGCAAGATCAAAAAGTCATCATTTTATAAGCCACTGACTGCTTTGTAAGATCCCCAGGCGTGAAAATTTTTGATTTGAATAATTGGGGATAGAGGATAACTACTTAACTCTTAATTAATCGATCCTTGAATATTACGAAATTGTTTCTTTTAAGACTTAAAGATTAATATCCTCCTGATGATTTTCAAGGTTCTTAGGTTTCTTTGTGTCACTTTAGGAAAAAGTTTAAAAGAGAAAGTAAAAAGGAGAAGTAAATATTTATCAATCCCTCCTTTCGTCTTTCTCCTTATTTAACGTTCCTACTTTCTTAATAGATTCAACATTCCCTTCCTTACTTCTCCAGTTTCTCCTATTTCAATGATCCAAAAGTATGTTCCGATAGCTAATGACTTGCCTTTGTAGGTTCCATCCCAGAATACATTAGGATCTTCTGTCTCAAATACTTCTTTACCGCTTTTCTCAAAAACTAGTATTTTCACTTTTTCATAATATCTTAGTTCGATTACACCCCAATCGTCATTTATTCCATCTCCATTTGGCGTAAATGTATTTTTGACTTCTATCTCATCCAATCCGGCAAATATTCTATTGATCGAGATCATCTCATTTATTTCATTCCCATCTCTATCCAGCACATTTACACTTATTTGAAAGGATGTTTTTCCTGGTATAGGATCCTCTGAATTCCAATACAAGGCCCCTCCTTGTATTTGGAAATATTTATTATCCAACTCCGCTCGATTCAAACTAATTATATGGACATCATCAATTGGATCAATGACAGTAAACTCTCCAATCATTTGAATTTTCTCATAAGATTCATTACCTACTTTAAATTCATTTGGATTGAGTCGGATTTGAACTGGAGGATCCTTCGGTAATACCTCTAGAAATAATTGAGCTAGCACTCCTTCAGTATTTATAATCCCCTCCTCAAGTTCAATTGTTCCTAAAATTTTATATTGCCCTCTTTTGAAAATATATTCGTCCAGATTCGTTAGATCCCATTTGACTTTAAGGTTGATTAAACTATTATCTGAAAGTTTAACCATCACATTCAAAGGAAAATCTAAAACTACATTCTCATTACCCCATTCAGTCTCCAAGTAAATTGGTATCACTTCGAATATTGAAAGTGTCTTAGGCTCCTCAAATGCATTGATTCTAAAATTAGGTTGACCTTCAATCCTCAGTTCGTAATTATCACCAGCGGATAATGATCCTATATTTATAAAGTAAACACCAATAGCTTCACCCGTTTCCCTTGCTAAGTTTCCCAAAATCACATCACCTTCAAGTAAAGAATCCGATATGATAGCAAAAGTAAGGGTAGGATCTTCTTCACCCACGTATTTCTCAAGGTTATCCACCTGAATCACTAAGACTCTTTTCTGGACAGTGATTATTCCACTCACCAAGGTAATATCATAGTTAGCATCTGAGCCACCAGTTAAAATAATCGGATAAGTACCCACTCCCGAACTCACTGTAGCTGTCGTCGTGATACTTGGCTCAGTTACCACTTTGGTATCACCATTCACCAATCCAACATATGTGAAAGTTAAAGATGGATTCTCAGAACCATATACTTTATCCTTATCATCTACAGTGATGGTCAAGCTTGCTTTCGTTACTTCCAATACACCATCTTCTAAGCTGATATCATAATTCGGATCAAAACCTCCCGTCAAGGTGATCGGATAAGTACCAACTCCTGAACTCACTGTAGCTGTCGTCGTGATACTTGGCT
>NZ_BMFD01000021.1:16875-17239 GCF_014637795.1 Belliella aquatica | reverse complement strand
TTGGTATCACCATTCACCAATCCAACATATGTGAAAGTCAAAGATGGATTCTCAGAACCATATACTTTATCCTTATCATCTGCAGTGATGGTCAAGCTTGCTTTGGTGACTTCCAGTACTCCATCTACCAAGCTGATATCATAATTCGGATCAAAACCTCCCGTCAAGGTAATCGGATAAGTACCAACTCCCGAACTCAGTGTTGCCGTCGTGCTGATACTTGGCACAGTTACCACTTTGGTATCACCATTCACCAATCCAACATATGTGAAAGTCAAAGATGGATTCTCAGAACCATATACTTTATCCTTATCATCTGCAGTGATGGTCAAGCTTGCTTTCGTCACTTCCAGTACCCCATCTG
>NZ_BMFD01000021.1:4593-16865 GCF_014637795.1 Belliella aquatica | reverse complement strand
ACCAATCCAACATATGTGTAAGTCAAAGATGGATTCTCAGAACCATATACTTTATCCATATCATCTGCAGTGATGGTCAAGCTTGCTTTGGTGACTTCCAGTACTCCATCTACCAAGCTGATATCATAATTCGGATCTGATCCTCCCGTCAAGGTGATCGGATAAGTGCCAACTCCTGAACTCATTGTAGCTGTCGTCGTGATACTTGGATCAGTTACCACTTTGGTATCACCATTCACCAATCCAACATATGTGTAAGTCAAAGATGGATTCTCAGAACCATATACTTTATCCATATCATCTGCAGTGATGGTCAAGCTTGCTTTGGTGACTTCCAGTACCCCATCTGCCAAGCTGATATCATAATTCGGATCTGATCCTCCCGTCAAGGTGATCGGATAAGATCCCACTCCAGAATTCGCTGTTGCAGTTGTGCTAATACTTGACTCAGTGGCTACTTTCGTGTCGCCATTCACCAAACCTGTGTAGGTAAAGGTCAAAGCTGGATTTTCGGAGCCATATACTTTATCCTTGTCATCTGCGGTGATGGTTAAGCTTGCTTTGGTGACTTCCAGTACTCCATCTACCAAGCTAATATCATAATTTGGATCTGATCCTCCCGTCAAGGTAATCGGATAAGTACCAACTCCTGAACCCACTGTCGCAGTCGTTGTGACACTTGGCTCAGTGGCTACTTTGGTATCACCATTCACCAAGCCTGAATAGGTCAAGGTTAAGGTTGGATTATCGGAGCCGTAAATTTTGGTCTTGTCTTCTGCAGTGATTGTTAAAGATGCTGGATTTATGATCACGTTTTGTATCACATTTTGTGCAGCAATATATTGATCATTACCAGTTTGACTTGCAGTGATGGTAACCTGCCCAACGCTATGAATAGTTGCCGTATTTCCTGATATGCTCAGTACATTGGAGTCACTACTTTCAAAAGTAATTTCAAGATCTGAGTTTATGCTAGCATTTAAAGCAAATGGAGCATCTCCATAGATTTTATTTGTAATTGGATTGAAGGTGATGATCTGGTTATTTTTGATCGGTCCAAAAAAGCCACTATTTTCAGCGGAACCACTATTTTTGTTGTTTTTAGGCATTACCTCAACCCTAATGAACTTACCCAAATCATCATTAGTCAGTGTATAGTTAGCTGAGGTCGTTCCAGTTATGGCTACTTCTCCGTTTCCATTATTATCATTTGCCCTAAACCATCGAAAAGTTGTTCCTAATTCAACATCACCATCAATATCTTCATAATCATAAGAAGCTGTTAAGACAGCCCCTTCTGTTGGCTCTCCGGTAATTTCTAAACCTATTACTTCTGGTAAATTATCAAACTTAAATACCCTTACATGACCTGCATCAGTGCCATTGTCATCATTTTTTATTGAACCAATGGCTAATGTAGTTCCATCTGCACTTAGGCTTAGGGCTTTTCCAGCTTGATCCCCTTCGGTCACCCCATAGAAATCATCCCCTAGAAGAATCCAATCATTTTCAAATTCTCTATATACCCTTACACGCCCATTTTTTGTACCATCGGCACTTTGAATTCTATCCCCTCTAGCGCCAATTGCTATCACTGAACCATCTGCACTCAGTTCTATCGCTTCACCAGAATAATCTGCCTCTAAATCTCCATCAATATTTGAACCTATTTGAACCCAAGCTTGATCTTCTGCATTCAAACGGAAAATCTTGACTTGGCCAGAACTTATTCCATTGGGATCACTAAATGGAGTTCCTACAGCTAATGTGGAACCATTGGCACTTAGGCTAATTGCCCTACCAAAATCATCATTTTGATTTTCTCCAATCAAATCCTGCCCTACCTGGACCCAATTATTGTTGATATTTTTATAGACTTGAACAAGTCCAAGTCTGGTTAATCCATCTTTACCAAAGTAAGGTTTAGATAATGCAATCATAGAGCCATCCAAATTCAAGCTTATCTTACGACCTGCCGATTCACCCGGATTTCCACTTAGCGTTGAACCTACCTGTAGCCAATCATCATTAGAATATTTATAGATTCTAACGAAACCTTCATAGCCACTACCACCCCTAGCACTAATAGCCAGAACACTACCATCTGCATTGATACTAACATCCCTTCCTAATGTATTCCCAGCCGCATCTCCATTGATAGCTGAACCTAATTGTAGCCAAGTTTGAGAATTACTATCATACTTAAATACCCTAACTTGACCAGAGAATGTTCCTACTTGACTATTCTGAAGCGCGGCCACTGCCAATACAGTCCCATCTGAATTTATACTGATTGCATTTCCTAATTTATTATTGATTGCTACTCCGTTGATGTCTTGACCTAGCTGCACCCAACTTTGGCTATGGAATTCAAATACCCTTACTTGACCTGCACCGCTACCTGCACCGTTTCCATCACTATTTTCAGAACCAATAGCCATAATTCTTCCATTGGCACTTAATGAAATCGAATGTCCAAATTCGTCTCCAGCTTGTCTACCTAGTAGTACGTTTCCTAATTGATAGCTGGAAACATTGTCCCCAAGAGCTACCTCGGGGTATACAAAGATTTTCAAATCCTGAACTGATGTATTACCAGAAACATGAGATGCTGTCACGGTCAACTCGTATACATTATCGCTATTGTCTATCCATACAGGAGATGATATAAAAGTCAATAAGCCTGTCTGCAAATCTATATTGAATGCAGCTGCTTCAACTCCTGAAATAGTATAAGTAATATTAACATCAGGCTCAGCTCCCACTTTTTCGATGGCATCAATATCCAAGACCATATTTGATGGTGAACTCCCTTCTCGAACTACGGCAGTTGCTATATTTTTAAATTGGGGAACAATTTTAAAAAGCCCAGGAATTGGATTCAACTCAGGTTCTAACTCAGGTTCATCATACTCAAATGCTCGCAGGTACGGATAAGAGAAATAGCCACTGGTTGATTCTTTGATCTGCCATACATTTTCAAAATCCCAGGTCGTCTCATTGAGAGCCGTATAAGTAGACAGTGACTTCATTTCAATGCTATTCTTCCCCACTCCAGCATCAATTGTAGGGTCAAATGCCTGACCTGTTGTCTCTGTATCATAAAGACTAGCTTTAATATCTGCTGCATTAAGATCAAGTAGCTTGCCAATCAATCCTCCAACATTTTCTGCTCCAGTTGAATTTGTCTCAATTAAACCAGCGGCATAAGATCTATATATACCAGAGTTATCTGCTAGGCCTACTAAACCACCTACATTATCAGACCCTATAACAGAACTTTTTGCATAAGAATTTAAAATCATTGCATTATTACTTGCAGCAATGTATCCAACTAAACCACCAGCTCCATCAGCAATGGCATTTACCTGGACATTAGCAAAGGAACTTTCTATATAAGGACTTTCCTGTTGTCCAGCTTCGATTACCAAAGTACCTACCAATCCCCCTACTGAAGAATTACCGGTAACCGATCCTGATACTCCCACCCGTAAAATTACTCCGGAACTATTTCCTGCAAGAATACCAACTCCATTGGAACCATTAACAGATGCATTATATAGCAAAAGGTCTTGAACACTAGCACTCTCTTTAATTTCAGCAAATAAACCTATCGTATTGGACGAAGAGCGACTTATTTTAAGACCTTTAATTGAATTCAACTGACCGCCAAAATCTCCCCTAATCGTCCCATGAAACGTGTCAATTGGCATCCACCCTTTACCTCCATCTACAAGACCATTTTCATTCTCTACGAAAAGGTCATACCCTAATGTTTGAGGAGCTAAATCATTCTTGAGTATAAAATGGTCTACAGTTCTGAACCGGATATTGTAAAGGTGCTCCCATGTTTCAATCTGAAAAGGGTTTTCAAATGATCCATCCCCACCTGCAAAGTATTGAATATAGCCAGGAACAGAACCTTGAACAGCATCCCTAAGATACGGGTATGAAGCACCAATTCCTTCTTCTATCTGCCACACATTATCAAAATCCCAATCAACATTGGTAAAAGTTGATAAGAACTTCAACTCAAGAGTTGTTTTCCCCTCCCCTCCCGAAGAACCTGATCTTTGGGAAGTTTCTGTGTCCCAAAAAGAGTCAGTAACCATTCCGTTATCATTAATAGCAACAAAGCCCCCGAAAACACTTAACTTCCCTCCAAAAGGTGTTACTAATCCGGTGCTGTAGGATTTCGAAATCATTCCTGAATTTAACCCTACAAATCCTGCTACTGTGTTACCAGTGACAATTGCGCCTGAATAACTATTCTCGATCAACTCCAGGTTTTCTCCTACCATCCCACCAACAATGTTTGAAGCAATCACGTCCCCATGTGTGTACACTTCACGAACGGTACCCTCATTTAGTCCTGATAAGACACCCACATGAAATCTTCCTAAGACGCTGGCATCTTCCAAACCTAATTTATAAACTTGAGCACCTAAACCAATTTTTCCAAATAGACCAATCTCATCCTCATCAGGTCTATTGATTTGAAGATTATAAATTTTAAAACCATTTCCATTATAGGTTCCACTAAAAAGACCTATGGGTAAAAAACCCGACAAGTCAGCTCCCTCCGGCTCAATCACTCCATCACCATTCCAATCCACAAGCTTGCGGTCTACATCAAAAACAATATCCGATGTCTGGATAAAATGTTTATTCCAGTCCTCCTGGCTATTGGACAGGGCTATTAGGTCAGCTGCGGTTGCTATTTGGAATGGAACTTCAACACTGCCTAATCCTCCTGAATACGGAATTTTCCGTAATCCAGGAACAGGATTCACGGCTGGCTCAACTTCTGGTTCATCATAATCCAAACCTCTCAAATATGGGTAAGAAATATAGCCACTTGATGATTCTTTGATCTGCCATACATTTTCAAAATCCCATCCAGCATCGGTGAAGATGGTAATATCCTTCATTTCGGCAGGAGTTTTGCCAATGGCACCACCATTAGTATTCCCCTGTGCACCCACACCAGATGTTTCCACATCCCAATAGGAATTGGAAATACGATGATTATTGGTCAGACCCAACACTCCCCCGACGTCTTCTTGCCCGATCACCGTCCCTGCGGCATATACACGTTGGATGACAGAGAATGGAGCCATTGCAGCAATTCCACCAAAAGCAGACCAAGAACTACCGGGTGTTCCACCCAGACCACCTTCAACACTCACTAGGCTATAGATATCGCTTAGAGAAGGTGACGGTATTGAAAAACTACCTTCACAGCTGGCTACAAACCCACCAGCAAAAGCGAATTGAGCCCTGACTCTTCCACTAGAAAATATACGCTGAATTTGGGTGTTACCTTGTACTCGAGCCGCTAAACTTCCAACAAAAGCACTGCCATGTATATCGACATCGACCAGCCCAAGATCAAATACTTTGGCATCTCTTAGATAACTAAACATGGCTACATCATCCATCGCCAAATGAATGCTTCTCAGTTTTCGAATCTGCTTACGATTACCATTGAAGATACCACGAAAAGGTTCAGAACTTGTCCCCACTGGCAGCCATCCCATAGTTCCACCTACAAATTCGGCATAACCTTCAATGGTCTCATCTAAATCATTGTTAAGTACAAAATAAGCATCCAGATTCTCACGGATGTTGTAGAGATGCTCCCAGGTTTCAATTTGGAAAGGATCGGCTTCAGTGCCACTGCCCCTTGCATAAAGACTGTTCATCCCTCCATCAATAATTGTCCAAGAAAAATCATCAATTATAGCCTGACGACCTATACTCGCTTCACCGGAAGAATATTGAGTAGGTTTGGCATTAATTCTAAGATTAGGCTGTAAATTAAGTTTACTCCAGGCAATCAATAAGGCATCATAGTTTTCAGAGGTAAGGCCACTTTCAAATAGCATCCCATCCAAACCGGTACCTGGCTCCGGTCTTATGACACTGGTGATATTCCATTTATCCAAGCCCTTCCCTTTAAAAGCACTGGCTCCTTGGAACATTGCAGCCATATTTTTTACTTGACCAACGTCCCAGAGGGTCAAATCTGCATCAAACAAACTAGCCCCATTAAACATTTGTGACATAGTAGTGACATTAGAAACATTCCAATTATCTATACCAATACCTTTAAAGGAACTGGCGTTATAAAACATTTCAGTCATATCATTGACATTATTTACTTCCCATAATGCCAAATCCGAATCAAATAAACTTGCTCCATAAAACATATATGACATATCATTGACATTGGAAACATTCCATTTATCTAACCCACCACCTTTGAATGAACTAGCTTCATAAAACATTCCAGACATATCCTCAACTAGACCAACCTCCCACAAGGTCAAATCTGCATCAAATAATCTTGCTCCATAAAACATGTCCAGCATACTAGTAACCCTAGACACATCCCAACTACCTAAATCCGCTTTAAATAAATCCCCACCAGTGAACATTGACCTGGTATTTGTAGCACTTAGAGTCTGCCAGTTTTCCAATCCTGTACCCTCAAAGGCTGTAGCATTGAAAAACATAAAGTCGAACGACTGCACCTTACTTACATCCCACAATCCTAAGTCAGCATTAAAAGAAGAAGCTCTAGCAAACATGGATGACATGGTAGTGACATTCCTGACATCCCAGTTACCAATAGGCTGATTAAAATCACCTGCATTATTAAACATGCTGGACATATCGGTAATATTACCCGTATCCCACCCACTGATGGCTTGATTAAAAATGCTAGCACCTTCAAACATGCTTCTTAAATTGGCCACAGTGCTAGGTAATGAATTAGGAACCTGCTTCAGATGTGCTGCTCCTTTAAATGCCCCTTTCAAACTTTGAAGACCCAATTCTCCAAAGCTTAACACATCAGTTATAAACTCAGCTCCAGTATATCCAATAGTACCGTTACCAAATTGCTCCAACTCCCCAAAAATTTTAACTTCATAAATACCATCCGCTAATAGAGTATGCTCATGTAAGCCAGCATTAGTGATCATATCAACAGTTCCATCTCCCCAGTCTACAGTCACATCAACGTTTCCAAATAATGGAAGGCTTAGCGTTTTCCCTTCCGAAAGCCTTGTATCAATTCTGAAATAGAAAACTTGATCAACCTGTAATCTACCTGCATCTGTTATGGTCCAATTAAATGAATTAATTAAGACTGACTTCGAATCTTCAGCTTCATCAGATAAGTAATAAATGTATTTTGCATCAAAAACAACATTATGCTTTAACTGCAACTTACTCCAAGCAATTAACAATTGATCATAATCGGCACTACTCATTCCTGTAAGAGTCAAAAATGAAGAGAAATTTGTAACCGAAAGTGGTTTCCATAAGCTTAGTCCTTCACCTTTAAAAGAAAGAGTTCCATAAAAAGTACTTCTCATTGAAGTTACTTTTTCCACGTTCCAACTACTTAAATCTGCATCAAACTTTAAAGCTCCGGAAAGCATTTCTTCCATATCAGTAGCATTGGATACATCCCATTCAGAAAGTCCTTTCCCTTTAAAATCCGAAGCATTCCAAAATACCCTTTTAAAATTTTGCGCACGACTCACATCCCAATTTCCTAAATCCGCATCGAATTTTAATGCAAAATTGAACATCCCAGCAATTTGTTTAAGGCTAGCAGTGTTCCATTTTTCAAGACCCGTTCCCTCAAAGGAAGTGGCACTCGAAAACATGGAGAAAAAATCCTCAACATTACTAACATCCCACATACCCAGATCAGCATTGAAGGAAGAAGCCCCACTAAACATAGAACCCATTGTAGTAACCTTGCTGACATCCCAGCTGCCAATAGGCTGATTAAATGCACTTGCTTGCCAAAACATTCTGGACATATTGGTAATATTTCCGGTATTCCAGTTACTTATGTCCTGATTAAATCTCTTAGCTCCTTCAAACAAACTTCGCACATTAGTCACTGAACTTGGGATTGAAGTAGGTACCTTAGTTAGGTTTATAGCATCAAGAAACGCTCCCTGTAAGCTCTTTAAACCTAAATCACCGAAAGCTTTGACTTCGATTAGGTTCATAGAACCAACATAACCATCTAGTCTATTCCCAAAACCTTCGAGCGAACCGTAAACTTTAACCTCATAAACTCCTGAATTGGTATAGGTATGTTGGTGAATCCCTGCACTCGTAAATTGTTCTAAATTACCATCTCCCCAGTCCACTAAAACATCTACTTGTCCATTTAAAGGCATCGAAATGGTATTCCCAGGTGAAAAATTCAAATTAAACCGTAAAATCATAGGATCTGAAAAAGTTTGAAGCCCAGGGTAGACAGGCAATTCGGTAATGCCCTCATTAGCCCCATAGCGAATGGATCTTGAAAACGGATAGGAGCTAAAGCTATTAGAAAGCTGATTCCAAGTAGCCGAAAAATCCCAATCTAGAAAATTGGAGGAGTTCCGCATTTGAGTTTCTGTCAAAGGCTGGCCAAAAGCACTCGTAGATTGATTAGAAATTGTACTGTTCCAATAATTTCTACCCGCAGCGCCTATAGCAGCCGATCCCGCAAAACCTCCAATATTAGCTCCTGAGCCAGAAACACTCCCTATGGAATAATTAAAACGTATCTGCCCTTTATTTCCAGTTCCACCACCAAGGAATCCACCAATATCATTCAAACCAGTTACAGATCCAAGGGCATAAGAATATCCAATTTGGGGTTCCAAGTTTGATGCTACTTCAAATTCAAAGAAACCAACAAATCCACCAATATAATTACCCCCAGAAACTTTTCCTGTTGAAAATGAATTGAAAATATGTCCGGCATTTCGTCCTACAAAACCCCCAACTTCATTAATAGAACTGACATTCTCTACGGTAACAGTAGAAAACGAAGTCTTTATAACTCCTGAATTACTACCAACTAAGCCACCTATTCTATTGGAATTTTGATTAATAAAGGAAGTCACAGTACCCCTAGAATAAGAATTCTCAATTGTACCTAAAGGCCTATTGACACCTACCAATCCGCCTATACTTAGGCCGCCACCAGACACTTCTATTGACGCATTGGAATTCTTAATCAAACCACTAAAATTCCTACCTACTAAACCTCCTACGTTTATAAAACCATTGATATCCTTACCCAGTGGGTTACCCGTAATCTTACCTGAAACCTTTACGTTAAGGATTTCTCCAAAATTATCACCACATAATCCGCCGGTAGCAAACCCACCATTAATATCAAGATTAGAAATCGTTAAATTTTTAACAATCCCTGATTCACCAATCTTGGAAAACAAACCTGTTCCCACTTTCGAATCCTGCCAAATGGAATTGATATTTGAAATTGTTTTACCATTACCATCATATACACCATTAAATGCATTACTTAGGTAATTTGGAAGTTTAGAGACATCAAAGCCAATAGGGTTCCAGCCTCTACCCACCTGATTGATACTTCCTGATGGTGCCCATGTCCAATCTTTCACCTCCAAAGCATCAATATCATTGACTTGTAGGTAATGATCGTCCAAGCGGTCAATACTCTCTGTTATCCAAAACAAATTTTCTAAGGTTGCAATCAAATATGGCTCTTCAGCAGTACCTTTTCCTAGAGGGGCTTCACTAGATTGGGCATTTAAGGAATTGACCATTAAAAAAGTTAATAATGAAATGATATAAACTCGAGAGCGCCAATCTGACTTTTTCAAATTAGCATAGGGGTTAAGGAGACTTAGTTCGCACCATATTACTCTAAAATTAAAATTGTTAATCCAAGCCTTTATTTTTTGATTTGAAAGTTGATACAATTTGAAAATTAATTTAGTGATTTGACCTAACATGTAAAATTATTAATAAGCTGATTTAAGAATTTTAAGAAAGAATTTATAGATTCAAATTTTATGCTTTAGCTTTGTAAATACCCACCCAATCCAAGCACATTACTCAACATTTCGGAAATGTTTACAATAAAAAATTCATGCAGGAATTGCTCAATAACTCAATAACGCTAATCCAACTGTCTGCACTGATCCTATCCATTGTCCTAATCATACTGGTTAGCAAAAGAGTAGACAAACAGGTCCATGCAGCAAATATTCTGTTAGTCTTTTTATTATTGAATAGCTATGGATTATTTCTTTTTGTTGCATTGAAAGCTGGTATGATAGAGAACCTTTGGTTTCTCTACCGAACAGGATTACCTCCCTCCATGTTAGTACCAGCAGTTGCATATCTATATATTAGAAGTATACTTCGAGATGAAAATAGATTAAAATGGAAAGATAGCCTTCACCTTATTCCATTCTTGATCGCAATTGTTCAATACTTACCTTATTACATAGCACCCGTAGATCAAAAAAAACACCTAGTCAGTAATCTTAACGGTATTTCAGATGAATTGATGCTGACTTTCGGCTGCTTACCAGAGAATCAGTTTGCCATTATTAGAGGATTGATCCTACTATTCTACGCTTACTTGATAGTACCACTAATTTTCGATAAAAATTTTCGATTAAAACATATCTCTAAAGAAGAGCTTAAGCTGGATAAGAAAATCATCAAGTGGATTAAAATTTTTGGCATCAGTTTTTCTTTAAATTGCATAGCTATTGCTTTCTATTTCTTTTTGCAATTCATCCAAAACCAATCCACTGAAAATTTATTTCTAAATATCCTTGGTTTTACAATCGCAATAATTTTCAATGGGACGCTAATCTATTACTCGAGTTACCTTATTTTAAATCCTGAGACGTTGATAGGCTTATATCAAATAAGAAATGTCAATATTACCAAGACAAAAGAAACGCCTTTAAAAGACGATTTTAATGAAGTAATTGAAGCTGTCAAAATGGCGTTTGACATCAATAAAATATATATTAAACCAGATATTAATGTTGAAAAATTGGCCTTCCTAATTGGTCATCCTACTAGAGCTACCTCGTATGTTATCAATAATTATTTTGGAATGAACTTCAATCAATTGATCAATAATTATAGGATAAAAGAAGCTATAAGTAAACTTGAAAATGGATATTTAAAAGAGTTTACAATAGATGCATTGTGGAGTGAAATCGGCTTTTCCAATAGAACAACATTTTATAAAAAATTCAAAGAATTTACAGGTTTGACTCCTATGGAGTTCGTGAAAAAAGACCAAAGCGTTCAAAAGGAGACTCCTGCAAATAAAATTGAAAAAAAGTTATTCAATCATATTGTATCAGACCGGAGGAAAGATTAAAAGTAGATTATTTTGTTAATTGGTCAAATGAGTAATTTAGTAATTATCTAGGCTAGTATTCTCACTAATATATTGGCTGACAGATTTACCCAAACGACTTTTGAAAGCATTAAAAAATGTAACTCTAGATCGAAAACCTACTAACCTTGCATAATCATTAACTTCCAAAGAGTCACCAAAACGAGCTATTTCCTCAAGAACTTTTCTAATTCTGATATCATTCAAATATTCTCTAAAACCAATCCCATACGCTGACTTTATCAGATCTGATAATGACCAACAAGAAATACCTACAGCTACTGCAAGTGTAGTCAAATCAAGATCCAATTGCTTATAAAGCTTTTTGTATTCCATCGCAATTGATAACTTAAATTTGATATCCTCGATTTGTTCTTTTGTAGCCATAGGTATTTGATTAATTATGTGGATTATATTATTTGCAAGGAGGAATAGGAATGTTAAACTGAATAAATTGTTAAAGATAACGTCGTTAAGTGTTTAGCGAATAGTGTTCGTGAATATAATGGAGTAATTTATTTTAACGATTAGCATCCTCTTCTTGGTCTTAGGGCTCTTTGTGTTAAATAAAAAAAGGTTAAAGAAAAAGGCAAAAGGACTAGATTCATAAACATTTGGAAGTCGATTCTTTGAACACTTAAGCTTTAACAATTAATTCTCCCTAATTAAAACCAACTCCTTACAACCTACTTCCCCATTAAAAACAACTAATCAGTTAAGCGATTAAACAATAAGGAGACAGTCATTTAACAGTCCCCCTAACGTCTTAAATCCATACGTCGTAAAGGGTTTGTATCTTTCAAACTCCCCCTACCAAATCATCCCTCTCCTATCTCCAAACAGTGCATAAGTCAACATGAATTCATGCGTCACATTGGGAAGTAAGTAGCTTCTCAGCATCGGCATCTCGTAGATATAACCAATGCGCATCTTGTCGAAGAGCAAGCCAAACTGGAAGTTGTTTGCATAGTCTATTCTATGTCCTCCTCCAATCCAAACCTTTTCTTTCATCACTACTTTAAGGTTGAGTTCTAAGTTGTCTGGTAAGTCAGAT
>NZ_BMFD01000021.1:372-4397 GCF_014637795.1 Belliella aquatica | reverse complement strand
TGCTCTGTTGTCATACTATTTCCATCCAAACGGATAGAGCGGTAATTTAAACCAGCTCCCAATCTCAGATTGGTCTTCTCTCCAACTTGGATTCTTGAGGCATAACTAGCCACAAATTCTGTTTCTGCAAAGGCACCATACTGGTCATGAAGGATGGAGATCCCTGCTGCATTCTTGCCTAGAATATCTCCTGAGGCCTGACCAGAGAGTTGGCCGAAGTCTAGTTCTGCTGAGGCAAAGTATGTCTTTGGTGCTCCCTCCCAGCCTGCCCACTGATTGCGGACAAAGCCTCTCAGCATAGAACCTTCATAACCTGTCAACGCTGGGTTATAGTAGCCCTGTAAATGGCTGAATTGAGAAATGTATTTTCTTGATTGAGCGAGAATATTCGTTGTCGTTACAAGGGCTATTCCTATGATTAAGATGATTGTTTTTTTCATGACTTTATATTTAAGGGGAAAGGTCAAAGGTCAAAAGAGAAAGGGGGGACTAGTCACAAAAACTCGTCCTTTCGCCTTTTTCCTAGTTCCTTTTACCTATTTTCTTAACAGATTCAACATTCCTTTTCTTACTTCTCCTGTCTCTCCTACTTCGATTGTCCAGTAATATGTTCCAATTGGTAACTCTTTGCCATTCAAAGTACCATCCCAGCGGATATCAGGATTCTCTGTGTAGAACATTCTTTCTCCTCCTCTGTCGAATACTTGGATACGCACCTCTCTGTAGTATCTTAGCTCTGGAACTCCCCAAGTATCATTCTTACCATCTCTATTAGGAGAAAAAGTATTATAGATTTCAATCTCTGATACATGTACTCTGTTTCTAGTGATTTCAAAGACCTTGTCCAGCGTATTGAAGTCTCTATCAGTAACCCTCACTACAATCTTGAAGCTTGTTCTACCTGCTCCTGGATCTTCACTGCTCCAATAAAGTACATCATTAATCACTTTGAAGTATCTGTTATCTTCCAAATCATATGGCACACCGAGTATATGAATATTGTCTATCGGATCAATTACACTCAATGCACCTATTACTACTTCCTGACTGTTTTTCGCTCCCTCAAAAGAATTGTTGGACAATAAGATATCTTCTGGTACTGGTTTTGGTAGGACTTTAACTTTCACAAGAGCTTGAACTCCATTTGGATTGAATACACCATTTTGAGAAGCAATCTCTCCAACCACTTCATAGTCGCCTCTTTTGAACCTATTTAAAGTTGATTCATCCCAGACTACTTTAACATTTATCAATGCTCCCTGAGTATTAGTTACCAAAACCTCTTTTGGAAGTACATTACCAGTTTGACCCCAAGCAATTTCTATTTCTACAGAGGAAGATGTAATAATTGTTCTTTCAATAATATAATCTGAAATTCCATCTCCGTTTGAATCTTTGAAATCATTCGGATCGGTTGGATCCGTACCTTCACGCTCTTCAATATAATTTGGTACTCCATCGCCATCTGTATCCTTGTAATCATTCGGATCAGATGGATTAGTGCCATCTCTTTCCTCAATATAGTCTGGTACGCCATCGCCATCTGTATCCTTGTAATCATTCGGATCAGTTGGATCAGTTCCATCTCTTTCCTCAATATAGTCTGGTACACCATCACCGTCTGTATCATTATAATCATTCAGATCAGTTGGGTCAGTGCCATCTCTCTCCTCGATGTAGTCTGGTACACCATCACCATCTGTATCCTGATAATCATTTGGATCAGTCGGGTCAGTGTCATCTCTCTCCTCGATGTAGTCTGGTACACCATCACCATCTGTATCCTGATAATCATTTGGATCAGTTGGGTCAGTGCCATCTCTCTCCTCGATGTAATCTGGCACACCATCGCCATCTGTGTCCTTGTAATCATTCGGATCTTTTGGATCAGTACCGTCTCTCTCCTCGATGTAATCTGGCACACCATCACCGTCCGTATCTTTGTAATCATTCATATCAGTCGGGTCTGAGCCATCCTTAATTTCCTGGTAATCCGGCACGCCATCACCATCAGAGTCTCGTTCATCATCAGAAGGATCATTGATATCACCTTGAGGCAGCCCATATTCTGGAAACAATACCAGTTCTACAAAATCAGGTGTAGCTCCACCATCCGTATCCAAGAAGTCTTCTGGATCATTCGGATCGGTTCCGTCACGTTCTTCTACGTAATCTGGAACTCTGTCCAAATCAGAATCCACATAGTCTGTCGGATCAGTTGGGTCAGTACCATCTCTCTCCTCAATGTAATCTGGCACACCATCACCATCTGTATCCTTGTAATCATTCGGATCAGTTGGATCGGTAACATCCTTATCTTCTACATAATCAGGTACGCCATCTCCATCCGTATCCTTGAAATCCTCTGGATCAGTTGGATCTGTGCCATCCTTATCTTCTACATAATCAGGCACACCATCTTCATCCGTATCCTTGAAATTCTCTGGATCGGTTGGATCGGTTCCATCCTTATCTTCTATATAATCAGGCACACCATCGCCATCCGTATCCTTGAAGTCCTCTGGATCAGTTGGATCGGTTCCATCCTTATCTTCTACATAATCAGGCACACCATCTTCATCCGTATCCTTGAAATCCTCTGGATCAGTTGGATCGGTACCATCCTTATCTTCTACATAATCAGGTACGCCATCTCCATCCGTATCATTGAAGTCCTCTGGATCAGTTGGATCGGTACCATCCTTATCTTCTACATAATCAGGCACACCATCGCCGTCTGTATCCTTAAAGTCCTTTGGATCCGTTGAATCGGTTCCATCCTTATCTTCTACATAATCAGGTACGCCATCTCCATCCGTATCCTTGAAATTCTCTGGATCGGTTGGATCTGTGCCATCCTTATCTTCTACATAATCAGGTACGCCATCTCCATCCGTATCCTTAAAGTCCTCTGGATCCGTTGAATCTGTCCCATCCTTATCTTCTACATAATCGGGTACGCCATCTCCATCCGTATCCTTGAAGTCCTCTGGATCAGTTGGATCTGTTCCATCCTCATCTTCTACATAATCAGGTACGCCATCTCCATCCGTATCCTTGAAGTCTTCTGGAACTGTTGGATCGGTACCATCCTTATCTTCTACATGATCAGGCACACCATCTCCATCCGTATCCTTGAAGTCCTCTGGATTAGTTGGATCTGTTCCATCCTTATCTTCTACATAATCAGGTACGCCATCACCATCCGTATCCTTGAAGTCCTCTGGATCTGTTGGATCTGTTCCATCCTTATCTTCTACAAAATCAGGCACACCATCTCCATCTGTATCCTTGAAATCCTCTGGATCTGTTGGGTCTGTACCGTCTTTTATTTCTTCAACATCAGGAACACCATCTCCATCGGAATCTCTATTGTCATCTGCTGGATCATTGATATCTCCTTCTGGCAAACCTAAACTAGGCCAAAGTACTAGTTCCACATAATCAGGAGTACCTCCTCCATCTGTATCTAAGAAGTCATTCGGATCAGTTTTATCAGTACCATCCTTATCTTCTATCTGATCAGGCACACTATCTCCATCCGTATCCTTGAAATCCTCTGGATCTGTTGGATCAGTACCATCTATAATCTCATCATAGTCTGAAACCCCATCCCCATCTGTATCTCTATTGTCATCTGCTGGATCATTGATGTCTCCTGCAGGCAAACCTAAACTAGGCCAAAGCACTAGTTCCACATAATCAGGAGTACCTCCTCCATCTGTATCTAAGAAGTCCTCTGGATCAGTTGGATCGGTTCCATCCTTATCTTCTACAAAATCAGGCACACCATCTCCATCAGTATCCTTGAAATCTTCTGGATCTGTCGGATCTGTGCCATCTAGGATTTCCTGATAATCTGGCACACCATCACCATCTGAATCAGTAGTGTCTTTAGTATTGTCCTGTCCTTCACCTGAACCTTCACCTCCTGTGCCTTCACCTGAACCTTCGCCTCCTGTACCTTCACCTGAGCCTTCGCCTCCTGTACCTTCGCCAGAGCCTTCACCTCCCGTGCCTTCACT
>NZ_BMFD01000021.1:0-362 GCF_014637795.1 Belliella aquatica | reverse complement strand
ACATAATCAGGAGTACCTCCTCCATCTGTATCTAAGAAGTCATTCGGATCAGTTTTATCAGTACCATCCTTATCTTCTATCTGATCAGGCACACTATCTCCATCAGTATCCTTGAAATCCTCTGGATCTGTTGGATCAGTACCATCTATAATCTCATCATAGTCTGAAACCCCATCCCCATCTGTATCTCTATTGTCATCTGCTGGATCATTGATATCTCCTTCTGGCAAACCTAAACTAGGCCAAAGTACTAGTTCCACATAATCAGGAGTACCTCCTCCATCTGTATCTAAGAAGTCATTCGGATCAGTTTTATCAGTACCATCCTTATCTTCTATCTGATCAGGCACACTATCTCCATC
>NZ_BMFD01000020.1:40044-55673 GCF_014637795.1 Belliella aquatica | reverse complement strand
AAAAAAAATGTAAAATTGTCAGTCTAACAGATTATAGAACCAAACCCATTTTTAGAGGGGTCAATATGTCCAGAACAGGGGTCAGTATTGTCCGGAATATCCAGTTGCACGAGTTGATTCATTGGACAGGGCATCACTCCAGATGTAAAAGAGATTTGGGGAATGTTTTTGGGAGTTCTAAATATGCATTTGAGGAATTAGTTGCAGAATTGGGCGGGGCATTGCTTGCCACACATTTGGGGAGGAAAGTTTACCCAAGAGAGGACCATGCTAAATATCTGAACAACTGGTTGAAAGTATTGGAGAATGATTTCTCCTACTTTTATATAGCCATGGATCTTGCCAAATATGCCATTTATTGGCTTTTTGATAAAACAGGTGTATATCCCTATGAGCTGAAAAAGCAGGAGCCAAGGTATTTGAGTGAGAAAATGATAGAGGGATTACAAGTTGATGGGTACTAAAATCAGAACGATTTTTAGATCTAACAAAAGAATATATAGTTAATCATTACATTTTTGAAACTTATGGACATAAAACCAATGCAGATGATTCATTCTGCTTCAAATATATTTGTCAATGGTTTTATTTAATCAACTCTGATTGGTTAAAGTGGAATTCTTATATTATAATGATCTATTAGAAATTGACTATTAGACATTGAAAGTTTTACATTCCCACTTCTATATTGTTCAGAGTAAATTGGATTTTTTGTTTGAATGAATTCATAAAATCCAAAAAAAATCTCTTGATTATATTTCAATCGCTCGCTTAGTTGTGGTCTTTCAATTTTATCCCTTATAAATGGGTGAAGTAGTTTTATTGTTTCTTCCTCTTTGTAAATATTGTCTAATGTGGCTGATTGCCATTTTTTGAGATAGGCCGTATGTTCATCACAAAACTCATTGAGGGGGTGTGAATCATATCCTCTATCATGTAAATTTGTGCAGCCTAAATAGTACAACCTCAACAATAATTCTGCTTTCTCAAAAGGATATTTCGTATCATTTATAGCATCGGCTGATATTTTTTTTAAAGTGGAAAACACCAATCTTCCCATATCAGAATAAAATACTTCACCTGATTTTTCATAGAAAGCATCGTAGGTCGAGTGTCTGAGAAATTCAGTTTCTGAATCATTAATATTCAGAACAATATAAGCTCTGACGAATCCTTTTAAGTCTTCTAATGTGCCTATTTTCATGAATTATAAAATTTTTTTTCGAGCTAACTTTATTAACACTTCCTCAAGACTTTGTTGGTTTTTCAAACTTGGTTTGAAGGGATTTATTTTCATGAGTTCTAAATGTGCTTGTGTTAATTTTTTATCGCCATTTAACTTGTGAAATCTCGATTCAAGCTTTTTATAAGTGGGATCCTTATCACCTTTTACCATTTTTAGAAATTGCAATTTACCATCCATAACGCTGAGCAGGTGTGGAGTCCCTTCTATTCGATGTCCTCGTTCTTTCAAATAATCATTCTTGAAGAGTTTATCTGCTTTCAAATAACCGTACTTTTCCCAATAGGCAAGCCACATACGGAGTTGTTTGATATACCTTTTGGGTAAATTAGGTTTCTCATTAACTATTATGCCGGTGACCTCTTGTTTGTAGCCTTCTTTTTGTAAGCGAACCTTTTTTGTATTGATTTGATGATTATGATTTGAAATAACGTATTCTAATTTATTATAAAAGTCCTTTTCTGAAATTTTATGATGGTTAGAAGAAAAGGTTATATCGTCGGCATATCGTGTGTATTTTGCTTGATATTCCTGTGCCAAATTTTTTAATTGTTTGTCAAGTCTTCTACATAGCAGGTTTGTTAGTATAGGAGAACAAGGGCTTCCTTGAGGTAATATGAACTTTGTTTCACCATTGATTTCTATAGGATGGGTGCAAAGTGAGGCAATAAAAAATGCCAATGGTTCTTTTTCCTCCTTGATGAAAAATGGTGCATTCATCATTGCCCACTTAACATGCTTTCTTTCGAAGGCGTGAAAAAAATCTTTCAAATCTATATTTAAGACATACTTTTTACCAATATGAGGTTTAGCATTATCAACTATTGATTTTCCCTCAGCAAATCCAGTTACATTTGGATGGGTTTTATAATGCTGTTTAAAGAAAAGATTAAGACCAGTTAAGATAGATTTAAGACCCCGTTTTGGTGCATGGATAGTTCTATTACCTCCATTCTTTTTTACTATCTCAAAGGACTCAAATCGGTTAGGAGATAACAAATGGTTGGCATAAAAAGTAAAGTGTTTAAGTGGAATTGGTTTAATATTTCCTGAAATATTTGTTAATCTCAAATAGTTTATTAGCCTGACGAAATCAGATTTCCCCTTGATTTTCTGAATTGGATGTATTTCTGGGTTAAACTCTTCTCTAAATTTATCCATGATCTATAAAAATGGAAGTACAGGACTATTCTAATAGTATGTGTGATAAACCAGTTTCAGCCGATGAATACAAAGGATCAACTGGGGGGTAGGAGGAAAAATATACCTTAGTGATATAATTTTGCTCCATAAGTTAATTTATAGAAAATATTGCCCTGTTACTTTTGATCATAAAGTGGACAGGAACATGCCGATCATTGTTTTCTTGCATTTGAAAACCAGCATGCAAAATTTCAATAGTTTGTGTCTGTACTTCCAAATTTTATTATCATTTTATCAAGCAAACCTAATGAATTAATTGCTTTAATTTTCTATTGTTAATATAACTTTCTGGTTTGAAAAACTAATCGATTGATTTTGAGGAGAAAAATTTCTTTTGTTAAAACCTCCTTACTCCAACCTTACTTAAATAAAATCTTTTATGCCATACAGTGCCTGAAGTTGGGATTCTAAACCATGGGCTGATACCAGAATGGCCGCTCTTTACAATATGAATAGATTGAGCTGGTGTGTATCCTTGAGCGAGTAAATAGATCACTTCGCCTTTTAAGTTCTTGGCTTTATCTACAATTACAACTGCATGACCAGGGCTTCCGGGGTGAACCAAAGCATCTCCAATCTGATACTCGCTTTTGCGTTCTACAGCCTTCATATCGCGATGTAATGAAATTGTTCCTGCATACATGAACACAATGTCAAGGTATCTTCTAAATGCATCGTAAGATTGATCTGGAGTTGTGACATTACTAAATGTTACTTTATTGCCCTTAACCTCAGGACGAGTACCATTAGCATAAGACTGCCAACTGTAAGAATGACCTGATGTAAATTTGAAATCTATCTGATCCTTTTTGTCTGTTTGCCAAAGGTATTCAGCCCTTAATCGAATAATTGCATCAGCACATTGCTGCAGGTCTTTCTTCCCTACATCAATATTTAATACTGCCACATGACTTTTTTGATCAGAGATTGGGTTTCCTTTATAATCAAGCAAAGGTGATCCACTACTGAGTAATGGATAACCTTGAAGGAAAGCTGGCCAAGAACCAATTGGGTTCATTTGCTTCTGAAAGCCTTTAGGTGCAGGAAATCTTTCATATACAGTTTTGCCCTGATTTTCAAGAATATTAGACTCGTTTAAATTAGGTTCTGTACCTGTACATGACAGAATCATCATCAAACATAAGGTTAGTATCAAATTGGAAAGTGATTTGCTTATAAGCATTAAGATAGCTGCGTCAAATGTTTATATGATAATGAGTTTGGTAATCATTAGAAATATAAACTAAAGTAAACTATTTCAATACGCTCTTAATTCTCTTTCAATTATAATTTGCCTAACCTAAAGATAATCAGCTTAAAAATTTTTAGTACAAGAGATATGATTTTCGTCTGATGATAGTTAAGTAAAAAAAACGCCACTTAGTTAAATCAATATATGATCCCTAAGTGGCAATAGGGTACTTTCTCAAGAGTATTGTCTTGTGTTTAACCTGTATCCTTCAAGACATAGATCACTTTTATCCCATCAAATCTGATCTCGGCAACTTTGAATATTACTAAAAAGAAGTCAAGATTCATATTATTAACTATGAAATATGGCGTAACAAATGTATTTTACATTGCTCTGGATAGGTGTTACTTTTTTTTGATTTTTTCAGGTTGAGGGTTTCATTCAAATTGTCTAATATGAAACACATTATCTAAAATGAACCTTTTTCCTTTAGCAAGGACGTTTAATTATTTCTTAGGTCTATGAAGTGCGTTTTCAATGTGTCCCAGCCATCAATCTCTCCAGTTGTTACAAGGGTAAGTGTTTTAAGAACAGTATCTCTTTCAACTTCTAATCTCGCTATCACTGATCTTAATCTAATTACTTCATCTCCTTTTTCCACATAGGTTGATTCTCTGTAATTGGGAGGTAGATTTAATTCCTTTCTTTTCAACTGAACCCACTTTCTAATAAGGTCAGCACTTGGGATATTCATATCCTCAGCAATCTTTGGTGATGGCTCACCAGCAAAAAATCTTCTGACAGCTTCATCTTTAATTTTTTGATCGTAATAGGTCCTTTCCATGGTTCTGTTTTTTTAAATTTAAGTTGTGAATTTCGTGCTCCTATAACGTGAATGTAGCACTTCTTTTTTCCAAGTAAAGAATTTAAAGTATTAAAAAACAATAAAAAAAGAATAATATATTGTAATTAGATATTTTACCTCTTATTATCTATAATCATGAACAAGCCTTCTCGATACCCAGAATTAGAAGCAGCTGTATTAGCTGTAGAGACAGATCAATCATTGAACCTTAAGGTTCCTACAAAACTCTCAAAGCCACATCCTATGGTGATTGAGATGAATCTCAAAGAGGATGATCCAAGTAGGTTTAAGATCAATAGGGATAAGATAATTAATCGAGGTGAAACCTTTGATTTTGCTGTAGGAAATAAAAGTCTCGAAAGAGCTAAATTGATACTTGATACTTTTATCAAGGTAGTTGAGAAAAGAGGATTGAAGATTATAAATAGCGGTGGGAATACATTTTTACTCATCTCCGAAGAGAAAATTCAAATCAGGCTGTGGGAAAAAAGTCGGTTCTTAGAAAAGGATGAAAACACTTATGGTTACAGGGATCAAGAGCTTAGTGGAGAACTCTATTTTCAATATGTGGAGATGGGAAGATATGTCAATAAACAATGGGGTGATACATCATACTCTAAGCTTGAAGAAAAACTTGGAAGAGTTATTGGAAGTCTGGAATATAATGGGAAGAAAGAGCATGCAGAAAGGTTAAAAAGAGAAGAGCATTGGCGTGAGCTTAAAAAGAAAGAAGCCATCATTGAAGAGAGAAATGCAATAAAACAAACTGAATTCAATAATTTCAAATTGCTGCTTAATCAAAGTTTAAGGTGGGAGAAGGCTCAGGCTATTAGAGCCTACATAAGTCAAGTAGAAGCTAATTCAAATGCTGTCATAGAAGGGTTTCAAAATATTCAAGAATGCGCTAAATGGGCAAAAGCCAAAGCAGATTGGTATGATCCAACGGTGAAGGCTATTGATGAATCCTTTAGTCCATTTGGTGATTTTCATGAAGCTGTTTTGGAGGAGAGAATAAAGATTGATCGCTACAATATTAATAAGTTGTAGGATTATGAGTGTAAGGCAAATCTTTGGTCATGGTTTAAAATTTATTTTTCGTTTGTCTTATTAAATTACTGTGTCTATATTATTGACCTGTAAATGTTAATATTATAAACAATGGATGTTTTTGAGATTTTAGCTGAATTGGAAAGGAGAGAGGAGCAGATTGAAATCAAGCTCAAAAAGATCTTAGAGGCTAATTTAAACCCTTTTCCAGGTGATAGAATTCATAAGGCAAAGCTGTTACTTAAACTTATCTACGAGTTCAAGAAACATATTCAGGCAGATGAATTTATCCAAGCTGGAATGAAGCTTCGTGATATGGAAATTGAAGGGTTGATGATCTTACCTGAGAGCAAACTGTAATTATATCCAAGTTTGGGAACAATCTAAACTTTCAAGTTCCTGATTGACGAGGCTTATATCCCGTAGAATAATTCACTCTATCATTTTTGATTAAAAAAATCAGGAGACAACATGACAAAAAAATTCTGAAATGCTTCCCCATTTTTAGCTTCAATACAATTTGAAGTAATTTTTTTATGACATTATGTGTCAGTATTACCTAAGTCAACTACTTATTTTTTGCATATATGACTTGAAACACATACTTTTCAGTTCTAATTTTTCAGGTTTTGATTTTTAAATACAAATCTCATTGCTTGATACCTATTGATTTCTAATTATTTAACTGTTTTTCTGTGTCATTTTTAATTCAAATACTCACTCTTTTAAGTGCTGAACCATCTTTATTCAGGAGCAAAAGATTAAATGTTAAGTTTAGATCAATCTCAACTCGTGCAGGGATATGAAAAAGGTTTTTATCATATCTCTTTTTTTTATAGGAATGCTTTCGAGCTTTTCAATTGCCAAATCAAGTTGGTTTATTAATTTTTTGGGAAATAGTCCTAATAAGATTTTGATCGAAGACAACCCAGTTGCTGACTTTGAATTTACTCCAAATAATGTATGTGCTGATCAAACTATACAGTTTACAAATCGATCAACAGGAACGGCTTTGACCTATCTATGGAATTTCGGAGATGGGATTACTTCAACTCAACGAAATCCCTCCCATACATTCTTGACAGCTACTGGAGGAGGTACAAGAACTTTCAATGTAAGTCTTACAGTCACAGATGATGAGGGGAATGATGTAACTGTTTCAAAAGAAGTTACAATCATAGAAATACCATCTTTGCTGGTTTCAAGTGATCAAGGACAAACAACATTTGATGGATTACAATACTATATCATTTGTGAAAATGAACCTTCGGCTTTTACCTTTTACAATGCAGCAGGGCCAACGGAGAATAACACTCAATATGAAATTGATTGGGGAGATGGTAGTACACCATTTACAGGAGCTTCTTGGGATAAGTTAGATCATACTTATTCAGTAGGTATTTACCGGATTACTTATACTGTTACTCCTGCTAATGGCTGTAAAGTATCCAGGCAATATGGTGTTTTTATTGGGTCAAATCCCGCAGTTGGTTTAGGGAATCCAGGAAATACGAACGTTTGTGTGGGTGAGGAGCTTACTTTCCCAATTTCAGGAACAGAAAACAATCCAGATGGGACTGTTTATACGGTGACTTTTTCGGATGGTTCTACACCTCAGGAATTTCCACATCCTCCGCCAGCATCTGTTTCACACACATTCACAAACACTTCTTGTGGAACAAGCTCTGATGGATTTCAGAATTCATTTTCTGTTAAAATTGTAGCTACGAATCCATGTGCTGTATCTCAAGCATCTGTAGTCCCAATTTATGTTTCTGAACCTCCAATTCCAGTAATAGAAGCACCTAAAGACATTGTTTGTGTTAATGAAAATATTCAAATCAAAAATGTTACAGATTTCAATGTAGAGGTAGGTAATAATGGTGATTGTAGTGGAAATAAACGTTTTGTTTGGGAAATAGAACCAGCCTCGGGATGGACATTACAAGGAGGAACTTCGCTTGGAAGTAGACCTAATCCAAATTCACCAAATTCTTGGGTTTCTGGCACCGAAAATTTAACACCACGATTTACTGAACCAGGAACCTATACGATCAAATTAATCACAGGCAACCGATGTGGGATAAAAGAAGAAACTGAAACGATATGTGTTATTCCAACTCCTAATCCAACATTTGATTTAAGTACAGAAGAGCTTTGTGAATCTGGTGAAGTTAAAGTGACTAATACTTCTAACATTCTTGGTACTTGCGGAGAAGATGATGGAGTCTTTGCATGGTCAGTATCGTATAACAGGGGCAATTGTGGGACAGTGGCCGACTGGAAATTTATCAATGGAACAAATAATTCTTCAGTAAACCCTGAGTTTGAATTTTTAAACCCAGGAGAATATAATATTCAGCTTTCAATAAGAACCAGTTGTGGAGTATTTAGACAATCAAGAAAGGTAATTGTATCAGCACCTCCAATTGTGACGATTCAAAACGTACCCAATTCTTGTGGGACATCTTCCATTAGTCCCACTGCAACTTTTAGGACTTGTGATGACAGCACACCTACCTTTCTTTGGACTTTTGAAGGTGGAATACCAGCAACTTCATCAGAGCAGATACCTGGAATCGTGGAGTTTAATACACCAGGAGAAAAGAAAATTACGCTGGAAGTGACTACAGCTTGTGGCTCAACTGTAACAGAGAGAATTTTCACAATAGCTGAGCCCCCAACTGTTGACGTGGGAACTGATCAAGAAATATGTAATGGAGAAGAAATTCAATTGAATGCTTCAATAATTGGCGGAAGTGGTAACTACGCTATTAGATGGACAGCTAATCCAATTTCACCAATCACAAATCCAACATCTCTTAGTCCTTCGGTTAAACCAAATATGACTACAATTTATACAGCTACTGTTAGAGATGTTATTACAGGATGTCAAGAAACGAATCAGGTACTTATTACTGTAACGCCAGCTCCTACCATTTCTTTTGATCAACCAAATCAAGAGATTTGTTCTGGAGAAGCAACGCTTCCAATTAATATCACTTCTAACCCTTCTGGTGAAAATATTAATTGGACAGCACAGGCTAATGGTGTTTTAGGTGTTATAGAAAGTGGGTTGTCCAATATTCCTTCTCAAAATTTGGTTAATCAGGGAAATACACCAATTGATGTTGTATTTACTGCCGAAATCACTGGGGCTTCTCAGGGTAATTGCGCGGTAGTTCCTGCTGTCTATATTATTCGAGTAAACCCTGTTCCTTCCTACCAAAATGAAGCAAGAGAGATTTGTAGTGGCGATAATATCAGTTTCCAACCAACGGGCTATATTCAAGGAACAACCTTTACGTGGGAAGTAACCTCTCCAAGTGAAGTGCAGGGAGCCTCATCAAATGCAAATGCTACAACAACTATCAACCAGCAGTTAACGAACAGTAGCAATGAATTGCAAGAAGTAATTTATACCATTACTCCAAAATTGAGAGATTGCTTGGGAGAACCTTTTGAATTGTCTGTAAAAGTATCTCCTTCCCCTTCTATTAATTTTTCAGAGTCAAATCAAGAGCTTTGTACAGGAAGCACTTCCAATGCAATAGTGCTAAGTTCAGATGTTTCAGGAGCTACATTCTCTTGGACTGCAAGTCCACAAATACAAGGGTTAATTGCCGCGGGAACAGAATCAGAAATACCGTCTATGGTTTTGTTGAATCCCACTAATATACCCATAGAGATCCGATTTGAAGTTTTGGTTAACACTACTTCTGGAGGGAGTTGTACAGGTATACCAAAAATCTATACCATCACCGTCAATCCAGATGTACAAGTCCAGTCTTCTATATCTGATTTTAATGGTTATGAAATTAGTTGCTTTGGGGCGAATGATGGTAATATCGCACTAAGTGTTTCTGGTGGAAGTGGTAATTATGAATTTAATTGGACTGGACCTAATGGATTTAGTGCAAGTACAGAATCGATTGATAATTTATCCCCTGGTAATTACATCGTTATAATTCAGGATGAGTTTGGATGTACTCAGACTCGATCATATAGGATCGAAGAACCACCGCCTTTAGTAGTAAGCTTGAATTCAACGATGGATGTTCTGTGTGCAGGTGATGAAAGTGGTGAGATTGCACTTAATATTACTGGCGGCGTAGATGTTTCAGGTTATGTTGTACAATGGAAAAAGGATGGTATCGATTATCCAAGATCGGGAGCAACTATCTCTCAAATAACTGCTGGAGTTTATCAAGCTACAGTAAAAGACGTGAATGGTTGTGTTTTTAATACCCAGGAGATAACAATTACAGAACCTGAAGAAGCATTAATCATAAATTTTACAAAAACAGATATCAGCTGTTTTGGAGCTAATGATGGATCATTAAGTCTTAATGTTAGTGGCGGACTCGCACCTTATAATATTCAATGGACTTTCGGCTCCTCCCAAAGTTCGTTCGATAATTTAGGTCCGGGAAATTATACGCTTACCGTTTCAGATCAGAGTGGTTGTATTCGTTCACAAACTATTACAATTGAAGATGCACCTCTTTTCAAAATAGAACCTGATGTCAGTCAAATATCCTGTTTTGGACAGAAAGATGGATTTATCAAACTTAATTTACAAGGTGGGGTAGGGGCTTATGCTATTCGTTGGGATGATGGAAGCGAATTAGGTGAGCGCTTCAACTTATCATCGGGAACTTATGGTGTAAGGATAAATGATGAAACAGATTGTGAAATCAGGAGTGAATTCAATATTGTCGAACCTTCATTACTTGAAATAGAACCTCAAGTAACAGATGCTTTGGATTGTGATAATACTTCGAGTGGGGAAATAAGATTAGGGATTAAAGGAGGTACTGCACCATATTCAATTAAGTGGAGTAATGGCTCAACAGATGAAATATTAAGTGGAGTAACATCAGGTCAATATGCTGTTGAGATTATTGATTCTCGAGGTTGTTCAATTTATCAGGTTTTTGAAATTAAAAGACCTGCAAGACTTGTACTTACACTTTTTCAAAGCACAAATATTCAATGTGAACCAAGGTCTATTACTGATGAAATCAGGGTTAATGTTTCTGGAGGAATAGCTCCTTATACAATATTATGGTCTGGTGGGGATGTCTCAGGGGATCAACGAACCATGACAACAGATCAGCCTGGTTTCTATCAAGTCACTGTGGTCGATGGAAATGGGTGCAGTACGACACAATCTTTTGAAGTTGATGATAAGGAGGTCATTCCTAATGCAGATATTGAATCGGTCATGTTTGATCAATACAATTCTTATTTGGTAAACTTCGAAATTCAGTTTTGGAATAGATCTTTTGGCAAAATTGTAGCCTATCATTGGGATTTTGGAGATGGGAGTCAATCCTTTGAAGAAAATCCTGTTCACAAGTATTCGGCTGAAGGAGATTATGAAATCACTTTAACAGTAACAGATATTTTCGGATGTAGTCTTTCAGTTACCAAGAAGATCAGTGTGTTTGATTACTTTTTGGTCACGCCTAATGCCTTTACTCCAAATGGGGATGGTGTCAATGATTATTTCTTCCCTCGCTTCATTAATATAGCTTCATTAGAATTCTGGGTTTTAAATAAATGGGGAGAGACAGTATTTTATACTGATGATTTGGAATCATTAGGTTGGGATGGGAAAGTAAATAACATCATAGGGACACCCGGGAATTATGTTTATAAGTTAAAATTCAAAACTTTGGATGGTAGAACCCAAACAGAGACCAACCTATTTCTTTTACTGAGATGAGAATAAAAAATCTGCTTTTCTGTTTTATTATTTTCCTTTCGGGAGGGTTGGTGCATTCACAGGATTTTCACTATTCTCAGTTTTATGCAGCCCCTTTATATTTGAATCCAGCTTTGACTGGAAGTACAGAACTGTCACGTGTAGGTCTCAATTATCGAAAGCAGTGGCCAGGTCTTACACATGATTTCAATTCTTATTCAGCTTATTTTGATCACTATAGTTTTGACCTGAGAAGTGGGTTTGGAGTTGCAGTAAATAGCTTCCAAGAAACAAATTTCAAAATAGTCACCTCCGATGTTTCCTTCTTTTATTCCTATAATTTGAAGCTATCGGAGACTATGAATTTCAGAATGGGAACACAGGCAGCATTTGTAAGAAGAAGCGCTGCTTTGGATAATATTATTTTTGGTGATCAAATTGATTTGTTCTCTCGCAGTATTAATGCTACAAGTATTGATCAAATACCTGAATTTGAGCCTTACAACTATTTAGATATTTCTTTTGGTGGATTGTTTACAAGCGAGTATTTGTGGTTAGGATCTTCATTTCATCATGTTAATGAACCAGGGCTAACCTTTTTTCCAGATAATGATTTTGGATTCTTACCTATTAAATGGAGTGTTCATGGAGGGTATAATTTTCCGTTAGGAGCCAATTCCTATTTTGGTTCTAAGTTCGATAATTCAGCCTCAATTATGGCTAATTATAAGCAACAAGGGCCTTTCAAGCAAATTGATGTAGGGACTCAGTTGCTCTATCAATCACTGATTACAGGCTTAAGTTATCGTGGTATTCCAGGATTAAGGGGAATGCCTAATCAAGATTCAATCATATTAATGATAGGGGTTAAACTTGAAACAGGGATGGTTATTGGGTATAGTTATGACTTTATGATTTCCAATATTGGTGTCCAAACAAAAGGTGCACATGAAATTTCCTTGAGATATCAGTTTTTCATGGGAGACCCTCGAGACCGTAATCAAAGAAGTCGAATATTGAAATGCTTTGATTTCATGATGTAATAAAAAGAAGATTAAAAAAAATATATAATTGGTTTAAGAGTTATGAAAAAATTCGCAAAAATTTTCGGGATCATTTGGATGATCTTCTTTGGTTTAGCTGCATTAGTTAATCTGCTAAAACAAGATCTTAGTTTTATTGGTACTCGGAGTATTGGATATATTTTGGGATTTTTGTTTGCTCAAATCTTTTTTATTTCTGTTGGTTACTTTATTTATAAATGGGGAGCAAAAAAATGATCGTTTAATTTCTTCAGAGGAAATATTTTAAGTGCCTAAATTTATAAGGAAAAGTAATTTTTATAATTCTTAATTATACCTTTGTAACAAGAGAAATTTCTTAAACCATATTATAAATTCATTTAATTCTATACCCATGGCTGCATTAGGAGAATTCCATGAGGGCTTAAGATTGGGGGCTTTCAGAAAGGCTAAAAATATTTCCCAACAGGAAATGGCTAAATTACTTGGCTGTTCTCAACCTAACTTAAGTAAAATAGAGAAAGGTGTAATTGATATTTCTACAACGATCAGGAATAAAGTTTTTGAGCATTTTCCAGACTTAAATCCAAATTGGCTATTAAGAGGAACAGGTGATATGATCGTAGAAATGATATCATTTGATTTAACAAAAATCAAAGATGAATCTTTTGATAGTTTTTCTATAGAAAGGGTTATTAATAATTTTAAAAATTTAACATCATTAATTCAATCAGGTGAAATTCCAACTCCTGCAATTTTATCTATTATTGATAGTATGGGTTCCGCTTTGAAAATTCAAGATGATTATATTTCTGAGTTGAAAGCTGAAGTAAAGGATTTGAAATCAGACAAGCAGAGACTTTTTATATTATTAGATTCTGTTAAAAAAAGTTAAAAGACATCTGCGACATCATAAAAATTGGTAGTACAAATGTCAGTGTGTACATAATTTTTTAAAAATCTTAAAAAAACAGTTGAACTAATTGATATTCAATTTATTTAGGTTAATACCTTCGAATCCCTCCTCCTCTGCAAAACAAAACCCTAATAAACTGTAAAACAGCATGTTAGGGTTTTTTCATTTAGGGTCATTACGGAACAAATACTATTTTAGAGAGGTCAATATGTCTAGAGCGGGGGGCAGCATTCTTTGGAATATCATACAATCTGTCAAAAGTGGCTTTGTAACGGGTCGTTCCAATTATAACAAGTACTAACTCCCTTTCAGTTTTTCTCTTTTTGCCGACAGCTCTGCAATTTGTTCAATTCTTGATATTCTAGTTTTCTCAGTTTTTGCAAGTTTAATATACCTCAATACAAACCTTTTACTGGAATCATTTATGTTATAAAAAAACTCAGAGGCTCCTTCATATTTCTTCAATGCTTTTTGCAGGTCTTCTGGAATGACCAAATTGTCAACATCCTCCATAAAATCCCATAAGCCAGTCTGCTTAGAAAGTGCTATAGATTGAAATCCAGCTTGATGCATTTTTCCTTCCTTAATTAACTTACTTGCACGATCTTTATAAGTCTTTGCCCAATGTGTTACTTTACGAGGTGAGATCAACTGCATTGTTTTGATATCATCTAATTTTCTTCGGATACCATCTATCCACCCAAAGCAAATTAATTCATCTAATACAGCAGAGGTAGAGAGGTATTTATCTTGTTCAACTTTCTTATAAGTAACCAACCAAACACTTTCCTCTTGTGAATGGTGATTTTCCAACCAGGCTCTCAATTCCTGACTGGATTTTACTTCTACTTTAGCAAAATTTTCTGTTTCAATCATTCAGGGAATTATTTCAATTTTTCTAACTTACCAGTTATCAAACATCCTTAAAGGCAGCGCTGTTTAACTCCATTCGAAATTTTGTTTCAGTATTTAATTTACTCTTAAGTGTATAAGCTTTTTCATCAGTAATCATTTAAAAATAGCCGAAATCCTGTATTTAGATGTATTACGAACCTCTAGCTATCGTGACTTTGGCAACTGGTTTACAATTAGCTAAAAGATTATTTGTAATAAAATCACATACTGGTGTCATTGCGGAAAATCTTTTATTTTTGTTGACCGTTGACCGTCGACTGCCGACTATCCGCATAATTATAAGTGAAATATTCACATACCAGTGTCATTGCGGATAATCATTTTATTTTTTATGTATATCCGCTTTTACATCAGTAGCCATTGATAAAAGAGTATGAAGTTCATTTCAATCTACTGTCGACCGTTGACCGTCGACTGCCGACTATCCGCATAATTATAAGTGAAATATTCACATACTTGTGTCATTGCGGATAATCATTTCTTTTTTATTCAATTGATTTAAACGGCCTTGATATGACTGGAAATAATTTCTTTTAGTGGTATCATTTAAAAAGGAAGCAGCGACCATTTTTTCGACTAAATCCGATTTTGAAATCATCAATGTCATAATATCTTGAAAAGTTTTTTCATTGATTTCTGCTTTCTCCGCTAATTTGGCAAATTGTATCGCGATATTGCCTTGGGCTAGATTTCTAGGCAGCAGACCATCGTCTAATGCATAGTCTTTATCATCTATGTGAATACGGCTATTAAGCAAGTCATAAGCTGGACTTAGTCGATAATCTCCAAAAGGGGTTTCTAGTATAGAGAAATTTTTAAAGTGTGCATCTCCATTTGAAAAGAGATAATTAAAGACAAGTATTTTCAAAAGTTTTGGTGCATCTATCTTGTAAGTTGTTAAATAGTTGCGCATTAATTCAAATAAGTCTAAATAATTCCCCAGATACTTATAATTTTCTCCATGGGTTTGTGGGGTTCTTTTCGCTAGGGAAGCAAAGTCATCCTGAGCTAATTTTTGTGCTTGCCCATTAGGTAGGGAGCCAACTTCTTTTACGTCAAATCTTTTGGTAATGTAGGCAGGTGTACCATCTTTAAAAAATATTAGAGCATTTTCTGCGGTCTCTATTCCATAAACCTGTCTTGCAATTTGCATAGTTAAATGTTCATTAGCAGGCATTTGATCTGGCTTTTTACCAGCACCCGGAATTGGTTTCAGAATATAGGTACCATGTTCATCTTCATTTGCAAGCCTTAGCTTGTTTTTGTCAAGCAATACAGAAAATTTTTCTTGTACACCTGATATCGACATGCGTTTTCTATTCTCTTCAAACAGCTGATCGGTGTCTGGGTTGGATGCTGGAGAATCATACGGTAAAACATGATGTACTTTCTTGCCTTGAAAAACTCTATTCAGAGCAGTTCTGCTATACGTATCAAAACCTTCAGATAATGTCCCTGGACAATATTTAATTTTTGGAAAACTCATTAATCTTCTAGTTTAATAATTCTAACTGCG
>NZ_BMFD01000020.1:1184-40034 GCF_014637795.1 Belliella aquatica | reverse complement strand
ATGCTGTCATTTTTTGCAGTAGTCATCAATAAACCGAAGTGGTCTTCTCGATCGATTCTATTGAGTTTACAGACCACTTGCTTATTGGAACCTTCGGGAAGCATATTGTAAAAAAACGGAAACAGGTACTTAGAATGAAACTCTTTTTCAGTTTTAAGTAAGGTGAGACTGATGCTTTGCTTGCTGTTATTGGCTACCCAGTCATCATGATAAAGAAATGAAAACGAACCATCATCATGTTGGGTCAAGATACCAGCTTCTTCATTTTTGAATAATACCTTGGCTTTTCTCATTTAGTAGGTGTTACATTTTTTATTTTAAGGCAAACCTCCATGCCCAATACATCAGACAGCTTATGCAATGTTAAAAGTGTTGGGTTTCCCTTTCCGCTTTCAAACTGCTTTACTGTTCTCAATCCAACACCTGATAATTCTGATAATGTATCTTGTGTTACTTGTAGCGCTTCTCTGCGTTCTTTTATCGTTTTTATTAATTCTGTAAAGTGCATTATATAGCATTATTTTATGTAAATATAAATCTAATTTTTAAAATTTCAATAAAAAGAGCGGTAAATCGCACTATACTGTTCAAGTATTGATTTTCATTATATAATTACTATAAGAAGTGTGTTTTAAAGCACTATTATACAGGTAAAAAGAATTTGTCTTGGTATTGGGAGAATTGCTGATACTTAAATACTAATCTAAAATTTCTATTGTTATTGATAGAGAGCCAATGACACAAATCAAACCTAAATAGTGGGTCAATCCCGAAAGTGGGACAGGTTATCTACTGGACTTTTCAAAGAATACATCACTTATTTACCTTTAGTACCCAAGATTTTCATCAACTCCTGGTCTCTTAAATGACGGCCCTAGTTGAGGCTGGTTTTAAGTTAATGGTGGAAGCCGTTAAAAAAATGGGTTAGCTCGCGAAGCTTGCAGCGAGATCCACCCATTTTTAGATTGGAGCAATTGGCTTAAAATTAAATTGGGTACATACCAGAAATACCCAATAAAATCGCTTTCCCAATTAAAAAGCATCTCCTCTGTCCTAGATGCCCGTACTTTAAAAATCTTTACTATTTATTTTTTAGAGGGTAATTACCTCTAAATTTATTTTAAATACAAATTTTTAACTTATATTTGAGGGTAAAGTCTCTCTTATGAAAAATATAGACATTGATAAACTCCTTCAAGAAATCTTCCAAGATGATTCTGAATTCGATGTAAAGAAACGATTCGAGGAAAAAATCACGGAGTATGGACTCAGTAAAACCAAAGCACTCAAACTCCTCAATATCGACAAAGATGTCTTTACTGAAATCCTTAATGGAAATGCCAAACAACCCAATCTAATTCATGTCGTCAAAATTGCAGAATTTCTGAATGTTGATGTTCATGAATTCATTAAAATGGTTTTGAAAAATCAAAACCCAGAAAACATTGCTTCCATTGATCGGGCTCGAAAGCTGAAGTTTCTGTTGATGAACTTTGATGTTAAAGCATTAACCAAAGAAGGGTTTTTTGATGCTGAAAACGATGTAGATGATTTAGTACAGAAAGCACTGAATTATTTTGGATATAAGTCTATTCGTGAATTTGAAGAACAACTTATTGAACCACTTTACAGCAGATCCAAGAGACAGTTTTCAGATAAAATGAAAGACTTTTGGGTGAGATCAGCCTACCAATCTTTCAGGTTAATCGACAACCCAAACCCCTATGATCGGGAAAGACTAAAGGAGATCATTCCTTTGATGAAACCTTACACCCAAGATGTAGAAAACGGTTTATTCATCGTTTGTAGAGCGCTCTATAATGTAGGGGTAACAGTTATTTTTCAAAATTACCTACAAACCACTCATGTCAGAGGAGCTACCTTTTTCATAAATGAGAAGCCATGTATCGTAATTACCGATTACTTAAAAAAATATCCAACTCTTTGGTTTACATTATTGCATGAACTGCATCATGTGCTCTTTGATCTCGAAACGATCAAATCAAACAATTACCATCTGTCGGATGATCAGGACCTTTTCCTAATTGAAGAAAAGGCGAACAGCTTTGCACGTGATTTTTTCATGCCCATAGAGAACTTTAATTATATCAAAAGCTATATCAACAACTCCTACATGGTTGAGCGGTTTGCGAAAGACAATGAAATTCACACCTCATTGATCTATTCTTTCTATACTTGGTATCAAAATGAGTTGTATGGCAAAAATTATCACGCAGCTTTCAAAGAATTTTATCCTGACTGCAAAACGTCAATTAAAAAACTCAATCCGATATCCTGGTCTGACGATTCAATTAAAACATCAAGTGACAAAATCAAAGTAGTATTTGAATTAAAATAACCACATCATGTGAAATGCCCGTAAGAAAAAGTCTTGACACAGATGATTGATTTTTTCGGGAATCATATAGCAACTTAAATACAAAAAATTAACACGATGAAAGACAACGATAAAAAAGACGATAAGAAAGTAGAAAAACTGAGTGAAGCAGACATTGAAAAGATGGAGCTACTTAGAAAAAGCACTCAAAAAATTGGGAAACAGCTCACCATTTCCAGTACAACAGGGTCTTTACAAGAGATTGACGAATTGAAACAACTGGTAGGTAAACAGCTGGACAATCCTGAAGAAAAATACAATATCTATTACAAAGGAATTAGAAAGTTGCTTATGGATCACTTACCTAAAGGTGAGGACTATAAGCAGATGCGCGATATCATCTACGATGAAAAGAATATCTTCCTGAATTTAGGAAAGCGGAAGTCTGACAACAAAGGAGTAAGAGGCTCAGATGGTAGAATGACATACCAGCCTATCATGAATGAAATCCTTGATATCATCATCAGTTGGGTAGGAGAGTCTCAAAACCCATTTGAAATTTACAAACAGCTCTATCTGCTCAACGATAAGCACGGATACCCACATGAAGAATACGATACTTCTACCAAAAGTGTGGCCAATGCCATGTTAAAATTAGCACAGGATTAAATTGACAAATAACTACAGGTTGACTGGATGTTATTTTCTCAATGATTCATTCCTTACCCACTGACTAGACTGTTTCGGTCTAATATAATTAAAGAATTCGTCTGATCGCTGTACCGCTGTACTTTTGAGATTAAAAAGGAGGTTACAGGAAGAATTTATGAAAAATTGGTAGAGTTTGAGAATTATAAACTAATATACGAGTGGTGAATGAATCGCAATAAAGACAATAGGATTTATGAATAAATCAATAGTGAATTAACTAAAGGAGATTTCACATATTATCTAATTCACTGTATACGATAAAGAAACCAAATTATTCAATTAATTAGATCCGAAAATCCAATTCTATTACCTAAAAATGGATTTTGACTTTAATAAATAAATCTGAACTCAAATGGAACAACCTACAGGCAAAGGAAAAATTTCTTAACGTTTCCTTATGGATTTATGTTATAGTAAGGTAGTTGAAATTAACAGAATTCGATAAACTCAGTCTGATCACTTTTACTCTCGTTGGACTCAAGGACTAGAGTTGCAACTACAGGGAAAATACCATTTATTTTTGGAGTTTCTTCAAAAAGGACTGTTTTGGTAGCATGTGTCAGATTACCTACCTCTTTAGATTGAATGATATTGTTTCCCAAACCGTTAGCATTAATAATCATTATTGTAATAATACCGGAACAATTAGAGTCAAAAACTTCTCCTACGGAGACAACTATTTGGCACTCTTGAGTAACAGGATGTAAGTCAACTAGTGGAATTCTCATGATAATTTAATTTTGAATGTTTGTACTTGCTGAATTAATTAATCTAAATAAATCTGATACAAAATTAATACTGACTGAACCATAGAAACTTTGATTCCAGTCATATTTATTTTTTTCTGGGGAAAAATAATATGTTCCTCCAAACCCAAATCGAATGGCTTTATTTACTCGCAAACCTACACCGACGAAATAAACTGGTTTGATATTTTCAACTCCGGAGCCAATCCCAAATCCAACACTGGGGGTAAGGTTATGAAGAAGATTACTTTGAAACAAAGGATAATCTTTTTCTGGATCTGTTTTTTTTAAATATGGATTTAAATTTACAAAGAAGTTGGTAGTAGATGTATTGTGAGTATATACAGCTCCTAAATCAATTCCCAAATATGACTCCAGTCCTAGAGTTTCTGCGTTTGTAGTGTGTGTTAACTGGATAGTTTGAGAGCTAATAATTCTAAGACTATTGAATTCTTTTGAATAAAAAGAAATTGCTGTTTGATATTTTTTTATTGGTTCTTCTATTTCCGATTTGAATTGTTTCCTAAGTTGATTTTCTGTTAAATTTGAATTCTGATCTAGTTCTAAAATTTGCGTAAATAGTTTATTGATATCTTCATCTTCCAATTTAAAAAGATAAAGAACTGGGTCTTCAGCTTTCAAAATTTTATTAATTTCTCCTCCTGCATTTTTGTTAGGAATAAGATATTTTTTAAAGAAAAAAGATTCATCCCAGACGTATTTTTTTAATCTAAGGTCGCTTGAATTATTATTCCAAACATTCCAATTATTTATAATTTCGAATTCTAAAAGAGAAATAACATAATTTCCTAATTCAAGATTATTCGGCAAAAAATAAGAATTCCATTTTGTAAGGAATTCATTTTTTAGAGGATTGAAGATTTGATTGAAAAAATCTTCTCTGTTTTCATATGTAGAATTGGAATCTATTGACTTTTGCAGCGAAGAAACAACAGATTCCTCCCAATATTTAATGATTTCTTCTGTTTCTGATTTTGTAAGTGTCCTTTTTTCTGCTATTTCAAAAATAATATTAGTTCTTTTAGGAAATGGACCAACAATCACTGTCCAACTTTTATCAGAAATATTTGCTGTACTAACAATTTCATTAATACCATAAATTGACTTGACAGTCAAGCTTTCTAAAATATTTGATGAATTACCTTTAATTATAATTTTTTCTCCAAAAGGAATTGGTTCTTTTTCAATAAAGCCCATTTTGACTAAATCATAGTTTAAAAGGTTACTTTGACACACACCTATTTGATAGAAAATAGTTATAAATAAATATGAAAAAGCTATTGTTCTAATTACAGTTTTAAAGGATTTCATAGGCTTGATTTTTCTTCAAGTTTATAATATTTACTTAATTTATCTTTCATTAAAGGAGTCCCAAAAAAGGTTGATTTTTCCCTAAAACCCTCCTAATCAACCAAAAAGCGCCATTACCTCCTGTCTTTTTTTGACTTCAAGCTTTTGATAGATATGATTGATATGGGATTTCAGCGTACTCAGCGAAATGAAAAGTTCATCACAGATCTGCTGATTGCTTTTGCTTTGCAGGATGAGATTCAGCACTTCCCTTTCTTTTCTTGATAATGTCTTGAGTTTGGATTGTAGCTGAAGTACTTCTTGATCGGAATCATCTATTTCGGCTTTTACTTTCTTATATTCCTTGTTGATCACACCTGCATAAACCCAGGAGATACCGAAACCTAAGAGCATCAAAGCATACATCCAACACAAAGATCCATTCCAATGTAGGGGAGGACCTATTTCAGTAAAAATCACATAATTTGATGCCACAAATAAGCAGGCAATACTGAGCATCATAAACCCATGAAAGTATCTTTGGCTTGCATAATTCTGAACAAAAAGTTTCATATCATAAAAAGCTGATTAGTAAATAAATACGTTCATTACAAAAATGGCAAATTCAAACAGGATAAAAAATACCAACTACAGGGTATTTTTTAAGCTTTAAAATATCGACGACTTCAAGAATTACTTAACAGGGTAGGCGAGGAGAAGAGTCTCTATACATTGTAAAAGGTGAGAACCGTTAGAATCCCTGAACCAATGGCCCAAATCAAACCGAAATAGGGGGTCAATCCCGATATTCAGAACAAGCCATGCTCCGGAATATCCATCAGGCAATCAAGCTTCTTTTTCGGCCCTTCGTTTCTGTTATGCGTTGAGACAAACACATCCTGCCGACAAGCTTGGGTTTGAACGTGGACTTGAACGGCTTGGCAAGGTGTGTGGCTGTGGAAGGTTGGCATCAATATTTTAAACTTTTCTACCTAGTCTCGGGTGATCAATCATCCTTTTCATAGTGTCAAATAATGCCTGGTAAAAAGATTCGTCTTTTGCATAGAGTTTATACAATTCAAGCTCCTTCTTTCTCTGCTGCCCCATCACATCATCCAAAATTTTCTTAAATGCCAAATCTCTATTTTGTATGTCTTTGTTGTCTGCAACTTTGGTTTGATAATCTGGGTGAGCTTGTATGTGCTTACTCAAAGAGACGAATTTCACTCTCTGATCTTCTGGAGTGGCGTCCCAGCCTTGAAACCATCTTTCATTGAATGATTTGATGATTTCATCTAAAGGATCTTTATCTTCATCTCCTCCATGTGCCCCTCTTGGATTTGGATTCTGTGGATCTAGTTCTGTTGCAGAATCATCTAAGCCAATCGCATGATTCAACTTTGTTCTTTCAAGACCATAAGTGGAAAGATCAACGGATTCTAATAGCTCATCAATCAATTGATCTTCTTTGGTGATTACGATCAATTTTGGAATTAGAAATTTCAAAAACCAAAATAGTTTTTCCCACTCCAAGACTTCATAAGGAATAATAGAAGCCATTTGTCCGTAAATTTTTACAAACTGTTTGGCTTTAATCTTAAAGTCAGCTTTTTCATCATCTTCCAATTCCAGTTCTGCATTAAAACGATTGGCAGCAAAGTCAATAATTGGACTCAATTGCTGAGCATCAACTTTTGCAAAATATTTGGCAACAAAGTCTTCTACTTCTCTCCATTCATAAACGCCTACATCGTCCAAAGCACCTTTTAGCTCGTGTAATACATTGATGTCTGTAGCCCCATTTAATGATGTTGACGTATAAAAAGGGTCAAAAGACAGTTTAATGTCTTCTACATCATTGAAAAAGTCTAGAATAAATATGTCTTCTGTTTTCTTGCCTAGTTTATCCGCAGCACGATTCAATCGGCTCAATGCTTGAACTGCCAAAACTCCTTGTAGTTTTTTATCCACATACATGGTGCAAAGCTTAGGTTGGTCAAAACCTGTCAAGTATTTGTTGGCCACTACCAACATGCGATAATCGTCAGAATCAAAATAGTTGCGTGTGTCATTCTCTGAAAAACCATTCAAATCTGCTTCTGAATACTCTATCCCGTCCACAGTTTTCTTTCCCGAAAATGCGATGGCAATCTTAAACGGATTTCCTTTGTCGTGAAGAATTTTTTTGATGGCAAGGTAATATCGAATCGCTGACTCAATATTCTGGGTGATAACCATCGCCTTGGCTTTTCCTTTCAGCTTCTTTGTGTTGTACACTTTGCTGATAAAATGCTCAACAATAATCTCTGCTTTGGTGCCAATTGTCCTTTTGTCTCTTTCTACATAGGCACGTAATTTCTTTTGTGCCTTTTTGGTATCAAACAAAGGATTGTCTTGAACTGACTTTTCTATTTCGTAGTAGCTTTTATATGTTGTGTAATTGGCGAGTACATCTAGGATAAACCCTTCTTCTATGGCTTGTTTCATAGAATACAAGTGAAATGGCTTGAATGTACCATCTTCCTGTTTTGTTCCAAATCTTTCTATTGTGGCATTTTTGGGTGTTGCTGTAAAAGCCAAGTATGATGCATTGCCCTTCATTTTCCGAGCTTTCATTGCTTTCAGAATAATGTCTTGACCATCTTCTTCCTCCCTCTCCTGAGCGGAGTCGAAGGATTCTTCAGCATAGTTTTTGCCCATTGCCTGATTCATTTTTCCGGCTGCTGTTCCACTTTGTGAACTGTGTGCTTCATCTATAATCACTGCAAAACGCTTGTCACTCAAATCTGCAATACCATCAACAATGAAGGGGAATTTCTGTATGGTGGTAATGATGATTTTTTTGCCTTGCTCCAAACTGTCTTTCAAGTCTTTTGATGAAAAAGCAGGGGCAATAATATTTTTGACTTCTGAAAACTCTTTGATGTTATCCCGCAATTGTTTGTCAAGCAAACGCCTGTCCGTTACTACAATTACTGAATCAAATAAGGGGGTTTGGGTTCCTTTTGATCCTGGCAAATCATCTCTTTCGGGATAGGTTTCTATCAATTGATAAGCAGCCCAAGTGATGGAATTTGACTTTCCTGAACCTGCCGAATGCTGTATCAGATAGGTCTGATTGGTTCCGTTTTGGGCGGCATGTTTGATGATTTTTCGAACTACATCCAATTGGTGGTAACGTGGGAAAAACAACGTTCTCTTGCTCAAAGCATCCGTAGCTTTGCCATCAAAACGTACAAAATGCTGAATAATATTTGCTAAGCTTTCTCTTGTAAAGACTTCTTCCCAGAGATAAGAAGATTTATGCCCAAAAGGATTGGTGGGGTTTCCCTTTCCACTGTTGTTGCCTTTATTGAATGGGAGAAAAAAGGAGTTATCGCCATCGAGTTTGGTACACATATAGACCTCATCTGTATCTACTGCAAAATGCACTATGCATCTACCGAACTGTAAGAGTGGCTGCCGAATGTCTCTATCTTTTTTGTATTGCTTGATGCCATTTACTTTGGCTGTTTGTCCTGTCCAAGCATTTTTGAGTTCTAAGGTGGCTATGGGCAAACCATTTACAAAAACCACCATGTCAATCTCTTCCCGTTGGTTTTCGGTATTGTAACGCACTTGGCGCGTCACACTAAACTCATTTTTCTCAAAATTATTTTTTACGATTTCACTGCTGCTTGCCATGGGAACTTGAAACAACAGCGTGAAATAAGCATCTTCCACTTCCAGACCTTTGCGGAGCAAACGAAGTAAGCCGTATTTTTTTATCATACGGTCAAGACGCTCCACAATTTTAAGTTTCCAGTCGGCAGCCCGCTTCAGTTTGTCAAGTTCTTCTTTTTGAGTACTTTCTAAAAAATGCCAAAAGCGGGTTTCATCTAAGGCATATTGAGCATTAAAATCATTGCAATTACCGATATAAAAGCCATTGCCCGAGCGATAGAGTTCTACAGGTTCATTCAACTCAGTTTCCTGACCTATATTTTTAAGATCCTCTAGGCAAGTTCCTGACAAGGTCTTTTCTATTGCCGATTCTAGCGCTTGTTCGTTAGTTTTAGATAACATTTATGAAATATTTTTTTACACTCAAACAATTTCTAACTAAAATAATTTGTATTGCTTTTTGAATAAAACTAATGAAAAATAAGCAAGTTCTTCATTTCTTCTCCATGTTTTAAGATTGTGGCCTCATCCCATACACTCTCCTTCATCATCAGCGATTGCTTCAAACTATCAATACCAGCTTTAAAGTAGTAATCCTTTTTAGCTTCGGGCATGTGATTACTTAGTCTGGAGTTTTTACTACTGCTTATCAGGCATAAGTTTCCAAAATGATCGCAAAGGTCTTGGTCAATTTTATGGTCTTTTGCTATCGGATTTTGAGGGTAATAATGTTCCACTGAACTGCGGAAAGCAAACTCAAACTTTTCTGAACCGGCAGTTCCTTTTTTCCAAAGGAGAAAGTCCAAATAGTTGAAAATAATGTTTTCAACCTCTGTTCCGGTGTCGAGTTTGCTCAAATCAAGATTTTTAGGCTTGTTTTGATTTTGTGGCTCGGCATTCAAAAGGTAAATAATGTTATAAAAATCTATTGTTTTGGAAGGCTTTGCTAGATATCGGTCAAATAAGAATGACTTTGCTAAGTTTTTTAGATATTCAATGTAATCAGTAGAATTAATTGATGTATGTTGGTCATAGTCATAATAAAAAATGTAGCTAAGAGCCGCATTCAACCAATGCTTGTAAACCAAAGTTGGCGTGGAGACATGAAACATAGAAAGCAGCATGATCAATTCTTTATTGACACCCCCTGATTCCTCTTCGCCGCCAAAGGTATTTACATAACTTACCCTATTTTCATTGCCCCTACCTTTATACCATTTTAATCGTTTAAGACTCCATTGGTCCTTTTCCCCGATAAATTCTCGCTTGATAATATAGTTGTCAAAGGCCCACTTACACCAAAGAAGATTAAAGCCAAACTCTTTAACAAAGCTTATCGGTTCGTCCTGCTTTCTCAGTTGGGCGAAAAACGTGTCCAATAAACGTTTATCGTCCAGTGCCACTCCTTCTTCCTCAGTTTGTATTCGTAATACATGCAGTAAAAAATTCGAAAAGTTGATGATGGATGTGAATCTCTCTGGAGCATCTTCTTTTTGGCCTTCCTTGGTTTCGATCTTTTCGGCGAACTCTACGATTTCTAAAATACCTCCTTTGAAAAAACCTGAATCATTTTCACTACTGCTCATTTTTGGGTAAACCAGATCTGCTACTTCCTCTAAAGTATAGCAAGTAAACTCGTTCCACTTGCCTTTTGTGAAAACAGCATCTCGTTGTTCCACATTAAACCCGTATTGGACATAGCGCTCCATATCGGCACAAGCCTCCCAAATTAGGTTGAATGCATAACTTAACTTTTCATCATCGTACAGAAATTCTAATAGTTTAGCTTTTAGAATCTCATGTTTTTCCAACTGCTCTCCTCGGGTATTCATGATCTCGAAGTAGTGGTTTAGATCAGTATCCCCAGGAACTGAAACCCGCATCAGATGAACCTTGTCTGCCAGATAATCATAAAAATCAATGATTTCAGAGGTTTTGGACAAAAGCTTTTTGAGTGATTTCTCGATAACCTTATAAGCTTGAATGATTGCTGGATTATAATCCTTTGAAGAATCTTCTTGAAGTTTCTTAGATTCTCTAGATATCACTTCCAAAGCCTCGCTGGACTTCCTCCGGCTATCAAAAAATAGATTGAGTTTGTGAGGGATGAGGTTATCTATCTGGTCTTTAAAAAGCCGATTTAAAGCACTGACCAAGATATTTAGCGTAGTCAGACGCTGCTGTCCGTCGATAGTTTCATAGATAACTTTTTTATTTTCATGATGTCTTTCATAGACCACCAAAGTGCCGATGTAGTAATTTGAAGTTCTTTTCTCTGACACGGCATAATCGTAGATATCTTGGATCAATTGGGAAATCTCCGGCTCTCCCCAAGCGTAATTTCTCTGATAAATAGGGATGACGTACTCCCCGGAATCAAAAATCTCCCGTATGCTATAGGTGTGTATCGAATCAGTCATGGAGGTAGTTTAATCGTTTAAAAATAACTTCAATTTCCTTGGTTTTGCTGGATCGGACTTGATCCACAGAAGCCAAAGGTAGGCTCAAAACCTGCTTTGGATTAGTGGATTCTTTTATTGTTTTGAACAAAAAAGGAGCTTCTAAGGCATAATTGTCCATGGAAGCCAACTGTACATTTTGCATAGTCAGGCGGAGGCTATATGCCCAAACAAAGAATTTTTCTATTGCTCGGTCTATTTCCACAGTTCCAAATTTATCCAAGTAATAGAGTAAGGTACAGTCAAATAGGGACCTAACGTATTGATCTCCTGTGCGAGTTCGAGCATCATATTTATTCAAAGTTTTAAGAATTTGCTTGGAGTGCTCGGAAATGCCTGTCAGCCGCTTTTCGAAATCCATCTGTCCGATGTAGTGATTAATCAACTCAAAAAACCGCTTTCCATTGATTATGATCTGATCGATTTGGAAGGGATATATCATGGATTTTCGGTCGATACTCCGGTTAAAGTCTTGATTGTAGCCCTCTACATAGAAGTGACCAATGCGATAAAGGTCAGCAAAAGGAAAAGGCTCCTGAATACTTGGGCTGATACCCTTAAAAATATCCACCTCGCTCTTATCAAATTTCCGGGCAGAGGTCCCTTTGGACCAGTTCCTTATTCGGTAGAGATAATTGTCAAATACCTTTTTTAAGTCTTCGGTATTTAGTCCTTCCCAAGTTTCCACACTTTTTAGCCTCTCGGCCTCGGTGGAGATTTTACTCATTTCCCGAAGGTGGTATGCCTTCAAAAGGTCATGCGGCTCCAAATCTTTTCCTCTAGCATTTTGGGAATCGAAAAACTGAAAAGCTTCCGAGACATCTTCCAAGATGACTTCAACCAATTCACATTTATTGTAGAAAAACAAAACTGTATCCACATCAAAGTCATCCACTCTCCGAAATATTTCCCGATAATTTGTCTGAATGTTTTTCAAAGATGTCGTATTGGAAAAAGCTAAGTCTGAGAACCACTGTGATTGGACTGGATCAACCTTGGCTTTATGTAGTTCAGCATGTAGGCGGTTCTGATTGGAGGCAATTGCCAAAGCAATTAAAATCAAAGTGATTGTACGTTGCTGCCCGTCCACGATATTGAGCTGACTTTTTTCATCCCTGTAGAATACGATGGTGCCTAGACGATAGGCAGAGCGGTCTCTATGATACGCAATATCATCAATCAGTTGATTCACGTTTTTTATCGTCCATTTGTATGGGCGTTGATATTCCGGAATGGTAAGCCCCTCCTTTCTAAGCAGGTCTTTGGTCTTGATGATACGAGTATGTAGTTCTTGCTTACTCATTTAAACCTCTTTCATATTATTCTTCACCCCATTTTTTTAATAAAATACGTTCCGAGTCATCAATCCTTGCCGACAGCTCTTTGAGTTTTTGAGTAGGAAAGGACAACAGAACTTTCCCTATATCCTTCCTGTGCTGATAAGCTTCTTGTATGTATTTCCCTGGACCATTGTATATGACCTCAAAACTTCCTTCTTTATCTAATTTTATCCCTATGTAGTAATCAGGGGCGTGGTTGTAGGTCAAACTCTCTTTAAAAGTGGCCTTTATTTGAACATTTAACTTAGGCTCGTATGTCGTTACTGCATCATAATGATGCTTCAACCTATCGTGAAGTTTAATTTGGAATAATTCCTCGGCTATCACTTCACCAATGTCCCCAACTAATCTACCATCGAGCGTGAACCCGTTCTTTTTTGATGCGAAAAGGCGTTTAAGACCAGAAACAGATTCATGCAATTTTTTGATTACTTCTTGCAGCTCGACTATCCTATCGTTATCCATATCAACTCACCATTATCTTCCCAGTCACCGCTCCATCGATCAGCGTGGATTTCAATTCCTTTAATTTCTCTATTTGCTGCTCCTGCAGTTTTATCGCCTTCTCTATTTTAGCAGATTGAGTTTCGATGTGGGCGACAATTTCGGTTTGTTCTGATAAAGGTGGCAATGCATATTCTAGATTTGCAAAATCATTAAACCTAAAATCGGTAGAACGCTCTCTAATTCCTTTGGCAAGAGCTTGGATATATCCTTTCCTTGCAAGTTCTCTCAAGTAATAGGCATAATAAGAAGAGTTAACCATTTCAGCTTTTCTTTCCGTACATACTGAATAGACGGGTGTTGATTTTCCATCAGAATCTGATACGCCAATAGCACCCGCAAAAGCATCCATATTGTGAATGACTAAATCTCCAATTCGGATACCCTGATAACCATGTTCCTTTAAGGCATTTGTAAAACCTTCAGTTTTTCTATTTTTTCGCAAAGTTACTTGGCCGTCTCTGAAACAGGTAATTATTTCATCTTCGTTTCTAATAGGTCGTTTTTGTTGAACATATAGCCATTTGCCTTTTTCTACACTCCACTCCTCCGGTATCTCTCCAATCCATTCTACACCAGAGTCTTTCATTTTCACATTTGGGTTTAAACCCTTTGTCACCGCATTCTGAATAATAATCTGCTTGCGTTCTTTGAGCAAGGCGATCATTTGTTGTTTTTGGGCAATGACACGGTCTATTTTGGTGGTTTTGTCGTCAAGAAAGGTGGCGATGGCGGTTTGTTCGGGGAGTGGGGGAATGAAAGTTTTGAAAGCAAAGAAATTATCTTTTGAAATTGTATTTCTCAAACCTGTATAAAGGGGTCTCATTCGTTTATCCGCATCCAAGTTCAAGTAAAAATAATAAAGAAAATTTCTGTCAAATTTTGGATTAACCTCCATTACAGTGTATGCGCCAGTAATCATTCCTTCAAAATCAGAAAGGCCAACACATCTTGGTGTTTCTTCAACATCAAATAGGCAAAAAACAAAATCTCCTTTTTTAACTTCTTGATATGTGTCAAACTCAGCAGGAAATTTACCACCGTCTTCAATTACACGTTGAATTATTCCCTTTAAAGTCAGCGACAACAAAACATAGTCGACTGACTTCTTTCCGACTTGATTTTTTTTTAGTTTGAAAATGTTTTTATTAGAAAGTAATGACCAATGCTCCGGAATCTCCCCCAACCATTCTACACCCGAATCTCTGTAGGCAGGATATTTTTGAAAGGTGGTATTTCTTGTTATTGTGTTCATGCTTTGGTGTTTAATTGAAGGAGAATGGTTTGTCCATCGAAGAAAACGCCTTGGTTGGGTAATTCCTGCGTTTTCAGTTGAAATGAAATCTGTTTAACTTCTTTACTCAAGTTTTCATAATTATTTTCTATTCTGTCTATGCGCTGATTTATGGCATATCCTTTCAATAAATAACCCCTTAATACATTTGTTGCCCAAATACGGAATGGTGTACCTTGTTTGGATTTTACCCGATAGCCAACTGATATGATAACATCCAAGTTGTAAAATGCTACAGGCTTATCAGAATTTGGAATATGCATTTTTTGCATATTGCTTTTTTCATCTAGTTCACCTTCTTTAAATACATTTCCAATATGGCGGGAGATTACAGATTGGTCTCTATGAAAAAGTTGAGTCAGCTGATCCTGGCTTAACCAAAGAGTATCTTCTTTGAGTCTAACTTTAATATGCTCCTCGAGTTCATCTGGGCGATATAATATTGTTTCATTACTCATTATGACTACATTTTCAAAATATCCATAATCAAGCCTTCGCTTTCTTCTTCTAAGGCAAGAATCTCGCTGCTCACCTCTTCAATGCTTCTCAAAGGCTTGTGCTGGTAGAAGTATTTATTGAAACTGATTTCATAGCCAATTTTGGTTTTGTCCAAATCTATCCAAGCTTCACCCACATGTGGTTTCACCTCACGCAAATAGTAATCATGTATACTCTCGTTTAGCGGTACATTTTCACTATCGCGGAGATCGGTTTGCGTTTCGTAAATGATGTACTCGTTAGGCTTTCCACTAGGATAATAGCCGAAATCAGGCAATTGTGCAGCCGTGCAATCTAAGTGGTGTAAAAGTTTGTCTAATTTATCTCCACTTAGCTTTTCGGTTTTCTTGATGACTTTTTCAGCGCTTTCATCATAGCAAGTTACGGCGGCATAAATCTGATTTTTCTCGCTAGCCGTAAGTTTGATTTTCTCCTTTTTCAAGACTTCATCTACTTGAGCGCCGAACACATTGAAATCATGGTATTCATCTGTACCAATTTTCTCTAAAAGTATGGTGGCAGTTTCTAACAAGCCTTTCTGCTTTTCCCAAGTTACTTTGGAGGTAAGCTCTTTGCGTTTTTTGGCATTCAGGTCCAGACCGCTTTTCTCGGCCCATTCTATAATTTCCTTTTCGAGAGGTTTGATGTCTTCGTAGACTTTTTCACCATAGGTTTTATAGGCCCACTGCATAGGTTCTTTGAGTGATTTTTCAAAACGGAGGGATTCAATTCGTTCCTGGGTGAATTGTGCTTTCAGTCTCGCAGGCCTATCTATTACAACCTTGTAATAACCAAAGTCGGCGTTATTAAATACTTTCACAGCCAGCCCATCTTCACTTTGCCGCTCCACATTCACGAAATTCATATAAGCATCTTGAATTTCAGACACATGTGTTGCTGTGAGCTCACAGTTCTTTGCCCCTAAGTTTTTACGGAGTTTGGCAAACCGCTGTGAGGCATCAATTAAAATAATCTTCCCTTTTCTATGGCTTGGTTTACTATTGGTCAAAAACCAGATATAGGTCGTAATACCTGTATTGTAAAACAGGTTGTTGGGCAGCTGCACGATGCAATCAAGCCAATCATTTTCTATGATGTACCTTCGGATATTGCTTTCGCCACCACCTGCATCTCCTGTGAATAAGCTAGACCCATTGTGCACAGAGGCAATGCGCGAACCCTGTTGACTTTGGCTTAATGGCTTCATTTTATCGACCATCTCCATCAAAAACAGCAATTGCCCATCTGATGAACGTGGCGTAGCATCTACATCCTCGGGATTGCCCCAATAATCTTTGAGGGTAATCTGAAAGCGAGTGTCAATAATATCCTTACCGTCTTTGATGTATTTTAAATCTGTCGCCCATGACTTTCCATAAGGAGGATTAGACAGCATAAAATCAAAAGTATTTCCTGCAAACTCATTGGTAGAAAGCGTGGAACCAACTCGGATATTTTCGGGATTGTTGCCCTTGATCATCATGTCTGATTTGCAAATGGCATAGGTTTCATCGTTGATCTCTTTGCCATACAAATACACATCCCCCATTGCCCGAATGGCGCCTTCTTCATCCTTGATGAAATTTTGCGATTCCGTAAGCATCCCACCAGAACCACAGGCAGGGTCATAAATAGTCATGACGGGTGGCAAATTGTCTTTGATAGGTTCAAAAACAATGTGTGTCATCAAATCAATCACTTCACGAGGAGTAAAATGTTCCCCTGCTTCTTCGTTGTTTTCTTCGTTGAACTTCCGAATCAATTCTTCAAAAACATAGCCCATTCCCAAGTTGGAAAGTGGTGGGAGTTTTCTTCCCTCAGGATCTTGCTTTTCAAAGGGAGTAAGATTGATATAAGAGGAGGTGAACTTTTCTAGAACGTCCATCAACACATCTTTGGACGCCATGTGTCGGATTTGGCTTTTCAGCTTAAACTTGTTAACAATTTCCTTGACATTCGGACTAAAGCCATTCAAGTAATCTTCAAAGTTGGCTTGTAAGATTTGTTGGCTGTTGGTAGCTGTATCGTGTAGTCTTTGTAAAGTCCATTCGCTGGTGTTGTAGAACACATATCCACTAGCATCTCTCAATCCTGTTTCATCCCATTCCGTAAAACCAGCTTCATCTCTTTGAAAGGCCAATTCTTCCATAACAGCATCTTTGGTCGGTTCGAGTAGCGCATCCAATCTTCTCAAAACCACCATTGGGAGAATCACATCTCTGTATTTACCTCTTACATAAACGTCTCTCAAGCAGTCATCCGCTATTGACCAAATAAAGGATATGAGTCTATTGTGTACTGATTGGTTCATTCTTTCGTATTTATTTCAATTTCGTTTTTTCTATTCCGTCGAATTTAGGCAGAATTTAAGTTTTTTTGGCTTCAGGTGCCTCAAATATTTAAGTGACAAAAGTTGGGGGATAGGTTGTGTTTTAAGGGGGGTTGGGGTGTTGTTTTGCATGATTCAGCTTAGAGGTGGAGGGAGTTTTTAGCACTAAACTTCATTAGATGTAAAAAGCTTGAATTTAGCATTTCACTGTCATCAAATCACGAAACCCCGCTTTTGCAAAACGGCTGTTCGCTGCTGTATTTATTTCAGATAAATCCCTTTGCCTTCAAGTTTTCCAAAATATTTTTCATACTGTTGTATTGCGTAAATGTCCATCATTCCACCTATGTAATCTTGTACTTTTCTCTCCCATTTTGGTGGATGCCTGTAATTTGCTGGTAATAGAACCATATCTCTATTGTAGCTCTTGTCGGTATATAGTTCATAAAGTCGAGTTAAAACGTGTCTCCCTAATTGTTCATACTCTATGATTTCTGGTTGCCTTTTAATACACTCAAACGTCATTTTCTTAAGACCTGCAATTAATAACCCCAAAGTTTTATAACCCAACTTTCCATCTACTAAATCAATGTCTCTAACGAAAGCATTAGCTAGGATTGATGTCAATTCTTTTCTAAACAGCATTGCATACTCTTCCGATGACTTATATATGTGTGCTTTGTCAGCAAATTGTCTTGCTAGGACTACAAACTTTTTAAATTCTATGATTATCCCTTTGTATTCACTTCGTATAGAAAACTCGTATAAGAGTTCATCTATTGTGAAAAAGTTTAATCTTAATGTATCTTCCAAGTCATGAATAGCATAGGCTATTTCATCACACAAATCCATTATTTCACAATCTATCGTCTTATGAGTAATCTTATACTCGTCAAGCCATTTTTTTACGAGTTCATAATCATTATTGTAAAGAAATTTTTTGTTAGCTGTTTTTATTTCAGAGCCGTCTGTGTCTGTAGAAATTTCGAATTCTGGTTTAAAATACTTTACGACACCGAGCATTGTCCTAATTGTTAAATTCAAGCCATTAAAGTCATAATGTCTCTCTTCTAATCTGTTTAGAATTCTAAATGTTTGTGCGTTTCCTTCGTATGGATGGTTTTCAGAAACTTTGCTTAAAAAAATCTCTCCTGCGTGACCAAAAGGAGGATTTCCTATATCGTGGGCTAAAGAGCAAGTTTGAACAGTGATAATGTCATTTAATTTCAATCTTTTGGCAATTGTTTTTGCGAATTGGGCAACTTCGAAACTATGAGTTAAACGATTTCTATAAAATACCTGGCTTTTAGGAACTAACAATTGCATTTTTCCTTGCAATCTTCTGCAAGAAGATGAATACAAAACTCTTGAATAGTCTATGTCAGCATTGTCTCTAAAATAGTCAATACTTCCCTGATACTTGTTGTCTACTCTTATGTCCTTTACAAGTTCGAGTTGGGATTCTTTTTCCTTGCAGTAGTTTTCTAATTCAGTTTCTATCATTGTGTTTTTTTTAATTCTGACTAACGTATTTGCATATATTTGATAATAAGTCAATTACAATAATCATTTTTCTCAATTTCCTCTTGTTCTTCCGCCCATCCGTTAGCTTACGAAATCAACTTTTTTAATGTAGAGGGAATAGCAGCTAACGAGTTTATTAACGCAACCATTGCGCTATGTATGCCATATGGAACAAATAGCGTAACGTATTGCGGATATTTCTTAATCAACCCCCTAAAACTACCACCTTCTTCACTCTAAAAAAATACCTACTACAGGGTATATTTGATAAAAAATAACATTTTACCAATACTTATAAATTGTCCAAAGAATCTTATAGCATACCCCGAAGACTCCTTTCACCGTGTTACTTAGTTTTGAGACGCCTATGCGTTTCCTGTAATCTACGGGAATTCTGTGGTTTTGGGACCTACTTGGGCGGCTTTGATTTGCATCTCTCGGTCCAGCCATAATTCTGATCTACCATTCCCAAGTCTTTCAATTGATCCCACTTGATCGCTCTAAATGGGCCAAGGAAGGTATAGATGGTCTTATAAATCCAGCGCATCAGCTTCGTCGTTAGCCAATTGCCAAATTCTTTCGTACAAAATATCTTGATACTTGATAGAGAATACTAAGTATAAACCAAAGAAAAATCTCCTAAATACAACTCAAAACTAAAACAGCCACTTCTTAAAATCCAACAATCATCCTTCTATTCCACCTAGCGAACCCTTCACCCTCCGGATGTCAGTTAATAAGCCACGGTATCCCGATAGTTCGGTATCAAAAGGGGCTAAACCGAAATCCCACTACGCTCCACTTCGGTTTAGCCCTTATATGTTAGCGTCAGTTTTTATCTCTAGTAGTCTTGTAGCCATTTTTTTATGTCGTTAAAATCTTTAAGGTCAAGTTGGTTTTCAAAAGTCTTTGCTTCTTTAACTGCGTCCTTGGTAAAAAAACTAGTCGTTACAATAATACTTTTTGCAGGTCTGTGAATTGAATGAACTCCGATTACTTCTCTTATAAGTCCAACATCAATTTTGTTTTCAGGACTATACCTTTTGCACTCAACATAAGTTAAGAAAGTTGAAACCTTTGTCCGTATAGAAGCTATTATATCACGTCCCCCGTCACGTGTTGCTTTCGTTAACTCTACGTCAAAACCTAAATCTTTTAAGATGCTTGCTATTAATTCTTCAAATTTTCTAGGATGGAGGTTATACAGCTTCTCAGGATGCTTGTTGAAGTATTTTTTAATTTCATCATCTATGTTGGTTACAATTAAATTTAACGGCTTTTCACCCTTTTCTTCACTTAACTCAAACAAAGTTTCTTCTTTCTGCCCCTTTACAGATATGTCGTTAATTGAATTGCGTAAAATATTTTGAGCTTCGTCAATAGAGTTTATAGAAACCTTTACTTCAATTGCTCTGTAAGCATTATCGCTTTCTAGTCCAAGAATTAAATAGCTCCAATCTTTGTCAATGTTGTCTTGCAAAACAATGCCAATTAGTTTATCGTCAGAAGTAACAAACCATTTTTTCTCGGTCGAGATAATTCCTGCCATAGGATTTTTGTCTATGTCGTAGTTGTGAAGTTCGTCTTCTGAAATTTCTCTAATATTCATTGATTGTGTCGTTTTGAAATTCTGACTAACTTAATCAAACCCCCTCAATTTGAGCTGATTTCCAATCCTAATTAGTCAGACCGAATTTATCTATTCCTTTTTTATTTATCAATGTATTCTCCTACCGCAATAAAACTCGGCACGAATCTATGTTTTCCTAATACCTCGAATCGCAACCAATAATCCAGTGAACTTGCGGAAATGAAAAATTCCAATAAATCATCATAGAGACGAGCTGGAATTTAGTCGATACTGATTTTATTCTATATGATTGTTAAATTCGAGTGATGCCGTAGGAACGACATAAGGTTATGACTCATAGTCCTTACTTTCATATAGACTGATTTTCGTTTATTCTCCATTTGTGAATTTACTTTTTATAAGTCTCAAAAACGCGGAATTCCTAGCATCTGCATCCGAAATAACAGCATCAATGTCCCACATATAAATTCCTATTGGAAGTCTAATATCTGGATTTTTACTAATTGCAATTGTTGAATCTTTATAATAAATTTTACCAGATGAATAAAGCTCATTATATTCTCCAGATAAATGCAATTCTAACTCTTCATTGAATTCTACAATTCCGTAATACCAAATTCTCTGAATTTTATTTGAATAGTATTTCATTAGTTTTCTCGCACGTTTCTCTAATTGTGTGACTGTTTTCATATTTTCTTCTAATGAAATACTACGTTTTTTTAGTTCTACTATTACTAAATCAAAATTTGGTGTTTCACTTGGGTTATTTGAAAAAACTAAAGCTAAATCGGGTCTGTCGTCATCTCTTTCAATTACTTCATCTTCTGTTATAAATTGAATTAACTCACTAAGTTCCTTGTCACTAAGGATTGTTTCATAAGTCATATATTTATCGTCAAGTAACCAAGCATTATTTCGATACAAGTCATTCTCTAGGTTTTCCCTATTAAATCTTGACTTCATTGTTGCGAATAAATTGTGCAATTCAGATTCACTTTCCTTTTTAGATGTTTTTTTTAATTTGTCGATTGTAAACTGGCGAAATAAAATATACTCTGTTAATGCTCGTGCTGAAAGTTCTAAAGATTTGTCGTATTGCTCGTCTGAGAGGCTATTTGCTTCAAGAAGTTCTTTTTGTGCCTTAAAAAATTGGTCTTGTGCTTTCTTCAATACTTCCGCTCTTGAGATATAACCTATACTCTCAGAATGAAAATACCCTGATAAATGTGGAAAACGATTTACCAAGTTCTTTTGAGTATCAAAATTTCTTTTTTTAACTTTTGGTATTCTACTTTCTATTAATTCCGCGACTTTTTTCCTGAAAATTGTTTGAATATTTTGTAGTTCAGAGTCTGATACATTAAGGGCTTGTCTTGTATTATCAGCTTTTCCAGTAAACCAATCTGAATATAGAAGAAATACCATATTATATCCAATAGGTTTGTTTTCTTCTGCAATTAGATCAACCTTTATCGTTCTATTGTCCACTGATACAGCTGCAATTAGTGCAGTTTCAGATGGCTCAACCTCATTTATTGAAAAGTATAAGTAGAACTTCTCGAATAGGTCAAGCGGACTATCAAATTTAATGATTTCAAATTTTGGGATATCGCTATTTGTTAATAAATCAGTAGTTGTTTTTCCATCAACTGTTGATGTTATTTCAATATTTATTTTAGTGTTTTGCTGTTTTAGTTGAAAAAGGCGAGAATAAAATTCTTGCAGTATTCTGCTTTTCAGATAAGCTGATTGGATAAATGCACTAGAACGTAAACGCGTTAAAGTATAACCCGACATATACAGGGTTGTTCCGCTTTTTCGTTCAAGTACATCTATAACTTTTGCATCTTCTTCTTTAAAGCCCTCAGTAAAGTCAAAAAATCTTTTCTTAATACCGTTATAAAAGGTTGTAACTTTAACTTCATCAAAATAACACAAGTAAACAAGTCTTCCTAAACCTTTGTGAGAATTTTCTTCAACATCAAAAAGATTGGAAAACTTTTTATATCGTTTATCTGTAATTCCAATTCCATTGTCTTCTATTCTTATAGAAATTGTTTCAGGCCTATTGTATGCTTTTGCTTGAATGTCAATTTTAATTTCTGTTGCTTGTGCGTCTAACGAATTAGCAATAGCTTCAAAGTAAACCATCTCAAGTGATGAATTACCAAAAAACATTTTAACTGCTTGTCCAAGTTTTACTTTCATTTTTTATTATTACAATGTTTTATCATCTTTTAGCCGTCTGACTAACACAAGGAAAAACTCTTAAATTGAGCATGTTTTCAGTCTAAATGACTAATTTCAAATCTATAAATATTCTCTTTAATTTCCCTTATAGAATGAATCAACCAAATCAGTCTGTACAGAGTCTTTGGTGAAAACACTTAAGAGTGATAATGAAGATCAGCAAGCGTTATTAATAGGCATAAGTTGCTCTGTAGCTTAAAACTTCATCCTTCAATGAAGAGATTCCTTTATTTAGTGCATTAAAATCACCTATGGGAAATTCAACAAATTCTAGATTATAAGTCCGTTTATAGGATTCTTTTAAAATTGGGTCCATGTGATTTCCAACTGCAATATAATGTGGGTGAGCACTTTTAGCAGCAATATTTGAGTTTTCAAGAATCAATTGAATATCAGGATCATTTAGTGAATAACCTAAAAATAGTATTGTATGTGTTAAGAAAAGAGATTCTAAAACTTTAAAAAAATTGCCATGCTCTTGCTTTTCCTTGAAGTATTGGGATCTAGAAAGTACTATTTTAGAGGGGTTTGAAACACAACCATGAGCTTTGAGAATTAATCTCACTGGAGATCTCAAATCTGAAACAAGATGATCTTCATAATATCGACAGATATTATAACCGTCAATTGCCTCTCCTTGTCGACAAAAATTGTCATAAATATCATCATAATTCGTAGTTACAACAACCTTAGGATCTATCTCAAGGACTGATTGATGTATTGGAGATGGTTTATATTTTGGACGAACTAATTCTTCTCTTATGTAAGCTGAAAAATCAGCCTGTGGTACATGATGTAAAATAACTTCTGCTGCATCTAAGAATCTTTGTTCCGATATAAACTTATCAATTAATACCTTATCACCTGATGTCATTTTACCTTTTAAGTCATCAAGGAATTTATGCCAAGTTGTCGGTGATTTGTGACCATCTGCAGAAATAGAGCCAGCAGATGCTCCTGAACCTAAAAAAACTATACATCTTCTTGATGCTAGTTCAGCTGTCAATGCTTTTGGCCAATTCATTCTGCTAAGTTTAAATTCTTTAAAATATTTTCTGTTATGGCAGAAATTATCTCTTCATATTCCGACTGTTGCTTAAATTGAGTTCCAACTAAACCATCACTTGATTTTAATTTTAATATTGGTGAGGAAACTGATTGTGCAAGAGGAATTAAACTATACAGATGTTTGACATCACCTATTTTTAAACTATCTGAGTTTAAATTATCGGGCATAAAAAACTGTAAAGAATTGGCGATTTCCTCTGGAATCATATTAATTATTTCTTCGAAAGCTTTTGTAGGTCGCCTAACACCTTCTTTACTCTTTGTGATATATTGTTGCGATGTGTACCCTAAATAACCTTTTGATATTGCTGGTTCTGCTGCAATCTGGTACTGGTTCAGTCTACCAGGCGTTCTATTTTCAGTTAATGCTAAAGAATTAGTGTAAATTCCCATCCATGATGAAAGCCAAGAGGAGATATTTCGAACACCTAGAATACTAAATATGTCAGTGCCCATAGGAGTTATAAAATATTGGCAACCAATCAAGATACTTCTATTAATTGAGCCTAAACTAGGACCTAAATCAAAAAATATAAAATCATATTGATTGTTCAATTGGGCGACTAAACTAGTGTTCCAATTTGTCTTTCTAATACCTCCTAAATCTCCTCCTTTTAGTTCGTGCCATGCAGAGCCCAATCTATCTTCAATAATAGAAAATGTTGGATGGCCTGGAATTAAATCTACATTAAACCTATTCGTAGATTTATTAATAGGAACAATAGTTTCAAGGATGCTTGAATCACCATCTTCAATCGGTTGAAGAATGTCACTTATTGTTGTTATTTCACTATAGTTATTAGAAGAGTTATCCCAATATAAATCACTTGCAAAATCAGAACCCATTATCAATTGAGTCGCATTACACTGTGGATCACAGTCTACTATTAAAACTCTTTTGGAATGATAATCTGCCAAGAAATTACCTAGATTGCAAGTTAAAGTAGTTTTCCCTACTCCTCCTTTATTATTAAACATTGATATTGTAATCATATTTTTATATTAATGCCAGATCAGTTTTGCTATAGCTAATATAGTTAAGAGAATTCTATAGTGATATATTATCAACGATATCGCGGATTTTTATTATTTATTTTCAAACCTACCAATTCCCCATCAAACAAAAAATACCAACTACTAGGTATTTTTACAATAAAAAAGCCTCAATTAAAAGGCTTTTAAATAAACGAATGATATAAATGACTATTTAACTTATGATTTAATATGATTCTATTAATCATTTTTATTTGCCCCAAAAAACCACTTTTACTTTTGTTTATCAGGAAGTTCGGTCCCTTCAAACAAATACTCAAGTAATTCACACGGGTTGGTTCCTGTTGCTAATGCTATAAGGTATAATTCATCAGCTTTAAGATGTGCATTTTCATTTGTAGATAACTGTGTTAATCTTTGCTTATTAACATTCATCTTTCTTGCCACCTCTGATTTATTTATTGAGTATTTTTGAAAGAATTCTCCCAGTCTAGTTGCCATAGTTACTAAATTATTAACAGAAATATATATAAAATTGACATACTAATTAAAATTATTCACTTTTTATTTTGATAGTGTTAATATTTTATTTACAATTGTATATGAAATATTCACTTTGCTTTTAATGAATGAAAATTTCCCTGTTGAAAATGACATTCAATTTGGGATTTCAAAATGCGAGATAATAAAATTTCGCAAAGGAATTTTAGGAGTTCTCAACAAAATAAAAATTGAGAACAGGCACACGCCTGAGATGTTAAATAACATAAAGGTAGTGTATGAATTATTAGAAAAATTAGATAAAGCATATTCAGAAAAATAATGCACTTGAAATATGAAAGGACTATTAATAAATATTCAAATTCTATCGACAAACACCGTTTGTGAAGGAGAGAATTTGGTTGTGAAGCTCCTTTCTAGAATGGTTTCCCTACAAGAAATCCAGCGCAATATCATCAAGTCTCCAGTTTGAAATGCTTACCGATGAATAGCTGAAGCAAATAGGTTCTTAATTCGAGAACTTGAAGTTTATCAGCCTTTTCATCATCTTTTTCCCAAGAGCCATCTACTCAGATACGCTTTTCCAAAACACATACGTCATGGATGCGCTCGCCAATCTTCCTATCACCCCGCTCCTGCAGAAGCCCCGATAGGCAAGAACCCAAAATCAATCTTCTTAGCAATCAGGAACTCTTCCGCGTTCTCTGTCTCTTTGAAAAAAACCAAGTTTTTTTCTCCCTGACACAGCTATGTCCTTTTCTAAAAATAATCAGGACCATAGCCCCCGAACGAAGCGAAAAGTATCAGCCTTAGGCTGCCGTTAGGTAGTACCGAAGCATTTCGGGATCATCCCAAAAAATGACCCAAGGATACCCTTATGTGTTCTTTTACCACAAAACTAGGAAAGGAGTTCTAAAAAATCGGAACATGTAACTAAGACGATGCCTGTCCCGCAGGATTGCGGGAATATCTCCCTCTGGTCGATATGACGACCCTACTACGTCATTTCGATGAAAGGGAGGCCTGTCCCGCAGAATTGCGGGAAAATCTCATCTCGACATAAGCAGGAGAGGAGTTCTAAAAAAATCGGAACATGTAACTAAGACGATGCCTGTCCCGCAGGATTGCGGGAATATCTCCCTCTGCCTCCCTCAATCGTGAGGCAAGGTCGATATGACGACCCCACTACGTCATTTCGATGAAAGGGAGGCCTGTCCCGCAGAATTGCGGGAAAATCTCATCTCGACAAAAGCAGGAGAGGAGTTCTAAAAAAATCGGAACATGTAACTAAGACGATGCCTGTCCCGCTCCCGATTTCTATGGGGGTGCGAGAATATCTCCCCGAAATACTTCGGGGCAAGCTCCTCTGGTCGATATGACGACTAAAGGACACCATCTCAACCACTTACCAAACCTTTATCCTTTTCCCTTTAACCTCAATTCACTAATAACCTAATCAACTGATAACCATGAAACAACTACAAACTCAACCTTATAACCTTCCAACTTTCCAACCTTCTAACCCCTAATAACTCATTCAACCAATAACCAAATAACTAAAAAAAAAGAAAGGTTGCCTCACCCCAATACCCCCAGCCAGTGGAATCTATGTCTAACCTAAAAACAAGTGATGCTAAACTGGTTTGCAGCGACCACATACCTGCCCACCGTGCTGGGGTTTTTACCCGTCATTTCGACTTCCACGTCATTTCGAGACTCTGTCATTTCGATCCCGAAAGCTTTCGGGATCGAAATCTCATCTCGTCAAAAGTAGGAGAGGTGTTTTATAGAATCTGAGCCCCAGTAACCAAAACGAGATATCTCCCTCTGTTCGATATGACGACTAAAGGACACCATCCCAACCACTTATCCCAACTCAATTAACCAGTTAACCAAATAACCCACTCAACCAATCCCTTAATCCACTAATAACTAAAACCATGAAACCAACCCGCCCCCAACTTTCAAACCTTCCATCCTCAACAAACCTTGCGTCCTCTGCACCTCGGCGACCCTTTGCGAGAGACCCAACTTTCAAACCTTCAAACCTCTAAACCTTCCAATCCCTAATAACCAATCCAACTCAATCCACTAATAACTAAAACCATGAAACCAATCCGCCCCCCAATCTAAAATCTGCATTCTACATTCTAAAATTGATAGTGTCCATCCGTGTTCATCTGTGGTAAAATCCATCAGCGGAATCCGCGAAATCTGCGTGAGACCCAATCTAAAATCTTAAATCTCAAATCTACCCTTACAAAGGGCCTCCCCGTCCATCTTTCCTCATAAGTAATCCAAATAGTAGTTCGGAGACACAGAAGGTGACGACACTATTGGACGGCGGAGTGGGGGAGTATTCTCCATAGCTCCCCAGGCCGGCAAACACGATTCCACTCAACCCGCCGGCCTCCCTTTCTACTTCGTCATTTCGATCCTGCCTCACTTTAGGGAGGCGATAGGAGGCTTGTCCCGCAGAATTGCGGGAAAATCTCATCTCGACAAAAACAGAAAAGAAGTAAAAAAGAAGGTAAACCCAGTAACCAAAACGATGCCTGTCCCGCAGCATTGCGGGAATATCTCACTCTGTTCGATATGACAACCCAAAACCGCCACATCAAACTCTAACCTAACCTTAAAACCTTAAAACATTTCAACCTTCCAACCTCATCCTTTCACCTTTTCCCTTTACCCTTTTACCTCAATTACCAATAACCTAATCCACTACAACCATGCAACCCGACAAACCCCCAGAACCAGAAACCAATCCACCTCCACTAATCAATATCCTGATCATTATAGATGAAAAACCCAAACCAAACTAACCACTAAATAAACCACTTGTTCGCCGCGCCTGTGCGCCTGTGGCGTAGCGGAATTAACTCAATCAACTGATAACCATGAAACAACCACAAACTCAACGTTCAAACATTCCAACATTCCAACCTTTCAACTTGGAGTCAACCACTAACCCAATCAACCAATAACTAAATCAACCAATTCAACCAATATCCTAAACTCTATGAAATCACAAACAATCTTCCTGCTTTTACTTTCTTTCGCTTTCAACGCAACTGCTCAACAAAAACTCAAACCCCTAGACATAGGAGACCAAATCCCCAACCTCAAGTTTGAAAATGTATTGAACCATCCTGAAGGTGAAATTTTGATCTCCGACTACAAAGGCAAGTTGTTGATCCTTGACTTCTGGGCAACTTGGTGTGCACCCTGTGTGGCAAGCTTCCCGAAGTTAGACTCCCTGGATAAGGCTTTTGGTGATGACTTAGCGATCCTTCCAGTGACTTATCAAGACAAGGAAGAAGTAGAAAAGCTATTTGCCCGAATGCCTAAGCTAAAGGACATCAAGAAGCCAATGATTTATGGGGATAATATTCTGAGGAGGATGCTCCCCCATAAGACTCTACCGAATTATGTATGGGTCAATGGAGCTGGAGAAGTCGTCGGGATCTCAGAAGGGAAGGATGTGACTACAGAGAACATCAGAAGCTTCATAGATAAGGGTGAAATCAATTTCGTAAATAAGGTTTTTGAAGATGTCAAATTCAATTATACCTCGAAGATCTTTTTAGAAAATCCAGAGGTCTTTAAAGACAACATAGAGTTTCAAGTTTCCAAATCTCCATATGTATCAGGTCTTAGTTCACAAGTGAGGATGAAATTGGGTTCGAATGATGGTCCATTAATGATTTCTCTTATCAACGAACCCCTAATCAATATTTTTAAAAATGCTTATTGGGATAAAATGAATGAGCGGTATTTTGGATTTAACCGAATAAAGATGACTCCTGAATTAAAGCAAAAACTTTTCCCCGATATCAAAGGAGCTGAATATTTGGACTGGTTGAAACAGGGCAATGGTTTTAATGTAGAATTCATCATTCCTAAGCACTTGATTTCCAAAAGAGATCAAATAGTCGAAAATGCCCTAGACCTACTTTTTCCAGAGTATAAAGTCAGAATTGAACAGGAGCTTTGGCCTGTCTATGCACTGATATTTGAAGGTGATGACATTGATCAATTAAAATCAAAGAAAACCATCAGATTTAATAAAGCAGGGTTTACCGAGCTGATCATGGAAAACTGTGAGATAGAGTTTTTAATCTCCTTGTTGAATATCAAGAATCTCCATAGATATCCAAGGCCAGTGATCAACGAAACAGGTATAGACTTTCCCATTGACCTTAGTCTAGAAGGCAATCTTTTTAATATAGAAGACTTACAGGAAGCACTAGCTAATTACAACTTGAGATTGGTCGAAAAGGACCTGGTAATAGATATCCTCCATATACAAGTCAATCAATAAATATAGGCGCTCACGGTACTTTCTAAAATACGAAAGGAATTCTTACTAATTAATATTCAACATCCAACCAAACCTTATGATCAAATATGTACAGTAATCAATTTATCAAACAATTGCTAAGCTGCATCCTGCTATTGTTGAGCATGCAGCAGATAAAAGCACAATCTACTTATCCTGTAACAGGAAAAGTAAGCACGGTAAACAAAGAACCCATTCCTGGTGCAATGGTAATCCTCAAAGGAAGCAGTAGAGGTGTTGTAACGGATGAAGAAGGTGTCTTTGTACTCAATCTCTCAGCAGGAGAAGCCATATTGAGAGTTTCCTATCTAGGCTATGCTACGATTGATCAAGCTATCTCTGTTCCCATTTCTGAACCTATCCAAATTGAACTGAAAGAGGAAGGACTTAGTATGGAAACTTTCGAAATTGTCTCTACAGGTTATGAAGAACTGCCCAAAGAGCGAGCCACAGGTTCTTTTGCTCAAGTGGATAATGAACTCCTCAATCGCCGAGTATCCACCAACCTGCTCGACAGACTAGAAGATGTCACTCCCGGTCTGGTATTCAATCGAACTGGTGGTGGAGATCCGATCAGCATCAGGGGCAGATCCACGATTTCAGCCAATGCCAATCCTTTGATTGTAATTGACAATTTTCCTTACGATGGTCCATTGGAAAGTATCAATCCAAATGATGTAGAGTCTATCACTGTACTCAGGGATGCAGCAGCGGCCTCCATCTGGGGAGCTAGGGCTGGGAATGGGGTTATTGTCATCACGACTAAAAAAGGACTAGCAGGTACCAAGCCTAGATTTAGTTTCAATACCAATACCAACTTCATAGAAGCCCCGGATTTGTTCTATGTACCTAGAATGGAAATTTCAGACTTTATCGATGTAGAAAAATCCCTCTTTGATAGGGGTTTTTATCAGTCCAGAGAAGTCAGCATAGATAGGCAAACACTCTCTCCAGGAGTGGAACTGATGATCCAACTTCGGGATGGTAGAATCTCACAAGCTGAATATGAGGAGAGATTGGCAGCACTCCAAAGTTTTGATACCAGAAGTGAGTTAGCAATGCATTTCTACCAACCACAAATCAATCAGCAACACGCTGCCTCACTCAGTGGAGGTACTGTTACCCACCAATATGTAGTGTCCTTGGGTTATGACAACAACAGGTCCAATATCATTGGGAACAAAAATGATAGAATTACCCTATCCACCCAAAACACCTGGAACTTAGCAAATGATAGGCTTAAGCTTAATCTAGGTGTCTATTATGCACAGAGAAATAACATAGAAACGACCAAATTGCCAGATCTATTTCCTTATGATAGACTGGCAGACGATGGGGGTAATGCCTTACCCGTGATCCAAGGGCTCTCCCAAAGGTATATCCAAGGCCTAGACAACCCTTTTTTACTGGATTGGACTTTTGTACCGCTTGAGGAAATAGGAATGAGAAACGACAGAAGACAGAATACCGACCTGAGAGCCAATATAGCTTTACAATACAAGGTTAGTCAAGATCTAAAAGTTGATGTACAATATCAGTACTGGCAAAATGCAACCAACAACAGAGAAATAATCCCACAGGAAACCTTCGAAGTGAGGGATTTGATCAATCGCTTTACTCAAATGGAGTCTGATAGGCAATTGACTAGGGCAATCCCATTAGGTGGAATCTACAACAAGTCTGATGTATTTGCTCAAAGCCATACTTTAAGGGCACAACTAACCTACAATAAGTCAATAGGGAAGCATCAAGTTTCAGGATTGGGTGGGGGAGAACTCAAGGATTGGGCATCTGATACAGATCGCATTCGATACTATGGCTATTCAGAGCGATTTGCCAATTCTGAAAACGTGGACTACTTCACCAGGTTTAGAACTTTTCATAACAATAGATTAGCAAACATCCCTTATGGTGGGGGACATTCTGGAAGTATAGACCGGTTTGTATCAGCTTTCGCCAATGCTTCCTATACTTATAATAAGAAATACATCTTATCAGCAAGTGCAAGGAATGATGCTTCCAACCTCTTTGGTGTCAGAGCCAATCAAAGGACAGTACCCCTTTGGTCCACAGGTTTGGCTTGGATTCTAAGTGAAGAGGGTTTTTACAATTGGTCAGCAGTACCATACTTGAAGTTAAGAGCTACGTATGGGTTCAATGGAAATATTGACAGGACGGTAACTGCCTTTACAACAGCATCTGCATTACAAGGTAATTTCAATCCCGTATCTAGATTACCATTTGCCCAGGTAAATAATCCACCGAATGAAAATCTGCGTTGGGAAAAAATAGAAATGACCAACCTAGGCCTTGACTTTGAATCCAAATCTGGAAGAGTATCTGGCTCTATTGAATATTTCATTAAAAATGGTATTGATCTATTTGGGACCATCCCAATGGCACCTTCATCCGGCGTATCTACCTACAGAGGAAATTTCGCAAGTGCCAAGACCCAAGGTTTTGACATGATTCTTAGAGGGAAGATTATTCAAAGTGCCATCAGATGGGATGCATCATTGATCTACAATCATGTAAAAGACAGGGTAACAGGTTATGAAACACAAGCTGCGGTATCTAGTTATTTGGCATTTGCTGGAGGATCTGATTTAATCTTTCCCTTGGAAGGCAGACCCTTATTTTCAATTTATTCCTATCCTTGGGGAGGACTTGATCCCGATAATGGAAATCCTTTAGGTCTTCTCAATGGAGAGCCAAGCGATAATTATGCAGCGATTTTCAATGAAGCTACGCCAGAATCCATCATTTACAATGGCCCTGCAAGACCGACTTCCGTAGGGACTATTTCCAATAATATTTCCTACAAAGGATTTAGCCTCTCGGCGAATATTACCTACCGTTTTGGTCATGTATTCAGAAGAAGTTCTATCCTTTACAATAGCTTATTCAATGGAGACTTGGGACATGAAGATTACGGAAACAGATGGAGAAATCCTGGGGACGAGCTAGTAACACAAGTGCCCTCCATGCCTTTAGCGCTCAATGCGAATCGAGACAATATGTACCGTTACTCTGAAATCTTAGTGGAGAGGGGTGACCATATCAGGCTTCAAGATATTAGGGTCTCTTACCTCTTTGATGACATTCGAGGATTCAATAGGCTAGAGCTTTATGCTTTTGTAAACAATATCGGACTACTCTGGAAACATTCAGATCTTCCAATTGATCCTGACTTTAGGTCTATGAGACCGTTGAGAAGTTTTGCTTTTGGATTGAAAATAGATTTGTAAACCTTAAAGAATTTGAAAATGAAAAAGCTACTCTACATGACCATTATGTTTTTAATGGCAAGCTGTGCAGAATTTTTGGACGAAAGACCCAATAAAAATATTGTTGTGCCTGAAACATTGGATGAACTTCAAGCCCTGCTTGATGCCTCTCCTCGGGGTATGAATACTTCTCCCGCAGTCCATCAGATTTCCTCAGACGATTTTGTGACTACGGATAATGGTTTTGCAGGATTTAGAAGTGTCATTGAGCAAAATGCCTATACCTGGAATCAAGAAATCTTCCAAGATTCAGGAGGAGATTGGTCATCACCATATTTACAGATATTTTATGCAAATATAGTATTGGATGGATTGGACAACTACAATGCAATAAACCAAGAAGAGGAAGAGAGGAAAAGGCTAATTGAGGCCAGAGCTAAATTTTACAGAGGGTTTGCATATTACAGTTTGGCAATCTGCTTTGCAGACCACCCTGATAATCCCCAAAATACTAGCATAAAGCTAGGTTTACCGCTAAAGTTGACTCCTGATATCAATGAAGTCATTACCAGAACTGATCTGAGTCAAACATTTGAAAGGATTATTCAGGATCTAGAAGCTGGGATTCAAGATTTACCAGACAATTATGACTTCATGACAAGACCATCGAAAAGAGCCGCTTATGCGATGTTGTCAAGGGTAAATCTTTACCTGAAAGAGTATCAAATATCATTGGATTATGCAGATTTAGCGCTAGATATCAATGATGATCTTCTAGATTATAACGAGGTGCAGACTGCTTCTCTGTTTTCTTTCAACCTAGAAAATCCTGAAATCATTTTCTATAATGAAATGCTCACATACTCTTGGGGAGCGAGTACACTCTCTTTTGTAAATCCTGAGATTTATGACATGTATGCCGAAGATGATTTAAGAAAGCGTGTATTCTTTAGAAACAGAGGCTTTGGAAACAACTTTCTGGGTAACTATACAGGTGGAATTAGAATGTTCACCGGTTTAGCAAACAATGAAATCATGCTCAATCGAGCAGAATCTCTAGCAAGGCTAGGAGAGGAGTCCTTGGCAGTAGAACAGTTAAATTCACTGCTAGAGAAAAGATTTGAACAAGGGACTTTTGAAGGCATAGATCTAACCGGAACAAATTCAGTTTTGGAGTTGATTCTAAAAGAGAGAAGGAAAGAATTAATCTTCAGAGGGATAAGATGGGCAGACCTCAAAAGGCTGAATACAGAGCCAGCCTTAGCACAAACCTTAAGAAGAGTAATCATGGGTGAAGAATATATTTTAGAACCAAATTCCCCAAGATATGTGCTTCCAATTCCTCCGCAGGAAATCAATCAAAGTGGGATTGAGCAAAATTTGAGATAAAGAAGAAGGGCAGGTAAATCACCTGCCCTCTGATTTAAAGAAGCTCAAACACACCTTCTCGAACAACTTGGGATTGGAGATCTTCTTCCTCGTACAAACAAGGGGTTGGATTATCATTACATTCGTAATCAATCCCCTCTTGGAGAGTCGAAACATCCACCCAACCAATTACCTGAGTTGGATTTTGCTGATCAAAGATAGGAGCAAATCCCATCTGAGCTTGTGGCTGAGTAAATGCAAAAGCAAATACCGCAGCGAGCATCATTACACCTCCACGTAGGAGGTTTTTGATATTATTTTTCATAATTTTATGTATTAATTGTTAATAATAATTCCGGTCGTTTTGGGCCCACACCCTTCCGAGAGGGACGGCCGGTTTTTTTTATCCCCCTACTTTCGCTTGGCAACCACCTAGTAGCTTCACAAGCCGTAAATTTCTTTTTTTTGCTACCTAGGGGTAGATTGTATCTACACCTTCATATCATTCCATCTTTCGATATTTTTAATTCTACATTCATCATTTTTTACCTTTACCCTTTTAACCTTCATCCTTTTCCCTTTTTTTAATTTCCTCCTTCATCCCCCATCCTTCATCCTTTTCCACCTTTCCCCTTTTTTTAATTTCATCCCTCATCCTTCATCCTTTCACAACCTTTCCCTTTTTTTCATTCCTCCTTCATCCTTCTGCCTTCATCCTTTTACACCTTTCCCCTTTCCCCTTTCCCCTTTTTCCTTTTACCTTTTCCCTTTTCCCTTTTTTTAATTTCATCCTTCCTCCATCTGCCTTCCTCCTTCAACTTCAACCCAACCCCCACAACCCCAAGTAGAAATAAATTAAATAGCAAATGCTGCCCCCAACTGAAACTAGAAATCACTCCTCCACAAGAACAAGGCACCCTATCAAAGAAGCCTATATAGATCAAACCCACATATCCTGTGAACAAGACCATCAAGATACCCGAAAGCCAAAGTCCCATTTTTTCCCATTTGCTCGAGACTAACAATCCAGCAATCCCTATTTCCAATACAGGTAATGCAAAGAATAGAATATCTGCAAACCAAATAGGGAATACCTGATTATATAAAGAATCCCAAGTTCCTTCCCAGTCATATACCTTACTAACTGCTGTATAAATAAATACAAATGCAAGTATCAAAGTGCAGGTATTAGTGACGAAATCTTTGATTTTGTTCTTCATTATTTATGTATTCAACAGGTATTCAATAACTTATGGAATAAATCTAAAGTCAAAACCTACACCAAGCAAAAAATTTTGGCAGTAAAAACGGAATTCAAGAATCTTCCTGCCACCTGGCATACTTTTAAGGTGAATACCACCATGGTTCAAGTCTTCACATTTACCTCCCTTTTCGGGAGGCTTGGACCCCACCCATTCAAGTCTTCAGACTTGCCTCCATTGTGGAGGCTTGGACCCTATCCATTCAAGTCTCCAGACTTTAAATCCAAATACCATAGGTATGACCGATATACTAACCCAGCAATTTATTGCTGGGACAAAAGCAAAATCTCATCCCCTCTAGTGCCGTAGGTACGATCGATATAGTACCACTAGTTCAAGTCTTTTGCTTCACGTACTTTAAGTAGGCTTGGACCTTTTTTAACCGAAGTTTTCAAACTGCCCTTCAAGGTCTCCAGACTTTAAATCCAAATACCATAGGTATGACCGACATATTAACCCAGCAATTTATTGCTGGGACAAAAGCAAAATCTCATTTCCTCTAGTGCCGTAGGTACGACCGATATTGGATCTCGATTGAAACTCGGTAGCGAATACTTACTATTTGGAAATAAACCTACAATTCCACTCAACAATTCTGATTCGGACGTGACGAATTTCGATTAGTCCTGCCTCCCAAAAGGGTATGGCTTGTTCACTGAAAGGGAGGATGCTCACTATGGTTCAAGTCTTCAGATTGAACTCCCTTTTTTCATCCGTGTCCATCCGTGTTCATCTGTGGTAAAAAATCCTTTGGAGGTTCATCTCCTCATTCGTCTCAATCCCAACTCTTCAGCGCTAAAAATCTGCGCATTCACCTCCTGTATGAAGTCCTGGCTCTCCTTAGGGAGGATCCGCAAGTGATCATTAACATCTGTGTCAATCTGTGTTTATCTGTGGTAAAAATCATTTAAAAAATTTATCTACCCCCTGCCATTTGGCAGAAAAACCATAATTAATATTAAAATAATTACTAATTATTTTGCTTTTTCAAATATTTTAAATCAAAATTGGTTATAGTTTATTATTTGAGAGTGGAATCTCACTTTTGTTTATGGTCTGAAACACAATTCGTTGCGCTGTACAAGTTTTTTGTGTTTCGGTAAGTATCTCATATTGGATATTTAAAATTAGTGATTTCAAAACTTTTAAAATGACGCACAGAATGGAGCATTTGATAACCCAAATGAAAGAAGATTATGATGACCTAATGATCATTGACCACAAGGAATATGTCAAACTCTTTCAATTTCTTAAGATTAAGTGTTATAAAAAAGGAGAAATTCTAAAGTCTCATGACGAACTCGAATTAGTTAGCAGATACATATTTAAAGGTGATATCGCTGAGTACGAGTATAGAGCTAAGAAATTTTATTGTAGAAAAGTATTCAGCGCTCCCGATACTGCCTGCGATTTTGAATCCTATCGGTCGGAAGAAACATCAAATATCACACTAAAAGCTTTTACTGATGTTCAAGTTGGAGAGCTCCAAAAGTCAGATGAGTTCAGTGTGATAGAATACATTCCTGTTTTTGCTAAACTCGCACTCAGAATCAATCATAGAATAGCAAAAATTGATCGACAATGGAAAAGACTGCATTGGTTGGAAAAAAAGGAAGCTTACAACACACTTCAAAAACTTTGTCCTGTTTTTAATCAACTTCAGGTTGCAGAAATTTCCGCGATATTAAATATTCCGGAAAGATCAGTTTTTAGAATAAGAAAAGAATTAGCTAATGAATTTCGATCATTCAAATAACTCAATATATATCCGCTTTCTTACCAGTAGCCACTTAAAATAATCTAAATCCTAAATTAATTGCTATGGACTGTTAGCTGTCGACATTTGACAATTATCCGCAAGATTATTTACAATAAAATCACATACTGGTCTCATTGCGGATAATGATATATATCAATTTTATTAACTATAAATAACTACAATATGGAATTTTTATATCCCTTCGAAAGCATGATCAATCCACTTTCAGATGAATTAGATGAATTAACTACATCCTGGGCAGTACATTTTGGTCTGCTTAAGACTAGAAAACAGGTTAACGCCGTAAAGCAGATGAAGATTAATGCTTTTGCATCTTGTTTATATCCAAACGCACAAAAACAATTGCTACTTCCTGTCACGAAGTTCTACTTAATTCTTTTCTTACTTGATGATCTAACAGACAATTTAAAACATGCAGATCAAAATGAAATTGAAGCTATATACCTGGATTATATAAATATTTTAAATGAGGAAGAATCCAAAATTAAAATCCCTTTTTCCGAAGCATTTAATTCATTTACATCTGAATGGAGGGAAGTCGTGACGAAAGAAGATTATCAAGAATTTACGAAAAGCTTTAAGGAATACATTGAATTTCAACAATGGGAATTAGAGAGCAACAACTCAAAGGAAATTCCACCAATTCAAGAATATTGTTTTAAAAGGCCTTATTCTTCAGGTGCATACTTAGCAATTTATTTCATGAAAATTCTAATCAAATTTCCCTTGCAGGATAAGGAAATTGAAGGCTGTCAATTACACTACTTAGAAAGTAAAGCAACTTCTTTAATCTGTTTAGCCAATGATATTGGATCTTTTTACAAAGAGATGAATGAAGGATCCATTCATAATTTCTTGATTATTTTGATGGAAGAACATAAGTTTTCAGTAGATGAATCAATGGAAATAGCGAAGCAAAAACACAATAGACTACTATTTCAATTCATTCAACTTTGTTCATTAACTAAGGACAAAAACAACCCTATCCTTTCCAAATATATTCAAGCGCTAAAATATATGATTGCAGGAAGCCACTATTGGTCCACTTCCGAAACCATCAGATACCACAACAACCTAAATGGAAACATCATCGAAAAGCAATAAAGATCTCACTCCTAAATACGCGCTCCCAAATTTTCCAATCTTCCAATCTTCTAATCTACCAAAAACTAATCCAATCTATTTATCAAAACGCCAAGTCAAAAAATCCCTTCAAATATAGGTTTTGAAACATGTTTAAGAAAAGATGTGTCATATATCCCAAAGATATCCAAAGGATAACAGATAGATCTGAGAGGTATTCCCAAGACCTCCTCACTAAAATGCGCATATATTTCAAAAAAGAACCGCACCAATTCGTCACCATCAAAGAATTCTCCAAATTCTCAGGCATCCCCCTAGAAGACATCGACCCCTACATCTAGCATTATAAGCCTAGATTGAATCTACACTTTCCTATCTTTTCACTTCCCTGTCACCTCGATCCCGAAAGCATTCGGGAGAGAGGTCTCAGTCCGCCAAATTCATGCAACCTTTCACCTTTTCCTTTCACCATTTCCTCTTTTCATCCTTTCCAATCCTTTCCTCTTTTTCATCCTTCATCCCTTCTAAATTAACTTGTCCCCCTATCGTCCCGAAAGACACTTATATTTCTAAAAACATCCACAGCCGGGACTCCCGGTCACGTGTACACATCCCTTTACCATGCACGGCGGCGCAGGTCGAATGTTATGACTATAAATGTGCATGAA
>NZ_BMFD01000020.1:0-1174 GCF_014637795.1 Belliella aquatica | reverse complement strand
GCCTTCCCGCAATGCTGCGGGACAAGTCGTACATGCCTGCCTCACTTTAGGGAGGGCTACGAGGTATAGAGCCCCCCTGAGCCTGCCCCGAAGTATTTCGGGGGTCTACTTTCCTTGACTAGATTTTCGAGAGTAGTTTTGATTGAATTTAAAATGTCTTTATTACTGATATAATTACTGACTCCAGGCTTCTCAAAGGACGGCTTTTGCTAAGGCTAGATTAAATATATTAACCGTCAATTCCCCTCAAACCGTCTGATGCGGGCTGGACGATGGAGATCCGGGCCGGCGATGGCCTTGAGCGCGGATAGGATATCTCCGTCTTGACTTTTTTGTTACTTTTTGTGTCAAGACAAAAAGTAAGAGGTTTAAATATAAAATACTCTGACATTTTCTCTCGCAACTAAAAATCAACCCTTCACCCTGATTGCTTCAAGTCTCCTGACTTGGACCCGAGTGTCATAAACTAATAAACGCTTCCTTTCCCTCTCTAAATTCACTCATCCTCCTATCGTCCCGAGAGAAACCTCTTCTTCCTAAGATATCCACCGCCGGGACTCATGGTCAGGTGTCTACACTTTTCCACCCTGCACTGCGGCGCATTAGGGTAGGAGTGACTATAAGTATTTTCTAGCGCCTTGTACAGGGCTATTCAAAGTTCAGCCCTTTCAGGGCTAATTCCCTTGACTACAATTTCTTACATCTCATCTTGTTGCCTCTAGCGATCTCTGTACCTCCGTTGAACTTTGCAAGTTTACATCAATGTAGAGATGCCTGCCTACCCAAAGGGATTAATTTCCTGCTACAAGGGATAGTTTACTTAATTTTAGGAATGCCTGCCTTCCTTTGGGAAGAATCTCTAAATACCAACTCCATTCGTGTCAATCCTTAGCGCTTCAGAGCCAGAAATTAATAATCCCCATAAATCAAATTTCAATTCATCAGTTCCTAACCCTCTTCCAAATCCCTTAAATCTCAATTCGTTCAATTTTTACCTGCAGTAGGCAGGCGCGATCATCCTTTTTCCAATTCAACATTCAGCGTTCGACATTTTTTCCCTTTCCCCTTTTTGTCATTCCCTGAAATAGGTTGACCGTTTTTAACCCTTAAATTAGATGTTAAAGACTGGAAAAAGGATTAATTCCCAAAGGAGATTTTCTGAAGAGTTTAAACG
>NZ_BMFD01000019.1:58862-59751 GCF_014637795.1 Belliella aquatica | reverse complement strand
AGTAGTGAAAGTCACCAATTGCGTACTCGATCCTGTACAAACAATCTGATCGTCAACGGAATCAGCCTGACCAGATGGATTTACCGTTACATCAACATCGATCGACCTTCCAGCACAATCTCCTATATGGGGGGTAATAGTATAAGTAACAACACCTGGACTTGTACCTGAATTTGTTAGGGGCTGGATAATTTTATCCAAAGAACTTGGACTTTGGTCGGAGAAGCCTGAAATGGTTCCTCCTGTGGATGGAGTTGTTATGACTGCCGTCCAACTGTAAGTAATAGCCTGTGTTCCCGATGTAGGAGTGCTTAATTGTATGTTTGTACTACCTTCCGAACAAATCACTTCCGAATCGGGCGTTGCTACCACTTCTGCTACTGGATTCACCGTCACTTCTATCTCAAATGCATCACCCACACAAGATCCGTCATCTCCTGAGGTTGGTGTTACCAAATAGATTACCGCTTTAACAGTATTAGTGCTGTTGGTCAACATCTGGGAAATCGAAACTACTCCCGCTGTATTGCTTGCTGTGGCCCCGCTGATTGCCGGATCAACAGTTTTGACCGTCCAGGTGTATGTAGTACCTGATGGAACTATGTCTCCACCCAGTACATTCACAGGATTAACCGTAAATGCATCCCCCGAACAAATAGGCTCTGGAGCTTTGTTGGAAATAACAGGCGTAGGATTCACCGTGATCGTAAAAGTTTTTCCCAGGCCAGGGCAGGAAACAGAGCCATTGGTAAAGGTTGGAGTAACCGTAATAGTAGCAGTAATCGGCTCTTTGCTTGGATTGAGTGCCTTGAAAACCGGAATCTCTGTCACATCACCCCCACTTGAAGCAGCTAGTCCAATAGCTGTATTGTCATTGGTCCAAGAGTAG
>NZ_BMFD01000019.1:57853-58624 GCF_014637795.1 Belliella aquatica | reverse complement strand
TCGAAACCTACTATTACTCCACCTATTGGAGCTTCAGACTGCACCGCTATCCAAGTGTAGGTCACTGTCTCGGTTCCTGTGGTTGTTGAGCTCAACTTGATACCCGTTTCATCTCCTGAACAAATTACCTCAAAAGCTGGATCTGCCAGTACTTGTGCCACTGGATTGACCGTGATCGTGAAAGTCATTGGAGCTCCTTCACAACTCTCACCTTCATGAGTAAAGGTTGGCCTTACTGTCACCGTAGCTACAATGGACTCTGAACTGGCATTGACTCCTTTGAAAGCAGGAATATTTCCTATTCCTGATAGAGGAAACAAACCAATGTTTTTATCGATTTCCCAAGCATAAGTCGTAATCCCTATAGTATTGATGGTAGAGAAATTAATTGCTTGAGTATCCTCTCCCTGGCAGATCACCTGATCATCCTCCTGATCCACTTGCCCAGCCGGACTCACTGTCACTGGTACAGAGATTGTCGTACCCGCACAATCTCCAAAATATGGAGTAATCTCGTAAGTCACTACACCGGGGCTTGTTCCAGTATTGATAAGTTTATCTTCAATTACACTTTGTATCCCTGTCGCATTTTGAGTCGAAAATCCTGTGATATCAGCTCCTATTCCTGCAGGTGATGTTGTCACTGAAGCTGTCCAGCTAAAAGTCATAGCTGTTGTACCCGTGCTTTTGGGACTAAGTGTGATGTACGTAGTTCCATCTGAACAAATCACATCTGAATTGGGTGCTGCTTCGACTACAGCAACTGGATTC
>NZ_BMFD01000019.1:56976-57640 GCF_014637795.1 Belliella aquatica | reverse complement strand
GGTACTAAATCTCCACTGACTCCATCCTCAGGATTAACCGTAAATGCATCCCCCGAACAAATAGGCTCTGGAGCTTTGTTGGAAATAACAGGCGTAGGATTCACCGTGATCGTAAAAGTTTTCCCCAGGCCAGGGCAGGAAACAGAGCCATTGGTAAAGGTTGGAGTAACCGTAATAGTAGCTGTAATCGGCTCTTTGCTTGGATTGAGTGCCTTGAAAACCGGAATCTCTGTCACATCACCCCCACTTGAAGCAGCTAGTCCAATAGCTGTATTGTCATTGGTCCAAGTGTAAGTAATTGTTCCTCCTGTGTTGATCGTGCCGAATGTGATAAGGTCTGTATCATCCCCTGCACAAAGTATCTGATCTGAAATATCATTTACACGAGCAATAGGGTTCACCGTGATTTCAACATCGAGTGGATTACCAGTACAATTTCCTATATGTGGTATAATCGTATATTTTACTTTTCCAGGACTTGTGCCACTATTGATCAAAATTTGATTGATCTCTGATAGTGTTTTCGTGGTATGATTTTCGAAACCTACTATTACTCCACCTATTGGAGCTTCAGACTGCACCGCTATCCAAGTGTAGGTCACTGTCTCGGTTCCTGTGGTTGTTGAGCTCAACTTGATACCAGTTTCATCTCCTGAACAAATTG
>NZ_BMFD01000019.1:30815-56814 GCF_014637795.1 Belliella aquatica | reverse complement strand
TCATGAGTAAAGGTTGGCCTTACTGTCACCGTAGCTACAATGGACTCTGAACTGGCATTGACTCCTTTGAAAGCAGGAATATTTCCTATTCCTGATAGAGGAAATAAACCAATGTTTTTATCGATTTCCCAAGCATAAGTCGTAATCCCTATGGTATTGATGGTAGAGAAATTAATTGCTTGAGTATCCTCTCCCTGGCAGATCACCTGATCATCCTCCTGATCCACTTGCCCAGCCGGATTCACTGTCACTGGTACAGAGATTGTCGTACCCGCACAATCTCCAAAATATGGAGTAATCTCGTATGTCACTACACCGGGGCTTGTTCCAGTATTGATAAGTTTATCTTCAATTACACTTTGTATCCCTGTCGCACTTTGAGTCGAAAATCCTGTGATATCAGCTCCTATTCCTGCAGGTGATGTTGTCACTGAAGCTGTCCAGCTAAAAGTCATAGCTGTTGTACCCGTGCTTTTGGGACTAAGTGTGATGTACGTAGTTCCATCTGAACAAATCACATCTGAATTAGGTGCTGCTTCGACTACAGGAACTGGATTGACCGTCACTTCTATCACGAATGGATCACCCTCACAGGCACCGCTTTTAGGAGTAACGGTGTAGGTTGCTTTTTGGACTGTATTTGTGTTGTTAGTCAATACTTCAGAGATGATGGTAACATCCGATCCAGAAAGGACTCCAACCAGGCCGATGTCACTTGGAGACATTGTCCAAGTGTAGTTTGTGTTTAATGGCACAATATCTCCACTGACTCCATCCTCAGGATTAACCGTAAATGCATCCCCCGAACAAATAGGCTCTGGAGCTTTGTTGGAAATAACAGGCGTAGGATTCACCGTGATTGTAAATTGCTTCTCCTCACTGTCACAACCATTATTTGATGCAACTACTTTGTAAATAAGTTCCAGCGGTAAATTGGTAGTGTTCTGTAAGAGTCTAGGTTCGATTTTTGGTCCAGTTCCAGTAGGAACATACCCACTGAGCCCATCAACAGGTGCTACAATCCATCTAAAAGTAGTTCCCGGATCTGGCATCGAAGAAGTGAATACAATTTCTTTTGTGGTTTCTCCAGAACAGATGTTTTGGTTGATATCTTCATTGGTTATAACAGGTTCTTCTCTAAGTTCAAACCTAAAAAAATCAAAAGAAGAATCATTACATTTGGTAGTGACAGTAATTTTTATTTTGTAGATTCCGTATTTTTTAAATTTTATAATCGGTAACTGGTCTTCATCAATTGACGGGACTACAAATTCATAAGAGTCCATATCAGCAGGAGTGATTTCATCGTCTTTAAACACCTCCCATTTATATGTCTCGGGAGCAAAGGGAAACTCACCAAACGTAGGATTGATTACCCCATCACTAAAATCAAGATTAAATTCTGGACTAGTTCGGCAAACCAAAAGTTCATCATTGTCAAAAATTACTTTAGGGGCACCCAAGACATCTATCCGTTGGGGTGCAGAAGACACCGGTCCACAGGCATTGGTGATTTTGAGCACCACGTTGTAGGCGCCTGGTTGAGTAAATTTAATTTTTGGATCAGGTGAAGAGCTATCAGTTCCTTCTGTGAATTCAAATCCTGATTCAATTGCGGGAGGAGCAACTGGTGTAACTATCCACTCGTAAGTTGGATTTTGGCATAAAAAGTCGAGGACATTGGAGTTATCGGTGAAAGCTATTGTTTCATCTTTACATATTTCTGGTCCTTTATCAATTGCAAAAGCCGGGACTGGAATGGCCTGGACATTGACGGGTGTTATTGCCTCAGTACTAATTTTACATCCCGCAGTTGATGGGTTTTTAATTCTTAGTTTTATGCTCCAACATCCTGGTGAAACAATGTCTCCAGGAAGATTTAGATTGCCGTTTTCATCAACCCAGCTTGCATAAACAGGAAAAATATAATTCCCATCGTCATCTACACTTAGATCTACTAACTCCTCTGCCCCGCCTGGAGGAGTAATGAGCCATTCTCTAATATATTCGGTTAAACAAACATTTCCGTCCCCGTATTGGCCTCGAATACTTATATCTGTTGCAGTTAAATTATCACCTTCACAAATGTATTCAGGAGCATCAACTACAGCGGTTGGGGCTACACTAGTGTTCACCAATTTAAATGCGCCATTTCCATTTTGTGAATAGTCGTCACAAATAGTGTTTTTACTTGAGCCTTTGTTAAATAACAAAAAACCTACTTCAAAGTAATATTTACCTAATCTCAAATCAGATTCCTCAGAACTACAAGTTGAACTTTTAAATACGTGAGAAAGAGATTCACTCTCCATTAACTCGCTATGGGTGTAAACTTCCTCAGGCGAACCATCTCCCCAATTAATAGTGTATTTCGAGCCTGGATAATTATTCCTCATGCTCTGTTTAGCAATTTCAAACGAAACTGAAGCATCAACACAAATATTATCATTGTCAAGGTTTGAAATTCCTGAATTACCCGTATTGAAATTAAAAAGGTAGCTGTAAGTGGAACTTTGGCCACTTATTGTTTTTGTAAATTCAATTAAATAATAACCTATTGGGGTCCCGGAAGGGATTTTAATTGAACGCGTCCCCAGTCCAGTTATTGGTAAATTTGAGGAAGACCAACTTCCTGAGTTCAGCGAATACAATCTAGCTGTTGTATTTGGACCCCAAGAACTTACTGGATCAGACATGTTTAAGTCATTTAACAATACGGCTGAACTTCCCTGTTCAACTGAACCGAAATGATAATTTGGATTTGTTGTGGTATTAGGATTCTCTAAACACCTAAAATCTACTCCATCTGCCGTTTCAGAAACATTAACATAAGGAGTGGGAAATGGTGTATTATTTGAGCTAATTCCGAAAGCATTTGGTAGTTCGTAATTTAATCTAGGCCCCACCTCGGAACCATATGAAATTCTCAATTTATATCCAGTACCAGGGACAATACTTGTTGGAATTTTTCCATTCAAGATCGGGGTAAAAAACTCATTTGCAATAGCTATAACTTCCGGTGAAGCAAAGCTACCGTTGGCATCAGACATCTCCAATTGAAACACATTATCTAAGGGTAGAATACCCTTCGGTTCAAAAAGAACTGATATACTCCCTCCTGGGAAATAAGTCAAATTAGAATTAAAAGAAATTATGTTAATAGATACCGATGATAGATCCAAACTATTGTCAGCTTCTATTTTAAAGGATTCATATTGCTTTAAGTGACCATTTTCGGATAATGAAGTTATGACTTTATCTGGAAAAACCGTATTTATCAACCCCTCACCGATTTCTACAAAACCCCTACCAATAGAAAAAATGTAAATAAAAAATAACCCCGCAAAAAAAATAAAATATTTAGACTTTTTACCTAACATATCCACTTACTTCTTAATCGATAATAGTTCGGAAAATAATTGAATAACGATCAAAAAAAATTGACCAAATGTTAACAAAAACTTTTCAAATATAAAGATGTAAAGAAAATAAATTGAATCTCTAGGTTTGTAAATTATTGTAAATTAAAAGTTACTAAATAATGAAAGCTCTAATTAATTAGACAATCTATGACAACTTTCGGTTAGAAAATTTTGAATGAACCTGTTGATCTTAAAACACATTAAACACAAAATTCATCACTTCATTTACGAAATAAATAGAAGCTTAAAAAAAATATTTAATTTTCTTAAAAATGATTGCAAAATCATAATTAATTAAAACGGGTTATAGCTAGTAAGGGAATTCATGTTTGAATTCCTTTATTTTTTTAAATTTAACTGAGCTTTTCGACCATTAATTCATCAAAAATATCTTACTAAATTCATTTCAATCTTCAATTGACTGATCATTGATGCTGTTTACATACAACTGAATAAGAAATCTATTTTTTGATCACTCAGCTAAAAACCTACAAAGACTCACAACCCTTATTAATTTCATTCCACAAAGAAGTATCAAAATACGTTTAATTCCCCTCTTTAATTATTTCAAAAGCTCCTAATCCAAAAACAAATCGTTGTACTCCACCAAAGGCCAATAATAGCAAAAAGAATACATTAAGTTTCTTCGCTGCATTCCTACTCAAAAAAATGATAGAAATCATCATTAATAAGAGAAAGCCAACAAAAAAAGACAAGAGATTTAATATCATGAACAAAGGGACTAATTTTTTTACTAAATGCTAGAATCAGGCTTTTCAGCCTTTATACTAGAGAGAATAAACAAATGACCTAATAAAGAAATATGAGGAGTATACAAAAAACTTGAATATTGTTCTCCGTTACAGACTAAAACCTCCCCACCAAATTGACAAGAAAAACTACTTCCATTACCATTCTGAATGCTTTCATTAAAATCATTGAAATACTTCCCATAATCATACCTCATATTCAGAACCAAAAGAGGAAAGTCACCAAATTTATAAACAAATAAAGAGTTGACTGTCTTGTTTTCATTATAGGAAAATTTCTTCATCACTATGGGCAATTGATTAAAATAAAAGTTAGCCTCAAGTTCTGATTTGCTAAAGTCTTGAGAAGGCAGGCTATTAGATAAAACATATTTAAATGTCTTTTTATTTAACCTTATGATATTTGAATCAAACTTAAGTAATGAAGATGCTAATTCTTCAAAATGAATTATAGGATTAAACAAAACAGAATTATGCTTCCTCTTGAACCGTACCTGCCCTCCAGAGAAGGTGATTTCTTCAGTGATCCAACCTGAGAAAATAAATACAAAATAATCAATTACACGCTTTAATTTATTCACAAAACAAAGATTGTAATTTAAAATATTTATTGAAAGAAATGAAAATGTTATTCATTTACATTAAAAATCAAAAATTGAAATCAAAGAATAACTACATGCTTTTTTTAACACGTAAAAAGAGTTCATATAGCTATTTTTCATAAGTCTCTTAAATATTAGTTTCCGGAATTTGATAAATAGCTCTGAATGAAGATGAATATTAGCAAAATATTCAATCAATATATAAATCCCTAAAACCTTCCTAAACAATTCTCTACTTTTAGTTTACATCTTCCTACAAACGAAATCAATGAAGTTTAAGAATTATTAACCTTAAATATATATTATTCTGAAAAAAATTGAAGCTTTTTTCTTCGAATTATTAAAAGTTGATTTCAAATAAAGGCTCGTCTGTTATTATGGCTTAAAAGTCAGATGGATTACAAACAAGAACTATCTGTTTACATAAATCACTAAACAACAATTTTACTAGCTAGATTTAAACGTGTTATCATGTCTGTCTAATTTTTTACAGACTGTGGTTTAGTTAATCTTAAAGGGAATCCAAATTTTGGATTCCTTTTCTTCTTCGCTTTTGGCTGTAAACTGGTTATACATTAAAAGGAATAACACTAACATCCAATTATGATTAACACGACGAAAGCGTTGAAAAAATATGATAAATAACAGTTCTTTACCTCAATTATCATGTTCATTTACCTTTTTCATTTCAGTAAATAATTTCCTTTTAAATTAAAAGAAAAAACTTATGGCGCTACTCAATACAGACTTCAAAAGCCTTGAATTGGCCAATAATGTTATTATAGAAGATTTTGGTTCTCAAAAAATCGAAATGAATGATCTTGATTCTTCAGTTGTATTTCGAGGAGGTCTTTATTTATACAAAATTGGAATTCATGATTCTAGCAACAATAAAGCATTAAATTCTTGGCTGAGCTTTGTACTTTATGCTGGTCTTTTAAAATTTAGGTTCAAAAAAACTAGATTCAAGATAAATCTAGGATTAAACCTTCGCGATTATTATCAAAACATAAAGTATTACCTTTCTGTAAAACGTCAGAAAAAACTGAGCTACGTAAGTGATGAAAAAGAAATTTCTAAAACCTTAGAAATTATTGGTATTGAGATATATCCAAATATCTTTGCTTCAGCGGTAACACTTTCTAAAGTAATTCAGGATAGAAAGTTCATTGTTTTAAAATTTGGCCTAGAAGATTTTGAAGGAATATATTTTGATCCAACGCTAGAAAAAGAAAAGCAAACATATATCTTAGGAGAGGGACTCTCTGATCATGTTGAAGAACTCCAATATGCAGGGCCTGAAAAAGTAAAAGATTACATTATAAACAAAAACAACTTAGCTATCGACGCTAAATTGAAAAAGCAAGTTGCTCAATATTTCAAAAATCAAATTGAAAGAAAAATTAATAGAATAGTCGGATCTAACGTGGACATATCAATAGTTCTGATTACTGAAGAAGGAATCTCCTCATACATTGGAAACGTACTTTTAAACAATATCAAAATTGGAAACGTTCTAGAAATAGTAAATCAAGCTAATACAATTGCTAGTGAAGGATTATATCTAATCGACAATTTTGAAACAATTGACTCTTACAACGAAAAAGTAGGAGTTGCCATTGCTAATAACAAAACAAATTTTACAAGCAGAAAAAATAGATTTACACAAGACTAATTAGCCCTATTAGTATCTAGATCAAGCGGGAGGGTCAAAGTTACTTTTGTTCCCTCCCCTTCTGTTGAATCAATTTCAATATCTACATTTATCAACGTTGCAAACTCTTTAACAATACTTAATCCAAGCCCAGTGCCTTTTATTCCTGCAGTATTTTTAGCTCTATAAAAGGAATTAAACATCCCAGATTTATCTGATTCAGGAATTCCAATACCGAAATCTTGTATTTCTATTGAGATGTTATCCATATCTTGGAAAACATTAATAATAGGACTTTCTTTTCCTTTTGAATATTTCAGTGAATTTGATATAACATTTTCCATGATATGATGAAGTAAATTAGGATCAGTATTCAATTCTGATAAATCTGATTCAATATTCAAAATAGGCTTTCTTTCATCTCCCGGCAAATTTATATTTTCAACAACTTCATTTAAAAAACTTTCTAACTCAATTGTAGATATAGTGGTTTCTATCTTACCTTGAATAGTCTTTTCAAGCATCAATATTCCATCTAAAGTCTTTTCAAGCCTATCGACTTGGTTAAGCACACTTAAAGTATGTTTATCAAGAATTTGTGGATTTGGAAGAGCTAATTTGGCTAAGTTCATTTGTATTAGCTCTACGCTTGTAGTAATTGTTGCTAAAGGAGTTCTAAACTCATGCGAAGCCATGGAAATAAATCTTGATTTGAGTTTATTGAGTTCTTGTTCTCTACTCAAATTTTCTTCTATTAATTTAATACCAGTTTTAACCTCTGTGATGTCTTGAACCGTGCCAAACAATCTTATATCTGTTTTTGACAAAAATTCTACGCTACCAATGAACCTGATCCAGATATCATTTCCCTTATACGAAACTAAATTCAATTCAATATCAAAAGCTTGATTCTTTGAAGTAGCATCTTCAAAAACAACCATTAATTTTTGAATAGATTCTTCCGAGTTAAAAAAATTTGTCCATTTAATTTCTTTCATATTTTCTGGTAAAACTTCATCAATTTCAAGTATCTCCATAACTTGTGATGAAATGATAGGCATCTCTTCATTTAGAAAACTAGAATAGCTCATTTCCCAAGTACCAATTTTGGCAATTTCATTACTTTTTTCTAAAATGATTTGATAAAAATCATTCAGTCTTTGTAATCTTTTAAACTCTGAAGCATCCAAAATAAACAAAACATAAAATGGACTCCCATTAACGAAAGTGCGAGAACAGCTGACACTGATCTCTTTGGTTTTTCCATCAGAAGTTGTTATTTCATATTCATTTAAATATGAATTTTCAATATCGGATGGTTTTAAAGTACTTTCCTTCGATATAAATTCTTTAAAGAAATTTTTACCAGCTAATTTTTCAGAAGAATCACCGAACAATTTATTTGAGAATTTATTCCATTTTATAATTTCACCATCATTACTCAGCAAAACCAATGCTGTACCTGCATTTTCATAAATCGACCTTATGGCTGCTGAATTTTTTTTATTTCTAAAGAACTGATAGATGATAACAATTAAAAATATTGCTAAGAAAAAAGAGGTGAATATCAAAACTTTTATAACCCTGGCATTAGCTTCTACAATTTTTTCATTGATTTCACTAGTTCGGATTTTTTCAGTGTAAACCTTTTCTAGATCCCTACTTTGAATTAAATCAAGTGCAATATTGGTTCTATCTTTTAGATTTTCTTGATTTAAATTTGTTAAAATTTCAGCATATTGTTGCGTATTAATCTTAACTTTTTCTAGGTCTCCAACTTCATAATAATAATCAATGAGTTCATTATATACTTCATTTATAAAATAAGGAAAACCAAAATCATCAATTATTTGTATTGCCTTCTCAAGCATTTCAATCATTCGTTTTTGATTTCCATCTGCTTTATAAATCATAGCCAAATGATAAAATGAACTCATGGTAGCATATTTTTGAGCATCCGATCCTAAATCATTAAAAATATTTCTAGAACGTTCAAAAAGTTTTTCTGCCTCATCAAGTCTTCCTAAGCCGAATTCAATTTCTCCTAAATAACTTAAACAAGAAGATGATAATTGAGGATTATTTGATTCTTCACTTAAAATTAAAGCTTTTTGAAAAAGTGATTTTGAAGTTTCTAGCTGTGAAAGTTGGAATTGTGCTCTAGCAAAATTGTGAGCTGTTATCCCTTTTCTATTTAGGTTATCTGTCTTCTGGAAAAAATCATAGGCTTTTTTATGATACTCATAAGATAAAGAGTCCTCTCCAAGTCTATCAAATGTATGGCCAAGAGAAATGTAACAATTTGCAATGCCCTCTTCATCCTGAATTTCCTCAAAAATATTTAAAGCTCTGTTTATATAGTCAACAGATTCTGCATAAGAATCTTGCGAAGAATAAACAGAAGACATATTTCGAAATGCAAAAGCCTGCCCTCTCTTATAATCAACTTCCAAAGCTTGTTCTAAAGCCTCATTTGCATACTTTAATGCTTTTATATTATCTACGAAAGAATAATCCCTACTTAGGTCATTTAAACTATCAATCACAGAATAACTTTTCAACTCTGTTGAAATTTCATTTGCTAACAAATCTATAATAGAAAATCCACAAATAAACAAAACTACTACTAATACAGTTTTTAAAATTCGCATATTACTTTCCCTAATCCTTATTCTACTCTTTAATTTATTATTTCTATTTTACGGTTAAAAAAATAAAAACAATGTTACGAAAAATATATGTTTAGCTACTAAAATACGACATTTCATTAAATCAAATATTACATTTTACATTCAAATAAATACACATGATTTAATTCATTATAAATATGACATATTTAAGTAAATAAAACATTGAATTTTAAAATTAAATGTCGTTACTTTTCTTTGTTAGTTGTAATTTATAAAGTTTCTATTTAAAAAAAACATATATTTCTCAGTACAATTTATCACTAACTTGGACAAGAAAATACGCAAGCCTATATGCCTAAAAGAATTTTATTAATCGAAGACGAAGATATTTTAAGAGAAAACATTAAGGAGATTTTAGAACTTAATGATTTCTTGGTTCACGAATTTTCAAATGGAGAAAATGCTTTGAAATTTTTAATTCATAATGAGGTAGATTTAATTATATCAGACCTTATGATGCCTATTATGGATGGTCATGATTTCTTGAGGCATGTCAAATCAAATAAGAGTCTTAATCAAGTCCCTTTTATCTTACTATCTGCTAAAATAGAAGATAAGGATAAAGAAAAAAGTCTTGAATTAGGTGCTGATATTTATTTGACAAAACCAATTAAAACTATAGATTTGTTAAAGTCTATTCATTCTATATTATAGTTTGGTTAATTCTATTTTTCTCCAAATTATGGTCAAGAATATGAATTGACTTTCCAGCCTTACTTTTGAGGGCCATATTCAATATGAAGGAAAACTATACTTAAGATAAAACCAAAAACGGGTTATTATTATGACGTAATTGCTTAAAAATAAATGATAAGCGAAAAATCCATCCATCTAAACTTCCTCGTGGTTACCAAGCATCGCTCTCAAGAATTTATAGTATCCTCTTCTAATCGGGATTTGAATATCCTGAATTTGTAAGATTTTACCATTAAATGAATCAATTGCGTTTTTGTTTACTAAATATGATTTATGGACACGTAAAAAAATATTAGAAGGCAGTCTAGCTTCGACATCTTTTAATATATCCCTAATCATAAAAGTTTTTTTGACAGTAATTATTTTTGTATAAAGTCCATCTGCTTGAGCGTAAAGGATATCTGATGCAGGAATTAAAGAGATAAACCCTTTATCTCTAATTTGAATTGTAATTTCATCACTTCTTATTTCAATTTCTTTGTTAGTCCTTTTCTGATAACTTGATAGAGATAACAGCAATGTAGTTTTAAGACTTTCTTTTGTAAATGGCTTCAACAAATATCCATCTGGTGAGACATCTATCACTCTTTTTATGATTTCATTCTCAGAATAAGCCGTAATAAAGACGATAGGTATGTCCATTCTACTTTTTATTTCCATGGCCAAAGAAATCCCATCCATTTCACCTTTGATCATTATATCTAGAATCAAAAGATCAACTTTGTTTAATTTAACAAATTCTAAAGCACCTAAAGCATTGTCAAAAACAGCAGACACATAAAAACCAAGTGAACCTAACAGTTCTTTAATATTTAATGCCAATTCTCTTTCATCTTCTACTAAGACAACATTGTTTACTACCATTTTAACTTATTTTAAATTATACAATAGTCTAAAATAAATAAATAAAATGCTACAATGAAAAATAATGATACCTAGTGACTAAATACGTAAATAAAAATCACTAAATTAATTTATATAAGAACATTTAATAATAAAATGCAAGCGTATACATGTTTAAGTGGATATCATTTACAATAAAATGTTTCAATCTATTGAAGATAGAAATAATGCTTAAACTTGTGAAAATTTTATAATAATGAAGATATTAGTTGTAGATGACGACATGTTAATTAGGATGGTTTTAAACAAGTATTTTTCAAATGCAGGACACGAGGTCGTAGTAACATTTGATGGAAAAGATGCTCTTGATCATTTTTATGAAGATCCAAATTCATTTGAAGCAGTCATAACGGATATAATGATGCCTAGGGTAAATGGAATAGATTTAGCCGATGAAATCAAAAAAACAAATCCATCGCTACCTATAATTGCAATTACTGCTGGTAATTTAGATGAGATCAGTAAGCATGAATCCTTGTTTGAGGCTAGTTTTAATAAACCAATAGAATTAGCAAAGCTTCATCAAATAATTTTGGATGCAGTTGGAGAAAATTAGGGCATGAATAAAATCTAGATCTAGTTTAGATTCAAGCTAAAAAGCTCCTAAATTGATTCATATTGATCAGCAAAAAAATTTATTTGAATTGTAATTCAATAATGAATTTTAAGTCATTACTTATTCTTGCAGACAAAATTGCATTATTCATTTTCGCATACATTTTGCTCAAATAAAGCCCAAGTCCTAAACCCTGTTGCTCATTATATTTTCTATTGATCTGACCAAATGGGGTTATTTTTATCTCTTGAGGAGATAAAAGAGAATCTTGTAGATTAGCAATAATCAAAGTTCTTTCTTCTACTGATACATAAATTGGATCTTGAGAACAAAATTTATTGGCATTGCTTAAAATTTCATTTAAAATGAATTCTAGAATTTTATCATCAAAATATATGTTAAAATCAAAATCAATTGAAAATGAAAAAGTCTTATTCAATACAACAAGTTTATTTTCCAAAAATTCCTTGAAAGACAAAATTTCAGTTTGATCAGGTTCATAAGAACTTAATTCATTAAACCTTGCTAAATTTAATAAACTATCATTTAGCCTTTTAGAAGCATCATAAGCTGTTCCCAAAATTTCTTTCAACTGAATATAATCAAAAGAGTCAATAGAAGTAGTTACTAATTCTAATATAGACATTAAGCCAAAAAGAGGTGTACGTAACTCGTGATATTTGACATTTCGCTCCTCTTTAAGCACTTCATCAATCTTGTCGCTAAGCCATAATTCTCTGTTTTGCTTTTTATTGATCGCTACATTAATAGCGTTAACCAAATCTTTAGCATGAACAGGCTTAGTAAGATAATCTTCCGCACCATACTCCATTCCTTTTCTAAAATCTTCTTTTTCAACTTTTGCAGTAAGAAAAAGAAAAGGTAGATTAATTAACTTCTTATCATTCCTTACTTTTGATAATAGCTCAAAACCATTCATTTCTGGCATCATTACATCTGACACAACAATATCAAATGTGTAGTTTTCCAAATAATGTAAAGCGATTAGTCCATTATTTGCGGCAACTACTGAAAAATCATGAATTTCTAGAATATCTTTTATATTTTCTTGAAGTTCTATTTCATCTTCAACTAACAAGATATTAATGCTCATATGGAAGTGTAATTATAAATTCTGTACCTTGATTTTCTTCACTTTCAAAATGAATCTCACCCCCTAGTTTTTCTATAAATTCTTTCACAATATTTAAACCTAATCCAGTTCCTTTAATTGTATTAACATTCTTTGCTCGAAAAAAAGACCCAAAAATATATTTCTTGTCTTCCGTAGGAATACCTAACCCATAATCTTTTACGATGATCTGGTATGTATCATTTGTATATTTTAATGAAATCTCAGGATACTCTTTAGCCTGTTTTGAATATTTAATGGCATTATCAATGAGGTTATTCATTACATGAGATAATATAGAAGGATCTAAGTTAATAATTCTATCTTCTTTTGGTAAATTGAGTTTGATATTTTTTGTGTTATTAGGAAAATAGTGATCTACAATATTTTTTAAAAACTGATTGATTGAGACCTGTTCTTTACTTATTACAATCTTATCTTGTGCATTTTTTTCCAAAACAAGTAAATCAGCAATTACTCCAGTCAACCTTTGAATTTGATTATTAATTCTACCTAAATGTGTGATGGTTCTATTCTTTATGGTATCATCTTCAAGATTATTTAGTAAAATCTCTAGAATTTCAGTACTACTCATAATTGTCGCTAAAGGAGTCCTAAATTCATGGGAAGTCATAGAAATGAACCTTGATTTCAATTGATTTAATTCTTGTTCTCTTGAAAGAGATTCTTTTAATTCTTTCAGTACAGCTTCTCGTTCTGTAACATCTCTTGATGTAGCCATGTACGAATACGCTTTCCCTTTTTCATCTAAAACAGGAATAATAATAGTTTCTAGAGCAATTGGCTTACCTGTTAACTTATGAACGTGAGTCATTACAGTTGAGAAATGATTATCCTTTGATAAATCAGTTTCTTCAACTTGAGTTACTCCAAATAATTCAACTGGTGTTTTACCAATACATTCTTGTGGAGTATATCCAAGTACTTTATAGATTGAAGGAGAAACATACTCGAATTTTAAGTCAAGTGCATGTAAGGCAATCACATCTCCCGTATTTTCTGAAAGAAGTCTATACATTTCATCCGATTGAAAGCGCAACCTTTCAGCCTCTTGTTTTTGTTTCTGTGCCCTAATTGATTTAATCAAATTCGCATATCCCGCAATCAAAGGCTGAAGAATTTCCACATCAGTTTCAGTATAATCAGCATCTTTATTGGCAAATCCCATTAACCCTAAAAACTCTTCTCCTTTATATACAGGCACTCCCATATATTTTTCAATTGCTGGATGCCCCTTAGGAGTACCAGTAGCTCGGGAATCATTTTTAACATCATTTGAAATCAATAATTCTCCTGAAATAATTGATCTTCCGAAAAGTGTATCGAGATTTCTGAATTCCAAACCCGACCGGTAATTATCTTCAAAAAAAAACTTTTCACTTTCTGCGGACCAAGCAATGTTAGTGATAGAATGAGTTTTCAAAAAAGGAGAATTATTTTCATCGAATAATATCTCACCAATAAAACCAAATTTACTCCCTGTAATTTCTAATATCTTTGTCAATAAAGTGTAAAGTGGAATTTGAAAGTCTTTATCTAAATGAAAACTCAGTTGTGTATCATTAACTGCTTGTAATAAATCATTTAGTTTTCGTAAGGAATCTTCGCTACTCTTTAATTTAAGTTCTTTAGATTTGAGTTCTGTAATATCTGTATACCTACCGTGAATTTTTACAATTTTGTTCTTGTTATCTCTTACAGCCCAAGCTTTATCCTGTATCCAAACTTCTTTACCAAAGTCATTTATAATACGATAAACAGCATCGAAAACTCCTTCTGAAAGTAGCTTTTTAACTTCTTCTTGAACAAATTCCTTGTCTTCTACATGAACTATCTCTAACCAATAATCTTCTATATTGGTATATTTCTCTTTATCTATACCTAATACTTCTATATTCTTTGAGACAAAAAGAACCTTTTTAAGGTCTCCTGAAAAAGTATATAACGTATCTTTTACAGAATTAATGACTGCATTTGTTTGCTCAACGCTTTCTTCAAGCTTAGCTAGTACTTCTTTTTCTCGGTTAATATCTATGATAGAGCCTGTAATAGCTACTATAACATTTGAAGCATCAAATTGAGGAGAGGCTTGAACTTTCACCCATTTTGTGCTCTTATTTTTCAGTAAAAGCTCAGCCTCAAAAGTTATTTGCTTTGACTCACCACTATAAAATTGATTTATTAAGCGACAAATTTCTTCTCTGTACTTTTCTTTGAAAGCTGATTTAAATGCATTCCCCAAAGTAGACTTCACAGAGAATTTTGTAAGTCTATCCCATTGCTTATTAATAAATAGCCAATTACATTCACTATCCAATTTAAAAATCACCTCGTTAACATTATTAATTAAAAAAGAATATACTTCCTTTGCCTTAAGAATTCTCTTTTTTTGCCTTTTTGATAAAATTGTATAACCTAAAGTAGATGCAAAAGCATGGAGTGCAGCAGCTTGTTCAGCTGAGTAAATGTTTTTTGAAGAACAATTATCAAACCCTAGAAAACCCCAGAATTTATGATCAACCATTATCGGTATAAAAAGAAACGAAAGAATACCTTGTTCTGACATGGTATCATAAAAATCCTTGCCATTAGACTCCTCAGTAAGGACCTCATTAATAACTTGATTTCGAGCAAGCTTTTCTGCTACAATAGGAAACACAGACCAAGGAACATTTTGCAATTCTTCAAAATCAATTTGCGGGGTTACTCCTTCAGCTACCCATTCATATTTTTGTGAGAAATGAAGTTCTTCATTTTCCCCTTTATAATTCTGAAAAATATAAACCCTATCAACATGTGTAGCTTCACCTAGTAGTTTTAAGATTAGGGGGATGGCCTCTTTAATTTTATCCTTACTTTGTAGAATAAAATAAGCCTCTCCTATTGCTTTAAGAATCGCTTCGCTGTTGATCATAATTAATTACAAATTAAACCCATAAAAAGGACTTTTTTTGACACTTTATTTACATTTTTAAGCTATTAATTTTAGTGAAGTGGATTGTATCCGTAATTAAAAGTTATATTTAAAATTATATGGAAAATATTCTAATTGTAGAAGACGAGTTTGACCTAGCTCTCAATATTAAAGAAATACTAGAAAATTTTGGTTACAATGTCGTTGGTATTCATCCTGAAGCTCAGACTGCTCTAACTTTCTTAGAAACATCAAAAGTTGATTTGATTCTTATGGACATTCAAATCAAAGGTGAGATGGATGGTATTGACTTATGCTATACTATCAAAGATAAATATAATATCCCCATTATTTTTTTAACTGCCTATTCGGATCAGACTTATTTAGATAGAATTTCAAATGTCATATATGATGGCTATTTACTTAAGCCATTTAAAGCAGAAAGTCTTAAAACTGCCATTTATCTTGCATTGAAATCAAAACCTTATGCTATTTCTCCAAAGGATTATGGTAATTTAAATTTAAAAATTAGAGATAAGGGCTATCTCGTGCCAATTCCTTTGAACGATATTTTATATTTAAAAGCCGATGGGCTCTACACAAAAATTATTACTACAGTTAAATCATATACGGTACGTGACATCTTAAAAGATTTACAAGAAAAACTTCCAGACAAACTATTCATCAGACCTCATAAATCATATTTAGTAAATGTAAATAAGATTATATCATTCAATTCCAAAGAGCTAATTATTAAAGACACTAACATTCCGATCAGAAGAGGTTTTTTTAAAGTATTATCAGAATTGAAAGAATAACCTAAAGAATAGCCTATAAATATAAAAGATTAGCTGGAAAGACGCCCGTATGTGAATATTTTACTGTGATTATACTTCACATTTTATTAACTTAATAAATTTCAATAGATCAACATCTAATGTTAACAAATTGAATTGAACTTAATATGATACTACATATGGCTACGAATAAAGAAATGGATTTCCATATAAAAAGAATATACGGTCTTTAGGTTTCCTCAAAGCGCCTAAATGCTATAAAAAAAAGACCGGTAAGTGGTTGTCTTTTTTGATTAGTTATCAGTCAATTACGAAGCTCTTCTTCATCTAATTTATCTGTTCTATTTTCTTCCAATATGTCTAATACATTATTTTTATCTATTTCTGTAAGATAATTCATTAACGAAATACCCATCCTGGATTTAAAAGCATTGAAAAAAGTCACTCTAGAGCTAAATCCTACTAATCTAGCATAATCACTAACTTTTAAAGTTGTTCCATGCCGCTCAATTTCCTCCAAAACTTTACTTATCCTAATATTATTCAAATACATTCGAAAACCCATTCCATACTCTTCTTTAATTATATCTGAAAGCATTCCATAAGAAACATTCAAGGATGCTGCAAAATAAGTTAAGCTCAAGTAAGGATTCTTGTATAACTGTTGATGTTCTATAGCTACAGTAATTTTATATTTGATAGTATCTATTGGTTCTTTTGTTGGCATAAATAGGGTATTTGATTAATTGCTACTTTTTTCTATAGAAATTTATAATCAAAATAGTTTAAGAGATTTAATACTTGTTTTAAGTACTGTCAAATCAATTTACAAGATTTTGAGAAGAGCAGCATTCTCCTTTATAGGCTTATGAAGAACTTGATTATCTTTTTCATAAATTAATTACTATAGAGTAAAGGGGAAAAGTCATAGCGTAATAATGTAACACCGAATTGTTCACTGAACCCTTGCCTTCCCCCTTTTCCTAATATCTACTTCCTAAAGAGATTCAAAATTCCTTTTCGCACTTCTTTTGTCTCTCTTACTTCGATAGTCCAATAATAGGTTCCTACAGGTAATTCTTTTCCATTAATTGTTCCATCCCAAAGGAAATCTGGATTCTCGGTATAGAACATTCTTTCTCCTCCTTTGTCAAATATTTGAATTCTGACTCCGGAATAGTATCTTAAATCTTGAAGTCCCCAGGTGTCATTTACCCCATCATTATTTGGAGTAAATGAGTTAAATACCTCTATATTTGATATTGTTTTTCTAATCCTTTCTATTGTAAAAACCTTATCCAAGGTATTTAAATCCTTATCTGTGACCCTTACAACAATTGTAAAACTCGTCTTTCCAGATGCTGGGTCCTCATTGCTCCAGTATAATACATCATTGATCACTTGGAAATATTTGTTGTCTTTCATTCCAATAGGAAGTCCCAACACATGCTGGTTATCTATTGGATCTACTACCAACAATGATCCAATCGCAATTTCATGATTTGTCTTTGGAGCTTCAAATGTATTATTTGATAATAATATGTTTTGAGGTGCAGGTTTTGGCATCACAGTAATTTTTATATATGCTTTCAAATTTTCAAGGTTTTTGATCCACGATTTGTCTGCTATGGAAGCCTCTAGAACATATTCTCCTCTCTTAAACCTATTCAAAGTGGATTGATCCCATGTCACATTAACAAAATATGGCCTTCCATTTGTCGCCAACAAAGGTATCGTATGTGGTAAATCAACAGTAGAACCCCAATTCATATTAATAGAACCAATTTCAAAAACCTCTTTAACCTCTGTCGATACGATATTTAGCTTTCCAGGTAAAAAATCAATTAGATAATTTAAGCCTCCTGTCAAAGTTCCAATCGTAATCGAATATTCCCCTACATCTTCTCCGGGTTCCCTCGATAATCTACCTTTTAATTGATCTTCCCCTTTCAAACCTTCAACTGTATAAGTGAACTCAGGGTCTTCAAGGTCATAAATTTTAAGCTTATCTTCAGCAGTAATCTTTAAGTTTGCTTGCACTATTTCCAAATTTCCAGAAACTAAAGTGATGTCATAATTTGCATCTAATGCACCATCCAAAATGATTGGATAAGTTCCAACATTTGAATCAACTATTGCTGTGGTCCTAATACTAGGCTCTATTGCTATTTTTTTATCTCCATTGACCAGACCTAAGTAAGTAAAGTTTAAAATTGGATTTTCTTCACCATAAACTTTACTCTTATCCAACGCGGTAATCGTTACCATTGCTTTGGTAATCGTCAAATTAGCAGTCAATTCCAGTGTGGCATAGTTAGCACCTGTAATAGCTGCCGTCACCGTCTGACTTCCAACATTGGTCAGCCTGTTGTTAGAATACTGCAATGAAGTTCCTGCTGGAAGTGATCCTTTAATCGAAAGAGACTTGGAAGTTCCATCATAAACAAAGCTGCCGTCCTTAAATTCAACTTCCGTCACTGTACCTGGGGTGATGGATAAAGTAGCTGTCAATTCAAGCATAACATAGTTAGCTCCTGTAATCGTTGCGGTTGCTGTCTGGCTTCCAACATTCCTTAAACTATTGTTCCTGTATGCTACTGTAGTTCCTGTCGGAAGTGCTCCTGTAATCGCAAGAGACTTAGAAGTTCCGTCATAAACGAAGCTGCCGTCCTTGAATTCTACTCCCGTCATCGTAGCTGGGGTGATCGCCAAAGTAGCGGTCAATTCCAGAGTGGTATAGTTAGCACCTGTGATCTTTGCTGTTGCCGTTTGGCTTCCAACATTCGTTAAGCTATTGTTCCTGTATGCTACTGTAGTTCCTGTCGGAAGTACTCCTGTAATCGCAAGGGACTTGGAAGTTCCGTCATAAACGAAGCCGCCTTCCTTAAATTCAACTCCCGTCACCGTAGCTGGGGTGATCGCCAAAGTAGCGGTCAATTCCAGCGTCGTATAGTTTGTACCTGTAATCGTTGCGGTTACCGTCTGGCTTCCAACATTGCTTAGGCTGTTATTGCTATATGATACAGAAGTTCCTTTTGGAAGATCACCTCTAATAACAATTGACTTGGAAGTTCCATCATACACGAAGCTGCCATCTTTGAAATCGATTCCTGTTACTGTAGCTGGAGATATGTCAAAATCTGCTCCCGTAAAAGAGATGTCATAGTTATCGCCTGCACTTAAATCTCCCTGATTTATGGTGTAGGTACCTATATTCTCTCCAACTGTTCTTGCCAAGGCTCCGCTCAGGATGTTTTCATCATCGCTGCTTATAAAGCCAGTCGCAATGTAAATAAACCTCGGATCACCATCTCCGAAAACTTTGTTTTGACCTTCTTTCGCTGTGATCGTGAGGGGAGCTTTATTAATTGTTCCAGTAAGTGAAGGCAAAACTAACTTATAATTGATGGCTGATTCACCAGTCAGTGTCCAGCCTGTCACAAGAACATTGATGTTTTCTCCTGAATTGGTCTGTTCAAAAGTGAATATGGGTTCACCACTTAAAACTACATCATCTTCTCCTATCACACCTTCAAGGCTTGCATTACCAGAGATACTCGCTACACCTGTACCATCATACAACTTGTTTTTAACAACTATACCTTCAACACCAATTGATTTGGGTAACACTTTTAGCTCTTGTGATACAGGGATCGCATCGGAATATCCAAAGATATTTACCAAGCTTGCCGTTATAGTCGTCTCACCAACACTTTTGATAACAATCTTGTTATTTTCAATTTCAGCCACATCAGTGTTGGAACTGGAATAAGTAACCTGATCTCCTGAACTAGCTGTAGCACCTGGATCAAATGGAGTTGAACCATAAAATTCATTCTTTAACTGTTCAAAATCAATAGTATTTTCTAGACTTCGCTCAAGTCCAGGAATAGGATTTATCTGAGTAGTTTCTTCTGGACTATCATAAGTAATAGACTGAAAATAGGGATAGGATATAAATTGCTCCTGTTTGATTTCCCAAATCCCTGTACCTTCCGTAAAATCCCAATCAGCATTTGAAAAAGTGCTTAGCATCTTCATCTGATCTGTAGTTTTACCTTCTCCACCAGCGCTACTATTTTGACCTGATAAATCTAAATCCCAAAAAGAATTTAAAATTGTTACATTTTCATTCACATGACCTACTAAGCCACCATTCGAATCTTTAGATACTACTTTTGTAGCGCTATAACTATTATTTAGAGTCGAATTAAAAGCTAACTCTCCCCCAATGCTGCCAATTAAACCCCCAGTGAATTCTTCTCCCATAACAACACCAAGGCTATAACTATCTGAAACCCCGCCAACATAAGCTTGCCCAAGCAAACCGCCAACAGCTAATTTTCCTTGAACACTGGAATTGCTAAAACTATTTTCAATTGAAGAAAACGTCAAAGAACCAACAAGTCCTCCAACTCCACCATTCCCTGTAATGGTAACAGAGCTAAATGAATTTATAATTGATGATTTATTATACAAATAACCTACAAGTCCACCAACTTGATTATCTCCATATATAACCGCATTAGTCAAACCAAGATTTGAAATTTTACCTTCTTTAAGCATCCCAAATAATCCAACGCGATATTCTTCAGGCCGATTAATAGCAAGATCTGATATTGAATAGCCATTTCCTTCAAATGATCCTTTAAAAGAATTAAATTCTTCATTTCCAATAGGCTCCCATCCTTTCCCTTCATTAACTAAGGACTCCCCATCTTTCACGTAGTCCGAATAACCAACAGTATTTGAATCCAAAGTATTTTGCAATTCATAAAAGGCATTCAATTCATACCGAACATTGTATAAATGATCCCAATTGGATATTTGATAGGGTACTTCTTCCGTCCCCTTTCCTCCTGCAAAAAGAAGTTTAAGTCCTGGAATAGGGTTTACCTCAGGTTCTACTTCAATTTCATCATAGGTGAATGCTTGTAAATAAGGAAAGGAAATATAACCCCTATTTGAAACCTCTTCAATTTTCCATATTGAATTAAAATCCCAATCAATTGGATGAATGTCTGCGGTAAAAGTAGCCAAAGACTTCATTTCTGCTGCGGATTTGCCGATCACTCCATCTGGATCATTGGTAGATAATGTTTTTTCTCTCCCTACACCTTGAAGACTAGGATTATCTGTTAGATTCCAGAAAGAATTCGTTACCAAAGCACCAGCTTCTCCTAGTAATCCACCTCCAATGAATAGGGAGGAGCTAACTGTAACTTTGCCCACTGCATAGGAGTTGATTACCTTCGAGTCTGCTCTGATTTCACCTGCGAGTCCTCCCGCATCCGGTCCTCCTTCAGTAGCTATGGAAGTGACATTTCCTAAGGCATAAGAATTCACAATTTCTGATGCTGAATTGTCTATATCCCCAACCAAACCACCAACTTCTCTATTTCCGGTTACATTTCCTATTGCATAAGATTCGTATATTTTGCCCTGTAATTGCCCTACAAGCCCCCCTGCGGCTCTATCTCCGCTTGACACATTACCTGTCGCGAAACATTTTCTAAGAGTAAGAAGGGATCTATCGTTACTTCCTATCAATCCTCCAATATTTGATCCTTGAGAGGAAACATCTCCAGTCGCCCAAGAATCGGTAATTAATGCTTCTCCAGCTGTTTGTGCTCTTCCAATTAATCCTCCTACATCACCTCTTCCAGTTATTTGAACATCGGCTGTCAAAAAGGAAAGGTTCGCTGTATATTCAGTATCGGTTTTAAAATGTCCTATCATCCCGCCTGCATTAGAGCCTGATGTTTGGTTTACCACGCCATGAACATGGATGTTATGAAGCTCAAGGTTTGCCTCTGCATGACCAATTAAAATACCTACGGCAGACAACGTAGAAGTTACTTTGGAATTGATTAATGAAAGATCTTTGATAGCCAAGATTCGTTCAGATCTTAATCCTCCTCTAATATCCCCAAAAAGTCCCAGTTCACTTTGACCATTTATTTCAAGCCCTTTTATTGTTTTATTATTCCCATCGAAGTAAATCCTAGAAGCTAACCCTCCTTCATCTGTAAAAACTTTATTGGAAATAGGATTCCAACCCAATCCTCCATTGGCAAGTGTCTCATCATCTTTCACCTGTAAATTATAACCTGCACTATTTTCATCCAAATCATTATTTAAGACAAAGTAAAAACCCTTATCAGCTACTAAATTTATATTCTGGAGATGAGTCCAACTTTCAATCTGATAAGGGTCGTTTTCTACCCCTATGCCCGAATGGAATAAAAAGGAATGCGATAAACTTTGACTTTCAAAATTAGCATCTCGAATCTCAGCAAAAACACTTCCTGTATTGTAAAATGAAAAATTAGGATTTGTCACATCTAAAAATGCGTAATCTGGATCTTTCCCTTCTAATTCAAAATCATAAATATTTAGAAAGTTAAAGCTTAGGTTGAAATCTTCAAATGGATTTCCTCCCAAGTCTGGAATAGAGCCTGAAGCTTTCATCTGAATTGTAAGGCTTTCACTATTTTTATTGAGAGCAACATTTTTAACTTCTAAATCAACTTCAGAATTAATCCATTTAAGGCTATTTTGATTTACGGGCTTCAATTTCCCGCCTTTAACCGCACTGTTATAAACTGCTCCAAAAGTTCCATTCAATCTATCTGCTTTGACAGCTAAATCAAAGTGAATTTCATAATAAAATTCATCTCCTTCATTAAATTCATTTGGAAATAATATCGCAAAATCTTGTGGAATCGTAACGATTCCTGAAATGGTAGTTAAATTTTCTGCTTGAGAAGACTCAGAACTACTTTCATTAAGTAAGTTTAGTCCAGGTATAGGATTCACTGCAGGATCAGTATCGGGTAAATCATAATCAATTTCTTTTAAATAGGGATATGAAATCATTTCGCCTTCCACTATAGACCAAATCCCAGTATCGGGTGTAAAATCCCACTCAGATTCCGTAAAAGTGATTAGACTTTTTAACTCTGAAGTCGTTTTACCCTTTCCTCCAACGCCACTTGAAGTAGTTTGTTTACTAGTTTCTACATCCCAAAATGAATTTATAATTGCACCCATTCCAAAATCAAGACCTACTAATCCACCTAACTCGCCCCCATTTGAACCTGAAATACTACCAGAAGAATATGATCTTGTAATGGTTCCACCCTGAGTTACAATTGCAGCCAAACCACCGGCTCTGGCACCTCCTATAATATTACCAGAATTATAGGAGTCAGATATGGACCCACCCTGGAAAGTTCCTATTAGACCACCTGTATTATCTTGGCCAGTAATTGAGGCATTATTAAATGATTTAGAAAACGTTCCTCCAGTTGTCATTCCTATTAATCCCCCTACCTGATACCTTCCTGTAATCACTCCTGAAACATAAGAAGACTCAAGACTACCTTCATAATTTTTTCCTATAATTCCACCAGTAAAATCTTGACCAACAATCGAGGTATTTATTAATCCTACATTTTTTATAATAGCTCCACTAGCCCGACCAAATAACCCTACCTCATTTGTCATAGGTCTGGAAATAACTAAACCATTTATAATATGAGAATTACCATTAAAATGCCCAGCAAAAAAATGATCTTCATCCCCTATGGGTAACCAACCTGAATTTGAGTTAGCTGTAGCAGAAGCATAAAAATCATAGTCTGGTAAATTCTCGGTAAGATCATTCACCAATTCAAAGTGAGCATTTAATGCAAATCTTACATCATTTAGATGTTTCCAAGTTTTTATAAGATAAGGACTTTCTGATGTCCCTTCTCCACCTCCAAAAAGTAAAACATAAAGGGTAGCCTCTTTTTGAATGTTGTAATCACTTAAGGTTCTCCCATCTTCCAATAATTTACCTGCAAAAATCAAATTTATTATAGATGTAGAATAACCTACACGATCCTGTAATTTTATCTTTACGTTTTCAATCGATTCACCTGGCTCTACGTCTAAAGTAATTGTTCTTCCTGTCAATGTCTTGACAAAAATCTGCATGGAAAATCCACTTAGAGAAATCAGAGACAATAAAAGAAGAAGGATATATCGCTTATAAACAATAGCGTTAAAACTTGATAAGCTTAAATTAAAACAGTATTTATTTTTAATAATGGTATTAAAACTCATGATATGATTTATTAACAAATTAATTTAAAGTAATGGCTCTATTTAAACTTAATAGAGTTCAAACAGGCTATGTGAGTCAGCCAAATAAAGACTTAAATACTACATACAGTAAATTTTAGAAAATCACTCGAAAAGACTTTATACATAGTGATAAGTGTAGAGATAAAATGTCATTCGTTTACTTTTGGCTTTGAGTCAAACATGTCATGAATAGGATATCGACAAGTGCCCTTCACTTAATGGTTGACATTGTAATGTTTAGTCCCAAGCATTCACCCACTTCTATCCAGATAAAACTCCCTACCAAATCATCACTCTCCTATCTCCAAACAGCGCATAGGTCAACATAAATTCATGCGTCACATTCGGAAGTAGATAGCTTCTCAACATCGGCATCTCGTAGATATAGCCAATTCCCATCTTATCAAAGAGCATCCCAAACTGGAAGTTGTTCGCATAGTCTATTCTATGTCCTCCTCCAATCCATACTTTGTCTTTCAATACTACCTTGAGATTGAGTTCTAAGTTGTCTGGTAAATCAGACTGACTTCTGTACATGAAGTTCGTTGCCAAACTCAGATTATCATTGATCCTATTTCTGTATCCTGCTTGGAAGATGCCTACTCTTGGCATTCTTTCCATAAACACATCTCCTGAGTTGATCGCTCCCTGATTTACATGGTGTACTGCATAGGACACATAGTAACTTGGGTGTGTCAGGGCAAGTCCCAAATTGAAGTCTATCACTTGCATATTAGAGAAACTCCCAAAGTATTGTCCTACTATCGGGTCATCTGCTTGCTCCGTCGTCATGCTATTCCCATCCAAACGGATAGAGCGGTAGTTTAAACCTGCTCCCAATCTCAGGTTGGTCTTTTCTCCAACTTGGATTCTCGAAGCATAGCTAGCCACAAATTCTGTCTCAGCAAAGGCTCCATACTGATCATGTAGGATGGAGATCCCTGCGGCATTCTTGCCCAGAATATCTCCTGAGGCCTGACCTGAGAGTTGACCGAAATCCAGTTCTGCTGAAGCAAAGTAAGTCTTCGGTGCTCCCTCCCAGCCTGCCCACTGATTCCGGACAAAGCCACGCAGCATAGAACCTTCATAACCCGTCAGCGCTGGGTTATAGTAGCCTTGTAAGTGGCTGAATTGGGAAATGTATTTTCTTGATTGAGCGAGAATATCCGTTGTCGTTACAAGGGCTATTCCTATAAATAAGATGATTGTTTTTTTCATGATTTTATATTTTTGAGGAGGACTGAGCGTTAAAAATTAGTCCAGTGGACTAATTTAGCGAAGGGCCAGGTTGCAGCGCTGGTTTTATCTAGGGGAAGGGGTGACGAGTCGTTTATTTACAAACTCGTCCTTTTTCCTAGTCCCTTTTACCTTTTTACTTTCTTAACAGATTCAACATCCCTTTTCTTACTTCTCCAGTCTCTCCTACTTCGATCGTCCAGTAATACGTTCCGATTGGTAGCTCTTTGCCATTCAAAGTCCCATCCCAGCGGATATCTGGATTCACTGTGTAGAATACTCTTTCTCCTCCTCTGTCGAAAACCTGAATTCTTACTACTTTGTAGAATCTCAATTCCTCCACACCCCAGGTCTCGTTTACATTATCTCCATTCGGAGTGAAAGAGTTGAAGATTTCAATATTGCTCACCGATGTCCTATTTCTGACGATTGTAAATTCCTTTTCAAGGATATTTCCATCACGATCCTGCACA
>NZ_BMFD01000019.1:0-30710 GCF_014637795.1 Belliella aquatica | reverse complement strand
AATAAGGTTCCATTGTTGATCTGGAAATACACATTGTCAAAGGCCAAATCCGCCAATGAAATATCATGCTGATTATCGATTGGGTCGATTACGGTCAGGTTACCTACTGCGATAAAATTCTGTCCAGCTTCCGCCTCAAAACTGTTGTTGTCAAGCAGAATATCCTCTGGTGCTGGCTTAGGAAGAACAGTCACTACGATCTCAACTGTCAACGCTTCCGTATTCAGAATTCCTGATGGTAAATTAATGCTTGCCGTTAGTGGATATTCTCCATTCCCGAATACATACAAGGTTTGTAAATCCCATGTGATCGGTAATGATAGGAATTGACCATCAGTTGTCATTACTGTGACTGTGGAAGGTAAACCTGGATAAACTCCCCAAACTGTCTCGATTGGGGCAGGCTGCATGACCGCCTCAATCACCGCAGGGATAATCTCAAAATCTGCGCTTGTATATACAATCTGATAGTTTCCTCCAGCTGCTAAGCTTCCAAGATTGATTGGATATGTTCCTACAGCTTCACCCGCATTCCTTGTCAAAGTACCAGTCAATACTTGTTCATCATCACCAGCTGCAAAACCTGTTGCAGAATAGCTCAATACCGGATCAGCCGTTCCAAAGACTTTAGACTGTCCTTCATTGGCTGTGATGGTCAAAGTAGCCTGTGTCACTTCCAACCCTCCATCAACCAAAGTGATGCCATAGTTCGCATCTGATGCTCCTGTCAAGGTGATTGGATATGTTCCAACATTCGAATCTGTCGTGGCTGTTGTGCTGATGCTTGGTTCTGTAGTTACTTGTGTATCTCCATTTACCAAACCTGAGTAAGTGAATGTTAAGGCTGGATTTGCTTCACCATAAACTTTCGACTTGTCATCTGCAGTGATGGTCAAATTAGCTTGGGTTACTTCCAACTCTCCTGCAACCAAAGTAATATCATAGTTTGCATCTGATGCTCCTGTTAAAGTGATTGGATAGGTTCCAACATTTGAACCTGTGTTGGCTGCTGTGCTGATACTTGGTTCTATAGCTGTTTGCGTATCACCATTCACCAAACCTATGTAAGTGAAAGTCAAAGCTGGATTTGTTTCGCCATAAACTTTCGACTTGTTCTCAGCTGTGATGGTTACTGCTTTTTGACCAACTGTCAGTGTTCCATTAACCAAAATGATGTCATAATTCGCATCTACTCCACCTGATAAAGTAATCGGATAAGTTCCAACATTTGAGCTTGCCGTAGCAGTTGTTGCGATGCTTGGCTCTGTTGCTACTTGTGTATCACCATTCACCAAACCTGTGTAAGTAAAGGTTAAGGCTGGATTGGCTTCGCCATAGACTTTTGACTTATCAGTTGCCGTAATTAAAACTGAAGCTGGAGTCACTTTTAACTCTGCACTAAGCGTAAGAGTCTTATAATTCAAGCCGCTTATGGTAGCTGTTACGACATTAGTTCCAACATTTGTTAAGCTATTGTTGCTGTATGCTACTGAGGTTCCTTCCGAAAGCTCACCTGTAATCCCAAGGGACTTGGAAATACCGTCGTAGATGAAGCTGGTACTCTTCAATTCAACTCCCGTCACTGTAGCTGGGGTGATCGCTAAAATTGCTGTCAGTTCCAGTGTAGTGTAGTTACTTCCCGTGATCGTTGCAGTTGCCGTTTGGCTTCCAACATTGGTTATGCTATTGTTGCTGTATGCTACTGAGGTTCCTTCCGGAAGCTCACCTGTAATCGCAAGAGACTTGGAAGTTTCGTCATAAACAAAGCTGGCGTCCTTCAATTCAACTCCCGTAACCGTAGCTGGGGTGATGGCCAAAGTCGCTGTCAATTCCAGAGTAATGTAGTTAGCACCTTTGATCGTTGCTGTTGTTGTCTGGCTTCCAACATTGGTTATGCTATTGTTGCTGTATGCTACTGAGGTTCCTTCCGGAAGCTCACCTGTAATCGCAAGAGACTTGGAAATACCGTCGTAGATGAAGTTGGCGTCCTTCAATTCAACTCCCGTCACCGTAGCTGGGGTGATCGCCAAAGTAGCGGTCAATTCCTGTGTAGTGTAGTTACTTCCCGTGATTGTTGCAGTTGCCGTCTGGCTTCCAACATTGGTCAGGCTGTTGTTGCTGTATACTACTGAGGTTCCTTCCGGAAGCTCACCTGTAATCACAAGGGACTTAGCCGTTCCGTCATAAACGAAGCTATCGTCCTTGAATTCAACATCCGTTACCGTTGCTGGGATTATGGTAAAGTCAGCTCCTGTGAAGGAGATTCCATAATTATCATTTGAACTCAAGTCTCCTTGGTTGATCGCATAGTTTCCAACTTCTTCACCATTATCTCTGCTGAGTGTACCAGTCAGAATATTTGATGCTTCCTCTTCGTTCACAAAACCAGTCACTTTATAATCAAAAGTTGGATCTGATTGCCCATAAACCTTTATCTGACTTGGATTCACAGTGACCATTAAGGTGGCCTTATCGACATTCAATATCCTCTGAACTGGTGTAGCTCCGAAATTTTCCTCATCTCCAACTTGAATGGCTGTGATTTTAGTCGAACCTACTTTTAAAATCGTTGCCTGATTCCCTGTTATGCTAACAACATTTGGATCCTCCGCAGTATAAGTTACAATTAAACCTTGGTCTGTTACCGCATCTCCTAAAGTGAATTTGGCATCTCCGTAAGTCTTATTTTCTATTTCATCAAATGTGATCGTTTGTTCATTTTTATTAATTGTAGTGAATGACCAGGTATAAGTGATTGCTGAAAAGCCTGCAAATTGATTTCCTATCAAATCTGCTACAAAACCTGAAGGGATTTCCACAATGACTTGACTATTTACAGGAAGATTCTCACTAATTTTAAATGAGACTGTAAGTTTGTCCCCAGAAAGCTCAAATACTGATCTATCTTTAACATCACTCAAATCATACTCCAAGAAGGATTCAATGGTACATCCATCAATACCAACTTTACCAAGCTTAACTATTCCTGAATTACCCAATACAACTTCCTCATCAAAAGTAATGGACAAAGTAGGCTGTAACTCAACTTCAGTAGCATTATTTGCAGGACTGAAAGAGGTGACAACTGGAGAAGTTTTATCAACGACTCTAATAACAAACTCTTGATCTACCGATCCAGCTTCATTGGTTGCCCGAAGTGTAACCGGATGATCTCCGATATCAGACTTTTTCGGAACCCCTTTAAGTGTTGCCCCAAAGGATACTTGATAAATTTCAAATGTTCCTTGCTGAGGATTACCTTGTATTGATGATACATCCCTATAAATAATTTTTCCAGTGGGAGTCATCAACATAAGAAAAATACCTGGTCTTTCAATATCTTGGTCCACATCTTCAAATGAACTAAAATCTGACACGTACTTCCTTACTCCCCCTACATTACTTTCATTGATATAAGATATATACCAAGTACCATCTTGGGATTTTTCGATTGTCAAAGGAAATGCGCCTATACTCTCTGTTGGTACAAGAAGCTCTTTAGTCGCACCGTCATATTTAAAAATTCCATAATCCTGCTGTGCATTGGGGAAATTTAAGAAATAAAGGTCTTCATTTTCGTCAAATGTAAATCCAAGCAAAGGCCCTACTTCGGAAAGATAGTTTTCTATTGCTTTTGTTTGTTTATGAATTTTTTGAAGACCACCAGCTTCCGAAAAAACAGTCGCATAGATATAGTCTCCTTTTGAAATGACTTTCAACACTGCTCCTCCCAACTCTTCCTGGGTAAGCCATACCTCTTCCCCTAAACTTGGATTGGCAATAGGAATCCTTAACAGCGCAGGACCATCCTGAATTTCTCCAAAACTTATTACTCCGATATACAAGTACTCTGAATCTACCGCCATTGAAAAAGAAACTTTCTGGGATAGACCTGAAGCCCAAGTATCATAAGTCCCATCAGGAGCAACTTTGAAAATCCTTGTTCCATCAAATGTCATCGCAAAGATATTCCCTTCACCATCTCCCGCTATACTCATCACGTCATCTCCTTCTTGAAAGCTAGCAAGAACAGTAGATTGACTTGCCCCTGCCGCTGAAAGCTCAAGCCAAGAAGGCAGAACGGGTGCAGAGAGTATAGTTTCTAAATCGCCCTCCTCACTTGCACTCACCGGATAGCTGTAATTTTCACCATAGCCAATCTCCAAAACGGTAGGATTAGAAAGGAAAGCAGGCGGACCGAGGATGGCCAAATTCCCAGCTACATAGGTGATTTCATAAAAATCAGAAGTTATTCCACTTGCAGTAATCTCATAAGCCCCAACAGTTTCTCCGGATTCCCGGTCAAAAACTGGATCTCCTATCAATTTAGATAAGTCGATCTCACCTAGAGCTGAGGAATAGCTGACTGTAAACTCAGGGTCTTTTGCCCCCAGTGTTTTTGATTTAGAATCAACAATGATCTGAAGATTTAATGACATAACTTCAAGTACCACGTCATTCCCATCTCCACCTAGGTAGCTGATCTTAAAGAAAATAGGATTAGAGTTTTCGTCTTCTTCTTCAAAAATCACCCCTTCTTCCAAATCATTAAAAGTACCCGTTACAGCCTCAGTCCCTTTATTATCAATCAATAAAATTTCATCCCCTGCTTTAAGATTGGCTGCTATTGAATTTAATTCTAATGTAAGTCCTGATCCTAACTGGACAGACTCTGCCACAATCAATTGATTTGAAGTAGTTGACGTGAGAATGGAGGTCTGGTAATTACTGATTCCACTCAAGTCAACTTTTCCAACAGAAAGTGACTCTTTCAGATTAAGGGTTCCAGATTCAGTGGCTGCTTTTAAAGTAAGGTTTAAGTCTGTTGAAAGCGCGGTGTTGACAACAATCTCTAATGTATTGTTCTCATCACCTATTATTATTTCACTGGCTGTAATCCGTCCTAGTTCTGTTCCGGAAAGACCAAGAATACCCATAGTTTCCAAACCACCTAAATCAATGGCCATATCATTACTTGCAGGCTTGACATATACAGTATTTGTATTTGCATTCACAGGACCAGTCAAATCAATCAAATCAGCTTCAATCGTAATTTGACCCAAAGATTTCACTCCATAATCCGCGTCTGAGCAATTGAAACAATCAAATACTGAAACCTGACCGGTAACTGATTTGATGCTGATCTCCCCAGTTCCGTAGTGGTTTTGAACACCGCCTCGGTTAATATCTACACCATTATTCGCTTCTACATAAACATTCCCCTTAGATTTGAAACCTGCACCGGTCAATTCTATTTTACCAGAAGTACTTGTCGCTAAAATATTTTTACCTGTTCCGTAGGTATTATCCACCCCTCCTGCACTTACTGATATCAGCCCAGAAGCATTCAATTTCACTACGCCTTTTGATTCTATTCCACTACCATTTATTGTGATTTTCCCGGCAGAGCTGTTCACTGTAATACTGTCAGTCCCCACTCTGTTATCAACCCCCGAATCCCTTATCATGATGTCCCCAGTGCCTGAAAGGGTTACTTTTCCTTTTGAAGTAACTCCCCCAGAACCGGTATTGATTGAACCTGAACTCGTAATTATTCTGACATTTCCAGTACCTGAACGATTATTTGTTGAGCCATCGTTTAGCGCAATATCTCCTGCTGCCGATATAAAAATATCACCCCTTGAAACAATTCCTGTCCCTCTGGTCGTAATGCCACCTTCTGAAGAAATAAGCTGTAATATTCCAGTGCCATTATTATTCCGAACAGATGATCCACTAGTTGAAATCTTCCCTTTAGACCGTACCGTTAGTTCCCCCCTAGAGCTAACCCCTTGTCCAGAAATATCCACTTCATTGTCCGTACTAGTAATAATGATATCGCCAGATCCTGAAGCTCCAATAACCCCACTGCTTGAAATAGTAATTCTACCTGAAGCTTCTAATATAATATTACCATTAGAACGTAGCCCATTTCCTGCAGAAGTAATACCTCCCGTAGAACTAGTCATATTTATAAAGCCAGATCCTAAAGAATTATCTATAGCCTTACTAATGGAAGAAATCGTTCCGACACTATTTACCGTAACATTTCCCTTAGTTCTAATTCCATTTCCTTTGATCGTGATTGTACCTGAACTATTCGTCAGTTCTACACTTCCTGATCCAGAGTTCATTTGAATCCCTGTATTTTCCACAGATATATTTCCCCCAGCAGAGATGGTAACATCTCCTGCAGTCGTTGCGTTTCTTACGATAATCCCATCCATATCAGTGTAGCTAATGGAACCAGTTGCTACTGCACGCAGGTCAACAGCATTGTTTGATGAATTGGTCAAGATATAGGTACCCGTATTCCCAGTCTTACCTAGCATCAAAGTTTTTGAGGAAATGGCGGACGACTGAGTAACCGTTCCACCTGAATGAATAGTTAGGGTATCCAACGTAGTCAAAGTTGCTCCGATATCGAAACCTAAGCCACTTTGTATGTATAAATCTCCTGTTCCCTTTGTTTTAATCGGTCCAAATACTGTGAGTTGATCGGTAGCTGAACTTAGGTTTATGTTAATTAATTGATTATCTGCACCAGGCAATTCACTGAAATCCAATCCACCTACACCAATAGTCACCAGATCAGTACCTGAATTGCCTAATACTGACAATCCTGCAAAAGTTGAAAACTCTCCCAAATCTACCGTGATGGTCGAAGTGCCATTTGTACTGATACCATTGACATCAGAGGCAAGAACAAGACTGTTTTGAGTGTTGGCAACGATTAGTGTCAACTTATTTCCACTTATTAAAGTATTTAAATCAAAAATCGTTGTTCCTCCCGATGGAAGTTTTAAGGTGAACACATTATCTATAACACTCCCGCAAATGCTACCAAATAGAATGGTAACATTAACGGGTGTTCTCGTCCCACTGAAGTTATCATCCTGTAAATAATAGGTAGTATTAGACAAAAGAGCAGGAGTGACGAAAGTAGCTCCTTGAAAAAGTAGGTTGCCTCCAGTTGCTGCGTCGTACCATTTAATTGTACCAGTTCCAGTGGCTGTTAAGGTTACCTCAGATCCGGAACAAGTTGAAACATCATTTGCTGAAAGACCAACAGGAGGTGAGGTCGTAAAACTCTCCACTACCCCATAGCTTGTGCCTTCACTATTAATGGCATAAGCACGAACATAATAAGTTGTTCCGGCAATAAGTCCCGTGACTACCTCCGAAAAAGACCCTATTTCAGTCCCTTCTTGTACTTTGGTATTTGAAGTAGTCGGATTGGTCTCAGTTCCATAAACAAAGCCACGCTCAGTAACTGTAGCTCCGCCATCTCCTGTCACTTCTCCACTGAAAGTAGCTTCCGAAGAAGTAATATTGGTAACTGCGGAAGTGGTTACAGTTGGAGCAGTACTTGCGGAAGCGTTTGATATCCATTCGATATCATCTATACCTAAATTGGAGATATCTGCTGCAGTAATTACGATTTTATCTACGTCATCAAAGCTTGAATTTGAGTTAAAGACATTATTAAATCCTGTAACAACGTCAAAAGATTGTGCACCAGTAGATATACCATTTTTGAAACCTTCAATTGTAAGTTTGTAAGTAAATGCAAAGCACGTGAAGATGTTGTGAAAATCAATTGTCCCTAAATTGATTTCATTTCCGCTTTGCGTCTCTATAGTCCATGTGGTTTGACTAGAAGTACCAGCCGAAAGGTGATTAAAACCACTATTAGCACAGAAGGTTTCTGTAGTTCTGTAAACATGATTAGTAGGACCACCACCACTAAGCGTAAAAACAAAAGTTTCATTACCGTTCACAATGGTATAAGGATTTCCATAAGAGGTCCCATTCACATGCTCCTGATCATCGAAGGTGATAACTTCAGAAGGAATAAATTCTGAAATAGTCCCAAATCTTTCACCGCTCTTATTCTTCAACCTAGCATTGTTCGCTCCATTAGTGGAAAAACCAGTTTTCGATGAGGATGAATAACTGTAGGCAAGCATGTCTTTGAATACATCATCATTAACATCCTGTTGAAAATCAAAATTCTTAATTGAAATTGTTTGACAATTAACAACTTGAATATTTGAAATTAATAGCAAGATTGAAAATAGAGTATATTTCAAGTATTGATTAAGTACTCTACTTTGTATATGAAAATCTTTCATTTGATTGTCTTTGATTGTCTAATTGTTTGATGTTTTAATTAATAAAGATGATCTTCAAAATTCTTTTGTGAGAATTGATGTAAACCTTATTTTTTTTTATGAAGAAAAATGTAAATCAAGAGATACACTGCATATCACTATAAAGAATGATTTCCTATATAATAAGATTTACGCTTTTATTCTAAAAAGAAATTGCAATAATTTTCAGTATTTAAATTGTATTTGGTGTTAACTCTTTTTTAAAATAAAATTCATCAACTCAAAATTACTAACTTTACAAGTTTGCTGGCAGGAAATTTTTTATGAAACATTACCAAATCATCCCCCTTCTCTCTCCAAATAGTACATAAGTCAACATAAATTCATGCGTCACATTCGATAGCAAGTAGCTTCTCAACATCGGCATCTCATAGATATAACCTATTCGCATCTTGTCGAAAAGCAAGCCAAACTGGAAGTTGTTCGCATAGTCTATTCTATGTCCTCCTCCAATCCAAACCTTTTCTTTCAATACTACCTTGAGATTGAGTTCTAAGTTGTCTGGTAAATCAGACTGACTTCTGTACATAAAGTTGGTCGCTACTGCTAGATTATCATTGATCCTGTTTCTATATCCTGCTTGGAAGATGCCTACTCTAGGCATTCTCTCCATGAACACATCTCCCGAGTTGATCGCTCCTTGATTTACATGGTGTACTGCATAGGAAACATAGTAGTTAGGGTGCGTTACCGCTATCCCTAAGTTGAAGTCCAAGACCTGCATATTCGAGAAGCTCCCAAAGTACTGTCCTACAATCGGATCATCTGCTTGTTCGGTAGTCATGCTATTTCCATCCAAACGAATAGAGCGATAGTTTAAGCCAGCGCCGAGCCTTAGGTTGGTCTTCTCTCCAACTTGGATTCTCGAAGCATAGCTAGCCACAAATTCTGTTTCTGCAAAGGCACCATATTGATCATGCAGGATAGATATTCCTGCGGCATTCTTGCCTAGGATATCTCCTGAGGCCTGACCAGAGAGTTGGCCGAAGTCTAGTTCTGCTGAGGCAAAGTATGTCTTCGGTGCTCCCTCCCAACCTGCCCACTGATTGCGGACAAAGCCGCGAATCATGGAACCTTCATAGCCTGTCAACGCTGGGTTATAGTAACCCTGTAAGTGACTGAATTGAGAAATGTATTTTCTTGATTGAGCGAATATGGTCGTGCTCAGTCCGAAGCTTATTACGAGTATAAATATCTTTTTCATAGCTTTTTTTGAGGTGAAAGGTTCGAGGTTAAAAGTTAAAGGATGTCCTCCCTTTAACCTTTAACCTTTTCCCTAATTCCTAATTCTTATTTTCTAAGTAGATTTAACATTCCTTTTCTTACTTCTCCAGTCTCTCCTACTTCGATCGTCCAGTAGTATGTTCCGATTGGTAGCTCTTTGCCATTGAAAGTTCCATCCCACATTTCATTTGGATTCTCGGTATAGAATAACCTATCTGTCCCCCTGTCGAAAACTTGGATTCTGACGTTTCTATAATATCTCAATTCAGGTACTCCCCAAGTATCGTTGTGGCCATCATTATTTGGTGAGAAAGTATTGAATACTTCTATTCCGGCAAATGAAATTCGCTGCCTTTCAATCGTGAAGTTCTTTTCTAGGATATTTCCGTCTCTATCTGTGACCTTAACAGCGATTGCAAAATTTGTTCTTCCTGCAGCAGGGTCTTCACTGTTCCAGTAGAGCACATCATTTTCTATTTTAAAGAAATTATTATCCATCACACCACTTTCAAAACCTATTAAATGAATATTATCCACAGCATCTTCTACCATGAAAGATCCAATTGCTACTTCTTGATTTGATTTTGGAGCTTCGAAAGTATTATTTGATAAGAAGATATTCTGTGGATCCAGCTTTGGAAGCACGATACCATCTACCGTAGCAATTTTATTATAAGCATTGAAAACACCTCTAGGAAGTAGTCCCAACTCACTTGTGACAGGATATGTACCTCTTGCGTAAATATTCAGCTGTTGATAATTCCAATTAAGAGGAAGTTTCAATAGCCTTCCTGAACCCAACATAGTCAATACAGAGTCTTGAAAAAGTGGTGTATAATTCTGAAGCCCCCAAGGGATATTTACATTTTCCAGATCAAGAAAGGCTAATGGAGATCTGAAACCTATATAGTCAGGCACACCATCCGATACCGAATCTTTATAGTCATTGGAGTCAAAAGGATCTGTTCCATCTACAATTTCAACGTAGTCAGGTACACCATCCCCATCAGAATCTAAATACACTCCTGGATCTTTCAAATCAGTAGTATTCTTAATTTCAATGATATCGGGCACTTCATCTTCATCAGAATCTCTTGTGAAATTTTTGACTATGAAAAAAGACCCCTCTTTCTCAAACTCAGAAAAATCGACAAGCGAAATCATGTTTTCACCGACTTGCTGATTTAAAGGAAGTTCCCACTCTCCATCTTCTTCAATAAGCAATGCTTTTAATTCAAAATCTGCTGGCTCAACAGCTTTCTCCCAAGAAAAGTCAATTCCTGTTTTCAATTCTTGGTTGCTTGAAACATTTCTGATTTTCCATTTAAAAGGAAGTGAATTTTCTTCTTCACTCTTGTCCATACCAATAGAGAAGGAAGCAGGATTTGAACCTGGCTTAAGGTTTAGAGAAGCCCTACTTCCTATTCCAACAGGAATATTTAAGGAATTTAAAATCTGTCCTGTAACCAATCGAGCGTCAGGGCTTTTCATTTCGATGAAATCTGAAGCCGTCAGGAGAACAGCTTCTACTCCATGCACCTGACTGGTACCGGAAAGTTTCAGACTCCCTGTGGAAACTACCATCCCCTGAGAGTTAACAAAGAGGGCTGCATCACCGGAAAGGGTCAAGCCTTGGGCCAAAAGGTTTGAACCAGTTCCGAGAATCATTCCTAAGAGGAATAAACATATTTTATTATTATACATTAGCGTCCTTGAGTTGGATGTAAATAGACAAACTGAATACAATTATCTTTAAAATGAGTTATTTGGTCTGTTCATAACTCTCCAATATTGCCCATCGAAGATTAACACAATACCTCCTGTCATTCCAGTGGAGAAACTGACACCTGGAAAAATACCCATATTCCCACCTGGATTTATAATTAAAGTCATATAAGATTCGAAATTTGATGGAGCAAAAACAAGATTGATTTCCTGTCCTTTTACCCCACCATTTAAAGTTAGTAGTTCAACATTATTGCTAATTTGATTTGAAAGAAAAATGGTTTTCACTCCCTCAACCATAGCCCCATCAAGCGATTGGATTTCCATATCTAGTACCGAACCGCTGGTTACCTTCTGATCAACGTAGGCAGTAGTAGCTATCTTATTAGAATTATCATTGGCTGCTTGAGTAGTAGCAGTAGTCCCATCTGCGAGTGATGAAGTCCAAGTAACTGTACCCAATCCATTGGTTGACAAAAGCTGACCAGAAGAACCATCTGTGTTAGGAAGGGTAATTGCTCCTGCTGTTAGGGTACCACTAGAAGTAACATTACCTGAAAAATCGACTACAAAGGCATCGCTTTTTGCAGAGGAGCCTGTTCCATTACCAATTACCAAGGCAGGGGCATTAGCAGAAAAAGCAGTAGCACTTGTTGCAGTACTCCCTCTACTATTAAACTGTCCTAAAACTAAAGAACCATAATCGGAAGCCCTTGTGAAAAATCCCATTGCTATAGAATTAGTTCCTGATGCGGTAGTAGCACTTCCCATTGCGGTGGAATTTTCCCCTGTTGCTCTTCCTTGGCGTCCCATTGCTGTAGAATAGGGTCCTGATGCAAAAGTACTAAATCCCATAGCAGTAGAACGAATTCCAGATGCACCTGTAGCTGTCCCCATTGCTGTGGAACCATCTCCTGACGCTTCAGTAATATTTCCCATTGCTGTGGAATTGGCACCTGATGCGATTGTTAATTCTCCCATGGCTACTGAAGCATATCCAGTAGCTCCATTTTGTGAATTTGAATAGTCAGAAATGCTCAAATCCACAGCACCGTTACCAATATCTCCATAATTAGCGGCATTGGCATCGGCTCTACGGTAGCCTGTGTTTTCGCCTTCAATGATACTCACTAGGCCACCGCTAGATGGCAAGTTGGTAAGTTGAGACCCATCACCCACAAAAGCATTGGCTGTAAGGGTACCGCTTGTCTTTACATCAGTAACTGAAGTATTTCCCAATTGAATAGTATTATCTGTACTTACTATCGCTCCATAGCCCAGAGCAGTAGAGTTCTCAGTGGTTGCCGTGCCATTCGTATTTGCACCTACCATGGTGTTGTTGGACCCTTCTATTGAACTACCTGCTCCAAAACCCAAACTAGTATTATAAATTCCCTCTGTATTTGAAAAAAGTGCATAACGACCAGTTGCAGTGTTTTGTATCCCTGTAGTATTATAATACATTGCACCATTACCAACAGCTGTATTCATATCCCCATCGGTATTATTTGTCAAGGCCAAAGCGCCCAATGCTGTATTGTTTTGTCCATAAACGTTCTTTTCCAATGCCCCATTACCGAAAGCAATATTTGAATTATCATTACTCGCACCACTTCCAATATTTTGACCATTAACGAGTATATCATTTTCGAAGGATTTAACACCTCCTACAGTTTGATCACTTGTCAAATCCACAAAATCACTGCTAGACGCTGAAGAAGGAGTTATCCAAGTTACTACACCATCACCATTTGTAGAAAGAACTTGACCAGTGGTACCATCTAAATTCGGTAGTGTTATGGCGCCTGTGGTAAGTTTACCTGAGGTTATGATATTTTGAGTTCCAAAATTTGGATTAATTTTGGTACCTGAAATTTCAGCAGAAGCACTTATAACTGCATTGGTAATTGTTCCATCTAAAATTTTTGAAGAAGTAATCGAAGCATCAGCAATTTTGGAGGTTGTTACTGATAAGGTGGCAAGCTTGTCTGCAGTTACTGCAGCGTTAGCAAGCTTATCAGAAGTTACTGAAAAGTTAGCAAGCTTGTCACCAGTCACTGCAGCGATAGCAAGCTTTTCAGCAGTCACCGCAAGGTTATCTAGCTTGTCAGTATTTACTGCATTGTTGGCGATATCAGCCGTCAAGATGGTTTCGTCCAAAATCATGGCACTGTTCACTTTGTTTGCACCAATGGCACTTACTCCTGAATTATTAAGAGTGATATCACCTGATATGGCAACTTCTGTTGCTTTATTTTCTAGATTTCCAAGGTAAATCCTTCCCACATCAAGGGTGTTGATTGTACTAATTGCCTCTGCGTTTGCCTTAGCCTGAATATCCAGCTTTTCATCCGCATCCTTCAAAGAACTTGCAGTGCTTAGGTAGTTTGAAGTTGTATTGGCAACATAGCTACCGTTGGTCTGTAATCCGGCACCAGTCTGAGTTGCATTCAATTCGGTTTGAAATGCTTCAGTAGTACTGTTGATCGCTGTTACTTTTCCATCAACATAAGTTTTTACTGCTTTTACTGTCGGGAATTTGATATCATTCTCATTAGTAAAAGTACCGTCTGTAGATTTATTAAGAGTGTTTTCCTTTTGAGCAATGCTCGTAGTAAGAGTTGGAATGGCTGTATTGATAGTTCCAATTGCTGTTTGAATGTTCTCAATATTGCTTTGGTTAGCTCCTACTTGTGTAACTAGACCAGAGACTTCGGTAATATTGTTTGCAACCGTTGTTTCGATAGTCTCTATATCACTTTCGGTAAGACCAACTCTAGAAATTAAGCCAGTGATTTTGGAAATATTGTCTTCAATTGTTGTTTCTATAGTCTGGATATCACTGGAGTTTGTGCTAACCTGAGTATTCAAACCAGTTATTCCAGTTTTATTCGTTGCAATGTTATCAGCATTAGTTTTTGCCTGACCATCAAGTTTTTCGGTCGCATCTTTTAGCGAAGAAGCAGTATTGATATAGTTGGTTGCAGCATTGGCAACATAGGTACCATCATTTGTCAACCCTGAACCAAATTGTGTAGCATCCAATTCAGTCTGAATGTTGGTAGATGCAGTATTCAACGTAGATACTTTTCCTTCTACAAAAGTCTTAACTGCTTTTTCAGTAGGGAATTTCGTATCTGTTTCGTCCGACAATGTTCCATCAGTAGACTTGTTTGAACTGTTTTCCTTTAAAGCGATATCAGTAGCATTCGTTTGGATACTAGTTGCATTGCTTGTGATGACACTAGAATTCTGAGAAACCGTTGATTTCAAAATAGCGATATCACCTGCATTTGATAATATATTATTCGCGTTGCTTTGAACATCTGTAGTATTCATAGATACTTTTGTATCCAAAGTATTGATACTTGTAGCATTTTGATTAACAGCAATATTTAAACTATTAATTCCAGTTGTGTTTGTGCTAATTTTATCTGCATTAGTCTTTATTTGATTTTCGAGCTTTTCTTTAACATTCTCAATATTTACTTGCAATACACTTTCTGTTAAAGTAGCTCTCGTAACTTCTGCTTGTAAGTCTTTTGCCAACTTCTCCTCTGCTATGATTGCTCTTGCGATCTCTTTATTTAAATCAGCAACAGAAGCTTTACCATCAAGAAATGTTTGTATTTTATCTACTGTGAGATAAGGCAATAGCATTTTAGAAGTATCACTAACTAAAACAAATGCTGGGATGTTCTCTAAATCATTAAAATCACCTGAAATGCCAGCCTTAGAAATGGATGGTTTATTTAAGATTTCAGAAACACCACTTGTTGAATTCCAATCAGCATTTATTTGTTTTATGCTATTTAAATAAACCCAAAAACTTCCATCAAAATAATAAAAACCTACTTCACCATCTGTTTGATAGATTAGTAGAGATTCAGCAGGGTTATGAATAGCATTTTTTTCTTCAAGCGTCATTCTTGAAATTAAAAATCCCTTTTCTTTTGACACTATTTCAAGAGCAGCTGAAGCATGTGGATCTTCGACCCCAATTCCTACTTGCGCATGAATTGCAAAAGGTAATACAATAAAGAAAATTAGGAAAAGTAACTTTTTTTTCATAGAATTTAATTAAATATATCTTGTTTGAATTTGCTTGAGATATGAGATACTTTTGACTACAGTCACATAAATGTTGTAACACTTCGAAAGGTATATCTATCAAATTAATTAGTAAAAAAAGGCACGTTTCAGTTGTAGCAAATGAGACAATGAAGGTGTTTTTTGTATTTATATGTAAATAAAATGACACCTTGAAAAATAGGGTTCTTGACGATATCTATTTAACAGATTTTCAAAATTCTGAAAGAGGTAAACCAGTCTCTTTTTTGAAGGTATTAAAAAAGGAGATTCTTGAATTGAATCCTGAGTCAAAGATTCTAACATATGCATACAAAGTAAAAAAAACAGGGTAGATTCATTTGCATAAACCTACCCTGCTTTTAAAATCGTTTCTCGAACACTAGTGATTTTAAATCAAAATCTAAGAGCTCAACAGCTTTCTTCCAAGAAAAGTGAATTCCTGTTGCCAATTTTTGGTTACTAAAAGAAGAGGTGATTTTCCATTTAAAAAGAAATACATCTTCTTCACTCTGTCTCTGTTCCTTTCCGAAGGAGAAAGATACAGGGTTTGAACCAAGATTAAGATTTAGAGAAGCCCTATTTTCTATGCCTTCAAGAATATTTAAGGGATTTGAAATCTGGACTGTAACCGATCTAGCATAAGGTTTTCTTCATTAAAGAAATTGAGAGCCATTCAATCGAAGCAACAACACCCTTAAACTGATTTGACCCCGCACGCTTTTAGACATCTTCAGATATAATCTATCCCTTCTGATTTTAAGTATAAAACGATTTTCTAAAAAGATTAAAGCCATAGGCTTTAAGTCTTAGACTAGTACCAAAAATATATGATTAGCAACAGTAGCTAATTTAAAAATCATCTTTTCATCCTATATTTTTAATTCAAATAATAGAACCCTATTGAAGTCCATATTTTAATTGAACAGCCGCATAATTTTCCTGAATTTCTTCTGCTGTAAGTGCTCTATTGTAAATTAAAACTTGAGCTATTTGACCATTAAAATAAAAACCTGAACCAGCTCTGGAAGCTATGTACAGCTTGTGACTGGAAAAATTCCCGTCATTGTCAAAAATAAGGTTAGGAACAGCCTCACTAATTGGACCATTATCGTTTATATAAATTAAAGTCTGATCACTAGCCCCCAAACTTCTATCCGTAGTTACCAAAAAAAGCTGCCAATTATTGTCATTGACATTTTCAATAGAATTTCTTATATTATATCCTTAATTATGATCTGTAAATTGAATTTTTGGACTTAAATTGTTTGAAATGACACCAAAGGAATTATTACTATTCCAATCGATGCTATGTTCCAAAACCATCTCTGTATTAATTGATGCGGTCTTAAAGATGATTTGCATAGTTATTTTATCTGTGTTAGAGATATCTAAATTATTATTAGTAACAAAATAATCATTCACCCCATCAAAAACCAAAGCACCACTATTGGCACTCGTATAATTAACACCATTTACAAGAGTTCCATGATTTCCATAGCCACTTATATCGTTCCAAACATTGCCTGCACCCGAATAACTTGCTGGATTACCCGCATCTAGATGTAAAATTAAACCCTCGGTAACTAAATACTCATAGATATCTTGAATAGCACCATACTTATCTATCCCTAAACTACTTCCTGCTTTTCCATTTGCATCCACATAATTCACATCAGTACTTGATACTCCTCCATATCTTGAAATCAAATCTTTCCCTAAAACGGTAAGTAAAGTCGAAATGGAGTTTCCTTCATATGAAGCATCTGCAGCTTGGGTTGCGGTGATGTTTGCGGTTCCAACTCCTGTAAAGGTAAGAACCGAACCGCTTACAGTGGCTACAGCATGATTATCACTGGTATAGACAATAGGACTAGTATTATTTGTGTTTGGTGGCACAATAGTATAGGTCCCTAAAAAGTATTGTTTATTAATCGCAGGAAATGTTTCAAATACGGAATTGGCAACATCTAAAACAATAATGGTAAGAGTTTGGGTGGTGCTTGTACTTGAAGTATTGGTCGCAATTACCTCTACCACATAGTTATTTGTACCTAGGGAACTCGAAGGGCTCTCATAATCCGGTGCATTTGTAAAAACTAAATTCCCACTATTATCTATACTAAATAACCCTTCATCATTGGAACTACCAATAGACCAAGTTACAACTTGATCTGAAGAAAAGGTGTGAACTGCAATTTGGTTTTCATTCATGGAAACAGCACTAGTTAAACCCGTTTCACTATTTGGACCTGTGATAATGGGAGCTGGAACATTTGGAGGAGTAGTTAAACCATCAAATTCATATGCGCCAATATCCGTAATCCCATTTCTAGAAAATCCCCGCTGATCAGTCGTTGAGGCATCGAGGTCAGTTCCTGCATCGATAACAAAGCTGCCCGAACTAAGGAGTAACGTCTGAGTACCATTTAATGAACTATTATCCGCCAAGTTGGATGCTAAGTTTAAACTCCCACTTATACTTAAGTCATTTCTATTCCAACCCAAGCCATTATCTCCTTCTAAATTACCCAAGTAATCGTGGCTGAATAGAATACTTGTAGGATTATTAAACCTAACAGCGGTTTGGCTTTCAACTATATTATTACCATTATCGGTTACCGATCCGCTGCTTACAACCCGATAATCTTTAGCACTATTACCTGCTATAATGGTATTCTGAACGATAAATTTACCTCCATAGGTACTTAATAGACCAGCATCATTTCCTGAAATTGTTGAATTTAATATAGTAAAGATATTTCCACTAGACCAAGCTACAATGGCACCTTCATTTCCAACTGTACTTGATTTATTTCCAAAAACCGTGCAATTAATCATTGTAGCAGTGGCAGATCCACTGTAAAGAATAATAGCTGAACCATAAGATGATGAAATGGATCTATTATTTGAAATGGTAGTATTTTTTATCATTAAAGAGCTTTCTTAACCATCAGTTTGTTGATTAAAAATCCCCCCTCCTATATTTGCATCATTATTGGATATAGTGCATTTATTGACAGTTAAGGCTCCTTTATAATTTATGCCCCCACCAAGTGTGGCCTTTCCGTATCGTATCGTCATTCCTTCCAAGACAACCGTATTAGATGTAATAAACACCCCTCCTGTTGCTATTCCTTGTGAGGCGGCAGCTTGGACAATTGTAGATCCAGCACCTTGTCCTCTAATAGTCAGGTTGCTAATATTTAAATTCCTTTCCGTAAAAGTTTCTGCAGCAAGATTTAATATATTGCCATCAGAATTGAATGAATTAAAAGCAGCTAGTGCGGCCGTAATTGATGCATAATCTCCACCACTACCTATATTGTATTCTTGGAAATAATTAATCTCCAAATCATTTTTCGTAGCATTTAACTCGCTAGAAGCATCACCACTTGTAAAGGCGCTATTCTGAAAGGAAAAAGTTAGGTTTAAAACATCGTTGGCGTCATTATGTTTAGTAGCATTTCCAGTTAGAATGACACTTAATGTAGTAGAACTGGTTCGAGTAATAACAGCAGAAAGTCCAGCAGAAAGATTGGTAACTATCACTTTGCCATCCGTTACAAAATTATCTCCATCAGAACCTGTGAAAGTATTTCCACCAAAGTTATTATGGGTAATCATGACTGGCTTACTCGTATCAATGCTACCATCATTGACAACAGCCTCTGTGAAAATAAGTGAACTATAATTTATACCAGGGCCAGGTAATCCTACCGTAGGAGCTGGTGAGGTCCCCATATAATCGACTTCCCATCCTATAAGTGGTGGACTAGTTGGTTCAGATGAAGTTTTATTGACATAAAAACCACCAAAGGCATAATCTCGGTCATCATTTATTACCCATTCATCATACTTATTGCTGTGCAAATAATATGAACCAGCAGAAAGTTTCCATCGTGGGTTTCCATCCTCGTTAGTACCGTCTGGGGTATAGATACCATTCACCTCAGCACTACCTGCACCACTGATCATATAATCCGTAGCTAGCAAGGTTGTACTCCAGGTCATCAATAAGAATAATAATGTAAGATTTAAAAGTCTAATCATCTATTTATAATTGGAACCAAACTAATTTGATTAATATTTTCACTTTTCGATATCAAAGCTTTACGCGAAACATGCTATAATATATACTTTTGAGGACAAAATATTTAAGCCGCACTTTCCAGAACTTGAATTAATAGAAATAATCAAACTGGATTCTATCCGTGTTAGTCAAAGTATTATTACCATTATTAGCAGGTACATATACCAAGGTTGTCCCTGTCCAAGAATAAGCACTGTTGCTAATGCGAATACCATTGATGTACATTTTAACCTTGCTGTTAGCCGAAGGGGCTTGGGTTAAGGTGAATTCGGTTTGAGATGTTGTTGCGTTAAACTCATCCGCGACATCTCTTATGGCTGCAGCAGGGGCAACCCATGAAGTATTTCCAGAACCATCGGTTGTTAATAGTTGCCCGTTTGTCCCATCTGTACCCGTATAGGTTACTGCACCTGCTGTAAGGGTTCCGCTTGTCTTTACATCAGTAACGGCAGCATTTCCCAACTGAATGGTATTACTTGTTGCAACCTTGGCACCATTCCCTATCGCTGTGGCATTGGTTAAATCTCCCGTAACAACATCTGCTCCGTTTCCAATTGCGGTATTGTTTGATCCATCAGTATTGGTAAAAAGTGCATTTCTACCTAATGCCACATTGTATTCCCCTGTTGTATTTATTTGTAACGCACGACTTCCTACAGCCGTGTTATAGGAAGCTGTATTTTCTTGTAATGCATATACACCAAGTGCTGTATTTTCATCTCCATTTATATTTTTGTTAAGCGTATTGAACCCAATAGACGTATTTAGTATTCCTTCTGATGTATTAACCACTAAGGCACTTGTTCCAAAGGCTGTGTTATAAATTGATTGACCTCCTCCTCGTCCAATGGTTATATAACTCGCAACCTTAATATCCCCTGTAAATTTTTTGCTGCCCCCAATGTCTTGGTTGTTAGTTAAATCCACAAAGTTAGAAGAGGTTACCGCTGCCATTGTTGCTGCTGTTACAAAGGCAGTAGTTGCCAATTGCGTTGTATTTGTTCCGGCTTCAGCAGTTGGTGCTAATGGTGTTCCTGTGAAAGTTGGTGATGCTAAGGGAGCTTTTAAAGCTAAACCATCGGTCAATCCAGCAATTTTAGACTGGTCTATATTGGCTGAGGCTGATATATCTTCATTGATAATAGAACTCGCTGCAATACTTGGTGAAAACGAAGTCCAACTCGCCACTCCTGAAGAATTCGAAATCAATACCTGACCATCCGTTTCATTGTGGGTATTTGGGTAGGTTACTGTTCCGGCGGTTAGGGTGCCGCTTGTCTTCACATTAGTAACATCCGTATTTCCTAACTGAATGGTATTACTTGCACCTACTCTTGCGGCATATCCTATAGTAGTGGCATTAGTTAAGCCATCAGAATCAAGATCCGCACCCCTACCTATCGCAGTATTGTTGCTTCCATTATCGTAAGAATTTAATGCTAAAGATCCAACTGCAGTATTCCCCTCTCCGGTAGAATTAGTTCCAATTGCTGCATATCCTAAAGCTGTGTTATCGTTTAACTTATTATAGTAAAGCGCAGAATGCCCAACCGCTATATTGTAATCACCTTCCTTGTTACTATTTAGCGCAAATGTACCTATTGCAGTATTTGCTTGACCAGTTGTATTGCTTAGTAGGGATTGGAACCCAGTTGCTGTATTTTCTGAGCCAGTGGTGTTCAATCTAAGTGAACTATTTCCGCTTGCTGTATTTTTATCTCCACTCGAGTTCTTCCAAAGCGCCCGATTTCCCGCAGCTGTATTTTCTATACCCGTATTTGATGCTAAAGATTGACTTCCAAATGCCGTGTTGGTTTCTATTGCCCCATTGCCTCTCCCTATAGTTATCCCATTAACTTCCACATCTGAGCTAAAGGTTTTTATACCGGCTATGGTTTGGTCTGAGGTTAAGTCCACGAAGTTCTGGGTAGAGGATCCTGTTCCCCCATTGGCAATTGGTAGTACCCCATCAAAGGCCGTAGCTGTTGTTGAAGGTGTGTTCCAAGCTAAGGTTCCAGAACCATCCGTAGATAAAACTTGTCCTGTGGTACCGTCAGTATTGGGCAATGTAATTTCTCCCGTTGTGAGTTTTCCAGTGGTTATTACATCGGTTATATCAGTATTTCCTAACTGAATGGTATTACTTGCACCTACTCTTGCGCCATATCCTATGGCTGTAGCATTGGTTAAACCTTCAGAATCAAGATCCGCACCCCTACCTATCGCGGTATTGTTGCTTCCATTATCGCGATTAGCTAATGCTCTATATCCAACAGCAGTATTTCCCTCTCCAGTAGAATTATTTTCAAGTGCAGAAGATCCTATAGCTGTGTTATTGCTTGATTTATTATTGTAAAGCGTACCATACCCAAGCGCTGTATTGTCACTACCTTCATTATTATACAATAGTGCAGATGCACCTGTTGCCGTATTTCTTTGACCAATTGTATTGCTATCTAGAGATTGGACCCCGATTGCTGTATTTTCTGAGCCAGTAGTGTTCTGTCTAAGTGAATTACTTCCGCTTGCTGTATTTCTATTCCCACCCAAGTTCCTCCAAAGCGCTTGATTTCCGGTAGCTGTATTTTCCGTACCCGTATTTGTTTTTAAAGTTTGACTTCCAAATGCCGTGTTGCTTGCAATTGCCCCGTTGCCTATTCCTATAGTTATCCCATTAACTTTTAAATCTGAGCTAAAGGTTTTTATACCGGCTATGGTTTGGTCTGAGGTTAAGTCAACCACATTAGAAATTGCCGCAGTAGCTGCTGCTACAAAGGCTGTGGTGGCAATTTGTGAGGTGCTTGTGCCTGCATCAGCGGTAGGCGCTTTAGGTGTTCCTGTGAAGTCTGGGGAAGCTAAAGATGCTTTTGCCTCGATGGATGCTTCTAAAGTCTGGATATCCAAAGAATTTATCTGTATTGAAGAAGTGTTTTGCGAAATATTCACCGCATTCGTCTTTACTTGAGCATCAAGTTTCTCGTCAGCATCTTTTAGAGAAGTAACCGTCTTGAGATAGTTTGTACCAGTATTGGCCATATAACTTCCACTTTCTGACAATCCTACACCAGTTTGGGTAGCATCCAATTCATTCTGAAGTGCGTCGCCAGTAGAATTGACTGTATTCAACTTCCCATCCACGTAGGTCTTTACTGCCTTTTCGGTTGGAAACTTTGTATCCGTTCCGTCTGACAAAGTACCGTCGGTGGATTTGTTTACACTGTTTTCCTTTAAAGCGATATTGATTGCATTCGTTGAGATATCTGTAGAATTCTTGGAAACTGTTGAGTTCAAACTTGTGATGTCACTGGTATTTGCTGTAATGTTCGTAGAGTTCGTTTGGATGTCTGAAGTGTTCGCAGCGACCTTAGTATCTAAAGTATTCAGGCTTGTTGTGTTCGTGCTGATATTGTTTGCATTGTTTTTTGCTTGGGCATCAAGTTTTTCTGTTACATCTTTTAGAGATGTGGCTGTACTGATATAGTTTGTTGCAGTATTGGCTTCATAGCTACCATCTTTTGCCAATCCTGAGCCTACCTGCGTTGCATCCAATTCAGCCTGAATGTTGGTCGAAGTGGTATTTAATGTAGCAACTTTTCCGTTAACAAAAGTCTTAACAGCTTTTTCAGTAGGGAATTTCGTATTTGTTTCGTCTGCTAATGTGCCATCAGTAGACTTGTTTGCACTGTTTTCCTTTAAGCCGATATCAGTAGCATTGATTGCTATATTTGAAGTATTTTCAGACACCTTTGTATTCAAAGTGTTAAAAATTGCTGTATTCTGAGAAACCTCTGTATTCAGGCTGTTGATATCTGAAGTGTTTGTGGCTATATTATCCGCATTAGTTTTTGCTTGACCATCAAGTTTTTCAGTCGCATCTTTTAGCGAAGTTGCTATGCTTATATAGTTTACCGCAGAATTGGCTACATAACTACCATCACTTGCCAATCCTGTACCAGCCTGTGTAGCATCCAATTCGGTCTTAAGATTTTCTGTTTCCGAGTTAACCGTAGTTAACTTTCCATCCACATAAGTCTTTACTGCCTTCTCTGTTGGAAACTTTGTGTCTGTTCCGTCTGACAAAGTACCGTCGGTAGATTTGTTGGCGCTGTTTTCCTTTAGAGTGATATTGGAAGTATTCGTTTGGATACCAATAGCATTGGTCTTTGTCTGAACTTCAAGCTTTTGAAGATTTCCTTCAACAGTTTCAATATTGCCTTGCAATACACTTTCTTCTAAAGTAGCTCTCGTAACTTCTGATTGAAGATTGGCTCCTAATTGTTCCTCTGCAGCTATCGCTCTCGTCTTTTCAGTTCCTATCGAAGTTTCTATCTCTATTTTAGCTGTTGTAAGATTCTCTTTTACAGTTTCAATACTGCCTTGCAACACCTCTTCTGCTGTTGTCGCTCTATTGATTTCTGATTGAAGGTCAGTTGATAACTGTTCTTCTGCTGCCATAGCGCGCAGAATCTCGTTATCTAAAAATTCAATTGATGCTTTTTTATTTAAAAAGGGCTTCAACTTTTCATTGGTTAAATAAGGAAGCAGCATTTTCGATGTATCAGCCGGATAAATAATATTTGGAATATTTCCTAAATCATTAAAATCACCTGTGAACCCGACCTTTGCTAGTAAAGGCTTATTTAAGATTTGACTTACACCAGAATTTGCATTCCAATCAGCATTAATTTGATTGATATTTTTCAGTAAAACCCAATTGCTCCCATCAAAATAATAAAAGCCTACTTCACCATCTGTTTGATAGATAAGTAAAGATTCAGCGGGATTTTGAATTGCATTTTTCTCCTCTAGTGTCATTCTTGAAATCAAGAGTCCCTTTTCTTTTGCAGCTATTTCAAGAGCAGCTGAAGCGTGAGGCTCTTCAACTCCAATACCTACTTGTGCATGAATTGCAAAAGGGAGTACAATAAAGAAAATTAGGAATAGTAACTTTTTTTTCATGGAATTTAATTAGATATAATTTGTTAGGTATTGCGAAAAGTGTGATATCCTTGGGATATAAATGAAATAAACTTTATCAGACTAGGAAAGGTATATCTACCAAATCAATTTATGAAAAAAAGCCTGTTTCAGTTGTTACAACTGAAATAATTAAGGACATTTTTACAGCTATATGTAAATGAAGTGACTTTTAAAAAATAAACTTTTGTCAAAATCTATTTAACCGATTTCCAAAATTCTGAAGGAGATAAACCAGTCTCCTTTTTGAATGTATTAAAAAAGGTGATTCTTGAATTGAATCCTGTGTCAAATGCTAAGGACTCTAATGTATGCTTATCTAAATAAAAATTTTCAATCTCCGACTTCGCATGTTCTATCCTGAATTTACTGATTAAGTCTTTGTACGAACAACCGTATGTATCTTGAATCAGTAAGGGTAAATCTCTTGATCTTATATTTAAATAATTTGCAAGCTCTAATGCAGTGATATTTTTATTTAAATAAATTCTATCCTCCTCAAAGAGTTTTTTGAGTCTTTGATTTATATCTAATTCAATGTGTTTAAAATTTGTATTTGTGTTTTCCGTTTTAACAATAAGATCATTTTTTTGAATAAACTTATGTTTAACATAAGACTCTTCCTTATTAAAATCTAATTTAATTCTAAACAAATTATAAAAACTGTATATCAAAATTAAAATCATTACACAAAAAACAATAATCTCTTTAAACTTAAAAACCGATTGACCTACGACGGAATATTGTACCAAATTGAGGTACTGCAAAAGCACAAAAAACTTTATCGCTAAAATAAATATTAGGGTAAAAACAATCCATTTTTCAGGAATTTGCTTTTCCTTATTATCTAAAAACTTGATCACGCAAGAAACGGAAGCAATCAGGTAAATGAAAAATAATAGAATTCGAGTAAAGTGAATAATTTTTATGGGTATAAAACCGCCAACAAGAAAATTAATTTCTTGAGGTGTTTGAATTATTGCTTCGGCAATGAGCGTTTTAACCTTTATGGATTTTAGAAAAAAAGGAATCATATCAAAAGCATGTAAAGTTGCTGGCAAAAAATGAAACAGGTCACTTTTAGTTAGCCCATTTATATTACCAAGTATATTTCGAGTAATTAGATAAAATAACGGGGCTGGTAAAAACAAAATTGGACTGAAAACTCCTAAGAAATGAGGATAAATTAAAATCAATTCCAAATCAATCCATAATAACCTGGATAGAAAAAACAAGGCATATATCAAGCAAACCAATCCAATAAGCTTTACTGAATATTGTCTATTAGTACCATTAATTATCAGTATAACTGCAATTAATGTAAACGAAATTGTAGCAAAAACATTAATAAATAAAGTAAAGGACATAGATGAATATAAGCTTAACCAGTCTTCAAAGATGTTAAAAAAATAATAATGTTCTCTTAAATCGATACAAAATTATAATGAAGAGTATAAAACAATTAATTTTGTGCTAATTTATAGGGTATAATTACACTTAAATTATGGTATTAAAAAGTTAAGAGATCAATTGCCAAATCGAGCTTAGATATTAAATTATCTGTATCCGTCAATTTCGTAATTTGCGTTTTTATGTATAATCATTTATTCAAATCTTGAGAAACAATATTTTGATTTACTCTTTTTAATTTCCTGATATATTCTGTTATAGTACTTCACGTTTCTTCCTTAAACATCCGTTCAAAAGGCGTTCGAGATTTAAAACCTGAGAGTTTATAGTAATATCCAGGCCTCTGAAAGAGGAACGTTTTATCTAATTCTTGCACCAAAGACACTATCCTTATATCGTTTAAAAATTGTTTAAAATGTTTACCTGTATTCTGTTTGATATCAATAAGCAAAGCGTCTTCTTCTATTCCTAGCTTCTGAGCAAGCAGCCAACTATCTAAATCAGGATTTTTATACAATTCCTGCTCTATGATACACTTGCTGATGTCATTTAAATTGAGCTTTTTCATTAATTGATTATTTGCCTCGATATAAGGGTTAGTCAAGCGGTTCCTTAGGGGATTGATTAATTGGTTAAAATTGTTAAATGTTAAGTGACGATGATTCGTGAATATTACGAAGTTGTTCTTTGAACGATTTACGGTCTACCCCCCGTGTAGGATTAAATATTCCCTTGCGTGGACTTTGAGGTATTTTGTACCTGCCTCCCACGAGGGATGGTCGCTTAAAAACTATTACCGACCAACCTACAATTTTGACCGAATCGATTAAGCAGTTAAACAATTAAACATTGGGAAGACAGTCAGATTTCAAGTCTCCCCAACGTTTTAATCCGCCACGTTTTGGACAGGTATTTCAAACTCTCTTTACCAAATCATCCCCCTTCTCTCTCCAAATAGTGCATAAGTCAACATAAATTCATGCGTCACATTCGGAAGCAAGTAGCTTCTCAACATCGGCATCTCGTAGATATAGCCAATTCGCATCTTATCAAAGAGCATCCCAAACTGGAAGTTGTTCGCATAGTCTATTCTATGTCCTCCTCCAATCCATACTTTGTCTTTCAATACTACCTTGAGATTGAGTTCTAAGTTGTCTGGTAAATCAGACTGACTTCTGTACATAAAGTTGGTCGCTACTGCTAGATTATCATTGATCCTGTTTCTATATCCTGCTTGGAAGATGCCTACTCTAGGCATTCTCTCCATGAACACATCTCCCGAGTTGATCGCTCCCTGATTTACATGGTGTATTGCATAGGATACATAGTAGCTCGGATGCGTCAGGGCAAGTCCCAAATTGAAGTCCATCACTTGCATGTTAGAGAAGCTACCGAAGTATTGTCCAACTATCGGGTCATCTGCTTGTTCCGTTGTCATGCTATTTCCATCCAAACGAATAGAGCGATAGTTTAAGCCTGCTCCCAATCTCAGATTGGTCTTTTCTCCCACTTGGATTCTCGAAGCATAGCTAGCCACAAATTCTGTCTCAGCAAATGCGCCATATTGATCATGTAGGATGGATATTCCTGCGGCATTCTTGCCTAGAATATCTCCCGAGGCCTGACCAGAGAGTTGACCGAAATCTAGTTCTGCTGAGGCAAAGTATGTCTTCGGTGCTCCCTCCCAGCCTGCCCACTGATTGCGGACAAAGCCTCGCAGCATAGAACCTTCATAACCTGTCAACGCTGGGTTATAGTAGCCCTGTAAGTGACTAAATTGAGAAATGTATTTTCGGGATTGAGCGAGAATATCCGTTGTCGTTACAATAGCTATTCCTATAAATAAGATAATTGTTTTTTTCATGATTTTGTTGATTCGTACTATGTACTATGTACCAAGTATCAAGAAGCTGAGCCCGGTACTTGGTACATTGTACTTTGTACTTTTATTTTCTAAATAGATTCAACATTCCTTTTCTTACTTCTCTAGTCTCTCCTACTTCGATCGTCCAGTAGTATGTTCCGACTGGTAGCTCTTTGCCATTGAAAGTTCCATCCCACATTTCATTTGGATTCTCGGTATAAAATAACCTATCTGTCCCCCTGTCGAAAACTTGGATTCTGACGTTTCTATAATATCTCAATTCAGGTACTCCCCAAGTATCGTTGTTGCCATCATTATTTGGTGAGAAAGTATTGAATACTTCTATTCCGGCAACTGAAATTCGCTGCCTTTCAATTGTGAAGTTCTTTTCTAGAATATTTCCGTCTCTATCTGTGACCTTAACAGCGATTGCAAAATTTGTTCTTCCTGCAGCAGGGTCTTCACTGTTCCAGTAGAGCACATCATTTTCTATTTTAAAGAAATTATTATCCATCACACCACTTTCAAAACCTATTAAATGAATATTATCCACAGCATCTTCTACCATGAAAGATCCAATTGCTACTTCTTGATTTGATTTTGGAGCTTCGAAAGTATTGTTTGATAAGAAAATATTTTGAGGAGCCAGCTTTGGAAGCACAATGCCATCTACAATAGCGGTTTTCTTATACGCATTGAAAACGCCTCTAGGAAGTTCTGGAAGTTCACTTGTGACAGGATATGTACCTCTTGCATAAATATTCAGCTGTTGATAATTCCAATCAAGTGGGAGTCTCAATAGCCTTCCTGAGCCTAGAATGGTCAATACAGAGTCTTGAAAGAGCGGAGTATAATTCTGAAACCCCCAAGGGATATTCACATTTTCTAGATTAAGAAAGGCCAATGGAGATCTCAAACCTACATAGTCAGGCACTCCGTCAGTTGTAGAATCTTTATAGTCATTGGAGTCAAAAGGATCTGTTCCATCTACAATTTCAACGTAGTCAGGTACACCATCCCCATCAGAATCTAGATACGCTCCTGGATCCTTCAAATCAGTAGTATTCCTAATTTCAATGATATCGGGCACTTCATCTTCATCAGAATCACTTGTGAAATTTTTGACTGTGAAAAAAGACCCCTCTTTCTCAAACTCAGAAAAATCGACAAGCGAAATCATGTTTTCACCGACTTGCTGATTTAAAGGAAGTTCCCACTCTCCAACTTCTTCAATAAGCAATGCTTTTAATTCAAAATCTGCTGGCTCAACAGCTTTCTCCCAAGAAAAGTCAATTCCTGTTTTCAATTCTTGGTTGCTTGAAACATTACTGATTTTCCATTTAAAAGGAAGTGAATTTTCTTCTTCACTATTGTCCATACCAATAGAGAAGGAAGCAGGATTTGAACCTGGCTTAAGGTTTAGAGAAGCCCTACTTCCTATTCCAACAGGAATATTTAAGGAATTTGAAATCAGTCCTGTAACCAATCGAGCATCAGGGCTTTGCATTTCGATGAAATCTGAGGCCGTCAGGCGAACAGCTTCTACTCCATGCACCTGACTGGTACCGGAAAGCTTCAGACTCCCTGTGGAAAATACCAGCCCCTGAGAATTAACAAAGAGGGCTGCATCACCGGAAACTGACAAACCTTGTGCTAAAAGGTCTGTTGAACTAAATGTTAGAGTAAAAATCCCTGACAAGAATATTAATCTGTTTTTCATCTTTTTTTTATTAGTAATTTAACTCAAACATTTCCTCCCAAGATTTTTCCCTGGTAGGATATCCACCTGTTTTAATTAAGCAATTGTTTTGTACACATCTTGGTCATGTTTAATTTAATCAGTTTCTAATTTGCTCTTATAATAATCATATGGAATACCGTGGAAAATTACCCTAATATTTAATTTCAAATCCATTGGAATTCTTTTAAAAGTTTAGAAATATGAAACTTTTAATCTATTAGTCAAGACTGAATAAAAGTTCCCATACAACAATACAGTAGTATCACCCATATATTTTATGGTATAAATTAGAGAAAGGATTTAACTTCATCAAAATGAAAAGAACCTTTGATTTCACCAATTATGTTTGCAAACATCTTAGATGCAACAATATTACCTGAGCGAAAACGAGTATTCTATCCCAATATCAAAACACCTTCGATTTATGACCTATGTTCTGAATTATTTAATCTCTTTTACAACAATTTTTCCAATTAGATTTACATCTGTTCCTTGTGTTTTCTCAAGCTCCAAAGTAATATCCGATTCTGCCTTGTATAAAAAGTTCGTTGTTGAAATGTTGTAAGAAACATCTGATCCACCTTGTCCGAAGTAAATTTCTGTTCCAAGATATTGACTGTTCGTCGCATCTTTCATTCTGTATGTATGTCCACCAGTCGCATTGTAGATATAAAATGCGACTGTTACTTCGTACATTTTACCTGCATTCAAAGTTATTGATGATCCATTCATTGTAACTCCGTTTACGTATGTTGCTGGTGGAAACATTCCTGTTAAGATTTGAGCTCCTAAAGTACTTGCGTTTCCAATGTAAGCGTAAGCATAATCTGGCATTGAAGATGACCCACCAGTTGCGCTGATTACTCCACCTGTAATATCAATCCCTGAGCCTGCTGTATAAGTACCAGCTGGTCCTGTTGCACCTGTCGCTCCCGTTGGTCCTTGTGGTCCCATTGGGCCTGTTGCTCCGTCCAACCCATCAGCTCCATTCAATCCGGCTGGACCTTGGGGTCCCATAGGACCTGTAGCTCCGTCTAGCCCATCCATTCCATTTAATCCTGCCGGACCTTGAGGACCCATTGGACCCGTTGCTCCGTCTAATCCATCGGCACCATTCAATCCTGCTGGACCTTGAGGGCCCATTGGACCTGTAGCTCCGTCCAGCCCATCCATTCCATTTAATCCTGCCGGACCTTGAGGACCCATTGGACCCCTTGCTCCATCTAATCCATCATTCCCTGCTGGGCCTTGGGGTCCTGTTGCTCCGTCTAACCCATCCATTCCATTTAATCCTGCCGGACCTTGAGGGCCCATTGGACCCGTTGCTCCATCTAATCCATCATTCCCTGCTGGGCCTTGGGGTCCCATTGGTCCTGTTGCTCCGTCTAATCCATCCATTCCATTTAATCCTGC
>NZ_BMFD01000018.1 GCF_014637795.1 Belliella aquatica | reverse complement strand
CGTTACGTTTCCATCATTGGTCACTGTAATGTCGTAGCTGATTACTTCTCCTACTGTACTGTATGTCTGTGGTGTAGCTACTTTAGTGATGCTAAACTCAAAATCTTGAATGATTGAGGTAGTAACATCAGCTTCCTTTTGGCCAGTCTGATCTGTATTCACAAACGCTGTGTTTGTAATCGCGTCACCAGCATCGATCATCGCTTGTGTAACCTGATAAGAAGCATTGTAAACCCAAGATTCATTGGTATCTAAGTTTCCATCTTCATTTGTATCACCTGAAGCAAGTACCAATGGATTAACATCATTTGTTAATGGGTCAGTTACTACAACACCTGTCAATGGTGTATTACCTGGATTCGTAACTGTGATGATGTAGTTCAAAGTTGTTGGCTTATCGATTTCATCGAAGTCAACTGTCTTAGTGATTGCTACGCTACAGTCATTGATTGTCAATGTCACTGCTGTTCTTTCTAAAGAAACACAGCCATCAGCTGAAACAGCTTCGGCATAAAAAGTTTCTGTTCCTACAGAGTTTAAAGTAGGAGTAACTTCTGTAAGACTTTCTAAAGAAGCATACCATCTGTAAGTAATTCCTTCTACCTCAGTAATTGCATCACTCGCGTTTAAAGTCTGAATTGGATCAGTTGCACACTGAGTTAAGTTTCCTGTACTAACCGGGGCAACAGGCGCATCATTTACAATCACTTCTACTGGCTGAATCACGAAACAACCCTCTTCAGAAATTGCCTTGATGTAATACGTTCCGCTGACCGCTACTGCATTTGCACTAGTTAATACATCAGTTCCTTCTGCGTTTGTATAATATTCTAATGAAGTAAAACCAGAAGAACCAGCTGTAACAGCTGCTGCGGTTAAATCAACCGTACCTGGCTCACAAACTGCGGCTGGATTAGTGATCGTTAAAACTGGTAAAGGGTTAACAGTAATAGATACAGCAACTCTTTCGCTTTCACACTGATTATTACCAACCTGTGCTACCCATACCGTATAGGTATCAGGTGTAGCAGTATCTGTATCTACCGTAGGAACAGCTTCAAATGGCAAATCTGAAGTTTGTGAATCATAATATACCAATGAATAACCTTCATCAGCTGTGATATCATAACCTTGAGAACCTGAACCAAAACAATAAACTTCATTGCTGAAATTAGTAGGTGCTGGAGCCGAGTTCGGTTTTGTAATATTAAAAGTAGATATGTTTTTACAATCTCTTCCGTCGGAAGTTATAACTGTGTAGATACCTGGCCCTAAATTGGTTTGGTTTTGATTAGTTTCTGATCCTTCAGGAATTATTCCTCCATTGGTTGCCGTCCAAGAAAAAGTGAAGTTCCCATCACCACCTGACACATTTGTCAAAGTAATAGTTCCAGCACCTTCTACAGAACAGTCATCATCAATTCTAGTTGCCGAAACAGAAACGGGATTATAAACTGTAACAATTTTATCTAAAAATCTTGTTTGACCACCATTTGTAGCTGTTAATCTTACGGTGTAAGTACCAGCTGTAGTATATGTATGTGCCGGGTTTAATTGTTCTGATGGCGTTGACCCATCACCAAAATCCCAAGAGTAAGTGTAAGTATTTGTATTTCCACCCGTAGTTAAATTTATAAAATCAACAGAAAGATCATCACAGCTAAGTTCAAAATTAAAATTAGCAACTAGTGGTGTTTGAACTATCAAACCAGTACCACTCCAATAACATTGTGCGTTTCCAAGGGTTGCTGAACAATTTCCATCTCCTGCATTTCCTGTTGTCCAGGTCATGTAAATATTTTTTATTTCTAGTTTATCTCCATATTCCCATGAAAAATCATCGATAAATTGTAAACCATCATTTTGACCATTCGGAACATTTACACCACTAAAACGACAAAGAGTTATTGTCGGACCTACCTTTTGATCATTTATAAAAATATCATATTGGATGTATAGATTGTAAGCATTTTTTGAACTTCCACCAAAATCAAACCAGATTTGACCTTCGACCAGTTCTCCAATTTCATACTCTTCATTAGGATCTAAAACTTGTGAATTCGATCCCCTGAATTCTATTGCATCTATTGAAACGTTGTTTTGTGGACACCCTGGAGGGTTACTTGAATCAATAATAAGAGGAACATTACCTATAATATTTCCCTGAGCATAACTTGTGTTTTGACTTACGAAATAACTTAATAAAAACACTAAATAAGTAAACGATTTTATATACGTCTTCATAACCTATTAGATTAAGATACCTGACCCGTTATGGTCGTGGTGTGTGAATAAACATTTTTGATTGTGTGAAGCGAGGTAGTGGCCGAATGGCTAAAAGTCCCTTGCAATACTTCTTTGCAAAATTCATTAATCCGGATCAAAAAACATCCTAAGATTACCTTGAAGAACATCTCAATGCTCATCATCAAACTGTTGTCGTGCGTGAATTGTAATTTTTTTCCCATAACCTATATTTCACTATTAACTTGAAAATTTTTCGACTTTTAAATCGAACCCTAAGTAGTAAACCCACTTAATTGTCATAAAAATACAAAATTATGTATTTCATATCCAAACTAATTGAGACATAATTTTTAATTAAATACGTTTTTTTTATTACAAAATACAATATTGTGTATTTTAAATCTAAAAAAGAAATACAAAAAAACACTATAAAAAATTGTTAAAAGACAATAAGTAATATCTTAGTAATATTTTCGGATATTAATTTTTATTAAAAGATTGTTTTTTTGTGGCTCAAAAAATCCAAACATAGAAAAAAAATAAATGTTTTTTTTTTAAAATAATGCGGTCACTTGCATCCGCCCAACATGAACCAAGCGCCCTAAGCCTTGAGAATTCCTACCTTCATAAACCAAGTTCATTTGCAGTCCTTCACCTATTTTTTGAAGCCAATTGAAAGTCCAAGTCAAATTACTGCCAATATTAAGAGCCTGAAGCATTTCATATCCTGTTGGCGAATTTGCTTGACCGTTATACGAAATGTAGGTGTATTTAAAGTTTGAATTAATTGTTGTCTTGATTGCTTTTGAAAATCTAAAGTCCAAGCCCAATTGATGGAGTTCTGCTCTTTCTTCAAATTCTGGATTCGATATATTTTCTTTACCAGTAAATTGATACATCAAAGTAGAACGAAAAACACTACTTGGCTGCCAAGCCAACTCTGGCCCTAAGGCATATTGTTCTATTGTATAATTCCTGTTGTCCAAAAAGTCTGAAGCGGCAAACCTACTGCCTGACATCAGTAAAAACCTGAAATTAAGGTTTGGGTTGAAATTGAAACGGGTGTTCAATCTCCAGTCTTTTTGAACCAAATCCTCAAATCCTCCCGCTAGAAGCTGTTTATTTTGACTATCAAAGACAGACAGATCAAATCCATACTTCGGAGAAGCACGGTTAAAGAAAAATGAACTGCGAATCACCTGCCGTACAGAAATCAAATCTTCATCAGCAAAGCCTCCAACAAATGGATTGATTCGTTCCCAGAATTCATTCGAAGTTATTTTCTTCTCAATGTTTAAACTTGTCGTGTTAGAAAATTTCTGCATAAATAAGCGCAAACCCTTTTCCTTTCTCCATGAGTCTGGGAATTTTGCATTGAGTCGATAATTGAAAATAGTGGAATAGGCTTGAATAAAATCAGTTGTAGGAACAAAAACCTTAATAAAGCTTTTTTCTTCTGGGTTAACAGCAATATAGAATTCATTGAGCTGCTGCACTCCGTCTCCATTGTCATCTCTCCAAGCGTGGGTCCCTTCTCCTGTAGGTACCGGAAGGAACACATATTCCCTTCTGAATTCCCTTCCATTTCCAAGGGCATAAGAAAGTTCATTCCTTACATTTCCATCAAATAGATTACTGAGATAGTCAATTTTGCCGAGCACAGTTGTTTCTACCTGCTCGGTATTTCTCAAAAACCTCAACTCTCTATAAGTAAATGTTCCCGTGAAGTCATGATTTCCAAATTTCTTCTTAAGTCCATAATTCGTTGAGAAGGCTTCCGTATCAGAGACCAACTCTCCACCAACAGGAAACCGATCCTCTCTCCAACTCACATCAGCAAAGAATGAATAGAGCAAGGTGTCGTTGGATTTGAGGTAAACCATTTGTTCAAGAAAATTCATTGCTGTGCTCACCACCGAGTCTGAAGCAATATCTCGGACAGCATTTCTATCTAACATGACTCTGTAACCAGGAACGAGGACTTTCGATCGATAACTTACATCACCCGTATAGCGTAGCCAATCAGAATTGAGATTTCTTACATCACTATCTAATTTGAAAAAATCGTTTTTGACATAAAACCGCTTGGCTAGCACTTGATTCAATGTTGCTAGATGTTGCGTGCCTGATAAGATATCACCTCTATTTCTAAGGTTGAATCTGTATGAAAATGAATGATCCGTGTCCTTAACGAGGGAAACTTGAGAATTGAATATCCTTTCACTTCCAGGATCTTGGATATCCTCTGGACGCAAACTCCAGTCTCGATCAAATTCTATGTATCTGAGTCGATCTATAAAGCTAAAATTTGCTGCATTGTATTCAAATTCAGTCAAAGCATTGAATTTATAATCCTTAAACTTATCGAAAGTCCTGTTTTCGGATAAAAATCCAGACTTTATTCCAAAGCCATTATTATCTTCATTATCTAACTCCGAGAACAGGTTTTGATCGGTACTTGAAAATGCTACTTCTGTATATACTTGTTCAAAACCACTCAGCTTTACCCGGGTACCAGTGGTGAACATTTGTCTTTTATTAGGAGCAGGTAGTTGAGAAAGAATCGAAAATCTTCCTTGAGGTACACCATTCACTCGTGGTACATAATTATAAACAGGCCCATTTGCTAGCTGCTGTGATCGAACATAATCTCCATTCCCTTGTCCTACTTCGGAGAAACCTACTGCAAAAAAAGCTTCTTCTGGATTATTTGAATATTCATAAAACACAATGGGGAGACCTCTATCATCAAAAGCTTCGACTCGTCTGTAAAGAATCCTGTTTTGATCAAAAGCTATAGAATCTACTCTTGGGATCGATGCTTCTTCTAGATTGTCACCCACAGATGCCAGCAAACTCTTCTCTGCATCTGAAAATTCAAAAAACAAGGGCCTATTTCTATTGTCCTGCTCTCTATAAAAATTCATATAAAAGGAAACTTTATCTGTTTCTTGAATATGATTAGCAGCTAATATAGACCGGGAGAAATTTCTTTCCGCATATTCAAAATCTATTCGTACTCGGGAATATTGTGTGATTAAAATGTTTGGTGTAAAAGTGATTTCTCCTTGATTGTAATCGATCACGTAATCGTAATTAAATCCTCTTTGTAGCTGTTTCCCATCCAAGAATACCCGTTCAGAATTCGCCATAACAATAACGAATCTTTCATTCTGTGGACCGGGAATCCTATAAGGCCCTAAAGTCCCTTCAAAAATCTCTAATTGGATGGATGCGAATTTTCCTTTTGCAACAGAAGCAGATGCTTGGGTGGAAGCTTTCCACTTGTCACCTATACCGTAGTTTGTTGTAAACTGAGCACCTTGTACGTTTTTATAATACCTTAGAAACTCCGATCTTCTTTGTTGGAGGACAACATCTCCTGCTGCAAGATTGAATTTATCATTATAAATTTCCACCAGCACATTATCAAAGTCTTGAAGTTGCTGTGTATTTCCCTCAGGTTGAAAGGGGACATTCTGATCAGTGATACTCGCTCGGATATTGAGATTTTCTGACAATTCGCCCGACATCTGTAGGTTTAAGGAGGAATTTACAAAAACATTCTGCGTATTTCCAAAGGAAACCCCTCGAGTTAAATTTCCAGATTTACTGAGGTTGGTAGTTGGAAACAATTCTTCTCTGAAGTCAAAACTGGGGATTGCTTCTACTCTTTTGTTGCGAAACATCGCCATGGAGTCATAGTCTTGTTGCAATGTTCTCTTTGCAGCAATTTGATGAAGACTATAAGGAAATGTTTGATAGCAAAATTGGAGAGAATCAAGCTGAGATGGATTCTCAATATCGACTTTGATTGTTCCTAGGTTGAGATTATAGACAAAAGCATATTCATTTCCCTGTCTATCGGAGATTTTGATAGTTTCTTCAATCACCGAAAGCGAATCTAACAAAAAATCCCCTTTGATCACTTCTAAAGGAAGCCATTTACAGGTCTTGGACTGTGCCAATACGCCAGTAATTCCTCCTATCAAAAGCAAGCCAAGTAATAAAAATCGTCTCAAAGCAATCATTTGAATCCCCAATCTACTCACTAAGGTAATATTTTCAGATAGAAAATAAACAGGCTCTTCAGAATTGCTTCACTCTAAATCAATTAGACATATTCTCAGGTTCAACAAGATCAAAAGACAAGTAAAAGGATGAGCCCTTTCCAACTTGAGTTTCAAACCAAATTTGGCCTCCTGCCGTTTCCACACCTCTCTTTGCAATTGCTAAACCCAAACCCGAGCCTTCAGACTTTGTGCTGAAGTTTGGAATAAAGATTTTATCTTTCAATTCATCAGTTATCCCCTTACCGTTATCCTTGATTTGAAGAACCACTTTCCCATCTTCGATCATGAGCCAAATTTTAATCTGCGGTTTCTTCTTTGGATCTACTGCTTGGATTCCATTGATGATCAAGTTTGCGATCACCCTCCCAAAAAGCTGATCATCTCCCATGACCATCAAATCTCTTTCAGAAGCTAAATCCTCAAAAGTCACTGTTCCCTTTTCTCTACTTTTAAACAACTCTATCGTATCGATCACCACTTTTCTAAAATCCATCATGGTGTTTTTAGGAAGAGGCATTTTAGCGAAAGTCGAAAAAGAAGTCGCTATATCGCTGAGCGTATCAATTTGATGAATCAATGTCTCCAGCGGCTTTTTAAGTTTCGCTGGATCTTCTAAATTTCCCATCGCTTGGAGTCTCAGCAAATGTTGCAAAGTAAGCTTCATTGGAGTAAGCGGGTTTTTGATTTCATGAGCAACTTGTTTTGCCATTTCCCTCCAAGCCGATTCTTTTTCAGTATTGGATAGAATTTTCTTACTGGCTTCAAGCTTAAAAAGCATGTTGTTATATTCATTGACCAAAAGACCAATCTCATCATTGGAAGGCCAATACATAGGTTCGTTGCTATCTAAATCAGTATTCTTTAGCTTTTGCGTAAGCAAATTGAAAGGAAAAGTCAAATTCTTAGAAACGAAGTAGGATACGAAAAGGAATATAATAAATATCAATACGAAGATATTAGCGATATTACTCAAGACATCTGCTATCAATAAATCCAACTCGGACTCCGATTCAAAGAATGGAATGGCTACAATTGCTCTAATCTGTTGACTATTGGATGATCTGATGGCCAAATAAACTGATTTATAATTGAGTGACCCAATTTTCTCTTCTAGTAAAGCTCTGTTATTTTGACCTTCTACAATCTCTACGATTGCTTCTGGATTGATAAATTTGGTTAAGATTCCCTTGTCGAAAGTATTGGGTTGTGATGTTGCAATCAACTTTCCATCGGGATCAAATACATTGATCTCAACATTTGTGGTGCCAGCAAGATTATTGACCATTTCAATGAAATCATCTCTATCTGCTTCCCCTATCACCTGTCTTTCCAAGACTGCAGATAGATTGTCTCCAACCAAAGACCCTTTCTGAAAATACTGCCTATGCAGCTCTTCTCGATAAGAATTTGACAATAGACCTATAATAATCAAACTGATGGTAAGGATGGGAAAGAAAAAAGCAAAATTCAGATACAACTGAAGCTTTGTGGCATAGTTGAACCTAAATCTTCCTAAGCCTTGGACAATAGTGAAAATCAGCACACTAATTAGCGTCAGGATAATATAGGCGACGAAAAACAACGAGATATCAGCCAATATATAATATATTGGATAAACAGGAGAAGAGACAACGACTAGTTTGTCATCGCTTGTGATACCAAGGTGATGGTATTTTTTTTCATAGATACCAAGAGTATAAAGTTTTGCTTGTTTTTGAAAAGCCTCCAAATCCATCGTTCTATAGTTGAATACTCCTACAGAATATTGGAGCTCTCCATCTACAAAGAAGGCATAATCGTAGTTCCTATCGCTTACATTCACATTGTACTTCCTATCCATGAGAAGCTTAGGGAAAACTGACCCAGGTAATATTTTCAATTGACGCAACTCCAAGTAGGCTGTTCCAATTAAAATATCGTCTCTGAAAAGCGGTATAAAAGATATATATCTATTCCCAATCCCCTCCTCTGCACCTTTAATGAAATATAAATCTTTTACTGTAGTGGCGAAATCACTTTTAATATATTTAAGCCTCAGGTCTTGCAGGCTTTCTTCATCCGTTCTATCAAGTACATTGTCTCCAGCCCCATTAAAGATTCTCAGATCAAGATCATACTGATCAAAGTAATTGGTCATATGAATCTTTTTGATCTTTCTTGCTATAGCTTCGTTAGATTGAAATGGATCTGCTAAAGTATTTTTAATAAAAAGATCAGACTTAATTCTATCCATGATACCTGCTAGATAAAATTCTGCCATTACATCATTTTCGACCAGTTGCTGCGTTCCAAATCGCTCTTTGGCTTGCAGCTGCCTTTCCAAATAAACTTGATGAGAAGCTATGCCCGTGATCACAGCACCAATTAAACATCCAAAGAAAAAGGTAAGAAAGGTATTGAAGCCTAGTTTGAAGATGTTTTTATAAAGTTCGAAGCTTACAATAGAAACCAAAAGGATAAAATGAGCTAAAAAAGCTATTAAATATACCCAATTATAATAAGCGAGTATTAGACCAATTGGGATAGAAAAGTACACTAAAACCTTTAGTGCTTGAGACCTTTCAATTTTTTCACTGCTCAAAACTAGATTAATACCCAAAATAGAAAACAATAAATACATCGCGCCCCCAAAAAAGACAATGAGGAGACTGATCATCTTAAAATAATCAAAAGAAGGAAGAGAAAGTATATTTAAATCCCACTGAGAATTACTTAAGATATTTATGTAAAGACTGTAAAAAAGAGCTAGCAAAATTGTAGAAAGCAAATAAGCAAGCAAAATAAAAGTCCCTACTTTGTAATTGGATCTTAACAAATTGAACTTGTTTTGAAAACCCTTGCTCGCTAAAATGGCAAGCAAGAGAGAAAATATCACCAAACTACAAATCGTATTTAGCAAAAGATCACCTAAGCTTGGATTGAACCAAGAGGATGCGTATTTGGTGGAGTCGAATAAAGGGAAATCAAAGAAGTCTTGTGGAAAATTAAAAAATAGCATAAAACTTCGTATGGAGAATAAAATGCCTGCTGCATATAAAATGGCTAAGTATGGCTTACTCCTTCTCCAGATTGTGCGAACAAAATCGTAACCTACAATTAATATTAATATGAGCAGGGAAAAGAAGAAGATAAGAAGTGTAATATTTCTTTCCTTGTCTACCGATTCATATCCGGCTTCAAACTCTATGGAGAAAATGAATTCCCCATTTTTACTTTTAATATTAGAATTGCCTCCTTTACTCTGTTTTGATAAAATCAATCTGTTATTCCCAAATAATTCTGGGTTAAAACCAGATAATAAAAAATCATTTTGTACTTCACGTTTGTAATTCAGTGGATAAAGCTGCACCAAATAATACGACTGCTCAAACCTTTTGATATTTCTTAGTCTAATGTAAAAGGCTCCTTTTTGATCCTCATAGTATTGGTGCTGCTTTTGTTTATTGAGCACTTCAAAATCAGGCATGTGGGTAAAATCAGACCAGAAAACCAGATCACCCTTTGAATCAAATAAATAATATGGGTAATTACTTTTAACTAATAAATTTGAAAAAGTAAGTGCTTCATCAGGTCTATTTTGCATCAAGATCTCAATAAAATCTTGATCAAATTTTGACTCAACTAGGTGAATTTCCTTTTCAATTGGTTCTAGGATTTGATTGTAATCGCTTCTCTGAACCAAAAAATAATTCAAAGCTAATAACGCACCTATTCCGAGGACAGCAGTAAGAAGTAAAAGGCGTCTCTTTTTGAGCATATTATCTATAAAAGTAAAAAAGCAAAGTTGATAATCAAACTTTGCTTTTTCTTTATGAATATTAAGATTCTAATGATTAGAATTTATCACCTTGGAATGTAAATTTTGCTTTCCTTTTTTTTGCGTTTCTATACCATAAATACCCTATAACCATAGCAATGGTATAAGGCATGATAAACAAATACAGAATACCCATATTCAAACCCGCGCCTATGGATGTATCTCCATTGCTAACGTTGTTTTCTACAGAAGCTCTACACATTGCACATTGTGCAAAAGATGTGCTTTGAATAAGTATAAAAGCAACAAAGAGGAAAAAGGACTTTAAGATTTTATTTACCATCAATTATACAACGTCTTGAATTTTGGAATAGTTTAGAAATTGTAATAAGGGCTAATCATTAAATATACTATAACCCCTGATATCGTCACATAAAGCCAAATCGGATATGCAAATTTAACAACTTTTTTGTGTTTCGCTCTTTGATCGGTATATCCATAGTAGTACGCCAACAATATTGGAAACAAAGCTACCGCTGCCAAGATAATATGTGTAATCAGGATAAAATAATAAACTGATTTAATGAAGCCTTCACCTCCAAAAGTGGTGCTTTCTGCGGCAGCGTGATAGATTACATAGGAAACCAAAAAGATCGCTCCTAAAACAAATGCAGTAGTCATGGAGGCTCTATGGTAAGTAATGTTTTTACTTTTGATAAATATGAGTCCAAATATTAAAGCCACAGACGCCGCAGAATTGATTACGGCATTAAAATGAGGAAGGAAGTAAACCCAATCACTTGCCAAGTCAATTTTAGATGGCATAAATAGAAGTATAGCAACAACTACTGGGACTGCAACTGCAATCACTGTTACCCATCTGATAATTCCTTTATCCTCCTTATCCATTAATAAATTACTCTTTTCCATATAACAATATCTTAATTTCTACAATTAAACGATCTACTTCTTCCCTGTTTGTACCACTATAATAACCACGAATACGACCTTCTTCATCTACCAATACAAATTTATCAGAATGCACAAAATCATCAGGCACATCTCCACCATCCATAGCAGGAAGGATAAAGCCACATCTTGCAAGGTTATAGGTCATAACCTTGTCACCTGTTAAAAAAAACCATTTGTCTTTAGTTGCTTGATGTAAAGTTGCGTATTCTTGAAGAATCTCTGGTGTATCATAATCGGGGTCTATAGAAATCGAAAAGATCTGAACATCGTCTATGTCTCGAAACACATCATTGACACGTTCCATTTCTGTAGACATCACGGGACAAATACTCGGGCAAGAAGTAAAGAAAAAATCAACAACAGTTATTTTACCTGTCATTGCAGACCTTGATACAGCCTCATTATCTTGAGAAGTAAATGTGAAATCTGGAATTACGTGCTGCTCGTTTTCCGCAAAATCACATTCCATTAACGGATTATCTACGCCTTCTTGATAATACACAGGGATATCATATGTGTTAGAAGTCATTGTTTTCAAAAACACGATAATCAGTACCGGCACCATCAAGATACACAATAACACAAAACCTTGAAGTATTCTAATTCCTCTCATTCCTCTCTATTTCTTTATGTAACAAAAAAGTAGGTTGAAGAGTCACTCTCCAACCTACTTTTTTTTTAAAATAAGATAAAATATTTTTTTACCACCTCATCAAGAAGATATCAGAGCCTTCTTTCACAAGTGCTATGACTAACCACACTAGGAAAATCAATGGGACAATGATAGAGTAAAACAAAGGCTTTGCTTCCTCACCTAGGTGCATAAATTCCATCATGATGTACTTTGCTTTCCAAACTGTCAAAGCTATGAATAGGAAGTATAGCAACAAGCCTCTTTCCATAGTAAAGGCCATGACGAATTCTACTAAAGTAATTGCTAGTAAAATGCCCGCAGTCTTCCAGATTTTTTTAATCTTTTCGCTATCTCTTGGAATAACTTCCAAAGCTGATTTATTTTCTTGTAATGCCATATCTAATAAATTTAATTCCTTTAGATTAAGTAGAAGAAAGTGAATACAAATACCCAAACTAAATCTACAAAGTGCCAGTATAGACCGATTTTTTCGATCATCTCGTAGTGACCTCTTCTTTCATATACGCCTACTGCTGCCTGGTAGAAAGCTAAGAAAAGCAGAACAACACCAATAGTAACGTGAAATCCGTGAAATCCTGTTATAAAGAAGAATAATTGTGCAAAAGCAGCAGGTCCATATTCGTTAACAGCTAAATTGGCACCGTATATCGTTTCTGATACAACTTGATTCATAGAATTAACAAAAGTTACTAATGTACCTTCGTCAGAACCATGGATAAAGTGAGACCATTCCCAAGCTTGGCAACTTAAAAAACATATACCACCCAGCAGAGTCCAAAGCATCCATTTAACTACATCATTTCTATCGTTTCTATGCCCAGCCTCTACAGCCAATACCATAGTCACAGAACTCAAAATGAGAATGAAAGTCATCAAGCCAACAAACACAAGTGGTAAGTGCATCCCATGAGCCAGAGGAAATGCATCAAAAACTAATTCAGGTACAGGCCAGTATTCATTAGAACCCTGAAAGGTTTCCATAGAACCTTCATAACCTGGATAACTTACTCTGATAGCTGCATAAGTTATCAAAAAGGCGGCAAAAGTAAAGATATCTGAAAGTAAGAAAAACCACATCATCAGTTTTCCATAACTGGCTTTAAGTGGTTCATTACCACCTCCCCAGATTCCTCTTTTGGAGCTTACTCCAATCGCTGTCGCAGTCGTTGACATATTAATTTATTTAACTTTAATAATTAATGATTCAAAAGCATAAATGTAAATAAGTATAACCAAAGCGCTCCTAAGAAGTGCCAATAAGTTACACACATTTCCATAGACACCATGGATTGTGAATGTACCTTGTATCTAAAGGACGAAATTAACACAATTATTAGAAAAATCACACCACTAACCAAATGCAATGCATGAAGTCCTGTGAAAATATATAAAAATGAACCAGAAGGATTTCCAACCAAATACACATCCATATCCACAAGTGCCACAAAACTATACCATTGCCCAACTAAGAAGGCAAGCCCCAGCACAGAAGCAATGACCATTCCTATTCTAAGTTGCATTAAATTATCTTTCTTTGCTGAAAGATATGCCCAATGCAGAAATATACTGCTGATAATAATAATCCCTGAGGTGTAATAGAAGACTGCAGGAAGATCAAACTCCAACCAATTTCCTTCTGATTGACGAACAATATATGCACTTGTCAGACCTGCAAAGATCATCACAACAGTCACCATAAAAAGCCATAAAGAGAACTTTTTTGGATGCATTGCGATAGGCTGCTCAGCTCCTTCTATATATGCGAATTTTTCTTCCATAATTATATCTTATCTAATAGGTAAGCAATTTGTACTATTGGTAGATAAAGAAACGAGCCAAACATGATTTTTAAAGCAGATTTTCTAGAACAATCACGCATCAAAGAAAACGTTTGTGCTAAGAAAAGAACCCCGCAGATTGTAGCAACAATTCCTGAATTGATTCCTGTTAGACCAAAGTAAGTTGGTAATAGACCAAGAGGTAGGAGGAATAATGTATATATCATAATTTGAATTGCTGTATTCAAATCCTTCTTTCCACCACTAGGCAACAATTTAAAGCCAGCCTTTTTATAGTCTTCATCACTTACCCATGCAATAGCCCAAAAGTGAGGGAATTGCCAAATAAACTGAATTCCGAATATAATTAATGCTTCATGTGAAATAGCGCCAGTAGCAGCAGTCCAACCTAATAAAGGAGGCATTGCTCCAGGAATAGCACCAACAAATACTGCAATAGGACCAACTCTTTTTAACGGAGTATAGACAAACACATAGAGAATCATACTTAGAATTCCCAATCCCGTTGTTAAAGGATTTGTGAAAACCCACAAGATACTGATACCTATCAAAGCAATAATTGACGTAAACCAATAAGCTTCACTGAGCGAGATTTGCTTGGTTGGAAGAGGTCTATTTTGAGTCCGCTTCATCAGCTTATCATAGTCTCTTTCCCAGATCTCATTAGCAGCTCCCGAGGCACCAGAGATTAAAAATCCTCCTACCATTAAGGCAAAGAATTTTCCCCAAGAAAACATCACACCTGAGTCTCCTAGAATAAACCCAAAGACAGCTGAGAATGTAACCAAAGCTGATAGCCTGAATTTAATCAATTCATAATATGCCTTTGCTCTAAAAGCAATAGCATTAAATAAAGTATCTTCAGAAATATTAATAGCTCTCATGAACTTAATTTTCAATTGTTATTTTTTTCTGATCCTTTAGATTTAACAAAAGCAGAAACTGAATCCCTATAATCAATGACCCAAATAAAAGATGAACAGGCTGCAAGAAAGCTGGAATCGCAAAATAAGCCATTCCCACTCCAGTCAATATTTCAAATGCAATCACAATAATTAATAATTGTGACAATTTGAAAATACCTGATCGTCTAACTGAATATTTATAAATTTTATAAATGAACAGAACATGAATCGCAAGCAGCAACAAAGAGTAAGACCTGTGGACAAGGAAAGTGAAACCAATAGATTCTATCCATGATCCTCTCAACAAATTCCCCATTGCGAATGCAATTTGATCAATCTCTTCTCTCACCTGTGTTCCCAATACTATTTGGACAATCATTAAAATGAAACCAATCATTAAGATCGTGAATAGCCTAAATGGCTTTTCAGTTCTAAAGGAAATTTTCTTGTAAAGATGATGCGCTCTGAAATGAATGTATATTAATAGACATACCAACAGCAATGCAAGTAGCATATGAAGCGTAATCATCCAAGCCAAAAGATTTGTTGACACCACAATAGAACCTATCCAAGCTTGAAACACTACCAATACCAAGCTTGCGAATGATAAAATTGGGATCAATTTATCTTCTTTCCAGAGAGGGAGGGATCTGTAAACGGTGAGTAAAATAAACAAACCAATCAGAACTCCTATCAATCTATTGATATATTCAATCCAAGTTTTGACAGGATTAAATTCTTCTTCAATCAGAATTGATTTGTCATTTTTTATTTCTTCCGCCTTTTTTGAAAAACCAAGTTTCTCAAGGCTTGCAACAAAGCGCTCATTTTTCAGAATTCGCTTTTGAAGATAAATCTCCTGATAATCATTTGGGAGCTGATTCACGCTCGTTGGCGGAACCCAGCTCCCAAAGCATTTTGGCCAATCGGGACATCCCATACCAGAACCGGTACTACGAACAACGCCTCCAACCAATATAAGAAAATAAACAGCTATCACAGTTATCAATGATATCCTGCGAAAGCTATTTATGTTTTTAAGATTCTTTTGATTCATTAGCTACTAAAACTTCTCCTTCTTCAGCTATAATTTCTTTCTCTAACTTAACCAATTCTTGTTCGTGTGGAAGGTTAGATTCAGGAGTTGCTGATAAAGGCACTGTTTGTGGAATAAAATCCTCATTAGCTCCAGGCTTAGAATAATCATAAGGCCATCTGTAAACAGCTGGAATTTCACCAGGCCAGTTACCATGTCCAGGATGAAGCGGCGTAGTCCATTCTAAGGTAGTTGATCTCCAAGGATTCAAAGAAGCCTTTCTACCTCTATACATACTGTAGAAGAAGTTGAATAAGAAGATGAACTGAGCCGCAAATGTTATGATCGCTGCTACAGACACAAACATATTCAAATCTGTATATGCACTACTGAAATCATATGTAGTAAAAGAATAATATCTTCTTGGGAAACCAGCAATTCCAATATAGTGCATCGGGAAGAATACCAAGTAAACTCCAACGAATGTCAACCAGAAATGAACATATCCTAATCTAGCATCCATCATTCTACCAAACATTTTAGGGAACCAATGGTACACCCCAGCCATTAATCCAAAGAAAGAAGCTGAACCCATTACCAAGTGGAAGTGAGCCACAACGAAATAAGTATCATGCAATTGAATGTCAATAGCTGAGTTTCCTAAGAATATACCTGTAAGACCACCAGATATAAAGAAGGATACTAAACCAATTGAAAACAGCATTCCTGGCGTGAAAATCAAATTACCTCTCCATAATGTGGTTAAATAATTAAATACTTTCACTGCGGAAGGAATTGCAATGATTAGTGTCAAGAACATAAAGATCGATCCTAGGAAAGGATTCATTCCAGATACGAACATATGGTGAGCCCATACAACGAACGAAAGAATAGTGATCCCCAACATTGAAATAATCATCGCTTTGTAACCAAAGATTGGTTTTCTTGAATTAGTTGCGATTACTTCAGATGTGATACCCAAGGCAGGTAACAATACTATATACACCTCAGGGTGACCTAAGAACCAGAATAAATGCTGATAAAGTACAGGGCTACCACCAGTATTTGGCAAGGCACCTTCACCACTGATATATATATCAGAAAGATAGAAAGATGTTCCAAAACTACGATCAAATACCAATAATAAAGCGGCTGCAAATAAAACTGGGAATGATAATAAACCGATTACCGCAGTCAAGAAGAAAGCCCATATTGTAAGAGGAAGTCTTGAAAAAGACATCCCTTTTGTTCTCAAGTTAATTACTGTAGAAATATAATTAATACCTCCTAACAAAGATGATGCGATGAAGAAAGTCATGGCGATCAACCATAAAGTCATTCCCATTCCTGAACCTGGAATAGCTTGTTCCAAAGCTGACAAAGGAGGATATACAACCCATCCACCACCAGCTGGACCATTTTCAAGGAATAGTGAAATAAACATGATCACACCAGATATAAAGAAGAACCAGTATGATAACATATTCATGAAACCCGAGGCCATGTCTCTAGCGCCAATCTGAAGCGGAATCAAGAAATTAGAAAACGTTCCACTCAATCCTGCTGTCAAAACGAAAAACACCATGATCGTACCGTGCATCGTCACTAATGCAAGGTAAAAATTCGGATCTAGTTTCCCTCCATCGTCAATCCATCCACCTAAAAGAGGCTTCAGGAAAGTAAGATCCATATCAGGGAAACCCAATTGCAATCTGAAGAGAATCGAAAGAAATCCACCAATCAGAGCCCAAAATATACCAGTAACCAGAAACTGCTTACCGATCATTTTATGGTCAATGGTGAAGATGTATTTCGTTATGAAATTCTCTTTGTGTTCATGATCATGATCATGATCATGTGCACTATGTGACGCTACGCTAGCTGTTGCCATAATCAATATAATTTAATTACTTGTGTTCGCTGATTGTGATGTCAGCCAATTCTTTAAGTTCTACAGATAAATTCTCCACAAGAGCTGGGTTGTTAACTATATATGGTTTTTGTTCTGCTTTCCACTTTTTAAATTCTTCTGGAGTAACCACTTTAATTATCTTTTTCATAGAAAAGTGTCCACGACCACAGATTTCCGTACAAGCGATTTCATAATCAAACTCATCGTTACCTAATTCTACTCTCATTTCCTCAGTCGTCAATGTAGGGGTAAACCAGAACCTAGTAGGCATACCTGGTACAGCATCCATTTTCAAACGCATGTGAGGAGCAAAAACAGAATGTAGAACATCTCTGGCTCTAATTTTAAATAAAACTGGTTCACCTTTAGGAATGTAAACAACCGGTGAAGAGAAATCATCTAAGGCATTTTTGTCAGAAAAATCAACTCCAGACATGTTGTTGACTTCATTGATTAATCTGTAATCATAATTACCCAATACATTATCCATACCTGGATACCTAACCTCCCAAGCAAATTGATAACCCATTAACTCTACTACTTCTGAATTTTCTGGAGCTGGGGCAGTGATATCAGACCATGCTTTCCATCCACCAATCACTAAAAGCGCGAGAACAAAAGCCGGAACTATTGTCCAAATAACCTCAAGTTTATTGTTATCAGGATAGAATGTAGCTGTGCGTTTTTCATCATACTGGTATTTATATGGAAACCAGAACAAAAGAATGTGAGTAATGATAAAAACTACTCCCGTCACTGCCATAGTGATCCAGAATAAATTGTCAGTTACAGCACCATGCTCAGAAGCAAGTGGTAGCGTGTAATTGTCAAATTCTTTGATAGAATACCAAAACATTAAAGCACCACCAGCAAGAAGGAATACTATAAATAAGATAGCATTCACTTTGTTACTACTCGAAGCAATCTTTTTGTCTGATCCTTTGACAACTGAGACTAAAGTTTGGATTCTGTAAACCATCCATATAATGGATAGTAAAAACAAAACACCTACTGCAATAAGAAATCCGTACATAATTATAATTTTTTCGGATAAATATTAAATGTGATGATGATAACTCTCTTCCAACATAGGATGATTTTTCGCAACCAAATTACCTTTCGTAAGTCCTTTTAAAGCTACAAAACCAAATAAAGAAGCGAATACTAATAGCATACCTATTTCCATTAAACCAAAGCCACCGTTGTGACCGAGAGTTCCGGGCTGAACCATTAGGAAGAAATCAAACCAATGTCCGAGAATTATTAAAGAACAAACAACTTTCAAGAATATTGTATGTCTTTTTGCATCACGTGTCATTAAAACAAGGAAAGGCAACACAAAGTTTAAAGCTAGATTTACAAATATGTACGGGCTATACACATCACTTGACAACCTCTCTACAAAGTATACAGACTCCTCAGGAATGTTTGCATAATAGATCAACAAGAATTGAGAAAACCAGATGTAAGTCCAGAATATGGAAAATGCAAAAACGAATTTCCCTAAGTCATGAATATGGTTTTCATTAACCATTTCTAAGTAGCCTTTCTCCTTCAAGAAAACAGTAATCAAGGTAATTGCTGATAAGCCAGCAACAAACCATGATGCAAATACATACCAACCAAACATAGTAGAAAACCAGTGTGTGTCAATAGACATCACCCAATCCCAAGCTGATATTGAGGAAGTAATCCCAAATAAAATAAGGAATATGGCTGACCATTTTCTGATATTAGACCAGTTGTGTGATCCTGTTAAATTATCCTCAGCAAAGGATAAATTTTTCAATTTATTGAAGAAGAAAATCCAAATACCAAAGAATGCAAACATTCTAACGATGTAGAAAATTGGAAATGTTCCTTTTTCCATTGGCCAATAGAAGAATGATCCTTTACCATCAATGATTTTATCATAATGTTCTAAATCATTCGAATCATACAGGTAACTATGTGTCCAGTGGAATAAATCATGATTTGCAACAAAGAAAGTTACAATCATCAAGATGGCAGCAAATGGCAACCAATTCCCTAAGGACAACATTACTCTTAAGATACCTGTTGACCAACCTGCTTGCGCAGCATATTGAATTGCAAAGAAAAACACACCAATAATTGCTATACCAGTGAAATAAACGTTGTTGATCCAAAGGTTTGCATATAATCTTTCATACCAATGAAAGGCATGACCTCCTGCTTCTTCTGCAGCACCATGGTCACCACCTCCAAAAATACCAGTAAGAATTCCTGCGATTAACAATACAGCACCAATACCAAGACCTATAAAAAGGGACTTTTTGATAGAAGTAGTAAAATCAAATTTTTGATCTAAGTTATAATTTGAAACGTGCGCCATGATTATTGTTTCTGAATTTCTTGTTTAACATAGTGAACAATTTTCCAAATTCTTTCTTGAGGAATTTGAGACCCGTGTGCACCCATTCTTCCTTTACCTTTCATGATAACATGGAAAATGTGTCCTTCAGGAAGATTTACATAAGCACCGCCTTTAAGATTGGCGACACCACCAATAACCTGACCTGCAAGACCATCACCTTCGCCATTAGCTCCGTGACATGCCGTACAGAATTGAATATACAATTGCTGTCCTTCTGCCAAAACTTGATCAGTTAGTTCAACAGGATTTTGGATTTCTGCCGCTTTTTCGAGCTCAAATGCTTTTAATCTATAAGGAAGCATGCCGTCTTTAGTTCTAGGAACAGTATTGGCAACAGGCTCTCTCATGTTCATTTTACTAGGATTATTCACATTTGTATTGAAGAATTCGCCTTTTCCGTCTTCTCTCGTAGACAACCATTGACCTTCATCTTCATTTACAATCTGTGTCAAACCTTCGTAAGGAACAGAGTTATACATTTGCGGAGCATATTCGTATCCCGGGTTATCTCCAGAAGCGCCACAAGAAGCGAGCCCAAAGGCAACTCCTACTACAGCGATAACATATATGGATTTTATCAATTTCATATTGTCTGAGTTACTATTCAAAACTTTTATTATTCACTTCTGAAGCTCCTGAAGATTTCAAAATCTCTCCTATCTGCGCCTCTCCTATCGAAGCATTGGTAGCTAAATCAATTGCCATCACGTGCTTATCATCTGTAATTCTCAAATCAAAGATCCTAGGCTGAGCCCATGGCTTCAAGTTTGAAGAAATCATAAACACACCAACCATACCGAATGCTGCCAATAAAACAGTCAACTCGAATGTTACTGGTATAAAGTTAGGAAGACCTGCATGATCTTTACCACCGATAATCATTGGCCAGTCAATTTTCATCATATAAAATTGCATGGTCAAAGCCAAAGTAGTTCCTAAGATTCCAAAAAGAAATGCTGCAATAGGAAGTCTACTTCTTTTGTAACCTAGTACATCATCAATTCCGTGAACAGGAAAAGGGGAGTAAACTTCATGAATTTTAACACCGCTCTCTCTTACTTTGGATACGGCGTCTAACAATACATCCTCATCTTCAAATACACCGAGGACAAAATTCTTATCTCTTTCCATGATTACTTATTTACTTTTTCTGAAGAAGACTTAACGATTGATTTAACCTCTGCCATGTTGATTACTGGGAAGAATTTTGCAAACAATAAGAAGAGCGTAAAGAACAAACCAAATGTGAAGAGATAAACTCCAACATCTGAAATCGTTGGATAGAACATCGCCCATGAAGATGGAAGATAATCTCTGTGAAGAGAAGTAACAATGATTACAAATCTTTCAAACCACATTCCTATGTTTACCACAATTGATAGTGCAAAAGTCGCTACAATTGAAGTTCTAATTTTTTTAAACCAGAATAACTGAGGAGAAATCACATTACATGTCATCATAGACCAGTAAGCCCATGCATACGGACCAAATGCTCTGTTCATAAATGCATACTGTTCTGCAGCTACACCCGAATACCAAGCAATGAAAAACTCTGTGATATAAGCAATACCTACAATAGAACCTGTAATGATGATAACAATATTCATCAATTCAATGTGTCCAATTGTTATGTAATCTTCCAATTTGAAGAGCTTTCTTGTAATGATCATTAAAGTCAATACCATGGCAAAACCTGAGAAAATCGCACCTGCCACAAAGTATGGAGGGAAGATAGTCGTATGCCATCCAGGAATTACTGAAGTCGCAAAGTCAAAGGATACGATAGTGTGTACTGACAATACCAAAGGAGTAGCAAGACCTGCTAAAATCAAAGCGACAGATTCATATCTGCTCCAAGTTTTAGCAGCTCCATCCCATCCGAATGAAAGTGCTCCATATATTGTCCTTCTCAATCCTGTAGCTCTATCTCTAATTGTAGCAAAATCAGGGATCAGACCAATATACCAGAATACTAAGGATACTGAGAAATAAGTGGAAATTGCAAATACGTCCCAAAGAAGAGGGGAGTTGAAATTCACCCAAAGTGAACCAAAAGTATTTGGCAATGGAAGTGCCCAATAAGCTCCTAACCACGGTCTACCCATGTGAATTACTGGGAACATCGCAGCACAAATAACAGCAAAAATCGTCATTGCTTCAGCAGCTCTGTTGATCGCCATTCTCCATTTTTGTCTAAACAAAAGCAATACTGCGGAAATCAAAGTACCAGCGTGACCGATACCAACCCACCATACGAAGTTGGTGATATCCCATGCCCAGCCGACTGTTTTATTAAGACCCCACATACCAATACCTTCCCAAAGGGTAGCTACTAGCGCGAGACTTCCTAATAATAGGACACCTACTGCAACCAAGAGGCCAAGAATCCAACCCAAAGTTGGTTTTCCTTCTACCTGTCTTGATACGTCATGTGTGACGTCTTTTAAGGTTTTACCGCCAGTAATTAGCGGTTCGCGTACGGATGAAGTTACCTGCATATCTTATAAAATTATTTATTACGCTTCTGATTTATCCTTATTTCTGATTTTCGTAAAGTACCAAACGTTAGGATTGACATTTACCTCCTCTAACACGTGGTATGCTCTTTCTTCATTCACCTCTTTAGTAGCAGAAAGTGTTTCTTCTTTTATTTTAAGAGTAGAATAAATTTTGCTACTTGTATCATTCATGTCTCCAAATACAATTGCATCTGTAGGACAAGCTGAAGCACAAGCTGTAGTGATTTCACCATCCTGAACTTTTCTACCTTCTCTTTTGGCAGTCAATTTTCCAGACTGGATTCTTTGCACACACATAGAGCATTTTTCGATGACCCCTCTGGATCTAACAGTTACATCAGGATTCAAGACCATCTTACCCATATCATCGTTTTGAGCGACGTTTACAGTAGAGAAATCTTTATTATCATGATATTTGAACCAGTTGAATCTTCTTACTTTATACGGACAGTTGTTTGCACAATATCTTGTACCAATACATCTGTTATATGTCATTTGATTTAGACCCTCAGAAGAGTGCGTTGTTGCAGCTACTGGACAAACAGTCTCACAAGGAGCATTATTACAGTGCTGACACATCATTGGCTGGAATACTACTTCTGGATTTTCAGAAGCGATTTCCAATCCTTCATTGTCGCCAACCTCGGCATCAGAACTGTAGTATCTATCAATTCTTATCCAAGCCATCTCTCTTCTATTCAAGACCTCTTGCTTACCTACTACCGCAACGTTGTTTTCAACTTGACAAGCAACAGTACAAGCTCCACAACCAATACAAGAGTTCATGTCAATAGCAAGACCCCAATGATGTTGGCTGTATTGATGACCTTTCCACAAAGAAATTTTAGATGGTTTTACAAACTCACCTTCTTTATAAATTTTTGGTTGGTATCTACCTGCATAAGCATCTTCTTTGTACTTAGGAAGAATTGATTCCTGTACTACGAAGTTTCTGCCCATGTAAGTCTGGTGCGTTTGCGTCTGTGCTATTTTATATGTATCAGCTAACAATTCAATGCTGACCCCTTCGGTAATATCGAAGTTTACAAATCCTTTGGAGTTGTCTAGCAATTCATAAGCATTCACACCTACTCCATTTGCTACTCTACCAGCATTTGTTCTACCGTAACCTAAGGCAAGACCTACTGTCCCAATTGCCTGACCAGGTTGAACCAAGACAGGAACAATAACAGACTTATCACCTATCGTTAATTTGGCTTTCTGTGTTGCTCCTTCGAACATCTTAAAGCCATTTTCATTTGCCCATTTTTGAGAAACTGTCAAATAGTTATCCCAAGTTGCTTTTGAGATTGGATCTGACATTTCTTGCAACCAAGGGTTGTTAGCGAAAGCACCATTACCAATACCAATTTTAGAATAAACTACCAATTCAGTAGCTGCATTATCAGCTTTATATGTTCTTGAGATTGCTGCAGCTGCACTGGAAGCATCACCAATAGCTACTAATGCATTTGATACAGATTCAATTGAAACAACTCCATTGAATAGAGCTTGATCCCAATATTGCTGGAAATCTGTCATCTCTGATTGAGATGCAAAAAGAGTAGAATTCCAATTTTCCTGTATAAAATCGTAGTAATTTGTCTCAACACCAGCCCAAACCAAGAATGATTCCTGCGCTTGTCTTGTATCGAATAATGGGGAAATCGTCGGCTGAGCCAAAGAGTATTCTCCTTTTCTTGGATTGAAATCATTCCAAGATTCCAAATAATGATGATCAGGAGCTACATACTGTACCAAAGAAGCTGTCTCATCCATGGTCATATTTGTAGCAACTGAAACTTTTGCTTTTGCAATTCCTGCTGCTAATTCCGCACCTCTTGCATAATCATAAGCTGGATTACAGTTGTAGAATACAACTCCTCCTACTCTACCAGCATTCAAATCAGAAACAAACTGATGCATCTTTGCATCATCACCTTTTCTAAAGAATGAAGGTGTTGAGAAATCAACAGTGACGCCGTTGTTTCCTAGAAGATCATTAATTGCGTTGATTACAATCTGTACGTTTGGATCATTTGATCCAGACACTACGATTGAAGCACCTCTATTTGCCCAAAGTTCGTTAGCCGCTTTATCTAAATGTGCAACTTCAACTGCTGCTGCATTGTAACTCGCTGCTCCGGCTTTTTTAGCAATTGCGTTATATAATGAAAGAACGGCCAATCCACTAGCAGACGCTTTGATTGGTGTTCTATAATCTGCATTTGATCCAGTCAATGAAAGGTTTGACTCAAACTGGAAGTGTCTTGACATCTCTGGCTTCTCCTTAGAGATCTTTCTTCCTTTTGCATATTGTCTCGCAAATTCGATTGGAGAGATCCAAGTTCCCAAGAAATCAGCACCAAAACTTACAATAACCTTTGATTTATCAAATTTATAAGTTGGAAGAATGGCTTCTCCATAAGAGGTTTCAGCCGCTTTTGTGATTCCATAGCTTGAAATCGCATCATATGTAATCACTTCCGCACCACCGAAAGCTTCAGCAAATTGTGATAATGCTTTTTCAGTAGATGGAGAATTAATAGTGTTCGTAACGATTTTAACTGTTCCAGCAGTTGCCAATTGTGACTTTACTTGAGCATCAATAGTTGCCCAATCCGATTTTTCACCATTGACATAAGGAGCAGCTAATCTTTGCTTATCGTATAAGGAAAGCACTGAAGCCTCCACGATAGCACTCACGCCTTTTCCATTAATAGGAGAAAGTTCATTCCCATCAATTTTGATTGGACGACCTTCTCTTGTTTTTACTACAATAGATGCATAATCTCCCCCTGAGGAGAAGGTTGATGCATAGTAGTTAGGAATCGATGGATTGATGTCAACTGGTTTGTTGACATAAGGAATTGCTTTTCTAACAGGTGCCTCACAAGCAGCCAAAGACGCCGCAGCTAAACTGAAACCCATTAATTTCAAGAAATCTCTTCTAGAAGGACCTCCATCTTCACCATTGTTAGATGGTAAATATTCAGGGAATTCTTTATCAGCATTTTTAACAAATTCCGGGTCATTTGTTAATTGCTCTAATCCTTTCCAGTATGTCTTATTATTTTCTTTCATTGTATATTCAAGAAAAGTATGTTCTGATTTGATTTAAATTAATAGTGACACTTAGCACATTCAAGACCGCCAATATCCTTCACTTTAAGAGAATTTTTGCTGTCTGAATGGAGCTGCACTAATTTATCGTAATATTCATTACCAGCTGATTTAATATCTGTTTGTCTGTGACAATCGATACACCAGCCCATTGTTAAAGAACTGTGCTGATAAACAACTTCCATCTCCTCGATAGGACCATGACAAGTCTGACACTCAAGTCCACCTACAGCGACGTGTTGAGAGTGATTAAAGTAGGCCAGGTCAGGGAGGTTATGGATTCTTACCCATTCTATCGGCTGATTGTTATCTACAGCGTTGTAAATTTTTTGGATTTCAGTAGAAATACCCTCTTTACCTCCAACATTCTGAATATGCGTATGACAATTCATACATATGTTAGCAGAAGGAATGTTAGCAGATTTACCAATCTCTACGCCAGTATGGCAATACTGACATTCGATTTCATACTGACCTGCGTGTAATTGGTGAGAGAACGCAATTGGCTGTTTTGGCTGATATCCTTGTTGAACTCCAATAGTATACAAGCCGTCAATAGCAGTCTTGGCAACTAAAGCTATGACCAAAGCAGTTACGATGACTACAAAAGCGTCACTTCGCAATACCTTTTTAACGTCAAACTTTTGATTGATAAATTCAGAGTCTTCTTCTTCTAATTTTTGACTATTCAAGTATTTAGTTAATACTGAAATAATCAAACCTAATACAATTAGAATAAGTAGAAGAACCACAACCAAAACCGCAAGGATGATTGTAAGGTATTCACTTGGCACGCCTGATCCACCAGCAGCTTGCGCTGTTCCAGCATCACCACCTCCATCAACAACCGCAGCTTCTTTATCTCCATATTCGATGTAAGAAAGAAGATTGTCAAGTTCTGTATCACTCAAAAACTCGTGAGCTGGCATTGCTAAGTTGTTGAACTCTTTGTACAAAGCATTAGCTTGAGCATCTCCTGAGGCAATAAGAGCCTGAGAGTTTTTAATGAAACTTTTTGCCCATTCGATAGATCTACGATCAGTAACGCCTCTCAGCGCTGGACCTGTGTATTTTTGATCTAGCTTGTGACAAGACTTACAGTTGGCACTAAAAACAGATTTACCTGCTGAAATTGCCTCTTCACTGTCAGAAACATCTGGATTAGCTGCAAAGGCTTGTGCTCCCAACATAAGGAAGAACATTAGCGCCAATGTGCTTAATCTTAAAGGAACACTTAATAATGAGCGTTTGATCGACATATTTAATACTTATTAAACAGTTTAATTCACGTTTTTCTTATAAACAGTGCAAATGTACTACCCCAATTCTACATTTCAAACTTGAGTTCTACAGATGACATAAAGTTGTAAACAGGTCTACATTTATTGTAAGTTACTGTTGTTCAATTTTTTATAATATTAAAATAGGCTTCAAAAATAATTTAGAATCTTTATAAATATAACATATTTGCCTCAAATAAATGATTAGGAAAATCCCTAATAAAAACATGTACGGAATCTTGATTATTTTCCATTGGAGTTTTGTAATAAATCAGATAATCTCTACATTTGCATTCCAATTAAAAAAAGGGTCGGGTGGCCGAGTGGCTAGGCAGAGGTCTGCAAAACCTTGTACAGCGGTTCGAATCCGCTCTCGACCTCCAATTTCAAGAAGCACCTTCTTTTGGGGGTGCTTTTGTTTTTTCAAGAAACAATTAATTTACAGTTCCTGCTCGACTCACATCATTCTGAGTTGGACGATCATGCAAGGGGTGGAATATGATGCAAATGGTGTCACAAGTAAAGAAGGAACCCCTACCCTATCATGTGGATAAACGATATTCCTAAAGTCGAAGTGCATATAATAAACCGACCTGAAGCAAAAACCACGAGGCGTTGGCGAGTCAGCTCAGGGCCCTGTCGATGCAGCGATTGTCAATGCTTTGTCTTCAATTTTGGATAAAAGAATATATGAATTGACTTCAAATTTTAATGCAAGCTCTTTCTTATATTTTTAAAAAACGATTTTTTACTTTCTGACCAACTGAAGTTTGTAAAAGGTGATAAAATCATGCTCTTCCCCGATAAAATCATCATCTCTTACAGCATAGAAGGGCTTATCTAGCGATTCAATATTCAAAATTCTTCCGATTTTATATGGAATGATGATTTCATTTGAAAGTATAGTGTCTTGCGAAACAATTTTCAAGATCTGATTTTGAAAGTCTTTGTATTTGGGAAAGTTTTTTGGATTATTCAGTTCATTCTGTATGAATGTATCTTCATCTATCCCTTCAGTATATGTAATAACTATACCTTTATCTGTCACGAATAGTTGTCTGATTCCCCCATCAAGCATTCTTCTGCCAGAAATACGTTGATATTCTTCTGAGTGCTCACCATTATCTATAAATTTAGAGGGCTGAAAATCAAGAGTATTCAAATACTCTCCTCCTTTACTTAAATCGTAAGTATGAATCAATGATTCATTACTTAAGGTTAAATGAAGTATATCCCCGGAAACTCCAAACTGAACCCATGGTCTCTCAAAGTATTTATCTGAAGAATATCTGGAAGTACTAGAGATTTTAATTATTGGCTTAGATCCTCCTGTGCGTGGATCAATTTTTTCCAAGAGAAAGTGATCTCGGAAAAAATGCGGATCGTAAGGGTTTGCTCCGTCCCTACCTGGATAATAACTAATCAACAAATCATTCCAGTGATCCAAATTTCTAAGAAGGCCTCCCCCATCCTTTGCCTCACTAAGAAATGAAAGTTTTATCTCTTGTTTCAAAGAAAGATCCTCGTTTAATTCATATAGCCAACCCACAAAACTTGCTGCAAAAAGTCTGTTATCCTTAGTATATCGCAATTGTGTCGGATATTGAACTTTACCTGGCCCATCAGTTGGATAGGAGGATTCATTTATGATTTCCCCACTCGAATTAAACTCAATCAATTTATTCCCTTGGAAGCTAAATAGCACCCCTTTCTCATTTCTGAAATCCCCTCCATCTACATTACCCAAATAATCCACCTGAATAGAATCCAAAATCACAAGTTCCCACTCGTTGGAATCAGCTACATTTTGAGAATCTTTATCTCGCTCTGAGCAAGCAAAGATCAATGCTCCAAATACGAGTACTACTATTCTAAATCTGATCATTTTTCAGCGAATTTGACTTTATAAATTCTTAAGAAATCCTCTTCCTCTTCATATGGATCTTTTCCCTGCATAGACAAAAAAACATCCGAATAACGGAGGTATAGAAATTTTTAATAAATTAATTTAATTTTAATCCTCCATCAAGGATAATATTTGTAACCAGTGTGCAGGCTCTTTAAGAGCGATATTGTTTTTGTCAGCTACAGACTTGGCTTTTTTCCAATTTTCACCAAACACAGCTTTCAACCCTGAATTACCCGGTTTTAACCTAGTAATATTTTCATCCGACAACCAGAAAAGATCATTTTTATATTTAAATCTATCGCCCTCATCTGTAACCGATATCATTTCAGTTTTACTATCAGTAGAAGTAAAATATTTTTCGTGGTAAATAAATAGTTTCCCCTTTGAATCTTGATCATGCAACAATTCAAAATATCTTATTTTATTCAAATAACTGATCGGGTAATAAACCAAAACATCACCTTCTTCCGATTGAAATTCAATTTTCTCAATTTGGTTATTATCCAAAACAGTTAGCCTACCACTTTGTCTCACATGAACCTCGTTATCTGCGATATTGATATCCATTTCAGGAAAAGTACTGGCTGCTCCTGATTTCTCAAAAACTTTACCTGGACGCATTTTATCAAATAGGTATGGAGAACCTTTTATATCTCTATCAAAAACAGAGAAATCCATATCATTAGATCTTCTAATCTGAGACCTACCAGAATTGACAGTACCTCCAGAATTAACCAAGCCCTGTGCTTCTACAGAAGCATATCCTAGTAGTCCAAATAATACTAATACTATCTTTTTCATAAGCATATAATTTAAATTCAATATTAACAGTTGGAATACTGAAAAACAATTAGTTTTTCTTAATTTTTCATAACGAACAAATCAAAGATTAATCCAAAAAATAGAGTTTCATAGCTTGAAAAGCTTTCTGTAAACTCGACGTTCAATTCCACGATGTGAAAAAAACAGGTAATTCTCGTTTAAATCTGGAGAATAAATTTTACTGTTTTTCAACCAATTTCACTTTATAAACTCTTAAGAAATCCTCTTCTCCTTCATCATTTGGAGCTTTTTCCATCCATGGATAAAAAACCTCCGAATGACGGAGGAATATAATTTCAAAATGTGATAATTAAATTCTAATTATCCATTAAAGATATTAATTGTAACCAATCTGCGGGCTCTTTAAGAGCGATATCATTTTTATCAACAACTGACTTCGCTTTTTTCCAATCAACCCCAAAAATTAATTTTAATCCAGATTTACCTGATTTTATCCTAGAAATACTTTCATCAGCATACCAGTAAAGATCATTTTTATATTTAAATTCATCTCCTTCATCGGTCACAGAAATAACTTCTATTTTATTATTGGTGGAAGAAAAATACTTTTCATGATAAATAAATAACATCCCTTCTCCATCCCGTTGATGTAATAATTCAAAGTATCGTATCTTATTTAAATAGCTGATAGGATAATAAACCAAAACATTCCCTTCATCCGACTGAAATTCTATTTTTTCAATTTGGTCATTATCTAAAACAGCTACTTTGCCATTTTGTCTAACATGTACCTCGTTATCTGTGATATTGATATCCATTTTAGGAAAAGTACTAGCTGTCCCAGATTTCAAGTGTACTTTACCAGGACGCATTTTATCAAATAGGAATGGAGAACCTTTTATATCTCTATCAAAAACAGAGAAGTCCATTTCATTAGATCTTCTAATCTGAGACCTACCCGAATTAACCTGGCCCTGTGCTTCTAGAGAAACATATCCTAGCAATCCAAATACTATTAAAGCTATTTTTTTCATCATCAATATATTTAAATCTAATAATAACAATTGGAATAATAAAAAACAATTAGTTATTCAATTTTCCAGTATAAAATGGATCAAAAACTAATACAAAAACTAGAATTTTCATGAACCCAAAGCATGCCGTTAAGTATAACTTCAAAATTTCCAATGTAAAAAATACAAATACTAATCATTTAAATCTGCTGAATAAATCTGGTCATTTTTCAGCCAATTTGACTTTATAAATTCTTAAGAAATCCTCTTCCTCTTCATCATTTGGAGCTTTTTCCATCCATAGATAACCACCACCAGAAGCAAAACCACTCTTATTTACCTTATTAGGATATTCAAGGTTTCCGATGACTTCGAGCGTATTTTGATCTAAGATCAAAACTCCTTGAATCACTTCATTTTCAACTTGATCATATAGCCTTTCAGATTCTTCTTCATCTCCAGAATTCCAAAGCACCTCTAATTCATCCATCCTATCTTCTGGAATACCACAATAGTACTGAATCAGAATTTTTCCATCTACAATGTGAATATTTCTAATGGCTGGAGTACCTCCATTAATCGTAATTGTGCCTTTTGAAAACTCCGACCGTGAGGTAATTGGTAGTTTTTCAAAACCAGGAATAGTTAGCTTGACAATTGTATCCAACTTTGCTCCTTCTGAACTTAGGCTGTAAATATTCAGTCGCTGCTCTGCACCCAGTGCGATATAAAGTTTCTCGTCCTTGGCTTCAAATGCTGGTGCATAATCACTTTCAAAATAGCCATTTCCATCTAAAAACTGACTGTTTTGCTCAAATGGTACGATTTCAATAAATTCCTCTGCCTCAATATCAATTAGTTCTATTGCTCTGAAATTGTCATAAAACTTTTGTTCACCCGCGAAAGTATCCCGTGTCCGAACAGATTTACTAAGTAGATATTGTTTTCCATCAATCAGTACTGTCTCGATCCCCTTTCCGGAAAAAGTCATAAAACCAGCACCTCCCAAAGATTCAGGATGTGCTAACTTTTTGATCATGTTACCTTCCAAATCATAGATAAATATCCCTTTCATTCCAGCTAGTGCCAGTTGGTTATCATTAATGAATCCTGGAAGTTCCATCAGAAATCCGAAGGAATCGGGATTGTCTCCCTTTTTTGAAAAGCGATTAACAATATTCCCAAGAAAATCAGCAATAATAAACTCCTCGTTGGCATAATCATAAAAGACCACAAGATCTGCTTTTGGACTTATATCAATGATCAGTGGATCACCAAGTATATTTAAATCCAATGAATCAATTACCTCAAAAGAATATGAGGTTGTAATTTCTTGTTTCACTTCTTTAGGCCTCGTGCAGGAGCAAAAAATTAAGGCGCCGAGTAGATACATTTGAAGTTTTTTCATTCTCGAATATAAAAACTATTCAAAACAATAGCACCTTTAGTTAACTTTATATTTCAACCAATTATCCCCTTTTGCAATATTTCAATGTGCAGAATGATTGAACTAGTCACAAAAAAAGTGGCCACCTTTTGGCAGCCACTTTATATCTATAAGGTAAATCAAGTCTAAATTCTTGCGTTTTTAGTCTTATTTTTTCCCACCTTCCATTTTCTCTTTCAATTCTGCTAAAGCATCTAAATCACCTAAAGTAGATTTTTCAGCTGGAGCAGATGAAGCTGGAGCATCTTCTTTCTTCTTAGCTTTCTTAGGAGCAGGAGCAGCTTTTGCTTCTTCTCTGAATGTAGCTGTGTGAGAAAGTACGATTCTCTTATCATCTTTAGAGAATTCAGTTACTTTGAAGTCGATTGCTTCACCTACTTCTACAGAAGAACCATCTGCTTTTTCCAAGTTTTTGGAAGTAGCGAATCCTTCTAATCCGTAAGGAAGTTCTAGAACTGCACCTTTATCATTTTTAGAAACTACAGTACACTTATGATCAGAACCTACTGGGAATACGCTTTCGAAAGTATCCCAAGGATTTTCTTCCAATTGCTTATGACCTAGTGCCAATCTTCTGTTGTCCACATCAAGTTCTAAAACAGCAACATCTAATTCGTCACCTACTTTTACAAACTCAGATGGATGCTTGATTTTCTTAGTCCAAGAAAGGTCAGATACGTGAACCAAACCATCGATACCTTCTTCCAATTCAAGGAACAAGCCAAAGTTAGTCAAGTTTCTTACCACACCTTTGTGCTTAGTACCTACTGCATATTTCGCAGCCATGTCACCTTTAGTCCAAGGATCTTCAGTCAATTGCTTGATGCCAAGAGACATTTTTCTGTCATCTTTGTCCAAAGTTAATACTACTGCTTGGATTTCGTCACCAACTTTCACGAAGTCAGCAGGGTTTCTCAAGTGCTGAGACCAGCTCATTTCAGAAACGTGAATCAATCCTTCTACTCCAGGAGCAAGTTCTAAGAATGCACCGTAGTCAGCTACGTTTACAATCTTACCTTGTACTTTAGAACCAATTTCCAATTCAGCAGAAAGTGCATCCCAAGGGTGAGCAGTCAATTGCTTCATACCCAAAGAAATTCTCTTCTTGTCATCATCAAAATCAAGAACCACAATCTGAACTTTATCATCCAAATTAAGCACTTCTTCTGGGTGATTGATTCTTCCCCAAGAGATATCAGTAATGTGAAGTAAACCATCAACACCACCCAAATCGATGAATACACCGAAGTTTGTCATGTTCTTGATTACACCTTCTAGTACTTGACCTTTCTCAAGGTTGTTCAAGATCTCAGCTTTTTGCTTCTCAAGATCTTTCTCGATCAACACTTTGTGAGATACTACTACGTTATCGTTAGTGTGGTTGATTTTTACCACTTTCACTTCCATTTTCTTACCTACATAGATGTCAAAATCTCTGATAGGCTTCACATCAATTTGAGAACCTGGCAAGAATGCTTCTACACCGTAGATATCTACGATCAAACCACCTTTTGTTCTTCTTTTCACAAGACCTTCGATCACGTTGTCATGCTCCAATGCAGCTTCGATGTCGCTCCATGCACGAACCATTCTAGCTTTCTTTCTAGAAAGTACCAACTGACCAAGTGAGTTTTCTTGCTCTTCGATGAACAATTCAACTTCGTCGCCGATCTTAAGATCCGGAAGGTCTCTGAATTCAGTTCTTGGAACCAAACCGTCAGATTTGAAACCAATGTTGATGATCACATCTTTGTCATTGATACCTACTACAGTACCTTTGATGACTTCTTTTTCGGTGATCTCGTTCAAAGTTCCAGCATAAAGAGCTTCCATTTCGGCTCTTTTATCCTTAGAATAACCTTCACCAAAACCTTTGGTGTCGAAATCTTCCCAGTTAAAATCTTTTTGATTAGACATATTGTAAAATAATCCTGATTTTCAACAATCCTAGGATCATCGAATTGAGGTTTTTAGTTTTGGATAAAACCCTGAATTTCAGTTTTCAGAGCCCCGCTCGACCGAACGGACTGCAAAGGTACTGAAATTTGATAAAAAGTGAATAGAGAAGGTGAAAAGTTTTAATGATCTTCTACACCGATAACATCACTTTGATAAATCATGATGCTAAATGAAATATTCAAAATAGCGATATTTTGAATATTTGCTAATTAAGAACTTTATGTAACTATTGCCATCGATTTTTTGAAAAAAGAAACCCCTGAAAACGCTTTCAGGGGTCATTTGCAAGCAAAGAGTTATTAAATTGATTAAACTTGCACAAAAATAAAGAAAGCGTCTGATCAATGAAAGTCATTCAGTGGATTTATACGGTTTATGCAGCAATTCTTTTTGCAGTTTTCATGCTGATATTCGGCTGGTTTGTGGTCATCCCTTATGCCATCTCTGCCAAAGCTGGGAAATTTGCCTTTTTCTTTATTCGTGTTTGGGTAAAAGGCTGGTCCACTTTGGTGGGTATTAAATATAAGGTGCATGGAAAAGAGCATATTGACCCCAATCAACCATACATCTATATTTTCAATCATAGATCATTTATCGATGCTCTAGTAATTCCCATGGCTATCCCTAACGAGTTGCGGGCTATTGGCAAAAAGGAATTGTCAAAAATTCCGATTTTTGGATTTATCGCCTCAAGATTGGCAGTTTGGGTAGATCGAAAAGATACGAATTCCAGAAAAGTATCTGTTCAAAGGCTATTGGAAATCTTAAACACGGGAATTTCAATCGCGGTCGCACCCGAAGGAACGAGAAATGACACCAACCAAACCTTACTGCCCTTTCAAAAAGGTGCTTTTAGAATAGCTGTGGATACTGAGGTTCATATTTTACCTATGGCTATCATAGGTGCTGATAAAATCATGCGACGAGGATCTATCCTACTCCGACCAGGGAAAATCGATATCTATTTTTCTTCCCAAATTGACCCAAAACCTTACAAAGCAATGAACGATTTTCTTTCATTATCAGAAAAATGCTACAATAGGCTGGAAGCGATGATTTTGACTCATGAGTAAAATCACACTCCTACTTTAAAATAAATCTATTCAAAAAAATAAACCACAAAGGTCACTAAGTCTTTCACAAAATTCACAAGGGAATTAACCTCTTCAGGCTAAAACATCTTGTACGTTGTGTTTGCTTTGTGCTCTCCTTTGTGGTTATAAATTCTAGTTGGATTTATAGCTTTTTGATTTCGATGTTTCTAAACCAAACTTCGTCGCCGTGATCTTGAAGCGCAATTTTTCCAGTTTTGAATGTACCGAAACCTGGCATATCCTTGAACTTGCTTTTTGAAATCATTTCTTCCCACTCTGGAGTCCAAAGGGTAGTTGATACGATCATCGTTCCGTTCAAATGGAGTTCTAAATTTCCATCTTGAGAGATGATTTCTGCTAGATTCCACTCACCAATAGGTTTGACGATTTCTTCGCTAGATTCGATCAAATCATACAAATCTCCGGCTCTGTGGGTGGTGATTTTAGCATCAGGATGACCGTCATTGTCTAAAACTTGCATTTCCATACCTGTCATCCAAGGATATTGGTACTCTTCTGATTCGTGAACATAAAAGATAATCCCACTATTGCCATCTTTGGCAATTTTCCACTCTACTTTGAGATGGAAATTATCAAACTCTTCCTCAGTTACTATATCGCCACCATCACCAGTCTGCCAGCCGTCTTTGTTGGTAGCGTCTAGGTAGATAGCACCATCTTGAACTTTCCAAGCTGCACCTACTTCACCTCCACCATATTTCCTCCAGCCATCAAATGACTCTCCGTCAAAAAGGCTTATCCACTCCGGCTCAACTTCTACCACTTCATTTTCAACTGTTACTTCTCTCACTTCCTCACCTCCACCACATGCAAAAGCAATGGTTGAAAGTGCGAAAATTGAATATTTCAGGACTTTCATGGATTATCTTTTTAGAAGTAAAACATACTTGATCATATCTTCCACATCCGCTCTTTCTAGTTGTGGATGTGATGGCATTTGGATTTCACCCCAATTCCCTACATTCCCATTGATTACATGATCAGTTAGCATCGCTATATTTTCAGGTGTGTTTTCATATTTCTCAGCCACATCAGCATAAGCAGGACCTACAACTTTACGCTCTACCATGTGACAAGCAGTACATCCTGCTTCCTTTGCTTTCGCTGATCCTGTTACGAAAATCGGATCATCTTTATATTTGTCTTCCAAGCTTACTTTTACTTCTTGAGTAGGTGCTTGAGTAGTAGTGGATGTTTCTGTAGATTCAGTATTTCCTCCACCGCATGCGTAAGCCAATGAAGAAAGCGCAATTACGCCGATAGAAAAGGTTTTAGTTAATTTCATTTTTTGTTTGTTTATTGATGGTTATTAAATTCCTAATATTTTTTTATTGAATGATTCATCTGCGCCCGTTCCTGCAAAATCATCAAATGCCTTATCAGTCACTCTGATGATATGATCAGCAATAAATTGAGCGCCTTCGATTGCTCCTTGTTCTGGATGCTTAATCGCACATTCCCATTCTAGCACTGCCCAACCATCGAAGTCATACTGCGAAAGTTTGCTAAATATACCACTAAAATCAACCTGACCATCTCCGAGTGAGCGGAATCTTCCCGCTCGATCAACCCAACCTTGGTAGCCTCCATACACACCTTGCTTACCTGTTGGGTTAAATTCCGCATCTTTGACATGAAACATCTTGATTCTTTCATGGTAAAAATCAATGAATTGCAAATAATCCAAGCACTGTAACACAAAATGACTTGGATCATAAAGAATATTCGCCCGCTTGTGGTGATTCACTTTTTCCAAAAACATCTCAAAAGTAACCCCATCATGCAGATCCTCTCCTGGATGTAATTCGTAGCATAGATCAACCCCGTTTTCTTCAAAAGTATCTAAAATCGGCATCCATCTTTTTGCGAGTTCAGTGAATCCAGTATCTACCAAGCCAGCAGGTCGCTGCGGCCAAGGGTATACGGTATGCCACATCAGGGCACCAGAAAATGTTGCATGAGCTGTCAATCCAAGATTCTTGGAAGCTTTTGCTGCATATTTCAATTGCTGTGTAGCCCATTCTGTTTTTCCTTTCAAGTCTCCTGCCAAATTCGCTGGTGCAAATCCGTCAAAGAGTTCATTGTAAGCTGGTTGAACAGCTACCAACTGACCTTGAAGGTGCGTAGAAAGTTCTGTAATTTCTAAGCCTGCTTCATTGACGATCCCTTTGATCTCGTCAGCGTATGTTTGACTTTCAGCAGCTTTTTGCAAATCGATCAATCTAGGATCCCAAGATGGAATCTGCACACCATAATAACCTACAGAGGCCATCCAGTCACAGATGCTTTTTAGGGAGTTGAAGGGTGCTTTGTCATCAGCAAATTGAGCCAAGAATATTGCTGGTCCTTTTATAGTTTTCATAGGTTTGATTTGGATTTAAGTTTTTATATATCCGCTTTTACTTCAGTATCCATTAATAACACTTTATGATTTCATTTCAATCAGCTATTGTCCGTTGACTGTTGACAATTATCCGCATTATTATAAGTGAATTATTTAAATACTGGTATCATTGCGGGTAATCATTTAAGTTTTTAAATATATGGCTTTAGATTTTTAATCTTATACCGAAAATACAGTTTCTTCTACTTTTCAACAATGAATGGTACCCACTTCATTTCTGATTCGGAACTCGCCAAGACATGATCCACAAAAGCCATTCCTCTGATCCCATCTTCCGATCCTGGAAAGTCAAGCCATTCTTTTTTGGGTTCTTGGCCATTTTGCCTAGCATAAATACATCTTGCAAAATTTCTGTAAATATTTGCGAATGCTTCAATATACCCCTCAGGATGTCCTGCTGGAGTTCTGGTATTTTCTTGTGCCAAAGAAGAAAGAAAAGGAGATCCTGCTCTGTAAATCTCATCTGGTTTGTCAGGCCATCTTACCATAAGAGAATTGCAATCTTCCTGCATCCACTCTATTCCCCCTTTGTCTCCATAAATTTTGATTTTCAGGTTATTTTCAGCCCCAGTATCTATCTGAGAGGCCGTGAGGATTCCAGATGCATTATTCTCAAACCGCATCAAAACAGCCCCATCGTCATCTAGTTGTCTTCCTTCAACTTTAACGCTTAAATCAGCGCAGATTTTTGTAACTTTTTGGCCCGATACGTATTCAGCAAGATTGAAAGCATGAGTGCCTATATCTCCAAAACAGCCTGAAGCACCACTTTTGCTTGGATCAGTTCTCCATTGCGCTTGCTTGTTATCCTCTGATTCCAAAAGCTTCCAAAGCCAACCTTGTGGATATTCGACATATACTTTTCTGACTTCTCCGATCACTCCATCAGCAATCATTTGCTTGGCCTGCTTGATCATAGGATATCCCGTGTAAGTATGTGTTAGACAAAATATTCCTTCCGCGTTTTGGATCACTTGATAGAGCTCTTTTGCTTCCTCGTAGCTTAAAGTCATCGGTTTATCCAAAATCACATGAAAACCCATTTCCAAAGCTTTTTTAGTAGGGTCAAAATGGGCATGATTAGGCGTAACTATGCTGACAATATCAATTCTTTCAGATTTAGGCAGTTGAAGTTCTTTTTCGAACATTTCATCATAAGATGCATAAACCCGGTTTTCATCCAACATCAATTCTTTCCCAGTTTCCAAGGATTTGTCTGCTCTGCTGCTGAAAGCACCAGCAGTAATTTCAATTAATCCATCCAACAAAGCAGCGTTTCTGTGGATTGCTCCAATGAAAGATCCTGGTCCTCCACCAATCATTCCCATTCTAAGCTTTTTTTGATTTTGCATAAAGAGTTTATTTTTAGTCATTTATATAGTAAAAATTTGAATTGATTACCCCTTAAAGATAATTTATCATTTACCCGATCAAAATCACTAAATACAATAATTGACAGGATGAATAATAAGGTTATAAGTGGTAGCTGCATCAAAGCAAATAATGTTTTTATTGCGAATTGATTTAGTAAATTTTAAAATTAACAGAAAAAGCCTAAATTTTAGACATAAAATTAATAGTTTGCCATTTCATTCTATTACGCTTAACCTATTAGTAAACCCTAAAACCAACAAAATTAATGAGTAACGGAATTCGATTTCGCCTTTCTTTCATGATGTTCCTAGAATTTTTTATTTGGGGATCATGGTTTGTCACTTTAGGCACATTTCTCGGAGCAAATCTAAATGCTACTGGAACTCAAATTGCCACAGCTTTCTCAACTCAATCATTTGGTGCAATCATCGCTCCATTTATCATTGGTCTGATCGCTGATCGTTATTTTAACGCAGAAAAAATACTCGGATTACTCCATATTATCGGAGGCGTGTTGATGTTTTATTTGTATCAATCTACAGATTTCGTAGCCTTCTATCCTGTACTGCTTTTATACATGATTCTCTATATGCCGACACTGGCTTTAGTAAATTCAGTTTCTTTTAATCAAATGAAAGATCCTGAAAAAGAATTCTCACCAATCAGAGTTTGGGGAACAATTGGATGGATCGTAGCAGGTCTTTCTATCAGCTATGTTTTCACTTGGGATACTGTCGAAAATATGGCCACGGGGTTTTTAAAAAACACTTTCTTGATGGCTGGCATTGCTTCCGTGATTTTGGGATTTTTCTCTTTTACTTTACCTAAAACACCACCAAAGGCTGATCGATCTCAAAAATTAAAGATTTCGGAAATATTGGGATTTGATGCTTTGGGACTTTTGAAAGAAAGAAACTTTGCTGTATTCTTCATTTCCTCTATCTTGATTTGTATTCCTCTTGCCTTTTATTATCAGAATGCAAACCCTTTCTTAGCAGAAATTGGTGTTTCTGATCCTACAGGAAAAATGACAATTGGGCAGATATCAGAAGCATTATTCCTATTGCTGCTACCTGTCTTTTTCAAAAGATTCGGATTTAAGAAAACTTTACTTCTTGGAATGATCGCTTGGGTATTGAGATATATTCTATTTGCCTTCGGCGATGCTGAAAATGGACTATTCCTTTTGATAATTGGCATCGCTCTTCATGGAATTTGTTATGACTTTTTCTTTGTCTCTGGCCAAATATACACAGACTCAAAAGCAGGTGATAAATTCAAGTCTTCAGCCCAAGGACTGATTACTTTGGCAACATATGGCGTCGGCATGTTAATCGGATTCTTTATAGCAGGAAAGGTTTCTGATTTGTATTTGGCAGCAGACGGATCTCACGATTGGCAGTCGATCTGGATGATTCCTTCAGGCATCGCTGCATTTGTAGTGATCTTCTTCTTGATCTTTTTCAAAGATGAGTCCAAAAAGCAATCAAATCTATCATAAAACATAATGAATAACATTAATAGACGGACTAGCTTAAAAAAGATGATGATGAGCACACTTGCAACTAGTGCGCTTCCATTCATCAAGCTGAATGCTGCCCCTATGAAAAATTCAAACCTAAAAGGAAATGTAAATCATGCAGTATGTGCATGGACAATGGGACATTTATCATTGGATGAATTGTGTAAAGCTATCAAGAAAATCGGCTTCAATGCAATTGATTTGGTTGGTCCCAAGGATTGGCACATTCTTCAAGCCAACGAGGTGGAATGCTCTATGTGTAATGGCGCAGAAGTCAGTCTCGAAAAAGGCTTCAATAATACAGCTTACCACGGTCAATTAGTGAAAAATTACACCAAAATTATTCCTCTAGTCGCCAAAGCTGGTTACAAAAATCTAATTTGTTTTAGTGGCAATAGAGATGGTATGGATGATGAAACAGGACTTCAAAATAGTGTGGAAGGACTAAAAAAGATTATTGGACTAGCCGAGAAGCACAACGTCACCTTGGTGATGGAATTGCTCAATAGCAGAGTAGATCATCCAGATTACATGTGTGATAAGACTGCTTGGGGAGTAGAATTATGCAAAAGACTCGGAAGTGAAAATTTCAAATTGCTTTATGATATTTATCATATGCAGATTGACGAAGGGGATTTGATCCGTACGATCAAAAACAACCATCAATATATTGCTCATTATCATACAGCCGGTAATCCTGGTAGAAATGAAATTAATGACAGCCAAGAAATCAATTATCCAGCGGTGGTGAAAGCTATCGTTTCGACAGGTTTCAAAGGTTATGTTTGTCAGGAATTCATGCCCAAAGCAGCTGAAAAACTGGCCTCCTTAGAAGAAGCAATCCAAATTTGTGATGTTTGAAAATAATATAGTAGCGTAAATAAAATAATTATGGCAAATCAATATGACGCAATTGTTGTCGGATCCGGTATTAGTGGAGGTTGGGCAGCGAAAGAATTAACGGAAAAAGGTCTAAAAGTCCTTTTGTTGGAGAGAGGGAAAAATGTAGAGCATATCAAAGATTATGAAACTGCGACTAAAGCACCTTGGGAAATCCCTCACAGAGGAAGAAGAACAATAGAGATGATCGAAAATCATCCAAATTTAAAAAGAGATTATGTCCTTAACGAAGTTAATCTTGATTGGTGGGCACACGAATCAGATTCTCCTTATGTTGAGAAAAAACCATTTACTTGGTTTAGAGGAAATACAGTTGGAGGACGATCTTTACTTTGGGGAAGGCAAAGTTATAGGCTAGCTAATTTGGATTTTGAAGCAAATCTAAAAGAAGGAATCGCAGTAGATTGGCCGATTAGGTATGAAGACATTGCACCTTGGTATAGCTATGTAGAAAAGTTTGCTGGTATATCAGGTTCTAAAGATGGGATTCCACATTTACCAGATGGCGAATTCCAAAAGCCGATGGAATTGAATTGTGTGGAGAAAGACGTTGCAGCTCGCATCAAAGAAAAATATGGCAGTGCAAGACACATGACCATCGGTCGTGTGGCAAACATTACAGAGCCTATCCAAGCAAGAAGCAATTGTCAATACAGAAATAAATGTTGGTTAGGCTGTCCATTTGGTGGATACTTCAGCACACAATCTTCTACCCTTCCTGCAGCTGTCAAAACAGGTAACCTCACCTTGAGGCCCTATTCCATTGTAAGCAGATTGCTCTATGACAAAGACACCAAAAAAGCTACAGGTGTAGAGGTGATTGATAGTGAAACAAAAGAAGTGATTGAATTTACTTCCAAGATCGTTTTCCTATGTGCATCAGCATTTGGATCGACATCTATACTCATGCGCACCGCAACCGACATCTGGCCTGAGGGACTTGGAAGTAGCTCTGGCGAACTTGGTCACAATGTAATGGATCACCATTTCAGATTAGGTGCAAATGGCACGATGGAAGGATACGAAGACAAATACTATTTTGGAAGACGTCCAAATGGAATTTACATCCCAAGATTCAGAAATATTGGAGATGATAAGAGAGATTATTTAAGAGGCTTTGGATATCAAGGATCTGCAAGTAGATCAGGCTGGAGTAGGAATGTTGCTGAAATGAATTTTGGTGCTCCACTTAAAGAAGCTTTGAGCGAGCCAGGACCTTGGAATATGGGAATCACCGCATTTGGAGAAATCCTTCCATACCATGAAAACACAATCAAGTTGAGTAAAACTGTAGTGGATAAATGGGGACTCCCAGCATTAGAAATGGATGCTGAAATCAAGGAAAATGAAAAGAAAATGCGGGTGGACATGATGAATGACGCCGCTGAAATGCTAGAGGCTTCCGGACTTAAAAACGTAAGCACCTTCGATGCAGGATACACATTTGGTCAAGGTATCCACGAGATGGGTACAGCAAGAATGGGTAGAGATCCAAAAACATCAGTTCTAAATGGTAATAACCAAGTTTGGGATGCCAAAAATGTGTTCGTTACTGATGGAGCCTGTATGACATCTGCTGCAGCACAAAATCCATCTTTAACTTACATGGCATTAACTGCAAGAGCAGCTGCATTTGCTGTGGAAGAACTTAAAAAAGGGAATCTATAATCTTTAAAAGAAATTATTATGGCAATGAATAGAAGAGACGCAATAAAAAGCTTCGCCTTGATGATGGGAGGAGCGATGGTTGGAGCCAATGTAATCTTTACAGGCTGTACTCCTGAAGATCAAATCGTAGGTTTAGATTTCAGTCCTGAGCAGATCGCATTCCTTGATGAAATTGGGGAAGCAATAATCCCAACTACCGATACGCCAGGAGCAAAAGCAGTTGGTATTGGTGAGTTTATGGTGATGATGGTCAAAGACACTTATAATGGTGATGAACAGTCTGCATTTATTTCGGGCTTGAATGCTTTGAAAAAAGACTTTAAAGCTGCAAATAGTAAGGACTTTATGGATGCAACTTTAGAAGAAAGAACAGCTTTTCTCAATGAAATGAATAAGAAAGCAAGCACTAGCGAAGACAAAGAACCAAAGGTGATTGGTATGCTAAAGGACCTTACCATACTAGGCTATTTCACATCTGAAATTGGTGCTACACAGCAATTAAGATTTGTAGAAGTTCCTGGAAGGTTTGATGCTTGTATTGATTACAAAAAAGGAGATAAAGTGTTTGCAATATAATCCAGTAAAATTCAAAGAGAAGTCTATCAGGGCTTCTCTTTTTAATTTGAATCACTATGAAAGATAGAAGAAAATTTCTCAAATTAAGTGCTGCTATGGGAATGGGTGCACTTTTACCTTTACAATTTTGCAGCCCTAAGAAAGAGGAACAAGGTTCGCAAGAAACACTGATAAGTCCAGCAGAAGGCACTTTAGCTTCATTTGGAATACAACTTTGGTCAGTCAAAGAAAACATGTTCGAAGATCATATAGGAACTATTAAATCCTTAGCAACTTATGGATACAATCAAATCGAGGGATTCAATATTGGCAAGGGGATTTTTTGGGGAATGAAAAACACAGAGTTCAAGACATTGATGGATGATAATGGACTAGATTTTATTTCTTCCCACACCAACACTTTTGAAGATCTAGAAAGGCAAGCTGCAGAAGCTGGAGAAATAGGTATGAAATACTTAATCAATCCTTATGTTGGTCCTCAAAAGTCCATGGATGATTTCAAAAGATTGGCAGATGACTTCAATAAGCAGGGCGAAATTTGCAAGCAAAATGGGATCCGTTTCGCATATCACAATCATGGCTATACATTCGAAGAGCTAGAGGGACAGATTCCACAGGAATATTTAATGGACAATACTGACCCTGAACTTGTAGATTTCGAGCTGGATCTTTATTGGGTTTACTCAGCAGGACATGATCCCTTAAAATGGCTAGAAAAGTACCCGAATAGATTCCCTCTTGGTCATGTGAAAGATAAAGATGGTAGTGTAGATAGATCAGAAGCTGATGGATCAACCGTCATTGGGACGGGAATCTTAGATTTCTCAACTATGCTGAAAAATGGCAGAGATAATGGGATGAAATATTTTATTGTTGAGCAGGAAAGATACGTCGACATCAGTCCAATGGAAGCGGCAGAAAAAAATGCTTCATACATGAAAAGTTTAATTCTATAAAAAAAAAGCGGCTGACAAAATCAGCCGCTTTTTTTACTCAAACGAACTCTAAAATTATCTTAACTCCCGCACATTTCGCAGTCATCTGGATTATCAATTGAACATGCAATTGCGTCTTGTTTTTGTTGAGCGGCACTTGTTTCTATTGATACTTGATTTGTTGGTGTATCAACTAATGCAGCTTTATCAACTGTGAATTGGATCGCACTGGTAGCAGCTTGAGATCTCAAGTAATACATACCTGTCTTCAGACCCTTTTTCCAAGCATAGAAATGCATTGATGTCAATTTACCAAAGTTTGGATCCTGTAAGAATACATTCATACTTTGCGATTGACAGATATAAGCACCTCTTTCAGCAGCCATATCAATGATTGTCTTCTGAGAAATCTCCCAAACGGTTTTATAAAGATCTTTGATATTCTGTGGAATACCTGGGATATTTTGAACAGAACCGTTTGCGGCGATAAGCCTATTTTTCATGTTGTCATTCCACATCCCAAGATTGATCAAATCTCTCATGAGATGCTTGTTTACGACGATAAATTCTCCAGAAAGCGTTCTTCTGGTATAAATATTTGAGGTATATGGCTCAAAACACTCGTTGTTTCCTAAAATCTGAGAAGTCGATGCTGTTGGCATAGGCGCAATCAAAAGAGAATTTCTCACACCATATTTTTTTACCTTTTCCTTCAGGTCATCCCAAGCCCATCTATTCGATTTTGGAGTGACACCCCAATGGTCAAATTGGAATTGCCCTTTGGAAACTGGAGAACCGGCATAAGTCTCGTAAGTACCTTCTACTTTTGCAATTTCCATGGAGGTTTCCATAGCTGCAAAGTACATCGTCTCTGCAATATCCTCATTGAGCCTTTTTGCTTCTTCAGACTCAAATGGCATCCTCAATAGTATAAAGGCATCTGCTAAACCTTGAACTCCAAGTCCAATAGGTCTGTGTCTAAAGTTAGATCTTTTGGCTTCTTCTACAGGATAGTAGTTGACATCAATCACCTTATTTAGGTTTCTTGTCGCTACTTTGGTGATTTCATAAAGCTTTTGGTGATCAAATTTCTTGACTCCGTCCTTACCTTCTACCACGAATTTTGGAAGCGCTATACTCGCCAAATTACAAACAGCTACTTCATCTGGTGAAGTATACTCGATGATTTCTGTACATAGGTTTGAAGACTTGATGGTACCCAAATTCTGCTGATTTGATTTCTTATTTGCAGCATCTTTGTACAGCATATAAGGCGTACCAGTTTCGATTTGAGATTCAAGAATCTCGAACCAAAGCTCCTGAGCTTTTATTGTCTCTCTTGCACGACCTTCTCTTTCGTACTTTTCATATAATTTATCAAACTCCTCACTGTGACAATCTGCCAAGCCAGGGGCTTCATTTGGACAGAATAGGGACCATGATTCGTTCTGCTCAACTCGTCTCATGAATAAATCTGGAATCCACATCGCGTAGAACAAATCTCTAGCACGCATCTCTTCCTTACCATGATTTCTTTTTAACTCAAGGAAATCTTTTACATCCGCATGCCACGGCTCCAAATAAATAGCGAAGCTTCCTTTTCTTTTTCCTCCACCTTGATCTACATAGCGAGCCGTCATGTCAAAGTTTCTGAGCATTGGTACAATTCCATTGGAAACACCATTCGTACCTTTGATATAAGAACCTTTAGCTCTTACATTATGAATCGACAATCCAATACCTCCCGCCGACTGCGAAATCTTAGCCGTCTGCTTCAACGTGTCATAAATCCCATCAATACTGTCATCCTTCATCGTCAACAAGAAGCATGATGAAAGTTGTGGTTTTGGTGTACCTGCATTAAAAAGTGTAGGAGTGGCATGTGTAAACCATTTCTCAGAAAGTAAATTGTAGGTCTCAATCGCCGCATCGATATCTTCTTTGTGAATACCAATAGCTACACGCATTAACATGTGCTGAGGGCGTTCTACGACTTTTCCGTCTAGACGAATAAGATAACTTCTTTCAAGCGTTTTGAATCCAAAGTAATCGTAAGCGAAATCTCTGTTGTAATCAATCGCTTCGTCTAGTTTAGCAGCATGCTTTTTTACAATTCCATAAACATCAGAAGCAATCAATGCTGCATTTTCTTCAGTTTTCGGATTGATGTATGTATAAAGTCTTTTCATTGTATTTGAAAAAGACTGACTTGTAGTTTTATGAAGATTAGAAACTGCAATCCTTGCTGCTAGGGTTGCATATTCCGGATGTCTTACTGTCAAAGAGGCACAAATCTCTGCAGCAAGGTTGTCCAATTCTGTGGTGGTCACACCATCATACAGACCATCGATAACCTTTTTAGCAACCTCAATAGGCTGAATATATCGATCATCAAGACCATAACATAGGTTCTCTATTCTTGATGTGATTTTATCGAAGCGAACTGATTCTCTTCTTCCATCTCTTTTTATTACTAACATATTATCCTTGGGTTAGGGGCTTTGAAAAATATTTATTAAAAATCCTCTCCAATTGAGAATTTTGGAGATTCATTGATTTCATTTGATTTCATTACACCAGCTTTTTGGTAGTCACCAACTCTCTTTTCGAAGAAGTTTGTCTTTCCTTGAAGAGAAATCATATCCATGAAGTCAAATGGATTAGTGCTATTCCAAACTTTTGCACAACCTAACTCCATCAATAACCTGTCTGCAACAAACTCGATGTATTGACACATTAAAGCTGAGTTCATTCCAATCAAACGAACTGGCAAAGCATCAGTCACGAATTCCTTCTCTATTTCAACAGCATCCATAATGATTTTAGTAACGGTTTCTTTTGGAAGCTGATTCTTGACATGTTCTGTATAGAGATGACAAGCAAAATCACAATGTAATCCCTCATCTCTTGAAATCAACTCGTTCGAGAAAGTCAATCCTGGCATTAGACCTCTCTTCTTTAACCAAAAGATAGAACAGAAAGAACCTGAAAAGAAAATTCCCTCCACAGCTGCAAATGCGATCAATCTTTCTTGAAAAGATCCATTATCAATCCAACGCAAGGCCCATTCTGCCTTTTTCTTTACACAATCAATGTGTTCGATGGCATTGAGCAATTTGTCTCTTTCTTGATTATCTTTTATGTAAGTGTCAATCAATAAACTGTAAGTCTCAGAATGGATGTTTTCCATAGCAATCTGGAAACCATAAAAGAACTTCGCTTCAGTATATTGTACCTCTGCAACGAAATGCTCTGCAAGGTTTTCATTGACAATACCATCACTAGCTGCAAAGAAGGCCAATACGTGTGAAATAAAATGTCTTTCCCCATCATTCAAGTTTTTCCAATCACTTAAATCTTGGCTAAGATCTATTTCTTCAGCAGTCCAAAAACTTGCCTCTGCTTTCTTGTAATACTGCCAGATATCATTGTGCTGAATTGGAAATAAAACAAAACGGTTTTTGTTTTCCTCAAGAATTGGTTCGTAATGTTGCATTGCTATGAATAGTTAAATAAATGAAAGTCTTTAATTACAAAGACTTAAAATAGAATACTTCGAAGGCTAGGGCTTTGGAGGTGCAGTAATCTTCGCTGCCTCTGAACAAATATGATTAACAATTTTGAAAAATAAAACTTGTAAACTTTCTATTTGCTTAGTTTTTTAACCAATGGTCAATATTGCATAACATATTGATTAATTGATATTTAATTTATTTTTTTAAAACTTAATATTAAACTAAATCAGAGCTATTGCCCATCTCAAAGTTTTTGAAAAAAAATGAAAAAATATTTTTCATTGAAAAAGATGTAATTTTTTGACCAATAGTCAAATATTGATCATTCAAATGTATCCGTAAATAAAAGTTACAAAAACATTAATAAACAGCACTTTGCAAGTAAAAAGAGCTTGATTCTATTTATAAATCCCATCTTAACTCTTGGTTGTTTTTAGACTTTAAATGGTATCAATGATGGTATCAATGAGATGCTTGCGAAATTCTAGACTTGTTCACATCAAATTCCATTTTGGAAAGACGAAAACGCAATCTCTATGAAAACATCAAAACGTGAATGTAAAATTATTTCAATCTTGTGAAATGAAAACAAAGCCTTACCTAAGGTCAAAACATTTTGTCAAGAACTATATGGACAATAATTGGCATTAATAGAAAAAAAGATCCTCTAATAGGTTTCATATTTTGCATCAAATTTTTTTGTATCGAACCGAGTTACTATATTTGCACCTCAATTTAATAAAAAGTATCCAACGAAAATCTATGTACGCAATAGTTAACATCGCAGGAAAGCAGTTCAAAGTAACAAAAGATCGGTTCGTTTATGCACCAAAGTTGCAAGGCGAAGCTGGCGCTTCCGTGGAATTTGACCAAGTACTGTTGGCGGAAGACAACGGAACAGTGTCAATTGGTGCTCCAATAATCGCAGGAGCAAAAGTATCAGGTAAAATCCTTGATCATGTAAAAGGTGACAAAGTAATCGTCTTCAAAAAGAAAAGAAGAAAAGGTTACAAAAAGAAAAACGGTCACAGACAAGATTTCACTAAAGTATTGATTGAAAATATTGTATTATAAGATATCCTATTAGGAATCATAAACATCAAAAATCATGGCTCACAAGAAAGGTGTCGGTAGTTCTAGAAACGGTAGAGAATCACATAGCAAGAGGCTAGGTGTTAAAAAATTCGGTGGTGAAGCAGTTATTGCTGGTAACATCATCGTAAGACAAAGAGGAACAAAACATCATCCAGGAGAAAATGTAGGATTGGGTAAAGATCATACACTTTTTGCAACGGCAGATGGGAAAGTTGAATTCAAAAGAAAATTCGATGGTAAATCTTATGTACATGTAGTTCCGGCTACAGCTTAAGTTTTCTCCATATTGTAACTAAATAGGGTTTTTGAAAAAAAACCCTATTTTTTTTGTCCGATTTTTTTGAGAAAGTCAACATTTCATTTTTTTGAAGTCCTCCGCCCATCAAGAAAAACAGCTTTAACTTGGAAAGAAGCTAGATTTTTTAGAGCTTATTGAGCTAGAATTAGCTAAATGACAAACTCAATAAAATAGCTCCTATATGAAATTAAAAAAAATCGCATTGACATTCATTTTCCTTCTATGTATTGGAAATGTAATTGCTCAAAAGAAAACGTTACAATTGGAAGATTATTCCAAGTGGTCAAGAATCATATCCCCTACTCCATCTCCTGATGGAAATTGGTTTGCTTATGCACTTCGTCCAAATGGTGGTGATGATACATTACATTTGAAATCACTTCAGCCTGAAGACCTTCAAGTGATTCCTTATGGCTCCTCTCCAACATTTTCTGAAAACAGTAAATTTTTCGCTTATTATACCAAACCCAACAAAGCTGAGACAGAAAAATTGAAAAAGGCAAAAAAGCCCGTAGTTCAAACAGCAAATCTCAAAGCCCTAAATTCAAGCCATCAATTTCAAGTAGAAAGAGCCAGAAGAATGGAATTTTCCAATGACGGGAAATTTTGGGTTGTCCACAAAGAAAAGGCAGAAAATGCAAAATCCGAAGTTCGAGGAGCCGATTTGGTTTTATATGATTTGAATAAAAATCAGGCTACTACATTGGGTAATGTCGTAGAGTACGGCTTCAATCAAAAAAGTACACATCTCGCTTACGTGATTGATGCCGAAGATCAAGTTGGTAATGGTGTTTTTCTCCTTGACTTAAGCAACATGTCTACCACAATTTTAGACAGTGACAAGGCTATGTATCAAAGCTTAACTTGGGATGACAGCCAAGCCAAAAAAGTAGATTGGCCAAATAAAGGAAATCAAATTGCTGTTTTCAAAGGCAATAAAGTAGACTCGCTCCTTCAGCAAGATAATTCACTGATCGTTTTCTCAGACTTGAATAAAACGGCAAAGAAGCAGATCCTTACCAATGGTACTGCGGGATTTCCATCAGATTTTGTGATCAGCGATAAAAGCAGAATAGCTTTCAGTCATGACGGCCTAGCTGTATCTCTCGGAATCAAAGAACAAGAGATTAAAGAGAAATTGAGCAAGGACACCATTGCAAACGTGGACGTTTGGCATTGGAAAGATGATTACATTCAGTCAGTTCAGATCGTAAGAGCCAATAGAGACAAGAATTTTACTTATAGCGCTGTATACCATATCAATTCTGGGAAATTTGTAAGGTTAGCAGATGATGAACTGAAATATGTAGGTGATTCTAGACATCCAAAATATAGAATTGGCAGAGATGATAGTCCATATATCAGTGATGTAAACTGGGGAATCTCTCCAGCTGATATGTACCGAGTGGACATTACCACGGGAGAAAGAAAGAAGTTTGAAGATCTTGTAACCAGAACTTTGGGAGATTCACCGGACGGAAAGTATTATTTATATCAAAAAGATACCGCTCTTATCTTATACAATGTAGATACGGATACGCGAACCAATGTTTCACAAAAAGCATCTGTTATTTTCATGGATATGGAACATCCTTATCCTCATGAAAACCCACCTTTCGGCGTGGCAGGTTGGACGAAAGATGGTAAGAATGTAATCATCAATCATAAGTACGATTTGTGGATGTTGGCATTAGATGGTTCTAAAGCTGAGAACATCACAAAAATTGGTGATGATCAAGAAATCAGATTCCGACATATTAGCATGGATCCTGAAGAAGATTGGATAGACACCAAAAAGCCTTTACTCCTGACAGCTTACGGAGAGTGGACCAAAAAAGAAGGGTTTTACGAACTGATGATAGGTTCTCAGCCAAAGTTGCTCGTTTATGATGACGTAAGTTATGGTAGGCCTATGAAAGCCAAGAATGCAAACAAAACATTCTTCACAAAGCAGACTTTTGTTGATTTTCCGGATTATTACCTCGCTGACCTTAAGTTTACAAATCAAAAGAAAATCACCACTGCTAACCCACAACAAAGTGAGTATGCATGGGGAAAAAGAAAATTGGTTGACTTTACAGATAGCCGAGGAAATAAACTCCAAGGAACATTGACATTCCCCGCTGATTATGAAGAGGGAAAAGCCTACCCAACAATTTTCTATTTCTATGAAAAAATGTCAGATAGACATCATCAATACTCCATGCCTGTGTATGATGATCGACCACATTTCTCTACCTATGCTAGTAATGGTTATTTGATTTTTATGCCTGATATTATTTTCGAAGAAGGAAAACCTGGTACAAGCTCTTTAGATGTCATCACTTCTGCTGCAAAGGAACTTATCAACCTTGGATATGCTGATAAGGACAATATTGGATTGCAAGGGCATAGCTGGGGTGGTTATCAAACTTCATTTATCTTAACTCAAACCGACATGTTCAAGTGCGTTGTCACCGGTGCACCGCCTACTAACTTGGAGAGTTTCTATAATAATATTTACGGAAGCTCTGGAACGGTGCATCACGGAATCATGGAAATAGGACAAGTTAGAATGGGCAATGGTGTCACTCCATGGACGCACAGAGAAATCTATCAGAGAGAAAATCCCATGTACCATGTACCAAATATCAAAACGCCATTCATGATTTTGCATGGAACTGCTGATGGAGCTGTGGATTGGTCACAAGGCTTAGAGCTTTTCAATGCAGCAAGAAGATTGGGCAAAGAGGTGATTTTCCTCTCGTACCCAAATGAAGGACATCACCTAGCAAATGAAGCAAATCAGAAAGATTTTCAGAGAAGAATGAAGAAATATTTTGATCACCATCTAATGGGAAAGGCAGCGCCAGAATGGATGGAAGAAGGAGTCCCTCATTTGAAAAAACAGTATAATAAAGCAGATTAAAAGATTTTATCATTGAAATAACAAAGCCAGTCAAAAATTATGTTTGACTGGCTTTTTCATATCAATAAAACACCATTAATCATTTTTCAATAAGATGATATTTGGTAATATCTTATATTAAGCTATTATTAAAACCCTTTATTCTATGAGAAAAATTTATATTTCTATGTTAGGTGTTTTCCTTTGGCTAATCTTACTCCCCAGTCAGGAAATCTCAGCACAAACTTATGATGAAAAAATATATGAGGCTGTACAGTGGAGACTCGTTGGGCCTCACAGAGGAGGTCGATCCGCGGCCGTAGAAGGAATTGCTGGTGCGCCAGACACCTACTATTTCGGAGCCACAGGAGGTGGAGTATGGAGAACTGACGATTCAGGAAAATCTTGGAAATCGGTTTCTGATGGCTACTTTGGCGGGTCTATAGGGGCAGTAGCAGTAGCTCCAAGTGATACGAGTGTAGTATATGTTGGTGGTGGAGAAAAAACCGTTCGAGGGAACGTCTCCTATGGTTATGGAGTCTGGAAAAGTAAAGACTCAGGGAAATCTTGGGAACAAACAGGATTAAAAGATTCAAGATTTATCCCAAGAATTAGAATTCACCCTAAAAATGCAGATGTGATTTACGCGGCAGTTTTAGGAGATATTTTTAAGCCAACTCCAGATAGAGGCGTTTATAAATCTACAGATGGAGGATACAATTGGGAGAAAATTCTTTATGTCAATGAGGTTTCAGGTGCAATAGATTTGATCATTGATCCAAATGATCCTGAGACACTCTATGCTACAACATGGGAAATGAAGCGAACTCCTTACAGCCTTGAAAGCGGAGGCCCAGGTTCCAAAATGTTTAAGACTACCGATGGAGGTAAAAACTGGACTGAAATTTCAAGAAACCCTGGATTGCCAGAAGGACTGTTGGGAATCATGGGGGTCACCGTATCTCCTAAAAATTCAAATCGAGTTTGGGCAATTGTTGAAAATCTTGAAGGTGGTGTATTCAGATCAGATGATGGTGGCGCTACTTGGGAAAAAACAAACGAAGACAGAAACTTAAGACAAAGAGCTTGGTATTACACCAGGATTTATGCCGATACGCAGGATGAAGACATCGTGTATGTAGTCAACGTAAATTATCATAAATCAACAGATGGAGGCAAAACCTTCAAAAGTGGTAGAGCACCGCATGGCGATCATCATGATTTGTGGATTGACCCAAGCAATAATCAGAGAATGGTCATCGCAGATGATGGAGGAGCTCAGGTGTCTCATGATGGAGGATCAAATTGGTCTACTTATATGAATCAACCGACAGCCCAATTTTATAGGGTGACGACTGACAATCACTTTCCTTACAGAATCTATGGTGCACAGCAAGACAACAGCACCATGCGCATTGCCCATAGAAATGAAGGATCATCGATTTCAGAATCAGATTGGGAAGTAAGTGCAGGCTCCGAGAGTGGATGGCTTGCCGTAGATCCAAACAATCCTGATGTGGTATTTGGTGGAAATTATGGCGGATTGCTTCAGCGTCTGGATCACAGTTCTCAAGCTAGAAGAAACGTAAATGTATACCCTGACAACCCAATGGGGCATGGTGCTGAAGGAATGAAATATAGATTCCAATGGAATTTTCCTATTTTCTTCTCGATTCATGATTCGAATATTCTTTATACAGGATCAAATCAACTCCATCGTTCTACAAATGGCGGCCAATCTTGGGAAACAATCAGTGGTGATCTAACAAGAAACGCAAAAGAGAAACTTGGACCATCAGGTGGACCGATTACAAAAGACAATACCTCGGTAGAATATTACAGTACTATTTTCTCAGCTGCAGAAAATCCACTTCAAAAAGGTGTGATTTGGACTGGATCAGATGATGGCTTAGTACATGTTTCTAAAGATGATGGGAAAACTTGGGAGAATGTAACTCCACCAAATTTACCAGAATGGACCCAAATCAATTCAATGGAAGGTCATCCCTTTGAAGCTGGAGGCGTATATTTTGCCGCTACTTCTTACAAAAATGGAGACTTTGCCCCTTATCTGTACAAAACAACAGATTATGGAAAGACATGGATAAAAATTGTCAATGGAATAGATTCAGAACATTTCACTAGAGTGGTAAGAGCAGATCCTGTTAAAAAAGGAATTCTCTACGCAGGTACAGAAACTGGAATGTATATTTCATTTAATGACGGTGCCAATTGGCAGCCACTTCAACTCAATTTGCCAATAGTTCCAATCACTGATTTAACTATAAAGGAAAATAACCTGATTGCTGCCACTCAAGGTAGAAGCTTTTGGATTATTGATGATTTGACTGTTCTTCATCAAATGTCAAATGACATTGCTAACAAACCTTTCCATCTATTTAAGCCACAAGATTCTTATTCCCTAGACGGAACAAGAAGACCTTCTTTGACAGCTGGGACAAATAGACCTGGAGGAGTGTTGGTTTATTATCATTTGAAAGAAGAGCCTAAAGAGGAATTAAGAATTGAATTCTATGACAAACAAAAAAACCTTATTCGCGAATTTTCTTCAAAAGGAATTGAAAAGGACACTTTAAGATATAAATTAGGTTCTAATGAATTCAATTGGAATTTAAGAATCCCTAATGCAAGAGGCTTTGATGGGATGATCATGTGGTCAGGGCCGCTTACTGGCCCTAAAATTGTCCCTGGAGATTATACAGTGAGAATGATTGTAGATGGACAAGCTCAAGATCAAGACTTTAAAGTACTTGCAGACAAGAGGTATCCTTCTACTCAAGCTGATCTCCAAGAGCAATTTGACTTCTTGTTAGCAGTAAGAGATAAGCTTACAGAAACTCACGAAACTATCATCATGATCAGAAAATATCGCGATGAATTGAATAGCATCGTAGAAAAGGATGGAAAGCAAAAAAGAAGAATCGACCCTATCATTCAACAAATTTCTGATATAGAAAAAGAACTGTATCAAACTCAAAACAAAAGTGGTCAAGATCCTTTGAACTATCCAATCCGACTCAACAACAAACTAGCCCATTTGAATGTAATCGCCGGAACAGGTTCTTACAAACCAACAGATGGTGCTGAGGAAGTTAGAGCTGAGATTACGAGACAGATCAATATTCAATTGACTAAATTCAGAGATATCGAAAGCAATCAAATTTCGAAGATTCTCAACATTGAAGAAATGAAGACAGAACTCAATAAAAAATAAATCAAAAAGCCACTCAAATTGAGTGGCTTTTTTGTGACTAGTCGCACCTTATTTCCGTATAATATTCTATAAATTCGTATAGAAATTAAAACAAGCAAAACCATGAACTACACAGAAAATTATAAAGGTGTGAAGATTGATGTTCAATCTCCAAACTTAGACGTCAGTCAAGAAATTCAATCAGAAATAAGAAACTGTATCAATAAACTCGCAAAATTCACCAATGACATCAACGCGCTTGATGTCTATTTCAAATCAGAAGGTCAAGGGGGAACTGCCACCACGACAGTTGGAATGCGTGTAGGAATCCCTGGTCCGGATGTATTTGCAGAAGAAAAAGGAGAAAATTGGGTTGGAATGCTGAAATCTGTGACTGATAAGAACATCAGACAGATTCAGAAAAATAAATAATTGGAATTATTTCCGCTAAAAATTAAAGCTTCAGGTTAAAATAACCTGAAGCTTTTTATTTCATTGATAAAATTGAATGCACTGCTTGGGCTAATTATTAATATAAACACAATCCCGATCAATGCACCATATAGATGCGCATCATGATTTACTCCATCATCTCCTTTTTTGGCTTGTACCACAGAATAAATCAAAAATAGTATTCCTAATGCAAAGCCAGGTAAGCAAATAATACCAAACAGACAAATATCCGAAAGCGGCATCAAAATGATACTAGCAAAAACTGTTGCAGCCACTCCTCCACTTGCTCCCAATGCTCTGTAGAAACTATGATTTTGATGCTTCAGGAATGTTGGAATATCAGCGATCACAATTGCAGCTACATAGAATAATACAAATACAATCGTACCTGGAATGAAACCTAAGCGGTACAATAAAAACTGCTCTACCGCACCACCAAAGAAATAAAAGGTGAACATATTGAAAAGCAAGTGCATGCTGTCCTTGTGGATAAATCCAGAAAGTACGAATCTATCATATTGATTCTTATTTTTGATCAAGTAAGGGGTAAACATCCACCTATTGAGTATCGATGGGTTTTTGAAACCCCAATATGAAGCCAAAACGGTGATCACTATAAGGACCACCGTCGTTGATAATTCTATCATGTAATTCTATTTATTTTTCTCTGTGAACCAACTCTTCGGTTAATTCGAGTAATGCGCTAAAGCTTGACTTCATCGGCACATCAAGTGAATTAAACTGATCAAATCCTTTTTGGAAATAATCATGCATTTTAGCTTCTGTTAATGCTTTGATTCCGATTTGGTCGTAAATTGTGGTTACTGCCTTCACCTTTTCTTGCTTATCAAAATCGACTTTTGCTAGCCAGTCTTCTAATTGGGATTTCAGCTCACCTTCAGCAAGCTCTTTAGCTTTGATCAGTAAAAACGTCTTCTTGTTCGCAATAATATCTCCACCTACTTGTTTTCCGAACTTTGCTTGATCCGCATAGACATCCAGCAAATCATCCTTAAGTTGGAATCCAATGCCAATATTGACTCCAAAATCATACAACTTCTCCGCCTCTTCTTGAGGGGCATCTGCCAAAAGCGCTCCAAATTGCAAAGCAAAACCCAATAGGACAGCTGTCTTTTGTCTGATCATATCGATATAATCTTCCTCTTCGACCGTTGCTATTGTTTCAAAATTCATATCATGCTGCTGTCCTTCGCAAACTTCAGCAGCTGTTTGATTGAATAACCGAAGTGCTTCGGGAAGCTTTTCCGGAGACACATTGACCAACATTTCATAAGCCTTCACCAACATCACATCTCCTGAAAGTATAGCTGTGTTCGCATTCCATTTCTCGTGAACGGTAGCTTTTCCTCTTCTTAGCGGCGCATCGTCCATGATATCATCATGCATCAAGGTAAAATTATGAAACACCTCCACTGCCGAGGCGGGAGTCAAAATAGATTCATAATCCTTTTTGTAAAGTGAATAAGCCATTAGCGTCATCAAAGGGCGAATTCTCTTTCCTCCAAGACTCATAATGTAACTTATCGGTTCATACAATTCAACCGGAGAATTCCCATATTGGAATCCTTGGATATGATTTTCTAAATCTTGTAAAAGCTTACTTACGCTTACGGGAGTTGTTGTTTGATTCATTACCTGCAAATTCCAAATCTATAGTTCTTCTATCTATGTCAGTAGCGACTACTCTGACACTCACTTTATCACCTAAAGTGATCATTTTTTTGTTTTTTGTTCCAATCAAGCGCATGTTTTTTTCGTCGAACTCATAATAATCGTCATTCATATCTTGAACTCTGATCATTCCCTCACACTTGGTTTCTGTGATTTCCACAAAAACTCCCCACTCTGTGACTCCAACAACAATCCCATCATAATCCTTATCTTCTGCAAGTGCCATAAATTCCACTTGCTTGTACTTGATAGAGGCACGCTCTGCATTTGATGCTCGCTTCTCTCTGTCTGAGGAGTGCAAGCACTTGTCTTCCCAAGTCTCTGATTCTGGAGATTTTCCTCCATCCAGATAATGCTGCAACAACCTGTGAACCATCATATCAGGATACCTTCTGATGGGTGATGTGAAATGCGTATAGTGCTTAAATGCCAATCCAAAGTGACCCCGCGGCTCTATTGTGTAGATCGCTTTCGCCATACTTCTAATAGCAAGTTGCTCCAATACATTTTGCTCGGGCTTCCCTTGAATTTCATCCATCAATTGATTCAATGCTTTTGAAATTCTATTTCCCTCACCCACTTTTATTTCGTGTCCAAACTTCTTTGCAAAATTTGAAAATGTTTCCAAACGCTCCAAATCAGGATGATCGTGAACTCTATATACAAAAGTATCCGCACCTTTGTTTTTATCAAAGATAAATTCTGCCACTGTCCTATTCGCCAAAAGCATGAATTCTTCAATCATTTTGTGAATATCCTTCCGCTCCTTTACAAATAACCCAAGGGGAGTTCCCTTTTCATCCAGTTGGAATTTCACTTCCACCGTCTCAAAGTTCACAGCTCCTTTCTCAAATCTTCTTCTACGAAGTTTCTTAGCCATTTCATTTAAAAAAGTCAACTCTTCAAAGAAATCACCACTTTGATTATCGATGTTTTCCTGAGCTTGCTCGTAAGCAAATCTCCTATCGGAATGAATAACGGTTCTGCCTATCCAATGCTTCACTACATCTGCATTTTCATCCATCTCGAAGACACATGAAAATGTAAGTTTATCTTCATTGGGACGCAAGGAACAAAGTCCATTACTTAACCGCTCTGGAAGCATCGGAATAGTTCTATCTACCAGATAAACAGATGTCGCTCTGTCATAAGCTTCTTTTTCAAGACCTGTTTTTGGCTTCACATAATGGGTCACATCTGCGATATGAACACCTATTTCAAAATTGCCATTGTCCAATACCCTATAAGAAATAGCATCGTCGAAATCCTTCGCATCTGCTGGGTCAATAGTGAATGTAGTAATTCCTCTAAAGTCCTTTCTATTGCTAATTTCTTTTTGGGAAATCTCATCAGAAATCGCTTCTGCTTCTTTTGTGACATCTTCAGGGTATTCGAATGGCAACCCAAACTCAGCCATGATGGAATGTATCTCCACTTCATGTTCTCCAGCTTTTCCCAAAACTCGAGTCACTTTACCTGTTGGGTTTTTGTCTCCTTCTCTCCATTCAGTCATCTTGACGACCACCTTCTGATTGTGCTCCGCACCACCAAGATCACCCTTGTGGACAAAGATGTCATGATGCATTTTCTTAAAATCAGGAACTACAAAGGCAAAGCGAGGAGAAATCTCAACTCTCCCAACAAACTCGTCTCGACTTCTTTCTAAAAGTTCGAGTACTTTTCCTTCCATTCTTCCAGTATTACCCTTCAAAGGGTAAACCATCACTCTTACTCGGTCTCCATCAAGCGCATTCTTTAAATCCGCTTCTTTGATCAAGATATCCTCTTCAATGTTATGTTTAGCATCCGCAACGATATATGCGAATCGGGGATTCACAAAATCTACTACACCTTCAATAAATTCAGGTTCCTTATTTGATGAAAAATAATTCCGAGGTGATTTTGAAATCGAACCACCAGCAGCTAGCTTATGAAGAATAGGCTCTACACCACCTTTCACAACTGAATCTCGGATTTCTAATTTTTTAACAATTTGCTTGGAGTTAAATTCTTCTCCAAAATGATTATCTAAAAAGTTCAATACTTTTCTTGCTAACTGAGCGGCATCCATTACTTTCCCGCCTTTAGCTTTGCCTTTACCGGCTTGATTATTTGATTTTCTTCCCATAAAAATGAGTTTTTAATATTTTTCTTAATTTAATGATTATACAGCTCGGAATTAAGTATTTCCGAACAAAGTATACAATTGATTTGAAAAAGGAGTGATTTTGATTTCTTGGAGGGCTTCAAGAAGCTTCCACTTGAAAAGTAAGGGTAAAAACTTTTAACTTTCGGGCGGCTATTCAAAACTTTTTCACTTACGATACCCAAAGATAAGAATAAGATTATTGCTAAAAAGGTTCAAAAGGAAGAAAAACAAAAGAACAAGTCGTCAATTTGATTAGATGACTTGATCTTAAGATTAAAACTTCGGGAAATCCCTCCATGATACAAGATCACCTGCAGATCGCTTTTGGTTTTCATTCCCTCCATAAACCAAGATTTTTTGAAGTCCTTCAATTTTTGAAATCTGCTCAAATTTATTAAGACCATCAAACATGTCGGTTGTGACGGTTTTAGAGGCCTTGAATTCCACAATGCTATAATCTAGTCCCTTGTCCACAAGCAGATCAACTTCATTGCCTCCAGAATCTCTCCAAAACCATATATCTTCTACATTATTTGCATGATGCATTTGCTTTACATATTCCGCAATCATCATATTTTCAAATAAGGCTCCTTTAAAAGGATGAATCAACAGTTTTTCAGCAGAAGAAATTTTTAGCAAATGGCAAAGCAATCCTGTGTCATAAAAATACAGCTTCGGGGTTTTCAAAACTCTCTTGCTAAAATTCTTATAATATGGATAGATCTGAAAAGTAATGAAACTTTGTTCCAGTGCGGAAAGCCAGGCTTTGGCAGTAGGCTGAGTTATCCCACATTCATTTGCCAAAGCATTCAAATTCAGTAACTGTCCTGCACGAGCTGCACAAAGCGACAGAAAATTCTGAAACAACCGCATTTCCCTGATCGCAATCAATTCACTCACATCCCGATTGATGTAGGTTTGTATGTAGTTCGAATAAAATATCTTTGTCGGAATGTCTCTATGATAAATAGCTGGATAGTAGCCTTTGACCAAATTATCCAAGAATTCATCTTGCAACAAACCAGCTGAACTTAGCTCTAGATGATCTAAAGGGAAAAGCTTAAAAATAGCAACTCTCCCTGCCAAACTCTGCGTAATATTTTGCATCAGATGGAAATTCTGGGAACCCGACAACACATATGATCCCATCCTGTCAGGATGCTCGTCCACTTTGGTTTGTAGATAGGAAAAGAGCGCAGGCACTCTTTGAACTTCATCAAAAATCACCTGATGATCGTATTCTTCCAAAAACCCATTTGGATCTTTCTCAGCAAAATTTCTATAGTCAGGATTCTCTAGACTTATATACCGATACCCTTGAAACAAATCTTTCAATAAAGTGGTCTTGCCCGACTGCCTTGGACCAGTCAAAGCAATGATAGGATACTTTGGTATCATTGCCTTTACTGCATCATATATCCTCCTGTTAATCAGCATTATTTTTTATTTCAAAATTAACACCTATTTTGAAATAACACAAGTACAATTTTGAAATTACATTACTTCAATTTTGAATTTACATGCTATTTATTTTGAATTAACATAGCTTAAATCTTGTGATTACAGAACAACAATTTTGAATACACACCTCGTATGGCCCAAAATTGACTATCCTCAATCTTAAAAAATCCTGGGGAGCATTATCACATTAATAGACTCCAAACTTTGAGATTTAACAGATTAAATTTTGAAATAGCACAACATCAATTTTGAAATAACACAGAATAAATTTTGAAATAACATGATATCTATTTTGAAATATCATGGATCTTATTTGAAGACAGAGTGATGAAAAAATAAATATCAAATTACTCCTGCTCAAGATCCAAATTGATAATCTCAAACTCAATCTCAGGTGGCAAGCCTTGAAAAGCCAAATAAATCTGTGCAGTCACCAACACATCTCTCAAACAATATTCGCGAATAGCTTGCAAATCATTTTGATTATAATAGGCGTCATTCACCTGAGAGCCATCAATTCCTTCTTTGGAAGTTGGGATGTCAAAAACAGCTGCCAATAGCTCCAAACGTGTGTAATGCTTATAATCGCCAAATTTCCATAGCTCCAAAGTATCTAGGTGCCCAATTTCCCAAGGCTTCTTTCCAGCCATCTGAAGTGGCTCTGGCAAAGGAATTCTATTAATCAAAATTCTTCTAGCGAGGTAAGGGAAATCAAACTCTTTCCCGTTGTGGGCGCACAAAATCCAAGCTTTCTTCTGTAACAATTCCGCAAAATCCAATAGCGAATCATATTCAGATTCCGCCGCATAGCTCTTGGTTCGGAATCGTAAAGTCTTAGTCTCTTTATCAAATTTAAAATAACCAACACCTACACAGATTACTTTACCAAACTCTGCATAAATACCAGCTTTTTCGAAGAAAAGACTTCCTGCTTTATATTCTTCCTCAGATTTGTTAATTAGTTTTTCTTTTTTGATCCACTCATCCTGAAGCCTCTCCGGAAGTGCATCAAAGCTCGATTCGACAGAAGCTGTCTCAATATCCAAAAACAGGATATCACTCAATTCACTAAAAAAATCAGTCATTTTGTTTTTATCTATGCAAAACACCTTCGAGACCAAGCTCGGGAATCATACGTACATTCGAAGGGTCCATGCTACCTTCAGTAAAGATAAACTTTTTATCGAAAATCTGATCCAAAATATAATAACTAACCCAAAATTCATTGTTCATTACAAATACAGCAGGATCAATGGGTTCTACTTTAGCGACTGACTCAGCGCCCAATTCTTGGATCATATGCCTAAGGACAGAAGTCTTCTTTTCCTCTCCATTTATATTCCCATAGCCTTTAGAAGTGATCATTACTGTATGTAACTCTATCAAGTTTAAATTGATAATATACACTGACCACTCCTCATTTCTATTAACCATTTCTTTTGCAATGGCCAATTTTACGCCCGTAACTGGGTGAAAATCAATATCTTTTTTCATCCTAATTTTTATCTCAATATCCTTAATCCTCAACAAATTCCATTTCGAATAAATGGCCAATATGCGCTTTTACTTTATGCTTTACTTCATTTTCATCAACAGGTCTTCCCAATTCCAAATGCATAGATGTGACAGCTTTATCAGCAATTCCACAGGGAACAATATTTTTGAAATAATCTAAGTCTGCATTGACATTGAAAGCGAATCCATGCATAGTCACCCAGCGACTAGACTTTACACCAAGGGCACATATTTTTCTCGGATTCTCCTGTTTGATGTGATCGAGCCATACACCCGTCAGCCCTTCTATCCTACCCGCTTCAATTCCATATTCCTTGAGCGTAAGGATAATCGCCTCCTCCAAAAGTCTCAAATACTTATGAATATCTGTGAAAAAATTATCCAAATCCAAAATTGGATAACCAACAAGTTGACCAGGACCATGATAAGTGATATCTCCACCCCGATTGATCTTATAAAATGTAGCCTCTTTTTCCTGAAGCCCTTTTTCATCTAATAATAGATGAGTCAATTCTCCACTTTTACCCAAGGTATAAACGTGAGGATGTTCCACAAAAAAAAGATGATTCTCTGTTATTTGCTGCTCTCCATCTCCTACCTTTCGGTTTTCAATCTTCAAAGCAACAGTTTTTGCGAAAATTTCTTCCTGAAAATCCCAGGTCTCCTTATAATCCTTTCGGCCAAGATCTAGAAATTTTACTTTTTTATTTATAATTTGATTCACAGTTATTGTTAATTTCTTTGACAAACGCCAATAGTTAAATTTCAGTTCTGACAATTACTTGGCAGAGTCAATGATTTTAAATTGATTTTTCAAAATTAAACAAATATTGTGATGGCAGAGCATAATGAAAAAGGAAAGCGTGCAGAAGAGTTGGCCAAGGATTGGCTGACGGGTAAGGGCTATGATTTCAAAGAAGCAAATTACCGATATAGTCATTCGGAAATTGATTTGATCTTCGAATACAGAGGGATTCTTGTTTTTGTAGAAGTAAAGTTCAGAAGTGGTGTTGGTTTTGGTTTTGCAGAAGAATTTGTTGACTACACCAAAAGGAGGCTAATCATCAAAGCAGCAGACCACTATATTCATGAAAATGATTGGCATAAGGATATTCGATTTGATATCGTTGGAGTATATCAAGATAAGAATGGGAATGTTAATTTTAGACAATTTGAAGATGCTTTTTATTAAAAAAAACCTCCAAATCAGAGGGCTCTTACTTAACTATTTGGTTTGAATTTCTCAATATAATTCTCAACTGGATCTAGAGATTGTAAATAACTGTAGATCGCTTTCAGATCAGACTCTTCCATCCCTGAGTACATGACCCAAGGCATGATTGTTTGAAAATCCTCAGGAGCTAATTTCTCCGGAATGTAACTTTCTGAACTATACCTTTTGAACCGTTGAATAAACATATCTTCAGTCCAATTTTTAAGACCACTTTCATGTGGTGTTAGGTTTGATGTAACCAAAATCCCACCAGGCATTTCCATTTCACGACCACCAGCTAATTTCTCACCAATATAACTCCCGTTTTCAAACTTGGTGTGGCAATCAGCACACGCTGCAGCTTTGACCAAATAGCCTCCGTAAGCAATTTGATCATTAGGATCAGGCTTTTTAGTGAAATTTGCTTTTTTAGGCATAGTTCTCAAAATCAAACTAAAAGGAAAATCGGCTTTTGATTTTGGGTGATCTGTTTTTACTGGGTCAAGCGTCCTGATATAGGCAATGATAGCTTCCAAGTCTTCGATATCCAGTTGCCCGTAGTTTTTGTAAGGCATGATTGGAAATATTGCCGAACCATCTTTTCTTACACCCGTCGAAATTAATCTCAAAAGCTCTCCATCAGTCCAATCACCTATTCCTGCTGGAGTGATATTGGCTGAGATAAATGTTCCAGGGAAACCCATTTTTTGATCAAAAACCTCACCTCCTGTACTTTCGGTCCCCGGGACGATAGGTCCTGAGAAAAGAGTAAAATCTCTCATAGAATGACAATCTACACAAACCATCACATGATTTGCAAGATACTTCCCATGCGCTACTTTCTCATCGGTATTCTCTACTTTGAAATCAGCCGGCGGATCTCCAACATTTGGCAATGCAATACTGACATAAACTACCGCGACTAAAATCAAAATAACGAGCCCAGTTACAAAATATGCTAAATTTTTCAATCCTTTTTTCATCATTTATCTGATTTTGATTGTTCAAAAATTATAAATGAATGTAAACAGAAATCAAATCCTAGCTAATAAGATTGGGAGCAACCTGCATAATTTGTGAAAGAAGTGTGAAAAAACGTAAAACTGGTAAAATATGATCCAAAATTGAAATTAGGATTTTGAAAAATAATTTAAAAATGAATTAAAAGAAGTGAATTCAAAATCCTCATTTTCGGAGTTCAAGGAAATTAAAAAAGGCGTTTCAGTAATACCTAGGGAAATCAAATCAGCGGGCAATTCCAACTTATTCTTTCTGATGAAAAGCTTAAGCCAACGAGTCAATTTATCCTCCCCAAGAATCTTAGGGTAAGTATATTCTTTTGATTCCTGAACCTTCCCTGTTGAAATATCAAACTTCAAACTATCATTTGGAAGTAGTAGGTCAATCTTTTTATTCACAATCAGGTCTTCAGGACTACCACAAATCAAAGGCAAGCCACACTGCATCAACCAAAATTCATCCGCAGTTTCAATTGCAATATCCAAATCATGGGTCACTACCAACACCGCCTTTCCCTCATCTTGAGCAATCCTCCTAAGCAAATGCATGATTTCAAATCGATTGATCAAGTCTAAATGAGCCGTAGGTTCATCCAAAATCAAGACTTCACCATCTTGAACAAGCGCTCTGGCAATCATCACTTTTTGCAATTGTCCATCACTGAGCTCTGATAATAGTTTGTCTTTCAAATAATTCGTGTTTGTTGCCGCAAGTGCCCTTTCTACCACTTCATGATCTTGAATCGAGAGATTTCCAAGCCAAGAGGTGTGTGGAATTCTGCCCAACGAAACCAATTGATAAACTGTCAAATTCCCCAGTGCTACTTTGTCAGTTAAAACAACAGCTATCTTTTTCGCCAATAGTTTTGAATTATAATCTGAAATGGCTTTTCCTGACAAAATGATTTCCCCTTTTAAAACTGGGATTTGTCCCATGATGGTTTTGATCAAGGTGGACTTCCCCACTCCATTAGGACCTAACAAACAGGTTAATTTGCCTTTTTCAAGACTAAATGAAATCTCTTCGGCAATGATTGATTCTTTGCCTTGCTTTTTATAACCCAGCGCTAAACCTTCTCCTTTCAAAATCACCTTTGTTTCCATGCTCTTCTGATTAAAATTCTTTACTGAAATTTCTTCTTAAAATTAACCAAATTACTATCGGAGCACCTATCAAGGAAGTGACTGCATTGATTGGAAGAGTCTGTGCTGATCCGGGAAGCTGACTAATTGCATCGCAAAAGAGAAGTACAATGGCACCAATTAAAGCTGCTGCTGGAAAAAGAATTTTATGATCTCCACTTTTGAAAACCAGTCTTGCCATGTGAGGAACGGTAATTCCTATAAAAGCAATTGGACCACAAAAAGCAGTGGCAGAACCTGCTAAGATTCCAGTACTAATGATCATCGCCCAACGCAAGCGATGGATATTCACTCCCATACTTTTTGCGTAGGCTTCACCTAAAAGCATGGCATTGTAAGACTTGATGAAAATCAAAACTGGAATAATGCCCAAAACACAAGCTAGGAAAAATAATTCTAACTGTCCGGCTTGAGTCCCCCCAAGGCTACCCATAGACCAAACTGTAAAAACCTTCAATTGCTCCGCATCGCTAAAATAAGCCAAGACTGAAATAACAGCTCCTGCCAAACTTCCAAACATTAATCCCACAATCAGAAGCGTCATGCTATCCTTCACTCTCCATGCGGTCAAGCTCATAAGTAAAAGCACCAGAATAGCCCCTGAAGATGCAGCAAACACAACAGCCCACATTCCAAATCCACCAGAAAAGAAGCTCAATCCAAAAGCTGAACCTGCCATAACCAGCAAAGCAACACCCAAACCAGCTCCAGAACTTATTCCAAGTACAAAAGGTCCTGCTAGCGGATTTCTAAAAAAGGTTTGCATTTCTAGGCCACTAATTGATAAAGCTAAACCAGCTAAAATCGCTGTAAATGCCTTTGGGATGCGATAACCACTCACAATAATCTCCCATGACTTCTTGCTAAACGCTTCACCAAAAAAACTTCCAGCGATTTCAGACACGGGAATATTCACCGACCCAACACTCAGGTTAATCAGGAAAAATAAGACACAAAGGACTCCTCCAAAGATGAAAAGAATAAGATGTCTAGGATTATTTTTCATTCAGTTTTGAGTAAAAGTATAGAGAATACTCGGGTAGTAATGCTGGATGGAGAATTTTAACAATGTCTTTTAATATCAAATCAGGTCGCATATAACCCAATTCGAAATATTCAATTCCTCCTGTTTCTCCTTTTTTTGATGTGTAGGAATATACATTTCCCCTTTGAAAAGCTTCAAAATCCGCATATCTCCTATCGGCTCTTTTCATAGCTTCCAATGTAACAAAATCAGATGCTCCAAGCCAAAAATCAGCATTCTGAGCTTTATCGAGGACATATTCATAATCAAGTTGAGCGCTACCTATTCCTTTTTGCTCCTCGAAAATATACGCTCCTCCAGCAGCATTTAAGAGTTGGGCACCCCAAGAATCACTGCCTGGCACGTACCACACATCTTTATACATCACTCCAGCCATCACTGTAGGCTTTTGCTCCGTAGAAACATTGGAAACCAAACGCAAAGCTTCTGAATAATTTGCTTCGATCGTCTCAAATTCAGCTTTTGCCTCCTCGTATTTGCCTAACAAGACCCCTGTAAACTTGATCCATTCTGCTCTGCCAAGTGGGTGCTGCTCTACATATTCTCCGTTGATTACAGCAGCAATTCCCGCACTTTTGAGTAAATCTAAATTTTTCAGATCTTCTCCCAAAGTCGAAATCATCACCCAATCAGCCTCTAAATCTATCATTAATTCAATGTTGGATTGAGCTCCAGCACCAAGGTCTTTTACCAAGTTTTTGTTTATCCTTTCTCTAGTTGGTGCGGAAGAAATTAAATCTAAATTTGGGAATCCAACCAACCTATCTGTACAATCCAACAAATCCAAATGTGGAATATGGGTTGTGGAAGTAAGGACCACTTTTTCTACAGGCAATGTAATTGTTGCATCAAATGTCCCATCAGGAATTGGTTCATCAGGACTTTCTAATACCAAATATCTGTAAGGTTGGTGCTCTCCCGGAAAAGCTTGAGAAACTTCCAAAACCCAATACCCATTGCCTTTAAATATTTGAAAACCTGATGCGTATGAATTTTGCAAAACAGAGTCTGAAATTTCATTTTCTTGAATTTTACTACCACAGGATAGAATAAAATATAAAAAAAGAACACTATATAAAATTTGGGAAAAGCGCTTCATAAAATTGATCAAATATTTTTTAAACGCCTCAAAGATACAAATGAGATTTGTTTTTAATCAATTTGAAATAAAAAGCTGTGATATTAAATAAAACTTCTCAATCCTACTCTGATTCATGGCAGCAAATAAATATTCCAAAGAAAATTTGAGTTTCTGCAAGAGGATTGCTTATGTTTGCATCAAGATTTGGTTCTCGATCCTTTATCAGGCCGTCGAGATTAAAAGGGAATTCGGTTAAATACCGAAGCTGTCCCCGCAACTGTAACCTCGTTCTAAAACTATTTAGAACAGTAATTTACCACCTGCATTGCCATTGTACGCCGCGGCGCACGAGAAGGCCGGTAAATTCAAGGAAGCCAGGAGACCTGCCTATTCTTATCAAATTCAAAGCTTTCGGGTGAAAGGCTGAGATGAAAAGGAAATGTTTCAGAACGATTATATTCACTCTTCTTAAATATCTTTTTGAAGATGCTTCGTTCTATCATCATTGTTCCCTTCTCTCAATTTTATTCCACGGATGACTTTGAATTAAATAATCGATTTTACATTATTTAATTCGAAAGGCATTGTTGATTCTTAGTTTCTTATTTCTCACTTCATTTTCAAATGAAGTTGATAAAACTTTGCTAATTCCACAAGATACCGTGGAACTGAAGTTGGTCGAAGTTTATTCAGCTCCACTTGAAAAATACAGCTATGGGCAGACGCTTCAGAAAGTTGATGCAAGAAACCTGAATGATTTTCATGGACAGTCACTCGCAGAATTACTTCAACAGCGAAGTGGACTGTTTCTAAGGCAATATGGCCCGGGGATGTTGGCTTCTCTCACCATGCGCGGAACATCCGCTGGTCACAATGCTGTTTTTTGGAATGGAATCCCAATCAATAGTCCTTCGCTTGGACAAGCAGACTTTTCGATTTTACCGGTTGGAGGTTTTGATGAAGCAACGATTCATTATGGCAGCAGCGGTGCACTTTATGGCTCTGACGCTATAGGAGGAGCTATCCACCTCAACAATAAAAATACTTTCAACAAAGGTCATCAAACCAAAATCCTGAGCACTTTTGGGAGTTTTGGCAGATGGAATCAGCAAGTAGAATATGGATATTCAAATCAAAATTTCTCGAGCAGAAGTCGCGTGTACAGAAATTTCTCCAAAAATAATTTCAAGTTCAACAATTTAGCAAGTGCTGGCAGTCCTGAGGAAAGACAGAGAAATGCGGAAGTTGAACAGTTTGGAACCATGCAAGATTTGGCTTGGAATCTTGGTTCAAATCAGCAATTCAGCACATCAATTTGGTGGAATCAAACAGACCGACAAATTCAGCCTGTGATGGGATCAAATGATTCCGATGTACAAAAGGATTATAACTTCCGAGCAGTAGTTGATTATAATAAATTCACCGCTGCAGCGATTTGGAATATTAAAGCGGGGATAGTTTTAGATGAATTGAATTTCAATCAAAGTGTCAATAAAACTTCACAATTTCTCCTATCATCAGACATTGACTGGACTATTTCCGAAAAGTTGAAGTCAAAAACAGGAGCACGATTCAATCATGTAATTGGGAATCTCAGCAGCTATGAAGCAACAGAGGATAGAATAGAACTCTATCAATCCATCAATTACCTTCCAGTTTCCAACCTCGCATTTTCTGTGAACTTAAGACAAATGATTTTCAATGGAGATTTTGCTCCATTCACACCGAGCATTGGATCGGAATGGACATTTTTTACAAATGACAAGAACAAATTCAGCACACACACTTCTATTTCAAAGAGTTTTAAAATCCCCACACTCAATGATCGATTTTGGGTTCCCGGTGGAAATCCAGACCTAGAATCTGAAAAAAGTATCAGTGCCGAAATTGGTTTGATCCATGTTTTCGAAAGTAATGATTTCATGATCAGCAATCAGTTCAATCTTTACAGCATGTGGGTTGACAATTGGATCATTTGGCTGCCAAGAGGGAGTTTTTGGAGTCCAGAAAATATCCGTGAAGTCCGAAATCAAGGTTTAGAATACTTTGTAACGATTAAAAAATCATTGAATCAAACGCAGCTGGAATTCAATGGAAGTTACAATTACACCCTAGCGACGATTCTAAATAATTTATCTGAAAATGACCGTTCTCAGGGAAATCAACTTCCTTATACACCCAAACATAAGGCTCAGGGAAATTTACGCTTCACATACAAATCAAATTCTGCTTTTGTAAATGGACATTGGATTGGAGAGAGATATATCAACACTGACAACATTTCTTCAGTCGCCCCTTATGGACTTTTGGATTTAGGGTTTAGTAAAAGATTAGAATTCATCCCAAAAATAAAAGCTTCAATAGGATTTCAAGTAAACAACATTACAAACAATGATTATCAAGTTCTCAGGTTGAGAGCAATGCCCGGAAGAAATTATCTAATTAATATCAATTTAACACTATGAAAAATTTAAGATTATTAGGCTATTTGTTGGCCCTTTCATTATTCATTTACTCTTGTGACAGCAATAGTAACGAAGCTCCTTTAGGTGAATATGAAAAAGGATTACTGATCATCAATGAAGGAAATTTTTCTTCTCGTGATGGGGACATTAGCCATTACAATTTCAATACGGGAGATGTTCAACAGAATATCTTTGAAAAGGTAAACAATAGGCCTTTCGCAGGATTAGTTCAAAGCCTTATTGAAAATGAAGATAAATTCTACATTGTCTCAAACACAGGTAAAGTAGAAATTGTCAACAAAAATACTTTCCAAAGTTTAGGGTCAGTCGAAGGTGATGAATTGAATATTCCAAGATCGGCTACCATAGCAAATAGCAAAATCTACATCTCAGATTGGGGTCCTTATGATGCTAACTTCGCTAGTCCTAATTCGTTCATCGCCATCGTCAATAACACCTTAGGCGGAGAGATTGCAAAAAAGGCAAAAACTTCCAGCCGTCCAGAAAGCTTTCATCAAATCAACAATGATTTACTGATTGCATGTTCAGCAGCACGGACAATAGATGTAATGAGAATTGGCGTGGATACAGTTGGTAGAAGTATTGAAGTCACTGGCACACCTGTTAGATTTTTAGAAAATGGTGGTAAACTGTTCTTATTTGCTAGAAATTCAAGTGCTGTTTTTTTTCATGAAATCAATAAAACTGATTACAGCATCACGAATACAACAGAAATAAACATTCCAAACCCAACTTCGAAGTTGACATTGGGTGAAAATGGAGAGGCCTATGTCATTACCTCTACAGGATGGCCTGACTATAATGATGCTGTAGCCAAAATCTCAATCACATCAGGTCAAGTCTTAAATGCTTCCCTATATGAAGGGAATGGTTTTTATGGAATTGGATTTGATGATTTTGATAAAAATATCTACGTTTCTGAGAACAATGGTTTCCAAGGTTCTGGAACAGCCATAGTCATCAATCAAAGTGGAACTGAAGTCAAAACTATCGCAACCGGGGTAGGACCATCAGGTTTTCTATTTAAAAGGTAAATGAAAAAAATCAAAATTTCCATCAGTTGGTCAGGGGGCAAAGACAGTGCTTTTGCCCTCTGGAAACTTATGAATGATCCCCGATATGAAGTAACTAGATTGCATACCACCTTCGGGAAAGAAAGCCGAAGAGTAGGAATGCATGGAATTCATGAAATATTTATAGAAAAGCAAGCCGAATCGATTGGATTGCCACTTGACAAAATCTATTATCCATCTAGCGGCAATAACGAGGAGTATGAAAAAGCTATGAAAACATACTTGGACACACTCAAAAAAGAAGATATAGAGACGATTGCCTATGGAGATATTTTTTTAGAGGATCTCAAAATGTATAGAGAGCAGCAACTTTCAAAATTAGATTTTAAAGCTATTTTTCCACTTTGGAAAATAGACACCGCGGAAAATGCCAGAAACTTTATAGCAGCAGGTTTCCAAACAATGATCTGTGCTGCGGATGCTGATTTGATAGAACAAAAATGGGTTGGGAGTATTTTTAATTTGGACTTTTTAAAAAACTTACCTAACACAATAGACCCTTGTGGTGAAAACGGTGAGTTCCATACTTTTTGTTATGATGGTCCTATCTTCCAAAAACCGATCAATGTCAGCAAAAAACAGACCGTCAGCAAATCTTATCATTTTAAAGATGAAGAAGGTATGGAGATAGAGAAGAAATTTTGGTTTGCTGAGATAGAGTGAAATCTGATATGATGATCCCCAGTCAATTCAGAATAATGATGCGGACAAAGGTTATCAGTTAATCGTCGATTAGTTATCAGTGCATCAATTGCTTTAAAACACACCACTTTATTTGGCTACTGGTGTGAAAGCGGATAAAGATAAATTCAAATAGCTAATACAAACTACCTTGCTCCTGCTAAAAGGTAAAGTACCGCCATTCTGATCGCCACACCATTTTCTACCTGATTGAGAATAATTGAGTGTTCGCTATCTGCAACGTCAGAATTTAACTCCACCCCTCTATTAATTGGTCCTGGATGCATAATTACAATTTCCTTATCCAATCTATCAAGCATCTTTTTGTTTACACCATAGTAAAGCGAATATTCTCTCAAAGAAGGGAAATATTTGATTTGTTGCCTCTCTAATTGTATCCTAAGCACATTGGCCACATCACACCATGCTAAAGCCTTTTGTACATCATATTCCACCTTTACTCCGAGACTTGCTATATGTTTTGGAATTAATGTAATTGGACCACAAACCATCACTTCCGCTCCTAGTTTTTGTAAACAAAAAATATTAGAAAGTGCGACCCTAGAGTGCAATATATCTCCAATAATAGCTACTTTTTTCCCAGCGACATCTCCCAACTTTTCTCTTATAGAAAATGCATCAAGAAGAGCTTGAGTCGGATGTTCATGTGTTCCATCTCCAGCGTTGACGATATTTGCTTTGATATTCCTTGATAAAAAATGAGGTGCACCTGGACTACTGTGTCGCATCACCACCATATCTACTTTCATTGATAGGATATTATTAACCGTATCGATTAGTGTTTCTCCCTTTTTAACAGAACTGTTACTTGAAGAAAAATTAACTACATCAGCTGATAATCTTTTTTCAGCTAATTCAAAAGACAATTTGGTTCTCGTGGAGTTTTCAAAAAATATATTGGCAATCGTGATATCACGAAGTGAAGGCACTTTCTTTATGGGACGATTAAGGACTTCCTTAAAATTATCTGCTGTTTCAAAGATCAATTGAATATCTTCTGAATTGATATCCTTAATTCCTAAAAGATGCTTCGTACTCAGTTGTGACATATCTTATTTCAAGCTTTTTCAGTTATCCAAATCGCATCATTTTCAAAGCCATTATCAGCCCATTCTACCATCACGTATTGGCTTTCAAGTGTATTTACTTTCAAACCACAATAGTCAGGCATAATCGGATAATCTCTGGTAAATTTCCTATCTACTAGAACCATCAACTCTACTTTGGCTGGCCTCCCAAATGCGATCATAGCGTCCATAGCTGCTCTCACAGACCTACCTTTGTAAAGCACATCATCGACAAGGATTACATTTTTACCTTCAATCAAAAAATTGATTTTTGTTTCATTTGCTTTTAAAGGCAAATCGCGCCTTCTAAAGTCATCTCTATGAAAAGTGGCGTCTAAGTAACCATAAGGAACTTTCACACCTGATATCTCTTCTAAAAGCAAGGCTAACTTATCTAAAACAAGCGGACCTCTAGGCTGCAGTCCCAACAAAACTGTATTTTCAAAAACATCATGATTTTCAATCAATTGATGACAAAATCTTTTAAGAATGATTTCAATCTGTTTTTGATCAAGAATGAGTTTTTTATGCATGGTCTAAGTTTGGATGCAAATATAAAAAGAATTGAATTGGAATAAAGGAAAAGGATTTAAAGTTGGCTTAAAAAGAGTCTAGTTGTTGGGAAGTTGGAAAATTGTAAAGTTTAAAGGTTAAGCGTTAATTAAGTGATTGAGTGATTGGGTGTTTAGTTTAATAGGTTTTAAGAGTAAAAGCATCATTCACAGAGAAGCCAAGTCTTGTATCTTTTGTCTCCTATCTCTTGTCTCAAGTCTTTTATCTATTATTTTCAAAGGTATTAAACGCAAAAAGACCCTTTGGCTTGAACCAAAGGGTCTGAATAATGTGGCGGCGACCTACTCTCCCGGGTGT
>NZ_BMFD01000017.1 GCF_014637795.1 Belliella aquatica | reverse complement strand
GGGTCAACATCCGCCGGAATGTCAGTCGAATCTGGCCAATCAGGCCACTTTCACTAAACAAAAACATTCCGATTCTGAGGGGTCAACATGCTCCGGAATATCCAAATGCAAGCTTCTAACCGTGCAGTATTATGGAATATTGCTAAAGAAGCTTACCCAGGATTCCATATCCTACATATCGAAAAGGTATAAAGATCAACTGTAACACTAGCAAAATGATGAATCAGAACACACAAATAGCCTGTCCCAATTGTCATAGCAAAATTGATGTCCAAAACATCCTTTCACATCAGTTGGAAGAAAAGCTAAGACTTGAATTTGAAAGTAAAATAGAAGTTGAAAAATCAACACTTCAGCAGCAGTTAAGTGATTTTGAAAAGGACCGAGAAGCCTTTGAAAAAAGCAAAAAAGAAGGAGAAAGAATATTCCAGGAGAGGCTCGAGGCAAAACTAATCGAGGAAAAAAGAATCCTAGAGATTACGCTTCGAAAAAAAATCGGTGAAGACGAGCAAGAAAGAATAGCACTCCTGCAACGTGAGCTAGTAGATAAATCTGAGAAGCTTAAGGAACTCAATAAGACCAAGGCAGAAATTGAGATTCTCAAGCGAGAGCAGATAGAGATCAGAGAGCAAGTGGAAGCTGAAGCTCAAGTTACTATCAACAAGATTCTCTCTCAAGAAAAAGAGAAAATCAAGTTGCAAGAAGAGTCCAAAGTTGAACTTAAAATAAAAGAGCTCCATAAGCAACTTGAAGATCAAAAAAAGCTAACGGAAGAAATGAAGCGTAAACAAGAGCAAGGTTCTATGCAGCTTCAAGGAGAAGTACAGGAGTTAGCTATAGAAGAATGGTTGATTTCTAAATTCCCTCTTGACACCATCGAAGAAATTAAGAAGGGAGCCCGTGGAGGAGATTGCATCCAAATCGTGAATAGCAGGGCGTCACAGAACTGTGGCAAAATCTATTACGAGAGCAAAAGAACGAAGGACTTTCAGACAACATGGATTGAGAAATTCAAATCGGACATGAGAGAAAAAAGTGCTGATATCGGTGTCATCGTCACCGAAGCAATGCCAGCTGGATTTGAACGAATGGGCATGATTGAAGGTATTTGGATTTGCTCCTATGAAGAATTCAAAAGTCTATCACTTGTGCTACGAGAATCGATTATCAAGTTAAATCAAGCTGTCGCTACGCAAGAAAATAAGGGTGATAAAATGCACATGCTCTATGATTTCCTCACAGGTAATACATTTAGGCTACAGGTAGAGGCCATCGTGGAGGGCTTTACAGGCATGAAATCAGCACTTGATTCCGAAAAGAGATCCATGCAGCGAATTTGGAAAGAAAGAGAAAAACAGATAGAAAAGGTGATCGAAAACACCATCGATATGTACGGGTCTATCAAAGGCATCGCTGGATCTGCTGTCCAATCAGTCGCAGCATTGGAGCTTAATTCTGGAGCAGATTTACTTGAATAATTTTTTTACTCTTACGGTAATTTTTTAATTCAATCTGAAGGTGTAACCCAATTTTTTCACCTTCACTTTTTTTCAAAGTACATCCCCCCTAGCATGCTATAAAAATGATTAAACTTGGAGGATTATAGGGATTGAAATATCATATTTCTCAACCAATCACACCTCCTAGTTGATCAAAGATCTCTGGGATCATATCTAACCGAATACTTTTCCCAATCAACTCCGAGAAGTGAAGTGCCAATCAGTTCACGAAAATTGATCTGATCAACCGATTCCATAAACCAAATTACCCTTAATTCTGAGCTCCACTTTTCAGGCTCCATCTTCTTATAACACTTCCAATAGGCAATGCCGTAGAATAAGGGCAATTCATTATTGATCACATGCTCGCTTGGCTGATGAATGTATGTTGGCACTTCATCTTTTTCAAATTTACGTTTCAAAAAGTCCAGAATCTGTTGGTTCCCTTCACGATCGGGCTCACCTTCTATCATATTCTCATAAGTCAAGTGAAAGGAAAAACTTTGCAATTCAACTTCTCTACCTGTTGGCAACACACTGGAGATAATCTGCCTATCATATATACTTTGAATTTCTTCAACCTCTATATCTTCAAATTCTTCAAAAATCATTTTTGCTACAGTGATGACCGTCTGAAGTTCTCGGCCTTCCATGATTTTTTCTACCTTTTGCCCATCAGATTTTTGGGACATTGTAATTCTAAATTTCGGCATAATTAGCTCTCTTTAATTCGAAGATAACCTTCTTCTGTAATTGTAAATATTTTTTTGACAGTCCCTAACGCATCATTTAATAATACACCCGATAAATACCCCTTGTATCCGCAAGATGTATTTACGTTGATTCCCTTACCTTTATAAGTGACTGTCGTTACGGGTAAGTGTCCATGAACAAAGGTTTTGCCACGCCAGAGGGGTTTATAATCATAATTACAAAAGAGCTCGTTATTTGATTTCTCTTGCATGCTTTCCCCTTCTGTATCTCGCAAGACAGCATGACAAAATATGAAGTTTTAAGATTCATAATAACATGGAGTGGAAGATAAGAATTGTTTGATATGTTCTCTTTGAGATTCTGAAAGCTCTTGCCATTCTCTAAATGACGCTTCCGACTGCGTATATTCAAAACTTAAATCCCCTAATACTTCCCCTATAGCAAATAAAAGTGAAGGGTTTGCTACGATATCTATTAACATTTGATCATGATTCCCCCGAAGAAATATCCAATCTGGATGCTTCTGCTGTGCTCGAATTAAGATTTCCAATGTCTCCATTGGAGAAGGTCCCCTATCAATGTAATCACCCAAAAAAACTGCTTGAACAGAAAGTTCCTCCGCTAATTTGACTGCTCTTTGAGCCGCTAGGGCACAACCATGGATATCACCAAAAGCCAGTATTAATTTCATTTGAATTGGATGATTTTTTCAGTTTGTTTCAGCATCTGTTAAAAAACTAGAGAGCTTTTTTTCGAAGTTTATTATCTGTGGATAAGAGAAAAGTATTTTTGAAATGTCTAATCCAGCATTTTTTAAGCCATCCGCCATAGTCTCAGGTGTTAGAAATTTTTTGTCCAAAAGCAGGGTTATCAAAGCTTTCAAAAACGGTTTATTTTCCATCAAAATAGATTCTGCCAATTGACTGGCCTTTTCTATACTATTGGAAACCCATGTAACATTGGCCTCATTTTCCGTCAGCAAATCTCCTCCCCCATTGTATTGCACTTGGTAAGCTGCATCAAAACCAGAGACACTTCCCTCCCTACTTGCGATAACAAGATTTTTGGTTGCTGCTTTAATATCCCAAGCACAACCTCTCGTTAAATTTTCAGTACCAAAAATCAGTTCTTCTGCTTTCTTTCCCGCTAATTTTACGGCTGTCTCTCGGATTAAATGATCATAGTTTTCAAAATTCATCACATAGTCTCCTTCCATATAGCCTCCATTATTAAAGTCTGATGAGGCTATAGTGACTTTTCGAGGCAATCTTTGAAATAAAACACTATATACAACAGAATGACCTGCCTCGTGTGCAGCCGTAACTGCCATATCTTGAGGATTGAATTTTTTCCTTTTGGCCTCCCTTACAGGCAAAAAAAGCTTTTTACTAACCTTTTGCCCTTCCACGTTTTGTAGCACAAGGGTATCGTCCTGAACTGTTAGGGAGATATTTTCATTGGCGTGAAAGGGTATTTTAGGGAGCAACTCAACAAGACTACTTTCGATCAAAAATCGTGTCGTAGATCTTAAAGGTCTAAAACCCTGAGACGGTGTAACACCTTCTTCAAATAAAAGATCTTCAATTCCCTGATCAAAACTCAATTTACAGCTAAATGCATTTTCAAGTTTTTTGAATATTTGATTTAGCTCTTTTTGAATAAAATCACGATAAACCTTCCCACTTATAGAGGGATAAATTAAATGAACATTTCCAAGTCTTGCGATCTCTTCAAATCTAAACCTTGTCTTAAGGCCCTCTTTTATCGAACTAAAAGTGATTTTCTTACTTTCTTCATGAAGAAAATCAGGATCGTGGTCAGAAGACACGAGCTCACTCATGAAATAAGCCTCATCTAAATTCCCGAGCACAAAAATCAAAGATTTTGAAAAATCTAACTCCTTGGCTGCATTGGACTTTCTATCAACTTTCTTAATAAACTCTAATATTTCGTGGCCATTCATTTGAAATAAAAAATCTCTAAAGAGCGCTTTATAAGGGAAATCTTTTCGAATGTAGGCATGTATTTTATTTAAATCATTTTTTGGAACAAAATCTCGCTCTTCCATTTCTTCAGAGGAGTTGTAGCGCAATCTTTCTGACGAAGACATAATATTTTGATAAATCACCCAGCCTTCAATGACTTTGCCTTTTTCTACTTTTACTCCCCTATTCAAACATACTTCAAGTCCAACACAAAGCTCATGAATGTCATCAAACTCATGCCAACTCCCTGAAAAATTAAACTTCCCAGAATCTAAAAGTTGCCATATCATCCTATCAGTTGGATTTTCGAGCTCCTTTTGATTTTGGTCCATCGTTTTTGCATGTTGGAACTCATCAAAAATAAAAACACAAGCATTCCCACTTAAAGAATACATTTTTTCCAATAGACCAAGCATATCATTTGTATAATTCTTGCTTCCCAAGTTAAAAAAAACCACATTTTCTTTATTATTCCAAAGTTCCAAAAAGCGGTTGACTAGGGAAGTTTTTCCGACACCAGTCATTCCCCAAAGGTTTACCACCAATGGTCGTTGTTGCACAGATGCCATACTGCACCAAGGAGTTGTGGCTTGAATAAAACTGTCTATAATATCATCTAAGCCAATAAACTCTTGCTTCAATGTTTCTTTAATCTTGGTCAATTTCAAATTGATTTCCTGTATGTTCTCCATGTTATTATATTTTTGAACAAACTTATCTGAAAAAGTACTGCTCTTTGGATAAGTGCAAGGTTGCAATTCGGATAGTATTATAAAATGAATAGATCAGATTACCAGGAGTTCGCAAGTAATCTTAATCTAGTACGGCTATCATTTTGATTAACATATTCAATACCTACAATATCATTCAAATTGAAATCCCCACTCCTACTGTTTAAAGAAGAGAGTTTGAGATTTTCCAACAGCGTAGAAATATTTTCATCTTCATAATTGAATGGTTCACGAAATAGAAGCACTTTCAAAGCGCTCACCTGATCCATATCTAAAATTGCAGCATGATCTTTCCAGGGAGAAGTCAACAAATTAAACCATTCCTCTACTTCCAAAGATGTTCCTATTTTGTACAAGGGAATTAAATCTGCTACACTTGGTGATTTATGGCTTGAAATAATTGACTCTAAATGCCCACGATATTCCCGAAGATTATTTTTCTCTATATAATTTCCGATAGCAAAAATCATCATCATCGGCCCAAATCTGGCAGGATAAAATAAATAATTAGCGATACAGGATTGAACTCTAGCCTCAGAAATATTTGGCTTATCGAGGACTTCAATAGCATGGTCAAAAAAGGCTTTTAAGGCCTTTCTAATTTGCCTAAAGTCAGATTCGATTCTTATTCCAGATAACACAGCACTTAATCTCCCAATACCCCAAAAACGATATTTTAAAATCCATTCCATAAAAAAGTCCAGGGGATGGTTTGCTCTTGCAATCATAGAATTTTGCATAGATATCATTTTATTATCGAGACTAAACTGGATATCAAATGCTGGATGAAGTGATTGAAAAAATGGCAAATACATCCGAGTGTGATCCTTCTTTAATAAGAATTCAATGATTAATGGAGACAAATAAATCTGAATCTTGTCAGTATCTAAATTGATCAAATCATCATCATAAGACACATAAGGACTACTTTCAAATAAAAATACATCAACTGATTTGTTTTGATCAAAAATTAAATCGAACCATTCGAAAATGAGCTGATGGATGTAATGAACTGACTTGATTTGCAAGTTACTTTCAAAATATTCATTATCCTCCCAAACTTCTTCTTGATCCTCAGGATCATCCTTCCATTCAGAAGGGGGAATTAAATCTCCTTTGAGCATTTCAAATAATTCAGGATAGCGTAAATAATAGTTTACATCTATAGCTGAAGTATCTGAGTCGTCTTGAAAATAAGGTAATATTGATTTGTAGTGCCTGTGAGAGAAGGACGGGAATAAGCTATTTGACATAAATACAGAAGATTGATTTAACCAATCTTCAAATCTATTTGAAAAACTCACATGATTTCCAAGTGTGCAAGGTTGCAATAACCAACTATCCGACCGTTAGAAAATTAGGAAATAAATGGATTAATTCAGCTTTTGGTAAAGAAATATAATTTAAAATAAGTAAGCATGGTCATGCATAACTGTTATAACTTCACGTCGTAATACCCATTTTCTAATTGTTCCTTTATTAATCTGTAAAACAACGCTTTGCTTTCAAAAGAGCTAGGCCAAAATTTATTGTTATAAAACCACAATAGATCAGCAACATCATCCTTTTCTAAAGCGAGACAATCCAAATACAATTGAAATCGCTCCTGAGAAAAATATTCATCTTCTTCTTCGTTATCAATTGTAGTTTGAGTTTTAAACAATTCTCTTTTTTCATAGGGAAAACCATTAATCATGTACTTATGGTGTTCGCAATAGTAAACAATCAAATTTATGACTTCTTCTTCAATCAATTCTGCAAACTGAATTTCATCATTGCTTGCGATATTTAGTTCATGAAATTCAGCCGCTAATTCAGCGATTTTTTGTTTTACATCTTCTATATTCATATATAATCACACATTTTAAAATCACTGTTAATAGATGAAGTCCACTGTGAAGCGACAGGAAGTATTTGATCTATAAATATTCAATTCATCAAAATTCACACTATTTGCGAATCAAGCAAGTCTGTTAAGTTGTTGAAAATCATTCAACCTTTCCAGATATAGTTGCTTCACAAAACGGAGATAAATAAAGGATATGATTTGCTTCAATAAATCTTTATCCAGTTGGAAATCAGGATAGATAGTTCTAAAACCTAGGCTTTTCAAAATCGGCAACTTGGGGTAGAACCTTTTTTCAAATATGTCCTTACTTACAAAAGCTGTACCTCTTGGCTCTCTCAATCCTACAGCGTAATTTTTTTAATAAGCTGTCTAAAATCTTATTTCAATCAACAAACTTTTTTTTGGTTTAGCAATTTTTCAATTTCAGAAAGTTTGAATAAATACTTATCATATTCATTCTACAACTTCTAAATTGAATTTTAGACTATGAGGGATTTTTAAATAAGTATATGCTGTCTACTTCTATTACTTTTTATTAAATTATAAGATCTATTTACTAAGTCCTATACCACCATGAATTTTAAAAGTAAAGATCTATATTAAAAAATGCAATCATTTATAAAGAGGAACAAGTCGAAAAAGCGGACACTTAATCGCACCATACAGGAATTGAAATCTGTTTTATTAAGATCCTGAGGTATATGATGCTGGCTCTAAATCTCACCATGCTGGAATTAAAATATTAATACGCTTTCTGCTTGATCGTATATCAGACCCTCTGAAATGGAATGTTTTTGATTAGTGAAAGTGGCGTGGTTGACCAAATTAGACTGACATTCAGGAGGATAACCTGTCCCGCTAGCGGTATTGCCCCCCATCTGACGATTTAAATTGACCCCCGGCTGGTGATGTAAACTGACCCCCGTCAAAAGTTATTTTTCCGGAATGAAGTAAAAGGATATTTTGAAGTATAGTCTGTCCCGATTCTCGGGATTGACTCTTCTGATCAATGGTTTTGGTTTTTTAGTAAATCCTTAACATAACGGTTCGAATTGTGCCACTCTTTTCGATCTAAATATGCCAGTATGAACAATGAAATCTTCAAAATGCTTGAAGATTCAGTTTTGATATGCGTTAAGGGTTGGATTTCAGCCCCTAACGCAGTTGAGAAGTTTGATATTGACGATAAATTGGAGATTCTGGAACGTAACTTTTCCAGAATCTAGGGACTTACTCCTCTCTACAAGAAATTAAAGGTAAGTCTATTTATCTATCGTCCCGTCTGCATTAGAAGAGGATTAGTAAATTTTAAGGTGAAAAACACCCTATTAGGGCGGGATTTTGGTTTTTGATTGAAATTAGAAAGCAAGTTGGGATTAGTTGATGGAATTGAAAAGGGTATTGATAATTTAGGGATGACTAATCAGGATTGGAAATCAGGTTAATTTGAGGGATTTTATTTATGTTATTGAATAATTATTTCCAGCCTTTATTCACCAACATCTTCAGTGCATGAAGCTGTGAAATATGGTCATCTTTAAATAATGATACTGCCTTTAGTTTTTGTTTTTTACTAGCTTATTCCCTAGTTTATTCCCTAGTTTATTCCCTAGTATACTCCTTAATTACCCAGAATCCTGATTTTTTAGAACCTTCTCTATGTATAATTCCACTTTTTTGCATTTTAGCCAAGTTATACTCTACGCCTTTGTCAGAAATTTTCAGGGAAATAGCCAACTCCTTGATTGTAATATCAGGTCGATTTTTTATCAGGTCGATCATCTTTATGGCTGTTTTACTAAGGGTAATTCCTCCATTTCTATTCTCCATAGTCCTCTCCACAGTTCTGTGTAGTATTACTGTAAACATCCCATCTGTTTTAAATAGAGGTTCGGGAAGTTTTGCCTCCTTCATTAGATCTTTAATTCTACCTATTCCAGAACCAACTTGCTCTACCATTCGTATTCGTACAAAAAGACCAAATATCAAGGGATTCCGGCTGTGGCTTTTGGTTCCAAAGTCAGCCAATGAAATTGCACTGGTCAAGCCTCCAGGATTACTAATTTCCACTCGGTCTTGAAATAATTCAACAGTGATTTTGGCACCTTTATCGTAATAGTCTCTGTGGGAAAGTGCGTTAATAATCGCTTCTTTTAAAGCTGTTTCGGGAATTTCCCAAATCTCTTTTCTAGGACCGCTACCTTCTATTTCATATCGAACGTTGAGTTTACCTTTAAGCCATTGCATAGCAAGTTGATACTGATTCATCAATGGCCCGCCAAAAGTCTTATCATCAATAATCTGAGTTTTGTTATCTTTTTCAAAGGCGATGCAACGTAGCACGGCAGTTTCAATAAAATTCTCTGGGGCAGAACCAAAAAACAAAACTCCACCATTTTTAAAATTTCCATCTTCTAAAACCAGCCTCAAGTTTTGTATAATCTGAACCTGAGTTATTGTTTTTGACAATCCACTTTGAAACCTAAACTCTTCAAACCATTTATGATCAATATCACTTTGAAGTTTAAAACCAGAACAAGGAGCTTCATCAAAATAGATGCGATCCGATTGCTGAAAGAAATCGCGCATTTGTTCTACAGAGGTGAGCTTTTGTGTATTAGGACCTTGTCTGACATATATGGCTCCGGATATCACATAAGGTTTTTGTGAACCACTGTTTACTTCAATGACCCAAACTGTTTTTCCTTCTACCATAACAGGATAGAAGTCTGTAGCTAGATGGGGATTGATCTCATTGATCGAATTTTGGATAGAAGATCGTTTTGCGTTATCAATGTCAACTCCATGAATGACATTATCATCTCCAACACCTATCAACAAAACACCTCCAGCTGCATTGGCAAATGCACAAATCTCCTCAGTTATTTCTTTCAATTTGTTAGGTACACGTATTTTAAACTCTGCGTTGTAACCTTCTCCAGATTGAATAATACTTTGAATAGAGGAGGATGTAAGTTTGGTTTTCATTTAAAATAAATCTTTTTATAGATACAATTTACTTTTGTTCGAGATCAAAATTATGCAGAATAATTTAATCTGTGAAAAATACAAAATGAAAGATGGGAAGCTTTTGGGGCTATCCCATCTTATTTTAATGTTATTTCGACCAAGAAAATAATATGAAGTAAGTTAAGAATGATTTTTTATCCTGACACCCACCCTATCATTGCCCAGCTTTTAAAAATGATTACCAAAGACAAAAACCCTTATATCGATTGCTATCAGTAAGTCCCAAGGAAAAAAAAGTCTATCATTGTTGCAAAAAATGATGAAGTTGACCCCCTTCTGACGATTTAAAGTGACCCCCAGCTGGTGATGCAAATTGACCCCCGGCTGGTGATATAAATTGACCCCCGTCAAAAGTTATTTTTATGGAATGGAGTAAGAGGATATTCCGGAGCATAGCCTGTCCCGATTATCGGGATTGACCTCCCTGATTAATGTTTTTTTAGCGTATTCTAAACAAAACGGTTCGAATTGTGCCACTATTTTCGGTCTAAATGTGCCAGTATGGACAATGAAATCTTCGAAATGCTTGAATATTAAGTTTTGATTTGCGTTAAGACTATCGTCTCTACCCCAAAAAAAACTCCGACAATTTTTGACACAATCAAGCATCATCCGGTCATCTTTTTATAATATTACTTAGTTTTAAACAAAAATACCTTTTTCAATGGCTAAGCAAGTAGCAGCAAAAAAACAAAAATCCATAGAAGAGAGTCTTTGCGACTCGGCCAACAAACTCCGGGGCACAGTCGAATCATCAGAATACAAGCATGTGGTCTTGGGTTTGATCTTCTTGAAGTTTGCCTCTGATAAATTTGAAGAGAGAAGAAAGGAACTGATCGAAGAGGGTAAAGAAAAATACCTGGAGATGAAGGAATTCTACAATATGAAGAATGTCTTCTTTCTCCCCGAAGAAACCCGTTGGTCAGCAATCATCCAACATGCCAAGCAAAATGATATAGCCTTGCGGATTGATACTGCTTTGCATACGGTAGAGAAAAAAAAACCTTCACTCAAAGGAGCACTGCCTGACAACTACTTTTCCAGGCTCAATATGGATGTCAGCAAGCTCGCTGCCTTACTCGACTCTATCAATAATATCGATACACTCAAGGACAAGGAGCAGGATATTGTGGGCCGTGTGTATGAATATTTCTTAAGTAAGTTTGCTTTGGCAGAGGGAAAAGGAAAGGGAGAATTCTATACCCCAAAATCGATCGTCAACCTGATCGCCGAATTGATAGAACCCTACAAAGGCATCATCTATGATCCTGCTTGTGGTTCTAGGGGGATGTTTGTCCAATCCATCAAGTTTATCGAAGCCCATCATGGCAATACCCGTGAGGTTTCCATCTATGGGCAGGAATATACGGCTACCACCTACAAGCTTGCAAAGATAAACTTGGCCATCCTTGGGATAGCTGCCAACCTCGGTGATGTACCTGCGGATACCTTTGGCAAGGATCAGCATCCTGATCTGAAGGCCGACTTTATCATGGCCAATCCTCCATTCAACCAAAAAGACTGGCGCGCAAGCAGTGAACTTACCAATGACCCTCGCTGAATGGGTTATGAAGTCCCTCCTACCTCCAATGCCAATTATGCCTGAATCCTGAATATCGCTTCCAAGCTTTCGGAAAATGGAGTAGCAGGATTTATTCTAGCTAATGGAGCCCTTTCAGGTGGTGGGGAAGAATATAAGATCCGGAAAAAGTTGGTAGAAAATGGCATGGTAGAAGCGATATTGATTTTGCCTCAGAATATGTTTTACACCACCAATATCAGTGTGACGCTTTGGATATTGAATAAAAATAAGAAAGCTAAAATAGTACAGCTGCCAGAGGAAATCAGAAAGTATAGGGATAGAGAAAAAGAGGTGCTCTTTATGGATCTAAGGCAGACAGGTATCCCTTTTGAGAAAAAGTTCATCCAGTTTTCTGAGGATGACATCATTAAAGTTACCGAAACTTATCATATCTGGCAGTCTCAGAGATATGCTGAGGAATACGAAAACATTCCTGAGTACTGCTATGCTGCAAGCTTGGAAGAAATCAGAGCAAAGGATTACTCCCTTGTACCTAGCAAGTATATTGAATTTGTCAATCGGGATGAAAACCTTGATTTTGATGAAAAGATGAAGGCTTTGCAAAGCGAATTCAAAGAACTACTTGAGCAGGAAGAGGCTAGTAAAAAGGAGTTACTTGAGGTGTTTAAAACTTTAGGTTATGAAATTGGATAAAGGATTAAATCAGGTAGCACTTGACATAAAGCATATCCTTCTTCAAGCAAGACAAGATGCTTACAAGGCAACTGCTTCAGCTATGATAGATGCATATTGGCATATTGGTAAGCGAATTGTGGAAGAAGAACAAGCAGGGGCAGATAGGGCAATCTATGGATCAAATTTAATCAATCAACTTGCTGAAGAACTTGGAAAAGGGTTTCGTGCCCGATCACTTAGAGATTTCCGTCAATTTTACCAGACCTTCGGTAATTTAGAAGATTTGGCACACATGTGTGCCAATTTGAATTGGTCACATTTTAGATTGATTATGCGTATTGAAAATGAACAAGCTCGGAACTATTATCTGAAAGAAGCGACGGTACAAAACTGGTCAGTCAGAACACTAGATAGAAATATTTCTACGCTTTACTACCAAAGATTAATTTCATCGCAGAAAAAATCAATCCTTCAGGAAGAGATGGAACAGCAAACTGCGGATTTGAAGCAAAATCCAGATGATTTCATCAGAAACCCGGCTGTTTTAGATTTTTTGAATTTACCGACAAGTAAGTCTTACACTGAGCAAGAATTAGAACAATCTTTAATTAATAATTTACAACAATCCCTGCTTGAACTAGGCAAAGGGTTTTCATTTGTCGCAAGACAAAAATTAATCAGAACCGAAACGTCTGAGTTCTATATTGATCTGGTATTTTATAATTACATGCTCAAATGTTTTGTTTTGGTAGAGTTAAAGACTCACCGCATTACGCATCAGGACATTGGACAATTGGATATGTATGTGAGAATGTTTGATGATTTGGAACGACCTGAGGGGGACAATCCTACCATTGGCATATTACTCTGTACTGAAACTGACAGTACCATTGCTAAATATTCAGTACTGAATGAAAGTAAACAGCTTTTTGCAAACAAGTATCTCCCTTATCTACCATCAGAAGAAGAATTGGTTGCTGAAATAGAAAGAGAAAAAATGGTCATCAAACAACAGCTGGGGAAATGAGAGAGACTTATAAAAGAATAGGTGATTATATCCGACTTGTTGACGAGCGAAATAAAGGACTTAAGGTAAAGAATCTTTTGGGTTTAAGTATATCAAAGGAATTTATACCGTCCGTGGCCAATATTATCGGTACTGATATGGAAAAGTACAAGATTATCCGCACGGATCAATTTGCTTGTAGTGTGATGCAGGTTAGACGGGATAAAAAAATGCCTGTGGCTCTTTTACAAGAAAGAGAGGAAGCGATTATATCTCAAGCCTACCCCGTTTTTGAGATAAAAGATAAATCCAAATTGATTCCTGAATATCTGATGATGTGGTTTACCCGATCTGAGTTTGATAGGGAGGCTTGTTTTTATGCCGTAGGTGGTGTGAGGGGAAGTCTTGAATGGGAGGATTTTGAAAACATGAAGCTCCCCATCCCCTCCATAGCAAAACAGCATGAGATCGTCGCAGAATACCAAGCCATAGAACAGCGCATCCAAATCAACCAAAAACTGATCGAAAAACTCGAAGAGACCGCGCAGGCGATTTATAGGGAGTGGTTTGTGGAAGGTATTGATAATAGTACTGAGAAAATAAAACTCAACAAGCTAGTTCAAACTCAATACGGGTATACCGAAACAGCATCTTCAGAAGTAATTGGACCAAAGTTTTTACGTATAACAGATATAGCTCAGAATCAAATTGATTGGTCAAATGTGCCTTACTGTAAAATTTCAAATAACGACTTTGAAAAATACAGATTAAAGCCAGGTGATATAGTTGTTGCGAGAACGGGTGCAACAGCAGGGTACGGCAAAAGATTACATAAACATTTTCCTGACTGTGTTTTTGCTTCATTTCTTGTAAGACTTATCCCTAATGACATAAAATGGAATTTATACCTAGGACTTATTGTCGATAGTCAAAATTACAGAGATTTTATCCTATCAAATGCAGAGGGTTCTGCACAGCCACAGGCAAATGCAACACTTCTTTCATCTTTTGAAATTGACAAACCAGATGAATCAAAAATTTTGGAATTCAATATAATTGTAGAGCCGATATTTGATTTAATTGAAATATATCAATTAGAAAACCAAAAACTGTCGGAACTGAAAGAGCTTGTATTGGTAAAAATGGCTACATCTAAAAATTATGAATTATGAAAAGATTAGATCCTTTTAAAGGATTTCGTGAAAGTCGAGAAGAGTTCAAAAAGGCTGTACCATCAAAAGTTTTTTATAATCATTTTTCAGCTATTGCAATGAATATCACTGAATCAAAGGATAAATACGATTTTAAAAATATCAACTATTACAATACTTTAAAAACTAAGAATCCAAAATTTGATATTGACCAATGCAGGAAGTTATTGTGGAATGCATGGAGTACGGAATATGCATTGAATATTTCTGCTGGTGACGGGCTAGATGATTATTACAGAGTTGCCATGCACTGGCACTTTCCACAAGCCTACTATTCAGTTTATTTAGCTATGACTGCATTTCATGAAACTCAAGGTACTGCTAATGATCAACATGAAAAATCAATAAAGATTTTTTCAGAATCAGTGAAACACGGACATTATCCAATGGCTGTCAGTTTTTATGCAGAAGGCGGACACGAAGATTTCAGCTATCACAACATGTCTGAATACAAAGGTAAAAACAATGATTTTCAGTCATTAACGAAAGTTAAAAACTTAAAGGATGCCCATTATCAAATCGTAAGCTTTCTTAAATCAACCAGAGAGAAAAATGTAAAAGACAAGAGAAAAAGAGCTGAAACTGCAAATTCTAAAAATAAATTTTTCCAAAATGGAAAGGGTGAATTACTTAAAAACTTCAAAGCTAAGCACTGGAATAAATTATATGAATCTATTCCGCAAACTAGCTTACTTAATATCATGTATAGGTTAAGAATTAAAGCCAATTATCATGATATTGAAGCATTCTTGAATGCAGAAATTGACTTCCAATCCTTTCATAAATGTTTATGCCAAATAGTCGGGTATATAAATCTAGTTCACGAGGCGTACATTTTAAAAGCAATTGGCAAAGCGGATTACGAGAAAGTTTTAAATGGATTCAATCAAAACTTATGTAAGGATTTGTCTCTTAAAAGGTATAACTCTACCTTGATAAATTTATAAAAAATGAATGAAGAAATTGAACTAATTAACAAATTAGGTAATTTCCAACTAGTGGAATATTTCCAAGATGGTGTGATTTCACGCGCCACAAGGGGGAGTTTTGATAGTCAACTTTACTCTTTAGCTAGGAACAAACTTATAGCTGACAAATCAATTGAAAAGTTATTACCAGAATGGATAAGAACCCAGAGGACAATTGATCAATTTTGGACTTTTATAAAAGGGAAATTTAGCACCTACCAAGAACGTAGACAATATTTGTGGGAAGAGTTTAGTCCAGTGTTAAATTACTTGGAAACAAAATTCACAACACCGTTAGAACAAAGTATTGTTTTTGATGAAGCACATATTCATTCTCAATGGCAAAAAGCTTTAGATCGAAAAATTTCAGAACCAGAAGGGGCTATAACATCTGCAAGATCCTTGGTTGAAAGTGTACTGAAATATATTTTAGATGAACAAGAAATAGAATATAATGAAACTGCTGATTTGCCAGAATTATATAGAGAAGTTGCAAAATCGTTGAATTTAGCGCCTGAACAGCATCAAGAAAAAATATTTAAACAGATTCTAGGTGGAGCAAGTGGAGTTGTAAGTGGATTAGGAGCATTAAGAAATAAATTAGGAGATGCACATGGGAAAAGGAAAATTAGTGTCAAACCATCTGAAAAACATAGTGAATTAGCAGTCAATTTAGCAGGTTCAATGGCTATCTTTTTGTTCAAAACATTTAAGGAGAGGACATAATATTAATGGTCTTGATCCCTATTTTTCGATATTATGAAAGCAAAAGAAATAGACATATCTAAATTCTCCTCAATAGTAGAATTTAATGATTTCTTTGATGCATCTTTTTTAGAATTGGGCCACAATAGAAGTAGAATAAAATCATTAGTGAAATTTAGAGATCAAGTTCACCTTAAGCTAGATAAAGAAAAAGCTCAGTTTGAGATAGACTATGCTATTTTTGATTTTGAAAGACAAGAATTTTTCCCCCTTTTGTCTAAGGCATCGAATAAGCCTGAAAAGGTTTGTTCTTATGAAAATTTGACTGTTGAAGCAAAAAAAGAATTTGACTATTTACTAGAAAGAGCTAATTCTTCCACTAATACCCTATTTAAAGCCCACTACTTTCACTTACTCTGGAGATGTCCTTCAAAGCTTAGAAGAAGAGAATACGCTGAAAAAGCAATAGCTTACTATTTTCTTGGACTAGACGAGGTTTTACGTAAACTAAGAAGTGTTGATGATGAATTCATTTTGAATCTTATTGGCAATCAGTTTTCTGCTCTTGTTGCTTTGACATCTGACATCAAGACTGAAACAAGTAACCTTGAAAGAGTTTTTAAAGATCTTTTAGAGAATAACACAAATATTCCATTTTATGAAAAAGACCACCTGATTACGATTGCGTTAAAGAAACCTAAAATATTAACCAAAGAAAGTTTCAAAGTAGCATTGAATGTCTATGAAAAAGAATTTTTTGAAATTGGCAAAACTGATGATTCATTATTAATAGAATACCACTACATTCCAAACGCTAAAACCCTATGCAAAAAACTTGGCTTAAGTGAGAGAAAATGGATTAATCTACAAGGTGAGTTTCATTTGAATTATGTTAAAACTCAGAAGAAGAACAGTTGGTTCTTAAGCAATTACCTTCGAAAAGCTATTAGTTGTTTTAAGGCATCAAAAAACGAAATTTTACTTTCAGAAAGTGAAACCTTGTTTAGAGAAATTAAGAAGAAGGTAAACCTTCCCACTAGACGAGTTTTACTTACCAGAGAAAAAAATAAAGGACTATTCGAATGCAGAGATCAAAGTATAGCCCTTGCCAAAGAGTTAATCTCAATCAAAAGCTCTGAGATAATTTTCCTTAGGATCATAGGTGGCGTTGATTATCCATCGGCCAAACAAATAAATGATAATTATCAAAAGTTATATCCAGATTTTTTCAGAACGTTTACTACAATATTTTTTGACATCAATAATAATCCTATGCAAGGAGCTGATGATATTGACCTCCAATTCATGAAAATGAAACTTTACCAACTTGAACTTGATTTTATGACGCTACCCTATTTAGATACCATAATTGAAGAAGGTATTAAAAACAAGACATTAACTGCGGAAGAAATTATTTCCTTTATAACCGAAAAAACTTGGATTGGACATCCATTCACTGTATCAGATTCCGATGATGAAGCACATGAATTGTCTTGGATACCGTTAATCAGCCCTTCAATCAAGGAATATTTTAATCAAAGAATTATTAAGATAGAAAACCCAGATTATAAAACTGATTTCATACTGTGCATTGATAGTCTTACGACCAAGTTTGAAGGATTAATTAGATATTTTCTAGAACAACGTGAATATTCTATTTCCAAAACCGTTACCACCAGAGTAGAGCAAATGAATCTAAATAATTTACTAGAATCAGAAGGCTTCAAGAAATTATTCAATCAGGATGATCAACTCCTTTTTGAATATTTATTCAGTGGTAATGGAGGCCTAGATATTAGGAATAACGTTGCTCATTGCTTTTATCATGATGGTCATTACACTTCTGACAAAATGCTACTTTTAATTTCAGCTCTTTTAAGGTTGGGGAAGTATACGTTTTCTTCTAGGGAAGACAAATAATGGTAATTCAAAAATGTCCAGTTTTTTAATTCAAAAATGTCCAGTTTTTTAATTCAAAAATGTCCAGTTTTTTAATTAAAAAACTGGACATTTTACTTTTATTTATTACCTTTGTTACCCATGAAAACAACTGATTATATAGCTTTTACGATAGACAGATTACCAAAAGGATTTGTTTTCACCTATGATGATTTTATCACAGAGGTGAAACAAAAAGAAGCTGTAATCAAAGCGCTAAACCGCATGGCACAGTCAGGTAAAATCGCTAAACTATCAAAAGGGAAATACTACAAACCTGAAAGAACAATTTTCGGGGATCTTCAACCTGAACAGAAACAGGTAGTCAAAGACTTGCTGGAGGAAGATGGAAAAGTCACTGGTTACCTAACAGGTTTTAGCATTTTCAGTAAACTGGGGTTAACCACGCAAATCAGTAATACCATACAAATCGGGAAAAATCAGACTCGCCCTAGTTTTAAAAGAGAGCGCTATAGCATTTCTTTCATAAAACAAAAAAACATCATTACTAAAGACAACATCCCCCTTCTGCAAGTGTTGGATAGCATTCGTTATATCAAGAAAATCCCTGATGCAAGGGTGGAATCATCTTGTAAGCGGTTTTTGGCTATCCTCAAAAAATATACAGAGAAGGATATCAACACCCTGGTTCGATTAGCTTTAAAATACCCCCCTGCTACAAGAGCTTTATTGGGCGCATTATTAGATGAATTACAAAAAAACAAAGCAGCCGAACCACTTTTTATGTCATTGAATCCAATCACTAAATATAAGCTAGCAGGTGCAGAAAAAGTATTATTCAGCGCTGAAAAATGGAATATTATATGAAACTGCACGAAAACAAGACTCTATTTAGACAAGCTATTCAGTTTACAGCAGACCAAATGAAAATTCCTGCAATATATGTTGAGAAAGACTATTGGGTCACTTATGCGCTATTTGCCATTTTTAAAGATGATATTGGTAAAGATACTGTATTCAAAGGGGGAACAGCGCTATCCAAGTGTTATAATATGATAGACCGCTTTTCAGAAGATATTGACCTGGTAGTACTTAGACGAGAGGGCGAATCAGATAATAAGTTAAAATCGAAGTTAAAGACTATAAGTAGCATTGTGGAAACCACATTACCTGAAGTTGAGGTTGAAGGCATTACCCGAAAAATGGGAATGAACCGAAAAACAGCACACTCCTACAATAAAGAATTTCAAGGTGATTATGGTCAAGTTAGAGATGTGATCATTCTGGAATCAACTTGGTTAGGGTATTATGAACCATATACTACCAAGAGTATAGTGTCATTTGTTGGTCAAATGATGTTAGCAAATAATCAGGCTGAATTAGCTCAAGAAAATGGGTTGATGGCTTTTGAATTATCGGTGCTAGAGCCTACTAGAACTATTTGTGAAAAAATAATGAGCTTAGTTCGTTTCTCCTATACCGAAAATCCAATTGAGGACTTAAAAAACAAAATACGACATACTTTCGACCTACATCAATTACTCAAACAAGACTTATTTTTGAACTTCCTCCACTCCCAAGTATTTGATGAAATGCTATTGAAAGTAGCCAAAGATGATGTGATAAGCTTCAGAAACAATAACAATTGGTTAACTCATCATCCCAACAAGGCACTTATTTTTAAAGATCTTGAAAATGTATGGAGTGAATTGAAGGTTACTTATACAGAAAACTTTAAAAACCTGGTCTATGGAGATTTCCCCAAAGAAGAAGCCATCTTTGAAACCCTACACATGATTCGAGAAAGACTTAAAACAATCACTTGGACTATTAAATAGGAGCTTCAGAATCTGAACATCAGACAACTCCAAAGAATACAGCATTCTATTTTAAATTATTTTTCTTAATTTGATGTTTTAGTTTTATTGATCCATGTTTACAGAAAGCAAGTTAGAATCACTTATAGTACAATTACTGGAAGAGAAGGGCTTTGAATACCTTAGCGGTAAGGCTATGAAAAGAGACCTTTCTGAAGTTTTGATCAAAGCTGACCTTCAGGATTTTTTGCAAAAGCGCTATGAAAAGGATGGGATCACCGCCAATGAAATTGATCAGATTATCCGTAAGCTTGAAAATCTTCCTGCCTCAGACCTTTATGCCAGCAACAAAGCATTTATGGAATGGCTGAGTGATGGCTTTGTGTTGAAAAGGGAAAATGCTGTTGACAAAGATCTTTATATACAGCTTCTGGACTTCAGAGAAATCTCACAATCAACCAACTCAAACAGAGAGGAAATCACAGATGTTAACCTAGCTGCAGAGGAGCCTACCCTTACCTATAGTGCTGATAAAAATATCTATCGGATAGTCAACCAACTGGAGATTCAATATCAGGAAAAGAGGATTCCGGACTGCATTCTCTACATCAACGGAATGCCTTTGGTTGTATTTGAGTTTAAAAGTGCAATCCGAGAAGAAGCCACCCTTTATGATGCCTACAAACAACTTTCAATAAGATATAAAAGAGATATTCCTGAGCTGTTTAAATACAACACCTTCTGTGTGATCAGTGATGGGGTGAATAGCAAGATGGGTTCTTTTTTCTCTTCTTATGACTTTTATTATGCTTGGAGGAAAATAAGTGGTAACGAAGTAGATGTAGAAGGAATTGATTCCCTCTATTCGATGATTTATGGGGTTTTCGAACCTAAAAGACTCTTAGACATCATTCAGAATTTCATTTTTCTTCCAGACACTTCAAATAGAGAAGATAAAATAGTATGCCGCTATCCTCAATATTATGCAGCCAGAAAACTGTTTGACAATATTCTAATCCATCAAAAACCACAGGGTGATGGTAAAGGAGGAACATACTTTGGTACTACAGGATGTGGTAAAAGCTACACCATGTTGTTTTTGGCAAGGCTTGTCATGAAAAGTCCCCTCTTCTCCTCTCCTACTATTGTCTTGATCACAGACCGTACGGACTTGGATGATCAGCTCTCGGGACAGTTTACCAATGCAAAGGGATTTATAGGAGACAATGAAATTATTTCCGTGGAAAGCCGAAAGGGTTTGCGAGAAAAGCTCCAAGGAAGAAATAGTGGTGGTGTATTTTTGACAACCATTCATAAGTTTACAGAGGACAGCAAGCTACTCACAGACAGAAACAACGTCATCTGCATTTCTGACGAAGCCCACCGATCTCAGATCAATCTGGACCAAAAGGTTAGAATAACTGAAAAAGGTGTTACAAAAACCTATGGTTTTGCCAAGTATCTTCATGATTCCCTACCCAACGCTACCTATGTAGGTTTTACAGGAACTCCTGTGGATGCCACGCTTGATGTGTTTGGTGATATAGTGGATTCCTACACGATGACTGAGTCTGTAAAAGATGAGATCACAGTAAGAATTGTATATGAAGGTAGAGCGGCCAAAGTCCTACTCAATAACAGTAAGCTGAAGGAAATAGAAGACTATTATAACCAATGTGCTGAAGAAGGTACGAATGACTACCAAATAGAAAGTAGTAAAAGGGCCATGGCTCAGATGTCAACCATCATTGGTGATCCTGATCGGTTAAAAGCTTTGGCAGAGGATTTTGTCAAGCACTATGAACAGCGAGTAGCAGAAGGCTCCACAGTGGTAGGAAAAGCTATTTTTGTGTGTAGCAGCAGGGAGATTGCTTACGAATTCTATAAGAATGTTATTGACTTAAGACCGGATTGGGCAGAGATAAGAGCAGCAGATCCAGCTGTGGAATTAAGCGAAAGTGACAAAAAAGAAATTCTTCCTGAAGCAAAAATCAAGATGGTCATGACCCGTGGCAAAGATGATCATGAAGACCTTTACTTTATGCTGGGAAACAAGGTTTACAGAAAAGAATTGGATCGGCAGTTTAAAAACATCAAGTCAAACTTCAAGATTGCCATAGTGGTAGATATGTGGCTTACGGGATTTGATGTCCCATTTTTGGATACAATTTATATTGACAAGCCCATTCAAAGGCATAATTTGATTCAGACCATATCTAGGGTCAACCGGAAATTTGAAGGGAAGGAAAAGGGGCTTGTGGTAGATTATATCGGAATCAAAAAACAAATGAACTTGGCCCTTGCCCAGTATAATAAGGTAGATAGCCAGAATTTTGAAGATATAGAGCAATCTATTGTCGTGGTCAGGGATCATTTGGATTTGCTCTCTCGGGTATTTTTGAAGTTTGACAGTAAGGGCTATTTCGAGGGAAATCCCATGCAGCAGCTGAATACCTTGAACATGGCGGCCGAATTTGTGCAATTGACCAAAGATCTGGAGAAGCGTTTTATGAATTTGGTCAAAAGGATGAAAGCCGCTTATGATATATGTTCAGGATCAGAGACAATTACCCAAGAAGAAAAAAATCAAATCCATTTTTACATTGCAGTAAGATCGATTATCTACAAACTACTCAAAGGAGAAGCGCCTGATACAGCCCAGATGAATTCAAAAGTGCGGGATATGATTCAAGCTGCCATAGAAAGTGAGGGGGTTGAGGAGATTTTTAAACTTGGAGACGAAAAACAAAAAGAGGTTGATATTTTCGATGAAGATTATCTTGCAAAGATCGACAAGATCAAACTCCCCAATACAAAGATCAAGCTTCTTCAAAAGCTCCTAGCCAAAGCCATCGACGAATTCAAAAAAATCAACCGTGCCAAGGGGGTAGATTTCAGTAAAAAGATGCAGGTGTTGGTGGACAAATACAACGAAAGAAAAGAGGCAGATGTCTTGGTCAGCAATGTATTGGAAGATTTCACAGATGAAATCATTGATCTTTACCATCAGCTTAGAAAAGAGAAAGATTCTTTCAAGGATTTGGGGATAGATTTTGAAGAGAAAGCCTTTTATGACATTCTCAAGGCACTGGCAGTGAAGTACGACTTCACCTATCCTGATGATAGGTTGCTTACTTTGGCCAAGGACGTCAAATCTGTTGTAGATGACAAAGCCAAGTACACTGATTGGAGCAAAAGAGATGATATTAAAGCTGAGTTAAAGGTTGATTTAATCATCTTATTAGCAGAAAATGACTACCCACCTGTAGATCGGGATGAAGTGTATAAAGAGATTTTTGAGCAAGCGGAGAATTTTAAGAAGTATAGAACTGGTGGATCTAGGTAGTCATGCCCCTTCATAGGAATCTAATCTATATTGATGATAAGGATGTTACAAATCGACACAATAAAGTCATGAAACTACATATTTTTGGAGCATCGGGAAGTGGAGTGACAACGTTAGGGCAATTAGTGGGTAAAAAATTGGGAGTGAAATATTTTGACAGTGATGACTATTTTTGGCTTAAAACAGAACCACCTTTTACTCACAGACGAGATCCAAATGAAAGAAATCAACTTATTGCCAAAGATTTAAGTGAAAAAGAAAATTGGATTTTGGGCGGTTCAATCATTCATTGGGGAGACAATTTATTTCCCGATTTTGACTTGATCATATTTCTTTACCTTCCAAATGAGATAAGAATTGAAAGGCTTAAAAAACGGGAATTGGAAAGATCTGGTGACATCATTTACACAGACCCAAAAAGAGCAAAACAATTTAATGATTTTATTTCTTGGGCAACAGATTATGACCATAACACAGGAATTGCCAACAGAACTTTAAAAGCTCATGAGACTTGGTTGGCACATACCAAAAATCCTGTTTTGAAAATTATTGGAAACCAAACATTGGACGAGAAACTAGAACTAATACTGGAAAAATTAAAAGAAGTTAATATTGTTATCCGCAATGACACTAGTATGTAATTTTTTCACAAATAATCTTGTGGATTATTGTCAACTGGGCACACAGGTGGATATTCCGGATCATAGCCTGTCCCGATTTTCGGGATTGACCCCTTTCTGACGATTTAAATTGACCCCCAGCTGGTGATGCAAATTGACCCCTATCAAAAGTTATTTTTCAGGAATGAAGTAAGAGGATATTTTGAAGCGCAGTTTGTCTCGAAGCTCGGGATTGACTCTTCTGATCAATGGTTTTGGTTTTTTAGTAAATCCTTAAGATAACGGTTCGAATTGTGCCACCCTTTTCGGTCTAAATGTGCCAGTATGGAAAATGAAATCTTCAAAATGCTTGAAAATTAAGTTTTGATTTGCGTTATGGGTTGGATTTCAGCCCCTAACGCAGTTGAGAACTTTGATATTAATTATAAATTGAAGATTCTGTAACGTAACTTTTCCAGAATTTAGGGACTTACTCCTCTCTACAAGAAATTAAAGGTAAGTCTATTTATCTATCGTCCCGTCTGCATTAGAAGAGGATTAGTAAATTTTAAGGTGAAAAACACCCTATTAGGGCGGGATTTTGGTTTTTGATTGTAATTAGAAAGCAAGTTGGGATTAGTTGATGGAATTGAAAAGAGAATTGATAAATTAGGGATGACTAATCAGGATTGGAAATCAGGTTAATTTGAGGGATTTTGTATTGGTTAGTCAGAATGCGAAAAAGAAAAGCCATCGCTCATTTGTCACATTTACAAAGCCACTCAGGCCAACCGACAAACCAAGCTTTGCAAAAGAGCCAAATCTCTGGCCCTACGAGAATTCCAATATTTGCCGGTATTTTGATTTACTGGCGTTTTTTTGATTTCCAATATTCGCCAAAATTTTGTAGTTTTGGTAAAAATTGGAACTAATATGCCAAAAGTCATAGAGAACAGATTAATTGATGAATTTAAAAACCGGGAGTATTTTACTCGGGAAGACCTGTTTGAATTCTATCGTTATTTCGAGCCTGATCTTAAAAAGGGAACCTTTGGTTGGAGAATATATGATCTCAAAGACAAAAACATCATTAGACAAATCAAGAGGGGTCTATATGTTATTTCATACAAGCCCAAATACAAACCGGAAATATCGTCAGAGCTTATTAAGCTCGCCAAGCGAATTACAAACAAATTTGAGGATGCCAGATACTGCATTTGGGAAACGGAATGGCTCAATGAGTTTTCACAACACCAAGCCAGCAGACGTATCATCCATATTGAAATAGAAAAGGATTTCACTGAGTCCTTGTATTATGAACTAAAAGACTCATCAAGAAACGAGCTATATCTCAACCCTGATGATAAAGTCATCGACTTTTACATCGCTGAAAGTGAATACCCAGTAATTATTAAAAAACTAATTACGCGCTCCCCTATTGCCAAAAGAACGGAGAAAAGAGTGGAGTTTTATACTCCACTACTTGAGAAGATTTTGGTGGACCTCTTTGCAGAAGAAAGACTATTCTATTACCTGCAAGGCTCTGAATTGATGCACATCTATGAAAATGCTATTAGCAACTATGGCATAAATTTCACCAAGCTTTTTAGCTACGCTAAACGAAGAGAAAGAGAACAAGAAATTAAGCAGTTCATGACGAACCACATGCACCACCTCGTACAAGACATCATTGAATGATAAAGGAACATTGTTTTACTGATGAATGGTTAGAGGGTTTTAAGAAACAAAAAGACCACAAACGAATTGACAAAATCATTTTGGAAAAGATGATTTATGCTTTGCATTTGCTGGAGAGGCTGAAAAGCAATGGACTTGATTTTGTTTTCAAAGGAGGTACTAGTTTGGTACTTTTATTAGAAACAGGAAACCGATTCTCCATTGATATCGACATAATCAGTAAAACTGACCGGAAAGAAGTGGAGAGTATTTTGCAAAAGGTTATAGACTCTTCCAATTTCACGAGTGTTGAACTAGACGAACATCGCAGCTACAAAAAAGGAGTACCAAAAGCACACTACAAATTCAAATTTGATTCCAAGCGACAAGGTTCTGGTACCATTCTATTAGATGTTCTAATCGAAGATTCAATTTATCCAGATGTGGTCGAAAAACCTGTGATTACCAAATGGATCGAAACAGAAGATGAGACTCTGGTCACCATGCCATCTATTGATTCAATTACAGGGGATAAATTGACTGCATTTGCTCCTAATACTATCGGCATCCCCTACTTCAAGGGTAAAGACAATCAGCCGTTCTCTATGGAGATATGCAAACAGCTTTTCGATCTGAGTAAACTCTTTGAGAACATTAAAAACATGGATGTGGTGGCGGCCAGTTTTCAGGTATTTGCTGAGCATGAAATTGTTTATCGGAAAAATGGAAACCCAGATGCAGAACTCACTCCGGATATAGTACTTCAAGACACGATTGACACTTGCATCATCCTGGCCAAACGAGATCGAGGCAATGATGATGAAAAAGCAAAGTTCAAAGAATTGCAAAAAGGGATTATTGCGTTTGGTACTGGTTTTCTAATGGAAGGGAACTTTAGAATTGATGATGCAGTATCCGCATCTGCTCGGATTGCATACCTGGCAGCAAAAATCAAGATGAATGACCTTTCACCTATTGTTTATTATGAAGGTCAAGACATTAAAAATTGGACCATTGAAGATCCGAATTGGAACTTCCTGATGCGATTGAAAAGACTTCCAGATAAATCTGCTTTCTTCTATTGGTTCAAAACTGTTGAACTTTTAACTTCCAAACAAGCATAGCTATGAGATTGAATGAACAAGAAACACACTATCATTTAATCGACCCCATTCTTTTTTCTACAATTAGTCTTGCGAAAATGTACATTCAGTTATGGATGGGGTTTCAAAATGAAAAAATCTCCACGATTCAATTAAAGTGAGTTATTTAATGTTTACAGGACCTTCTCAGTATGGATTAGATGATACAGCTCAGTTTACTACTTATTCCTTAATTCAAATTACATCTTCATTGATTTCCTTAAATGAAAGTTATGAAAATTTAGTAGTCCAGTCTCTCTTGGAAGAATCGCATGAATTTAGTGTATCAGAGTTTTTCAAAAAGCATATGGAAATAAAAGGAGAGCTTAAATATGCAAACAACATTTAACTCAGTAGAGAAAATCCCTTATACCGATCCCTATCGGTAGGCCCTGTTTGATACATTCATCTATCAGGGTAACCGAACTGAATTGAGGTGGTAGTAGGTTTTTGACAGCCTTAATCATTGTGATTTAGATCAGTGAATGAAGTTGATGGTTGTGTCTTATTCGTGATTGCAAAAGAAACTTGGTGTTAGTTAAAAGAGTTAAAAAGTAAATCGATAAATTCGATTTGACTAATCAGGATTCGAAATCAGCTCAAATTGAGGGGTTTGTTTTCGTTGGTCAAAATGTCAAACCGACAATATAAAGTTATGAAACTACATATTTTTGGAGCATCGGGAAGTGGAGTAACAACGTTAGGGCAATTACTTGCAAAAAAATTGGGAGTGAAATATTTTGACAGTGATGACTATTTTTGGCTTAAAACAGAACCACCTTTTACTCACAGACGAGATCCAAACGAAAGAAATCAACTTATTTCCAAAGATTTAAGTGAAAAAGAAAATTGGATTTTGGGCGGTTCAATCATTCATTGGGGAAACAATTTATTTCCCGATTTTGACTTGATCATATTTCTATACCTTCCAAAGGATATAAGAATTGAAAGACTTAAAAAACGGGAATTGGAAAGATCTGGTGACATCATTTACACAGACCCAGAAAGAGCAAAACAATTTAATGATTTTATCTCTTGGGCAACAGATTATGACCACAATACAGGACTTGCCAACAGGACCTTAAAAGCTCATAAGACTTGGTTGGCACATACCAAAAATCCTGTTTTGAAAATTATTGGAAACCAAACCTTGGACGAGAAACTAAGACTAATACTGGAAAAATTAAGAGAAGTTAATATGATTTTCCGCAATGACACTAGTATGTGATTTTGTCACAACTAATCTTGCGGATAATTGTCAACTGGGCACACAGGTGGATATTCCGGATCATAGCCTGTCCCGATTTTCGGGATTGACCCCCTTCTGACGATTTAAATTGACCCCCAGCTGGTGATGCAAATTGACCCCCGTCAAAAGTTATTTTTCAGGAATGAAGTAAGAGGATATTTTAAAGCACAGTTTGTCTCAAAGCTCGGGAATGGCCACTTGGATTAATGGTTATGGTTTTTTAGCGTATCCCAAACATAACGGTTCGAATTGTGCCACTCTTTTCGGTCTAAATGTGCCAGTATGGATAATGAAATTTTCTAAATACTTAAAAATTAAGTTTTGGTTTGCGTTAGGGGTTGGATTTTAGGTCCTAACGTAGTTGAGAACTCTGGAAATTATAATCAATTGGATTTTCAAGCCTATAGCTTGTTCAAAATCTAGGGATAAACCATTATAGACTAGAAATTAAGGATAAGTCTATTTTTCTCCGTCATTCCATCCGCATTAGAAGGAGATTAATAAGTTTATTTTAAAAATACAGCAGCAAAAATACAGCATAACGTGATATTGTCACCCAACAAACGAAAATTCTCTATTTATTTGAATTTCGAAAAGCTAGACTGTATATTTACGTGAAATAATCACGTAAAATCATGTTGATCAGATTTGTAATAGAGAATATGTTCTCTTTTGGAGAAAGAAAAGAGTTTACAACTATTCCTAATAATAGACTAAAGACTCTACAGGATCATAAGTATAATGTAGATGGTTTTGAAATACTTAAACTTTCATCTATTTATGGAGCAAATGGGGCAGGTAAATCAAATTTGATTAAGTCTTTATTTCAATTTCAAAAATTGATTACGAAAGAGGAAATCCCGTTTAAATTAAAGGATACGCAATTTAAATTCGGAAATCAAAAGGAGCAAATCCTAGCTATTGAATTTATTCAAGACAATACGGCATTATATTATGCAATCGTAATCTCTGAAGATAAAATATCAACCGAAGAACTGTATGTCTCAGGTTTAGGAAAAAAAGAAGATAAGTTAATTTTCGAAAGAAAAACACTAAATAAAGAAACTACAATCAAATTTTTAGATGACTTTGAGAATGATGAAAAAAGTCAGGTTCTAAAAACAGTCTTATTAGAGGAATTTGTGAAACCAAATGAACCTGTATTAAAACTGCTTTCAAACAGAGATAATAAATTCTTAAAAGACGTAAAGAAAGCTTATCACTGGTTTTCAGAAACCTTAGAAATCATAACTCCAGACTCTAAGCCTAGAGCATTAGCGCATATAATCGATACTGATATTGAATTTAAAAAATACGCAGAAGATCTAATGTGTTCTTTCAATATTGGAATTACTTCATTGGGAACAGAAAAAAAGAACATTCGTGATTTTTTTGGTGAAGACAATGAGAATGAACTTGATAAACTGATTAAGGCTGTCGAGGACGCTCCTAAAAAGATGATTGGATTAACAAGTAGACGTGGTGATGAAATAATTTTGGTAAAGGAGAATGATACCATTTGGGTGAAAACTTTAAAAGTTGGACATTCTTCAAGCGATAAAACTGCATTTTTTGATTTGGACGAAGAATCTGATGGAACAATAAGATTATTGGATTTTGTTCCAGCCTTCAAGAATGTAATTTCATCAGAAAAGGTCTATATCGTTGACGAAATAGAAAGGAGCATACATCCCTTATTAATAAAAGAACTTGTTAAAAAATTCTCTTTAGATAAAAAGACAAAAGGTCAATTGATATTTACAACACATGAATCTAACTTATTAGATCAAGAAATATTTAGGCAAGATGAAATTTGGTTCGCAGAAAAAGACATAAACGGATCCACAGATTTGTATTCATTGAGTGATTTTAAAGAACATAAAACCATAGATATTAGAAAAGGATATTTAAATGGAAGATATGGTTCTATACCTTTTTTAGGTAATTTAGAAGATTTAAAATGGCACGATTATGATTTTAACAAATAGGCTTTTTGAAAGACAAGCTCCAAGCAGAGAAGCAAAAAGCTTATATATTTTCTGTGAAGGCAAAGAAAGAGAATACAAGTATTTCAAATATTTTGAAAGAATTGACTCTCGTATTAATGTCGAGGTATATAAATTAAATCCACATGATGACAATTCGCCCCAAGGTCTTCTTGATCTTGCTGAAAATTCATTTATTGGAGACAAACCAAAATTTACTTTACAAGAAAACGATGAAGTTTGGATTGTTTTAGATTCTGATCCTGACAAATCAAATAGTCGGGAGGAGCAAATAAAAAAGATTAAATCTGAATGTGATTTAAAAGAGAATTGGTTTGTTGTAGAGAGTAATCCATGTTTTGAAGTCTGGTTATTTTTCCACCAAAATGATAAAGTTGAGGAATTTGAATCTGATGATGTTTGTAAAAGTTGGAAGAAAAAAGTAAATGAAAACTACGAGGGTGGATTTGACTCAAGAAGACATCCTATTTTTATAGAAGAAGCCATCGAAAATGCGGAAAGAAATTTTAAAGCAAATGAAAATAGAAAACCTTTGAAAGGTTCATCTGAAGTTTATCTTTTGGCAAAAACTATTTTTAATGTCATCAAGGACAAAATTAGAAAAGTGAAAAACAACTTATAATTAGATTTTTTTCGAAGAAGATCAATGAATGGCGATTATTCTAAAAATGGCATTGCCAAGACAGTCATTAAATACGCTTGTTCAAGACATTTGACTTTAATTATTAAAATTACCCTGTTTGATATTCCGGAGCATGTTGAGGCCTCAAAATCGGAATCAATTGGTGATGCGAAAGTAACCTGATTGGCACGATTCGACTGACACTCCGGCGGATATTGACCCCCTAAAGTAAGAATTTCATACAGATTCAGGAACATAGCTTGTACCTCTTACAGGATTGACCCCCGGTTGATGATGTAAATTGCCCCTCCCAAAAGTTATTTTTCAGGAATGAAGTAAGAGGATATTTTGAAGCACAGTTTGTCTCAAAGCTCGGGAATGGCCACTTGGATTAATGGTTTTGGTTTTTTAGCGGATACCATACATAACGGTTCGAATTGTGCCACTCTTTTCGGTCTAAATGTGCCAGTATGGATAATGAAATTTTCTAAATACTTAAAAATTAAGTTTTGGTTTGTGTTAGGGGTTGGATTTCAATCCCAATTGCAAGAGAGAACATTGGCAAAGATGATAAATTAAAGTCTGAGGGAAAAAGTATTGGATATTCCGGAGCAAAGCTTGTCCCGATTTTCGGGATTGCCCCCTCAGAATCGGAATGTTTTTGTTTCGTGAAAGTGGCCTGATTGGTCAGATTCGACTAACATTCCGGCGGATAACCTGTCCCGCTTGCGGGATTGACCCCCTATCTCGGTTTAACTTGTGCATTGGTCCTCGTTTAATTCATGAGTTTTTTCTTTGGTTCTATAGCGTTTCACCACTTTTAAAAGGTTTAGACACTTCTCTTAGCCTATCCTTTTTTGTGATTCTTAATGTTTAGAATTTTAAAAGCACAAAAACACCCTGTAGTTGGTATTTTTTTTATGATTAATTTTTAAAAACTTAGTATTTTATAAGTTTTTACGTAGAATACTGTTCCTTCTACTACAGCTTATGTCATTGTTTTCTGATTTGTAATTTTTACCATTACATTGTTTTTATAAAACCACGAAGCATGAGATTTAGGATTCATTTGAGCAAAGCGGAAAGGAGTAGTTACCTCCCCATTAATTATCAGTATGAGCTTTCTTCTGCAATCTATAAGACGATTGACAGGGCTAATAGCGCTTTTAGTCAGTTTCTGCACGAGCAAGGTTTCTTGCTTATAGCAACAAATACCGACTATTTACATTTTCAAGACTGTCATTTGAAGGCTTCAACATTGTCAAAGAAGCTGGGATAATTCATCATTTTGGAGATCATGCTTCATTTGAAATAAGCTTTATGGTTGATAAGGCTACTGAAGGTTTTATTCAAGATTGTACTTGGTTCATTGGTATTTGATGGCTATAAATCGATTATCAAGAGAAATGATGGTGATTCTTTTTAAATCCAAGGCTGATTTGAGAAAAATTGGGGGTGTTCTTTCACATTTTTCAATCAATGTCTATCCAACTATTCTTACAAAATTATTAGATTAAGGAGAAAATGGTCAATTTGGGTTTGAATATTTATTACATCATAGTAATAGTTATTCTTTCGAAAGTGGTTTTGATTTCTCAAAAGAATTGGATGATATCTTTATATAAAATAAGGTTTTTAACACATCGATTTCATTATAATGTTATAATTAAGATGAGGATTTGGGTGCTAATCTTAATTTGCAAAAATTTACATTTATCTTGTCATTAACTAAAGATGTGATTACTGATTAAAATTTTATAACCTTAATATCTAAATCTATTTCGAATTCTCCCCTATGTTTGACCAATTCTACCAACAAGCTTCCGATCAGCTAAAGGTTTCATTTCTCACTGCTATCCTTGAACAAGACGAGCAGCTTAAGGAGAAGTTTATCAACTATTACCTCAAGCCTTCTGACAAACAGTTGGCGCTGACTGTGACAGATCAAGATGATTTTATATTGGCTAGTAAGGATCTGATCAAAGCAAATCTTGAATCCATCAGATTTGATGAACTGAATTTGAGTGACTTTGTACCTACTCACAATGGATATATCCAAGGATATGATGCACTGGAACAAATGGCTGAGGAAGAAATCAGTAGAATCATAGGCGTTCATGTTGCTGAAGTGGAGAGATATTGTTCTATCAATCATTTTGATCTGGCTTTCTTATATATGATCGGCATATATAGAGCTTGTTTGGAAGCTAAGCTAAACAAGGAATACTATGAAGTTCCTGAGCCTACCCTGACGATGCTTAATGTATTTGAAAATCATTTAGACAGCTGTCTGCCTATCTTCAAGGCTATACAAATTCCCGAAGATCAGCTCTTCACCATTGCAACAGTTCTTTTTGATCAGCATAATGAATTAGAAGCTAAAGATTCACATTTTCTATTGTTTTTTGAGGCATGTCTATACAGCCTAATTCATTCTGGATCGGAAGCGAGTATCCTGCTTGATGTCATAGAAGAGAAAAACAAAGCAACACATTTGCCATGGTTGTACACCGAACTACATAGAAAAACTGGGGGAATTGAAAGCTACGAGAAATCTGCACTTAAATATTATCAATCAAGTGTCCATGTAGCTCTAGACCTTTTGGATCTATATAAATCCACAAATAGCAAAAAGTTCAGAAACATCGCCAAGCAATTATGGGATAAAGGTCATTTTCATCATGAATTTGCTGAGCTGTACTTTGAGGTTCTCAACCTAGACGAAGACCCAGACTTATACCTAGAAGTCACACAATACCTGATTAAGAGAAAATTCTCCAAAAAACATTACAAAATTATCCAAAAGCTGATGAAAGAGGAAGGTCGGATGAAGTATTTGAGAACACTCCAAAATGACCACCCTGCATACATTACAGCCTTATGTATGGAAGGTAAATATAGTGAAGCACGCAATCATGCACTTCTCCATACAAACAGATGGAACATTGTCGAGACAATGACCCCTTGCTTGGAGCATGACCCAGAGCAAGGTATAGTCGTCCTTGCGCAAAAAGTTGAAGAACTTCTTCTCAACGAACGAGGAAGAAATTTATATGCAAGAGTAGCTACAATTCTAAAAGTTGCTAGGGAAATACCAGCTATTCGGAGTCAAACTGAAGTGCTGATAAATAAAATAGTCTATACCAACGGTCGCTTGAGTGCATTGAAAGGTGAATTGAGAATCGCTGGTATTATTTAATCAGCTTAATAAGCTCTTTTTTAACCATTCGGCTTATGAATATTTCCAGAAACCATATCTAGTATCTCCAAACCTTAACTAAATTGTTTAAAACGTTTTTTTAAAACAACGTTTTTTATGTAATATTGTTGAATATAAAAAACACTAATGGAAAAGCTTATTCAAAAATATTACCAAAAGCTTGACCGAACCAAGCTGCTCAAACTTAGATCACAAATGTTTGATATTGATTGGTCCAATAGGTTTATAGGAATCAAAGGTGCTAGAGGCGCGGGAAAAACCACCCTACTCTTCCAATATATTTTACTGAAGCAGCTTCCTACTCAAGAAACACTTTATGTAAGTCTAGATGATTTATATTTTACCGAAAATAGCATTTTCAGTTTGGCGGAGCAATTTGTAAATGAAGGTGGTAAATATCTTTTGATAGATGAAGTCCACCGATATGCCAACTGGTCTTCTGAGCTTAAGAATATTTATGATGACTTTCCCGACTTACAGGTAGTATTTACAGGATCATCCTTGATTCATATAGAAAATGCCCGTGGAGACCTAAGCCGAAGAGCTGTAGTCTATGAACTTCATGGTCTGTCGTTCCGAGAGTTTTTGGCATTTCAGGATATTGGCCAATTTGATAAATTGTCTTTAGACGATATATTGAACAGGCATGTGGAGCTAGCTAGACCAATTGTAAATAAGATAAAACCCCTTTCATTTTTTAAGGATTATCTGACATACGGTTACTTCCCCTATTATCTTGAAAATAAAGATGCTTATTTGCAAAAATTGATGGAAACTATCCTCATTGCGCTAAGCACTGACCTTCCTTCAAGCTATAATCTTAGCTATGCAAGCGTTGAAAAGATCAAACAATTACTGCACATCTTGGCAGAAAGTGTTCCTTTCAAACCAAATATTACCAAACTTAGTGAACGCATAGGGGTAGCTCGCAATAGCTTGCTTGATTTTCTGCGTTACTTGGAAGAATTACGAATTGTCAAGCGTTTGTATGCAGACACCAAGGGGATTGGACTTTTGCAAAAACCCGAGAAGCTCTACCTCAATCATCCGAATATTTTTTATGCGCTTTCTTATCAAGAAGCAGATAAAGGAAGTATTCGGGAAAGTTTTTTCATAAATCAAGTTTCCGTGGTCCATCCAATCGAATATTCAGCAAAGGGTGATTTTAAAGTTGGTAAAGATCTATTTGAAATTGGAGGAAAGTCAAAATCACAAAAGCAAATCCAAAATGAACAAAATGCTTATATTATAGCTGACAACATCGAAATAGGCCATAAAAACAAAATCCCCTTGTGGCTTTTCGGCTTCCTTTATTAACCTATGAACATCACAGGAACTCATATCGCATACCTCCAAATCTGTCATAGGAAACTCTAGCTTTTTGCCAATGGAATACAAATGGAGTATACTTCCCAGATAGTGGCTGAAGGAAAACTAATCGCAGAGACTACCTATTTGGATAGCGCAAGAAAATACACTGAGCTAGAGTTGGATGGTATCAAAATAGATTTTTATGATGTCAAAAACAAAGTGATTCATGAGGTAAAGAAATCGTATAAGGTAAAGAAGCGGAGCGCAATCTGTTGGGAGGAAACAAAAAAGGAGGCGCAAAAGTATTTATCCAAATGAACCTGGCAGAAGAAGTGCCGAATTTATCTGTATCCGTTCAGCAGCTACTAATGAAAACATGTTTTTAATAGTGATGGAACTTTAAGGGATTGGATGCAGTCACAGTGGCTGTACTGTACAAGAATAAATGGGTCATAGAAGTGTTTTTCAAGCAGATTGAGCGGAATTTCGAGCTTAAATATTTTTTGTCGGACAGCTCGAACGGAATCAAAATCCAAATATGGATGGCTTTAATCTTTAATCTCTTGTTTACAGTGCTACACAAGCGAATAAAAGAAGCGGAGGATTTTTCCACCATGGTCATGGTGGCATCAAAAAATTTATGTTCCTCTGTCAGTCTGGAAAAATTTCAACTCTATACCGAAGCTTACTTTAAAAGTATATTTTAAAAAGACATTCAAAACGTATAAATCCAATTATTTCTCACTGGATAGGGGGTACTTTTTGAACTATAACAAAAAAGTCCTCTAATATCATTTTAGAGGACTTTATTCTAATTTTCGTAATTATGGTGGACGACAGTAAAAATTGACACAGAAATACTTTTTAAACACCAATTCCGGAGTTGATGACTCGTAGTCTATTTCGTTGCCAGAATTCTTTCTTTCATCTCCTCAAATTGCAAGGAAATACACTATAAATGATTTTAATTTTTGAGATTCTGTTTCCTTTAAATTTGAACTATCGATATGTATTATTTTATTAATCTTACTAATTTTAATTGAAAGTCGCAAGTATCTGATTGCATCTTTGTCAAAGCTTCATTTTGATTTTTTTGACATTGAGTAAATAGCTACAAAGGTCTATATCAATAATATTTTAGGGAGAATTTCCCCAAATGCTTTGATTAAACCCTCTTTCAAAATAAAGCATGTAAATGCATACATATACCTAGCACGTCTAGTCCACCTATGATTAAAACGCTATCTACGAATTTCAATTAAAATGGTTATTTTTTAGTAAATTACGTCTTAATCACCTTACGCTAGATGGCATTATAAATTACGATACAAAATGAAAGGAATGAAGTTTAAAATATTGATACTTTTCTTACTTATTTTCAAATTAAGTTACTCTCAAAGTGACGAACTTGACGGCAACAAATTGACCTATGTCAGAAATGTTATAGAATTATTTAAGCAGAGTAATGTTGATAGTATTTCAAGTGTAATGAATTACCCATTGCGGAGAGCATATCCGATACCGAGTGTAAAAAACGAAATAGAATTTAAATTGAGATTTACTGAAATATTTGACAAAACACTTATTGACAGAATTGCAAATTCAAAGATAGAACAGTGGTCTGATGTTGGTTGGAGAGGCATTATGTTGGACAATGGTGTTATTTGGATAGACAGTTACCAAGGACAAATAATTGCTGTAAACTATCAAAGTGACTTTGAAAAAAAACAAATTCAAGAACTCATTGAAAAAGAAAGAGAAAAACTCCACAGCTCATTAAAAACTTTTGAAAGTCCGATATATAAAATAATGACTCAAAATTATCTTATCAGAATAGACAAATTATCGGACTACAAATACAGGTATGCTTCTTGGAAAATTGGCGAAGAAGAATCATCAAAACCTGACATAATTATAAACAACGGGGAATTAGAGTTTGAAGGAAGTGGTGGGAATCACGTTATTACTTTTACAAACGATATCTATACATACAAAATTTACAGAAATATTATCGGAGAAGAGGACTCGCCAGACACTACTCTTGAAGTTGAAAAAAACGGAAAAATAATTCTAACGGAAAACGGAAAACTAATAGCAGAATGAAAAAACAACGACCCTCTAGTCGTGTATACGGCATCGAGCCATAAGCACTCAGCTTGTCCCACCAATGCTGGAGTGCGCATACACCACGACGCACGCAGTCTTCCAAAAAGGAAGCAGGCTCACAGCACTACCGAGTTATCGGCATGCGGGTCTCCCCGAATCATTCCTAAAAGAAGTGAAAAGTAAGTTCGGGGCAGGTTGTATCACCTATACATGCTTACCCTTCTCTTAAATCTTCCTCTTCGAGATTTCTATAAACTCAGTTACAGTTCACTGGATTATATATTGTTTTTTAAGGTAATAGAATAACCTTCACTCCTTCCCTTTCCCTAAATTACACTGATCCTAATTTTTTTTTTGACTTAGAAAAGTTCAATATTTGAATAATTATATACTTTATTAGTTTTTCGCTAAAAGTAGACGAATGGTCGAGAGGGATACGGGACACGGGAGTAAGACGATTGAAAATAGGGTGTTTTTGGAAATAAATAATATTATTTTACATAAATTTGTATTATTTTAATATAAAGAGGTCACTAAGTATAGAATGTATATTTTACCGAGTAGGCGATAAAAGAAAGTAAAAAGTTTGATGACTCTCATTTGTTACCAGTATTTAAATCAGGAAATTTTCCATAATCGAATGAAAATATCAAATATGATACGGAAAGTCTAATTTTTGTAGGGTAAGGTAATGTTGTTGTTTTAATGCTTTTGCCCCACCTATCAACTATAGTTGCAGGTGAAGTAGCATTTTTTCGGTGTTAAAAAGGTTATGAAAAAATTGACCAAGTAATAACTTGGCTCAGCAAGATTCTATCAAGTCTCCTCTCCAGGATTAGCTTCATGGATTTAATTAGGTAAATTTTGGTTAAAAAGTAAAATGCATACACTTATAATTTAAAAATATTTCCCATAACTAATTTTTGCGCATTGAAAATGCATTTTTGTCCATTTTGGGAGGATTACCTAAAGCATAATTAAAGGAAACACTATTTAAATAGGCGAAAACCTCAGCAATTTCTTCCTTGCTCATTCCCAAATAATGAATGATCTCTTCCTTCTTTTCAAAAAGATTCCCTGAAGTGCTATAACTTCTAACTAATTTTTGCATAGTCAAATATACTATGAAATTTTATCCTGTCAAAAAACAGAAACGCAACAAAAAAAGCCATTCGCTAATACGAATAGCTTGCCAAGTATGGCTCCCCCTATCAACGATGGTTGCAACCGGAATAAGGCATTTTTGGTTTTAAAAGAAGTAATGAAGGAGTTGACTAAGTAATGCTTTTACGCAGCAAGATTGTAAAAAGTAATCGCACCAATATTGTCTTTATGGATTAGATAAAATGATGATTAGATAGTAAAGTATATTTGCATTGAATGAAGAAACTTTACATCATAGCAGGTTGTAATGGAGCAGGTAAAACTACTGCTTCTTATACCATTTTGCCTGAAATCCTGGACTGTAAAGAGTTTGTGAATGCAGATGAAATTGCAAAAGGATTCTCTCCTTTCCAACCAGAAAAAGCTGGTATTGATGCGGGAATATCCATGCTGAAAAGAATCAAAAAGTTGTTGGAGTTAGGGGAGAATTTTGCTTTTGAAACGACACTTTCTACAAGGAGTTACGTACAATTTGTTGAAAGAGCAAAGGATTTAAATTATCAGGTGACCTGCTTGTTTTTTTGGTTAGATTCCGATGAATTGGCCGTTTCTAGAGTAGCAAGGCGAGTAAAAGAAGGCGGACATCATATACCTGAAGATGTTATTAGGAGAAGATATTAGGGCGGTCTTGAGAATTTTTTCAGATTATTTCTGCCCAAAGTCGATAACTGGCTATTTGTAAATAATTCTGGAGACACTTATGAAATAGTGGCAGAAGGAGGCGTTAATGACGTTACAATTAATAACAAGGAATTGTGGGAGGGTTTAAAACAAAAATATTATGGAAACTAAAGAGCAACTAAAAGAGGAAAGAGACAAAATAGTTAAAGGGCTTGAAGAAGCTTATAGGAAGCTAGTGGAATTCAAAAAAGCGAAGAATAGTCCATTAGTTGTCATGAAAAATGGTGAAATCGTGGAGATTGATCCAAATGATGTGCAACCAACCCTTTCATACAAGCGTAGTCAAGGTTGATTCATTAGCTCTAATTTCACGTTTTTAAAAAACTTGCAACCATAAAAAAACCTCCTCAAATTAAAATAAATGGGGATAAAAAAAAAGAGGTCAGAAATGATCTCTTTTTTGAATTTGCTCCCCATACCATGATCAGGAACCTTTTGTTTAAATTAAATATATCTTTTAAAATGATACGGATTCTCAATATTAAAATTAGTAAATGGTATTAATCCGCCTGTAGATGAATAATTTTATAAACTTTGCTATAAAATACTAATGTCTATCCAACACTAACAATCGTTTGTATTCTATTTTAAGGTTAAATTTTAACTTTAATATCTGTACTAGTATTTATGTTCATTTTTCCCCAACAATCAAAAAAGCAAACTAACTTATTCAAAATTAAAGATACTCTGTGCTCACCTATGTGATGTAAAAATTTAATAAAATGATAAAATACTATCATTCATTCTAGTGGATATATGTAGTATCATTATCATGAATATGTATACGCCAAAAAGAACTTTCATTTACTCAGCCCTTGTAGTTGTTATAATCCTGCTTCATTTTTCGGGTACCGCCAAACTCAGTATTTATGCTTTAGATGAAGCAAAAAACGCAGTAGCGGCTTTTGAGATGTATGAAAACAATGATTATTTACTTCCTAAATTCAATGATCAACCTCGATACGACAAACCACCTCTTCACTATTATTTTTTCATAATTGGCTATAAAATCTTTGGTTATAATCCCTTTGGAGCACGTTTTTTTCCTGCTCTTGCAGGACTTTTATGTATGCTTGTCTGTGCCAAATTTGTGAAAGCACAATTTGGTCATCGGGCTACATTTTTCTTTTTACTTCTTATTGCTGCTAACATACATTGGATGGTTCAATTCCATATGGCTGTTCCTGACCCCTTTTTAATCTTATTTTTAACAACATCTTATTTATATGGATTTAAATATTATGAAAGTAGATATCAAGTAATTAAGTATCAATATTATTCCTACCTCCTACTAGGCTTAGCGGTCTTGAGTAAAGGACCTGTTGCGCTATTGCTCTACATCATCACTTTTATACTCTTTATGCTTTTCCAGAAGCGTCTTAGTCTAAAACCTTGGTTTCGTTTTTTTCCTGTATGCTTATTTATTTTAGTAGCAGGTTCATGGTATGCTTTGGTAGGATTAACAACCGACGGGAATTGGCTAGGAGAGTTTTTTCTGAAGCATAATCTTTCCCGCTTCAGTAGTCCAATGGAAGGTCATGGTGGTTCATTTTTGAAAACCTGGTTATTTGTATTCATTGGACTATTCCCATTTGTTATATTTTTACCGAAGGCAATGCATTTTTTATATGTCAAAAAGTTAAGAGAATATGGGGATTCAATTTCAAAAAATAGCTTTTTGCTTTTTGCCACTTTAGCAGGTTTCATAATACTGATATTTTTCAGTTTTGCTTCTACTAGATTGCCCAATTACACGGTCCCTGCCTACCCTTGGTTTATGATGTTGCTAGCGGTTTACTTTGGGAAAGTTAAATCAATTAGCCCCCTTATATTTGTTTGGGGACTAAGTTTACTTTTTGTGTTGACGATTGCTTTTGGAGGATATTTTGGGCTTGCCGAAATCTCCTATTTATCCGATAATAAACGCCTCGCAATATATTTTTTAGCAGGTCTAGTTCCTCTAATTTTCTCCATGGTTTTCATTAGAAAAAAACAGAAACTGAGAGCATTTGCAGGAGTTTCATTAAGTTATGCAACAGTCTCCTTTATCTTTTTCCTTTCAGTAATGCCTGCTTTAGATCAGCAAAATCCTGTCTTACTCACCAAATCAATATGGGACAAAGGCGAGCGAGTTTACTATTATGAAAATTTCAATCCTGCATTCGTGTTTTATTTACGGGCACCCATAGAACGATTGGATCCTTTCACAGCTAAAAGTGGTGATTTGATTATTAGTAGAAAAAAGTATTTGCCAAAACTGGAAAGTGAAGGTTATCTCTATGAAATTATCGCAGAAGAAAATGACTTATTTGAATCTCCGATAACGGTAATTCTTCGCTTGAATTCTACTCCTTAGCGAGACTAATACAGATATAGATTTTGTGTATATGAATTGATTGAGACGAAAGTTCAACCATGCTAATGGAAGTTTCAAAACAATAGCCTTTGCCATAAGATAAGAGGCATATCCAATCCACATCCCTGCCAATACGTCCAAAAGAAAATGCTGCATCAAATAAACTCTACTCACTGCCACAAGAAAGGCTAAGGCAAAAAGAAGAAACTGATAAAAAGGGTTTCTTGCTTTAATTTGAGCTAAAAGAGCTGCTATCAGAAAAGCTGTTGCTGTATGTCCCGAAGGAAAAGTATTGTAGAAAGCAATTTTAACACCTTCTACTGCATGCAGCGACAAATCATTAAAATACAGCATTGGTCGAGGGGCTCCATGAAAAAATACTTGCTTTCCAAGTAATATGAAAATAAAATGAATGAGTGCACCTACACTTAATATAAACCCGTAGGCAGATTTTTTGAAGAAAATTATTGGCACAAAAAGCAACAACATCAATCCATCACCGAGGTGTGTTACATACTTGAAAAATAAATCCGAAATCGGCTGATGAAGATGATTGATATAAATGGAGAAGCCTTCATTGCTGTAATTCAATAAAATTACAAAAATCACTATGCTGCTGAAAAGCATGTAAAATGTAAATGCAGGAATATCTTTATTGAAAGTCATTGATAAAGATTTTTTAAAAAAAGCGAGTTGTTAAAACTCGCTTTTTTGCTACATAAAATTTGTTTCTAAGTATTAAAACCTTCCAGTAATTTGAATACCAAATAACGTGGGTGGGCCTGCTATAAAAGTAGGTGTACCAAATAATAATCCTGTATTTCCAGCGTCAATGAGATATTCTTCATTTAGCAAGTTGGATCCATAAATCGCAAACTCCCATTTTCTATTTTGTGTGTAGTAACCTGCACGGGCATTAAGCAGTCCATAACCATCTTGTGATATACTTTCTTGGTTTTCTTCTTCAAAAAATACCTGCGACTTATAAGTATAAGATGGTCTAATAAATAATCCTCCTTTACCAATAGGGAAATCTCCTAGAACTCCAAAAGAAAAACTATGCTTCGGTGTTAATCTAAATCTATTTCCAGCAAGTTCTTGTGCATTACCATCATTGTCAGTATCATCAAACTTAGCATCGATAAAACTATAATTACCGAAAACTGACAGGTTTCTTGTAAAGGCATACCTAAAACTAGTCTCAAAACCAGCGGCACTTGCATTACCTGCATCTCTTGTGAATGCTTGGATTGTCCCACCTTGATTCTCTACGACAGTAACTTGAAAATTTGAATAATCATAATAATATGCGGCTAAATCATAGCTAAATTTTTTATATAATCCCTTTAATCCCAATTCGTAAGACCAAACGATTTCCGCATTAAGTTCCTCTGCTCCGTCAGGATTTACTTGAATTACATTTGGTCTTCTACCCCTGGAGATATTGGCATAACTATTCAAGTTGTCGTTAATAGTATATGCCAAAACGCCACGACCTACTACAGATGTAAATGATCCTTCACCTTTCACTCTTCCATCGGTAGGTCTGAAGATTAAATTAGGAGCTGCTCCAAACGGATTGCCTAATGCTAAACTTACAACACTTGGCGATCCTTCATATATCGCCTCGTATCCATTGTTCACTATTTCGTGCGTGGCTCTTAATCCCAAGGTAATTGCTAATTTATTGAAATTGTAAGTTCCGTCTGCGAAAGCCTCGTAAGCATTGACTTGACCATAATTTTGATTACTTTCAGTATGTCTTCCTTTTAAAGGGATCCCCAGGAGCGCTCCTGCTGCTAAAAATGGTGTACCATCATTGTTGAAGTTTGGCAATATAGGAAATGCGCCACCTGAAGCTGCATTTAACAAAGGACTCACTAAGGCTACGAAACTATTCTCATTTGTAACGAAAGGAACTTTTTGATATCCATTTTCATGGAAATACGAACCTCCAAAGAATCCAGTGAAATTTCTTTTATTGTCGTAGGCAAATCTAAGTTCTTGACTAAATTGTCTTCCGAACGCTATTTCTGAAAACGATAAAACAGGAAGTTCACTTCCATCTGCATCAAAAGCCTCATCTGAATCAAACTGTCTGAAAGCTGTGATTGAATTCAAAGTAAGGTTGTTGTTCAATAATTGATCGACCAACAGGGTAGTTCCCCAAACATTTCTTTTTATTCCCAAATCTTCGCCTGATTCCAGGTTAGTGGTTCTAAATGGATTTGGTTCTCTTCCTATTGGAGCGACAGTTCCACTTATGAAAGCTGTTCCAGGATAATTATCTTTTTGGTAATTATAGATCAAATCTACGATCGTTTTTTGTGTTGGCAACCACCTTAAAGAGCCTCTCAGTGCACCTGTTTCTTTTCCATTTAAATTACCACCAGAGATATTTTCTATAAAACCATCTCTTTTATTGTACTGACCCGCAAGTCGAAAAAATAATTTATCGGAAATTGGAGTATTTACAAAACCAGAAGCTAGCTGTTGATTATAATTGCCGTAGCCAAGTGTAAGCTCTCCTGCAAAGTCCCTTTGCGCTTTGTTTTGTACGAAATGAACAGCACCAATTTGTGCCCCCCTACCAAATAAAGTCCCTTGAGGACCTTTTAATACTTCCACCCTTTCCATATCAAAAACTTCAATAACCGAGCCTCTTGACTTAGAAATAGAAACACCATCTTGAAAGACAGATACCCTTGGCTCTACTCTAGAATCGCCATTGTCGGAAGTTATCCCTCTTATTACAAAACCTGGATTATTGGGACTTTGTAACTGTACTTGGAGACCAGGAACAAATTCAGAAAGCGCATCAATTTCACGAATATTGAAATCATTGATAAATTTTTTATCATAGGTTGTTACTGCAACTGGTACTTTTTGTATGTCTTCTTCCCTTCTTTGAGCCGTGACAGTTGCCCCTTCTAAAAGTATATCGTTTTCTGACAGAATAAAATCAACGATAACTTGATCAGAACTATCGAGTGTGAAGGATCTTACTTCGCTAGAATATCCAATAAAACTCGCCTCTAATGTATAGGAACCAGGCTGAATGTTAGTCAATCGATATTGACCTCCAATAGAAGTACTTGTTCCTAAATTCGATATCTCTTTTACACGGATACTTACCCCAGGAATTGAAGCACCAGATTTATCTACCACTTTCCCACTAACAGTTCCAGATGTTTGGGCATGGCTTAGACTAAATATGTTTATGAGAATGGTGATTAGTAAAATTTGTTTCATTGATGTGTTTTTTAATTCTCCACAAATATGATTATTGCTCAGATCAAAGCGATTAATAAATAATTAAGATACGAGTTTTTAATATTAAGCTTTTTGGAAATTTTTTGTTCATTTAAATAAAACATCTCAATTTCCACAAGGCAATTTCCAAATAGTGGAAAATAATAACCAGATAAAATTATATTAAAAATGGTATTAACATAATATTAAATAGCAACCATTTTTGAAGAAATACACTTTTCAATAGAAATAAAGATTCACAATTATTTAACTTTCATTTAAACTAATCACTGCTAATACTCTTGAGATAAAGTGTGTTATTGCATTTTTATTTAATTACCCGAATTTAATATCTCAAATATGAAAGTAAGTGTTCTCATGGCGGTGTTCAATACGCCATTTGATTTAGTCAAAAGAGCTCTAGACTCCGTGATGAACCAAGATTTTTGTGATTTTGAATTTATTGTGATCGATGATGGCAGTTCTTTGGCCTTGAGTCAGCAACTGTTGGAATACAGCGTAATTCATCAAAATAAAGTAAACTATATCCGCTGCAAAAATGAAGGTCAATCGTATGCAATCAATCGAGCTGTACATTTTGCAAAGGGAGACTACATTACCATCATTGACAGTGATGATGAATATAAAATCAATCATCTTTCTACTTGTCTTCAAGAAATCCAAAACGCTGATCTGATTTCTTCACTCACGGAAACGATTGTATCCAAAAAAGAAGATTATTACGTCGCTGATAAAAACGATTTACATCAGAACATTCATGTTGACGATTGTATTCTTTTTGCAACTCTCTTTGGTAAAAAAGAAGTCTTTAAAAGCATTCATTTCGAAAATAGGTATGCAGCAGATTCATTTTTTTACGAGCAAGCTTCCAGAAAATTTAAAGTCAGAAAATCACTTCACAGAACTTATATTTATTACCGAAACACCTCTACCAGTATCACCGCCTTACAGAAACAAAGTAGAATAGTTAATTTTTAAACCATGATTCAAACTTCAGGAAATGTAATTTTTGCTTCTCTTTTTACTGGGGTCTATGACGTCAATCGCAATGAATTGCTACCAGCTGATGATTTTCGAATAATACAAAAGTGGTGCGAATCCATTCAAAAACTGAATCTAAGAGGAGTTGTTTTTCACAATAATTTCTCTGAGGAGACCATCAAGCAAGCTAATGCAAAGCATATTCAATTTGTAAAGGTAGATTTCGATAAACGATTGAATGCGAATGTTTACCGATATATTGTCTATTTGGATTTTTTGAAAAAGAACCAAGAAAGCATTCAACATCTATTTATGACAGATATCGCAGATGTTGAAGTTATAAAAAACCCTTTTGAAGAGCTCCTTTTTGCGCAAAAACCTGACAGTTTATTCTGCGGTGATGAAGAGGAAAAATTAAACAATCGCTGGATGTTTGATCATTGCAACCATTTACGAGCTTTGGTTCCAGGGTTTTTGGAATTTGAAGAAGAAAACCAAACCCAAACCTTGTTGAATTGTGGAGTCATTGGTGGAAGCATTCAGGTTATCATTCCATTTTTAGAACTGCTTTCACAGATTCATCTAGAATATACCATTAGCAATAAGACACCTTTTACCCTAGACATGGGAGCGTTTAATTATATCGCTAGGACTTATTTCAAAGAGCGATTGACACATGGATACCCAGTCAATACTCGATTTAAGTCATACGAATCCAATCGAGAAGATTGTTGGTTTAGGCATAAATAGGATTTACGATTATCTGCAAAGACTCCAGTTTACAATGATTTCACTAATAAATATGCAATTATTAATCGACTACTCCGTTGATAGCGCCTGAAAAAAGTTGTCACATTTTGTTAGTGTAGCTTCTTGTAATCATCTGCCTACAATAAAACCGTGAACAATAGTTCAGTAATAGTTCAATAGTTGATACAATAATATATTGGCTATGAACATCAATATTTTCTTGAAGTTCAGCTTGAATTTTTTGAACACATTCAAATAGAATAGTTTTTTCTTTGTCAGAAAGATGAAGTGCTTCTGAAACCTCGTAATGAAAAAAGCTGTGACTTTTTAATTTATCATTCAATGAAGTTGCCCTGATTAAGTCAGGATGAAAAAACAAACCCCAACCCATCATCTTCTCATGCTGTTCAATTTCATTATCTATTTCAATAGTTTGATTGGGTGCAATACATATTAAATTACCGTCTTGAAAGTCAATTGGTTTTCTGCCATATTTGACATTATTCTTACAATAGTTTTTGAACATAACAGAATAGAAGTCAGTAGAAATTTTAGAATTCCCCTCCACCTGTTCACTTACTTTACTGAAATCTAAAACAGCTACTAATGGGTGATGACTGTTCCCCAGATTGAATAATTTATATAAGTCCGCAACGCTACGAAGATGAATTACTTCTCTCATTTCCTTTCAACTAATTCTTTCAAATGTTCAACGTAAAAATGACCCCGTTTTTCTGCAAAGAAATCTAAAGATAATAAGACCGCACATTGAAGAAAAAGCCCCAATCCGAAGCCTTTCCAAAATCCATAATTTGATAAGGCATACATTAAAACAATCCCAAAAAACATCATGGCTATTTCAAAATAGCGATAATTAACAAAGTTATTCATCACCTTCTCCATCCTTGGAATTTCTTCTGATTGAATTTTATGAAATTCTTGCTTTAATATATTTTCTACTCTCGCATTATCTACAGGACTTCTTGTAAAAACTGTTGCCCCGATAATTATTTGAACTATAGAAAAAAAGACTAGAGGAATGGCTATACCTTTCCAAAAGGTCTCTTTTATAACAAAGAAGAAATAAATGGATATAATTACGGCGAGAATACCGAAACCTATAAATAATAAGCTTTCAGCTTTTTCAGCATTGAAATACTTCTCAATTAAATTCATCTTTCTATTAATTTAAAGTCCAAATTGTGATTTAATACCACCTAGGAATATAGCATCATCATATTGTTGACGGTTTGCCATAAGGGTTTTAGCATCTTCACCAGCAGTATACCGCAGTTGATTTTTGCCATCTGTAGCAGCTTCAAAGATTATTTCCGCCACTGTATTTGCTGGAGAAGCATTTTGAGCCATTGATGGCATAGCTGTCATCAAAGCACCGACAATATTTTGATATTCTGTCATACTTTCATCATTACTAAAATCAAAAGATCTTCCACTAAAATCCGTTGCTATCATACCTGGTTCAACAATTTTCACCTGTCCTCCAAATTGCCCTACTTCATAGTAAAGTGATTCGGAAATTCCCTCTACTGCAAATTTTGTCCCATGGTACAATGTACCCAAAGGAAAAGTCATCTTCCCTCCTATCGAAGAAATATTGATGATAATACCTTTTTTATTTTGTCTAAAATGAGGTAAAACAACTTTAGTAACATCTAAAAGCCCAATAACATTAGTATTGAACTGTCTTAGAATTTTATCCCTACTAAATGCTTCCAAAGGCCCATATTCACCAAAATCAGCATTATTGAACAATCCCCAGACAGCTGTATGGTAGAATTGCAGTGCAACTGGACAATAATTACATTTAAGAACTATAAATTAGCTGAAATAAAAAATCAATCTATTAATCCCATACAAAACTGCATGTTAGACATACAAATGGAAGTTTTTAAATCTTCTCGGTATGACAGCTATATATATAAAGACACAAAATTCGGACAGTTTCCTATTTGGGACGGTGGACTTAAATTGCTTATCACGTCTGACAGCAAATATGAAATTATAGAACTACTGAAAAAATACCTAGACAACAGTGATGTTTGCCATTTCCAGATTTATACCCAAGAAAAACACATTGGAAAGTGTTATGACGGTTTTATGCATTGCTAGCTCGACAGCAGTGTCTATAAATTTACGACAGAACAAAAAAAATACGCTGACAATGAGATTGACAATTATCTAAAAAATGAAGGACAGAACGACTGGTACTAACACAGGTTTTGGATTATCTAATGTCCTAAAAAATATCTTTAGAAAATTCTAATTTTAATGTAATATTTCAAGATTTGAGCCACTAAATAAAAAAAAGCAGATTTGAGTTCCGATTTTTATAAAACATCTATACTTCCTTTTTCTGGAATAATCATCAAATTGTGTAGGGCATATACCAATTCACAAGAGGATTTTGAAGATTATTACCAGGAAGTATGTTTGCAAATTTGGAGGAGTAAAGAAAACTTTCGTGAGGAATCCCAATGGAGCACTTGGGTTTATCGAATTTCGCTAAATGTTTGTTTGACTTTATTGAAGAAAAAGAAAAGCAACAGTCAGCCTTTTGTATCCGATTCTTTGCCTGCTCAAGAAACAGAAGACAATTATGCATTTTCTGACGAATCTCTAAATCTGCTCTATGATGCTATTCGAAAACTATCAGAAATTGATAGAGCCATTATCATGCTCTATTTAGAAGAAAAATCATATCAGGAAATCGCTGATATTATGGGTACAAATCCAAACAATATTGGTGTTCGTGTTCAAAGAATTAAAATGAGATTAAAAAAAATATTAGATGGAAAGATCAATTGAAAATATTTGGAAAGAAGGCTTTCAAAAGAATGATAACTTAATAGCACCGGAGATAGATAACCTTTACAACCAAAAATCAATTCATATCATTGATAAGTTCAAGCGGATGTTTCGCAACAACTTGATCGCAATTGTAATAGGATCATTTCTCTTTCTGATTATTTCCTATTATTTGGACATTCCGGTAATGGGAGCACTATTTTTTATAACGCTGATGGTGCATGTCTTTATAAACAAGAATTTGTTGAATAAATTGGAAAGGATTGATCAAGGACAAAATAGCTATCAATACCTCAAGGCTTTCAGCAATTGGATCAAAAAACAAATAGCCATTAATAAGCGATTCTCTAAATTTATGTATCCCATTTTCTTTTTGTCTTTTGTTTTGGGGTTTTGGTTTAAAGATGCTGAAGGCACTGACCTGGGACATAGACTTGTTGATAAAACTCTAATACGTTTTCCGGAAACCTATTTGATTCTTGGAATACCCTTGATGGCTATAATCATTGCCGTCTTAATTATGGGGCTATTGGCATATTTTGGTGGCCGGATTTATAGTTGGGATTTGAACATAATTTACGGAAGGGTATTGAGAAAATTGGATGAATTAATGACTGATTTAGAAAGTTTACGCAGTTAAAAACCCCTCTCAAGACTTGATTTAAAAGCTTTTTTAGATTTAAAAAAAAGATGGTTTTTTGTGTAATATTTTTTGCCTCCAGCCACTAAATAAAAAACAATAAAATTAAGTGGTATGACATTACAAGAGGCAACAAACTTTTTCGAAAGTTTAAAAACTGAAACTTCTGCAACTTCTGAAATAAAAATTTATGAAAAATTTCTGCATGTTCTGCACGAATTGAAAAATAGAGGATTCTCAAAAGAAGAAATTCAATCTATCGAAACTGAATTGAAGAATTTAAATTTAGGATCGAATCCTAGGAATAGGAAAAAGTACTTCGCAAAAGCATTTCGTAAATTTGAAAAATACTTAAAGGATACGTTTTCTTTAACTTCAATTGGACATTATACTAATTTGGGTATAGCTATTGGTTCATCTTTTGGAGTGCTTATTGGAGTTTTGTTATTATCAAGTCTTGAGCGGTCTTTAGGAATCGCCTTTGGAATTAGCCTTGGTTTGCTAGTTGGTATAGTAATCGGTCGTTATATGGATTCTCAGGTAAAAGCTGGAGGAAATTTGATTTAACAAATACCACTGCAAACATTCTCTATCCCCTGATTACTTAAACTATTATTTTCAAATGAATTTCCCCAAAAAATTTTGGTTAGGATATCTATGTTTAAAATTTAACAAATATGGAATCGAACATGACGAAAGCGACAAACACTGGAATGATTGTAAAATGTGCGAGATTCCATCTAAACTCTAAAAACAAATTATAAATAGATGAAATCATTAATAATAACAACACTTTTAACAGCATTCTCAGTCATGAATGTACTTTCACAAGATATTTCAGGGGTGTGGCATGGAATTGCAACCAACCCAGACAATAAAGAAATAACCTTTGTTTTTCTTTTTGAGAGAAATGGTGGAGCTTATAATACAACTATGGCTGTCCCTAATTTTGATATATCTGGCATTAAACCAAAAGCGACCACTTTTAAAAATGGAGCACTAAATATCGACGGTTCAAATGTTGGTATGAAATACGAAGGAAAATTAAACGAAACCACACAGTTAATTGAAGACGAATATACTGAAGGTGGTACTAAGCTCATTTTAAATTTAAAAAAGGGAAATCCAAAAAGTGCAGCCCTCAGCAGACCACAAGTGCCGGAAAAGCTCTATCTATATTTTGAGGAAGAAGTTATTTTTGAAAATCCCAGGGCTATTTTAGTACAGGCAGCAACAATTACACGTCCAATAGGAAGAGAGAAATTCCCAGTGGTTATTTAATCAGTGGAAGTGGAAGACACGACAGAGATGGAAGCATTCCTACCCACAAGCCTTTTTTAGTGCTTTCAGATTACCATACACGTAAAGGCATTGCTGTATTGCGTTTTGATGATCGAGACTTCGGAGAGTCTACGAAAGAAAATAGTTAACAGCACATAATAACACTTATTCAACTCCAATTTTAAAATCTTTAGGTGCACCTGATGAGAATATCAGAAAATTCATTCAGAATGAAACCGAAACTGTTTAAAAACCTTGGAACGTCTATTTCTCATACTATAATCCAGCTGATGAATTTGAAAAATTAACTATTCCTATATTGTCTTTAAATGGAAGCAAGGAAACTCAAGTTAATACAAGCACCAATCAAAGTACCATACGAAATGCTTTAATCAAAGGTGGGAATAAGAAATATAAGGTGATGGAGTTAGAAAACCTGACCCATTTATTTCAAGAATGTAAAACAGGTAAAATGAATGAATATAAAGAGATAGAACATACGATGTTTCCAATTGCCATGAATTAAATTTCTTGTTGTATTTTGGAAATAGTTCGTTAAAAATAAAAAATGAATACAAGCAACAGCCAACACATATAGTAAACCATACAAAACACGACTAATAACCAATTTAATAAAAGTGCACCACCAAGAAAAAAAGAATATTTTGAAAAAGAAAAAAACAAAACGAATACTCAGAACCGTATTTATTCTTGCAAGCATAGGCTCCTTGTACTTCGTACCATGGATTTTGGTAAAGGCTTGGATTTTACCACTCCCTGATACGGTTCAAGAACAAATAGATGAAGCAATTGAATATGGATTTGATGGTCTGATTGTTTACGTGGATCAAACTGGAAAGCCACCAGAGTTTTATGCCGCAGGCTGGCACGACCGAGAAAATAAAATACCTGCCTACCCGCAAGCGCTATTTAAGATTGGCAGTATCACCAAATTATATTTGGCTGTTGCTACCGCCAAATTAGTTAAAGAAGGGCGTTTATCTTTAGATAAAACACTCGCTGTATATTTTCCAGAACTCGCCGGAAGAATTCAATATTCGGACAAAATCACCTTGAGAATGATGCTTCAGCATCGCAGTGGCATTCCCAATTTCGTGGACCATCCAGATTATTGGAAAAAACCTCCAAAAGGCCGACAAGAAATACTTGATTACGGACTGGATTTGCCTGCTGACTTTGAACCGGGTGAAGATTATGGTTATTCAAATACCAATTACATGTTGATTGAAGACCTCATGGATAAAATATTGGGCTATCCACACCAACAATACATAAAAGACGAAATCTTAAACCCACTTGGGCTGAAAAACACTTTCGGTTCGCTTAGCGAAGTGGATTTAGACGACGTGATGAGTGGCAATTATGTTGGCGTTGATAAAGATTTTAAGTATGAAGACACAGGCTTAATGCTAGCTACTGCTGAGGATGTGGGTAAATTTTTGAAGGCATTAAACGATGGCTCGGTATTTAAGGAGGGGGAACAGGAGATATATTCTTCTATTTACGTGTACGAACATACAGGTTTGCTCCCTGGCTATCAGAGTATCGCGAAATACCACAAAGATATGGATATGGTAGTCATCCAATTCAATAATACTACCAACTTTGATGGGTATGAATGGAGTATAGCGGAAATGGTCTATAGCCGAATTGTAAAAATACTAAAGAAGCAAAATAGCTAGTAGTTCTGTTAGAAATTATGACAATGAAAATACTAAAAATATAACTCAGTGATATTAAAATAACAAAATGAAACACATCTTACAAGCAATTTTGACTTTCGGAATCATCATCCTCATTCAACAGTTTGGAAATGCTCAGACAAATGAAAACCAACAGTTTTTACAAAAAGTAGGTGTTTTGGATAGTCTCTTTTCTGGGGTCCTAAACGAGTCAAGAAAAATCTACATTCAACTTCCCGACAGCTACAACCCTGAGAAAAAGCAGAAATATCCGGTATCCTTTATTTTAGATGGAGAAATATTTCTTCCAACACTTAACGCTGTGCATCATTTTTACAGTGGCGGATTTATGCCCGAAATGGTACTGGTCGGCATCTCCAATAAAAAAAACAGATTAAGGGATTTAACCACATCAACCATAAATACCCAATTTGGGATGCCTTTTAATGAAAAAAATGGGGAAGCTGATAATTTTAGAAAGTTTGTCGAAACAGAACTTATTCCTTTTATAGAAAACAAATATCCAGTTACCCACTATAGAACATTAATTGGTCATTCTTATGGAGGCTTGTTTACTATTTCCACGTTAATTAATCAACCTGGTTTATTTGCGAATTACTTAGCCATCGACCCAAGTCTGGATTGGGATAATCAAAAATTATTGAAAGAAGCAGATGAGATCCTTGCCACTCAGAAACATGAAAACAAAGCTTTGTTCATTTCTTTGAGCGGGCAATTGAATTTGCAGGACTCAGAGGTAACAATCGATAATGTGATGCAGGACACAACGAACTTCACTTTGTTCTCCCGTTCGAATATTGCCTTTTCAAAACTAGTAGAGGAAAACGTTAAAAACGGATTGACTTTTAAATGGAAATTTTATCCCAGAGATATACATGGAACCATTCCTCTTCCGTCTATCATGGACGGTTTAATTTCAATTTTTGAATGGTATCAAATGGAAAACACTGATAAAATAAATTCATTTGACACACCTAAAGAAGAGCTTTTTAGTATAGTAAAATATAGGGAAAAGAAGCTCAAAGACCATTTTGGATATGCCGAACCACCTTATCCAGAAGAACTTTTAATTATGTCAGGTTACATGAATATGGATATGCAACAACAAGAAAAATCGAAAATGTACTTTGAACTTGCCATGGAGTATTATCCTGAAAGTGCAAATACCTATGATTCTATGGCAGATTATTATGAAAGAAATGGTGATAATGGCAATGCTCTAAAGTTTGTAACTAAAGCTTTTGAAATTAGTGGAGATAATTATTATAAAAAAAGGATAGAATCACTTAAGAAAAAATAGAAGGTCTAAAAAAAATATAGGCACGAATTAATTTATCTTCCAGATATATTATTTAGAAAAAATATTGAGACAAAAGACTAATTCAAATTATAATATGAATAAAGATATCTCACTTTCAAAATCAGCAATAATAGCTGGAATTGGACTTTTAATGATGACATTAACGGTTCCATTTGCCGAATTTAAAATAATCCCAGATTTAGTAAATCCAAATAATGCATTAGAAACTGCATCTAATATCACAAATAATTCATTCTTGTTTAATGTTGCTATATTTCTGATCTTTATTACAATAGTAGCCGATATTGTTGTGGCTTGGGCACTTTATATATTTTTAAAGCCTGTAAGTAAAAATCTTTCCTTACTCACAGCTTGGTTTCGCTTGCTATACACTGGGGTTTATCTTGTTTCCGTAACAAATTTGATTAAGGTTTTTGCCCTAACAAAAGGGTCTTCCTACTTTATTTCAAATTCTCAGGAGCAAATTTCAGAGTTAATGCTATTTTATATAAAATCTTATAAATATGAATGGTTTTTCGGCCTAGTGTTATTTGGTCTATATCTTATTCTTCTTGGCTTTTTGGTATTAAAAGCAGGATATATACCCAAAATAATGGGTTGGTTATTAATCATCGCTGGGTTAGGTTATGTCGTTGGCCATTTAAAAGTGTTTTTGTATCCGGATTTCAATACAAGCTTTACTGTGGTTACTGCATTGGGTGAATTGGTATTTATGCTTTGGCTCCTCATTAAAGGTTCAAGGACAGAGGAATTACAAATAGGTTAATAAACTTGCTGCAACAATTTATATAAATAATAGTGGTTTAATCACTAAAAGTGAAGTAAATAAATAAAAATTTGAATTTTGGATCAAGATAGAACTCCTTTGATTCTTAGGCCCTAGGATGTAAAATGATACATTCTATTATGTTAAAAAACCTGATCATATAATGGTCTGAAAGAATAATTAAATCCAATAATTGGAGTTGAGCTTAAATTAAGCGATTTTCTTTGCGTAAGTCAAAATTTTAAAATCCAGACGCTCTTTCAAGCACATTTGCTGTTCCGTTGCGCTCCACACCAATAGAGCTTTCACTTTTCTACCATTCAAAGGATAATAGCTTAAATTATTCTATAACATTAAAGACAGGTATAAGCTGAGTTTTAAGCTATGAGAGTAAAAAACATTTTAACACAATTCAATCAAATACTAACTTATTCCAATCAATTGGATAAGAATTGCTTCACTTATGGTAATGCTGTGAATGCTTTACTTCAGTCAAGTTGTCTACAGGTCCATTCGATCAAACATATCAAAGATTTCTCCATTTACCTTAAACCATATTATTTCAGGAAAACCCAAGTGAAACTGATAGCTCCAAACCTCATTCCAGTCTATATTTTGTTCCAGCATCCATTTTCTGATTATTGAAACTATAATTTCGGGGTCATCTTCCCAATATTCAACTAGGGTTTTTGGATATCATGTAAGACATCTTCTTGGTTTGCCTATTTTTGATGGATTCAGTTGGACTCATTTTAAACTCCATTCCAAAATATTGTTGATTGGTAAATCCTGTCACCTAGGCTATTTCGGATATAAACATTGAGCATTGAGTTCTTTTTAAGCAATTAGGCAGCTCTTTTGATTCTTATGGTTTTGATGAAATTTAGTATATTTGAAAAGATTCGAGGGGAAGATTACACCAAAATCAAAACTCCAATTTTTCAAAACTTCAATTCATTCAAGGCATAAAATTATAGCATATAAAAAACCTTACCTGACAGATAGCACTGAATTAAATCTATACAAAGGGTTATTAAAGGCCCTCTAACTGATAGGTTGTAGGGAATCACTCCATTAGTTTTCGATCAATCCTATTTGACCATCAAAACAAACAATAAGACATGAAAGAACTTCCAATTTGGATTTTAAAGTCATTTACTCTCCTGATCACTTTACTTTTTGAACATCAAGTTGTTTGGGGACAATCTCAATTGCTTTATAAGACAGTAGGGCAGGATTCACTCTACATTGAATTCCAGTTACCTGATTCAAAGTCTGATCAATCAGTACCGTTGATCGTATTTTACTTCGGAGGAGGTTGGAATACTGGAACAATTGAGCAATTCCGACCACATGCTGAGTACTTCTCTAAAAGAGGCTTAGCAACAGCTTTAGTCGATTATCGTGTTTTTACAAGACATGGGACCTCCCCATTTGCTTCATTGAGAGATGCAAAATCAGCGATCAGGTTTTTACGGAAAAATGCAGATAGTTTAGGAATTGATCAAGACAGAATTATAGCGGCTGGAGGATCCGCAGGTGGGCAGCTAGCAGCTGCCACAGCGTTGACTGAAGGTTATAATGAACCTACAGATGATCTAGAAATAAGTTGCAAACCAAATGCTCTAATTTTATTCAACCCTGTAATTGACAATGGTCCAGCAGGATATGGCTACGAACGAATCAAGGAGCAATACCCCTATTTTTCTCCCTTACACAATATAAGAAGAGGTGCACCGCCAACGATAATCCTAATAGGAACTGAAGATCAGTTGATTCCAGTAGAAACGATAGAATACTACACCATGGCCATGAAAAAAGTAGGAAGTATTTGTGAATTAAATTTATATGAAGGTCAAAGTCATGGATTCTTTAATTTTAAAAACATTGAAAACTATCAAAGAACAATTATGGAAGCCGATCTATTTATTCAATCTTTAGGCTGGTTAGAAGTAAAATAAGATTGCAAATAACAAGACATACAACGAACTTATTAGATTTCAATCTCTAAAAAATTAAAGTGCAATATTCTCTCCTATCTCTAAGTTTTCAAAACTTTCAATTTTTTCTATTCAAAAACTAATCTCCAATAAACTCGGACCTTCAACTCAAAATTGCACATAAGAGCAGTTTATTTTATTTCTTGACTCAACTTTTAAAAAGTTCCTCAATTGGATTATAGCGGTCTATTGCTGATCTACATATCAAAACGATACTTCAATTTTTTTTTGAAGCCTTTCCACCAAAAGCTCGGTTTCATTCAGTGTTAACCTAACCTTTTATCTCCAAAAGATTTTGAGAGGTTTTATACTGGTTTTTGGTCGTTCCCTAATGACTTCAAAAAGCATTGAATAAATATGAAGGAGCCTTTGAGTTAATTATAGCATAAATGATTCCAGCAAAAAGTTTGGACGGAGTTACATTAAACTTGCAAAAACTGAGAAAACTAGCATATCAAGAATTGAACAATATGCAGAATTGTTGGCGAAAAGGAAAAAAATTGAGAGAGAGTTCGTACTTGTAATTAAAAGGATTTCTGAAGAACCTCAATAAAAATATAATTATATACAATCATATCAGGAATTGATTTTGTTACAAGTGATCTTGCTCATAATTGTCAACTAGGCGCACAAGAGTCAACCGTTTAGGGTTCACGACCCATTCAAATATGGTTTTTCGATTGTTTTTAAGTGGTTATTGATTGGAAAAGCTGATATACGTATTGATTATTTTAATTATACGCTTCTTCTCAGGTAGCTTCAATTCCATGGGAGATTGCTCGCATATATTCAATGTCTATGAATTACTTCTCCGCTGTGGCGGGCCTAATATCAATGAATCTCGGAACTAAGCTAAATCAGGTTTTTTTCCATTGTAACTAACAAACTTCAGATTATCTGTGTTAATTTTTAAGAAAAGTTATATAAAATCTTGACTGAGTAAATAAAAAATTTTATATTAAGTCATCCTTTTAATAACTACGTTTTGATTTATAAATGAATTTCTCTTCAATGCTCTCAAAATAAACCTTAAAAATTTGAGGGTTTTATCACCATACTAATAAAAGCACTGGTCTTGTTTAACCATTTAAAATAATTATACAGAAAGATGATTATCCGTAGTTAGAGTAGTATATCTATTAATTTCATAATACTATATAGAAATTAGTTAGACTGTCTATTAAAAGTAGTCCCACGATTCAAAAAATAAGTTTCAACAAAATTATATTGGGCTGCTTGGAAGGTTTTTAACATGATTTCAAATAATAATATTATGAATGAAAATAAATACAGTAGCCTTCTTCTTGACCAAGTCAAAGATCTCGCATGGGTTGTCGATTCTAATTTATTATTGGTTTATGGGAATAAAGCCTATTTTAATGTAATAAATGAAGTAACCGGTACTGATAAAGCATTGCATACTTCCGTTTTAACGGAAGGGTTTGGATATGGATTGATTGATAAATGGAAAAATTATTACCTTCGTGCATTATCAGGAGAAAATTTTGAAGTTGAAGAAGATTTTTATAATCCAGTCGACAAAAAGCTTCAGTATTCTCGTATCTCCCTCTCTCCTATTTTTGATAATCATGGTAAAGTTGAAACGATAATTTGCCGTTCTACCGATATTACTCCTTCACTCGATCCAAAGGATCATGCAAGTAGTCTAATGAATGCTTCTCAAGATGTGTTGTGCACGATCGATACAGCTGGTAAATTTTTATTTGTGAGTGCCGCTTCCTTAGATCATTGGGGCTATACATCTGAAGAATTAATAGGTATGCCTTTCAAAGACTTACTTATTAAAGAAGATTATGAAAAAATAAATCAGATTGTTGATGAAACCAGTAAAGAAAAAGAATTCAAATCAATCCCTATTAGACTTAATAGGAAAACGGGGGGTATTGCTTATAGCTCGTGGAGCACTACTTGGAATAGGGAATCCAAGTTGATTTATTGCGTGGTAAGAAATATCAAAGAGCAAATAGAGCAAGAAACAGAAAAAGAATTACTCCGTCAAATCAGCTTAAGCTTTAATACTGAAGAGGATTTAATTCCTGCTGCTAATGGGTTATGTGAAAATCTTTACAAGTTTGGAAGTTTTGATTTAATAGAACTTTGGTGCCCCAACATGGAGCAAACTCAACTAAAATTAGTTGGTCATAGCAAACATAGCCAAAGCTTCTTTGAAATTGAGCCATTGGAAACAACGTTTAAAAAAAATGAAGGATTGCCAGGTAAAGTTTGGTCAAAAGGAAAGCAGATTCTTTGGAATGGTGATCAGATAGACCAATTCTTTATCAGAAAAAAAGGAGCCTCACATCTTGGGCTACAAGCCTTAATAGGTATGCCTTTAACCTTTAATAATGAATTGGTTGGTGTTCTCCTAATTGGTACCAAGCGCGATGAAAAATACCTAAATCAACTTTGTTCAGTATTAAAAGGCCTAGATAATTTTATTGGATCAGAAATTCATCGTAAGCGACTGGAAAATAACCTCAGAAATGTATTTGATTCGACACCTGAGATTTTATGCATTACCGATTTTAAAGGGCGTTTTTTAAAAATGAATAATGCTGGGTATGCTCTTTTAGGATATTCCAAAGATGAAGTATTGTTTCATACTTTAGATGATTTTAGCATCAAAGAAGATCAAGGGGAATTTGTTAAAAAAGTTAAGAAAATATCCAATGATGATCCAGTTTTTAACTTTGAAAATCGTTTCCTATCAAAAGATGGACAGTTAATTTGGTTGAATTGGAATTGTAATCCAATCCTTGAGGAAGGATTGGTTTACGCTGCTGCAAAAAACATCACAGCAGAAGTAAAATTAAGAGAGTTAAATTCCCAAGCTGGATCACTTGCAAAAATTGGATCTTGGGAAGTAAATCTTGAGCAAAAGACTGTATTCTGGTCTAAAATAGTTCATCAGCTTCACGAAACGGATCCAGACACTTTCATTCCTGATTTAGCCCTTGGAATTAACTTCTATCGTAAAGATTTTAGACCATTAGTTTCTAAAAGCATAGATGCATGTATTCATACTGGTGAAGGTTTTGATTTTGAAGCAGTAATCATTACCCAAAAGCTTAAAGAAAAATGGGTAAGATCCATAGGAAATGTAGAAATAGTAGAGGGCATACCCAAAAGAATATTTGGTAGTTTTCAAGATATAACTGACAGAAAACAGTCAGAAATCAGGTTACAAACACTTTCTGATGACCTCCCAGGCGTAACATTCCAATATGTAATCACGCCAGATGGAAAGAACTTCATGCAATCTGTAAGTAAAGCATCCATCAAAATTTGGAGGCTTAGTGCAGATAAATGCGAAAAAGACAATAATCAAGTATGGGAACAAATAATAAAAGGAGGAGATTACGAAAAAGTACAACAGTCCATTGAAGCATCCATAAAAACTCGGAACAAATGGCATTTTCGTTGGAGAAATATACTTCCAAATGGTGATAAAAGATGGCATGAAGGGTTTGGGACTCCTAATTACTTACCCAATGGTACAGTAATTTTTAATTCAATGATATTTGATATTACAGATGAAAAACTGGCTATCGATTTATATGAAGAAGCATCAGAATTAGCAAAAATTGGGAACTGGGAATTAAATCTCCGCAATCAAAATGAGACTGACAATATGTATTGGTCACCCATGCTAAAAAATATCATGGAGGTGAATGATGATTATAATCCAAGTCTAACAGGAGGCTTCGAGTTCTATGAAGAAGAAAGTAAGGCTTTAATTCAAAAGAGTGTTGAACAATTGATTGAGTCAGGGAAATCTTTTGATCTTGGCTTATTAATTCAAACAGCCAAAGGGAATAGCAAATGGATTCGGTGTATTGGAAATGCTGAATTTCTGGAAGGAAAATGTCAAAGAATCTATGGTAGTTTTCAAGATATCCATGATTTGAAAACCGCAGAGTTACAGCTTAAAACTTTAACCGATAATCTTCCAGGCGTTATTTTTCAATATTTAATGCATCCAAATGGAGAAGATCAAATTTTATACATCAGTGAGGGTAGTTATAAAGTTTGGGGTCTTTCACCTGAGGAGTGCAAAAATTCACCTGAAAAAATATGGCAGCAAATTAAAGCAGGTGGAAATCAAGCAGAACTAATAAATTCAATAATTGAATCATCTTTAAACCTAACACCATGGCATTCGGAGTGGAAAAATGTGTCCTTAGATCAAAGTGTTAAATGGTATGAAGGGAGAGGATTACCACAAAGATTACCAGATGGAGCAATCTTATGGAATTCATTAATTATAGATATTACCGAAAAGAAAGCATTTGAAAGTAAGTTTCAAGAAGCTTCTGTTGAAATGATGACCATTTTAGAAAGTATATCAGATGCTTTTTATGCAATAGATCTTGAGTGGAATTTCACTTATTTTAATAAAGAAGCTGAAAATCTTTTAAAAAAGAAAGCAGATGAAGTTTTGGGAGGTAATATTTGGGAAATTTTCGAGCCAGCCAAAGGTACGGTATTGGAAGAAGTATACAGGCGTGTAGCCTTAACTGGTAAGTCTGAAAGCTTTGAATATTATTATCCTGGAGATTGCTGTTGGTATGATATTACCACTTACCCATCCAGCGGAGGCATATCTATTTATTTTAAAAACATCGACGAGCGCAGAAATGCAGCAGAAAACCTAGAAAAAGCTTACCGAGAAAAAAATCAAATCTTAGAAAGTATCGGAGATGCATTTTTTGCAGTAGATGAGGAGTGGATTATAACCTACTGGAACAAACAAGCCGAAACAGTCATGGGTAAAAATAAAGAAACTGTAATTGGTAAAAATATTTGGAAAGTCTATCCCGACGCAATAGATTCTGATTTTTACAAGCAGTATCATAAAGCCATGTTCAGTGGGGAAATCATAAACTTTGAAGAACATTATACTGCTTTAGATATGTGGATAGAGGTCACCGTTTATCCTTCTGGAAATGGGTTATCTATATATTTTAAGGATATCACACTGAGAAAAAAAGCAGATATCAGACTGGTACAGGCGAATGACCGTTTTGAATTGGTTACAAAAGCGACGAATGACGCCATTTGGGATTGGGATATAAAAAATGACAATTTTTACAGATCGAATAATATCTACAAGATTTTGGGGCACAGCGCTTCAACTAAATTGAAAGAAAGTCAATTTTGGCAAGATTCTTTTCATCCTGAAGATGTAGCAGCATTGAAAAAGAGTCTTGAAATCACCTTAAAAGATCCTCAATCCGAGCGCTGGACAATGGAATATAGAGTTTATAACGAGCATCAAGAAGAACGTTTTATAATCGATAGAGGAATTATTGTAAGAAATAAAAATGGGGAAGCCATCAGAATGGTTGGCGCTATGACCGATTTAACAGAACAAAAAAAGTTAGAGAAAGATCTATTTCAATTAAGTAAATCCTTAAAAAATTATGCCAAAGAGTTGGAAAGGTCAAATGAAGAGTTGGAGCAATTCGCATTTATTACGTCACATGATTTGCAAGAACCCCTACGAATGATCTCAAGTTTTATGGATCAGTTAAAGAGAAATTATTCAAATAAATTGGATAATAAAGCACTTCAATATATACATTTCGCAACCGATGGAGCGAAACGTATGAAACAGATTATATTGGATTTACTACTTTATTCCAGAGCAAATAAGCCTTCGGAGCAAATTGAGGAAGTTGATCTTAATGAAATAATTAATGAATACACTCAGTTAAGAAGAAAACTCATCGCAGAGAAAAAAGCAATAATCAAATTTGAGGTACTTCCAAAACTAAACATTAATAGAGCGCCGATAACACAAGCTATTCACTGTTTGCTTGACAATGCACTTAAATACTCAAAGCAGAATGTATCTCCTGAAATTGAAATTGATGTAGAAGAAAAAGAAACAGTATGGGAGTTTACTATCAAAGATAACGGGATTGGGATAGATAAAAAGTTTCACGAAAAAATCTTTGTTATTTTCCAAAGACTTCATAACCGAAAAGAAAATGACGGTACTGGTATTGGTTTATCCATTGCAAAGAGAAGTATTGAATTTCTAGGAGGTAAAATTTGGCTAATATCTGAGGTAGGAATAGGGACTACCTTTTATTTCACAATTGCTAAAACAAAAAATCAAATATGATGAACGTAAGAAGTTTAAAACTAGCACATATACTGCTGGTAGAAGATAATGAAGGTGATATTTTGCTCACCCTAGATGCCTTTGAAGAAAGTAAAGTTGACATTAAGGTAAGTGTAGTAAGGAATGGGCAAGAAGCTTTAGATTTTTTGAATAAAGAAGGTGAGTTTGCGGATGCTCAAAGGCCGGATTTGATTTTATTAGATATTAATATCCCGATCTATAATGGTCTTGAAGTTTTAGAAAAAATTAAAAATGATCAAAGTTTAAAAAGAATACCTGTGATCATGCTCACAACTTCTTCCAATCAAAAAGATGTTGAAAGTGCGTATAAAAACTATTGTAATAGCTATATAAAAAAACCATTAGAAATGGATGACTTCTTGGCTGCAATAAAAAAAATTGAGGAATTTTGGCTACAGCTAACCATACTATCTGCATAACAACTTAATTAACAAAATATGATGACTAAAAACTTATCAATTTTGGTAATAGAAGATAATGAAGGAGACTTTATTCTTGTAGAGGACTTCCTAATTGAATCTTATAGAAAAATAGATATCAAACAATGTCCTGATTTTGATACCGCAAAGAAGTGTTTGTCAGAGAGAAATGTCTTTTACAATGTGATTTTTCTTGATTTAAACTTGCCTGATTTAAGTGGTATCGAACTCGTTTCAGAAGTTATAAAAATCAGTCAAAATACGCCTATTATTGTTCTTACGGGTTATTCTGAATTGAATCTTGCAAAGCAAAGTCTAGAATTGGGGGTTTATGATTTCTTGATTAAAGATGAAATTAATTCCAGTTTACTTCAAAAGAGTATTTCATTTGCTCAGTCTAGAAAAAACTTTAGAAAACAATTAGAAGGTGAACGAGAAAACTACAAAAATCTGTTTAATCTTAGTCCCCAACCGATGTGGTTACTTCATCCAGAAAATTTAAAAATCTTAGATGTTAATGAAGCTACAATTGAAAAATACGGATATACAATTGAGGAGTGTTTATCCCTTTCATTTATGGATCTACACCCAACTCAAGACAGCTTATTGTTAGAAGCCAAACTTAAAAACGAATCCACGAATAAATCTAACAATCAGTTTACCCAAAGAAAAAAAAATGGTGAAGAAATTAAGGTTAAGTTATCCATAAAAAAGATTCTGTTTAACACTGAAAAGTTTGGAATTATTGTCCAAGCAACTGATCTTACTACAATCATTAATTATATTCGGACCATTGAGGAACAAAACGAAAAACTCAAGAATATTGCTTGGACACAGTCACATGTGGTTAGGGCTCCCCTCTCAAGAATTTTGGGGATTATCAATTTAATAGAAGCTGAAAAAGATAATTTAGATGACATATTATTCTGGCTTAAAAAACTAAGGGACTCAACAGATGAGATGGACGGAGTTATTAAAAAAATTGTTGAAGAAGCACAACAAATAAATATTGATAAAATAAATGAGTAAAACTGTTTTTATAATTGATGATGATCTTCTTTTTCGGTTAATTTCTGAAAAAATGATTTCTAATTTTGATCGTTCCTTGAATTTTGTTCATTGCGAAAATGGATTAGAAGGCTTGAATAAATTAAAACTACACAATAAAGATGAATCTGAAATCATCATTCTTTTAGATTTGAATATGCCCGTATTAGACGGATGGGGATTTTTGGAAGCTATTCAATCAAATCAGTTGGAAGCATCCCATCATATCAGTTTTTATATTTTATCATCATCAACAGATCAAAGTGATCTAATAAAATCGAAGCAGTATCACTTCGTTAAGGGATTTTATGAAAAACCTTTGAGCAAAATAAATGTAATTGAAATTTTAGCAGGTAGTTAAATTTTCATTTAAACTAAATATTAGCAATGAATCCAGTTCCTAAATATCTTACTTCTAATTAAAAGGTCAAATCAAGAAAACTAGAAGATATCAAAACGATGCAGTTAATCTCCCCTCCCCCCTAAAGTAGTGCATTGGGAAAATACTTATAAAGATCGTGCAAATATGTTAATTGAGGAAGGGAAAATTTATCAAGCTTGATTCCCATCTATAACGCTTTCTAAGCAGACTGACTTATGGGATTTTATGAAGAATGTTGACAATTTGGTCATTCCAGAAGACCTGCAAAAAGCATTGAAGAAATGTGAAGGAGCCTTTGAGTTTTTTTTATAACATAAATGATTCTAATAAAAGGTTTGTATTGAGGTATATTAAACTTGCAAAAACTGAGAAAACTAGCATATCGAGAATTGAACAAATTGCTGAGCTATCGGCAAAAAGAGAAAAACTGAAAGGGAGTTAGTACTTGTTATTAAAAGGATTTCTCAAAAACCTAAATAAAAATAGGATTATCCGCATTGACACCAGTATTTGAAAATTTCACTTATAATCATGCGGATAATAGTCAACTGTCAACAGACCACAGCTGATTGTAATGAACTTCATACAATATTATAAATGGCTACTGGTAAGAAAGTGGATATACATTAAAAAATTTAATAGAATGTTGATCAAAATCTCCCTAATACTTTTTTAAATCCTCATAGATGGGGCTTTTTTAATTGCTTAAATGCCCTGCAGTTGATGTTTTTTAGTGGAGGGGAATGAGTAGGTTTGGTAAAACCAGACATGTTTGTTATTATTAAAAAAAGTATGGTTATTTCAGACTTATGTATAAGTTTAAGTGCATAATAAAAACAAAACCTCGAATGAAAAGAATACTTTTATTTTTATTCATAATCTGTGTAACCAATTCATTATTTGGCCAAACAGAGAATTATAAAAAAGTGATTGACAGTTTTCAATCGAACTATAACACTGGAATTTATGATGAGATTTTTAACAGCTTTTCGCCTGAAATGCAAGAAGTTTTACCGCTTGAAAACAACAGGCAATTTTTAAAAGGCTTAAAAACTCAAGTAGGTAAAATAGTGAAAAAGGAATTTGTGAATAACGAAGACGGAACCGGCGCCATTTACAAGACTCAATTTGAACTAGCAGTTTTAGGAATTTATATCACGCTTGACGACAAAAACAAAATAGCCGGATTGCTTATAAAACCTTATGAAGAACCTGAAACAACTGAAAGTGCAAACATAAATGCATTAGACAACTACCCAAATGAAATTGCTGAAATCATATTTTCAAAAACCAATAACCTACCAAATAACACTCAACTTTCCATTGCCGTAATTCAAAACGGTAAGGTTGATTATTATGGAGTTATAAGAATTGACGAAACTATTAAATCAATTGAAAATCAGAACGGAATATTTGAAATCGGTTCAATAACTAAAGTCTTTACTTCAACCGTTTTAGCTTCATTGGTCAAGGATGAAAAAATCAAACTAACGGATGAAATCAATACATTTTATCCATCTGACTTTAAGGACAATATCAAAATCACATTCGAAAGTTTGGCTAATCACACATCAGGTGTGGCTCGTCTACCTGAAAATTTGGATCTATCAAACACGTCCAATCCCTACAAAAATTATGGAGATAAAGAAATCGAAGAATACTTAAAAAGCTTATTAAGACGCAATAGCGAACCTTCAGAATCTTATGCCTATTCAAACTTAGGAACAGGATTATTGGGACACACTTTGGGCATTTCTCAAAAAACCACATTTCAGGATTTATTACGAAAGAAAGTCTTTGAAAAGTACGATATGAACAATTCGTTTACGACTTCTAAAAACTTGGAAAACCGACTTATTAAAGGAATGGACAAAAAAGGAAATATCGTGACTAATTGGGACTTTGATATGCTGTTTGGATGTGGTGGGATTTTATCAACAACACAGGATTTAACAAAATTTGTGTTTGCCCAATTTGACGACACAAACAAGGAACTCGAATTAACAAGGAGACCAACTTTTGAGATTGACAAGGATTTTAAAATTGGCTTAGGTTGGCATATTTTGAAATCAAAAAGTGGAAATGACTTATTTTGGCATAATGGTGGAACAGGCGGATATTCTTCATCATTGACAATGGATGTAGAAAACAAGAAAGCAGTAATAATTTTATCCAATGTTGCTCAGATTAACAAAAACATTGACGATTTAGGAATTGAATTAATAAACAGAATAGAAAAATAACGACATCATCGTCGAGAAGGTAAATGGAGAATCCCACCCCTAAACCTCTTACAATCTGTTACTTTACACAGAAGAACCAAATCTTGAAGAAAAATCGGGAGACTGTGAATCTCTTGATTGTTCAGGATGGATTTGATTTCGTTTGATTTCACGAATGCAGGCTGGGATCATTTAAAGTATGATAGTAAACGTAATTCCATAAGATAATCAGGAAGGATAACTTTTCTTGAATCAAAAAAAGTTGGGGTTAAATTGAAGAATTAAAAAGCAAATCGATAAATCAGTCTGACTAATCAAAAATGGAAATCAGCTCAAATTGAGGGGGTGTTAGGCCAGTCAGAATATGGAAAAACATAACCTTATGAAAAGAACCTTTATAACACTTACAGCGATAATAATCTTTTGCAGTTGTGACCCTATAGCTGATATGGAAGCTAATATCAAAAATCTTACAAATCAGGACTTAATTATTGAATTTGTGTCGTTTGACCAAGACTTAAGCAAAACTTTAGTAATCCCTAAAAATGAAACTAGACTCTTTGAGTCGGTTTATGAAATTGGAAATACTTTTCTCGAACCTCGCTTAATTGAATATGATTCCGTGGTGGTCAAAAATAATGAAAAACAAATCTTAAAAGTCTATAAACCGAATGATATTGAGAAAAACATCTATAACATAGAAGAGTATTGGTTGTTAAGAGAACCTTCAAAAAGATTTTTTAAATACGAATATGAAATCAATAACGAGGATTTAGAATAAAACTTTTGCCAGTTGAAGTAATGTGAAATCTCATGCCTAAACCACTCGTAGAACATATGCCGATGCGCTTGACTATCAGGACAGGTAGTGAACCTTCGATTATTTTTGTCGGGGTTATCCTTATTTGTATTCTCGAATGCTGGCTGAGATCATTTGGAATATCATCTTGGGTACTAAAGGTAAATAAATGATGTATTCTTTGAATATTCCAGCGGATATCCTATCCCACTTTCGGGATTGACCCACTATTTAGGTTTGATTTGTATCATTGGCTCTCTATCAATAACAATAGAAATTTTAGATTAATATTTAAGTACCAGCAATTCTCCCAATACCAAGACAAATTCTTTTTACCTGTATAATAGTGCTTTAAAATACACTTCTTATAGTAATTATCTAATGAAAATCAATACTTGAACAGTATAGTGCGATTTACCGCTCTTTTTATTGAAATTTTAAAAATTAGATTTATATTTGCATAAAATAATGCTATATAATGCACTTTACAGAATTAATAAAAACGATAAAAGAACGCAGAGAAGCGCTACAAGTAACACAAGATACATTATCAGAATTATCAGGTGTTGGATTGAGAACAGTAAAGCAGTTTGAAAGCGGAAAGGGAAACCCAACACTTTTAACATTGCATAAGCTATCAGATGTGTTGGGTATGGAGGTTTGCCTAAAAATAAAGAATGTAACACCTACTAAATGAGAAAAGCCAAAGTATTATTCAAGAATGAAGAAGCGGGTATCTTGACCCAACATGATGATGGTTCGTTTTCATTTCTTTATCATGATGACTGGGTAGCCAATAACAGGAAGCAAAGCATCAGTCTCACCTTACCTAAAACTGAAAAAGAGTTTCATTCTAAGTACCTGTTGCCATTTTTTTACAACATGCTTCCCGAAGGTTCCAATAAGCAAGTGGTCTGTAAACTCAATAGAATCGATCGAGAAGACCACTTCGGTTTATTGATGACTACTGCAAAAAATGACAGCATAGGTGCAGTTAGAATTCTTAAACTAGAAGATTAATGAGTTTGCCAAAAATTAAATATTGTCCAGGAACATTATCTGAAGGTTTTGATACGTATAGCAGAACTGCTCTGAATAGAGTTTTTCAAGGCAAGAAAGTACATCATGTTTTACCTTATGATTCTCCAGCATCCAACCCAGACACCGATCAGCTGTTTGAAAAGAATAGAAAACGCATGTCGATTTCAGGTGTACAAGAAAAATTTTCTGTATTGCTTGACAAAAACAAGCTAAGGCTTTCAAATGAAGATGAACATGGTACCTATATTCTGAAACCAATTCCGGGGGCAGGTAAAAAGCCAGATCAAATGCCTGCCAATGAACATTTAACTATGCAAATTGCAAGACAGGTTTATGGAATAGAGACCGCAGAAAATGCTCTAATATTTTTTAAAGATGGTACACCTGCCTACATTACCAAAAGATTTGACGTAAAAGAAGTTGGCTCCCTACCTACTGGGCAAGCACAAAAATTAGCTCAGGATGACTTTGCTTCCCTAGCAAAAAGAACCCCACAAACCCATGGAGAAAATTATAAGTATCTGGGGAATTATTTAGACATATTTGAATTAATGCGCAACTATTTAACAACTTACAAGATAGATGCACCAAAACTTTTAAAAATACTTATCTTTAATTATCTCTTTTCAAATGGAGATGCACACTTTAAAAATTTCTCTATATTAGAAACCCCTTTTGGAGATTATCGACTAAGTCCAGCTTATGACTTGCTTAATAGCCGTATTCACATAGATGATAAAGACTTTGCATTAGACGATGGTCTGATGCCTAGAAATCTAGCCCAAGGCAATATCGCGATGCAATTTGCCAAACTAGCAGAGAAAGTAGAAATCAATGAAAAAACTTTTCAAAATATTATGATATTGATGATTTCCAAATCTGATTTTGTTGAAAAAATGGTCGCTGCTTCCTTTCTAAATGATACTACTAAAAGAAATTATTTCCAGTCATATCAGAGCCGTTTAAAACAATTAAATAAAGTATAAGATATGAATTTATAAATGATATTGAATTTGAGTCTTAATGCTATCAAGTACTATAGATAACATTTAGCCCAAAGAGAAATGGCCTAATAAAATAGTGCTGATTAATTTCAAAACCTACTTGGTTCGTCAATTAAAATCAAGATGAATGTAGCTGCTGAGTTTGCAAAGAGATATTAAATAGATTCTTTCAATCTGACTATACTGACCAATTTGGTATTGTGGTTAAAATTGACAGAATTAATCTTTCACCACTTCAAACTAATCAGTTATCGTGTGCATTATGGTAAAACTAACACCAATGGATTGTAGGAAAAACGATAACTCTAAGCAATCTAAGGTAGATAAATTCAAATTATTAGAAAAATTAAGTATATGCGGTAAGAAAACTTGCATATCAAAAATTGAACAAATTGTTGAGATGTCGACAAAAAGAGAAAAACTGAAAGGGAGTTAGTACTTGTTATTAAAAGGATTTCTCAAAATTTTAAACAAAAATATGATTTTCCAAAATGGCACCAGAATGTAAATTTATCACAAATAATGTTGCTGTTAATTGTTGAAGAAGCACGCAAGTGTCAACAGCTTATGCTCATTGGTGTAGTCCACAACAATCAACTGTAGTAATTAGATTTTTTTATGCAGCTTTTGGCGCAAAAGCGGATATATCTAAACAAAAAAATAGATATATCTGAAAATGATCATCTTATCAAACAATTTGAAAATAGTCAAGGAGGCTGGATGTTGTATTTCCTAGTTATAATGTTAGGCAAAACAAAATTTCCATATCCAACATCATACAGGTCATATATAAAATAGATTTAATTGGCCTTAGTTAGTAAGCATCCAGACTTATTAAAATTGTAAACTAAACACTCTAATTAATAAAAACCGAAATTCAACGAAATGCAGGTATGGTCGGAATAGATTTAATGGACTCCGAAACTTCTCCTGTAAGGGATTTTAGGAAAATCGAAATATGTTTTAAATCATCTTCAGATAATGTTTTGTTAAGCTGTGTTTTTGCCATTATATCTACAGATTCTTCCAAATCCCAAACACTCCCATCATGAAAATAAGGATACGTTTTTTCTATATTTCTTAAGGAAGGTACTTTGAATTTATACAGATCTCCAGGGTTTTGAGTAAGTTTATACATCCCTTCATCCATATTAATTTGCGGAGCAACCTTTGTATAATCAAGCATTTCTCCGAATCTTCTAAACTGTACGCCACCCAAAGCAACACCATCATGACAACTTTGACAGCCAGCCTCTAAAAACACCTTCAATCCTCTCTTTTCCTGAATGTTTAAAGCTTCAAAATCTAAAGCCATGAAATCATCAAACCTTGATCTTGTAGTTAACCTCCTTTCAAAAGCGCCTATTGCCGTTGCTACATTATTATAGGTAATAGCATTAGTATGTTCTGGAAATGAACTTTCAAAGAGTTCGACGTATTCTTTCACATCTTTGAGTCTATCAAGTAAAACTCCTTCATGCGGAATTGCCATTTCGACTGGATTAAGTATTGGACCTTTTGCCTGCTCTTCTAGAGTAGCGGCTCTTCCATCCCAAAATTGAGATTGATGTAGCGAAGCATTCAAAACAGTAGGTGAATTTCTATCCCCTTGCATCCCCTCAATGGCACCTGATGAAGTAGAGAAATTGTCAACACCATAAGTATCTAAATTATGGCAAGTGTTACAGCTTTGTGTCCCATTGACACTTAACCGAGTATCGAAATAAAGCATTTGACCCAAAAGCTCAAGGTCAGATTCTAGTTCATCAGGGTTTTGCTCTAATGGATAATAAAAGTTCCTTGCGTTAGCCCAAAGTTTTGCATCATCAACATTGTAACCAACTGGCAAATTGCTTTTAACTTTAGGTTTATGGGTGATTAAAATAACAATCAGTGTTATAAATCCAACTGTAATAAATAGAATGATATTTGATTTCATCGTGCTTGATTTTAAGCAAAATAAAAAAAGAAATTTTTACCAAATAGTGACTTAGGTCACAACAAAAATCTATAATTATAGGCTTTAAAAATATATAAAAAAATGATTATCCGCAATTAGGCCAGTAATTAAGTTGAAAACCTGAAATATAGCGGATAATTGTCAACAGTCCGCAGTCCAATGAAGATTTAAATCTGATGATTATACTATTTTGGATGGCTACTGGCATGAAAGGAGATATGCCTAATAATTATATTCAGTTACGCCAGAATGCGACTTTATCACAAATAAGCTTGCGGATAATCATCAACAAATTATTTAGGCGTAAAAAGCAAATAGTTTGTTCGCCTTGTTGTAGTCCACAGCAATCTAATATTGTATTTAGATGATTTTAAGTAGTTATTAGTTTAAAGCAGTAATTAGGTAAAATATTTTTGGAATTCAGTATAACCATTTTTTAATGCCAAGGTATTTGGTCCAAATTTTCTCGTCTTGTACCCTGCATCCTTCAATTTCTCTAGATAGGTTTGATAGTCATTTTCTTCCAAACCTACATTTTCAAAAATAATGGCTTCAGGTTTTGAATTCTCAATATCAAAAATACGGATAACCTCTAAGTCATAACCTTCTGCATCTATTTGCAAAAGATCTATTTTTCCAATCTCAAACTTTTTTAACAAGGTTTTAGGACTAATAACTTCCACTTCTTCTTCACTGATCCATCTACTCCTATCACTTGGAATTTCAATGCCAAATTTGGAACAAATTAAATTCCTATCTTTCGTGTTTTGAGATTTAAAATTGATTCATATTCTCGAAAGCAGCCCTATGTATAAAAGAGAAATAAAAATTTAGCAGATGATATATGGACTTCTTAATTAGAATTTTTCAACCTACCGAATAAAAAATAAAATCTAGCAAAGACTTTTATTTTAATATAAGCTGAGTTTTCAAATACAATTTAGTTCAATTGAAAGCAAGTTGAAAATAATGTTATTCGTTGATGCCAACAAAACACATTTTTTGTAATGCTAAAAATTCATAATAAAAAAAAAGCTTATGTACATTAAAAAAAAGTGCTGATCAATAAATTTTTATCAGCACTTTTTTTTTTAGTTAAATGAAATTATAAATCCCTTTTAGCAAGATAAAAATCTACCATTTCATAGTCACTAGCTTCCCTTTCAAGCATTTCAGCAACTGTTTTGGGTGGAGAAACTATCACTTTGTCCCCCTCTCTCCAATTGAGTGGTAAAGATACTTTATATTGATCAGCCGTTTGTAAAGCCACAAGAGATCTTTTTATTTCATCCATATTCCTACCCACGTTGAGCGGATAATACATGATTAATCTGATTTTTCCTTTTGGATCTATAAAAAACACAGCCCTAACTGCTGCAGTTTCACTCTCTCCAGGCTGAAGCATCCCATATAATTTAGACACATTCATATCAATGTCTGCAATAATTGGAAACTCAAATAGTACTCCTGTGTTTTTCTTAACATTATTCACCCAAGCAATATGCGAATGAATAGAATCTATACTTAAACCAACAAGTTTTGTGTTTTTCTCGTCAAAATACTTTTGATCAAGTGCAAAGCCAGTCATTTCAGTGGTACATACAGGGGTAAAATCGGCAGGATGAGAAAACAAAATCGTCCAACTTCCCTTGATGTGATCAGAGAACTGCATTGGACCTGTTGTTGTCATAGCTTTAAAATCTGGTGCTGTATCACCTATTCTTGGTATTGTAATTTGATTTTCCATTTTAATTTTTGTTTTTGTTTGATATTTCAAAGTTGAGGATTCTAAATAAAATAGTGTGTGACAAATGTCTCCATAGAAATTAAAATTTGATAACTTTTATCTATGAACCATATGTTAGGATAAAGACTATAGGCTATATCTATGTTAGACAATAGATCTTCATTTCTAACATGATTATCCACAATGACATCAACATTTGAATATTTCACTTAATAATAATAATGCACATATAGTCGAATTTCGTCTATGAATGGACAAGGCCTGATTGTAATGAACTTCATGCCGAATCATAAATCTTTTCCATTATGAAAGCGGATCTGCAGCATCTTTAATTTTAATCAGCTTCAACGATTTTTTGGTTAGTTTTAAAGGAGTAAAGCTTTTTTGAACCATCATAAATTTGAATAAAGCATACGCTTTAGAACTTTATGATTTAATTGAAGATTCTAAAATCCCTCATTGGGTATATGGACATCATCATACGAATACCCCATCATTTAGCATAGGGAATACAAATCTTGTAACCAATCAACTTGGATATGTACAGTTTAGTGAACATAGGTTATAGGAGAGGAACAAATTTTTTGAATTATAGAAACACAGGTTTGGAGTGAGACGGCAAAAGCTTAAGTAAGCTATTAAATTCATTTTATCAGAAAAGAATCATTATGCCGTCTTTTAAAACAAAGATGCAAACCGACTCAAACAAAAATCTTTCTATCTCAAAGAAGACTAAAATAGGATGGGTATAATTAAAATGTATAATCAAAACACTTCAGTACTCTGTCTCTCTGTCCTCTTTTCTTTTGGTTGCCAGCAAGAAACTGATATCTCAAGGAGAATTCATGAGACCCTTTCGTATTTGCTCCTACTTGAGAAAGCATCCAATCATAGGAATAACCAATCACTATTCCGCTATTTAGCGAAAAACCAAATAGCCCAATCAAGGAATCATAATTTTTCATTTCACTTTTGCTCGTCATCCCTCTAAACCCTAGTCCAAAAATAAATGAATCATATTTTGTTTGGGCATTGATATCAAACTGAGAGAAAACCCCTTGAGCTTTGTAGTTTGCCATGATTGTAAGATATCTTTCGCTATCATCACCCCAATACCTCCTACTTCCAATATCCTTCTGCCACCCGGCCTGAATTCCATATTTCTTTGGTAAAAATTCAAATTCAGAACTTGTGACATGCATCATTTTTGGATTATTCAAATGGTGACCGCTAATCCCTAACCAAAAGTCAGGATTTGCATATAACAATCCAAAACCAAAATCTAAATATCCAAATGGATCCATTTGCTGAAGTAAATCAATTGTATTTGGATTAATCCCTCTATTAAAAACATCAATCTGATCACCAAAAAGCAAGTTTTCCAAATTTCCTGTTCGTCTAGCATAGGTGATTTGAGTACCCATCCGAATACTTGAATATTCAGATATACTTAAGTTATAGGCATATAATAGGGCGACTTCTGAAGTATTCAGACTCATGTTTTGCTCATTGAAGGAATTAACCACCAGTCCAATTCCGCTTCTCATATCAAAACTATAATGATCTATAAAAGCAGAATATCCATTAAAATCAAAATCTAATCCAGGCCATTGTTTTCTATAATTGATCCCCATTCTAGTCTGCTCACTTGAACCAGTCAAAGCAGGGTTTAAATTCAAAGGTCCGGCATAAAACTGGGAGAAATGAAAATCTTGTGCATTTCCAAAATTTACAATTAAAGCTAAAATTACAATTAATATTCTTTTCATTATCTAGCCAGTAGAAATACAGACGAACGGTCAATTAGTCGTCCATCTAGCGTGGTAAATTGAATCCTGTAAGCATAATTTCCGATAACAGCATCTTCCTCTTTGAGTTTTCCGTTCCATCCAGCTGCATCAAGATCCTTTGATTCGTAAATCAACTCTCCCCATTTATTCATGATCATTACATGTATATCTTTGATGTAAAGAAATTTAGGATAGAAATAATCATTAACACCATCACCATTTGGAGTAAAAACATTGGGAACTTCAAAAAAGAAATCAGTGATAACTATTTCTTTTCGCATCTCTACGATACACCCATCCAAATCTTTGAGTTTAAGTGTAATTTGATAAGTCCCAGGTTTTGCATATTTATGAATTGGCTCCCATTGAGTACTTGTAGAGCCATCACCGAATTCCCATACAATTTCTTTATATACACCTTGACTTAAATTGCTAAACTGAATGTCAAAATTGACCAGATTTTCATAGGAGAACTCATAAGAATTTGATTTAAAATCAAATTCTGGAATCAAAGGATCTTCTTCAATAACTTGGAAAGATTGTTCTAAAGGACATCCTCTTGAATCTTTTACTGTTACTATAAAGACTCCTAACTCATCTGTTTCCATAGAAGCACCATTATTGGAAACATTTCCTCTATTCCATTGAATGGAGTATGGTGCAATTCCTCCAGAAATAGAAACTTCAAAATATGATTTCAAGCCTCTTGGATCACAAATTCTTTCAGTTGTTCTTGACACAGAAATCTTCAAGGCCTCAGGTCTTAATATAGTGAATTGACGAACGATGCTACAACCATTGGCATCAATCAATTCAAGGCTATAAGAACCTGGTCCAATATTATTCAGATTTTGACTGTTTTCTCCATTACTCCAATTGAAGGTATAAGGCGCTGTTCCACCAAAAGGAATGATATTGATAGCTCCAGAGTTAGGATCTTCACAATCAAAAGCATCTGAAACATTTCCAGTCAATTCTAAGGGTTGTGGTTCGTTAATCACAAAGTCTTTTTTAATCACACAACCACCCGCATCTATAATTGTAACACTATAGATCCCCTTTTCTAAATTATTAAGAATTGGTTCCTGCGGTCCATGACCCCATTGTATCAATAGCGGTGCTTCTCCACCCACAATATTTAGATTGATTGAACCATCTTTTAAACCAAAACATGATATTCTGTTGACTTCTTCTCGTAGTTCAAAAATGGGTGCCTCAATAAGCTCTGTTTCAAATTTTACTTCACAACCTTTCGCATCCGTAATTATGGCGCCATAAAGCCCAGGTGATAAGTTCTCCATACTGAACGATTGTGATCCATTTGTCCAGATTATTGTATACGGAGCAGTACCGCCTGTTGGAGTAATTTGAATTTTTCCATCATTGGATTTATAACAAGTATTGTCTGTCTTTAAAATATCAAAATTAAGTGGTGACTCTGGTTGGTCAATCTTCAGTCCTGATAGTTCACTTAAAGAACAACCATTTGCATCCGAAACAGTTAGCTCGTATTCTCCCGATCTAAGACCTGTGAATTCATAAAGCAATTCATCTACCAAGACTGATTCCGCAAATGGGAACCCATCTACACTCTTACCAACTAATTCAAATCTATAAGGACCTACAGATGCTTGGGTGATATTAACCTGTAGACTACCATCCTTACCTCCAAAACAAGAAACATCTTTAAAGATTAAGTCTTCTTCAGTTATTAAAAGTTCTTCTGGAGCAACCAGCAAATATTGCGCTGTTTGCAAACAATTCTTCTCATCAATCACAGCAAGTTCGTAAGCACCAGGAAGTAGGCCTTCTATTTTAGACAAATTAGATCTAAATCCATTGGGACCTTCCCAGAAAATCCTATATCCTCCATTTCCTCCAGTAATTGTGATGTCTATAAAACCATCGCTTCCACCCTTACAGCTTATTTGAAAACCATTATAAGAAGAAATATTTGCATCTATAACTATTGGTTCAGGCTGATTGATTTCAAATTCTCTGGTAATTACGCATCCAATTTGATCAGTAATCAGAAGTTCATATTCCCCAGCAATTAAATCTCTAATATCCCTAGAAGTAGAAGTGAATCCATTTGGCCCGAGCCATAAGTATCGGTAAGGTGGTACTCCGCCTGAAACAGTTAAGCGGATGGCGCCATTATTCCCCCCAAAGCAACTTACATTATCTATAAGCTCTTCTATAATTATTTCTTCGGGTTCATCTATGGTTACAGTCAGGCTTTGGGTACATTGTAGAGCATCCATGAGTACTAATTCATATACTCCGGAGAATAACCCTCCGAGATCTTTGTTGGAAGAAGTATAGCCATTTGGCCCTGTCCATTGGTATACATAAGGACCCACCCCACCTGTAACATCAATAGTCAACGCGCCATTATTTTCCCCAAAACACAGGTTATCTGATTTATCCATTAAGGAAACCACGAGAGGATCCGGTTCAGTGATCACAAATTCTTCTATATATTCACAGGAATTCTCATCCGTAGCAATTAAGAAATATTTCCCAGGGCCAATGTTGCGCAGATCTTCCGGTACAAAAGTTCTTCTAATTTCTCCAACCCCATCCTTTACCCAAAGGAATTGGTAGTTTCCTGTGCCACCACTGAACCCTCTTATAAAAATATTGCCATTACTTTCAGCCCCACACAATACATTTTGAGGAAGGGCATTAACTGTAATTGGAGCTGGTTCTACCAATTCAAATTCTTTTTCAAGGATACAATCATTGGCATCCTTGATCACCAAAGTATACTTACCAGCACCGAGGCCTGACAGATTCAAGGCTGTGGAAGTAAATCCATTAGGACCCATCCAGGCATAGGTGTATGGTGCTGTCCCACCACTTACCTGTAAACTAATTGACCCATTAAGGTCTCCGAAACATGCGATATTAAATCCACTATAATCAGATAGCACTTCATTACTGATTGCTAAAGGAGCATCTGGCTGGCTGATGGTAATATTTCCAGGTAATGCAGTAACACAACCATTTAAATCTAATACGGACAATGTGTATACACCTGCCTTTAGGTTCTCGAAAATATAATTATTCAATCCTGTGATTCCAGAGATTAAATCAACCTGTTCTCCTTCGAAGTCTACACCTGCCAAATTATAGCGGTAGTCCTTAACTCCTCCAGTGGCCAATAATGAAATCTGTCCAGTATCCTCGCCATAGCACAAAACATTTCTTCGCTGATCTACGATTTCCCTAAGCTCCAATGGGGCTGGCTGTCTAAGGGTATAGTCTATGTCCTGTGCACAGCCATTGGCATCCGTAACTGTTACTATGTAAGTACCTGCAATCAGGTTATCTAACAAGGCTTGATTTTCCATTCCTGAAGGAATTTCGCCACCATTTGTAGCCACCCATGCGTAGGTGTATCCTCCTGCTCCGCCACTGACATCAAGGGATATGCTACCATCACTTGCGCCAAAACAACTGATTTCAAAACCGTTATAACTTGAAATTTGCTCAGTAACTACAACCGGAGTTGGTTCTGTGATTTCAAAACTCTTTGTCATAAGACATAAGCCAGAATTATCATCTACTGTGAGGATATAAGTCCCTGGGTTTAATCCAGAAATATCCTTGGAATTAGCACTAAATCCATCAGGACCCAACCAAGAATAGTTATAATCATCAGGATCCTCAGTAGGCAATTTACCACCACTTACAGTCACTTGGATAAATCCATCTTCAGCCCCAAAACAAGACACTCCAAAACCATTGTAATTCAGGTGATCCCCTTGGATAACAATGGGGTCTTTGACGGTAATGCTAAGGGTAAAGCTGTCACCTTCACAACCATCTGCACTGATAGGTGTAACTTCATAAACAACAACTGAAGGGGTATTACCTGGATTGATTAAGGCATCAGATGAAATTTTATCCTGAGGGGAATCTTCATTGGTTGGACCAATTATACCTCCAACATTTTGTATCACCATCCAAATATACTTCGTCCCTAGAGGAATGATGTCTCCATTTTCGCCATGGATAGGCCCTAACTCAAAATCATCTTCTGAGCATATTACAAGTTCTTTTGGGGAGATTACTGGGGTTGGTTTGACTGTGATTCTGACTTCAAACGTCTCTCCGGGGCAACTGCCGTCAACTTCTGCATATGGTGTTACAGTGTAAACAACAACCTGCTCTTCGTTGGACATGTTTGTCAGCTGCTGTGTGATGAGGGTCTGGAATGAAGGCTCGTCAACATCTCCAGTTACGTTTTCATTGTCAACTACTGTCCAGGTGTAAACGGTATTTGTCGGCACAATATCATTTCCTGATACGCCGCCTCCATTTACTGGCTCTACTACAAAAAACTCTTCCGAACAAATCTCAGATTCTACATCTTCTATGGTTGGCTTCGGATTAACTGTGACTCTGACTTCAAACGTCTCTCCAGGACAACTGCCGTCTGCTTCTGCATATGGTGTTACAGTGTAAACAACAACCTGCGCTTCATTGGTCAGGTTTGTCAGCTGCTGTGTGATGATGGTCTGGAATGAAGGCTCGTCAACATCTCCTGTTACATTTTCATTGTCTACAACTGTCCAGGTGTAAACGGTATTTGTCGGCACGATATCATTTCCTGATACACCCCCTCCTTTTAATGGCTCTACTACAAAAAACTCTTCCGAACAAATCCCAGATTCTACATCCTCTATTTCTGGAGTAGGTGTTACTGTAACACTCAGCTCAAAGGTATCCCCCGCACAATCACCGGATATGGGTGTTACTTCATAAACAATCGTCTGTGACGTAATAGTAAGGTTACGAAGGATCTGGATAACTCTATCCTGTGGATCAGCTTCAAGTAATTGCCCCTCAATATTGGCATTATCTGTTTTGATTGTCCAGGTATATTTCGTACCTACAGGTACAATATCATTATCCTGACCGTTGACAGCAACAAAATTCAGATCACCGTTAGAACATATTTCAGGTGCTATCTTGTCCTCGATCACAGGAGTAGGATTCACCGTCACTTCTATCTCAAAAGGAAGACCCTCACAGCCACCTACTGCCTCAGAATATGGCGTCACTGTGTAGATCACCGTACGAACTTCATTGGTCAAGTTTGTAAGTGTCTGAGAAATCTTGGACTGGCGATCCGAGACATCACTTTGACCCGTGAGGTTTGTATTGGAAGCTACCGTCCAAGTATAAGTAGTATTGGCAGGAATGATATCTCCAAGTTCAGCAAGGGTAAGAGGATCTACCTCAAAAGTGTTTTCTGAGCAAATCTCTGCTTCTTTTTTAGCTATCTCTGGCGTAGGATTAATCGTCACGGTGACAGTAAACGAATCACCCGCACAAGTACCGACTAGTGGTGTCACCGTATAGACAAGCGTCTTAGGAGTATTGGTCAGATTGCGAAGCGTCTGGGAAATTTTTTGCTGCGCAGTAGTAATTTGATCAGATTGACCCACTACATCAGCATTTGCAGCTACTGTCCAAGTGTAAGTGGTACCAAGTGGCACGATGTCTCCACCCAGTACATTCACAGGTTCAAATTCAAAAAGACCATTGGAGCAAATCTCAGGTGCTATCTTGTCCCCAATTACGGGAGTAGGATTCACCGTCACTTCTATCTCAAATGCATCACCCACACAAGATCCATCATCTCCCGAGGTTGGTGTTACCAAGTAGATTACCGCTTTAACAGTATTAGTGCTGTTGGTCAAAGTCTGTGAAATAACACCCACTGCACTGCTTGGCTCTGCTCCACTGATCCCAGCATCCGCCGACTTAATAGTCCATGTATAAGTAGTTCCTGCTGGCACAATGTCTCCACCCAGTACATTCACAGGATTAACCGTAAATGCATCCCCCGAACAAATAGGCTCTGGAGCTTTGTTGGAAATAACAGGCGTAGGATTCACTGTGATCGTAAAAGTTTTTCCCAGGCCA
>NZ_BMFD01000016.1 GCF_014637795.1 Belliella aquatica | reverse complement strand
AAAAAAACCTTATTGAAACTGATTTCAATAAGGTTTTTGTAAATAATTTTAAATCAATACGTTACAGGGTTTTTACCAACTATTTTTGACCATTAGATCTTTTTTTAATATAAAAAACCGAAAAGATAAAGAGGGATTTTGTTTCCCATTCCATAGAGCATTTCATCTGCTGCAATGTAGGAATTTGGGATATTGGCTATCTGATCGAAAGTTTTATTTTTCCCTCCTACTTCAAATTCAAACTGATTATTAACTAAAAAATCCCCATTCTTGGCTGTAGTGAGTATGGAGCCACTATTTTCTAGTTGATTATAGAAAAATGTCTCTCTAATATTGCCAGAATTTTGATTTTCTAAAGCGAGAGCGTAAATAAGGTTAGTATTTGATAGGTAAATCTTGTCTGGTTTATTCATCATGCTTATCCCTTTAGAAGAGCTTCTCAAACTTTTGATCAGTTTAGAAACTTCCAGCATGTGTAGCATTTCGAGCAGTCTTGGTCTTGTTGTGTCTGTTTTTTCAGCAAGCTTGGTTATGTTTGGACTGAATGGTACAGAGGTGGAAATTAGATAGAGAAGTTTTTTCAATTTTGCCTGAGTACTTGTCGAAATGTCTTTGCCTTCCGGTAGATCATAATCAATGATAACATTGATGAGTTGGTTGATTTTTGAAATATAGTCTCTTTCATCTTCTAAAAAGAAAGGGTATGCTCCAATCTTTTTGTAGTTTTCAAAATGTAGCATCACATCTGGAACTGAAGCAAGAATGGGGTCGATTAGTTTTTGGTGATCTTTTAAAATTTGAGTAAGGTCGTATTTTTCCAACTCAATCTTCAATTTGAGACTCAAATATTCCCTAAAAGATAGTTCAGGTAATTCATAATAAACAAGTCTTCTACTCAAATCCGCTTGTGATTTTTGTAAAGCCAAAATTGAAGATCCAGATATGATTAGCTTGAGATCAGGATAGAAATCATAGATGTTTTTTACAGCGCTTTGCCAATCTTCATATTTATGTACTTCATCCAAAAGTAGATTTCTACCTCCTAATTGATAGAATCTCTCTGCTAAATCAACCAAGCTGTTTTGTTTGAAAAACAAATCGTCTAGACTTAAATATAAAGATTGATCTAGCGGTAGGTTTTCTTTAAGGTACTGAAGCATTAATGTAGATTTTCCTGTACCTCGAGCACCCAAAATACAGATAGCTCTGCCGTTCCAATTGATTTTATTGTAATGGCTCCTTTTAAAGTCTGTTTTGACAGACTTTAATAAGTTTCTATATCTATTGATTAATCCTTCCATTATATTTTCAAAGATACATAATATATTTTAAAGTGTATCTTTTAAGGTACGAAAAATACAAAAATTGTATTTCTAAAAGTACAATTGATTCATGCCAACTGGATTAAAAGAATTCGGTATTGGAAATTTTGGCTAAAGCCAACTCAAATTATGATCCTTTCTGAGGATGGGCTAAAACCACATCCCAATTGAATTATAAATACTTCTTCAATTGCCTCCTGCTTTTGCTGGAGGGAATTAGGTCAATGATTTTATCTAGGCTTTAGCCAAATAATTCCGCATTTATGTTTTTAGAATAAATAGAAAAAAGCCCCCCTTAAAGGGCTTTTAAATCTCAACTCAATTAACCAATAACTTATTCAACTTTCAACTCATTTGATCTCCAAAATCCAGCTTTCCAAAGGCTTTAAATCAACTCGAATTTTTGCTTGGCCAGAAGATACATAAAGTTTGGTTTTTGCCTTGCCATAGAGTTTTTCATCAAGTGTATATTCACCTTCTGACAATTCCCAAAGGTCCAAAATGCTGGGTGGCAGTTGTAATTCAAAACCGAAAGACTGTTCTGTGTCAAAGTTGGTGATGACGAGTAATCTTTGATCATGAGACCATCGGATATAGGAAAAAACACGATCATTGTACCATTCAGTATTTGTTCTGTTGAAGGAATGAATCTCGGCATAGTTTCCTGCTAGAGCAGGACTTTTGATGGTGAAGTTGAGTAAGCGTTTGTAAAAGTCTCTGAGTTCTTTTTCAGCTGGATTAAGTTGTCCTCCATCAAATTTTCCTTCATTCATCCATCTTTGGTGATGGGGAACACCTATATAATCGAAGATAGAAGTTCTGCTCGAAGTTCCAAAACCAGCATTTTCAGCACCTGGTTCGCCAACTTCCTGTCCAAAGTAGAGCATCATGGGAGCTTGATCTATTGTAGCAGACAAGACAGCCGCAGGCTTGGCAATTTCTGCCTTTCCAACAAACTCAGGGCTTGCGATGCGCTGTTCGTCATGGTTCTCCAAGAAATGCAACATGTGCCCGCTGATATCGGACAAACCTTGTTGGATGGATACTAAGTTATCGGTAGATCCACGACCTTGCATAATATTTTTGAGCGTGTCATAGAGTTCAACTTTATCATAGAGATAACCCATCTTCCCTAGTTGAATATAGTTTCTATACTCTCTTGGATTGTAGATCTCAGCAAGGAGGAAAGCATCAGGATTTTCCATTTTGATGGCTGAATTCATATAACTCCAAAATTCAACTGGTACCATCTCCGCCATGTCAAATCTAAATCCATCGACACCTTTCTTGGTCCAGTAAAGAGCCATATCTCTAAATTTCTTCCAAGAATCGGGTACATCCTTATCTTGCCAAAATTCATAATGTGCTTGATATGCTTCCTCTCGGAATTGTACAGGCAATTCAGGAAAATCTTTTGTGCCATCAGGCTTTATACCATAGTTGATTTTTACAGTTTCGTACCAGTCGTGGAAGTAAGGCTGAGCTTCACGAGAGCCATTTCCTGTCCATTTTGCGGGGTTTTCCTCGAATTTTCCATCTGACAAAGGATGATTTGCTCCTCCCAAAGGTTTATAATCATTCAAAGGTTCAGGTACTTGAAATGCTTTGCCTGGGATGTAATAAAAATTATTATCACGCTTGTATTCCATAGTCAGATCATCATCTGCTCCGAAATCTCTCACTCCCTCAGGATTGTTCTTTCCTTCATAATGACGAGCCACATGATTGGGTACGATATCAATCAAGACTTTCATTCCTTGCCGATGGGTTCTTGCTATCAGCGCCTCAAACTCCTCCAATCTTTTGGTAGGATCATCAGCCAAGTCGGGGTTGACATTGTAATAATCTTTGACAGCGTATGGCGAACCTGCACGGCCTTTGACCACATCGGGATCATCATTGGAAATCCCGATTTCAGAATAGTCTCTGATGACAGCATGATGGGGGATACCTGTGTACCAAACATGTGTCACACCCAAATCTTTGATTTCCTGAAGTGCTTTATCCGTGAAATCAGAGAATTTACCGACACCATTTTCCTCCAAAGTCCCCCAAGGCTTGTTGGTGGTATTGGTATTTCCAAAAAGTCGAGTAAAAACCTGATATACGACTACTTTATGCGTTTCTTCCATTTGGGATGCTGTTTCAATTGGTTTGTCGTCACATGCAAAAAAGCCAGCCAAGAGACCTGCTGCCAATGACAATGAGGTGATTAATTTCTTCATAGGCTTAAAGATAAAAAATGTTGGATATCCAAGAAGGAAAACTTCTGTATTTAGATTAAACATCTTTAAAAAATAGGTTTAGATTGGATTAAAATATATCCAATCTTTTGGTTTTATGTTAATATGTATATCCGCTTTCACACCAGCAGCGAGACAAAAATGGTGTGTTTTAAAGTAATTGATTCGCTGATAATTCATCGACTAATAACGATTATCCACAAAATTATTTGGCATCTATTTCGCCTAAGTTTTGTGTGTTGCCTCATTTGTGACATTTTTTAAAGATTGTGAGCCAAAAAGGAGACACGAAGTATCAAAGCGTTTTTTTTACAGAAATTTTATTTGAGCAGTAAATTTACACCTCCTATTTTAATCAATAATTAATAAAGCAACCGATAAACAAACAAAGTGCTTCTTTTGATCAAATCAGGATATTGCTTCATATTGATAGTTTCTGCTGGAGAATGGGCGCCTGATCCTGATGCACCAATACCGTCTATGCAATCCAAATATTCAGCGACATAAGAAATATCTCCAGCTCCTCTCGAGCCTGGATCTCCAGCTTTTACCACACCATAACCCATATCCAAACTCACTTGGCTCAAGATGTCTACTAAAGCTAGATTCCCTGCTGTCGGTGGCATCGATGGAATCCCATCTTCAAATTCTATTTCTGCAGTTGTCCTGTTCAAACTTTGACTGACGATATTTCGCATTTTTTCTCTAGCGGCTTCTTTCTGTGGTTCACCAAGGAATCTCAAATCTCCAGTTACAAATGCTTCTCTGGAGACAATATTGGTTTTGCCCAAAGCTTCTCCTTTTCCAGTTTCTGCATTGTAGCTGACATCTGAGCCGCCGATAAATTGACCAGGATTGAAGGTTAAATATTGTTCATCTGCGAGTTGAACTCTGAATTCGTTCAAAATTCTTGCAGCTTCGTAAATTGCTCCGTAACCCGCATTCTCTTTGAAAACTCCTGAAGAATGCACTTGCCTACCCGTGGTTTTCAAAGTCCACCCAGAAGCTCCTCTTCGAGCGACTGTGGCGATATTGAATCCTTGGGCAGTTTCATAGCCTAGGGCAACATCATGCTGCTTTGCCCGCTCTACAAAATCCAGCCTACTTACCCAACTTGGCTTGCCTGAATTCTCTTCATCTCCTGTGAAATAGACGGTGATTGTTCGGTCTTCTAATAATCCCAAATCATCAAGTGCTTTCAAAGTAGCGAAAATCATAGCATTGCCACCTTTCATATCATTGGCTCCTTGTCCTTTGGCAGTGTTTTCATCTACCATTTCAAAAGGATAAAAAGGCATGTCTTTTTCGAAAACCGTATCCAAGTGGCCGATGAAAAAAAGTTTCTTCCCCTTATTTCCTTTTCTAGTTGCTACAAAATGTCCTGCTCTTCTAAGTGAATCAGGCAAAGTGATCCACTCTGTTTGGAAACCAATTTTCGTAAATTCTCTTTCATAAACCTTGGCAACAGCTTTGACTCCTTCAAGATTGAAAGTGCCGGAATTGATGTTGACAGTTTCTTCTAAAAGCTTTACAGTTTCATGGTAGTTTCTGTCAATTGCTTCAATTAGCTTCCGTTCGGTGTCACTCAGTTGTTGTGCGGAAACTTGATATGAAATAATGAAAATGAAGAGGGTGATCAGCTTTTTCATAACTATTCAATTTCAACTCCTGTAAACCAAATAAATTTCACACCGTCAGCATTGAAATGCTCGGTAGCGAATGTAACACCATCAATCGTTTTTTCAGCTTCCCAAGTAAATGCTCTGCCTTCTGCGCCATTGCCTTTTCTGAAAACCCATTCTCGGATCATAAATGCTTCATCTAAATACAAGTCGTAAGCATCACCCGGCGTGTAGCCATCTTCATTGTTGTAGATAATGGTGAGTTTGGTACTGTTTTCTCCTGAAATTGGAGCAGCTACATCAGCAGTTTCTTCATAAGTATATCCGGTGTCCCAGATCAACTGAAAAGGATACATCAACCAATATTTATCATTGATAAAGCCAGCATCAGCTTTTGGTAATTCCTCCTTTGGAAGGTCAAGGCTGTAGGTGTAACTCGTATCTGCATCTGCATAGTACACAGTTCTATCCTTGATATTCCATTTCCAATCGCGTGTTCGAACTACATCCCCAGCCTGCACATTCCAAGTGTATGCAATGGAATTTACCTTGTCAAAATTATCATAGCCATAAGCCTTAGCTACTTTTTGTGGAGTCGTGAGCTCCTCTTGTGGGGTGGAACAGGCTAAAAGCAATCCTAGTACGAAAATGCTAAATATTTGAATTGAATTTTTCATTTGATTGGAGGTTGTATTTGTTTGATCTACAATTTAATTGATTCTTGAGTTAAAAAAAGAACCACCAACAAATAAATGCTGATGGTTCCAAAATATCTTGATTTTCAAAATAAGATTATATCATAATGATCTTAATCAATCCTCACAATATCTGCTCCTAATGCATTCAAACGCTGATCGATGTATTGATAACCTCGGTCGATCTGCTCGATATTATCGATGACAGACGTTCCTTCAGCAGAAAGTGCAGCGATTAAAAGCGCAACACCCGCTCTAATATCCGGTGAAGTCATTCGAATTCCTCTTAAGGGATATTTTCTGTCCAAACCGATAACCGTAGCTCTATGTGGATCACAAAGAATGATTTGTGCGCCCATGTCTATGAGTTTATCGACAAAGAATAAGCGGCTTTCGAACATTTTTTGATGAACGAGAACAGTTCCTTTTGCTTGCGTGGCAGTCACTAAGACGATACTCAACAAATCCGGTGTAAATCCTGGCCAAATTGCATCAGCTATCGTCAAGATAGAACCATCGATAAAAGTATCGATGATGTAATGCTTTTGAGCAGGAATAAAAATATCATCACCGCGGAATTCTAAGTTGATTCCCATTCTTCTGAATGTATCAGGGATTATACCTAATCTATGGATTTGAGCATCTTTGATGGTGATTTCAGACTGGGTCATGGCTGCTAGACCGATGAATGAACCAATCTCAATCATATCCGGAAGTAGCGTGTGCTCTGTTCCTTTCAAGGATTTTACCCCTTCGATATTCAATAAATTAGAACCTATTCCAGTGATTTTTGCGCCCATTCTATTGAGCATTTCGCAAAGCTGCTGTAAGTAGGGCTCACAGGCTGCATTGTAAATTGTCGTTTTGCCTTCTGCCAAAACTGCTGCCATTACAATATTTGCTGTTCCTGTCACCGAAGCCTCGTCAAGGAGCATGTATGCACCTTTAAGGTTTTTTCCATCGATATGGTAAATCTCTCTTTTACTGTCATAATGGAATTCTGCACCTAGTTTTTGAAAACCTGTAAAATGCGTATCCATTCTTCTTCTTCCGATTTTATCACCTCCCGGCTTGGACAATCTCCCTGTTCCAAATCTCGCCAAAAGTGGGCCCAAGATCATTACAGAACCTCTAAGGGCTGAGGCTTTTTGTAAAAATTCTTCTGTATCCAAATACTTCAGATCTACCTGATCGGCCTTAAAAGCATAAGATTCAGGGCCAGTTTTTTCCACTTTCACACCCATGTCAGAAAGCAGATCTATTAGCTTATTGACATCACGGATGTTTGGGATCTTGTTGATGGTGATTTTTTCTGGAGAAAGTAATACTGCGCAAAGAATCTGAAGCGCTTCGTTTTTGGCTCCTTGAGGAGTGATTTCCCCTTTGAGCTTTAATCCACCTTTTACTCTGAATGAAGACATTTATCGACGTTTTTTGGAGTGACCTCCGTTATTGTTATTTCTTCTTCTGTTATTTCCGCTGAAATTTCTTCTGTTGTTTCCAGTGTTTTCAGCCTCGATTGGAATCTTAAAATCTCTTCTTGTATTGGTTTCAAAAAGACCCATTTCCTTTACTTTCTCCAAGTCGATATGCAACTTGTCTTTTGAAAGCGTTTTGATATCGTCGAGGATAATTTGATCATCGAAGTTGTCTCTGTTCCAAGTGGAATGGAAACTTCGCATCAGCTGACCGATATAAATTATCGCTGCTTCCTGCTCTTCGTCATCTTCGATTTCTACCGCTTTTTCGATCAGCTTTTCAATGTTTCTACCGTAATGCTTGAACTTCACTTCTCCAATTGGGTAACCAATAGGAAGTGGTTTTTTGCCAAGCAATTCTTTTTCCGGCATCGGATAGGGACCGTCAATTTCTAAAGTAAAATCTGACATGATATACAAATCATCCCAAATCTTCTGATCACTTTCTAATTTCAGGTTTGGATTGAGCTGCTTGATGATTTCTACCAGTGTGTAGGCACTTTGAGTGCGCCTCTCACGATCTTCTAAGCCAGCAATATGCGTGACCAGTCTTTGGATATTCTTTCCGTATTCTTTCAAAATAACTGTGTGTTTGTTTCTTTCATTTAGTTTCATTGCCAAACCATTTGCTCCACCTCCTTGAAGGTACAAAAAATCATTTAAAATCAGTTTGGTTTATTTTGCTGTAATAATTTGGAAGCCTATGCTTCTCAGTCTATTATTCTGAGCTTTGCAAAGCTAAGTAATAAAGTCTTTTCTCCAAAATTCTCGAATTGTATCGTGGCTTTTTTATTGATTCCTTCTATTTCAATCTTCAAAACCTTGCCAAAACCGAATTTTGGATGCTCTACTAACATGCTTTCTGCAAGATTGTTAGTATTCGAAGGCTTAAAATCCGGACTTGGAGTGTGAACTTTGGCCGTGGTCTGTGGACGCATGGATGGATTTTTTTTGATGCCGATAAATCCATTTCTGCCCTCACTTCCTTCGTTTCTCAAAGCTCCCGATGGTGCTGAAGTCATCCGTTTGTTCACCCGGATACATGCAGGGTCGACTTCTTCGAGGAACCTACTCGGCTCACAATTCAGCAATCTCCCATAGCGGTAGCGTGTGAGTGCATAGGTAAGGTATAGCTTGTCCATGGCACGAGTCGAAGCGACGTAGAATAAACGTCTTTCTTCTTCCAAATCTTCTCTGCTTTGCATCATCATCTGCGATGGAAAAAGATCTTCTTCCATTCCCACCACAAATACCTGCTTAAACTCCAAGCCTTTGGAAGAATGTATAGTCATCAAGGTCACCGAATCGGTAGTGTCTTTGTCACGGTCATTGTCTGTCAAAAGTGCAATTTCCTGTAAGAATGCGCCTAAAGACTTATCCTCATTTTCAGGATTGTCAACATATTCCTTAATGGCATTCAGTAATTCTTGGACGTTTTCATACCGGTTGAGCCCCTCAATGGTCTTGTCTTCATACAAATCTTTCAACAAACCCGATTGCTTGGAGATTGATGTCGCTGCTTCAAAGGCATCCTTACGCTCCACTTCGATGCTGAAACTTTTGATCATCGTAGTAAAATCTTCCACTGCATTGGAAGCTCTTCCTGATAAGAAACTAGTCGCATTGGTCATGACTTCCCAAAGTGGAATATCATGCTCGTAAGCAGCCACGAGCATTCTCTCTACCGTTGTATCTCCAATTCCTCTTTTTGGATAGTTGATGATTCTTTTAAAAGCTTCTTCGTCGTCTCGATTGACCACAAAGCGCATGTATGCCATCAGGTCCTTGATTTCTTTTCTTTGGTAAAATGAAAGTCCACCGACAATTTTGTAGTTGATATTCATTTTACGCAAAGCTTCTTCCATCGATCTAGATTGAGAGTTGGTGCGATAGAGAATGGCAAAATCGCTGTTATTGAGCTTTTTGTTGTTCTTTTCTTCAAAAATTGTCGTTGCTACCACACGCCCTTCTTCATTGTCAGAACTCGCTTTGATCAGTTCGATCATGTCGCCTTCTACATTCTGTGTCCAGACGTTTTTTTGAAGTTGAGCTTTATTTTTGGCAATGATGCTGTTGGCAGCTTGGACGATGTTTTTGGTAGAGCGATAGTTCTGCTCTAGTTTGACTATAAAAAGATCAGGATAATCCTTTTCAAAATTCAAGATGTTTTGAATATCCGCACCTCTAAAAGCGTAAATACTTTGTGCATCATCCCCCACCACACAGATATTTTGATGGACAGCAGCAAGTTTTTTGGTGATCAGATATTGGGAGAGGTTTGTGTCCTGAAACTCATCCACCATCACATATTTGAAGCGCTGTTGGTATTTGTTGAGAACATCAAGGTGGTCTCTGAAAAGAATGTTGGTATTGAACAGCAAATCATCAAAATCCATCGCAGAGGATTTGAAAAGACGCTTTTGGTAGGTTTTGTAAATCTCGCCCATACGAGGCTTCATGGCTGCATCGTCGTCGGTTTTGATGTAAGGGTCGGTCAGGTAAGTTTCCCAAGAAATCAATCTGTTTTTTGCACCTGAAATTCTAGAAAGAACCGTATTCGCCTTGTAAACTTTATCGTCCAGTTTCATTTCCCTGACGATAGAGCGAATCAGTGATTTGCTATCATCAGAATCATAAATGGTGAAGTTGGAAGGGTAACCGAGTTTTTCTGCTTCCACACGGAGGATTTTGGCAAAGGTAGAGTGAAAAGTCCCCATCCAGGTATTTCTAGCTTCTAGGCCAATCAATCTTTCTATCCTATTTTTCATTTCGGCAGCAGCCTTATTGGTAAAAGTCAGGGAGAGTATATTGAAAGGGTCAACACCTTTGGCATTGATCAAGTGGGCAATTCGGTAAGTCAGTACCCGTGTTTTGCCCGATCCGGCGCCTGCAATGATCATCACAGGTCCATCAGTGTGTTCTACAGCTTCTTTTTGTGGGGGGTTCAGTCCTTTGAGGTAATCCATTCTTAATCTATCCGTTCTACAAGCTTCAAAGTTAATGGATTTTTTGGCTTTAATAGAAAGTGGATGACATGGATTTGAGGAATGGAAGTGGATAAAAATCATAGTATAATTGTTTACCCAATCGAACTTTTAAATAGTTTATTGAAGTTTGATTTTTGAAAGAAGTTTTTAATATTAGATCTTTGATATAGTTAGTTTAGTGGTTAAGACTAAATTTTTTCTTAAAAGTATTGAGAAAAATTATCTTGGATTTTAATGAAAATAAAGAATCATCAGCTCTTTTGAGTAAGGTTCCCCAAAATGATTTTGACTACAAGTTATAGTCCTTAATAAAAAGAACATTTAATATAAAAAATATAATCCTAATTACCTTAGTTACGGTTCTTTGCTTTGCATGTAAAAGTGAAAATGAAGTATTCATTATTCCCTCGACTTTGGAAATCATTGATGAAGTAGAAGGAAGCAAAGAGGTCTGTTTAGAATGTGAGCAAAAAATTGTTATTTATTGTGATTACTCTCTGAGAAGTTTGTATTTTCTGAAGCCCCTTATGTAAAGTTGGGTTGAAATCTCAGAAGAGTATCCTGATGTAGGTTTTTTATTTGTTTTTCACGGAAAAAATAAATCTACACTTGAACGTATTTTAAAAGAATATGAATTTCCCTTTCAAGTAATGTTTGATCAAAATAATGAGTTTTACTTTTTAAACAATCTTGATAAGTCTTCGACTGAGAATAAACCTTTGCAGGCTTTTCATCTAATTGGAATGAAGAAAATCATAAATGCGGAAATGGGAATGCCTAATTTGCTTAGAAAAGAGATCGAAGAGGTTAAGAAAAAGTAAGTGAACTTATCATATACTTACAAAATATTTTATTTATCTGTTCAATCAGTATAATCCCGATGATCAGGTCAGGTTCAGTGTTCTATTCTTCTTTCAGTTAGCTTGTGAGGTCTTTTAGTTTTAGCTATATTTCAAATCAAATATTAATTTAAAAGTATTTATTATGATAAAGAGAATTCGTGTTATTTCTGTTTTTTTGATCATTTTGTCTTGTAATAGTAAGCCCGGATTTTATGATGAAAGTGGTGTGCTACAGTTGAAACTTGAGGATGCAAAGTTGATAGATAACAAGTCATTTGAAATTACTGATCTAATTCCATTGGAGACGAATTTGCAAAATCTTATGACTATGGAACTCAGAATCAGAGCGCATAAGGATGGTTTTTTCATAATGGATGCTGAAAAATTTGATGCTGTTTATCATTTTGATCAGAGCGGAAAATACCTCGGTAAAAAGGCAGAAGTTGGTGAGGGTCCGAATCAATTGTTGGGACTTCAAGATTTTCAGGTTTCAGAAGACGGTGATTTGCTTCTTTTATCTTCAATCGGAGATCAAACTTCGATCTATCAGAAATCAAAATCTGGTGAATTGTCAAAAATTTCAGATGTTGACTACTTAGCAGGTTCATTTTTTAATCTCAAAGATCAGGGGTTTTTATTAGCTGGTGGGTATAATTCGCCTTTCGTATCTCATAGAGTGGTGAAGAGTGATTCCAAGGGGAATATTCAAGATTCTTTTCTTCCAAACGATTATACAAATACGATGATTCCTCTATCAGAACGTAGCTTTTATGAATCTATTGATGGGGTTAACTACACTGAAATTTTCAACAATAAAGTTTATGAATATTCAAATGGTAAATTTTCTACTGTATTTGAAATAGATTTTGGAAAATACTCGATTCCAGGTGAGTTTTGGGATGTAGATATAAATGAAGGTTTTGAAATCCTAATGGAAAATGGTTTTGCGACCTACAAATCGCTTTTTTCTAACTCAAATTTTTATTTGACAAACATCCATGTTCAGAGCAAATCAGGTTTTTACAAAAAAGTAGTTCTGATTAACAAAGAAAACGGAAGGTCATACTTTTGGGAAGCGAATACTCAAGATGAAGATTTATTTAGTGACCCAATTGGTTTTAAAAATGGCGAAGTGATGTTTTTGTCTTATCATTCTGTGCTTACTGCAAAGCTTGGTAATCAAGTGCCTATATCTTTTGAAAGCAAGCTTGAAGAAACTGAATTCGATTATCCTGTACTTGTGCGTGCTAAGATAAATGTTAAATAAATAGAAAATGATAGCTACAATTCCTCAGCTTATGAAATCTCTTTTCCTTGTAACAATTTTGACATTCATACTTAGTTCCTGTTCAGATAGGCCTCCTGAAACGATAGAATTTCCTGAAGGTTTAGAGCAAATTTATGTTGGTGAGGTAAACGAAAACTTATGCCTTGATTGTGATAAAAAAATGGTAGGTTATTTTGGGTTGCAAACAGGAAGATCTACCAATTATCTTATGCTCATTTCCAAGTCAATACATGAATTGAAAGAGAAGAACGAAGATCTTCCTGTGATATTTGTCTTTGGGGGTCAACATCCAAAAGGAGTTATCGATAAGGACTACCTTTTGAGAGTTTTAGAAAAAATAGATTTTCCATATCCTGTACTATACGATAGGGATGACCAATTTTATAAATTAAATAAGCTGGAGAATTATCCTCAAAAGAAAGATATTCAGATCTATTTGGTAGAAAAAAACCTGATTCACTCAGAAGCTGCACCAGGAATACCAGGATTTGATAAACAAATAAAAGATTTTTTGGAATAGCTATTTTAGTTTTTAGCTGGATAGAACACGGATAATGCGGGTTGAGCGGATGGTCACAGGTTAAAAAAATCAGTGAAAATCTGCTCGATCAGCGTCATTAGCGTGCTATAGAATATCATCGACTGACTTTCCAGCGGTTGTGGCTCCAAAGATAAAGATCTGGACTTTTGCGGATACTTTGCTCTGTTCGGCGGATAAATTCATCAGTGATGCTATGTTCCGCCGCATGATCATAAGGAGGACTGTCCATAAGGCTGTAGGTAAAGATATAATGGCCGCGTTTGGGTTTGCGTACTTCAGAATATATCACCGTATGCCCAAAGCGCTTGGCAAGCTTCTCTGCACCTTCAAAGAAAATTGTCTCTCGATTCATGAAAGGTGACCAATAACGGATTTCAGCTTTAGTTGGTCTTTGGTCTGCAGCTAGGACGATCAAGCGTGGGGTGTTCCTATTTCTCAGGTATTCCCGTTGAAAAGCCGCTCGTTCTACCAGCATTCCCCCAAATCTACTTCGGATGGTTTTCATCAGTTTTTCGAAAAAAGGACTGTTTACTTTGAGGTACACTACCTCGCATTGCGTACTGACATTGGCCATCATATGGAGCAAATGCATCTCCCAATTGAAGAAATGTCCCGTCATACCTACTACAACTTCACCTTTTGCGACAAGATCTAACGGAATGTGAGCATTTTCGATTTGAACTCTTCTCGTCAACTCCTCTTTTGATATGGTGTGCATTTTGATAATTTCCGCAAAAGAATCTGTCAGATTTCTAAAAAATTTCCGTTCAATTTCCAATCGCTCCGCTACTGATTTTTCTGGAAAAGCATGCAGTAGATTTTCTTTGATCACCTTTTTCCTATATCCAATCCCATAATATCCTATCAGATATAACAAATCTGAAAACAAGTAAAGGATGCTTAAAGGAAGGTAAGAAATAAGTTTGATTAGGAACATTACATGTTTGATCTAGAGGGTGAAGGTTAAAGTTAGGCTTTACAATTGACAAACGAAATCATGCTCATTATATGTCAACTGACAACGGTCGACAGTCCACAGCATTTTGGAAGTAACAAAGAGGGTTAGCTTTAATCGTTATTTGAGTAGAAAATGGACTTAATATTCAACTAGGCTGGTCTTTTTTCATCCACAAATATCTAAAATAGTAGCAATGTATAAACCTTTTACTACCTGATTTCTCAAAACTGTGGGCAATTGACTGTCGATTGTGGGCAGAATGAAAATCACTTTTTTCAAAAAAATTAGCTATAATTTGACCCATTGCTTACTTTTGATACTTATGTCTGAAGTGCAGAGAAAAAAATATTCCGATCAGGAAAAAAACAGGATTTTCGACGGGGAATTTATGCCACACATAGATTCCATGTATAATTTTGGTTACCGGCTAACCTTCGACGAGGACGATGCCAAAGACCTCGTGCAAGATACTTACCTCAAAGCCTACCGATTTATCAATTCTTTCGAGCAGGGTACCAATGCCAAGGCTTGGTTGTTCAGGATTTTGAAAAATAGCTTTATCAACGATTACAGAAAGAAAAGTAAGCAACCTGCTAAAGTTGATTATCAAGAAGTTGAAACTTATTACAACTCAGATGATGTTGATTATGGCATCACGTCTGACTTGCGGGTGGATTCTGTTAAGGATATGCTTGGAGATGAGATTTCCAATGCACTCAATAGTCTTGCTGTTGATTTTCGTACCGTGATCATTCTTTGTGATTTGGAAGGCTTTACTTACGAAGAAATGGCGAAGATCTTGGATATTCCTATAGGGACTGTAAGGTCTAGATTGCATAGAGCGAGGAACTTATTGAAAGACAAGCTACGTTCCTATGCTCAAGATATGGGCTACAAGACAGACGAAGAGGAATAATACAAGAGATTAGATAGAATAAGAGATATTATAGATTACCCTAGATTGAAAAGTAAATGGACAATAATTTAGAAGGAACAGGAGAAAGGAAATTGCAGTGTAATGATGTGAGCAAATGCTTTCAGTTGCTGGAAAGTATCTTGGACGGAAACGATGCGCCTGATTCACAGGAAGTCTTGAAGTCGAAGCTTGCCAAATGCCAACCTTGCTTTGAGCATTATCATCTGGAGGCTGCAATCAAGGAAGTGCTTAGAACTAAGTGTACCAAACATGAAGTGCCTTCTCAACTTGTGGAGGATATCCGTCAAAAAATCGAAGAGATTAAATAAAAAATATGTCATCAGGTAAAGCGATTATTTTTTCAGCTCCATCAGGTTCAGGCAAAACGACCATAGTCAGACATTTAATAGGGAAATATCCAAATTTGGGATTCTCCATTTCCGCTTGTACGAGAGATAAACGGGGGAGAGAAGAGGAAAATGGAAAAGATTATTACTTTTTAAGTCCCGACGAATTCAAGTCAAAAATTGATCAAGACGCATTTATAGAGTGGGAGGAAGTGTATGAAGGTAACTTCTACGGAACCCTCAAAGAAGAAATTCAGCGCATTTGGGATTCTGGAAAGCATGTAATTTTCGATGTGGATGTTAAAGGTGGTCTTAATCTCAAGAAATACTTCGGCGATCAAGCCATAGCGATATTTGTCAAAGTGCCTTCTTTAGAGGTTTTGACCGAAAGGCTGAAAGACCGAGGAACAGAATCAGAAGAGAGTCTTTCTCGTAGGCTTTACAAGGCCAAATTTGAGATGGGCTTTGAAAATAAATTTGATGTAACCATCGTCAATGATGATATGCAAAAGTCATTTGCAGAAGCAGAGACGCTGGTAGGAGAATTCTTAGCAAAATAAATTTGAAAATCGGGCTTTTTTTCGGATCTTTTAATCCTATTCACGTCGGCCATTTGATTATCGCCAATGTGATGCAAGATCAGACTGATTTGGATGAAGTGTGGTTTGTGGTCAGTCCTCAAAATCCCTTCAAAGCTAGAAAAACATTATTACATGAATTTGATCGGCTTAAGATGGTAGAGCTCGCCATCGCCGATCATTTCTTTTTTAAGGCTTCAGATGTGGAATTTCACATGCCCAAGCCAAGTTTTACGATAGATACCCTGACTTTTCTTTCAGAAAAAAACCCACAGCATGAATTTAGGCTGATTATCGGAGGTGATAATCTGCAGCATTTTCACAAGTGGAAAAATCACGAGCAGGTTCTCGAGCATTATGGGCTTTATGTTTATCCCCGCCCTGGTTCCAATCCAGATTTTGAGCATCCCAATGTACAGTTTATAGCTGCACCATTGATGGATATCTCAGCCACATTCATCAGAGAATCCATCAAATCAGGCCATTCTGTTCGCTATTTGTTGCCGGATAAGGTGGAGGAATTTATTAAGGATAAGAAGCTTTATTTTTAGATCAACTTGGTTTCAGTGATAGAACGCAGATAATGCGGATGGTCACGGGTAAAAAATAAAATCAGTGAAAATCTGCTCGATCAGCGTCACCTGTGTGCCAATAGAACGCGGATAAGGCGAATGGGCGCAGATAAAAAAAGAATCAGCGTTGATCTGTCCAATCAGCGTCATCAGTGTGCTAATAGACCAGAGATGACTTTGATTGAGCAGATTTCCATGGGTGATAAAAATCAAATAGACTTCCAAATCTTTCAATCCGCCACGGCGGACGAGCTCTTAAAACTTTTAGATATGCTTTTCTTTCCCTGAGGCGATTTCGAAAAGCAATTCTCTTGATCGGTGAAGTTGGGCCTTTACCGTTCCTAGAGGTTTGTCGAGTTCCTTAGCAATTTCGTCGTAAGAGAGTTCTTGGAAGTAGCGGAGTTCTACGAGTTTTCGATATTTGGCTGGTAATTTATCCACAAACACCCTCACCATCTCAATTCTTTGAGATCTGATGAATTCGTCCTGAGGGTTGTTTTCATCATCTTCTACGTCAATGGTCACAGAGTTTCCCCCATCATCACTGAGTGTAGTGTTGAGACTCATGGTTTTGAGTTTTTTCTTTCGGATAAAGTCAATGGTATTGTTTGTGGCGATTCTAAAAAGCCAAGTGCTAAAAGTATAATCTTTCTTGAATTTATGAAGGTTTTTGAAAGCTTTGGCGAAAGCTTCCATCGTGAGGTCTTCGGCATCGTCTGCATCGCGAATCATTTTCAGAATCATGAAGTACACCGCTTTTTTATAGCGCTTCATCAACGCAGCATAAGCTTGCTGATCATTTTGATCTACCGCACGATCGATGAGATCAAAATCTTCTAATGCTTTATTTGAAAAACCTCTTGAATTTACTTCCATCTAACTTTTTTTGACTGATACCCTAATGTGCCGATGATCCAAAAATACCCTAGATAAATGACATCATAAAGCGATGTCCAAAACACTTTGGTATTTCCTTCGAGTTTTTTTCTTGCCGATGTGACTACTGAAGTGAGCAATATCGATCGAACAATAGTTATACCCATAATTAGCGAAAATTGTTCCCAATTTTGACTTAAGCCTAAAAATATAGCTAGGGTAATACCTGATCCCCAAAATAATAGATGGGAAAATGAGTAAAGTCCAATTTTCTGTTTGTCTTTGCCCCTGTAATATTTCCCGGCATGAAAGTGCCTCTTCTTTTGTCTAAAGTAACTTTTCCATGTGGACTTGGGTCTGGATAAAGTAATGCTATCGGGGTGGATAACCACAGATGTATTTTTGCCATTCGCATATTTATTGATGAAAAGATCATCATCGCCACAGTCAATTTGCCAAAGATCTTTGAAGGCTTTTTTCTCCATAAAAAACCCTCTACGGTAGGATAGATTCCTACCTACACCCATAAAAGGAGCGCCCCAAAGTGCGAAGGAGAAATAAAGCAACCCTGTCCACAACGTCTCAAATTGTATCCATTTATTCAGAACTCCATGGTCCCTTTCATATGGAGAATAGCCAAGGGCGAAAGTTTTCCCTTCTTCCCGAACTGGTGCGGTCATCAACCGAATCCATTGATCTGACTGAGGAATGCAGTCAGCATCTGTCAATAATAGGACATCATTTTTAGCTACTTTGATCCCCAAAGTAAGCGCATATTTTTTTGAGGTGACATGGTCGGGAGTATATTTGATGGTTACGGTGCGGAGTTGTGGGTATTGGCCCATCATTTTCTCAAGAAGCACACGGGTACCGTCAAAGGAGCGGTCATTGATGATCATCACATCATAATTGGGATAATCTTGACTGCAAAGAATCGGAATCAACTTCTTTAGATTTTCTTTTTCATTATGCGCAGCGACGATGATGGTAACTCCCTCAGATGTGTTGGAGTTGGAAGTCGAAATTTTATTCCGATTAAAAAAAGAAAGCCGAGTAAAAATAAGAAGGATGTATATCAATTGCACGCCAAGCGCAACCAAAAACACAATCCACAAAACATCATTGATCATTCCAGATTATTTAACAGGCAAATATAAAAGCAAATTCAGCATTCAATTAAGAATAAGCTTATATTTTTGTGCTTGAATTTATCATTAAGTGCCAGCAATGCCTAAATTATTGCTAGGCTTCTTAAAAAAAATATATGAAGTTTACCTTACAACATACAGATCCTCAAAGTAAAGCGAGGGCAGGACTACTCAAAACTGATCATGGAGATATAGAAACTCCTATTTTTATGCCTGTCGGTACAGCGGGTTCGGTGAAAGCCGTACATCAGCGTGAGTTGACCTATGATATCAAAGCTCAGATTATTTTGGGAAATACTTATCATTTGTACTTGAGACCGGGACTGGGTGTGCTGGAGAAAGCAGGAGGACTTCATAAATTCAATGGCTGGGAAAAACCCATCTTAACAGACAGTGGAGGATATCAGGTTTTTTCTTTAGCCGGAACAAGGAAAATCACCGAAGAAGGGGTCGTTTTCAAATCCCATATAGACGGATCAAAACATATTTTTTCTCCTGAAGGTGTTATGGATATCCAACGTAGCATTGGGGCAGATATCATCATGGCTTTTGACGAGTGTACGCCTTATCCATGTGAGTTTGAGTATGCAAGAAAATCCATGGACATGACTCACCGTTGGTTAAAGCGTTGCATTGAGCGATTTGATAGTACAGAAGGGAAATATGGCTACAGCCAAACCTTATTTCCAATTGTTCAAGGTTCAGTTTATAAAGATTTGAGGAAACAATCTGCTGAATTTATTGCTTCCTGTGATCGGGAAGGGAATGCCATCGGTGGACTTTCAGTCGGAGAACCTGCAGAGATGATGTACGAAATGACCGAAATGGTCACGGATATCTTGCCGGGAGATAAGCCTCGATACTTGATGGGTGTAGGTACTCCTGCTAATATTCTGGAGTGTATCGCACTTGGCGTGGATATGTTTGACTGTGTGATGCCAACGCGGAATGCCAGAAATGGAATGCTCTTCACTTCAGAAGGGATTATCAATATCAAAAACGAAAAATGGAAAGAAGATTTCAGTTCGATAGACCCTGCGATCAATTCTTACGTTAGTAGTTTTTATTCCAAAGCCTATTTGAGACATTTGACGATTTCCAAAGAAATACTTGGTGCGCAGATAGCAAGTATTCATAACTTAGCATTTTACCTTTGGCTGGTAGGACAGGCGAGGGAGAAAATCAAATCAGGAGAATTCTCCTCGTGGAAAGATCAAATGGTCAAAAAAGTCAGCACAAGATTGTAATATGAAAATATTGGATAAACTTATCATTAAGGATTTTCTCAAGACCTACTTTTTTGTGGTTTTGATGTTGATCCTTATTGTGCTTGTTCTGGATTTTACAGAAAAGAATGATGCCTTTATCCGAAATAAAGTACCTGCAGTCCAAATCCTCAAGTATATGGCTAATTATGGCTTGTACTTGAATAATTTACTAACTCCGATAACCGTATTTATCTCTGTTATTTTCATCACTTCCAAAATGGCAGGAAGGACAGAGATAATTGCAATTTTGAGCTCAGGAACCAGTTTTGTCCGCATGTTGATTCCTTTTTTTGTAGGAGCAGCGATGATTGGTGCAGCCTCTTTTTTATTGAATGGATGGGTTTTGCCTGTGGCGACAGCAGGAGTGACTGAGTTCAAAACTCAGTATCTCGAAGAGACCAAATTTTACAACGAATCCAATATCCATATCAAAGTAGCCCCTGATGTCTATGCATATATTTCTAGGTATTACCCTGTGGGGAATATGGGCTATAGTTTCACCTTGGAACAAATCAGAGATGGAGAGTTGGTTGCTAAGTTCTCTGCGGATAGGATTGTTTGGGATACCGCCATCAACTCTTGGAGTGCCAGAAACTGGAATTTAAGGGTATTAAATGAAAGAGGAGAGACATATACCAAAGGAGATAATTTAGATACCTTACTTTCTATCACACCAGATGATTTCGATCTGCCTTCCAATCATCATGAAACCTTAAAACTCCCTGAGCTGTCTAAGCAAATCCAAGTCCTAGAAGATAGGGGTGCTGACAATGTGAATTATTATAAAATCGAGCGCTATGTGCGGTATATGTCACCTTTTGCAGCGATTATCCTAACATTTATCGGCGTGATTGTTTCCTCCAAAAAAACTAGAGGTGGCTCTGGTTTTCAGATTGCTTTGGGCTTTTTGTTGGCTTTTGTTTATATCATTTTGTTTCTCCTTTCCAGGACTTTTGCAGAAGCAGGGACGACCTATCCTTTGTTTGCTATATGGTTACCCAATCTAGTATTTGCTGTCACGGGTTTGGTGTTGTACAAAACAGTGCCTAGATAATTATGCTTCAGAACTCTACGATCAAGGATTATTTGATGCTTCATTTCATCGTGGTGATTTGGGGGTTTACTGCCATTTTGGGATTGCTGATAAGTATTCCTTCAGTTGAAATCGTCTTTTACAGAACTTTGCTGGCAAGTGGGTTTCTAGGCTTGGTTTTTTTAGTGAAAAAGCAAAAAATCAAACTCTCCAATCAAGAACTTGCTAAAGTCATCGGAACAGGCTTTTTGATCAGCTTGCATTGGATTTTGTTTTTCTGGGCTGCTCGGGTTTCGACCGCTTCGGTATGTCTTGCAGGCATGGCAACTACCTCGCTGTGGACAGCACTTATCGAACCAATGGTCAATAAATCAAAAGTAAAATGGTTCGAAATTCTACTTGGCTTGATGGTGATATCTGGGCTTTATGTAGTTTTCAGCTTTGAGGGAGGCTATTGGCTGGGTTTGACTATGGCAGTGGCTTCGGCTTTGATTGCAGCAATTTTTACTGTCATCAATGGCAGGTTGACCAAAAGACATTCACCTTATGTATTGACCTTTTATGAAATGCTGGGAGCTTGTATATTTTCGGTTTTATTTATGCCATTTTATGCAGCTTTTTTCACAGAAGGAGCAGGGTTACAACTGATTCCACAAGGTTGGGATTGGTTTTGGCTGTTTCTTTTGGGTGGTGTTTGTACAGTTTATGCTTTTTCAGTTTCTGTAGAATTGATGCGTCGATTGACAGCTTTCGCCATTAACCTTACCGTAAACCTAGAGCCTGTTTATGGCATTGTGCTAGCAGTTTTGATTTTTGGAGAAAAGGAGCAGATGACTCCAGGGTTTTATCTGGGAACATTGATTATTTTGATTTCCGTGTTGCTCTATCCAGTTTTCAATTATTTCAATAGGAGGAGGCAAGCGAAAAGGGTTTTGGGGGTTTGAATTAAAAATTAGGATAGGATGCAGATGACACCGAACCTGTCCCGATAATCGGGATTGACCTAATTTTCACAGATTGAAAAATCAAATAGAGTTTGAGGGGTGAAGTTGAATTTTTCTCTAGGATTTAGAGCCTTTCGTGATCATTAAGACTAAAGCGAGTTTCTATGATATTCAATCTAGAATCATTTACTAAAAAGTCTCCTTAAAGGTAGGATGTCTAAATGATAAGTTTCATTTTCTTGACGATATTCGTTTTTTAAATAGGTTATATTAAAGCCAATTTATCTTCAATAAATTATAAAATGTGAATTACAGAAAGTTCCGAGGTACTTATAGCGTTGTAATATCCCCCAGAGTTGTCAAAGCCATTTGAAGTTCCTTGTCGGAAATTCTCCCTATTTTTTCTACCAAGCGTTCTTTTGAAATGGAGCGAATATGAAACACCATCATTTCAGATATTTCCATCAGGTTGTTGGCAGTGTCAGGGATTAAAATTGGATTGCCTTGATAATTTTTGATTTTGGAAGTCAAAGGAACTGTAATGACTACTTTGAGGTGTTTGTTGAGCAAGTTTCCACTGATAATGACCACCGGACGGAATCCAGCTTGTTCGGAACCTTTGCTTGGATTCAGATCAGCATACCAGATTTCACCTTGTTTCATCTTCTATCTGCTTGAAATATTCCACCATCCCTTCTTCTGCCAAATCGATCATGTCCTTGTCTTCTTTGGCTTGACTATATGATTTTACATATGCAGCTCTTTTAAGATGCTCAAGGTATAATCTCAAGGCTTTTTCAATTAGCTTGTTTTTAGGGATTTCTAATTTCTTGGCATGCTCATCGAGCATTTCCAATAAGTCATTTGGAAGTGAGCTGGTGAAAGTTGTCATATTTTTACATTTGAAGTAAAAATACAAAACATATTTATGAAATGTAAATATAGATCTGTCATAAATGATTTATGAACTTTTCTACATCTCTCCCTCAAACACAAAATAACCTTCCTTCCAATTTCCCTTTTCAGGCTTTTCGTGAAACAATCCAAACACAGTTGAGCCTGACCCTGACATCGCAGCATAAAATGCACCCATTTCATACAGGTGTGATTTGATCGAAGCTATTTCTGGGTAGCGAGGGAAGATGCTTGCTTCAAAATCATTAACCAATTCATCCTTCCATCGACTTCGGTCTGCAAGTACTTCTTTTAAAATAATGGAGGAAGCTTTTGGAGCTACTCCAGCATAAGCTTCTTTGGTTCCGATATGAATATTAGGATTGATCAAGAGGAGGTGTTTTCCTGAAAGGTCCACCTCGACAGGTTCCAAGATTTCGCCTCTACCCGTAGCTATTTTAGGTGTATTTTCTATAAAAAATGGACAATCACTCCCCAACTGCGCCGCATAGTCTTCCAAAAACCAATCTTCTAGCAACAGATCAAAAAGATTGTTCATCATGCTCAAAGCAAAAGCAGCATCAGCAGAACCTCCTCCCAGACCTGCACCCATTGGGATGTTTTTATGCAGGTGGATATTTAAATGCGGTAATTCATTAAAATCCTTTCTCAGGAGTTTTAGTGCTTTGAGGATAAGGTTGTCTTTTTCAGAACCAGGGATTTCCAATCCTGTGTTCGTAAAAGTAGTTTTCTTATCCAAAATCATTTCCAAGGCATCATAAAGTGGAATCGGAACCATACAAGTCTCGATATCGTGATACCCGTCTTTTCTTTTGGCTGTAATATGGAGGCCAAGGTTGATTTTTGCGTTTGGAAAACTGATCATGTGCCGAAATTAAAAATTCCTGATCAAAATTAACTCATTCTTAAAAATTCATTTGTTTTTTTAATCTAATCGAAACAAAGTTTTGAAATCACCCTTTTATTCTTTCTAAAAAATTACGGGTTTTGTTGTGTATTCAGTTAATAGTAATTTTTTTTGTTATAAAAAAATCAATAAAAATAATCATTTATTAACATTAATGAAATTCGAAGCTTTATTTCAAAAATTTTAAATTATATTCATTTTTTGAAAATTTAATTTTGATATAATATAAAAAGCATTGCTTATATTTTTATAAAATAAATAATGGCAGATTCAAAAGATTGTCTTAATAATAAAAAAACAATTAAAATATTGTATCTGTGGAAATTGAGGTTTAATATTGTATCGTTGATTTATAACATAAAGAAATATTATCACATGCCACGATTAGTCAGCCTTATTGGATTTATTATTCTCATCATTGGAAAACAATGAGGCGCTAGACTATATAAATTAAACAACCATATAAATCTAAGTGCCTCATACAAGTGAGGCACTTTTTTTATACAAGCCTATCAAATAAACCTATTGAACCATGAGTTTGAAGAAATACAGTTGGGAAATCAGCCAAAATGAAGAGCATCCAGCAGGAAAGGCCATGTTGTATGCCACAGGAATGACTGATAAACAAATGAATCAACCCTTCGTGGGTGTTGCCAGTTGCGGATACGAAAGTAATCCCTGCAATATGCACCTCAATGACTTCGCCGGTCTGATCAAAGATGCCACCAAGGCAGATGGTCTGACCGGTTTGGTTTTTAATACCATCGGGATATCTGACGGTATCTCCATGGGTACTGCAGGAATGCGCTATTCTTTGGTTTCTCGTGAGATCATTGCAGATTCCATCGAGTCTTTTATACTAGGCCACTCTTTTGACGCATGTATTGCCGTGGCAGGTTGTGATAAGAATATGCCGGGTGCTGTCATGGGCATGCTACGCATCGATCGGCCCTCCATTATGGTCTATGGAGGCACAATCCGATCAGGGAATTACAAAGGAGAAAAATTAAATATCGTTTCTGCTTTTGAAGCCTATGGCAAACGTGTCAAAGGAGAAATGAATGATGTCGACTATCAAGGAGTTATTCAAAATGCCTGCCCAGGTGCGGGTGCTTGTGGTGGTATGTACACTGCCAATACCATGTCTTCGGCTATTGAAGCCATGGGAATGTCTTTGCCCTATTCCTCTTCTAGCCCTGCGGATAGCCCAGAAAAACTGAATGAATGCAAAGAGGCATCGAAATACATCAAGATACTTTTAGAAAAAAACATCACTCCAAAAGATATTGTCACCCGAAAAAGCCTTGAGAATGCAGTAAGGGTTGTCATTGCTTTGGGTGGGAGTACAAATGCAACCTTACACCTCTTGGCAATCGCGAAAACTGCTGGGATTGATTTTACGCTGGATGATTTTAAGAAAATCAATGACGAAACACCTTTGCTTGGAGATTTCAAGCCATCAGGGAAATTTTTGATGGAAGATCTTTACGAACAAGGAGGCCTTCCTGCATTTATGAAATACTTTTTGAACAATGGCCTTCTGCATGGAGACTGCATGACGGTGACTGGAAAAACGCTCGCAGAGAATTTAGCAGATATTGATCCAGTTGTTCCTTCTTTGGTCAATGTCATCCATCCGATCGAACAACCACTCAAAGCTTCAGGGCATTTGTGTGTTTTGAAGGGAAATTTAGCACCTGAGGGTTCTGTAGCCAAGATTTCTGGCAAGGAAGGCAAATCATTTACAGGTCCAGCAAGATGCTTTGATTCTGAGTTGGATGCGAATGAAGCCATCAAAAACAAGCAAGTTCAAAAAGGAGAAGTGATCGTAATCAGATTCATTGGTCCAAAAGGTGGTCCGGGTATGCCTGAGATGCTCAAGCCCACATCGATGATCATTGGTGCAGGACTTGGGTCTGACGTAGCCTTGATTACGGACGGTAGATTTTCTGGAGGAACACACGGCTTTGTCGTCGGCCATGTCACCCCAGAAGCGTATTTGGGAGGTCCAATTGGATTACTGAAAGATGGCGATTTGATCACCATAGATGCTGATTCCTTGGAATTAAGCTGTAAGGTGTCTGAGGAAGAATTTGCCGAAAGGAAAAAAACTTGGAAAAACAAAGACCTCAGCGGGCTTCAAGGCACATTAAAAAAATACAATTTATTGGTTTCCACCGCTTCAGAAGGTTGCGTAACTGACAAACAATAAAATCCTAACACCATGATAAGAGGAGCAGATATCGTAGTGAGATCTTTGATTGCGGAAAATGCCAAACACATATTTGGCTATCCTGGTGGAGCCATCATGCCTGTTTATGATGCGCTTTATGATTACAGTGATCAGATCAGGCACGTTTTGACACGTCACGAGCAGGGAGCAATCCATGCGGCGCAAGGTTATGCACGTGTTTCTGGTCAAGTCGGAGTAGCATTAGCAACTTCTGGTCCCGGAGCGACTAACCTTATTACTGGCTTAGCTGATGCGATGATAGACAGTACACCATTGGTTTGTATCACTGGCCAAGTGGCTGCTCATCTTTTGGGAACAGATGCTTTTCAGGAAACTGATGTAGTTGGTATTTCCATGCCTGTGACAAAGTGGAATATTCAGGTAAGAAGGGCTGAAGATATCGCACCGGCAATTGCCAAAGGCTTTCATATCGCAAGATCAGGTCGTCCAGGGCCAGTTTTGATTGACATCACAAAAAATGCACAGACTGAGGCTGGAGAGTTTAATTATGTGCCTTGTCTAAGTATTAGATCCTATAGACCTTATTTTGAAATCAAAAAAGATGAGGTTCAGAAAGCAGCTGAATTGATCAAAGCTGCACAAAGACCCTATGTTTTATATGGTCAAGGTGTCGTGATTGGAAAAGCAGAGGCTGAGTTAAAAGCTTTTTTAGACAAAACAGGGATACCAGCAGCTTGCACCTTATTGGGCTCGGGAGCGATTTCTGAAGAGCACCCTTCTTATGTAGGCAAGCTTGGTATGCATGGTAATTATGCTCCAAATATGCTAACTAATCATTGTGATGTGTTGATCGCTATTGGGATGCGATTTGATGATCGTGTGACGGGGGATTTGAAGCGCTATGCAAAGCAGGCGAAAGTTGTCCACTTAGAATTGGATCCTGCAGAAATCAACAAAAATGTATTTGCTGATGCTCCTGTTTTGGGAGACTGTAAGCAGAGTTTGTCCATGTTAACCGAGGCAGTTGAAATAAATAGCCATGATGAATGGCTTTCTAGATTCAAAGAATTGGAATTGCTAGAAAAGGAATCTGTCATCGCTAATGATCTTTCTCCAACCAAGGTTGGGCTCACGATGGGCGAAGTGATTCGTTTTATCAATCAATATAAAGCCGATGATGCTATTTTGGTCACAGACGTTGGTCAACACCAAATGATCGCTTGGAGGTATTTTGACTATAAAACTTCCAAGACCCAAGTGACATCTGGTGGATTGGGAACCATGGGTTTTGCCCTTCCTGCTGCGCTTGGTGCGCAAATGTATGATTATAGTCGTCAGGTTATCTGTGTTGTCGGAGATGGAGGAATCCAAATGACTATCCAAGAACTCGGGACGATTATGCAGACCAAAGCTCCTGTAAAAGTTGTGCTCTTGAATAATAACTTTCTTGGGATGGTAAGGCAGTGGCAGCAGATGTTCTTTGATAGAAGATATTCATTTACAGAACTGGATAATCCTGATTTTATCAAACTCGCAGAGGCTTACAGTATCAAAGCGTCAAAAGTTTCAGTAAGAGATGGACTGAGTGAGGCAGTGGCAGACATGTTTTTACATGATGGTCCCTATTTCTTGGAAGTGGTTGTGGAAAAAGAAGACAATGTATTCCCAATGATAGCCACGGGATGCTCAGTAGAAGAGGTAAGATTAAGCTAAATCCAGAATTTATGAATCGCTATACCATACTAATTTATACAGAGAATTTCATCGGTATCCTCAATAGGATTACGATCATTTTCACCAGAAGGGGGATCAATATTGATGCACTTACAGCTTCTGAAAGCCGCTTGGATGGAATCCATAAGATCACGATTGAGTGTGCTGTCACGGAAGAACAAATCATTCAATTGGTCAAGCAAATTGAGAAAATCACAGACGTGATCAAAGCGTATTATTTCATGGATACCGAAGTGGTCTATCAGGAAATAGCGCTATACAAACTTCCAATAGACAGCTTAGATGCGAGTTTGGAAAAAGTAATCAGACAATATAATGCCCATATTATCGCAGCTGAGAAGGAATTTGTGGTCATAGAATTTACTGGGCACAAAGAAGATACACAGGCTTTGTTGGAAACACTCAAGCCTTACAATCTTCTTGAATTTTCTAGGTCAGGCCGTGTTGCCATCGCCAAGCCTAGATTTTCTGTATCAGAGTATTTAAATAATCAAACCTTATAAAACCAAAAACTATGAAACTGAAATTTGGATCAGTAGAAGAAAATGTAGTAACCAGAGAGGAATTTCCACTGGAGAAAGCTAGAGAAGTATTGAAGGACGAAGTAATTGCTGTATTGGGTTACGGAGTACAAGGTCCTGGTCAAGCATTGAACTTGAAAGACAATGGCTTCAACGTCATCGTTGGTCAAAGAAAAGATTCTAAGACTTGGGACAAAGCAGTCGCTGATGGTTGGGTTCCTGGAGAGACACTTTTCGAATTGGAAGAAGCCTGTGAAAAAGGGACAATCCTTCAATTCTTACTATCTGATGCAGGACAAATTGCACTTTGGCCTACAGTGAAAAAACACCTTACTCCTGGAAAAGCTTTGTATTTTTCTCATGGATTTGGCGTGACTTACAAAGAGAAAACAGGTATCGTTCCGCCAGCTGATGTGGATGTGATCTTGGTAGCTCCAAAAGGTTCTGGAACATCTTTGAGAAGAATGTTTGTAGAAGGTAGAGGATTGAATTCTTCCTATGCCATCTTCCAAGATGGAACAGGAAAAGCAAAAGATAGAGTAGTAGCACTTGGAATCGGTGTTGGATCAGGGTACTTGTTTGAGACTGATTTTTACAGAGAAGTTACATCTGATTTGACAGGTGAAAGAGGGACTTTGATGGGGGCGATCCAAGGGATTTTTGCTGCACAATATGAAGTATTGAGAGCGAATGGACATACTCCTTCGGAGGCTTTCAATGAAACAGTGGAAGAATTGACGCAGAGTTTGATGCCATTGGTGGCAGAAAATGGCATGGACTGGATGTATGCCAATTGCTCTACTACAGCACAAAGAGGAGCCTTGGATTGGTGGAAGCCTTTCAGAGATGCAACTAAGCCGGTATTTGAAGAGCTATATGATTCTGTGAAAACAGGAAAAGAAGCACAAAAATCAATTGATTCAAATAGTAAATCTGACTACAGAGTAAAATTAGAAGCTGAATTGAAAGAATTGAGAGATTCTGAAATGTGGCAAGCTGGCGCAACCGTCAGGAAGTTAAGACCCGAAAATAACTAATATTATGAGTGAAAAGCTATGGATATTCGATACCACCCTTCGTGATGGGGAACAGGTACCGGGTTGTCAATTGAACACCCGAGAAAAGATTGTGGTCGCTAAGGCATTAGAGGAACTGGGAGTTGATGTGATCGAAGCTGGATTCCCAATATCCAGTCCAGGTGACTTCAATTCAGTTGTTGAAATTTCCAAAGCTGTATCAAATCCCATTATCTGCGCCCTTTCCAGAGCTGTGGAAAAGGATATTGATGTAGCTGCTGAAGCACTGAAATACGCCAAAAAAGGAAGGATTCACACTGGAATCGGTGTGTCTCCTTTTCACATACAATACAAACTCAGATCTACGCCAGATGAAATCATTGAACGGGCGGTCAGGGCGGTAAAATATGCTAAACGCTATGTAGAAGATGTGGAATTTTATGCAGAAGATGCCGGCCGTGCCGAAAAAGAATTCTTAGCAAGAATCCTAGAGCAGGTTATCAAAGCTGGCGCTACTGTAGTCAATATTCCAGATACTACGGGTTATTGTCTTCCCGAGCAATATGGCTCTATCATCAGACATTTAAAAGAAAATGTCTCTAACATTGATAAAGCAATCATAGCGACGCATTGCCACAATGACTTGGGAATGGCAACAGCAAATACCATCGCAGGGGTTCAAAATGGAGCCAGACAAGTGGAAGTGACGATCAATGGTATCGGTGAAAGAGCTGGAAATACCTCCATGGAAGAAGTAGTCATGGCGATCAAATGCCACCATGATATTCCAATTCATACCAACATCGTCACTCCAAGGATATATGAAACGAGTAGGTTAATCTCCAAGCTGATGAATATGCCTGTTCAGCCGAATAAGGCAATTGTTGGAAGAAATGCCTTTGCACATTCTTCGGGAATCCATCAGGATGGTGTATTAAAGCACCGAGAGAATTATGAAATCATCGATCCTAAAGATGTTGGAGTTCATGAATCATCGATTGTCTTGACAGCAAGAAGTGGAAGAGCTGCATTGAAGCATCATTTGGATGCTTTGGGAGTGGTATTGGAGGGTGAGGCCTTGAATGAAGTGTATGAAGAGTTTTTGGTATTGGCAGATTCTAAAAGAGATATTACGCCAAAAGATCTTCTTTCCTTGGTTGGAAAATACGTGGACGAATCTACTTTTATCGAATTGGAAAAAGTAAGTTACGAGTCTAATGGATCTATCAAAGCAACTGTCACTCTGAAAGTCGGTGACAAAACCGATCAAGCTTCTTCAAGTGGAAATGGCCCTGTTGATGCAGTGCTCAAGGCTATTGAGCAGATTGTAAAGCCTGATATTGAGTTGGAAGAATTTCTTATTCAGGCCATGACAGCAGGAAGCGATGATGTAGCAAAAGTCCATATGAGAATTATGCAAGAAAAAATCCCTTACTACGGTTTTTCTTCCAATACAGATATTGTGGTTGCCTCTGCGCAGGCATTTGTGGATGCTTTGAATAAAATACCCGTCAAAAATAAAGTGACAGTAGCTTAATTATGGAAAAGAAAACATTATTCGATAAAATTTGGGATGCACATGTGGTCAAATCTGTTCCTTCTGGACCGGATGTATTCTTCATTGATAAGCATTTTATCCATGAAGTAACTAGCCCTGTTGCATTTTTGAATTTGGAAAAACGTGGTGTTGGTGTACTTCATCCTCAAAGGACTGTGGGCACGCCAGATCACAATGTTCCTACAGTAGATCAGGATAAAACTATCAAAGACAAGCTTTCAAGAATGCAGGTTGAGAAGCTTCGTGACAACTGTAAGAAGCATGGCATTGAATTGCATGATTTGGGTTCTGCCCATCATGGCATTGTCCATGTGATTGGTCCTGAATTGGGAATTACGCAGCCAGGAATGACCATCGTTTGTGGAGATAGCCATACTTCTACCCATGGTGCTTTTGGTGCCATCGCATTTGGTATTGGTACATCAGAAGTGGAAATGGTCTTGGCTACGCAATGTATCATGCAAAGCAAAGCCAAGAAAATGCGCATCACAGTAGATGGTGACTTGGGTGCTGGAGTAACTTCAAAAGATATTATTCTATATATTATTGCAGAGATCTCTGCGGCAGGTGCTACAGGTTACTTTGTGGAATATGCAGGTTCGGCAATCGAAAGCCTTAGCATGGAAGCAAGGATGACAATCTGTAACATGAGTATCGAAATGGGGGCCAGAGGAGGCTTAATAGCTCCTGACGAAACAACTTTTGACTACCTCAAAGGAAAGCAATATGCTCCAAAAGGAGAAGAATGGGAGAAGGCAGTTGCTTATTGGAAGTCGCTAAAGACGGATGATGGAGCTGTTTTCGATAAAGAATATCATTTTGATGCAGCGGATATTGAGCCAATGATCACTTATGGTACCAATCCAGGTATGGGGATCAAAATCAAAGGGAATATCCCAAGTACCGAAGGTATGGAAGGAAGCAACAAATCTTCCTACTTGAAGTCATTGGACTACATGGGTTTTGCCCCAGGTGAAGCGATCCAAGGAAAGAAAGTTGATTTTGTCTTCGTAGGAAGCTGTACCAATGGCCGAATCGAAGATATCCGATCAGTTGCCAATTATGTGAAGGGTAAGAAAAAAGCGGATAACATCACTGCTTGGATCGTTCCGGGATCTAGGGAAGTAGAGAAAATGGCTCACGAAGAAGGTTTGGTGAAAATCTTGGAAGAAGCAGGGTTTGAGTTGAGACAACCGGGATGCTCTGCTTGTTTGGCGATGAATGATGATAAGATTCCTTCTGGAAAATACGCTGTCTCCACTTCAAACAGAAACTTTGAAGGCAGACAAGGGCCAGGAGCCAGAACTATGCTCGCTAGTCCTTTGACTGTGGCAGCTGTGGCTGTCAAAGGTGAGATATGTGACCCTAGAGAGATCTTTTAATTCTTAAAAAAGAAAAAAATGGCTTACGATAAATTTAATGTATTGACTTCAACAGTCGTCCCGCTTCCAAACGAAAACGTGGATACAGATCAAATCATCCCTGCAAGGTTCTTGAAAGCTACGGAAAGGGAAGGTTTTGGAGACAATCTTTTCAGAGATTGGAGATATGATGTAGAGGGCAATCCAAAAATGGATTTTGTATTGAATGACTCCACCTATTCTGGAAAAATTCTCCTCGCAGGTAGAAATTTTGGTTCTGGCTCGAGTAGGGAACATGCTGTTTGGGCACTGTATGACTATGGGTTTAGATGTGTCGTATCAAGTTTCTTTGCCGATATCTTCAAAAATAATTGCTTGAATATCGGTGTACTTCCTGTTACTATCAGCGCTGAATTTGCAGAGGTATTGTTTTCAGCAGTTGAAGCTGATCCGAACACAAAAGTAGAAGTGGATATAGACACACAAAAAATAACCCTGTTGAGCACAGGCCAATCAGAATCCTTTGATATCAATGCCTACAAAAAGGAGAATATGAAAAATGGCTTTGATGACATAGACTACCTTTTGAATTTAAAAGAAGAGATAGAGGAGTTTGAGAAAGAAAGAAAATAGAAAGGATGAAGGTTGAGGGATCAAGGATGAAAGATTCAAGAACCAAGACAGAGGATTTATATGTGGGAAGGTTAAATTTCGGTAAGATGGGAACGCTGAACCTGTCCCGAGCATCGGGATGACACTGATTTAGCTGATGATCACATATAATTGGGGATCTTGAGAGTATAAACTTAACTAATATTTGCTTAGAGCTTGGATAGGGTAATCATCTTCAAACTTCATCCTTCCTCCTTTCAAAATCTAAAATCTACCCTCTACAATCTAAAATCACATGGGAACACACCGAAAAATAGAAATCATGGATACCACACTGAGGGATGGAGAGCAGACCTCGGGCGTGTCCTTTTTACCTTCTGAAAAACTTCAGATAGCCAAGTTGCTATTGGAGGAATTGAAGGTGGATAGGATAGAAGTGGCGTCGGCAAGGGTTTCTCAGGGTGAGATGGAAGGTGTTAAAAAAATCACCCAATGGGCCGCCGAAAAAGGCTATTCCGACAGGGTGGAAGTACTTGGTTTTGTGGACACGCCTGCTTCGGTAGATTGGTTGGTGGAGGCTGGAGCGAAAGTTATGAACCTATTGACCAAGGGTTCTCTCAATCACCTGACCCATCAGCTCAAAAAGACTCCAGAACAACATTTTGAAGATATCCATACCTGTGTTAATTATGCTAGGAGCAAAGGGATCACAGTCAATGTTTACTTAGAAGATTGGAGTAATGGGATGAGAAATTCTATGGATTACACCATGGAACTGATCGGGTTCCTGAATGAAATCCGAGTGCGAAGAATTATGCTTCCTGATACGCTTGGGCTGCTACATCCTAGAGAAGTTTCCCATTTTGTGAAATTAATCACAACCGAATTTCCGGATTGTCATTTTGATTTTCATGCACACAATGACTATGACCTTTCCATTGCGAATGTGCTTGAGGCTATTTACAATGGCATTGCGGGAATTCATACCACTGTCAATGGACTTGGAGAGCGAGCTGGAAATGCCCCGTTGGAGTCAGTGACAGCTGTGCTCAAAGATTTCACAGATTACAAAATCAGTCTCAATGAAAGCAAAATCTACCGCGTCAGTAAGTTGGTGGAGCAGTTTTCTGGACAACATATTCCCGCCAATAAGCCTGTAGTTGGGGAAAATGTATTTACCCAAACTGCAGGAATCCATGCGGATGGTGATAACAAAAAGAACCTTTATTTCAATGACTTGCTTCCAGAGAGGTTTGGGAGACAAAGAAAATATGCCCTTGGCAAAACTTCCGGAAAAGCCAATATTCTCAAAAATTTACAAGAATTGGGAATATCGCTTGAGCAGGATGAATTGACCAAAGTGACGCAAAAGATCATCGAGCTTGGCGACAAAAAAGAACGGGTGACCACCGAGGATTTGCCATATATCATTTCCGATGTATTGCAGAACAATTCGATTTCGAAGAATATCTTTATCGAAGGTTACCACATGACCCATTCCAAAGGATTGAAACCAACGGTGCAATTGAAACTGAGCATTCATGGTAAATCCTTTGAAGAATCTTCTTCTGGAGACGGTCAATATGATGCTTTTATGCGCGCATTGGTGAAAATCTACAAGTCGCAGGGATTCCAGCTCCCCAAATTGACGGACTACCATGTTTCCATTCCTCCAGGAGGAAAAACAGACGCTTTTGTGGAAACAGTCATCACTTGGGATTTTGGGAAAATTTTCAAAACCAAAGGATTGGATTCCGATCAGACTGTGGCTGCGATGATGGCGACTGAAAAAATGTTGAATATTATTGATAAAATGGATACGAGGGCTTCTGATAAAGTGAAATTTCAGGAGCTGAAAAATCAAAACCCAGAACAAGACAAAGAGAATTTCTATGGAAATGAATATAGCGCTACTGCCAGGTGATGGCATAGGACCTGAGGTAATTGCTCAGGCAGTAAAAGTGGTCAATGCTGTTGGAAAGAAGTTTGGCCACACGATCAATTTCGAAGAAGCGGCTGTTGGTGCTGCTGCAATAGACTTAACAGGTAATCCCTATCCGGAAGCAACCCATGAAGTTTGCTTAAGAGCAGATGCGGTGCTTTTTGGGGCTATCGGAGACCCTAAATATGATAATGATCCCAAAGCCAAAGTAAGACCGGAACAAGGTCTTTTGGAAATGAGGAAAAAATTGGGACTCTTTGCCAATATCCGACCGACATTTACTTTTCCTTCCTTGATTCACAAATCTCCTTTGAAACTGGAAAGAGTGGAAGGCGTAGATTTTGTTTTCTTCAGAGAACTGACTGGCGGAATTTATTTTGGTGAGCCAAGAGGAAGAAACGAGCAAGGAACAAAGGCATTTGATACCAATGTCTACACCAAAGAAGAAATTACTAGACTTGCTAGAATGGGCTTCGAAGCTGCGCAAAAAAGAAGAAAATTGCTGACATGTGTGGACAAAGCCAACGTCCTAGCTACTTCCAGGTTGTGGAGGGAAACAGTGCAGGAACTTGCACCTGAGTACCCAGATGTCAAAGTGGAATATGAATTTGTAGATGCGGTGGCGATGCGCTTGATCCAATGGCCAAAGGCTTACGATGTTTTGATTACAGAAAATCTTTTTGGAGATATTTTGACTGATGAAGCTTCTGTGATTTCAGGTTCGATGGGTTTGATGCCATCAGCGTCGGTTGGTACAGAAAATAAGTTATTCGAACCAATTCACGGTTCTTACCCGCAAGCAGCAGGAAAAGACATCGCCAATCCATTGGCAACGGTGCTTTCGGCAGCTATGATGTTCGAGTATGCTTTTGATATGAAAGCAGAAGCCCAAGCCATTTCTGATGTGGTAAACAAGTCATTGGATGAAGGAATAGTAACCGAGGATATCGCCGAAGGTAGCAAAGCCTACAAGACCTCGGAAGTTGGAGATTGGTTGGCGGAGAATATTTGATTTTGAAATATTAAAGAATGAACAGCTGTTAAAGTTCAGTGTTTCTTCATTCAAATAAATATGAAAAAGCCCTGATAGAATGATTTCTATCAGGGCTTTTTTGATTAAATATTAACTCTAGGCAATATTCAGAAATCAGCTTTTTAGATTGTTATTTAAAGAAATAGTTTGTTTATTGTATTTTATATTTAGTTATGGAACTTTAATTTTATGATGTTAATATGAGGTTTTTTTCAGTTTTAACTCTTATTATTTTAATTTCTGTCTTCAACAGTTATGAATTACAAGCTCAATACAAGATTTCTAAAACTAGCGAGTTTAGCATTAATTCATTGAATTCAGTTGAGATTGTCGATTATGATCCAATCAAAAAGCACTATTTAGCTTATGAAAATAGGAGCAAAGGTTTTGTAGTCCTTCTGTTAGATGAAAAGGGGAGGATCCTTGTAAAAAAAGACTTAAATGGTCAAGGTCCTGGACAGTTTACAACTGCAATGAATTTTTTGGGTTTTGTAAATACAGGAGATGTATGGGTAATTACTCCAAACAAAGTGATCTCATTCGATAGGAAATTGAATTTTAAGGAAAGCACAAATTTTGTAATCGATAATCCATTCTTTGTTTATGGCTCAACTACTTCACCAATATTTTACTACAAAGATAACTTAAAGAATAATTTAGTTTTCGCTACTTATCCCTCAGGGACATCCAGATTTATGAGGGCAAAGAGTTTGGAAAAGCAGCATTTAATCGAATTTCATGACCTAAAGTCGAAAGCTACTTTCCATTTGGCTCCCGTGGTACAAAGACCTATCTACAAAAATTTTGATAATACAATAAACACGATGTATAAGCCGATCTTTACTCAGGATAAAAAGAGTAATAGACTTTTTGTAACAGCTTCGCTTGATAATGAAATTACAGTAATAGATCTTTTATCAGGAAAAACTATCTCCAACATCAAAATCAATCATGGAGATTTCGGCAGCTTTAAGAAATTGCCAATTTCTGATAAAACCTTGCCAAGTTACCCACCTTACACACTCGCTTCAGTGAATTTGAATATTTTACATTTGGATGGTGGACTTGTTTTACTGGATTATGTAAGAGAAATCCCATATGGTATTTTTGAGAAAAAGAATGAAGAGGATAAATACTATCATCATTTTTCTGACCCTGATTACCATAGAATAATCCTTTTTGATGAAAACAAGCAACTCAGCGAAGATATGAAAATTCCCTATGGGCAAATCAAAATCGCTATGCCCAATAATTCGATACTTATAAAGCTGATAAATCCCGATGAAGAAGAGGATTTTATCAGATACGGGGTGTATCAAGTTGCGAATGAGTAAAAGCTGAATCATAACTAGGATATTAATGAATAAGACTCTTTTATACTTATTATTTCTAACCTTCACATTTTCATGTAGCCAAAACAACAATGAAGGAAAATCTACTCAAAATGGAAATTTAAAAAACATCACTCTTGAAAAGATAGATAGTATTCAAATAGAGTATTTAGGAAATCCGATTGTTCATGACATTCATCCTAAATCGAAGACAGTTTTGTTTATGGAGATTGAGGAGTTTTCAAATGACATTATGCTGGCCGATTTTGAGGGGAATATTATCAACTCTTTTTCAAAGTTTGGCGATGTGCCAGATGGATATGGGAAACTTTTGGCACCTTTACAAATCCTTGGAAAAGATGAATTTTTAGCTCTTGGATTGAAAGGATTTTCGATTTATGATTTTCTGGGCAATTTACATTCTCAGGTTAGGCTAAATGAAATTTACTTCCCCGATTTCAGAAGAATTGCTATGGGGCATACAATGTATAAATTGGGGAACAAACATTTGAACATAGAGGGAGGAACAAGAGATATTAATTATGATAAGATAAATCTTCATTCTGACATTTTTTTATTTAATTTACTTGATCCAAGTACTGGATTTAAAGAACCAATAATACAATTTCCCAAAACCAGTATTTATAAAAGTGGAAAGACGTTTTATCGACATGCTTGGTCTCCTGTATTTACAGTAGTGGAGAACCAAATTTTTGTGGCTTTTGGTGGGGAACCAGTGATTTATAAATATAGTGGAAAATCACCTTTTGAATTGATTTCAAGGATTCCGCTTAATCTAAAAGATTACAACTATTTCGAAGGGCAAAACAGTGAATATTTGGAACATGATTTTTTTGGATTATTTAAGGCTTCTGGAAGAATAGAGAATATTAAAAAATTTGAAGACAAGTTTATAGTTGCCTATTTTCAGGGATATGATGAAGTTGATAAAGAGTTTCACTTTGCCAAGAAAACACCTGGTGAATCGAAAGAATTAAGAGAGAGACTGGACGAAAAATATCCTTTTAGACTAGCAATTTTTGATAGTTTAGGGAATCTATTAAATGATTTTGTACCAGAAGATTATGATCCAACTAGTATGCTTTTAAGAGAAGGGCAACTTTGGGTTAAGGAAAAGCCTGATCCTAATATTGAGAAGGAATATTTTAGATTGTATAGATTGGGGCTTAAAGATTAATAATTTTATGAATAAGGTATTTATTAGGTTGATTTAAACGCTTAATCTACTAATATTAAGTCAATGAATTTATTTCCTTTAATCTATCTCCTATTCCCAAGAGAATATATCTGCCTTTACTATGAGTTTTGAATTTTGGTTTCTGTAATTTTCGGCATCAACTCAACTTCAATGCAAAACAAACCCTTCACCTACCTTTTTTATATCCAATACCTAGGCCTTCGCTATCATGGCTGGCAGAAGCAGCCTGGTTTGAAAACGATCCAAGGGAAATTGGAAAAGGTTTTTAGGTATGTACTTGGTCATGAAGAATTCAATATTTTAAGTGCTGGAAGAACAGACTCGGGAGTTTCCTGCCACCGAGGAGCCTTCGAACTCTTTCATATTTCAGAGATTGACTTGGAGGATTTCATCAACCAAGTCAACGAAAATCTCCCCGATGATATCAGGTTGTTGGAGGGAAAGCGAGTTTCCTTAGATTTCAATATAATTCAGGATGTTATTGCGAAAGAATATCGATACTACTTTTCAACAGGGGAAAAGTTTCACCCCTTTGCAGCTGGGAATTTGACATACTTTATAGGGGAACTTGATATTGATTCGATGAAAGCTGCAGCTGCTGTTTTTGTTGGCGAGCATGATTTCCGAAGATTCTGTGCCAAGCATAAGCAATCTGATAACTACCGCAGACAGATTTTTGAGTCTGAGATTTTGGAAGATAACTTGTTACTGGCTGATGGGTCAAGTCTAAAAAGATATTGCTACAGGGTAAAAGGAAAAGGCTTTCTGATGCACCAAGTTAGACTGATGATGGGGAGTTTACTGGAAGTGGGAAAAGGAATCATCACCAAAGCAGACATTCAAGAAGCTTTAAAAAGCCAAGAGACAAGTCCTTTGAGTGGAAAAGTTCCTGCCAATGGATTGGTCTTATATGATGTGGAGTTTTAATGGCAATATATAGTTCTTGATTTTGCTTGAATCTGGAAATTTAGCATATCAAAATATGCACTCAGGCATACCTTTCTGAGACCTTGTGCGCTAACTCAAAAAGTGGTTTTGTAGCTGGAAATATTAAGGTTAAAATTGCCAAAATGATATTATGTACATATATTTGTACTAAATTAAATACAATATTATGCAAATTACAACTGTCTCAGAGTTTAGAAAGGACATTAAGACTTATTTGGATAGAGTTGCAAAAAACTTTGAAACTTTGATTATAAATCGTGGTAAAGATTCTGGAATTGTAGTCATGTCTCTGCAAGAGTACAATTCTCTTATGGCCACAAATCACGAATTATCTTCTCGAAAAAATGAACTAAGATTAGACGCTGCAATTGATAAACTAAAGAAAGGAGAAGCTTTTAATAATGACTTAATTGAAATTAAATGAAGTATATTTTTGTAGATGAGTCTTGGGAAGATTATTTGTATTGGCAAAAAACCGACAAGAATAAGCTCAAGAAAATAAATGAACTTTTAAAAGATATTGCGCGAAACCCTTTTGATGGAATTGGAAAACCTGAGCCTTTGAAACATAAGTACGCTGGATTTTGGTCTAGACGGATTGATAGCGAACATAGACTTATTTACCAATATAGAGAAGGTGAAATATTAATTGCAAAATGCCGATTTCATTATGACTAGAGTAAAAACATTAGGGTGAGAATTTTAATGGCACATTAAATCTTTGCGATTTTAGGTGAATTTTCTGTAATGAAATTTACAATTATTTCTCCAAATAAGAAAAGCTACCCAAAAGGGGCTTTAGCCCTGTGATCTTCCTAGAAAAACAAATGAAATTTATTCATTGTAGGGGCGTAGCCCTGACATCTTTTTGGTCCATCAAAGAATAATTCTTTAGCAAAAAATAGATTACAGGGCTACGCCCCATGTTTCACCTATATTCAATTTTTCTGCGAAGATATATGGACTACGTCTCTAGTTTTAGATAGAAATGATTTATAAAGATTTTACCCCAAAAAATAAAAGCTGCCCTTTCGGACAGCTTTGAGATTATTTGATACTGAATGGCACGCTTACTTTGATTTGATCCCAACTGAGGGAGATGACTCCTTCAGTGTCTGAGACTTTTTCAACTTCGTAGGTTAATCGCTGTACTTCATTATCTAGTTGGATTGGCTTGACGCTTACCCTTACCAGATCATCTGCTTCATCATATTCGTCTGCCAAATGTTGGTCATAATGCTTATTGATAATCAATGTCCATTCCTCTCTTCCGGGGATGGTAAAGAATCCATACATCCCAGCAGGTACTTCGACATCATTGATAACTACAACTTCTGAAAATGTCACTGCTGTGGCCCAGTGCGAACCACTGACCCATACTTGATCATAAGATACCAATCCATTCCAGATTACACGTCCTCTTTTTCCTGGAGAACCATAATTGATCGTGACAGTAGCATCACCAATGGAGCCAATAGCTTCTCTTCTAGCACTGCCTTTGAAGGTATCTTCTACCAAACCCGCATTTACACTGTCAGCATAGGCTGTTTTTTCAAGTGTATGTTCTTTTTCCAAATTTGAAAGTTCTTCCGTGTCCGCTTCAAGGGTAACTTCAGCAACTTCTTTTGTTTCTCCACCACAAGAGAATAATAAAGTGGCGGAAAGTATGGTAATGAGTGTTTTTTTCATGCTTTTAAATAGATATGAGACGTGAGACATGAGATTCAAGACATAAGAAAGTGAGATGGATTATTTTTGTATCAAGTACGATGTACCAAGTACCAAGAACTGAGGATTGTAAGGGTATGATTTTCAGGAAGGCTTCCAATCCAGATATTTATGACAAACGCTAAATCTTGCGCAAGCCAATCCCGATACTCGGGACAAGCTTTTCCAACTTTGAAACCTGCCACGGCGGACAAGCTATTCTAACCTTTCAACAATTTCTCAATTTTTCAACTTTTCAATTTTCCAACCTTCGAACCTTTTAACGGTTCGACCTCATTCCCCAGTCAATCCTTCCATCAATTCTTCAGATATTCCTGTTGTAGAATATCCTCCGTCGTGGAATAGGTTCTGCATGGTCACGTATCTGGTAAAGTCTGAGAACATGGTGATGATGTAATCTGCGCAAGCTTCTGCTGAAGCATTGCCAAGTGGAGACATCTTGTCTGCAAAGTTGTAGAAAGTATCAAAACCTCCGATTCCTGTTCCAGCTGTTGTTTTGGTTGGAGATTGAGAGATGGTGTTGACTCTTACTTTTTTCAACTTGCCATATCTGTAGCCATATCCTCTAGCGATGCTTTCCAAAAGTGCTTTGGCATCAGCCATATCTGTGTAGAAAGGATATACTCTCTGCGCAGCAATATAAGAAAGGCCCATGATGGAACCCCATTCGTTCATCACATCCATTTTCTCAGATATCTGCATCATCTTATGGAATGAAATAGCAGAAACATCATAAGATTTGTTAGCCCAATCGTAATTCAGGTCACCGTAAGATCTTCCTTTTCGAATGTTTGGCGACATGCCAATGGAGTGAAGCAAAAAGTCAAAATTTCCACCTAAATATTCCTTTGCCTCGGTATAAAGTTTTTCGATATCTTCCAAAGAAGTCGCATCAGCAGGAATGACAATCGTACCGCACTCCTGTGCCAATTCGTTGATTGCGCCCATTCTCATGGCGATAGGAGCATTGGTCAATACAAATTTAGCTCCTTGTTCGTGCGCTTTGAGGGCTGTTTTCCAAGCAATTGAATTTTCATCCAAAGCACCGGTGATGATACCGACTTTTCCTTTTAGTAGATTCTCAGGCATAATATTTTTGTTTGTTTTTTACGAATTTGAAGAGGTAAAAATACAGAAAAATTTGAGACGATTGTTGATCTTTTATGGTTTAGATGGCTTTAATCAAATTGAAAGTAGGTTCAATCTAATTTTTTAGCAATTCCCGTGCACTTTCAAATGCGCTTTCGGAAGGGTTAGAACCCGCAATCATCTTGGCAATTTCTGTGATGCGTTCCGTGTTTTCAAGCAGACGGATTTTAGAAATTGTTCTTGCCGAACTGTTGTCCTTGTACACAAAATAATGTTGATCTCCCTTGGCTGCAACTTGTGGCAAATGACTGATACAGACCACTTGGTGGTTTTTAGCAATTTGTTGCATCATGCGAACCATCTGCAAGGCCACTTCACCAGAAACTCCGGTATCAATTTCATCAAAAATCAAAGTCGGCAAAGCCATCTTGTCTGCCATGATATACTTGATACCAAAGATCAACCTTGAAAACTCCCCACCAGAAGCCACCTGCTTCAAAGCTTGTGGTTTCACACCTTTGTTGGCTGAGAAAAGTAAGTCGATCTGATCTATGCCATGCTTGCTAGGAGCAATCAATTGATGGGAGAATTCCACTTGAGCATTTTCCATTCCCAACTGCACAAGCAGAGATATCAGTTCCTTGGAAAATGCTTGAAATCCTGTTTTCCGTTTTTTACTGAGCAGCGCTCCTTTTTCTAATAGTGACTTGTGGGCGGCATGCATTTCAGATTTCAAGTCTTCCAATTGTTCATCCAAATTCTCTATCTGAAAGGCTTTTTCAGCCAATTCTTTCTCTAAAGTGATTAGCCCATCTACGGAATCCAAACCATGTTTTTGTTGGAGTTGGTAGATCTTGCTCAAGCGTTCTCTAGTGGCTTCAAGTTTTTCGAAGTCTACTTCGACTTTACTGTCTTCGTCTTCTAGACTTTCGGCGATATCTTTAAGTTCTATTAAAATGCTTTGGAATCGTTCTTTGAAAGGGTCGAATTTTTGGGCAAATTTCCCTAGTTGCTGAATGCCAAGATTTGCTTGACTTAGGATATTCAATCCTCCAAACTGCTCATCCTGAAGTTGAACAAGGATTTCTTGAATTTTGCTTTTGATCTCTTCGGCATTTTCGAGGATTTCCTGGTCACTTTCCAATTCTTCTTGTTCCCCGGATTTTAAACTTAGGGAACTCAATTCCTCAAGTTGAAATTGATTGAAGTCAGCTTCTTTCTTTAGTTCTAAAGCTTGTTCAGCTAATTTTTCGTAAGCTCTTTTTGCTTTTTGATAGCCTGAATAGGCTTGTGAATAGGAAGTGAATTCCTGTTGAGATTGAGTGTAGGCATCGATCAAGTCCAGTTGGTATTCTCCTTCACCTAGTTGCAAACTGTCGTGTTGAGAGTGAACATCCATCAAGGATTTTCCGAGTTCTTTGAGGATTTCTAATCTGACAGGCGTATCATTGATAAATGCACGAGATTTTCCATTTGGGCTGATTTCTCTGCGGATGATACAGACTTCTTCGAAGTCTAAGTCTTCACTTTCGAATAAATCTTGCAGTTTGTAATTTTTAATATCAAAGACACCTTCTACGATACATTTTTTTTCTTCGTTAAAAAGTGCTTTGGTATCGGCTCTATTTCCCAAAAGTAATCCAACCGCTCCGAGCATAATGGATTTTCCTGCCCCGGTCTCTCCTGTAATCATATTTAGAGAAGCACAAGGTTCCATCTCAAGTGATTGAATCAAAGCGTAATTGGCTATGCTAAGGCTTTTGAGCATGAATTTTTAAATTTTTTAATGATGCAAAACTAAGAAAATGAAATCAACCTTTCAGTAGGTCATTGTATTTTCTAGCATTATTTGGATCCACTTTCAACAAGAGTTCCACCGCTTCTGTTCGAATTTCCAAAGGAGCATTTTTGAAAATCTTGCTGATTTCATCTCCTTTTGCATCCATAAATGAGATAGTAAAAATACTGTTTGGCTGAGCGGTATTGGCTTCTTCGACCTTTTTGATGGCTTCAAGCATATTTTTGTAAGCTTCATTAGGGTCTTTATTCAGCAAATCCATGCCTTTTCGATGATAAAGGTAGATGGCTTCTCGAATCGGAGCGAATACCGAAGAAGTATAAATATCGTTGATCAGCCAATAGCGATTCCTTCTATCAGTCGGACTTTGATTCCATCCTGGACGATTTGACTGTTGGGCATTATTGACGATGCCATTTGCTATTTCAAAATATGGGTCTCCTCCTCTCAAAGTAAAAGAATCGTAATCAATGCCTAAGGCCATATTAGCATAGTAGGCTAGGAGAGAGCTGATGTTGTTAAGGTATGAAAATCGGTTGAATTCAAGTGGCTGATTTTGAAGAAATTCGAAAGTCCAGTTTCTATCAATAAAATTGAAAGTCATGCTCTCGTAATTCGTGCCATAGATAGGTCTTACAACTTGCACCTGAACAGTAGCATTGTAAAAACCAACCTGAGGCATGTCATTGATCGTGATGAGCATACTTCCTTTGATCCTTTCGATGGGTCTGAACTCGTCATTTGTCCAATTTCTACCATTTAAGTATTGTTCAAATGTCGTCTTCATATCTTCAAAGACATCTTTTTCTTGTGTTCTTGCTCTATCTGAATTGATAATCACTTGGAAATTCAATTCTTGAGAAAAAACGAAAAGTGGGGAAAGAATAAGAATGGTAAGGAAAATGAATTTTTTCATATCGATCTTTTATTGATCTAAAGATAACGATAAAAATATGTTTAGATTTCGACAGGAAGATTTTTAATACCCTTCAGAATCAAATCTGCGATTTGTGCTTTTGGTAAAACCTCTGAAGTTTGCTCGGATCCAGATTTAGAGAAAAGAGTAACTTTGTTGGTGTCAAGCTGAAAGCCTGCACCAGCCTCTTTCATAGAATTGAGTACAATCAAGTCGAAGTTTTTCTTCTTTAATTTTTCTTTAGCATGAAATGCTTCATTCTCCGTCTCGAGAGCAAAGCCAACATGGATTTGATGTGCTTTTTTCTCCTGACCTAATGCAGCTGCAATATCCACATTCCTCACCAACTCAATAGTCATCCCTTCCCCTGCTTTTTTGATTTTCTCTTTCGCAATTTCTTTGGGAGCATAATCTGCTACAGCTGCCGCAAAGACACAAATATTCATTTTTTGATGAAGATTTCGCGAAGCTTCATACATTTCAGAAGCACTTTTGACTGGATAAATATGGATATTAGAATGATCTGGTTTGATTGAGCCATGACCTAAGACTACATGCACTTCTGCACCTTGACTGGCAAAAGCTTCTGCTAAAGCAGCGCCCATCTTTCCACTTGAGTGGTTACTGATAAAACGAACTGGGTCTATAGCTTCTTGGGTTGGACCAGAAGTAATTAGGACTTGCTTACCTTTAAAGGTTTGCTTTGCTGAAAAATGATTCAACACATTTTCCAGGATGTGTTCAGGCTCCATTAATCTGCCTTGACCGGAAAGTCCGCTTGCAAGTTCTCCAGCCTCAGCATCAAGAATAAGGTTACCAAAGCTAGCTACTAAGGATAGATTTTTTCTTACTGATGGATGTTGATACATGTCTAAGTCCATTGCTGGAGCTATCATCACAGGACATCGGGCAGATAAATAGGTTGCTGTAAGTAGGCTATCGCAAATACCATTTGCAAATTTGGCCAAGGTATTGGCGGAAATGGGTGCTACTAAAAATAAATCAGCCCAAAGGCCTAGTTCGACATGATTGGTCCATACCCCATTTTCATCTGAGTGAAACTTATGATGAACAGGGTTTTTGGAAAGTGTAGCTAATGTCAATGGGGTTATAAAATCAAGAGCAGAGGTACTCATGATGATTTGTACCTCTGCTCCTTCTTTTACTAATAAACGTGTCAAATGGGCACTTTTGTAAGCAGCAATACTGCCTGTTACGCCCAGTAGGATTCGTTTACCTTTTAATTTCATTATCCTTCGATATCAAGATCTGGATGACGAGAGTAGATTTTTCCTTCTACAAACTCTTCCATTGCCAAAGTAGATGGTTTTGGCATTCTTTCATAGAACTTAGAAATTTCGATCTGCTCTTTGTTTTCAAAAACCTCTTCAAGGTTATCTACCGTAGATGCAAATTCAGAAAGTTTGCTATTGAGCTCTTCTTTCATTGTAGAAGAAATCTGCTTTGCTCTTTGGCCGATAACATGAATAGACTCATACAGGTTGCCAGTTGGTGCTGCAATTTTTTCTAAGTCTCTTGTGATGATAGATGGATTAACTGCCATGTTTATATATTAATTATTGTTTTCTGTAATTGGGATTGATTTAATGATTTCACCTTCTGGGGAAACTGCTTTTTCTTCTGCTTCAAGTTTGGCTTTTGCCATTCTCTCTTCAAAATCTTTCTTTATTGTCAAATGTGCGTTGTATTCTCTTGTCGCACTCAATACGATGGTTTCAACTTTTCCTAAATATTTGCTACTTGGATATTTCCTTTTGAATTGCTCCGCAAAAGCAAATGATTCCTTCAGACGTTCTTCTTTTTTGTCAAAAACACTTCTCTCTCCATATGCAGCTGATACTTCAACGAGTTTAAATGCGAGCTCTTCATTGTATTTGCTATCTGGATAACTTTTGGCGAAGTTCTGAAAATTGATAATGCAGGCTTTATAAAAATCACCAGGATATAGTCCTTCTGTTAATCTCAAGTACATGGAGGATTCTTGATATGCCTTCTCTTCGAATCTTTTTTGCAAATCATCAATCATGGCCATCGCTCTTTCGTAAGAATCTGACTCAGGGAATTTGTTGATGAAAAGCTGAATGGCATTCACAGCATCTCTGCTACTTCTTTGATCTAGATTGTAATCTGGAGAATCTAAGTAAAGAGAGTAGGCATTCATAAACATGGCTTCTTCTGCCATCGGACTTCTATTATAAGTCTGATAGAATGTGTTGAAGTAACCTGCTGCTTCTATGTATCTTTTGGTTCTGAAATGACAATAAGCGTAATTAAAATCAGCTAATTCTGCCCTTTCACTTCCTCTGATTACAGGGAGTACCTTGTCATAAAGTATAATTGCTTTATTGTACTCACCTTTTTCATAGTAGCTATTTGCCGCTTCATATAACTCTTCCCAATTGGTGCTTTTTTCCAGCTTGTAGAAGCTACCGCAAGAGGAAATCAGTATCAATAAAAGAAAGGGTAAAATATAATGGAGGGATTTTTTCATAATTTTCAAGGTGCAAATATAAGGGAATATTAATTTGTATCAAACTTAGGATGAACACCTAAGTGCTTGGTATTATTCGACAACGAGTTTTTTGGTAACTATATTTTTATTGTCTACAAATAAAGTGTAAAAATAAACACCTGGTCTTAGGTCTTCTACGTTCATTACCAATGTTTTTTGTCTTGGGTCAAGTCTGAATTCTGCCACTGGATTGCCAATAAAGCTATTGATGCTTATTTTGGCCGCAGCTCTGGGGTTTTTGAAATTATAATCAATTTGAGCAATGCGATTGCTTGGATTGGGATAGACACTTCCTATTGAAATATCTTTGTGATCCACTTCATTTTCATCATTGCTTGGATTTGAAACACTATAAATAGCGTCTATCACAAATAAATCTCTGTTATTTTCAGGGTTGATGAAATGTAATTCAAAATTCCCTTTCGTTTCAACTATCCCAAACTCTAGTTCTAGATATAAATCTGTGACAATCTCACCTGGTTTTAAAATTAGTTTAACTTTAGAAAGTTCTTTCCTCGGATCAAAACAAGTATCTCCAACGCAAATTTTAATGTTTTGAGAAGTTCCAATATTACCTCTCAGAAACCTTAAATTGTATTCTTTTCGTTGATTACTTTCGTTTTGGAGGATAAGTGATTTTCTTTGAGCCGCGCCAATTTTTCCATTAAATTCAATATTTTCTGACAACACGCGTACCTGTGCTTCTGAATGAACAGGAAGCAACAAGATGAAACATGTGCATATGAAAAATAAAGATTTCATGTAAAATTTTATCTATAAGCCTTTTGAATAATTGATAACACTAATTTCTAATACGTATAAATTTACCTAATAGGTTTGAGCATCAAAAGGATTAGGGGTTAAATTTTGTTAACCAAAATAAAATTTTTTAAAAAAGCTTACGTTCCTCGAAATTTGATCGTCTTTGAAAAAGATTTAGCCCACTATTTAATCTTATTTTTCAACCTTTCTTCAATGGATTTTTGGATTTCCTCGTCTGTTGGAATCGGAATGTTGACCTCAGGGATGTTGAAAAGATTTTCATCAAATCTTTTTCTTGATCTTGGAGTTCGCCATGCATATATAATCTCCATAGTGGGTTTCTCCTCTTCCCTCCATATAAAACCCTCTAATTGCTTATTTTCTTCCTTCAGCATATGCGGCGGAGTGAATTGGCCCTCAGGCTTGATCAAATAGTTTATTTTATGGACATTTCCTTCTTCAAAAAACATAATCATGTTGGCACAGATACTTTTATTTACACCTCGTAAAGTGCTGTCATTGAGTAGGTTGAAATAGAGAGATTCTCCATTTCCTGTAACATCGAGCCGTTGGATTTCCCCATCTTTAAAAGTCCCTATCATTTTCCGCCCTTTCAATTGATTAAAATTCCCAAGTGTGTCTCTCGTGACATTGAAGGCTTTCTGAGTTAAAAAAACCTTATCTAATTCTTCATTTGCTATCAAAATCCTAATGCTGTCAGCGGTAATTTGGCTTTTGTCATTCCATATTATTGGATCTTGGTACAAGTGAATTGTGGAGTCTGAATAAATATATGTTAAGGAATCTGCGCGACCGGCTAACTCAGATTTGATCAATCTTACATTATAAAAGGCTTGAAGAAATCTCTCTGTCTCCAATTCGCTATCCTGCGAAATCAAAGTGTCAGCAATCATAAACATGGTGTCGAGCTCAAAGTATTTTTGGACCAGAGCATTTCCATATACTTTACTATATTTTCTGTCTTCCCAATATTTGCCTTCTTCTCCAAAAATCTCGATTTCTCGCTCTTTATTGTAGACGCTCACATCCCCTCGGCCTTCATAATACTTTTGATTTTCATCATAATAGAGATTCTCCGCATAGACAAGCGAAGTTTCTGTCTCCACTTCACCATCGTAAAATCTAAAAAGTTTGTTTTCGGTATCGTAAAAGCTCCCTTTTTGTGCATTCAGTTTGTTTCCTTCAGCTGAGACAATATTAGTCAAGCCAACCGTTTCAGCTGTTTTTGGGATGGTTCTGTAAATCAAAAAGTTTGTTTTGAGTGTGTAGTCAGGATTGACCAAAATCACATTATCAGTAAAAGTGATTTTCTCAATTGATGTTTCATAAATGCCATTAGAACTTGTTAGTACGTTTGTACTATCGACCACTTTTCCGTCATTGAAATAATTGGCAATGCCAGTTTCTCGGTTATAATCCAAAAACTCTGTGTACAAAGTGGTAGACTCGTTTTTGAAGACGACCCGATTTCTCAATTTCGCAATTCTTGTGTTGCCATCATATTCGGCATATCTGCTTGTGGTAACCACGGGATCTTTTTGATCAACAATTCTAACATTACCAAAAAGTTTGGCTTTATTTTCTGTTTCGTAAAAGTAAGCAGAGTCACAGTAAATCAATGAATTTTGATGTCTCATGACAGTATTTCCTATCAAGCGCTGAAATCCTGAACTCCCGATCAGACGATCAGCCTTTTGGATTTCGAGCATGGTTTCTTGTTGTGCGAAAGTGGTGCTTGAAAAAAGAAGGAAAAGAAGGAAAATAATTCCGCTGTTTTTGATCATTTGATTAAGAGTCGACGACAAAATTAAGCAAAAATGGTATTTTTGAGTTATGGTTGACCATTTTATCCAACATATACGAGCAAAAAATCTTTTTGATGTAAGTAAACGCTATTTGCTGGCCATCAGTGGCGGGGTAGACAGTGTTTGCTTGGGACATTTGCTTCATGCTGCGGGAATTCAGTTTTCTTTAGCGCATTATAATTTTAAGCTTCGTGATCAGGAAAGTGATGGAGATGAAGTCTTTGTTAGGGAGATGGCAAGATTTTGGAATGTGTCGCTCTTTATTGAGCACGCCAATCCAAGTGATTTTGAAAAATCGGGAAAGTCTGTACAGATGGTCGCTCGTGATCTTCGCTATCAATGGTTTGGGAAGTTGATGAAAGAAGGGTTTTATGCCGGAGTCATTGTAGCACATCATTTTGAGGATCAGCTGGAGACGGTTTTATTGAATCTACTCAGAGGAACAGGTATCGAGGGTATTTATGGTATGGCAGAGAAGCGGGATTATTTGATTCGTCCAATGCTTTCCTTTAGTAGAGCAGAGATAGAGAAATTTATGGTGGATAATAAATTTCATTGGAGAATCGACAGCAGCAATGAAAAGAATATCTATAAGAGAAATTTTTTGAGGAATGAAATACTTCCGCAACTCCAATCGGGTTTTCCTGATGCTTTGCAAACGCTTGGCGACAGTTTTCAAAGATTGAAAGATACGGGAAAGGCATTTTTCCATTTGTTTACCTTATGGAAAGTAGAGAACATCATCGAGGAAGGTGCGTTTCAATATTTGAGAATCGCTGCTGTGGCCAATTTATCCGGAAAGCATTCCATGGTTTATTATTGGTTGCGGGATTATGGGTTTGGCTATCCTGATGTGGTAGAAATCTTAAATTCAATCCCCAAAGGTGAATCAGGAAAGTCTTTCTATGCAGGCAAATACATGGTCAACTTGGATAGGGATATGATTATTCTTGGAGAATATGACCTGAAGGAGGAAGAAAAGCTATTGGATGATACTTCCATTGCTTTGCAATTGCAATCTGGAAGTTATGATATTTTGCATTTGCCTAGCCCCGTGGAAGTTGACAGAAATACAGAAAATGCTATGTTGGATTTTGATAAACTTGATTATCCATTGACCATCAGGAGTTGGGAGCTTGGAGATAAATTTATGCCTTTGGGTATGAAAAATGATAAGAAAGTTTCCGATCTTTTGATAGATTTAAAAGTCCCTTTGATTCAAAAAAAATCTGTTTCAGTGCTTTGTTCGAAGGGAGAAATAGCTTGGGTAATTGGGTACAGGATTAGCGAGCAGTTCAAGTGTGATTTGAGTACCAAAAAAGTTTTATACTTCAAAAAAAGAAAATCATGATCAATCCATTTTCAAAGACATTCACAGCATCAGAACTTGCGATTTTTGAATTTCTTTCTCAAGTGAAGTTTTTTGAGAGACTCAAGCATTCAGAGATGGCGCGGTTTCTCCCGACTATTCACAACAGGAAATATGTCAAAGACGAGGTAGTTTTCTTTAGAAATGATCCTAGCCAAGCACTTTATATCCTGCGAAGAGGGCATGTGAGGCTAACCGTGGATGTGCTCGATACTTTTGAAACTATACTTGATGTGGGAAAGGGAGGAGCTTTTGGAGAGAATTCACTTTTGGAGAACACGAAGAGAATATACACAGCGATTGTGGATTCTGAAGAAGCTGAACTCTTGGTGATTCCACATTTCTCCGTACAGGAGATTTTTGAATCCCATCCAAAGATCAAAGCCAAAATGATGACTTCTTTATCAGAGTTTTATAATCAAAACAATCAGAAACTATTCAAGTCCTATCAAAATTCCTTTGGCTTTTTCAATTTGGCACAGATGTTTGATAATGAATCGTGAGTATTGTCTCAACCAAATGATTGCTTTTTATTCAGTAACTTCTTTTAATTTGAAGATTCGTCTATATTTTATTAGCAATTCATTTCAATCCAAAAGCAAGTATTCTAAGTCATTCCTTCATTAAATGTCCTTTGTTTAATAACTTAGCGCAACTTTTGAAAAATTCAATAATCTAATAAAAAAACATATAAATCATGGCAAAAGTAACCGTAGTTGGAGCTGGTAACGTAGGAGCAACCTGCGCAGACGTATTAGCTTACAGAGAGATTGCTGAAGAGATCGTTTTGATCGATATCAAAGAAGGTGTTGCAGAAGGCAAAGCTCTAGATATTTGGCAAAAAGCTCCAATCAATCAATATGACAGCAGAACTGTCGGAAGTACCAATGATTATTCAAAAACTGCAGGTTCTGACGTAGTTGTCATCACTTCAGGTCTTCCAAGAAAACCAGGGATGACAAGAGATGACTTGATCGAAACCAATGCTGGAATTGTAAAGTCTGTAACAGAAAACGTAATCAAACACTCTCCTGATGCGATCATTATCGTGGTGTCTAATCCACTTGATGTAATGACTTATCAAGCACATATCACGTCCAAACTGCCAAGAGCAAAGGTGATCGGTATGGCTGGAATCTTAGATACCGCAAGATACAGAGCATTTATTGCCGAGGAATTGAATATTTCTCCAAAAGAAATCCAAGCAATCTTGATGGGTGGACATGGTGATACGATGGTTCCACTTCCTAGATATACTACAGTAGCGGGTATTCCTGTGACTGAGCTTATCGCCAAAGATACTTTAGATGCGATCATCGAAAGAACAAAATTCGGTGGTGGTGAATTGGTAAAATTGATGGGGACATCTGCTTGGTATGCGCCAGGATCAGCTGCCGCACAAATGGTAGAAGCGATTTTGAAAAATCAAAGAAGAGTATTCCCAGTTTGTATCAAATTGGAAGGCGAATATGGAATCGATGATTGCTACTTAGGCGTACCAGTAATCTTAGGAAAGAACGGTGTCGAGAAAGTGATTGAATTAGACCTCAATGCTGAAGAAAAAGAACTTCTTGAAGTTTCAAGAGGACATGTCAAAGAAGTAATGAGTGTCTTAGACAAATTGTCAAGCAAGTAATTTGAATTTATTTTTAACCTAAAAGTCCCGGTTTTTTGATCGGGACTTTTAGGTTTTTATATTTATTTACTGATAGTAATCTACCAAACCCAGACCCAGTTCAGTGCCTAATTTCAAGCAAATCTTAATTTCTTTATTGATTATTGCCTTCGCAGTAGGAGGTTATTTTTTTTACAACAGTTCCTTATGGAAAGGGGAGAAAAATGCGCTGGAAGTAGTGTCACAGGATGCCATTTTTGTCTTTGAAACGGAAGAACCGGTGATGGCGTGGAATCAGCTCGTCAGCCAGCCGATTTGGACACGATTGACAGAAATCCCGTCCGTGAAAAATGCAGAGACACAATTGGTGTCACTTGATAGTTTGGTGGGAAGATCAGGGAATCTTGACAGGTCATTAAAAGGTAATCAAATGGTAGTTTCTTTACATCCTGTCGGGAAAGAAGAATTTGATTTCCTGTTTACGCTTTCTTTTAAAAATGGATCAGACCAGTCCTTTGTCCAAGCTCTTGAAGAAAATCTCCCGGACCTTTCTCAAATTACTACAAGAAATTACAGTTCAGTTCCTATTTATGAATTCCAAAGTGTGAATTTGAATAGGATGCTTTCATATTCAAAAATCGGAAATATTATAGTTGTCAGTTACACGTCTTTTCTGGTAGAAGAAGCGATTAGACTTTATCAAAACTCCTCTGAGGCAAATTTTAAATCCGTAAATCAAGAGCTTTTCAAAGCCTTGCAAAAACCTAAAGGTCTAGGAGTTTTTAGATTGTCTAGTTCGGGATTATCAAAATTCATCGCTGGAATCAGTAGAGACGACAATCTAAATCTTGTCAAACAGTTTTCAACAAATGAAATTTCCGGGAATTTTGAATTAAAGTTTTCAGAAGGAAAAATCACCTTGGATGGGACAACGTTCTTTCAAAATGGGAAGGAAGTTAGTTTTGCTCCAGGAAATGCTGATTACAGAAAGTTGATAGATTTTATTCCAAACCGAACAGCAGTTTTATTCCAATATAACCTTCAAAATTTCAATCAGCTAGCAACTCTTAAAAATGATAATTTTCAAGGTAAAGCAACCGTCAGTGGTGAGGTTGAAAAAAAATTAATTCAACGAGACTTTTTTAAAAGGCTATCTGGTGAAATGCTTTTTATGATTTTTGAGACAGCAATGAATCAAGAAGAGGATAGAATAGTTTTGATTGAGACAGAAGAATTAGCAGATCAAATTGATTTACTCAAAGGGTTTAGTGTGGATTCGGAAAATGTTCCTGTAGGATCAATTCCCGTGGATTTTTATCAAAACAATGAAATTTTTGTTTTGAATACAGAAGAATTCCCAGCTCATCTTTTTGATGGTAAATTCATGGGATTTCCTCAGACTTATGTAACAGGAGTGGAAGGAATGCTTGTTTTCGCAAATAGTACTAAGTCGATGAAAGTATTTTTGGATGACATCAAGGCTGACAATACATGGGGAAAAAGTTTGGCTCAAAAGAGGATTTCTACTAGCTTATCCACAAATTCAGGATTCAATTTTGTCATCAATGTTCCACGAATCTGGAATAGTTTAGAAGAAATCAGTTCGCCAAATTGGAAGGTGTTTTTTCAAAAATATGCTCCACAAATCCGTTCTTTAGATATCCTAACGTTAGGTGTTGGTGGTGATGAAAAAGTAAAACAATCCAAAATTAACATCTTGTATTCTCAAGGTCCCATCAAGGCTGTTAGCAGCGTGACGCTCACAGAGAATAGAATAGTACAATTTAGAGATGACTTGATTTTTGGGCCGAAAAGTATTCAGAATTTCAATGATAGAAGTTTTGAGTTTGTTGTTCAAGATGCTTTGAATCAAGTGCATCTGCTATCAGGAGAAGGTGAAGTGGTCTTTTCTCAAGCATTAGAAGGACCGATTATTTCTGATGTTTTTCAAGTTGATTTTTATAAAAATCAAAAGCTCCAGTTGTTATTTGCGACCGAAAGTCGGATTTATATAATTGATAGATTAGGAAGTATTGTTGCAGGATATCCACTTGAGATACCAGGTAGGAAAATCACCCACCTGAATCTTGTGGATTACGATGATAATAGAGATTATAGATTTTTTGTTGGGACAGATCAGGCAGAGCTCTATTTATTCAATAAAAATGGTGACGCTCTGGAAGGATGGGATCCAAAAAATATTGGGTCGAACTTGGCCGTGAAACCAGCACATCATCGTGTAGCTGGTGTTGGCGATCAAATGCTAGCCCTCAGTCAAGGTGGAGAGCTTTATTTTTTCAACAGAAGGGGAGAAGTTATGTTAGATTCACCAATTAAGTTAGGCGAAGGGCAGACATCTGACTATATCATAATTGAAAGAGGAAATGCTTCCTCAAGCAGATTTGTGACTGTAACTAAAGAAGGAGAAGTAGTCAATGTGAATTTTCAAGGTGAAATGGCTTATCGCAATCAGTTGTTGCGCCCTGATCCTGAGAGTCGGTTTTACTTGATCAAAGATCAAAAAGAAGACCGATTCGTGTATGTGGTACATGAATTCAATAAAATCACCATAATGAATGCTGAATATGAAGTTTTGTTTGATTACAACATTTTCTCAGAAAACTTGAAGTTTCAGCTATTCTCTTTTGGTGCTGATCAGAATATCTTTGTATTAGTGGATCCTGTTCAGGAATTTACTTATTTGTTTGACCTAAAAGGCTCGTTTTTGAATACATTGCCTATTAGCTCTAAAAATGAAATAGATATCAAATACTCTAGTAGTAAAAATGAGTATAGTATATATGCTACATCTGCAAATACATTCGTAGAATACAGACTACCGCTTTAGAATTATTACCTTTGCAATCTAAAAAAAACAAAGTTTAATGCGATTCAATTTATTAATAGTACTTTCTTTTTTTATACTTCAGACAACTTCAGCCCAAGTTTTACTTGATGAAAACCAAATACCAATAGCGCCTGAGGAGTTACATAGCTTTACTTCTCCATATTCCACTACGCTGACTTTTTTTTATAATCTTAGGGAGGATAATTATGATCCTAAGATAGCAGCTGAGGCACTTCGCCTTACAGATCAAGCTCCAGCGGAAGCAGAAAGATTAGCTGTTCAACTGAAGCAGATATTTGATGGGAATGGCGTGTACGTTAAGCTCAATAACATCCCGAATGACCCCAATTACATTGATTCTTTACACAACAATCAAGCAAGGTTTTTCTTTGATGTCAGGCTTCTTCCCGGAGTATATTTAGAAAAAAAGGATGGAGAATGGAAATTTAGTGATTTTACAGTCGATCAAATTAGAGACTTGCATCAAGAGACTTATCCTTATGGAACAGATAAGCTTTTGAATGTATTGCCAAAACTTGGAAATGAGGTTTATCTAGGCTTGCATTTTTGGCAGTTAGCAGGATTGTTTTTTCTGATTTTACTCTTATTTCTCTCTCACAAAGTCATTACACTGGTCTTAGACAAGGGGTTTTTGTACGCTTTGAATAGGTTTGGGTATGGCTATATAGGAGAGACATATTTATTACCCGTCGCCAAAATAACAAGTATCTACTTTATCATTTTGTTGACAACCTTATTTATCAAAATCCTTCAACTTCCGATTGAAGTCGTGTCGTGGGTTCTTCTTCTGTTGAACGCAGCCAAGCCATTCGTTGTCACGATTGTTTTTTATAAAATCGTCGATATTGTAGCCATGTATTTTGCAAAATTGGCCGAGAAAACGGAGTCTACTCTTGATGATCAATTGGTGCCGCTTTTGAGAAAAACGCTGAAAGCCTTTGTGGTGATTATCGGTACACTTTATGTTCTCAAAGAAGGATTGCAAGTTGATATTGTGCCATTCTTGACGGGTCTTTCTATAGGTGGTTTGGCCTTTGCTCTCGCTGCCCAAGATACCATCAAAAATTTCTTTGGTTCTATTATGATTTTCATTGATAAGCCATTTCAGGTGGGAGATTGGATTACGTCTGGGGATGTAGATGGTACGGTGGAAGAAGTGGGTTTCAGATCTACCCGGGTGCGGACTTTTAGGAACTCTGTCATGTACATTCCTAACGGAAAAATCGCTGATGCTACCATTGACAATCATGGGCTGAGACAATACAGGAGATTTTATACAACCTTGACTGTTACTTATGATACCCCACCACATTTGGTGCAAGCTTTTGTAGATGGGTTAAGGAAAATCGTAGAGAATCACCCAGATACGCGGAAAGATTATTATAATATTTATTTCAATAACCTTTCTGCCTATAGCCAGGATGTGATGTTTTATGTGTTTTTTGAAGTCCCAAATTGGACTGAGGAGTTAAGAAGCAGACATGAATTACTGATCTCGATCGTTACTTTAGCCAATCAACTTGGAGTACGTTTTGCTTTCCCGACACAAACTTTACACATGGAAAGTTTCCCAGAGAAGAAAACACTTGTACCAGAGTACAATTCAGATGCAAAATCCTACCAAGCAAAACTTCAGGAATTCTTGAATAATGAATTGACCAAAAAGGATGATGTAAACTGATCAGCGTTTTACAATTGAGTAAGTTACGCACCAAAAATAAGTGCATAGATCATCACGGAAACAAAAGCTAAAATTGGTCCTAGTACGATCATCAATAGACCCCCACTTCGGAAGTTCTTTTGCTCGATCATTCCAGTAGAAAACGCAATTGCATTTGATGGGGTAGAAACGGGTAGGAGTAGAGCGGATGAACAGCTTAATGCGACAATCAGTGGTACTGCAAATCCCCAAATCCCCGGCAAGGCAAGTCCAAGCGGAACTAGAATTGAGGCGGCTGCAGTATTGCTCATGATATTAGAAATCAAAACTGCAATAATTGAAAATACAATTCCTACTCCAAATAGCGGGATCGGAAGTTGATTGATTTTCTCCATGACAATATCAGTCAATCCAACATCTACCATCGCAATACCCAAAGCTAACCCACCTGCTACGAGCATCAAGGTGTCCCAAGGAAGTCGCCGAACATCCTCTGCTTTGATGATTTGAAATAAAGTGAGAAGCACGATTGGAATCGCAGATGTTGCTGCAATTGGGATATGATGAATCGGTTCTGTTAGCCAAGTAGCAACTGTAATGATCAAAGTAAATAAAACAGCATTTTTCTCAAATTTCTTTGGATTGCTTGTCTCATAGCTGAGCTTACTGAGATCAATTTCAATTGCTTTGATTCTTAAAGATCTTGTGAGGAATTTCCAAAACAAATATGTGGCAAGCAAAGCAGTGGGCAGTCCAAAGATCATCCATTCTATAAAAGTAATATTGATTCCTTTTTCCTGAAGCGCACCTACTGCGATAGCATTTGGAGTACTTCCGATGATGGTTCCCATTCCTCCCAAGGTAGCTGCTGCAGGAATTCCCACCAAAAGCGCCTTGGTATAAGCTGAGTTTTTGCCCATCATATGAGCCAAAGGCAAAATTGAAGAGATCATCATCGCAGTGGTGGCAGTATTTGACATTACCATGCTTCCCACGGCTGTGGTGAGCATCAGGCCCATCAGTAATCTCTCGGGTTTACTGCCAAATTTATCTAAGGTAAAGCGGAAAAGTGCTTTGTCTAATCCAACTTGGGACATAGCCTCAGCGAGGAAAAATCCGCCTAAAAGCAACCATATCACGTTGCTGGTCCATGTGCCGAGGTACATCTCTACTGGAGTCTTATGATCTTCTAGGATAAAATCGGTTCCAAAGCCAAGTAGAAGCCCTGCGATTATAAAAATACCTACCGCAAATGGAGGGATAGCCTCTGTGATCCAAAGTCCAATTGCCAAGACTGATAAGAAAAAAACGTAGTTCACATCATCAGGATATCCTAGTTTTTTGAAAAAATAACCGACTAACAGAGCGAGTAAAAAATTGCCTGTGAAAGTTGATGTATTAAATATCCATCCCAATCTGAGTTTTCGATATAAACGAATGGCTGTTTGCCTAGAGTCATTATAAGCCATATTTGTTTTTTTTTAGGAATAAACCTCCAATTTTATTTCATGCTCATCCTTTGAAATTTATCGTAAACTTGGTCCCAACATTTACTTCACTTTCGACATCTATAGTGCCATTGAGTTTGGTGATTTGATTGTGTATAAGGTACAAACCGATGCCTTTACTGTCTTCATGTGAGTGAAATTTTTGATTGAGTCCAAAAATCTTATCCTTCACTTTTTTCATGTCAAAGCCCAAACCATTGTCTTTTACAGTCAACTGGACATTGTTTTTAATTTTGGAACTTTTAATGACAATATGTGGAGGAATTCCAGGCTGAGCATATCGAATTGAATTTGTTATTAAGTTTAGAAAAACACTTTCTAAGTAGTCTTTATTGAAAGTGATTTCTTCGGCTTCGGAAAAGTCAAATTCTATTTTTGTATTTGAAGATTTGATAAGGGAATGAATAGATTCCATTATCTTATCAAGTGTGAAGTCGAATCGAATCACCTCTATTTCATTTTCACTTGAACTTCTTTTACTCAGTAAATCGATATAATTGTCCAATGTTTTTTTCAAATTCTCACTAGATGACTTTAAAAGGTCTAAAAGCTCTAAATTTTCTTCATCCTCAATTTTGGTCAGGTCGATTAGATTGAAAATCGAGAGAAAATTATTGACAGGGGATCTTAAATCATGGGTAGTCCTATAGGTGAGGTTTTCCAATTCCTTATTGATTGAAGTAAGATTGGAAAGTAGGAGATTGCGTTCTTTTTCTAGCTTTTTTTTGTAGGTAATATCTTTAGCTATCGCGAAAATTAGCTCTTCTTTCTCGAGAAACATTGAGGTCCAAGAAAGCCAGACAATTTCCCCTGATTTTGTTACATACCTGTTTTCAAAGTTGAGTAAAGGATTTTTCTTCGTCAATTCTTTCCTTGCTTTTGCTGTCAGTTCTTTGTCTTCTGGGTGAACAAATTCATTAATTGGAGTATTGAAAAGTTCCTCTTCATTATATTCCAATAGTGCGCTGACAGCGGGATTGATTCGCTTGAAGTAACCATCATATCCCGCGATACAAAAAAGGTCAGGAGTGATGTTGAAAAAAATTTCCAGCTTATTCAGTATTTCTGAATTCAATTTATCATTCATCGTAAAGTAAAATAGGTTTCTAGTAGCTTAACTGAGTTATTACAAACTTACATGCTTTACCCGAAACAATAAGAAGAGTTTATAATAAGTTGTCAATAAACTTATCAAAATTTTTATTCATCAAGCCCCATTTAAATTCATGATTAGGAGTTCGATAGCTATAGCCTTTGAAGCTGTTTTTGGTGACGACAGGAGATTTACTTACTTGAAATCCCGTCAGCCAACCATAAAATCCAATTTCTTCTTGAAGGAGATCGACCCAACCAATGACGACGAAGTCTTTGCTAATTGGATTTTGCTCTTGTGGATACCCATAAGTCCAATTATCATTTGGTGAGTTTGTGGTGGATTTGAGCGCTACTTTGACATCAATCTTTTTACCATTGATCAAGAAATCAAAATCATCTGAATTTCTGTTTTCGAAACCTCGATCGTCGATTTTATATGTTATTCTTTTTTCCTCTAGCCAATGTGTAAAGGCCAATTCCCCAAGGCATCCGAGATAAGCTTTATCTAATCTTTTGGTTGTATTGAGGCCAAATCTAGAGTATAGACCGTGTTCGATCATTTTAGAAGCTATTCTTCTAGCCCGTTGCTGCTGTGCCTCAAAGTCAAAATCCCTTACAATCATAAAAATCCATTTAGATGAAAGAATATTCAAGTCAATATAGGCAGGGGTATCTGCCTTGGTATTTATTTGGATTCGGTCAGTTCGTAGTACTTAAATCCAGAATCAATTCTTGAATTTAAGACAGATAATTTGGAGTGCAAGACAGTTAAACGTTTATGTGTGATTTCGGCAATATTTTTAAAATCATTTGTGTAGGCCTCAGAGTTAGGTCTTATTTCTTCTGGGATTTGCACGCAGATGTACTTTCTCTGTCCTTGGTCTTTTTCATTCATTTCTAAAACCGCCTGCGCTGTCGCTCCTGAGCCAGCAAAAAAATCCAAATAAATCCCCTCAGGATCGTCTGAAAACCCAAACAAATACTTGATCAAACTTGGAGGTTTTGGGAAATCAAAGACTTTAGCGCCTAACATTTCTCGAAGTTCCTTGCTTGCTGTTTCATTCGTACCTACTCCAACTTTATAATTGATCAAATTAGGTGGAACTTCTTCATCGTAAGCTAATTTCTCGTAAGACGGGCTAAGTTTGAGTGTTGGGATTTGGATAAGCGTACCATTTTTTATTTCTTCATCAAGCTTGGGTTGTGTCCATTTAAATTTGGCTTGAAGGATTACTTTTTTTATGAAGCATCCGTTTTGCACTTCTGTATCTTCTAGCAGTTTGACGCTATACTTATCGGTGCCATAATCTCCCTTAGGAATGATTCCGTCTGTGATTTTTGTTGAGACTTTGTTTTTGGGAAAAGTAAGGATGTTGACTGCATTGCTTTGGTTGAGGAGTCCATTGCTACTTGGACTACTTTTTTTGATGCCTTTGAATTTGGTTTTGTCTTTTTGCTTTTGGTAGCAAAGCACATACTCAGTGACCTTTTTGCTTTTTCTTGAAAGATTGGCAGGAGTTTCAGATTTCACCCAAGAAAAAATCTCAATGTAATTTTCTTCACCAAATACTTCGTCCATCAATAGTTTTAAGTTGGCCAATTCGTGATCATCAATACTCACAAACATGATCCCATCATTCCGAAGTAGCATTCTTCCTAAAATCAACCTTGGATATATCATAGAAAGCCAATTTCCATGCAAAGCTTCGAATGACTTAGAAGTGTTTTGATTTAATTTGGAGGAAGGTTTTTGTTCAGCAAATTTATCGGAGTACACGAAACTTTCAGAACCAGTATTGTAGGGTGGATCGATGTAAATGGCCTTGACTTTTTCCTGATGTGTTGGCAGGAGAAGTTTCAAAACTTCTAAATTATCCCCCTCAAAAAACATATTTTCCGTATTGCTTGAATCAATTGATTTTTCTCGATTTAGGTTTAGCTTGAATTTAGAAGAAGAAAAGGCTTGATTTTTAGCAGCCACTTTACCATTCCATTGCAAACCTGATTCCTTTTCATCAGATTCAAGAATTGCCTTCAGTTTTTCGAAATCAAGTTCATCATTCAAAAATGCCGATGGGTGCTTTTTTTTAAGCAAGTTCAAAAGATTTTCAAGAGTAAATGGGGTCATTTTGATGAAATAAGTAATTTGAAAATTTGAATTTCAATTTGCATAAAAAATCACATAAATTCATGTTATCTCAAAGTTTAAGTAGGTTTGTAAAAATGATGTTTAGAATATTTGTCTAAACTCTTTATTCTAAAAATCAATTAGTAAGACTCTCAGTTATAAAAGGAGACAATGAAAAATTTGAGTTATGGCAAAAAATGTATTTGGTGAAGAGTTGATGCTTTGTAGTTCTGATCCTTTGACAGGATATTATAGAAATGGCTGTTGCGAGACAGGCGAAGATGATTTGGGAACTCATACTGTCTGCGCAGTCATGTCAGATGAATTTCTGCGGTTTAGTTATAACAGAGGGAATGACTTGATTACGCCAAGACCAGAATACGCATTCTCAGGATTGAAAGCTGGTGATAAATGGTGTCTATGTGCTTCAAGATGGATGGAAGCCTACGCCGCAGGCTGTGCGCCAAAAGTAATATTGGAAGCTTGCAATGAAAAAACGCTCCAATACATCTCTCTCAAGGAGTTGGTTGAATTTGCTTATGTTTGATTTTGGCTGAAGCCTCAGATTGCCTCATAATTGATTTATCCTCCTGCTAAAGCAGTAGGCAATTGAATTAGAAATCAAATAACTAAACTGATTCTAGAGAAAGGATGCTTAGAATTATTTTTTAAGATTCAAAAAAGCAGAATAGTAATTCACGTCAAGATTAATTTTTCATTTCCTAGAAAAATTCAATTGGAATGTGGCTTTAGCCCATTCACTAATACAAAGATTATTTACAAAGGCTTTAGCCGAAAGAATTGATAAAGTACATACAAAACAGTTGATTTTCGAAAATCAACTGTTTTGTATCAACTTCAAAAAAGCAATCAAGCCAATCACTTCTGTATCATTTTTTATTGGGAATTGATCTGTACCGGAATAAAGTACAAATTTCTTTGTTGCTTGGATGTCCTCAGCTGCTCGGTGGAAACCCGAACTGATATTTGGGGCAAGTGATTTTTTGATTTCTATTGCCCAAACAACATCATTTGGTCCTTCCAATACCAAATCAATTTCATTTTGATTACTTGAGCGATAGTAGGAAGATTTCCAAGTGGATGGGAGATGATTGAGAATATTTTCTATCACAAAACCTTCCCAGCTTGATCCTACCACGGGATGGCCAAGTAGCTGATCGAAACTCGAAATATTCAATAAACTATGTAACAGTCCTGAGTCGCGAATATATACTTTTGGAGATTTGACCAATCTCTTTTTCGTATTGCCTGACCATGGCTGGAGCTGTCGGACCATAAAGAAATCCTGCAAAGTATCAAGGTATGTTCTGATCGTCGTATGACTCACTTCGAGACTTTTTCCTATTTCGCTGAGCACAGCTTGCTGCCCATGGTAGTGTGCCAACATGGTCCAAAACCGTTTCATTCTTGCTGCAGGGACTTGTGGACCAAAAAGAGGAATGTCTTTTTCAACATAAGTCGTGATAAAGTCATAGCGCCAGTCCCAACTATCCTTATCATTCACTGCCAAATAACTGTCTGGAAAACCGCCTCTAAACCACAGTTTTTCAAAATTGAATCCCAGAGAATCATCTTTAAACAGCTCCCAAGCGGTAAAAGGAGTCAGTTCCAAATATCTAATTCTACCTGCTAAGGTTTCGGAGGACTGTTGCAAGAGTTCTTTGGATGCAGAACCGAGTAGTAGAAAATGCCCTGCTTTTTCACCTGCTCTCTTGCGAATATCAATAAGCCCTCGGAGCGTCTTAAAAAGCTCGGGCTTCCTCTGTACCTCATCTATGATCAAAAGTTGATTATCAAATCGTCTCAAATAGCTTTCTGTATCATCCAGTTTTGCCAAATCAGAATCCAGTTCCAAATCCAAATAATGGATTGGTTTATCAATTGCCGCACGCGAAAGCTCCAAAGCCAAAGTAGTTTTTCCAACTTGCCTTGGTCCTAAAATCACAGCTACTGGCATGGTACTTAAACCGTGTTTCAACTTATCCTCAAGCTCTCTCTGTATCATTATAACTTTCAATTTGCATGAAAAATAATAAAAAAGTATGTAATCTGAAAGTTTAACTTTCAGATTACATAAAATAATTATTTTATTTATGCAAATTGAAAGTTTGTGTAAATGTTTAGATTTAGTAAAACTATTTGGCTGAAGCTTCAGATGACATCATGATTAATTGATTTTTCTGCTAAAGTAGGATGCAATTGATCGTAGAAAGGATGTTGAATGATTATAAATGGGATGATTTCTTTTTAAATCAGAATTTATTAATTCCATAAATTCAGCCAAAATTTAATAGGAATACGGCTTTAGCCAATCTAAAAATGAATGAGAAATTAGCTCTAGCCGAAAAAATCAAAATGCCTATTTTATACCGATTGCTTCTCTAAAATTGGTCATTATGTTATTAAATCATTTGTCCCACCACCATTTGATTTTTGAAAAAACGAAAACTTAATCAAGATGATAAAGCAATCATGTGGGGATTGTTCCTTTTTATAGTTATTTAACTACAACAAGTACTCTCAAAGGTTAGAAATTGCAAGCCGAATTTTTAGGTTTCCAATAAACTTTAACATTTTGAATAGAATTGAAATTGATACCTTCCCCTTCAGAAAAACTTAAAAACCCTAATAAATTTTCCTCAGAATCATAAACCGGAGCAACAGAATTGCAATTTGGACAACAGTTTCCAAAAATGTAAACTGTAATCCCTTCATAAGTTCCGGTTAGTATATTCAAATATTTCCCGAATTCTTGATCTTGTTTCATGTTTTCTATTCTTAAGTTCAACCAAGCAATATCTTCCCTTGGCTCCTCTTGTTCACCACAAGAAAATAGAAATGCTGACACAAAGATCATAAGATAAAGAAGTGTAAAGTGATTTTTCATATGAGTTGTAGTTTAAAATAAATGGTTTGTGTTAAAGTAAAATTTACAATACTAGAAAATAAGGTTCAATTTTATGATTTTTAGTTACATAAGCCTAAACGGAAAAAGTAAACTTTATGTCTCAAAACTATAAGAAAAATACTAATCCCAGTTTTTTTTAACAAATTAATTTAAAAATCACTTGGCAAAAGGTCTTACTTAGAATAGTGGTTTATTCTATCATATTTGATATTTTAAAAGGAATAGTAGGGATTGAAAAAATATATGTCTACTATAATTTCAGATTGTAGCTAATAAAAAAAGCTCCATCTAATAAAGAAGGAGCTTTTTATGTACCCAGAGCCGGAGTCGAACCGGCACGCCTTGCGGCATTGGTGTTTGAGACCAACGCGTCTACCAATTCCGCCATCTGGGCAAATGGTTTATCCATTCCTTGCTGAATGGGATGCAAATATGATTACTATTTTTTTTCTGTGCAAGCCTCTCAAGGGAGTTCTACTAATTTTTTTGCACTGAAAGTGCTGGGTTTTTCTGAGAAAAGTGGCTTGGTGACCGCCCATACAGATTTAAAGAGTTCAGAATCACGATATTGATTCAATGCCGATTCATCATCCCAAAAACTATAAGTCATGAAAATATTTTTGAAATTTTCATCTTGCCATAATTCCAAATGGTGACAACCGGGGAAGTTTCTGATTTTTTCCTTGTTTTGATGGAAATTCTCCAAAAACTCTTTCACTTTATCTTCCTGAAAAGTCATTCTGACTACACGTCTAAGCATTTTGTTCGGCAATTTCAAAGTTGATGTAAATAGGACTGTCTAGTCTGAGTCCTAGTAAATCCGAACCATGACCATGATTGATCCCAATTTCTAAAAGATCGAGGCTATTGAAGAAAGCAAAGCAGTCTCCTGGTTCTACGTTATCATAAGATTTATTGATCTTGGTCAGTCCCTCCCTGCTAAATTCAATCACAAATTTTCCAGGATTGAGTTTTTCAAAAGCATCTTTTCGGATGTTCGTGATTAAGTTTCCATAATTATCCACACGGACAACATGTCCTACAATTTGCTTGCGGGTAGCTTTAAACTGACGGGACATCATCTTTTTCATTTGCATCAATGGACCACCAAAATCATGAATAGCAGCTCCAGAGGCTACTTTCGCAGCAATCGGGGCAAGAATATCTTTCGCAGGGAAGGTGCTGTCTTTGAGGTGAATATCTGCAAATTGAACTACTATGCCTGGGTCATAATCAGCCAAAAGGCTCAAAACACCATTGTTGGGACCAATAAAAATATGTTCCTCCAATTTGATTCCGATAAATCCCTCAGTCATGTTACTTGTCCCATTGAGCGCTACAAGATGAACAGTTCCTTTTGGGAAATCTTTATACACTGCCCGCAAAATAAAAGCAGCATGGGCAATATCATAGGTGTCAATTTTATGGGAAATGTCAACAATATTCAATTGGGGGTTAATGGATAACATTTTCGCCTTTACTGCCGGAACGTAATAGTCCCCGTCTCCAAAATCTGAAATGAATGTTATCAGTGCCATAAGAGCAAGTCGATTAAAATTTATATTTTTGTGATAGGTGTGAACAAAAATAGGGATTTTATCCTTACACCTTAAAGAAACTCTTAAATCAAATTCAATAGATTGGTAGAAAAAGTAATTACTTTAGAAAATATTTCGCTGCTGGACTTTTTGGGCTCAGAAAACGAGAATATCCGTCAGATTGCAGCTGCTTTTCCACAAAGCAAGATTGTATCCCGAGGTAACGAAATCAGGATTCAAGGTCGTGCACCAGAGATTTTAAGGATAAATGACGTCATCAATATGCTGCTTCAGCATTTCAATAGATTTGGACACATTACACCTGATCATGTAAAAGAGTACATTACATTGGAGGGTGTTCCTTTTGAAGAAAATCAGAGAAATGACGTCATTGTCTATGGAAATAAAGGACTTGTAGTAAAGCCAAAATCGGCCAATCAGCGCAAGCTAGTAGAATCAGCTTTCAAGAATGACTTGGTTTTTGCACTAGGTCCTGCGGGTACTGGTAAAACTTATATCGCTGTAGCATTGGCGGTAAGGGCTCTGAAAAACCGTGAAGTCAAGAGAATCATCATTACGAGACCTGCTGTGGAAGCAGGGGAAAATCTAGGTTTTTTGCCTGGTGATTTGCAAGAGAAATTGGATCCTTATTTGAGACCCATCTATGATGCATTGAGTGATATGGTTCCTTCGGAGAAATTGAAGTTCTACCAAGAAACACGTGTGATCGAAATTGCTCCTTTGGCCTATATGAGAGGGAGGACTTTACATGACGCATTTGTTCTGTTGGATGAAGCGCAAAATACGACAAGTGAGCAGATTAAGATGTTTTTGACTAGAATGGGGCCAAATTCAAAGGTGATCATCACAGGAGATCAAACTCAGGTCGATCTTCCAAAAAGACAAAAATCTGGATTGAGTGAATCTTTACACGTACTCAAAGATGTAAAAGGAATTGGGGTGGTAAATTTGAGTGGTAAGGATGTAATCCGACATAGACTTGTAAAATCCATCATTGAAGCCTACGAAAAGGACGAGGCTGAGAAAGTTCAAAAAAGAGATGAGTATAAAAGTAGAAAAAGCAAAGACGAAGGAACAGTTTGATGCGATTTTTAAGATACGGAAAGATGTTTTTGTAATCGAGCAAGAAGTAGATCCTGCCGAAGAATATGATGAATTTGAAGATTCATCAACTCATTTTTTGGCAAGTGTAGAGGGTTTTCCTGCTGGAACAGCTCGATGGAGATTCACAAAAAATGGTATCAAGCTGGAAAGATTTGCTGTTTTAAAGAATATGCGAGGCGAAGGTATAGGGCAAGCGCTCGTGCAGGCAGTTTTAAGTGATATAGCCGAATCTCAGGAAAGTAAAGGTAAATTACTTTATATGCATGCTCAACTTCCCGCAATACCGCTCTATGCAAAGTTTGGATTTGAGAAAGTTGGCGAGATGTTTGAAGAGTGTAACATCAAGCATTTCCAAATGGAAAAGTATTTATAACAATACAGGCATTTAGATTTAAAGAATTTAGGAACTAAAATTTTATAGACATGAAAAAAATAATACTCTCAACATTTGTTTTTTTTCTGATAGGCACTGCTACATTTGCCCAGATAGAAACTGAAAAAGACTACAGCACTGGCGAAATCAAAGTAAACTTTCTGAATACAATCCTGCTGGGATCTGTGGAGCTTGGTTACGAACATTTTATCGCAAAAGATCAATCTATTGGTATCGAGGCGCATTTCAACGATAGATTTGCTTATGTCAGAACAAGTGATAGCAAGAAATTTGATGCTACATCGATTCAAGCTTCTTACAACTTTTATTTTGAAGGAGATGAAACAGGTAAAATCTACATTTTCCCATTCCTTAAATATAGATTCGGAGAATATACAGAAATCTCTGACGGACTTTTGAATACTACAGACATGAACAGCTTCCTACTTGGCTTAGGTGGTGGTTACAAATGGATATTCAATGATAAGTTTGCTTTTGGACCCTACGCTTCAATAGCTAGAGGTTTTAGTTCTGAAGTTAATGACACTTTCGCCGCAGTAGAATTCAAAGCAGGTTTTTCTGTAGGCTTTAGATTCTAAAAATAAACGTTTAATTTACTTGAAAAGGAGTCATTTATGGCTCCTTTTTTATTTTTCTTGACTAAATTGAAGTAAACTTTTAGGTTTATGAAATTTAGCGAATTTCCATTTTTAAGATATCTCCTCTTTTTTATGATAGGAGTATTGCTCTATCCCAAATGGAGTTTTCTTACTCTAGAAATTTTGATGACCGTCTTAGGGGTTTTATACCTCGTTTATTGTGTCTTGGTAGTTAGGAATAAGCTTCTCAAAACGTATCAATTTAAAGTCGCTATTCCTATTTTAGCTTACTTTCAGCTGTTTGTATTAGGATTGACTTTTACTTTTTTGAGGGATCTTCACAATCAAAAGGATCATTTGATCCATCAGACCAATCGATCAGAAATGTACTTGGCAATTGCTTTGGCAAATGATGAACCCAAGCCAAACTCTACGGCGAATAGCGTAAGATTACTCATGCAAAAAGACTCTACTGATCAGATCAACCATATCCGAGGAGAGGTTTTGATTTACCACAAGTTGGAGGAAAGCATCTCTCCGGGAGATTTGTTGATCATCAGCGGAAATCCAGAGCGAATTGCACCACCTAATAATCCGAAAGAGTTTCATTATGCAAATTTCATGGAACGTCAGCAGATTACCCACAGTCAGTTTGTAAATGACAAGGTTTTGAAAGTAGGGGAGTCTTCCATACAGCCAATTGAGGATTATTTTTTAGCATTAAGGGCTGGGATCATGGAGAAGATGGATCTTTTGATATTGGATAAGTATGCGAACCAAGTAGCCAAAGCACTCTTATTGGGTCAAAAGAAAAATCTCGAGAAAGAAGTCAATGATGCTTATGTCACAGCAGGTGCGATGCATATTTTGGCCGTTTCGGGGCTGCACGTGGGGATTATCTATGGTTTCTTTTTTCTTTTTGTCAAACCCTTTCGACTTCAGGTGGGCAAAAGGGTTCTTTACCTTTCAGTCATTATTCTTTTGATTTGGGGATACGCTTTATTGACAGGAATGTCACCTTCTGTGATGCGAGCGGCTACCATGTTTTCGATCATGGCATTGGCACAGATGAAATCTAGAAGCCCTTCTATTTTCAATGCAATTGCGCTTTCAGCATTAATCCTGCTTGTCTATGATCCATTCTTGATTTTTGCAGTTGGATTTCAATTGTCATATTTGGCACTCGCAGGTATTTTATTGATTCAGCCTATTTTGGTGAAATTGTGGACCCCAAAGTCAAAGGTGGTGGAGTACATTTGGCAAATCAGTACCGTAGGTATTGCTGCCCAATTAATGACATTTCCGATCTCTGCTTATTATTTTCATGTTTTTCCATCATACTTTATCCTTTCCAATCTTGTAGCCATCCCTGGAGCATTCTTGATCATGTCTTTTGGTGTTCCATTTATGCTATTTGCGCAAATTCCATTTCTTGCCAAGCCGCTAGCATGGATTACAGAATGGTTGATTAGAATTGTCAATCAACTGATTTTTGGTATTCAGGAATTGCCTTTTGCCAAGATTGAAGAGATTTTTTTAAGGCCTGATTTCATGTTTGCTTATTGGCTTATATTAGTTTTAGCTTTGCTACTTGCTACTAAGCCGGAGAAGTGGCAGTTGTATGGTATTGTGGTAGTTCTTTTGGGTTTTGGCTTCTTAAGATTTGAGAAAATATTCAAAGAAGAGCGTAATGACTTGATGATTTATAGTCTCAACAAAGGCTTTTCAATAGATTTTCAAGAGAAATATTACTTTGACTTTGAAGTTCCCGAGTCTGATTTTGGTTATAAAGTTATGCCCAATAGGCTATCTTCTTTTGGTCGAGAAAAGTACCCTTTGATTGCTTTTAAGGATGAATCTGATATGAAAATTTTTCTTCCAAATCAGAAAAAGCCACTTGTTTTGAAGGAATTGAAATCTTTAGAAATTGATGAATCATTCAGGGAGATCCTAACTTTCGAACAAGGGGATTGGCAACAACAAATACCATTTACAGATTTTAGATCGAGGGATAAAGCATATAAATTAGCATTAAAGTAATTAGCTTTTGGATGAGCAAATCTTCTGCCTTATCTTTCTACATAAGCCAATTTATTATTAACTCAATTTGACCAAAATCAATATGATGAATCAACCTGTTCATAGTTTTGTCCAAGAAAGGATAGGCTATCTGGTACTCAACCGACCTGAAAAGAGGAACGCACTTAATGCAGAAATGGTCGCATCTATGAAGGATGTGCTGAAGGATTTTGAAAGTAATGATCTGGTAAAGATCATTGTGATCAAAGCTGCTGGTAAAGTCTTTTGCTCAGGAGCAGACTTGGCATCGCTTCAAGATTTGCAAACGAATTCTTATGAAGAGAACCTGCAAGACAGCAGGAATCTGAAAGATTTATTCTATCAAATTTACACTTCTCGCAAAGTGATCATCGCACAAGTTCAGGGACATGCTTTAGCAGGTGGATGCGGATTGGCAACAGTTTGTGACTTTGTTTTTTCTGTACCTGAAGCCAAGTTTGGATATACGGAAGTCAAAATTGGCTTTATTCCTGCGATCGTAAAAGTGTTTCTTTTGAGGAAGATTGGAGAAGGGAAATCCAAGCAATTGTTGCTTGATGCGGATCCTGTATCTGCAAAAGAAGCTAAGGAATTGGGACTGATCAATTTCATTGTCGATGAAGAAGAATTGGGGAAGACTGTTTTTGATTATGCTCAAAAATTAGCTACGCAAAATTCCGGGACGGCTATGGGGCTGACCAAGGAAATGATCGCAAGGGTGCAAGAAAAAACACTCGAGGACGGTTTAGAATACGCGGCATCAATGAATGCCAAAGCAAGAAATTCAGCAGATTGTAAAAGTGGAATTGCAGCTTTCTTGAATAAAGAGAAGCTCAGCTGGTAGATGAAAACACAAGCAATACAGATTCTTCAAAAGTTTTTTGGATATGCCGACTTTCGGCCATCCCAATTAGAAATCGTGCTTTCGGCGATGGAAGGGAAGGATTGTGTCGCTTTATTGCCAACAGGTGGTGGAAAGTCTATTTGTTTCCAAGTTCCTGCATTAGCGCAAGAAGGAATCTGCCTCGTAGTCAGTCCGCTTGTGGCTTTGATGAAAGATCAAGTTGATAATTTGCGGAAAAGGGGAGTTCTAGCTGCCGCAGTGTACTCTGGAATGCGAAAGAGAGAAATTGACACCATTTTGGATAATTGTGTGTATGGGAATTATAAGTTTCTCTACGTCTCTCCCGAAAGATTGAAAACAGAAATCTTCATCGAACGCTTCAAAAGGATGAATGTCAATTTGATTGCAGTAGATGAGGCCCACTGTATTTCGCAATGGGGTTATGATTTCCGTCCTCCTTATTTAGAGATTGCAAAAATCAGAGAATTTCATCCGAATGTTCCTTGCATGGCATTGACAGCCTCTGCCACTTTGAAAGTGAAAGAGGATATCATTACAAATTTAGAACTCAAAGATCCCAATATTTTTGTTAGATCTTTTTCCAGAAAGAATCTCAGCTACTCGGTCAGAATGGTGGAGAACAAAATCGAAAAAGCCATACAAATACTCAGTAGAATCCCTGGTTCGGCGATCATTTATTCTAGAAATAGAAAAGGGACCAAAGACATTGCTAAGGAGCTTTATCAAATGGGTGTTTCAGCTACTTTTTATCATGCGGGTTTGGATAGCGCTACCCGAGAACTCAGGCAGCAGGAGTGGAAAGCAAACAAAATCCGCGTCATGGTAGCGACGAATGCCTTTGGGATGGGGATTGATAAGCCGGACGTGAGGGTGGTGATTCATTTGGATTTGCCTGAAAATTTAGAGAATTATTATCAAGAAGCAGGTCGTGCAGGACGAGATGAACTCAAGGCCTATGGGGTTTTATTGACCAACAAACAAGATATTCAAAAGCTTACCGAGCGCGCAGAATTGGCTTATCCACCCATAGATTACCTTAAAAGAGTCTATCAGTCTTTGGCTAATCAATATAGGATTGCTGTGGGCAGCAGTTTATTTGTAAGCTATGACTTTGATTTAACAGATTTTTGCTCCACTTATAAATTGGATGTTTTGATGACTTACAATGCTATGAAAGTGTTGCAGGAAGAAGGTTTTGTTGAGTTAAATGAAAGTTTCTTTTCTCCTTCAACGATTCATTTTCTTGTCGATCAATCCAAGTTGTATGAATTTCAAATTGCCAATGCGAGACTAGATCCCCTGATCAAAGCGCTATTGAGGACTTATGGAGGTGAATTATTTATGGAATACATCAAAATCCAAGAGCCGAGATTGGCGAAAAGCCTAAATCTTCCCGAGGCAGAATTGGTGAAGCAGTTGGAGTTGCTTGATCAGTTTGCTGTATTGGCCTATCATAAGCGCAAAGAAAAACCACAAGTGACTTTTTTGACCCCAAGGCATGATGCAGGGAAGTTGCCCTTGAATACCAAAAGGATTGCTGAAAGAAGGGAAAATGCAATCTCCAAAGCTGCTTCCATGGTGACATATATTCAGAATGTTACACTTTGTCGAGCCAATCAGATTTCACAGTATTTTGGTGAGGAAAGCGATGACTATTGCGGAATTTGCGATGTCTGTATGGAACGTAAAAAAAAAGCTGATACGAGAGTGAAGCAGCTCAAATCAAAAATCCTTCAAACTTTAAGTGAGGGTAGGACGTTTTCATTGCAGTCACTTCCTACTGCTACCGGAATCAAAGATGATCAAGAGACTCTTGATATTTTGAGGGGAATGGAAGACGAAGGACAGATAGTATCTGAACCTGATGGCACATACAAACTCAATAAATAATGGCTTCATTCATAGATGATATATTTGGTAAAATTTTCCCAAATAAAAAGACCCCAGTCAAGCACAAAGAGAATTTTATTCAATCAGAAGATGCTATTGCGTCTACGACAGCTTGGAAAGAATCGAAAGAAGGTAAATTATTGATGAATCTGGTTCAGAAAAATTACCATTTCAAAACCTCAGGAATGAATGCTAGCCCTGAGGTGCATATTTTAAAATCTCCTTATGCCAATGGATTTGCGATAACTTTCGAAAGTCCCTTTGATAGTAAAAGTTTTTCGCAACTTTTCTTTGCTTTTGGGCAGCGAATGTTAGATTTGGGATATCAAAAAATCAGTTTAGACAGAAAAATTGAAGAAATCAATGATGATGTCAAGACGACAGAGAAGCAATATTTCAAGCCACCGCTGAGCAATGTGGACTTCTCTCAAAGGATCGATCAGCTTTATGGAAATGTGAGCATTGAGAAGATCAGTGTAAATGAAAATCCTAGCTTTATGAAAGTGTTGGTGACAGTTTATTCAGATCATCTCTACTTGACAGCAAGACCTTTTGAGCAATTTATTGATGACTTATTTGAAAATTAATATCCGATGGATAGAAAACTACTGAGACAAAGTCTCGAGAATTACAGAACACCATTTGAAGAAGAAGCGAGTTTCATAGACGAATTCATTGACTTGACGCATGAAGATTCGGCTTTTTTAAGATCAAGGTTAGCCGGACATTTTACAGGTTCGGCTTGGATTGTGAACAAAGGGAGAACACACACTTTATTGACTCTACATAGAAAACTCAATCGTTGGCTCCAATTGGGAGGACATGCTGATGGGGTAGAGAATCTTTTAGAAGTGGCAATGACAGAGGCTAGAGAAGAAAGCGGATTGATGTCTTTGAGGATTGTTGGAAATGGTATTTTTGATATCGATAAGCATATTATTCCTCAAAAAGGAGATGTGCCTGAGCACTTTCATTATGATGTGAGGTATTTGATCGAGGCAGAGCTCAGCGAGCCCCTGATTATCAGCAAAGAAAGTAAAGATTTGGCTTGGGTTCCTTTTGATTCAGTAGAAGATATGATCGGCTACAATCCATCTATTATCCGAATGTTAGAAAAAACTAGTAGATCAGAATACGCTCTTTAAGATGAAAAAATATATAATTGAGGAGGTTAAAGCCTCCTTTTCTTTTTCTGTACCTATTCAAGTCAGGTTTTCTGATATCGATGGTTACATGCATGTGAACAACGGGATTTATTTCAACTATTTCGAACATGCAAGAGCGCAGTACCTCTTTCAAGTATGCAATTGGAACATCATGTCAGTGGGAACTGTAGTCGCGAATGTAAACATCAATTATTTCAGTCCTATTCATGCGCAGGATTCTCCAGTGGCATATGTAAATATTTCTCACATTGGGAATACTTCTTTTGTGATGGAGCAGGTTATTTTGGGAAAAACACCAAGTGGAGAAGAGAAAATATTTGCTTCGGCTAATGTGACAATGGTATCTGTAGACATGAAGACCATGAAGCCCGTTCCGGTTCCAGAAGAGTACATAGCAAAAATGAAAAATACCGCTTCAACCGCTGGATAAATCCTTATCTTTGCACCCAAAATCTAGAAAAAGTGAAGAAAATCTTATTGGGAATTATAGCTATCGTCATGATGACTGCATGTGGAGCATCTGAACAAGAACTGTTTGATGAAGGAGTGAAATCGCTTGATGCAGGTGATTTCTCAAAAGCGGTTGAGTACTTTGATCGAGTAATTGAAAAAAATGAATCAAACACTTCTGCTCACAATGCTAGAGGAGTGGCCTTTTTTCAGCAAGGAAAATTCGACGAAGCCATTGTCGCTTTCACCAATTCTATTCGAATTGATTCTACTTCATACAAGCCATTTTTCAATAGAGGGAATGCTTATTTGGAAAAAAAGGCGTTCAAAGAAGCTGTCCGAGATTACAATTATGCAAATGGACTAGATCCGCAGCAAACGGATATTTATTACAATAGAGGTTTGGCGCTACTTGCTACTGAAGATTACGAAGATGCCATTATGGATTTTGATCAAGCACTGCAAGTAAATCCAAATCAAGGCCTCGTTCATTTCAACAAAGCAAAAGCACAATTGGGAAACAGAGATCCATTAGGTGGTATTCAGTCTTTGATCAGTACAGTGAATTTGGACAAGGATAATGCTGCGGCTTATTACCTTTTGGGAGTAACGCAATTGAGTGCTTTAAGTCAAAAAGAAGACGGCTGCGCCAATCTTAAAATGGCTTTGAACTTGGGGTATGCCGATGCACAAACTTGGATAGATGATTTCTGTCAAGAATAATGGCTGAAATAGGAAAAGATATTGCCAAGGCAAAGCAAATTCTAGAGGCAGGTGATTTGGTGGGAATTCCTACCGAAACCGTCTATGGACTAGCAGGAAATGCACTGGATGCAGATGCTGTTGCCAAGATTTTTGAGACTAAAAAAAGACCGAGTTTCGATCCTTTAATTTTACATACTTCTAAAATAGACCGTGTTTTAGACTTTGTAATTGAAATTCCTGAAGAGTTAAAACCTTTGGCTGAGGCTTTTTGGCCCGGTCCGCTTACTTTGTTGCTTCCGAGGAAATCAATTGTACCTGACCTTGTTACAAGCGGACTAGACACTGTAGCTGTAAGAATTCCTTCCCATCCTCTGACAAGAGAGCTTTTGGCTGCTTTGGATTTTCCATTAGCAGCGCCAAGTGCGAATCCATTTGGCTACATTAGCCCAACCCAAGCGAGCCATGTGAATGATCAATTGGGAGAAAAAATCGATTATATCCTAGATGGCGGATCATGTGAAGTGGGATTGGAAAGTACGATTGCAGGACTTGAAGATGGGCAAGTGACTGTTTATAGGCTTGGAGGCTTGGATGTCAAAAGGATAGAAAAAGTGGTGGGGAAAGTGCAGGTAATGACACATTCCTCGAGTAACCCTAAGGCACCTGGACTCCTTAAAAGTCATTATGCTCCGACAAAGCCATTTGTCCTTGGAGACTTAAAAAAATTAATTGAAGAATATACCAATAAGGGAATTGAATTTGCTGTATTGAGCTTTAATGACTCGTTTCAATCTATGATTGGAGAGAGGAATTTTGTCCTTAGTCCTGAGGCTGATTTGCATGAAGCGGCTAAAAATCTTTTTGCAGCCATGAGGATTTTGGATAGCATGGATGTTTCCGTAATTTTAGCAGAGCTTTTACCTGATGAAGGATTAGGAAAGGCTGTTAATGATAGATTGAGACGGGCTTCCGTACAAGAGTAGAGCAATCAAATAAAAGTAATTGAACCTAATAAACACTATAAATCATGAACAAAAGAATCAAAAACGTCGATAACCTAGATTTTTCGGGAAAGAAGGCTCTTGTAAGAGTAGATTTTAATGTCCCTTTAGATGAGCACTTGAATGTAACTGATGGTACAAGAATCAGTGCTGCAATCCCTACAATCAAGAAAATCTTGAATGATGGCGGCTCCGCTATTCTGATGTCTCACTTAGGCAGACCAAAAGATGGCCCAACTGATAAATATTCTCTGAAACATATTGTGATGGAACTGCAGAAGCTTGTTGGTTCTTCCGTGAAATTCGCTCCTGATTGTATTGGTCAAGAAGCAGTTCAATTGGCTCAAAGTCTAAAGGCCGGTGAAATTTTATTGCTGGAAAACCTTAGATTTTATAAAGAAGAAGAAAAAGGTGATGAAGAGTTTGCTAAGAAGCTAGCTGCTTTGGGTGATGTATATGTCAACGATGCATTTGGAACAGCGCATAGAGCTCACGCTTCTACAGCTGTGATTGCGAAGTTTTTTGACACCAAAGTCAGTGGATATTTGCTACAGTCTGAATTGGAAAATGCGGACAAAGTAATGGAAAAGCCAGAGAGGCCTTATACAGCGATCATGGGTGGAGCCAAAATCACGGATAAGATTTTGATCATCGAGAGGTTGTTGGACAAAGTTGACAATATGATCATTGGTGGCGGGATGTCTTATACTTTTGCCAAGGCACAAGGAGGATCGATTGGCGATTCTTTATGTGAAATGGACAAGTTGGATTACGTGATGGAATTGATGGAAAAAGCAAAATCTAAAGGAGTGAATTTGATTTTGCCAGTTGACACAGTGATTTCTAAAGCCTTTGCAAATGATGCAGAACAAGGACTGGCGGTTAGTGGAGAGATTCCTGATGGTTGGATGGGCTTAGATATTGGACCTGAGACAAGAAAATTATTTGCTGATGTAATCAAAAACTCTAAAACTGTTCTTTGGAATGGCCCAATGGGTGTTTTTGAAATGAGTAGCTTTGTTCATGGAACAGTTGCTATCGCGGAAGCAGTGGCAGAAGCAACAGAAGATGGAGCATTTTCGCTGATTGGTGGAGGTGATTCTGCAGCGGCGGTGAATAAGTTTGGTTTCACTGACAAAGTTTCCTACGTATCTACAGGCGGAGGAGCACTTCTCGAACATATGGAAGGGAAAGTTCTTCCAGGTGTAGCAGCATTGGTGCCTTAAAAAGTATTTATATTAATAATTGAAAGCCGCTGTCTTTGAGATAGCGGTTTTTGTGTTTTTAAGAGATGTGCTTTTTAAAAAAAATAGAATTTATTTAGGGAGTTGATTTTCAAGTCATTTTCTTATTTTTGAAGAGAAAAGCAAATGATTGTTATGCGCAGAGTTATAGGATTGATAGTGGTTTTGTTGACTTTCAATGGATGTGGTTTTCTTCAAGAATTTGAAGAAGTAGATGGTCCATGTATAGTTTTTTTATTTGAAACAGATGACTCTGGAATGCAGGCTTCCTATGTGATCGATCAAGATTTAAGACGAAATAAAAAAACAGGTGTTTTTACTTATCGTATATTGGAAGCAAATGGCTCCTCCAAATTGTGGTCTATTTCTAGAGCTTCTGAACCGGAGGAAGATGGTACTTACAAGTATTTTTCTAAAAGCCAAGATGGTACTTCAAAAGAAGTAGATAGAATCGAATGTGGAAATCAGGTATATCTGAAAAAAGATGAATCTGATGGGGATTGATTGAATAGGATTATCCGCAATTTGACTCTAAGTGATTTCGATAATTGATTTATGGCGGATAATTGTCAACTGCCGACAGTCCTCAGCAGATGTAATTAAAGTGTATGCATAGTTTGATTGGTTACTGAAAAAAACTATTAGGGTAAAACACAAATCACTTCATTGGTGAAAATGAAAGCGCCTTAAGATATTTTGAATCAATTTTTTCAACAATTGCCCCATCCATTTCTGAAGCATCTCTCACCTTGTTCCAATCTGCATCTTCAGCAAATTTGGAGAAGGCATACTGCGCTCTTTTCTCACTTTTATGCGCCAATAGATAGACTAACTTTGGTTGAGAGCCATCTTTCTCTACAGTATACCAATACATCACATTGGTCATGTCATATCTTGAAAACAACTCTCGGGTGTAGTCTCTGAATCTTGCATTGATGGCTTCTATTTTCCCTGGATGAAGGTGATATGTTCTCAGCTCGAATATTTTCTTTTTTGAATTGAGTTTACTCACCTCGGGACTCAATTCAGTCGCTATTTTCATGAAAGTTTGATCGACATTGGCTACCAATTTTCCGTTAGCCTCAGAAGCTTTCGCTGCTTCTATCCACTCTGGGTCACTGGCAAATTTATTCCACAATTCATCCCTGGATTTTTCGTCAGGATAAGCCAAAATAAAAGTCAAAGTGTAATCCTTAGGGTCTGTTGGAATAAAATAAGCAATATTTTCTATGCCATTTTTTTCAAAAAGCCTTAAAGTGTGATTTTCAAATCTACTGATCAAGTCTGATCTTTTGCCTTCGTGAGCAGTATAAGTTCTCATTTCAAAATACCGAGTATCCTGCGCTGATAAAGAAAAAGCAGTTGAAAATAGAAATAGGAATAAACTGGATTTCAAAATGTTCATAGTTCGCTTAGTTGCTTGTGTTTTGATCTACTTCTTTTACAAATTTTATTAGCCCTTCAAAGAATACTTTTTGATCATCGTATTGAGCTAGGTGACTTCCGTCAGGGCAGAATAAATATTGCCCGTTTTGGACTTCTGTGGACATCCACTCCATGTGTTTTGGATCCATGGTATCGTGACCTGCACCGATCACCAAGGTAGGGACTGCAATGTTTTTAAGATCTGCTCTTCTATCCCAACCTTTTAAAGTTGCTCCTGCGGTAATTCCGAATTCTGAATAGCCTTGCATGTAAACATATACATTTGGATTGACATGTTTGAGTGTTCTCAAAATTGCTTCGGGCCATTCTGCAAGCGGTTTTCTGAGTACATGGTCTTGATAATGATGTTCCATCAACAATTCTTCATAGCGTGGATTTCCAAAATCCTCTTCCTCTTCAATCTTCATTATTTCCTGAAATACCTCTTCTGGCATTTGAGGGCCAAGCACTTCTTTGGCATATTTTTCATACTCGTCTAAACTAGACATCATATTTGAAATCACAAGTCCTTTGAGCTTATCCTGATGCTTCAAAGCATACTCCATTGCGAGCATTCCGCCCCAAGACTGTCCAAAGAGGTAGAAATTGTCTTTATCAAGTCCCAAAGCGATCCTCACTTGCTCCACTTCATCCACAAATCTATCGATCGTCCACAATTCCTGATCTTCAGGTTGATCGGAATAGTAGGATCCAAGCTGATCATAATAAATGTACTCGATTCCCTCAGAAGGAAAATACCCATCAAAACAAGAGTACAATTCATGTGTCATTCCTGGACCTCCGTGAAGTAAAAGCACCTTCATCTTTGGATTATTTCCTACCCGCTTTGTCCAAACATTGAATTCACCTTTTGGTGTGCTGATTGGAATCATTTTTATTCCACCTTCATACTGATCGTCCCTCTCTGAAAAATCAAGGTAGGAGTCGTTTTCAATGGTTTCATTTTGCTGAGAAGGAGCGCATTGCAAGAAGAAAATGGCAGCGACTAGGAGAAGAATCGATGATTTTTTCATGAGAGGTGTTGTTAGTGATGATAAATGAAGTAAAATTCAAGAATAATAATTGAATGTACTCAAAATCGCGCTTTTATCCAATGTCATAAATTAGACTTATATCAGGTAAGACTTCCCGTATATTTAAATTTTCTTCAAAATAGATAGCGCATTCAGATCTAAATATTAAATTAATGCCTTGGTCTTTATTTTCTCCCAATCAATATGGTTTCATTAAGATATATTTTGAGTGCGATTGTGGTGCTTTCTGTGCTTGTTTCTTGTCAAAAAAAGGAAGAAAAAGAGATTGACTTGGAGGAGTTGACTATCTCTGAGATTTTCGCTGCTTATCAAGGAGGGGTATATACTAGTGAAGAGCTTGTCAAAGCTTATATCTCGAGAATCGAGCAGTTTGACGAGGAGATCAATTCGATTTCAATCATCAATCCAGAGGCAATTTCTATTGCAAGGGCACTTGACGAGGAATTTGCCCAAACCGGGAAATTAAGACCCTTGCATGGGATTCCGATCATTGTCAAAGACAACATCAATACCAAAGGTTTGCCGACTACAGCTGGTGCGCTAGCATTGAAAGATTTTATTCCTGAGGAAGATGCTTTTATCATTCAGAAGCTAGTAGATGCTGGAGCGATTATTTTAGCCAAGTCAAATATGGCTGAATGGGCTTTTAGCGCTATGCATACTGAAAGTTCTACCGTCGGAACTACAAGAAATCCATACAACTTAGATCATGTTCCGGCTGGTTCGAGTGGAGGGACAGCTGCTGCGGTGGCCTCTAATTTCGCCACAATTGGTTTAGGAACAGATACCGGAAACTCGATTCGAGGGCCATCTTCACACAATGCTTTGGTAGGGTTTAGGACTACACTCGGATTGGTAAGCAGGTCTGCTATTGTGCCTTTGTATTTGAGAAATGATGTGGTCGGCCCAATAGGTAGGACGGTAGAAGATGCAACGAGAATTTTGGAAGTGATTGCTGGAATCGATGTTGAAGATCCCATAACAAAATATTCTGAAGGAAAAACTCCAGACAATTATCTCCAATTTTTGGATGCAGATGGGTTAAAAGGAACTCGGATTGGGGTTTTCAGAACGCTAAGTGATAGAAATGTAGACCCTGAGATCAAGAAGATTTTTGATATGGCACTTGTCGATATGCAGAGATTGGGAGCAGATATCATCGATGATGTTGAAGTCCCTAACTTTGAAGAATTGAGAAAAGATCAGTGGTGCGCTACTTTCAAAGAGGATTTAGAAGATTTTCTGGCGAAATATGTGAAGAATGATACTATAAAAACACTAGAGGATGTGATTAGAATTGGGAGTAAGTCAGAGTTTGCAAAAACAAGACTCGCTACTTTTCAGGAAAATCTAGGAAGATGGGAGGATGGGGATGTTCCATGCGGAGATGCATTTGCAGATCCGAAAAGAATTACTTTTAGAGAGGCTTTCGAAAACACGATGGATTCTTTGAATCTTTCTTTTATGGTCTATCCAACATGGAATCAAAAAGCCGCTCGGATCGAGTTTTTTCAAGAAGAATATAAAGGAGACAACAGTCAGATCATTGCTCCACATACTGGAATGCCTGCATTTACTGTCCCAATGGGTTACACAGAAGGAAATCTACCAGTAGGGATACAGTTGCTAGGACGGATGTTTGACGAGCCAACATTGATCAAAGCAAGTTTTGCATACGAGCAAGCGACGCAACATCGAAAATCTCCGAATCAAGATCTAAAGAAATAGAATGGATAAAGGAAAAATTCTTAAGCATTATTTTGATAGAATTGGAGACAAGAACTTTGAACTGGATCAGGTTAGAAGGGAATTGGAAAGTGCTGATTTTGATGATGCAGACATCAGATGGGTTGTCAAACAAGTGGATAATGAGATTCAAAGGAGATTGTTCGCAGGTTCTTCTTCAAACTATAAATTCGAGCTTACCGGATGGGGGGTAATTATATCTCTCATTGGTATCATTTTGATATTTTTGACACGCCTGGAAGTTATTGATTATTCTTATGGAGGGTGGATCAATTATGGTGTTTTGCTTTCAGGTTTGTCTTTGTTTTTTACCAAAAAAGTGAAAGAAAGGACAAAGAAGTTTAGAAATTAAATCTGACATACCCTTCTCTATCGTCTGATTCTTGACGCCCCATTTTGAGATAAAACCCATTGGGTGTACTGAATCCCAAGTTATTGATTTCTCTATCAGAAAATTTCACTTCTCCTATTTTAGTGAGTGATTCATCGAGGATGATAAAGCTGTTTTTGGAAAAGACTATGTTATCATCTTGTCCTTGCTGAATAATAAGGTGTCTTAAAATCAATCCCTGATAAGGGTCGTGCATCATCCACTTGTATCGGCTCGTTTCAACGCTAGGCGAAAATACGGTGTACTCTCCTCTTGCTTCTGTTGTTCCTTTTTTGAATTCTAGGTTTTCATTGCTCCCCGCATAAGCTTTAGATCTTAGATCATCATGGATCACCAAAAGAGAATCAGAAGCAGGAAACCCAACGAGGTGTTGGTTTTTATCTTTTAGAAATAGATGAAAGTAAATTCCCAATTCAGGATCGTCCAAGAATTCGCTATATGGCTCTGGAAATTTAAACTGCGCTGCAACTTCCTTTTTCTCTTGTTTAAAATCAAACTCCCAAATCCAATCTTGATAATTTAGAATGGGTTCCTTAAGTAAGAAAGGTACATCAGTCACCATCAAGGTCTGTCGCTCTGAATGCCAGTACATTTTATTTCCTTGTTGAGCACTGAAATTAGCCGCCATTCTATTCTCAGTGGTAAATGGGAGCGAGATTCTCTTACTGACTTTGCTATCAAAGTCAATATGAAGGACTTCCTTTTGATTGGAAATAAAGAAAATTCCATCGCTGGTAATTAATTTCCCAGAAAAGTAACCCCCAATTCCATCAGGACCTTCTTTTTCGAAAGTAATATTTGATATCAGTTTTCCCGATGGATATTCATATTTTAAAAGATTGAAGTCTGACATGCCGTAAAGAAATTCTTTATCGCCTTCCTTCTGATAAGTGAATTCCAGCGGAAGAGATTTTGTGGTCAAGTCTTTTTCAAAGTAAATGGTATCTGTAGCGTAGTCTGCCAAGTCACCTTCAATATTGGCTGATTTTAGATTTTCTTCAGAAGAACAGGAAAAAAAGATAATTGAAATAAAAGACAGTAGGCTGAAACCCTTCAATTTTCTCATTTTACTTTGACGTTGTATTTTAAGAGAATAGGATCTTCTTCATCTTCAAGGCTTTCCATTGCTGCTTCGAGCTGTGCAGTGTATTTCCCAAAGTAATTGCTCTCGAGATAAGCTAAAATATTTTCAGCGAACAGCACTTCATAAAAGTAACCGTCTTTTTCATATCCTTTCCCGCCAAAAGCTCCAAAAGCTTTCGTGACTTTAAATTCCATACTTGGGTATTGAATGTAAAGGTGCTGAATTGGAAATGAATCCAAATCATCTTGAATGATTTCTTGAGATTTTTTTATACCGAATACGGCAATTCGGACAACATCATTTGCTGCTAAGGCTGTACCAACATTAATGTTGTTTGCTTGATTGATTAAGATGTTTTCAAAAAAGTATTCAGGATCTAGTTTTGAATCTTCAGGTACATTGTTGTCTGCAAGATTGAGTTTGATCCAAGGTTTGATGCTATCACTTTTGTAATGATAAACCGTATCTGAAGCACCAAAATTCAAGATATAGGACCTATCCGTTAATTCTGTGATTTGTCCTTCGATGAGATTTGCAGTAACTTCTCTGGTTTTAGGAGATAGAGGTTTGATCTCCTCAGTTTTTTCATCCAAAAGTTGGAAAACTGGGTAATAGCTATCTTCATCGACTTCCCCGCTATAATCATCCACCAAAATCCATTTCCCATCCCCTAAAGATTGATAAAAGGGAATGAAATCAATATTTACGCCAGCTAGTTTTTTGACACCTTCAAAATCAAAGTTTGTTTTATTATAAAGCTTGAAGGTTCCGCGCTCATCCCAAATTGCTAATTTGTCATCGATCAAGTCAATTCCATTGATATACGGATATTCCTCAGGTCCATCACCTTGTTTTTTGAAAGTTTGTTCATACTTCCCATTAAGAGCAAAAACATGAATGGAAGCATCTCTGAAATCGCCTACTGAAAAATAGATTTTATCATCAATTTCCAGATGTGGTTCGTTTGCTGAGAGTTTTAAAGGAGAATCTTCTGGAATCACAAATGGAATAAATTCGATTTCATTGACTACTTCATCAAAAGAAATGATATCGGCCTCGGTAATTTTTATTTCTCGAAAACCCATATCCTCCTCAGTGGAAGAGTTACAGGAAAATAACAAACCGAATAAAGAAATTGCTAGAAAATGGTAAAAGTACTTCATGATTGCTTTTTAAAATGATTTAATATAAAGTTAAAAATAAGGTCTTTGTTCAGAAACTAAAAGCCAATGGTCAAGAAAATCAATGATTTAAAAAGTTTTTGGGGTCATCACAAAAAAAACACCCTAAGAAATTAAGCTTAGGGTGTTTTGCTTTATTTGATATAGCTTTTGACTACTAACTGATATTTAGTTCAACCCCATTCGGGGTTGACGAGTCACTTGCTTACTTTAATACCCGGGTAGCAACCCGGGGTTCCGCCACGGCGAACAAGATAATTAAGGTTTAACCACTTCGTGGTTGTTAATTCAGTTAACAGAAATGTTTTCTTCAAATCTCATTTCTGGTGTCTTTTGTCTAACGTCTCAAATCTTGTATCTCAAATCTAGCCCCTTCAATCAATCCTCCCCAAGGAATGGATATTTATAATCCACTGGAGATACGAAAGTTTCTTTGATTGTTCTTGGAGAAACCCATCTGAGTAAGTTGATCATAGATCCTGCTTTGTCATTGGTTCCTGAAGCTCTGGCGCCACCGAATGGCTGCTGCCCTACAACTGCACCTGTTGGTTTGTCATTGATGTAGAAGTTACCCGCTGCATTTCTCAATTTTTGAGTAGCTAATTCGATAGCATACCTGTCTGTAGAGAAGATTGCACCAGTCAAGGCATAAGGAGAAGTTTGATCTACTAATTCCAAAGCAGTTTCAAAATGCTCAGCATTGTACACATAGATCGTCAATACAGGGCCGAAGATTTCTTCTTTCATGGTTGTGTACATTGGGTCTGTTACGACCAAGACTGTAGGTTCGATGAAGTAGCCTTTTGACTTGTCAAAATTTCCTCCAGCGATGATTTCTACTCCTTCAGCATTTTTTGCGTCAGTGATGTATTTGCTGATTTTATCAAATGATTTCTCGTCAATGACAGCATTGATGAAGTTGGTGAAATCTTCCGTTGGTCCCATTTTCATGTCTGCAAGATCTTCAAGCAAGTATTTTTTCACATCATCCCAAAGGTTGCTCGGGATATAGGCTCTTGAAGCAGCAGAACATTTTTGTCCTTGGAATTCAAATGCTCCTCTAGAAAGTCCCACGGCTACAGCTTTTGGATTTGCGGATTTGTGAGCCAAGACAAAGTCTTTTCCGCCAGTTTCTCCGACGATTCTTGGATAAGACTTGTACTTGTAAATGTTCTCTCCGATAGTTTTCCAAATGTGTTGGAACACACCTGTAGAACCTGTAAAGTGGATTCCTGCGAAATCAGCATGATTGAAAATAACATTACCCGCTGTTGGTCCATCGACGTAGATCAAATTGATCACCCCATCAGGAACACCCGCTTCTTTGAAGACATCCATCAAAACTTTTGCAGAGTAAATCTGCGTGTAAGCAGGTTTCCAAACAATGGTGTTACCCATCATGGCAGCAGAAGTAGGAAGGTTTCCTGCGATTGCGGTAAAGTTGAATGGTGTCAATGCGAAAATAAAGCCCTCAAGTGGTCTTTGTTCCAATCTATTCCAAACGCCATCACCTGAAACAGGAGGCTGCTGTGCGTAGATTTCAGTCATGTACTGCACATTGAATCTTAAAAAGTCAATGAATTCACAAGCTGCGTCAATTTCAGCCTGCATCGCATTCTTGGATTGACCAAGCATGGTTGCTGCATTGATTTTTGCTCTGTATGGTCCAGCAAGTAGGTCGGCAGCTTTCAAGAAAATAGCAGCTCTTTGTTCCCATTCCATAGATTCCCAAGCTTCTTTTGCTCCCAAAGCGGCATTGATTGCCTGCTCCACGTGAGAGGCATCGCCTTCATGGAAATGCCCAAGGATATGTTGATGGTCGTGTGGAGGAGACATTGGTCTTTTCTTGCCTGTTCTCACTTCCTCAGAACCGATATACATCGGTACATCAACTTCCTGAGCTCTAAATTCTTTAAGTGTTTTTTGTAATTCTATTCTTTCCGGAGATCCCGGTGCGTAAGCCTTTACCGGTTCGTTTTTCGGTGTAGGCACATTGAAAAAACCTTTAAGCATATTATTTGGATTTTATTTGATTTCTGAATGTGACAAATATAAGAAACTAGGCTTGGAATGCCTTGGAGAACGAAGAAAAGGATTGCTTCACTTTACTTATAAAAATCCTTCCAATTCCTTCAAATGTTTGATCGTGTGGGTTGGCTTCATTTCAATGCCTTTGTTATGAGGATCAAAATAGACTTGATCGATTTTGGCATTGATGGCACCGAGAATATCTGAATTTGGGTTGTCTCCGATCATGATGACATCCTGATTGTTGATTCCCAAATTATCGAGTGCATATTGGAAAATTCTTGGATCAGGCTTCTTATGACCCGTAGTTTCAGAAGTGACAATCAGATCAAAGTAAGGGCTCAATCCTGAGGCATTGAGTTTTTTAGCCTGACTTTCGTTGAAACCATTGGTGATGATATGCATCGGATATTTGGGTTTCAGGTATTCTAAAATCTCCATTGCATAGGGAAGAAGGTAATTCTTCGAGGAAGTGCGATGCATAAAGTCAGGCTCGAGTAATGTAGGAACACTTTCCGGATCAACACCAGCGTTTTCAAAAACCAATTTGAAGCGAGTGGCTCGCAGGCTATCTCTATCGATTTTTCCAACATCATACAATGCCCAAAGTTTGAAATTGACATTATAGAAAGCCTGAATCAGTGCTTGAGCATCTTTTATTCCAAGCCCATTTAGTTGGTGGACATCATGCAGTTCGGTGAGTGATTCCTGAACATTGCGGTCATAATCCCAAAGGGTATGATCTAAATCGAAGAAAATGTGTTGGTATTTTTTCACTAAATTTTATTTGCGGTAGGGGTTGTTTTGGATTTTGTTGATGGCCAACTCCCGGTTAGAATGTAAAATTTCATAGACCTCCTGATCTTTGATCAAGTTGATGTCTTTTTGTATAAACTTAAAAATCTGATTAATGATTTCGATCGCCTCTTCCAAAATGTAATAAAAAGTCCATTGATCCACTCGTCGGCTACCTACTAGTCCTGCATTTTTGAGATAAATCAGATGTCGACTTGTCTTGGTCTGTGTGAAATCAAGAATATGTTCTAAATCGGAGATGGATAGCTCTTTGTTCTGGATCAAAAGATGGATGATTCGCACTCTAGGCTCTTCTGACAGTGCTTTGAAGACCCTCATGCCATAATTCAAACTTATATTTTTGAGTCTCATTAATAACTTTTAACGAATAAATCGGGTTAGATATTGAGTAAATCAGCCGAAAATAGGCTATTATTATACCGTGATTTAAACATAGGCTTTTCTTAGCCGTAATTAAAATAAAAGCAGAAAAATTGACACGCCATAAAAAATATATAGTCTCACTTGTCTTTTCCTTGATGTTCTTGTTATTTTTTCAAAATCTACAAGCGCAAGACCAAAAGGAGAGAAGAGTGATCCAACTTTCTGGGATAATCTTAAATGCTGACAGTACAGATGCTGTGCCTGGAGTGAACGTGTATGTTCCCAAAAAGGGGAGGGGTACAAGTTCAGGGAGATTTGGATATTTCTCCATGCCAGTTTTAGAAGGTGACTCAGTTGTTTTCACATTTGTGGGACTCAAAAGACAAACTTTCAACATTCCACAGAATATGGTTGATGATAAAATCAGTTTGATCATTACCATGCAAGAAGATGAAATTGCTTTGGCTGAGATAGAAGTGATGCCTTATCCATCAGAAGATGAATTTAAGCGTGCTGTGTTGGCGATGAATTATGATGCGCCGATGTCGATAGATACAAGGGGGAATATGAGTCCTGAGACACTTTTGAGATGGGCTGAAAATATGCCTGCATCTGGCAACGAAAACTTCCGAGGATTCCAACAGGGACAGATTATGCAGATTCAAGATCGCTATGGCCCAAGACCTTTCAGACTACTTGACCCATTCGCCTGGTCACAATTCATCCAATCTATCAAGAGAGGGGATTTGAAGAAGAAAGACTGAGGAAAGGATGAAGGATGAAGGATGAAAAGGGGGAATTGTAGATTGTAAAATGTAGATTTTAGATTGTAAAGATGATGCCAAAAGAATGGTGAATAGATTAGTAAAACCTTGATTGGTCTTTTTGAACAAAACTAGGGATGTTTAAAATACGAAAACCGCTGATTCTTTGAAAATCAGCGGTTTTTTTATGACTTATTCAAGAGAATTTTAATAAGTAGGTGTCTTGGTACATTGTACATGGTACTTAGTACAATATAATCACTACATCGACTTCATCAGCTTCTGCAAAATCCCTTCTTCTTTCATGGTTTTCTCAATATCGGCAATAGTACGAGGGACAAATTCACTTAGGTTTTCATGGCCATTCTCAGTGATCAAAATATTATCTTCTATTCTAATTCCAATACCCCACCACTTTGGATCGCAATCAGCACCATTTGGAATGTAAATTCCTGGCTCGATGGTAAAGACCATTCCTGGTTCAAAAGCTCCATATCCACCTCTGTCATGTACATCCAATCCCAAGTGATGACCTATGCCATGTGGGAAATAAGGGTGTCTCGCTCCAGCTTTGATGATTCCTAAATCTGCTAATCCTCTGTCGATAATTTCTTTGGAAATGGCTCCGATTTCTTGGAAACTAGAACCTGGTTTACTTGCTTTTGTACTCTCTTCCAGTGCTTTCAAGACGATTTCATAAATGGCTTTTTCTTCAGAGGAAAATTTTCCTTTTACGGGTACTGTTCTCGTAATATCTCCTGAATAGCCTCTATACTCTGCGCCAATATCCATTAGCATGACACCTTCTTTCAGGTCTCTTACACTGTTGTAAACATAATGTAGAATCGTACTGTTGTTGCCTGCTCCGGCGATAGAACCATAGCCTACGTATTCTGCACCCATGGCTTTATGCACAAATTCGTGGACGCCTTGTATTGCTCTTTCTGACACTCCGGGTTTGATGGATTTGAAGGATTCAACATGTCCATGTCCTGTGATTTCGATGGCTTTTTTCAAAATCACTAATTCCTCAGCAGTTTTGACCGCTCTCATTTGATTCATGATCTGGCTGAGCACCTGATCAGCAGGTCTTGCTGGACTTGTATTGACGGCTTTGAAAGCCTCTGTCATGGCTCTTAATTCTGCATTGTGTCTTCCGCCTTCGATTTCAGGTAAATTAAAAGAAAGAATTTGTGTAAACGCTGAAAAATCAATTGCTGGATTTTTTAGAAAATCAGCATTCAAAAAAACTGATTTAAATCCTAACTTTTCTTTCACGCCTTCGATTCCCAATCTTTCACCTTCCCATTGCTCTGTTCTTGGATCTCTTTTTTGAACAAAGATTACTTCATTCACTTCTTGTCCATCGATCATTTGAGGAGTTTTGAATACGATCAAAGCTGAATTTGGCTCTCTAAAACCTGTAAGATAGTAGAAGTCTGAATTTGGTCTGTATTCAAAGTCAGTATCATTAGATCTGTTTTTGACAGGGTTATTGAAAAATACGGCCACAGCATTTTCTGGCATTTTTTCTCTGAGCAAATCTCTTCTTCCTTGGTGAAATTCAGGACTCAAGCCATCATCAAACCAAGACTGCGCAAAGCTTGGCGAAAAAGCAGTAGAACTGAATAGAATGATGGTGAATAAATAAACAAGCTTTCTTTTCATGATTAGGTATATTTTGACTGAAATGAAAAGGAAAGATACGTTTCATTTCCGAAAATCAGGAAACCATTGGTCAAAATCTAATTTAGAAATCTCTTTCCCACCTCACAATGCTAGCTGAATGCCATTCAAATGATTTAACACAAAGGTCATTTTGGCTTCATTATGAATCCCTATATTTGTGGCAATACATAAAAAGAAACAATGAAAAAGACATTTGTACTTTCCTTATTTGCAATGATCATTTGTTTTTCTGCTTTTGCGCAGGAAAAATCAAAACCTAAGCTTGTTGTTGGAATTGTGGTCGATCAGATGAGACAAGAATATTTTTATAAATACCAAGATCGCTTCACCGAAGGTGGTTTCAAAAGGTTAATGAATGATGGTTTTGTGATGAAAAATGCCCATTACAATTACATTCCAACCTACACAGGACCTGGGCACGCATCTGTTTACACTGGAACTACTCCTGCCACACACGGAGTAATTGCTAACAATTGGTATGTAAGAAGTCTAGGAAGAAGTATTTATTGTGCTGAAGACAGTACAGTCGTAGCAGTTGGCGGTTCTGAAGGAAATGGTCAGATTTCTCCAAGAAATATGCTTTCAACGACAATTTCTGATGAGTTGAGATTTTCAACAAATAAGCGTTCCAAAGTAGTTGCCCTTGCGATCAAAGATCGGGGAGCTTCTTTGCCTGCGGGTCATTTGGGAGATGCTTATTGGTTTGATAGTAAGACCGGTAATTTCATGACATCGACCTATTATTACGATGAGTTGCCAACTTGGGTGCAAGCTTTTAATAATAAAAAACTAGCAGAAAAGTATCTTTCAGGCAAGTGGGAGACACTTTTTCCAATTGAGACTTATGTACAAAGTATTGCTGATGACAATGAATTCGAAGGGCCATTTATAGGAATGGACAATACAGCATTTCCTTATCATTTGAAATCCTTGATGAAAGATAATGGGGGATTTGGCTTGATTTCTACCACTCCATATGGAAACTCCATTACTTTGGATATGGCTTATGCGGCTTTGGAAGGTGAGCAATTGGGAAAAAATGGGGAGACAGATTTGCTAGCAGTGAGTTTTTCTTCTCCGGATTACATTGGACATAGATTCGGGCCCACTTCTGTAGAAGTGGAAGATAATTACCTGAGATTAGACAGGGAGTTGGAGAAGTTTTTTGCTTACCTGGATAAAGAATATGGGAAGGATGAATATTTAGTTTTCTTGACAGCAGATCACGCAGTTGCAGATATTGTTGATTACATGAAAAGTGAGCATGTCCCTGCGGGTAATTTCAATAATAGATTTATCCTGACACAAATGAGAGGGTTTACTTCGGAGAAATTTGGTGAAGGTAATTGGATCTCTAATTTTTCTAACGAGCAGGTATTTATCAATCATGCTTTAGCCAAAGAAAAAGGAGTAGCCGTAGAAGAAATCCAAAGAGCCTTGGCTGACTTCCTTCTTGGTTTTGAAGGAATCAAAGAAGTGTATACCGCGACTGACATGAAGAAATTTGAGTACACGCAAGGTAAAAAGTCTTTACTTCAAATGGGCTTTAATCACAAAGCTTCAGGAGATTTATTGTTGATCTTGGAGCCAGCTTGGTTAAGTAGTTCTTACAAAGGAACCACGCACGGAACAGGCTATACTTATGATACCCATGTGCCGATTGTATTTATGGGATGGGGAGTGGAAGCAGGAAGTAGCTCACGTTATGTAACTGTTACCGATATTGCGCCTACTTTATCTATCATGTTAGGAACCCGTCTTCCAAATGGAGCCACAGGACAGCCGATTTTGGAGATTGTGGATGGGAAATGAGACTAATTTAAGAGACAAGAAGCAAGAGTAAAGAAACAAGAGATTAAAAATCAAAAACCGCTTTTCCTTAATTTAGGATTAGCGGTTTTTTTATTGCTTCCATATTTTTTAATTTCCGATTGTCAATTCAAATCATCTTATGAAGAAAACGATACTAATTCTACTGCTGAGCATTTTTCTTTTTCCCCTAGAACAAATAGCTCAAGTCATGCCATCCCCTGAGAGAAAAGAAGGAGAAGGACCTTATGGTAAATTGATCATACGGGGAGTCACCCTGATTGACGGAACTGGAGCACCACCGATTGGGCCTATTGACATTGTTGTTGTTCAAAATAAGATCGCTGAAATCCGTGTTGTGGGTTATCCCGGGCTACCAATCAAAGAGAACCGAAGACCACAAGCTGGTCCAGAGGACAAAGTGTTGGATTTGGAAGGTCACTATTTATTACCAGGCTTGATTGATATGCATGGGCATATTGGTGGAGCAGGGCAGGGGACACCGGCTGAGTATGTGTTTAAACTTTGGATGGCGCATGGCATCACTACGGTGAGAGATCCCTCAGCGGGGAATGGATTGGACTGGGTATTGGAGCATAAGAAAAAATCTGCTGCCAACACGATTACTGCCCCTAGGATTTTGGCCTATACCTCTTTTGGTCAAGGAGCAAAAAAGACGATCACGAATGACGCTGAAGCGAGAGCATGGGTCAATGAAAATGCAAAAAAAGGAGCTGATGGAATCAAGTTTTTTGGTGCAAAGCCAGAAGTGATGCAAGCTGCTTTGGAAGAAAACAAGAAAATTGGGCTTCGCTCTGCCATGCACCATGCGCAGATGGATGTTGCCCGATGGAATGTTTTGAATTCAGCGAGAGCGGGATTGACCACGATGGAGCACTGGTATGGACTTCCAGAGGCTTTATTTGAAAATCGCACGATTCAAGATTATAGGTTGGATTACAATTATCAAAACGAGCAACACCGATTTGCAGAGGCAGGAAAACTATGGAAACAAGCTGCCCCACCTTATTCGGAGCATTGGAATAAAGTCATGCAGGAATTGCTCGATTTGGACTTTACCATTGATCCCACCTTCAATATCTATGAAGCCAATCGGGATTTGATGCGCGCCAGAAGAGCGGAATGGCACGAGGAGTACACCTTGCCATCCCTTTGGAGGTTTTACAAGCCAAGCCGAGAATCCCATGGATCCTATTGGTTTGACTGGACGACTGAAGAGGAAATCCAATGGAAAGAAAATTATAGGCTTTGGATGACTTTTGTAAATGAATACAAGAATCGTGGAGGGCGTGTTACTGCGGGATCTGATTCAGGATTCATTTATCAACTTTATGGCTTTGCCTTTATCCGTGAATTGGAATTGTTGAGAGAAACAGGATTTCATCCCTTAGAAGTGATCCGAGCTGCTACGATGCATGCTTCAGAAGCTTTAGGCTTGGATCAAGAAATCGGTACGGTGGAAGTTGGGAAGTTGGCTGACTTCGTTATTTTGGAAGAAAATCCCCTAGCAAATATCAAAGTTCTCTATGGTACAGGCGCTATTCGTATCGGGGAGGACAATGAACCTGTGCGCGTAGGAGGGGTAAAATATACTGTTAAGGACGGAATCGTCTATGATGCCAAGCAACTGCTAGAAGACGCTCGTCAGATCGTTTTGCAGCATAAAGCCAGGGAAGAACACCGAAAGTTGAAGCAGCCGGGGTTAGATTGGTAAGGGTTATTGATAGTGCCTGAAAAAAGTTGTCACATTTTGTTTGTGTTTTAACACACTACCAAAATGAAAAAGGAATATCAAATTAAGCAACAGCGCTTATTCAGTGAAG
>NZ_BMFD01000015.1 GCF_014637795.1 Belliella aquatica | reverse complement strand
TGGTAAGTTGCTCCTCAGCAGAGCTTACGTCCTCTTCGAATCTGCATGGCATGTTAAGAAATTTTTCAACAAAAGTCACCAACTATTTTTGACCACATTACCATAAAAATAAAATCCTAAAGAATAATACACTGAACATCAAACAAGGCAAGAAAAACATCAAGGTGTTTTTCTTGCCTTGTATTTTTACTTCTTTCCCTTAACCACTTAATTATCAATCAAAATTGATCCGGAGCTTACTGTGCCATTTACTATTTTTGAAGACCCGTTGTTGATTTGTAGGGTTTTGCTTTTGGAGTTATTCCCTACTCTCAATGATCCTGAGGATGCTTTCAGATTGTAATTGTAATCATCAATATTCGAAGTGGTCTTGATTCTTATACTTCCTGAAGAGGACCTCAAATTGGTCAAGTCTGCAAGGCCAGATTGTGTAAATTCAGCAGATCCTGAAGTTACTTTCACTAATTCCACTTGGTCAACTCCTGATAATTTGGCACTTCCCGAGCTAAGAGATAAGGACAATGGCCCGGTTATGCCATCACCTTTGACAGAACCACTTGACAAAGTCAGATTTGCTTGACCCATTACGTCAGATAAAGAAGCTGATCCCGAAGACAGTCTCAAATCCAAATTGCCATTCAAGCCATTTACATTCATTCTTCCCGATGAGGCTTTAGCTTCCAAAGCACCGGTAATATTGGAAACATCCATTCTTCCTGAACCTACTCTAATGATCGTTTGGGCAGCGATTAACCTATCCACTTTGATAGTTCCCGACCCTGCGGATAAATCCAAGAGCATTTTCTCCGGTCCTGAGATTTTGATATGCCCTTTGGTTTGGTTTCCTCTCCAAGAGTTACTGCCATTATTATTTTGTTGGTAAGTAATTTTCAATACATCTCCTACTGCTACAAATATGATATCTTGATTCCCCTGACTCGATTCTAAATAGGCATCAATACTCACCTCTTTTTTGTTTGAATTTCCTATATACTCCATTTCCAGCATTCCGCTGCTGACTTCTATCCTTTGGATACCTTCAAAACTCCTTTGAGTATCCACCAATACTTGTTTTTGAGCCATTAATCCTGATGAACTCAACAGAACAAGGAAACCCAAAATGATGTGAAATTTGTTTTTAAAGATTTTCATTCGCTTTCAATTAAAGAATTAAACCAAAACTCAATGCATTTACCCTAGGACCTTTGTCTGTTTCGAAAAATTCGTTGAGGTCATAATTGACAAACAAATCAACATTCGAAATACCTAGTGTTACTCTACCACCGTATCTGAAATTGTTTGCATACATATTTGACCTTTCGAAGATTTTGCGTGACCGGCCATCTTGATCATCATAAACAAATTTGCCTCTCCCTCCGATTCTTAGTCCTGCATAAGGACCGATTCCAAATCTAAATTTCCCATCACTGCTATGAAAAGTGGGAATCAAACTTAGATTCAGATAAGAAGCTGAAATTTTTGATTTGGTACCTGTTCCATCTGTAAAATCTTGGAATTCAATCTCCTCTGCTGTTTTTACTGCGATTAGATTTCTATCTTCAAACTTAAAATTAAACCAGCTCACACCTAATGCAGGGTTTAAAGAAAAGTTATTCCCCATCTTATATTGTCTTTGGAAATTGATCCCGACATTCCAGCTTCCCCAAGGCTTGCTCACAGGAGCAGAAGCATCATTTATCCAAGTATTGATACCCAAATCTAAGTTGAGAGATCTTTCGAAGGCTCGTTTATTACTTCCATCAAATTGCATATCTCCATCTTCAGACTCCAATGTGAAAGTGTTGTCATCAAACTTTTCATAGTGCCATTCTGCTCCAAACAACTTAAAGTCTTTGGTTTTCACTATCTCCTTTTTCTTCTCAGTCCCTTCTTCTTGTGCAACTGACACTCCTGAGCAAAATAATCCCAGGCTAACCAATAATAGTAGCTTTTTCATCTGTTAAAATTTAAAATGTTGTTCTTCTAATCATTTAAAATATTACTCCAAATGTAATTGGATGAAGTTCTGGACCTTTTCCATCTTGGAAGAGGGTGTTCATGTCGTAGGTACTGAAGAAATTAAATCTCCCTACGCCCAACTCACCTCTCACGCCATAGCGCAAATTATTTAAATAAATCCCAGTGTTTTGTTTTTCTTTCCGACGTCCACCACCATCTAATTCACGGTAAACAAATTTACTTCTGCCACCTAATCTATAGCCGATGTAAGGACCTGCTGCTAGTCTTACCCCTCTTCTACCGTTATCGGTCATTTTTCCAAAATCTATTTTCAATAGCGTTTGTGCAGTTAAATAAGAAGCAGAAATCTTGCTTTTGAATCCGTTAACATCCGCTCTTTGAAGAAAATCAATCCCTTCATCACCACGAACTGCTTGAAAATCTCGGTTCTCAAATTTGAAATTGTACCACTGAAAACCTATCCCAAAGTCCCAGTGAAACCCTTTTGCCAATCTCTGTGAAGCCATCCAGTTCAAACCCACATTCCAACTCCCCCAGCCTTTGGTTGCATAAGGATCACTCGATGATGGAAAATTACCAGCGCCATCTAAGTATGTATTAATTCCTAAATCAAGATTAAAATACGTCTTGAAAGGAGGGTCTTTTCGCTTTTTCTCGGAGGACTCTACTTTCACTTTGGTATTACCACCAGATTCATCGACGATCACCTTGATTCTACCCACCGCAACTTCCGTTTCTGCTCCGTTTTCATTTACTCTTACAATCTCTTTACTTCCTGATTTGCTTTGGATTTCAACCACTGTCAATTCCCCTGTTTCTTCATTCAGTTTCAAGTCCAGTTCTTTCACGATTTGATTGATATCCATTTTCTTCAATCGTTCAAAATCTTCTTTATTTTCAACGATTAGGACTATTTTCCCTGATTTCCCAAATTCTACGATGATACTGTCCTTCTCAGCGTGGGGCGCTTCAAGATGGCTTCCAAAAGCGAAATTCACTATGGCCATCAGACTAAATAACAACAAATATTTTTTCATGATCTTAGTTTCAAATCGGTTATTTACTTCTTTCTTTTCTGGAGGTAATCGAGGTAAAGAGATTGTTTTTTGCATCCTGCAGGTCTGCAAACCCCTGATCTACTTTATTCAATAAGCCACCTATTTTTTCTACTTTATTTTCAATTTCACCTATCAACCCAGCTTTCTCGGGTTCTGAATCAGCTATACCTTTTCCGATAATCGTGATTTTATAATTTATTTCCTCTTCAACTTCATTCGCTTTAGGCTGATTGATTGCCACTGCTTCATTTATATCAAGTTCTGGGATTTCTAATTCTGGCAAAGCAACTACTACTTCTGTTTTTTCTATAGGTTTGATTTCCGCGATAAACTCCTGTTTTTTCACTTCTTCAATTTTCTTGATATCAACTTTTTGACTGCCCTTTTTTTCCTCATTTTGTGGAATAACCTGCTGTTCTTGTATTTCAGAAGACACTGTAGTTTCGCTGCTTTGATCTTCAATAATCAACTCCTCTTGGATTAACGCAGGTTCTTCGGATTGCTCGACTACTTCTGCTAGCTGAGGTTGCGCTTCCTTGATGTCTTCTTTTGAAATAAACCAAGCGATGTAACCAACTCCGAGTAGCAAGATGATTGAAGCGGCTATTCTTAAGAATGGAAAATATGCTGCTTTTTCCTTTTTATTTAATTTCCCTTCTAGCCTTTCCCAAGCCAGTGATGAAGGTTTGATTTCGTGATTTGAGAGTTTGCTTTTAAACAAATCATCAAACTTTTTATCTTCGTTAGCCATTGATTCTCCTTTCTTTAAGTTGTTGTGAGGCTATTTTTTGTTTCAATAAGTTTCTTCCTCTGTTCAATTGTGATTTGGATGTGCTTTCTGTAATTCCAAGCAAATCACTAATCTCAGCATGGCTGTATCCTTCGATTGCATAGAGGTTGAACACAGTTCTGTATCCTGTTGGTAAATCTTCAACCAATTCCATCAATTCATCTGCTTCCAAGTGGTTCAGCTCGTATTGATGATTGGATAAATCTGAGACATTGTCCATGTTGATTTGCATATTGAGGTTTTTGTTGTTCCTCAAAGTGAGCAATGCCTGCGTGACTATGATTCTTTTCATCCATCCCTCAAAGCTTCCTTTGGATTCGAATTGATTCAGTTTTTCAAAGATTTTCATAAAAGACTCGATCATTACGTCTTCAGCCAAATCTCTATCCTTGATATATCTCAGGCAGATTGCAAAAAACTTTTTCGAATAGGTCTCATACAAGTGCTGCTGCGCTTTCCGCTCTCCTTTGAGACAGCCTTCTATGATTTCAGATTCATTCTTAAAAGTTTTCTTTGTAAACATGCTTAATGCGTCTTTCAAATAGGTAGATACAATTCATTAAAAATTGGTTGCATGAAGGTGTGAAAAAAAGTTAAAAAATTTTCAATGCATCTAAATTAATACGTTAAATAAGGCTTAATTCTATCGATCCACTCTTGACTGAAGATTCTTACCTTGAGCAAATCATCAGCTACACTATAAGGACCATGTTGATCTCTGTAAGCTACAATTACTTTGGCGCTACCATAATTAATGTACGGATGTGCTGCCAAAGTTTGGATATCTGCTGTATTGATATTGATTTTAGCTTTTATGCCAGGCGTAAATTCAAAATATTCAAATACCCTTTCCATTACTTCAGGACTCATGCCATAGACATCAAGTAACTGCTCGGAGGAGTGCATCCCACCAATTGCATCTCGAAATTTGATTATTCTGCCTGCTGTAGCTGAACCGATACCTGGTACAATTTGTAAAACAATCGAATCTGCTTCATCAAAAGAGATTTTGTTGAGTTGTGGCTGATTTCTACGTCTGGAATTAGTTTTGGAAGTGTCTTGGCTAGAACTCAGATAATATTGTGTTTCTAATCTATTCCATCCTGCATTTTCCAAACTATCCATCTTATTGAGATAGATTTCATAGTCTATTTGATTCCTCTTAGCTATGATACTTTCATACACAACAGGAACTGCATACAAGACCAAAAGTGCAGGAAGCAGAAGGATAAAGCCCCTGGATTCTCGATTGCTAAATCCTAGGTAATTTTTGAGAAAAAACTTCAATTTTCGAATCATGACAGCATATTTAAAAATTCTATCAAAAGGAATAATCCAAAGAAACCTTATAGATCGTATCTATGATTCATAAGTTAATAAGATTGGTATTATTTTCCAATATTGACGACATTTGTAGCAGAGTTTGGGATAAACAAAATTCTTATTTAGATAGATTTTAAATTAATATCTGATTATCCAAAATATTCTTTTGCTACACATTATAAATTAAATTTGTAACCGAAAGTCAAGTAAAATGCAAAACAAGTTTAGAGCCATAAGTTTATCACATAAAAGTGCACCTGTAGAAATCAGGGAGATCATTGCTTTGGACGAAGCTTCGATTCATTCACTTTTGGTTAAATTAAAGGACTTTTTCAGTGTAACTGATACTTTGATCCTCAGCACTTGTAATAGAACAGAGATCTATTACGCACATGAATTAGATTTGAGCTCAGAGATTATCAAATTGATTGGTGTAGAGAAGGGAATAAACTCAATCATTGATTATATAGAATATTTCAAGATATACAATGATGATAAAGATGCAATCAATCATCTTTTCAAAGTGTCTATGGGTCTTGAAGCGCAAGTTGTGGGAGATATGCAAATCTCTAATCAAGTAAAGAGAGCGTACCAAGCAACATCTGATTTAGATATGGCAGGTCCTTTTCTTCACAGATTGATGCACACGATCTTTTTTACAAATAAGAGAGTGGTTCAAGAGACAGCCTTCAGAGATGGCGCTGCTTCTGTATCTTATGCTGCGGTAGAATTGATTCAAGAACTTACATCAAACACTTTCGAGCCAAGAATTTTATTGATCGGGGTTGGTGAAATCGGAGAAGATGTAGCCAAGAATATGGTTCATCTACCAAACGCAAAAGTCACCATAACCAATAGAACTTTTGAAAAGGCTCAAATATTGGCAGCAGAAATGGGATTCGATGTCATTCCTTTTGAAGATGTAATGGATGCTATGCAAAATGCTGATGTGATCATTTCCTCCATCATGAAATCTGATCCATTCATTACAAAAAATCTTGTTAAAACATTCGATATACCAAGCTACAAGCTTTTTGTAGACCTTTCAGTACCTAGAAGTATAGAGACTTCTATAGAAGATGTTCCGGGTGTATTACTTTATAATGTGGATAATATCCGTAGCAAAGCTTCTGAAACACTTGAAAATAGATTAGCAGCTGTACCACAAGTAGAGCAGATCATAGAAGAAAGTATTGAAGAGTTCTACAACTGGAAAAAGGAGATGATGGTCTCTCCTACCATCAATAAATTTAAAAATGCATTAGAGCAAATCCGTTTAGAAGAAATGGAAAGGTTCTTAAAGAATGCTGATGAAAAAGAAATTGCAGTGATTGACAAAATCACAAAGAGCATGATGCAAAAAATCTTGAAAGTCCCAGTAGTACAATTGAAAGCTGCTTGCCAAAGAGACCAAGCAGATCAAATGATGGAATTACTCACTGATCTTTTTGATTTAGAAAGAGTAAGTGATAAAAAATAATATGATTACCCGCAATGATACCAGTATGTGATTTTACCACATATAATCTTGCGGATAATTGTCAATAGTCCACAGCTAATAGTCCACAGCACTTTAAATTTAGGATTTAGATTATTTTTAGTGGCTACTGGTGTAAAAGCGGATATCCATATAATTTTTTATACGGAAACATAAAAGGATGCCTAATCAGACATCCTTTTTATTTTGGTATGCTAATCATCAAATATCTTTTTGAATTGCAGTTCTAAAGCCCTTATTTTACTTTCAAATTACATGATTTATGAATTTAATAAAATATTTGACAGTTGCGCTGTTGGTGGTCGGGACAATGGTATCTGTATCTGTCAAAGGACAAACATGGGAAGTTTATGACCATAATTTCAAACTGCAATCAAGAATCAATTTTGATCAGATTAAAATTTTAAGCGAATCAGTCAGAGTAAGCACAGCCAACAATCAGCTTCGTCTTTTGAGTAAGGAATACAAACCATTTTTCAATCTCAAAGGAGAAACTGTCTATCAGTATTTAGAGCCGTGGATTATAGTAAGTGGACCAGAAGGTAAAGGCGCTTTTCATGAATATGGAGAAGAAATTTTTGCTCCTGAATATGAAGACATTCAAGTATTCTACACGAGAGTTCTTGCTCAAAAAGGGAAAAAATTCTGGCTTTATAACCGAATGAAAAGGACTACAGAAATGATCGGTGAATTTGATTCAGCTATCCTTTCCCAAAACGGTCAGGTAATCGGGAAAAATTCTGAAGGCTACTATCTTCCCATTTCTCAAAATCCTTACAAAGTTTATAAAGATCTAAGAGAAATCAACGAGAACTTTATCATTTCTCACGAAACTACAGGTTTTGGTTTGATCAATAGAGAAGGTAATTATATTCTAGATCCGATCATTGATGAAATGACCTATTTGGAAGAGGACTATTTTTATGCTTTTGATGGTAACCAATATATGCTAATCAAAGGAAGAGAAGAGCGTGCAGACATCAAATACACGAGTTATCACAAGATCACATTGGAAAATAACATGATGTTAGAATACATCCACGGCAAACTCCGCAGGGTGATGAAAAATGACGGGATTCTTCTTGATATGGTGGGAATGGAAAAAGTTAACCAAGTCGGAAAAAATCATTATAATGTATTCTCTAGGGACAATAAAGTTGGTTTGTTAGGTTCTAATGGTTGGGAAGTCAATCTTTCCTCAGACTTGGAGCAGATATTCCCAGGAAGTGATAATTTATATCCATCTATCAAATATGGGAAATTTGGCTTTGTTAACAAAAGTGGGAATTGGATCATCCCTTCTAGGTTTGATGAAGTAAATTCATTTTCCGAAGGCCTGGCAGCAGTCAAAAACATGGGGAAGTGGGGTTTTATCAATCAGCAAGATCAAATTGTCATCAACCCTGAATTTGATGCAGTCGGAAAGTTTAACCGAGGTTTTGCAATTGTCAAGAAAAATGGAAAAAGTCAATTGATTAACCGCACAGGAGAAATCATCGAAGGCAAAGATTATGATGAAATCTTATCTCTTCCAGACAGTTATTATATCACAGAAAAAGATGGGGTCTTTGGTTTGATTAATGCCGCTGGGAAAGAAATAATTGCTCCACAATTTGATGAAATCAGGAAAGAAGCCCAAGACATCATTCTGGTCCGAAAAGGTGATAACTATGGGATTATGGACGAAGAAGGGAATTATGTACTCCCTCTTTACTACAAAAACATTCTATTCGATCAAGCTTCTAGATTGATTTTGGCAGAAGACATTTACGTTGCACCTGTTTTGAAAGAAGAAGAGAAGAGTAACAAAAGAAAACGAGCAGATTAAGAATATTATTTATCTTTGAATTCAGTATTTTAAAAAATGAATATTCAACTGCATCAAAAGAAAGTGTTTTTCGCCTCAGATTTTCACCTGGGAGCCCCAGATGAAAAAACGAGTAAACTACGAGAAGAAAAGATCGTTCGTTGGCTTACAAGTATCCAAGCAGAAGCAGAAGCTATTTTCTTGGTAGGTGACATCTTCGACTTTTGGTTTGAATATGACAAAGTGGTCCCAAAAGGATTTATTCGTTTTTTAGGAAAGCTTGCTGAATTAAGAGACAAAAATATCCCTATTATATTCTTTACAGGTAACCATGACCTTTGGATGAAAGACTACTTCACCAAAGAACTTGGCATTCCCGTACATCATCATCCAATAGAATTGATCATTGAAAACAAAAAATTTCTAATCGGTCACGGAGATGGTTTAGGTCCAGGAGACAACACTTATAAATTACTTAAGAAAGGCTTTATGAACCCTTTTCTCCAATGGGTTTTCAAATGGCTTCATCCAGATTTGGGCATAAGAATTGCACAAGGATGGTCTGGAAAAAGTCGAATTTCCAATATTGAAAAGAATGAAAATGAATTCAAAGGCGATCAAGAATGGCTTTGGGAATATTGTAAAGGGATAAATAAGAATACGCATTTCGATTACTATATCTTTGGACACAGACACCTACCTTTGGAACTTGAAGTCGGAAAAACTTCCACTTACATCAATCTAGGAGAATGGGTCAGCCAATATACTTTTGGTGAATTTGATGGTGAAAAAATGCATCTCAGGACATTTGAAAAATGAAAAAATATTGGATTATTCTTCTCTTCTTTTCCCTGAAAGGAAATTTCACCAGAGCTCAAAATTTTGGTTGGGAAAATCCAATAGAAATCAAAATTGACAACATCACCCAAATATCCCTGGATAATCAGGGTTTTTTATTCGTCGTAAATCAGGAAGGAGATATACTTCAATATAAGCATTCGGGGGAGTTTGTCAATAATTATTCGCCCACACGCCAAGGAAAAATCAATCAGCTAGAAGCTGCTTGGACAGTGAATATTTTCACTTTTTCAGTTGACCTTCAAGAATATAGAATCCTTGATCGCTTTCTCAATCCAATATCTGAGAATAGAATACAACAAAAAGGCATCAATCTCGCGCGGGCTGCTACACTAGGCAATAACAACATCATTTGGATTTATGATGAATCAGATTTTAGATTGAATCAATTTGACCATCGAAGAAATCAAATTCTTCAGCAGCAACCGCTCAATTTAATTTTGACCAACTCTGCCTTAGCTGTGCAAGAAATCAAAGAATATCAAAACTTAGTGTTCCTAAAAATCACTGATGAAGGTGTCGCTATATTGGATAATCAAGCAAATTTCATCAAAAGTTTGCCTTTTGAAAATGGTCAAAGACTAAGTTTTTGGAAGAAGAATCTAGTTTCTGTTACCGATACACATCTAATCATGACTGATTTTTTGACAAACGCACCTAAAACATTTGAAATCCCGCAAGAGCTTGAGCAGCATCAAATATTGATTTCAAATAAGGCCATTATTTTTTATGACAGAGAATCGATAAAAATTTATTCGAAAGCGTTATCTCCCTTAAAAGCAGAGTAAAACGATCAATTTTATAAAAAATTGTTAAATCCTTTTGCAAAAGGCTGTAAAAATGGATTGATTTTTGCAAATTTGCAAAACATGAGTAAACCTATAAACCTAAGCCAATTTTTACGCACATCAATTTTGCTATTTATAGCAATTATGCTGGTTTTACCGTTTGTATCCAATGCCCAGATTTTCAAAAAAAGAACAAAAGTAGAAACAGAAATCTCGTTTCCTGCTGACCTCAATAGAGAGCGCGTTAGTTTTGATTTGCAGCCTGATGGCATCAAAAAATTTTCTATTATTCTAGAAAAAAAATCAAAAGTTATCACAAAAGTTAAGGTATTTGATACCCTTGGCAATCTTTTGTTTGAAGATAAAATCATGCCCGAAGATGGAAATATTAAATCTTATGATTTAAGCCACTTGCAAAGTCAGTTATTTGTAGTGGAAGTGGGTAACTCAAAGTATAACATAACCAAGAGTATCTATGCAATCCCACCAGGTAAAAAGAGTGGAGTAGATGCTCAGGTTAATGATTAAATATTAAGAAAATAAAAAAGCCTGCAAAATTTAATTTTGCAGGCTTTTTTAATGCTATATTTTGATTAACCTATTTCTACGAGTGTGATATCGAAAATCAAATCTTCACCTGCTAATGGGTGATTTGCATCCAAGGTGATTTTCTCCTCGTCTACATGAACGACCTTTACCGGCATTGGTTGACCCTGTGGACCTTGAAGCGTCAAATCCATCCCTACTTCAGGAGAGATGTTTTCAGGAACTTCTGCTCTTGGGATATCAACCAACATATCATCTCTCTTTACACCATAAGCCTCATCTGTTGGAATTGTAACGCTTTTTGCTTCCCCAACTTGCATTCCATGAACAGCTGTATCAAAGCCTTTGATCATATTTCCATCACCTAAGACAAACTGAAGCGGCTCTCTGTTTTCTGAAGAATCAAAGACAATTCCACTTTTCAATTTCCCTGTGTAGTGAACTTTTACCGAATTTCCTTTACTTGCTAATGACATAGTATATATTTTATTCTGTTTTATAAAGCATCAAAGTTAAGGATTTTTGATAGGGATTAAAACCAAAGTCCAATGAAGTTCTATTATGTTCACAATCGATCAAAAAGCGTTCGTTTATGAACGATAATATTTATAAATTCACTTAATCTATTCATATTCAGGTCATATTCCGTATGGCATCATTTTGTATATAAAACATAAAAAAACAAGATCATGGATAATCAGCAATTAGGAAAAATCCTCATCATCGACGACAACGAAGACTTATTGTTTGCAGCAAAAATGCATTTAAAGAAATATGCAAAAGAAGTTACCATTGAAAAAGATCCGAGAAGAATTCCTTTTTTAGTCAATAACAACAGTTATGATGTGATCTTGTTGGATATGAATTTTACTGAAGATACCACCTCTGGCAAAGAAGGCTTTCATTGGTTGCAGCAAATCAAAGAGATTGATCCCAAAGCTGTTGTAATTCTGATTACTGCTTTTGGCGATGTAGAAATGGCAGTAAAAGCGCTAAAAGAAGGTGCTTCAGACTTTATCCTAAAGCCTTGGCAAAACGAAAAACTGCTTGCCACTTTGACTTCAGCGAGCAGGTTGAAAGAAAGTTATGATCAAGTAGACAAGCTTTCCAAAAAGCAAAAGCAGCTTCAGTCTGATTTGAAAAAGCCTTATGCTGATATCATCGGCACAAGTGCTTCCATGAAGAATATTTTCTCCATAATTGACAAAGTCGCACAAACAGATGCCAATGTTTTGATTTTGGGCGAAAATGGAACAGGAAAAGAACTTATTGCAAGAGCTATCCATGATAGGTCTTTGAGAAAAGATGATATTTTTGTGGGTGTGGATATGGGATCAATTACCGAAACACTTTTCGAAAGTGAGCTATTTGGTCATAAGCGGGGCGCTTTTACGGATGCCAAAGATGATAGAGCTGGTCGATTTGAAATAGCAGATAATGGAACACTCTTCTTGGATGAAATAGGAAATCTAAGTATGCCATTACAATCTAAGCTCCTGACTGTTTTACAAAAAAGAGAAGTTACAAGAATTGGAACCAACAAAGCCATTCCTGTTGACATTAGGTTGATCTGCGCGACAAATATGCACGTACATGAAATGGTCATGGAAAACACATTTCGTCAAGATTTACTTTATAGAATCAATACTGTGGAGATATTCCTTCCACCTTTGAGAGAACGATTAGATGATATTCCTTTATTGGCAGAGCACTTCCTAAAAGTCTATGCGCAGAAATACCGCAAAGATTTCAAAGGCTTCAAGGCTGCTGCTATGCAGCTATTGCAGCAGTACAACTGGCCTGGTAACATCAGAGAGCTTCAACATGCCATCGAAAGAGCAATTATCATGGCCGATGGAAATGAATTGGATAGTAGAGATTTTTTCTTCCTATCTTCCAAACCAACCAATGAAAAAATCGCAACACCTGCTTCATACAACCTTGACGAAGTAGAGAAAAATGTAATTCAAAAAGCCATTGACAAAAATGGTGGGAATATCTCTAAAGCTGCCAAAGAGTTGGGATTGACTAGAGCGTCCCTTTATAGAAGATTAGAAAAATATGGATTATAAAATTGGCTTAGTTGGGAGAATCATCCTTCTTGCTATATCGTTATTTTTTCTTTCCTACTTCATCCTGAATGGTGCAGGAGTATTTGCTATATCTCTATTTATCATTCTGATTTTAGCTCAAATAATATTCCTGCTAAGCTATGCAGAAAGCTCCTTCAAAAAGGTGCGCATGTTTCTTGACAACATTAAGCAAGACGACTTTACTTCTCTTTTTCCTGTGAAATTTGATGGCACAGAAACGGATGATTTGCATATTGAGTTCAATGCCATTTTAGCAAAACTCAAAGAAGATCAAGCAGAAAAAGAAGCCAATTATCAGTATTTTAGGTCTGTTTTCCAGCATTTGAGTATTGGGTTGATCACTTTTGAAGAAAGTGGTAAGATCCAAATTCTCAACACCGCAGCCAAGAGAATGCTGAACATTACCCAACTCCACGAAATTTCGGAAATTAAAGCTGTCAACCAAGAACTGGATCAAGCGATTCATAACCTTCGAACAGGTGGAAGCGAGTTGATCAAAATCGCCCATCCTGATGGGATTATGCAGCTATCGGTTTATGTGATCGAATTGCTGATGCGAGACGTGAAAATCAAGCTCGTGTCTCTCCAAAATATCCAAAGTGAATTGGAGGAGAAAGAGATGGAAGCATGGCAAAACCTTGTCAAAATCCTTACCCATGAAATCATGAATTCCATCGCTCCGATATCTTCTTTAGCTTCCACCATCAAAGGAGATATTGAGCAAAAGATGGATGATGAAGCCAGCGTAGAGCCAACCGATCTGGAAGATTATTTGATGGGAATCAGCACGATCGAGAAGCGAAGTGAAGGATTGATCAATTTTGTTAGTGATTTCAGAAGTTTGGCGCATATTCCTACTCCTAAATTCCAAACCATCAATATTAAAAATCTCTTTTTGCAATTGGAAACCCTGATGCAAAATCAATTTGAAGCCAATCAAATACAAACCAAATGCACTGTTGAACCTAATGATTTGATTTTATTTGGTGATCAAAACCTAATTGAGCAAGTCCTAATCAACTTGATCCACAATGGCATTCATGCCATGCAAGATGCGGTATCTAAAGTGCTTTCTATTGATGCGTTTATTGATGAATCTGGAAAGATTATCATAGAGGTTTCCGATACAGGTAAAGGAATAGAAGAAGAAGCGCTATCCAAAATCTTCATTCCGTTCTTCACTACAAAAAGTAAAGGCTCTGGAATTGGTCTCAGCCTTTCCAAGCAAATCATGAGAAGACACAAAGGGAATATTCAAGTCCGCTCTAAATTAGGAGAAGGAACCACTTTTAAATTGATTTTTAACGCCTAAAAAAAGTTACTAGTTATTTGTTGATTAGTTATTAGTGTTCCTAATTGTCTATGGTGAAATAATTTAGATAAAAACGTAGTTAAAAGAATCTCGAATATTAAAGGCTTACTAACAACTCCCCGCCGATAACTAATTCACAATAACTAAATCATTTTTGGTAGGTAAAACTAGGTCCATCACAGGTTGCCCAGGAGTTGTTCACCAATTTGTTTTCTTTGGTCAGAATCAGATATTCCAAATTCCCTCCACAGCTAGATGCCATTCCAACATTCGTTTCAAAAGTTAACTTCAAATCCAAAGCGTTGCGATTGTTTTCTGATGGTATGATTTCGTAAATACCCAATGCTTGAGTTGACTCTTCTAATGGCTTACCATATTTATGATTTTTATCAGAAAACTTGATAAAGGTACCATCATCATTAAAAATATACCGCTCCCTAAAATTGATTTGATCACCAGAAGTGACCTCTCCCGTCCAACTATTAGTCACAGTAGCAATATTCCAATAACCAAGAATGTTGAATTGGGGATCCTTATCATCTTGATTACAAGCTAAAAACGTGAAAACAAAAAATAAAACTAGATATAAATTCTTTTTCATTATTTCTGAAGTATGAAAGTGTAAGGTAAATACGAAGTCAATTGCTTCAAAGTTTATCTCCATCTATTTTGCGTAAACGGCTATTTTAATATTGTATTAACCTACTCTTCATTTTGAGCCTAAAAAACGAGTTAAACATCTCATAACCATAACATAGGCAACATCACCAATTCATATCAGCGCATTAAATTGCAAAAAAAACTGATAGACTTTGAAAACACATTTCAAAACAATCGTAATCTCAGATGTCCACCTTGGCACCAAAGGTTCTAAGGCAAAAGAAGCTTCAAGATTTCTGAAGCAATACAGCTGTGAAAATCTTATCCTCAATGGTGACATCATCGATGGCTGGCAATTGAAGAAATCAGGTTCTTGGAAAAGGAAACACACCCGATTCTTTAATCGGATGCTCAAGATGATTGAGCAAGAAAACACGAAAGTTTTTTATTTACGTGGAAATCATGATGATTTTTTAGATCAAATCCTTCCGCTTCAGATAGGAAATCTGTCTATTCTTTCGGACATGATTTATGAATCAAATGGTAAAAAATACTTCATCACACACGGCGACATCTTTGATAGTGTGACTTCAAATTTTCGGTGGATTGCATATCTAGGTGATATGGGCTACACTTTTTTATTGTGGTTGAATAGAATGGTGAACTATCATCGAAGAAAAAGAGGTTTGGCCTATTTCTCTTTGAGTCAATATATCAAAGGAAAAGTAAAATCAGCAGTTTCTTACATCGACCAATACGAAGAAGAGCTTGCCAAGATGGCAAAAGCAAAAAAATGTGACGGAATCATTTGTGGCCATATTCATAAAGCAGAAAACCGAATGATTGATGGTATTGAATATTTAAATTCTGGAGATTGGGTTGAAACGATGAGTGCATTGGCTGAAGACCATGATGGAAACTGGCAATTGATCTATTACAATGAATTAGACTTCAGCAAAAAAGCTGATGAAGTACCTACTCCTAATTATCAGATCGTAGCGCCGAGCAACAATCAGGACTTTCGAACTGTAGCTTTCGATAAGCCAAACGACGATATATTACCACCTTTCAGATAAGAAGATGAAGTTTTTGTTTATTATTCAGGGAGAAGGTAGAGGGCATATGACACAAGCCATTGCTTTGGCTGATATCCTCGAAAATGCCGGTCATGAAGTCGTAGCTTCCTGCATTGGTAAAAGTAAGAGGAGAGAAATCCCAGCTTTTGTTTATCAAAACTTAAAGTCTCCAATTCATCCCATCGAAAGTCCGAATTTCGAGACAGATGCTAATCATAAACAAATCTTATTAGGAAAAACACTTCGCACAAATTTTTTCAAGATTCGTACTTTTCAAAGAAGTCTAAGAAAAATTGATGCTTTGGTTAAGGAGTTAGAACCTGACATAATTGTCAATTTTTATGACCTTCTTGGTGGGATGTATAATTTGATTTTTCGTCCAAAAGCTCAATTTTGGGTAATCGGTCATCAATACATGATTCATCATCCAGAGTTTAAGTTTGCGAAGGCCAAAGGGCTTGAAAAGCAACTTTTTAAGCTGAATACAAAACTCACCGCTATGGGTGCAGATAAGATTTTCGGATTGTCATTTATTGAATTAGAAAATAATCCAAATTCAAAATTCAAGGTAATTCCACCACTTCTTCGAAAAGCTATCTTTGATTTGGAAATTCAGGAAGGTGATTTTATTCTCACTTATATGGTCAATCCAGGTTATGGAGAAGAAGTCATTCACTTTGCTGAAGAAAACCCACAAATCAAGATTGAAGCTTTTTGGGATAAAAATGGTGTAGAGAAAATTTATCAGCCATCTCCAAATTTGATATTTCACCAAGTCGATGACAAACTTTTCTTACAAAAAATGGCAAGTTGTAAAGGACTCATCTGTACATCAGGATTTGAATCCATATGTGAGGCCATGTATCTCGGCAAACCCGTCATGATGATTCCTGTTGCCGGTCAATACGAACAAGCTTGTAACGCTTTAGATGCTATGGCAGCTGGAGCAGGAATAAGTCATTATGAATTTGATTTCAGACTTTTTGATCATTACTTATCAACGCATGAATTTGAAGAGAACGAGATGCGAACTTGGGTCAATTTACTTACCCAATCTATCAAAGAAGAGATCCACGCTTTAGAAACAAAATCGAATAGCAGAGGACCAACATTTTCTCCCAGATGGAAAATTAATCTAGGAAGTGAATGGGTGTGAGGTTTTTGAATTATTTATCATAGCACAGCCGATTAGATAAATTTTCATAAAGGTATATGAGGCATTATTAGCAATATAAATTGTAAAAATATAATTATAACAATCAAATTTTTGTAATTACATCTTTTTACAAACCTTAATTTATATCACCTAAAATTAGATTTTTAAATTATTTATTCTTTTCTTCGAATTCGCTCTAAAGCATATTTTCAACATTAAATAACTTTTTGCCAAATGAAACTCCTGACAAAAATATCATTTCTGATTCTGATACTAGTATCTTTTTCAAGCACATTACAAGCTCAGGTTTATATGGGTGGTGGACGTGTGATTAGTGTTTTTGGACCATCAGGACTTGATGAGAATCGAGGGTATGGCGCTATTATTCAACGACAAATATATTTGAAAGACAAAAAGCTTTCTCTTACACCCACCTTACAAGGCGCGCTTTTGACTAGTAGGAAAGATGTTCAATTTGGTCCTGAGTTTTATTCTTCAGTCTCATTCGGGACGCATTTGAATTTCGACATCATTGCTACAAACAAATTCAAACTTGCTCCATTTGTAGGGCCATCTCTAGTTTGGATTAGTGGAATTAGAGGACAAGGCGGAGCTTTGAATTCAGGTTCTATCGATATTTATCGATTAGGAATTGAAGGGGGTGTTTCATTAAGTTACATTCATTCAGAAAAATTTAGCGTGAAATCTATCCCTCTCACCTTCACGCGAGCAACCAAAAATTTTGGTCAAGGAAATATTTTTAGTTTGCTCTTCCAAATCATATAGAAATCCTTCATTTACCAAAATAATACAAACAAAACAAAATTTATCATTTTCTTTCACTCTCATTACAAGCATTTACTTGCAATTAAAACGATTGCGAAATCTTTTTTGCTGTTTTTTGTGCTTTCATATCGATTAGATTAAACTTCATCTCTTAAAAAATGGTAAATTTCGGATTGATAATCGGTAATCAAGTTGATGAATATAGAAAAGCAAAGGCTTCTAGAAGATAAAGAGAAGAAAAAACACTGGAAGAAGTGGGGCCCTTATTTAACAGAGAGACAGTGGGGAACAGTTAGGGAAGACTACAGTAGGGATGGATCTGCTTGGGATAACGTGACGCATGAGGAGGCACGAAGCAAAGCCTATAGATGGGGTGAGGAAGGAATAGGTGGGATTAGTGACCACAAACAAAAAATGTGTGTGAGTTGGGCTTTTTGGAATGGGAAAGATCCACTTATCAAAGAAAGACTTTTTGGTTTGACAGGCAATCAAGGAAATCATGGTGAGGATGTAAAGGAACTGTATTATTACCTCGATAGTACGCCGTCTCACAGCTACATGAAAATGCTCTACAAATATCCTCAGCAAGAATTCCCCTATGCTGACTTGGTATTTGAAAATAGAAAAAGAGGTAAAAAAGACAGAGAGTACGAACTCATCGATACAGGTATATTTGAAGAAGATGCTTATTTTGATATATTTTTAGAATATGCCAAAAAAGACGCGGAAGACATCGTGGGAAAGGCAACGGTACACAACAGAGGTAGCGAAGATGCGGAAATCTGGGTGATGCCAACAATCTGGTTTAGAAAAACCTGGTTTACAGGTCATGAACCATTTATGCCCAAACTCAGTAAAATCGATGAACATAGGATCAAGGCGTTTACGCCTAAAAATGGGAATTACTTTTTCACTTTTGATGGTGATCCTGAACTGAAGTTTTGTGACAACGAAACCAACAGAGAGCGACTTTATCACATCCCAAACGAAAAAAAATTCCTCAAAGATGGAATTAACGATTATGTCGTAGATGGTGATGATCGACATCTTAATCCTGAAAATTTCGGAACAAAAGCAGCCGCAATTTATAAATTAACTGTACCGGCAGGAGGAAGTGTCGAGGTCAAATTCCGCATGATGCACCAAAGTGCAGAAGGTGCTATTCAGCTATGTGAGGAAATTCTCGACGAAAGAAGAAAAGATGCAGATGAATTTTATCATGAAATTCAGAAAACCATCGAAGATGAAGATCTGAAAAGAATACAGCGTCAGGCCTTTGGGGGCATGATGTGGGGAAAGCAATTTTACTACTACAATGTAGAAAGATGGCTTGATGGAGATTCAGGAAGATATATCCCTCCTATTGAAAGGAAAAAAGGGAGAAATCATCAATGGAGACATCTTCAGAATTACGACATTATCTCCATGCCTGACAAATGGGAATATCCTTGGTACGCCGCATGGGATTTAGCTTTTCATTGTATTCCGATCGCGAGAATTGACCCCGATTTTGCAAAAGATCAATTGATACTCCTTCTCAATGAATGGTACATGCACCCGAATGGGCAAATGCCTGCATACGAGTGGAATTTCAGTGACGTCAATCCACCTGTTCATGCTTATGCAGTAGAAAGGGTGTATCAAATTGATAAGAAAATGAAAGGTGGAGTTGGTGATCAGGAGTTTTTGGAAAGAGCGCTTCACAAACTCATGCTGAACTTCACTTGGTGGGTGAATAGAAAGGACAATGATGGCAAAAACATCTTTGAAGGTGGGTTTTTGGGACTAGATAACATTTCCCTAATAGACAGAAGCCACGCAGCACTCTACAAAGGAAAATTGGAGCAAGCAGATGCTACATCTTGGATGGCTATGTTCTCCTTGAACTTACTAAGAATCTCCCTAGACCTTTGTGAATACAATAAAACCTACCAATATACAGCAACCAAATTTCTTGAGCATTTCCTCTACATCGCTGGGGCGATGAATAATATTTCGGGAGAAAATATCAGCCTTTGGGATGATGAGGACAATTTTTTCTATGATATTTTCCATATGCCTGGAAAAGATCCGAAAGTGATGAAAGTGAAATCCATCGTGGGAATCATTCCTTTCTTTGCTGTAGAACCGATTCGGGAAGAAATGTTCGAGAACTTGCCAGAATTCAAAAAGCGAATGGAATTTTTCTTAAAAGAAAAGCCGAAGCTTGCAGCCCTTGTCACAAGTTGGACCCAACCTGGGCAGGATAAAAGAAGACTTTTTGCCTTGTTGAGAGGACATAGAATGAAGAGTATTTTGGAAAAAATGCTGGATTCTGATGAATTTCTGAGCGAATTTGGAATTAGGTCTCTTTCTAAATTCCATGAAAAAAATCCTTACTCCATGCGAATCAACGGCGATGTATCGACGATATCATACATCCCTGGAGAATCTGACTCTTTGATGTTTGGGGGTAATTCCAACTGGAGAGGGCCGATTTGGTTTCCCATTAATTACTTGATTATCGAATCTCTAAAAAGGTATGATTTCTACTATGGCGGAGAATTTTCGATTGAATACCCAACAGGATCTGGAAATTTCTTAACGATGGATTTGATTGCCAAGGAACTGTCTTATCGATGTATGAAAATCTTTATGAAAGATGAAAATGGACACCGACCTTTCAATGGAGACAATAAGAAAATCCAGAAAGATCCACATTTTAAAGATCACATTCTCTTTTACGAGTACTTCCATGGGGACAATGGTAGAGGATTAGGTGCTTCGCATCAGACAGGTTGGACAGGTCTTGTAGCTGAGATGATTTATAAATTCCACAAAGTAGAAGAGAAAGAAGGCGATGCTGCTCCCCTATTTAGAATCTAACAGACTCGAAGCGGGTTGTGACGAGGTGGGCAGAGGATGCCTCTGTGGTCCCGTGGTGGCCGCAGCAGTGATTCTGCCGGCTAACTATGCACATGAATTGATCAATGACTCCAAGAAACTCAGTAAATCCAACAGAGAGTCTTTAATATTAGAAATAAAAACAAATGCCATTGCTTGGGCCGTGGCAGAAGCGAGCGTTGAGGAAATCGATGAGATCAATATCCTCAACGCTTCCTTTTTGGCTATGAATCGCGCAGTTGAGGCTTTGAGTGTCACACCTGAACATCTTTTGATAGATGGGAATAGATTTAAGACAAAGAGTAAAATCCCCCATAGCTGCATCATTAAAGGAGATGGAAAATTCGCCAGCATAGCAGCAGCATCTATCTTAGCAAAAGTGTACAGAGATGACCTGATGTGCTCATACGCAGAAAAATATCCTGGCTATGCTTGGGAAAGAAATGCAGGTTACCCTACCCAAGCCCACAGAGAGGGAATCAGAAAATTAGGACTGACGCCCATCCATCGAAAATTCTTCAAGCATTTGCCTGAGCAGATTAATCTGGAATTTTAAAAGCGCAATAGCATGTATCCTTGAGGGACATATTTGGTCAAAGTAGTCAACATGGATAAAGCAAGTTCAGCCTCATCTGAGACATCAGTTGGTTTCATTCCTCTAGCTATGAGTGACTGACCACAAACGTACAAGTCAACTCCAGAATCTTTCAATGCTTTAAAGACAGGTAAATTAGGATTCTTGACACCATAAAGTTTTTCATAATAAGCATCATTCAAAATAGTAAAAACCGCACCGCCATGTATGGCTACTTTAACGCTAATATTTTCATTTGACACTCCCGCTATTCCATGAAGATTGATCATTCGGGCGATATTATCAACCATTCTATTGATCTGCTTGGGATCATCTGAGGCAGAAACCAAATCAATGATGATTTTGTATTCTCCATCAGGATCAGGTCTTTCGGTTGCCTCAGGAATTTCATATATCCCCCCAAAGCCTTTTACAATTGGAAATTGGGCGGTTTGGGCTGCTGCAACTCCACAAATGATGAAATAAACTAAGCTTAAGACACGAACTTTCATGATATTGTTCTTTTTAATTCGGGTCAAAAGTTAGGTTTTTATAATTTTAATCCCTCCCCATTTAAATAAGAATAAATAAAAAAAGCCCCAATTTCTTGGAGCTTTTTGTGCGCACGAGAAGATTCGAACTTCCACACCCGTAAGGCACCACCCCCTCAAGATGGCGTGTCTACCAATTTCACCACGTGCGCGTGATAGTTTGCAAAAGTAGAAAGGAATGACCTTCCTTGCAAATCAATTTTTACATATTAAAGCGTAAAACTAGGTTTAAGCTCACTATCAAGCTCTTATTTTGCATAAACTTTTCCCTCTGCCGCCAAAAGTGTATTGTATAGCAAGGAAGCTATCGTCATTGGACCAACTCCGCCTGGTACAGGGGTGATTGCTGAAGCTTTTGCAGCCACTTCGTCAAACTTCACGTCACCGATCAATCTAAAGCCCGACTTTTTACTGGAATCTTCGACTCTATGAATTCCCACATCAATCACAGTTGCCCCTTCCTTCACCATATCAGCTGTAACAAACTCAGGCTTCCCAATCGCAACGATCAAGATATCCGCCGTCTTTGTGATTTCAGCAAGGTTTTGTGTTCTGCTATGTGTCAATGTTACGGTACAGTTTCCAGGATATTCATTTCTTGCCATCAAAATACTCATAGGCGAGCCTACGATATGACTTCTTCCGATTACCACACAATGCTTTCCTGATGTTTCTACGTTGTATCTTTTCAGCAATTCTACTATTCCATAAGGTGTAGCAGCCACATAAGCAGGCCATCCTAGGGTCATTCTCCCAACATTGGCAGGAGTGAATCCATCAACATCCTTTTCAGGCTTGATTTTGTTGGTTACTTTTTCCACAGAAATATGCTTTGGCAAAGGCAACTGCACAATCAATCCATCTATTTCAGGATTTTTATTGATTTCCTCTACAACTTTCAAAAGCTCATCCTCTGATACCGATTCCTCTAATCTCACCAAGGTAGACTGAAAGCCAACTTGCTCACAAGATTTCACCTTTGCTCCTACGTAGGTCTGACTTGCACCATCACTTCCTACCAAAATCGCAGCCAAATGGGGGATTTTCCCACCTTCAACTTTGATTTCCGCTACTCTAGCAGCAATTTCTGATTTAATTTCTTCCGAAGTTTTCTTACCGTCGATTAGAAGCATTTTGATTGTAGATTGTAAAATTATAAAATTGAAAGATTTTGAATATTGTTGTAAGGTTTGAAGGATTTAAAGTTAAAAAGTTTGGAGAGACTCCTCCAAACTTTCATGATTAACTCATATAAAATGACATCTTTTTTTAGATCTTTCAAATAGCAATTTAATTAACGTAGGATTAAAATTCATAATTCTCGAGGGTCAAATATATCGCGGTAAGCTTATTTCAATTTATATCGCAAAGAATATATCTTTCATTTACTTAACATGCACTTGCTACCCGAGTCTTATATCTTGTATCTTAAGTCTTACGTCTAGGTATTAGTCTAACTTCAACACAGCCATAAATGCTTCTTGTGGTACTTCTACATTACCAACCTGACGCATTCTTTTCTTACCTTTTTTCTGTTTTTCGAGGAGTTTACGCTTCCGGGAGATATCACCACCGTAACACTTGGCCAATACGTTTTTACGCAAAGCTTTTACAGTCTCTCTTGCAATAATTTTTGTACCGATAGCTGCTTGGATCGCAATCTCAAACATTTGTCTTGGCACCAATTCTTTTAATTTCTCACAAAGTCTTTTGCCCCATTCGTATGCTTTATCCCTGTGAACAATGGCTGAAAGCGCATCCACAGGTTCTCCGTTAAGCATCACATCTAAACGAACCATATGGGAAGGTTGATAACCCTTCAACTCGTAATCCAAGGAAGCATAGCCGCGGGAAATAGTCTTCAGCTTATCAAAGAAGTCAAAGACGATCTCTGCCAATGGCATGTCAAATTGCAACTCCACCCTTTCTGCTGTCAAGTAAACTTGATTTTTGATCTGTCCTCGCTTATCCATACAAAGCTGAATAACAGGACCTACATATTCTGAAGCTGTGATGATCGATGCCTTGACAAATGGTTCTTCGATATGCTTAAACCTCGTAGGGTCAGGCATATCTGATGGGGCATTGATTACTTCATAGGTATCATTGGTCATCAATGCTCTGAATTGGACTGAAGGAACTGTGGTGATCACAGTCATATCAAACTCCCGCTCCAATCGTTCTTGAATGATCTCCATGTGCAACATTCCTAAAAATCCACAACGGAAACCAAAGCCCAAGGCAACGGAAGTCTCAGGTTCCCACACCAAAGAGGCATCATTCAATTGCAATTTTTCCATTGAAGCCCTAAGTTCCTCATATTCGGTTGTATCTACTGGATAAATCCCAGCAAAAACCATTGGCTTTACGTTTTCAAAACCCTGAATGGCTTTGTCACATGGACGCTTGATATGGGTAATTGTATCACCAACTTTGATCTCTTTGGCAACTTTAACTCCTGAAATGAGGTAACCAACATTTCCAGCATACATCGTTTGTTGAGGAATCTGATTGAGACCTAAAATCCCAATTTCATCAGCCTCGTACTCTTTACCTGTATTGACGAATTTGATTTTGTCTCCTTTACTAATTGTCCCATTAAAAATACGGAAAATCACCTCCACCCCTCTGAATGGATTGTAAACAGAGTCAAAAATCATCGCTTGAAGTGGCGCATCTATCTCTCCTTTTGGAGCAGGCACACGAGTCACTACTGCTTTCAGAATATCGTCAATTCCAATTCCAGTTTTTCCCGATGCCAAAATAATATCCTCTTTATCGCAACCGATCAAATCGATCACTTCATCAGCTACTGAATCTGGATCAGCTCCAGGTAGGTCAATTTTATTTAAAACAGGAATAATCTCAAGATCATGACCCAAAGCAAGGTATAGATTTGATATCGTCTGAGCTTCAATACCTTGAGAGGCATCTACAATCAATAAAGCTCCTTCACAAGCAGCTATAGATCTGGACACTTCATAGGAAAAATCCACATGACCAGGAGTATCAATAAGATTGAGTGTGTACTCTTCTCCTTCATGCATGTATTTCATCTGGATTGCGTGAGACTTTATGGTAATACCACGCTCTCTTTCCAGATCCATATTATCCAACAATTGATTCTGCATATCCCTATCTGCAACAGTGTGGGTCTCCTGCAACAATCTATCCGCCAATGTACTCTTCCCATGATCAATATGGGCGATTATACAGAAATTTCTTATATTTTTCATATCTATTCAGGGTGCAAAAATAGGGAATTTTATGTGGATTAATAGTATATGTTCGGAGTATCCACGAGAAATTCAGCCTATTACTTTACTAATTACTTTTTATTAACTTAAATATTTAACAAATTCATACATAATGAAAAATCCTTGTTGAAGATCTTTGTTTAAAATACACCTTTATTCCTTTCTTTGCAGACTAATTTGAGAAAACATGAAATCGATCGCTGAAAAAAAGAAAAGCCAGAACATCGCTGAATACATCATATACATGTATCAGATGGAAGATCTAATTCGCGCCTACAATTTCAATATGGAAGAAATCAGGCAGTTTGTCATTTCTCATTATCCAATTTCTGATACTGAAAAAGACGAAACGAGGCTTTGGTTTGCAAGCATCTGTGAGCAGATGATTTCAGAAAAAATCACAACGTCAGGGCATCTTTCAAATGTTCAGGATATCGTAGATGATTTGGCAAAGATTCATTGGACATTATTAAAAACTGATAAGGAATATTTCGATACCTACAACAGTGCAAAGCCTTATGTCATTGAAATGATCATGGAGGCTGGAGATAAGCCTGTCGGAAATGAAATTCAAGTATGCCTCAATGCAATTTATGGACTTTTACTGGCTAAACTCAAAGGCCGAGAAATCCCAAAGGGTTACACGGAGGCAACAGAAGCTTTTGGCAATGTTTTGAGTTACCTGAGCTTTGCTTATGCAAATCAGAAATAAGAAATATTCATCCTGGTTAATCAGTATTCCAAAAACTCGTAAATACTCTTGTAATCTCCTTTTTCTTCAACATAGCCAAGAAAAGCATTGTAGAAGTCATTGCTGCTCAGCGTAGAGCTATCTCCGATCACAACCAATTTTCTTTTGGCTCTTGTCAACGCCACATTCATCCTTCTGGTGTCTGATAGGAATCCTATTTCCCCATTGGCATTAGAACGAACCAAACTGATAAAGATGATATCTCGCTCTTGTCCCTGAAAGCCATCTATAGAATCTATTGTCAAGAGTTCGGAAAATGACCTCAAATTTGGATAGTCATAACTCTCAAATATCAACTCTTGAAATTTTCTCACTTGTGCTCTGTAAGGAGAAATTAAACCGATATTCCAACCTTCTGTTTTGATTTTGCCTATCCCTACTCGTTTGAGCATATTTTCTAAGTATTTCAAGGTGAATTTGGCCTCTTCAGCATTCAGTGTGCTCAATGATTCTTTTTCTTGATGTTCACCAAAACCTGAACCTGCTGTATCTATGAACTCCAATACATGCTCGTCTTCTGAAAGGAAATGCAGACGCGTATTTTCTGCTGCTTCAAGATTATTCTTATAGAAAAACTTACTTGAAAAACCCATGATTTTCTCTGGCATGCGGTATTGGACGGTAAGCATTTTCGAAGCCTCAGGTTGTCTTTTGATTACTTTTTCAAAAAGTGTTTCACTCAAACCTGCTTTCGTAGCTTCATAAGACTTGATCGTCGGAGGAAGTTGGAAGTGATCACCTGTCATCACTACTTTGTCAGCTTTCATGATAGGAATCCAAGTGGCAGCTTCCAATCCTTGACCCGCTTCATCTATGAATACGTATGGGAATTGAATCCCTCTCAGGGCTTGGTTGGATGAACCCACAAGGGTGCTTGCGAAGACCTGAGTAGTCTGAAAGACATCATACATGATATAATTTTCAAGGTTATCAGCATCTTCCTTCATCCTAGTCGCTTCATCTAGCAAACGCTTTCTTTGGACTCTTTCCTCGTGACCGAAATTTCGCTTGTACTTTCGCCCTAATTTTCTGTATTCATCTACAGATTTTCTAAGTTTTTTGAGGTCTTTATAGCTTTCGTGCAAAGCAATCTTTGCATCCAATGTTTGGGCTAAAATCTTATCATCTACACGAGCAGGATGACCAATCCTTAAAGTAGAAACACCTTTATCCGCTAACTTCTCTACCAAAAGATCCACTGCTGCATTGCTAGGTGCACAGACTAGGACTTGTCTATTTGTCCTCAATGTATTTTGTATAGCTGCAATAAGCGTTGTTGTCTTACCAGTACCAGGAGGGCCGTGAATGATGGCGACATCATCACACTGATTGATTAGTCTTAGCGCTTGATTTTGAGCTGGGTTGAGTTCTTGTGTATCTGCATATACTTTTTGAGAAAAAGTGGGAAGAGATTCTCCTAAAAGAATTTGCTTCAACTCACCAAGTCTTCCTTTTTCGGCTTTAATCACAGACTTCATGGTCGACTCCATTTCTCTATAACTTGCTTCATCAAACAGGAGATCGACACCAATTTTTCCAGAATGAAGCCAGTCAGGAAATTCATTCCCTTGAAGGGTAAGAGTCATGACATCCCTTTTTACAAAATTAATCACACCATTGACTCTGAAATCATGACCTTGAAATCCATCTGCATTAGAAAAAACAGAAACCGATTTACCAGATTGGAATACATGAGACTGATTTGTGTCGAATCTCTCCAACTCTAGTATCAAGCGGTCACCAAGACCAATTTTTGATTTTTTTATTTGTAAAGGATACCAACATACTCCTTGTTCCTTTTTGTCTGATATTGAGGTATATAAAAACTTTTTTTTGTATTGCTCCAAATCTTCTTTCCACTCGAGCTGTAAAAGTTTTAATGAAGTTTTTAATTCTTCCTGTATATTCGGCATGAATCTTTAATTTTAGATCTAGAACCAAAAGAATATCGATGTGGTTTACTTTAAAATAAATATAATTTAAGTCTGTGAATTTCTTAGCACACGCATATCTTTCTTTCGATGACCCAAAGGTACTTATTGGTAACTTTATTGGCGACTTTGTAAGGGGGCCAATAGAAGATATATATGAGAAAGACATTGTGGTCGGTATTGTTCTACATCGTGATATCGATAAATTCACTGATCATCACCCGGTTGTAAAGGATGCTCAAGAGATGTTGAAACCTCAATTCGGGCGCTATGGAAGCGTAATTACAGACATGTATTTCGATTATTTTTTAGGCAAATACTGGAACAATTACCATCCTTTGCCTCTTGCGGAATTTGCCCAAAACACTTATTCTTTGGTAGAAAAATACCAAGAAATTCTTCCTGAAAATTTCTTGAAAGCATTCCAATACATGAAACATTACAATTGGCTTTATTCTTATTCCGAAATGGACGGTATCAGAAGAGCCCTTACTGGATTATCAAAGAGAACTCGTTTTGATTCGAAAATGGAAAAGGCACATATTTTTTTAGATGAAAATCACGAATTTTTGAGGGTACATTTTGGAGATTTCTTTGAAGATTTAGTAAAATTCTCTAAAAACAGATATCAAGTATTGAAATCAGAAATATGATTCACTGCAGACCTAAAAAAAACACCTATTTCTCATTGAGCCTTGTACTTTTGATCTTGATCAGTGGATTGATTTATATCCTAAACGATTTTGCCACAGCACGAAGCTTTGGTTTGATTTTTTATCTCGTCAGTGCTTCATTGCTCACAGTCGTTGTACTAATGCTTTTGGTTAAAATGATGGCAGGCTACAAATTTATCTCCGCTGGAAAAGAGAAAATCACCACCCGATTACCACTCAGAGGTCAAAGTAAAACTTACGATTTAAGCGAAATTCTAGCTTGGGACGAAGAGAAAATTATTGCAAATAAAAAAGAATTCAAGCAGCTTACCGTCGCTTTTTCTGACAAAACATCATTCACCATGAGCAATCACGAGCACGTGAATTATGAGGAATTCGTGCAATATTTGATAAAAAAATCAGGTAAAAAGCGCGTAAAGAATCGTTAGAATTTTGTTGAAAAAGACACTGTCATTGCTGTATTTCCTTTACTGAACCTCGCTGCAGGTAGATCGAAAATTGCTTCCTGTCCAATAAATTGCCTCAACTCCAGTCGAATCAATCCAGCAGGGTGAATCTGATAATCGATATTTGAAGATAAGCTAGAGACTTTTAATCCTTCACTCAAAATCACACCCGCGGGATCAGAATAATACTCAGCTCTTCCAGCTAAAGTGATTTTATCAGTGATCATTCTTTTTAGTGATGCTGTTATTCCAGTCCATTCATTCATAGATCCCGAAATAGTTGGCTCTATACCAAAATCTGTCCCTAGAGTTGCGCCCCATTTCCCAAAGTGATATTGTGCATAAAAATTATTGAAGAATCTATTTTGTCGGAAAGAACCTCCTTGTTCATTTCCAAAATAATTTGAGTAATTCAATTCTAGATTTTCAATAGGTCTGTAATTCACACCCAGTCCCAATCCAAGTGCTTGATTCCCTTGTATCCGCTGTACATTTTGCCAACCGTTTGTAAGCCAAAGGGTCAGATCGATCTGAGAGTTAAGTTCATAAGAAAATCGAGCTCCTGTCAAAAAATAAGGTGAATTTTCAGCCAAGAGACTCCTACTCAAATGCCAACAATCAGCTCCAATAGCACTTTCGAAACCAATATGTGAAGGCATAATCCCTACATCCAGCCAAAGTTTATCCAAAAGTTGAAAACCAACAGAAGCTTCATAGACCATCTGTGCCCAATTAGGTTCGTCAGCAAGATTAAATTGAGCATAGTTCCCTAACATCAATCCAAGGTTTGCTCTCATATTTCCATCTTGATAAGACGCTTGAAGCAAAGCTAAATTGACACTAAACTCATTATGCCTTTTGAAATTATAAAGGAAATCAGGTCGAAAATGATCATCAGGTTGGTTGAAATCATATGAAAAATAAGTTTCTAAATATCCTGAAAATGAAAATTTACTATCCTTATTTACTGTATTTTCTTGAGCCAGAAGGACACTAGACCAAAGCAGAATTAAAACAAAAAGCCCTTTTTTCATCAAAAATAAATATAAAGAAAAAAGCCTGAATTCATAAAATTCAGGCTTCTGATTATCGTTTTGTTCTGAAGCTTTTATCATAAAGCTCTATACTTTCTTGTATGATTCTATAGGCTTCATCTCTACCTAAGAAATCTTCTACTTTCACTTCTTTGCTCTCCAATTTCTTGTAATCTTCAAAGAATCTATGAACTTCTTTCATCAAGTGAGGTGGCAATTCGTCAATATCATTGATATAATTAACCGACTGATCATCAGCTGCTACTGCTATAATTTTATCATCCGCTTCGCCTCCATCTACCATTCTCATTACACCGATCACCTTCGCTTTAACTAAAGTCATCGAAGGAATATCAATCTGAGAGATAATCAGAATATCCAATGGATCATGATCTTCACAGAATGTCTGTGGAATAAATCCATAATTTGCAGGATAATGAACGGCTGAAAAAAGAACCCTATCTAGGATCAACATCCCTGTTTTCTTATCCAACTCGTACTTCCCTTTACTTCCTTTTGGGATTTCAATCACTCCCATCACATATTCAGGAGCATCTTTGCCAATTTGCACATCGTGCCATGGATTAATCATATCTAAAAACTTTAAATTTTCAATTTATAAATGGGGTGCAATTTACCTCCTATTCTCATTTTTATCAAAGCAAAAGCATTCTATTTTAAGAGGCGCTTTTAAATTATAATGAAAAGCGGGAAATTTCATATGGAAGTGACTTGATTTTTATTTTTTCAAAGACGGAAGTGATATTGTAAAAATAGTACCATGATCCAATTTGGACTCGAGTTTGATTTCACCACCCATTTGGATTACTGACTCTTTGACCATATAAAGTCCCAATCCAGAGCCTACATTCCTTTGCGTAGCACGATGAAAAAGATTAAATACCTCGGTATGGTATTTTTCGTCAATTCCAATTCCATTATCTTCTATTTGAATTAGTGCTTCTTTTTCATCTACTTTAATGATAAGCTTGATGAATTTACTATCGCCCTCAATTTTCTGAAACTTATAAGCATTGCTAAAGAGATTATTGAGAATTACTCTCAATTTGGCATCATCAGAGTAGAATTTTGTAGCTTGATTTATATTAATATCTATATTGATATCTTCCAAACCCCACTTTTCTTTGTATGCTTCTAATTGTTGATTGACAATTTCATCAAAAGATATTTCAGAGACCTTATTATCGATTTTGGTAGAGCGATAGAAGTCTAACATTTTATAAATAAAGTCATCCAATCTCAAGGTAGCAGAGTCAATCATGTCAAAATACTCCAAAATGCTTGGATCTTTTGCTTCCATTTTTGCCAACTTTGATACGCCCGAAATACTCATCAAAGGACCTCTCAATTCATGAGAAAGACTGTACACAAATTGATTCATTTCTGAATGTACTTTTTTCAATCTTTCATTTTTGTCTTTGAGTTCCTTCTTTGTAAAGTAGATTTCTGAGGCATTTTTGATTGCATTTTTGATTTGCTCAAGATTCCAAGGTTTATCGATAAATCTGTAAACCTCCCCTTTATTGATTGCATCAATTACACTTGCTATGTCAGAATAACCAGTCAAAAGAATCCTAATCGGATCAGGATTAATATGCATTAACTTTTCAAAAAATTCCACCCCTGTCAAGCCAGGCATTCTCTGATCCGCAATAACCACATGAAACTCCTCTTTTTCAGCAATCCTCAAACCATCTTCGGCGTCTATAGCTGTAATAATATGAAAATCTTTCCTCAAACTAGCTTTAAAAGAGTTTAAGTTATTATCCTCATCATCAATATATAAAACACGTATTTTATTAGTCATTTTGTGGCGTATTTTGATAAATCGGTAGGGTGATTATAAAATTGGTCCCCTTACCTTCGCTAGTATCTACTTCTAAAGTCCCCTTATGATTCTCAATAATAGTATAAACAATTGACAATCCAAGGCCAGTCCCTTTCCCTACTGCCTTAGTAGTGAAAAATGGTTCAAAGATCCTCTCCTTAACAGAGAGAGGCATTCCAGGCCCATTGTCTCCTATTTCTATCTTGATAAACTCACCAATTTGAGAAGTTTTTATAATTATTAATGGATTTGGATTATCAGCTAAATGATCCGTCAATGCATGGATGGCATTGGTAATGATGTTCATAAACACCTGGTTAATTTTACCAGCCAAGCATTCTATCATTGGTATTTCTGCAAAGTCTTTTTCAATTTTAATCCTCCCTGACATGGAGCTATTTAAAAGAACCAATGTACTATTGATTCCATCATGAATATCCACTTTTTTAACATCCTGTTCATCAACTCTTGAAAACAACCGAAGTCCTTTCACAATCTCTACGGTTCGTTTAGCTCCATCATCCATTCCCTTTAAAAGTTGATCGATCTCCGTCAAGATATAATCTAATTCAAGATCTTCTTCCAGGTCTTTTAGTTCTTTTTTGGTGTTTTCATTGAATTGCTCCTCACCTTTTTCCCGATAGACATCCACAATTTCCATCAAGTCTTTGATATCGCGCTTGAGTGGTGAAATATTGGAACTCACAAAATTGATCGGATTATTGATCTCGTGCGCGATTCCTGCTGTAAGTTGTCCCAAAGAAGCCATTTTCTCTTGGTTTACCAATTGTGTCTGCGTGTTTTGAAGATTTCTCAGGGTCTCTTCCAACTCCTCAGTTCTTACTTTCACCTTGGATTCCAAGATTTCATTTTGCTCCAAAATCAAACTTTCATTTTCTTTCAGAATCCTTAATCTTTCTGCCTGTTCGTCTTCTTTTTCTTTTTTCAAGATATTAATCTTATCAGCCAATGCCAAAGAAAGTAATATTGCCTCCATTGCCGTTCCCACAAGCATTGGGAAATTGGCAATCATGTTCAATTTTATCACTCCGTTTGATTGTAGTATAAACACAAAAAGCCCAATAAAGAAGAAAAACCAACCAATGATGAAATAATTTGCAGGTCGATATCCTTTCTTGGCTATAATTGTGGCAGTCAAAACAAATAAGACTATTACCATTAAACCAGAGACATCCGTTAATCCATAACTTAATTTTATATTCCCAAAGAGCCTTACTAAGAAAGCAAGTATGTAAACTCCAATATTTATAGCTAAAAACTTGTCAAGCAAAGGTGTGAATTCTTTTGTTTTTAAAAATTTACGCATAAACGTAATACCAGCAACTCCAGAAATAGAGGAAAAACCAATGATACTTAATTCATAAAGGCTAGGGTTTAGATTAAAAAAATAATAATAAGAATACCCCATTAAGGACGCTTGTGCTAAAGCTATAAACAATATATAAATAGAATATATGAAGTAAATTTTATCTCTAATTAGAAAAAACAAAATAAAATTGTATAGGAAAAGTGCGAACATTATTCCCAAATAGGCATTTATAATCAGCATTTTCTGATTATACATGAAATGAAAAGTGGTATATGAAGACACAGCAATCTCTACTGTTATTGGTTCATTACTTCGTATAGCAACGAAAAGCTGATCAATATTTTTATCCTGCTCTAATACAAAAAGGGGATTTGGACTTGAAAACAAATTAGATCTACCATAGTCAGATCCAGCCTTTCCCAACTCTTCTAATTCTCCTTGATCATTTCTCTGGTACAGGACAACTTCTCTGAAAGTTGGATTTCTAACCTCAAGTGCCAATTCACCATTTTCAAATAAAGCTGAGGAAATATCGAAACCTAAAAATGCAAAATTCTGATGACCTAAGTTTAGGGAAGTTGATTGTGGTTGAAGAATTTCTGTATATTCACTAAAAGAATCATCGTTGTACACAAAATACTCCTTTACTTCAAAAGTTGGTTCATTTCCTATTGAATTTAAAAAAGCCAAAACAGGAGCAAAAATAAATAAAGTAACTACTAACCCAATAATGAATGGTTGCTTATTTATTTGACCTTTTTTCATATTTTTCCCAAATTCAAATCAAACTCTACTTCCATATCTCCCATTTTACTGTTTAATATTTTTACTTGTTTAGGGTTTTTTCTCAAATCAAAAATAAATTCCTTGTCCTCTTCTTTAGCTCTATCAAGTGACTGTACATCATCCACTTCCATTATTGTAGCAACAAGCCCCTCCTTTGGGTATAAAAATGTTCCATTAGTGCCTAATTCTTCAATTACTCTCAATCCAACTGCCTGAGAATTTGCAACAGTATATGGAGAACAAAAAGCCATGAGACAATTTAAATTCAAAAAAGAGGTTAATGCTACTCCAATTCTAATTAAATAAATACTACCAATACCGTAACCAGACACTTCTTTCGAATTCCACAGGCCACAATATTCAGCAACTCTAAGATTGTCATACCTAGTCATATACTCGACTATACGTTCATCTTTTTCGAAAATCGCACCTTCTAGAGGTAATGGGAATTTAGAATCTCTTAATTGGACTCTTCCTCCGCCTAAGATATTTTTACCATCTTCTGATTCTACTAATAACAAATAAACATTCGGATTATTAACCCAAGAACGATCCGCAGAAGTAACCTTTGTAACTCCATAAGACTCTAATACTTTAAAATGACCTTGAATATACTTATCTGTATCCTCAGGTGAGGTTATTGCCTTAACAACCCTAATTTTTACTTTCATTCCGATTTCTAAATAAGGTGTCTAAATCAACATACTCTCTTCCGGAATTCAATCCATGACCACAAAGTATTCCCCTCGTAAAATGAGCACACATTGCACCTCCCATGATCACTGAAGAACCAAGCTGCGGCCAATTAGTAATAGTCTTACCCAATTCAAATATACTATTTTTACCTCTTTCAGATAAATTGTTGTAATCTAAAATAGACATTAAAATACTAGTTTTATTATGTTGCAAATTATCTTGGATTTCTTCCTCAGTTCCCAATTTGGATAATAAGCCATGAAATAATGGCCTATTTGGTTCCAAATCAAAGCGCTCAATATCTACCATTCCTCTATCACTGGTATCCATCAAAACTGGAATACCTAGACTTCTCGCTTTAAATCTTGCTTGTATCTTCACCTCCAAACTATCACACTCTTCAATTAATAAATCAAGCTGACCGGATTTGGTAAAGAAATCATGCATATTTTCTGTAGTGATCCCATCTTCATATATGATGACTTTCAAAAAAGGATCAATTTCTGAAATCTCTCTTTTTACCAAAGTGGTTTTCGGAACCCCTAAATTGACCACACTAGAGCGTAATCTATTCATGTTTCCTAACTCAAGTGTATCAAAATCTGCGATTCTCAACTCCCCAAAAGACCTTTCCATCGCTAGACTTATAGCTACACTCTGACCAACTGACAGCCCTATAATACCAATTTTTTTACTTGCTAATAAATCTTGCTCCTCTTGGGTAATTTTGAATTTATTCCTCACTGTACGAACAGCGATAAAATCTTCCTCTGGCAGCAAATGTACTAGGGTGCTTTTCCATGGATAGAAAACCCAAACACCGTAGGTTTCTTGATCATGCTCATTAAAAAAATCTTCAACGGCAACCGTCAGAGTCTCAGAAGACCAATTTTGGCTGGGATTTTGGAGTTTGATGAGTTCTGCAACTTGACTCTTTATTTCATCTAAAATTTGTATTTGTTGATTTTCTCGAAGCTGATGAATCAATTGCAAATCGCTAGGTGCATCAGGTCTCAAAATCACTGCTTCTTTTTGACTATTCAAATCAAGTACTTTATGGGTGATCATCTAATTATTTGCAGGTGATAGTTAGAGGTAAAGTTATATTTTTGTAGCTAGAATCATATAAAAAAAGGTAAAAATATTCACAGAAATGAATTTTATTTAGATATTTGGTAATAAGTGATAGAAAATGAAATATCTCTACCTCAGTAATGTCAAAAAACTCAAAAGTTGCAAATCAGTTTCCGACTAACTAACTTGCTTGAGATCCCATAAGAATTAGAAATCAATGTCTGAAATTAAAGAGGAAAAAATCAAAATTCTATACGTGGATGATGAAGAGAATAATCTTCAAGCTTTTAAAGCATCATTCCGAAGAGACTACAAGGTATATATCGCCATTTCGGCTCAAGTAGCTAGAGACTTTTTAAAGACTCAAGAGGTAGATATAATTATCACCGATCAAAGAATGCCCGAGGAAACAGGTGTGGACTTCTTAGCATCCATCATTCCTCTCTATCCCGATCCTATTAGGATTCTACTGACAGGTTATACTGACATTCAAGCAGTCATTGATGCTATCAACAAAGGTCAGGTTTATCACTACCTCACCAAACCTTGGGAAGAGGATTATATGAGAACAGTTATTAAAAATGCCTTTGAAATCTATGCATTGAGAAAAGAAAATAAAAAGCTCACAGAAGATTTGATCAAATCGAACGATCAACTTGAATTTTTACTTCGACAAAACTTACTTTCTTAATATCTAGCTGCCAATAGCAGTTGAAGTTCTTTGTGAGTCATCAGGAACTTCCTTGCTAAATGTGCATTTGTCAAACTTCCCCGATAGGTATAAACACCTTTCATAAACCATTTGTAATTAAAAATCATCTCCTCTGCTCCTTTCAAATCTGACATTTGAAGGAGTAAAGGGGTGAAAATATTGCTCAAAGCAACCGATGCTGTCCTCGAAACTCTCGAGGCAATATTCGGTACACAATAGTGAATAATATCATGCTTTAGATAGGTTGGAGAAGCATGGGTTGTCATCTCAGCAGTTTCTATACAACCTCCTTGATCAATACTCACATCTATAATAATACTTCCTGGCATCATTGCCGCTACCATTTCATTGGTAACAACTATTTTATTTCTTCCTTTTTCGGCCCGCAAAGCACCGATCACTACATCAGCCTCTTTTAATGCTTGTGCTAAAGTAATATTATCAATTGTTGAAGTAAAAACCTGCTGACCAAGTAGCTGCTTGATTCTCCTTAATTTATAAATATGATTATCAAAAATTTTAATATTGGCTCCAAGCCCCAATGCTGTCCGGGCAGCATATTCAGCGACAGTTCCAGCTCCTATAATTACAACTTGGGTGGGCGGTACACCTGTAATCCCACCAAGAATTAACCCCTTCCCATCATTGACACTACTCAAAAACTCAGAAGCAATCAACATCACCGTGCTCCCTGCGATCTCACTCATGGCTCTCACCACTGGCATTCCTCCCACTTTATCTTCCAAATTTTCGAAGGAGACTGCTGTTATTTTCTTTGAGTTAAGTGCATGGATATATTCTGCGCTTTGCTTTCCCAATTGAAGTGCTGAGATCAAACATGAACCTGGCAACATCTGATTGATTTCCTCCACCGTAGGTGGCTCTACTTTCAAAACTACTTCTGATTCAAAAGCCTCTTTTGCAGAGTAAACCACTTTGGCTCCTGCATCAGAATATTCCTTATCCGTAAACTTTGATCGCTTTCCTGCTTCTGTCTCTACGACCACTTTGAGTCCATTATTCGTCAAAAGCTTCACAGCTTCTGGAGTCAAAAGAACACGTTTCTCTTGTTCATCAAGTTCTTTCGGAATCCCAATTACGAAGTCGCCCTTTGATTTTTTAACCTTTAAGGACGCCTCTTTTGGAAGAATCTCAACAGTTTCGGTGGTATCAACCATGCTGCTTGCCATTTACGATTTTGGAAATATTTATTTCTCGTTTCCCATCATTATCTACTACTATTTCAAGGAGCATAAATGTATCAGGAATGTACTCAGGGATTTTTTCAGCCCATTCGATCCAACAATAAGAGCCTCCATAGAAATATTCATCTATACCAATATCCAAAACTTCCTCAGGATCTTCTATTCTGTAGAAATCAAAATGATAAAATTTATCGTTTGAAGCATTGATATATTCATTGACGATTGAAAAGGTAGGACTAGAGACAAGATCTTCAATCCCAAATTCTTTGGCGATTGACTTGATCAAAGTAGTCTTTCCTGCTCCCATTCTCCCCTTAAATATCCATATTTTTTCAGCTAAGCAATGCGCTGCAACTTCTTTGGCTACTTGAGGAATATCATCTAGATGATTACAATAGATTTTTTTCAATATATTAATTATTCTTTGGTATCAGATGAACTACCGGAATTATTATCTCCTCCAAAGACACCCCTCCATGCTGGAATGTGTCTTTATAGTAATTCACGTAGTAGTTGTAATTGTTAGGATATGCAAAGAAATAATCTTCCACGGCAAAAACATAACTTGTTGACACATTAAATCTAGGAAGTTTGGCATCTTCAGGCTTGCTGATTTCAAAAACTTTCCCACTTTCAAAGTTTAGATTCTTCCCTTGTTTGTATCTTAAGTTTGTCGTGACATTTTTATCGCCTATGATTTTGTATGGTTTGTTGACTCGTTTGGTACCATGGTCTGTGGTTACGATCACCTCCGCGCCTGCTGCACTGATTCTTTTGAAAAGCTCAAATAGCGAAGAATGCTCAAACCAGCTTTTTGTTAAAGAGCGATAAGCTGATTCATCTGGCGCCAATTCTCTGATCATCTTCATATCTGTCCTTGCATGTGACATCATATCTACAAAATTAAAGACGATCACATTCAGATCATTGGTCAATAAATTATGAAATTGATCAACTAAACTTTTACCTTGATAAGCTTGAAGAATTTTGTTGTAACTGTAGCGAATATTCAGTCTATTTTTATGGAGATTTTCTGCTAAAAACTCTTCTTCCTTATTATTCTTTCCCTCATCAGTATCCTCCCCTTCCCACAGATCTGGGTGAAACCTCGCCATGTCAGAAGGCATCATCCCACTGAACAGCGCATTTCTTGCAAAAGCCGTCGTCGTAGGTAAAATACTATAATAAGTATCATCTTCTTTTGTGTTGAAATATTCGTTGACTAAGGGCTCTAAAATCTCCCATTGATCTAACCTTAAATTATCAATCACTACAAAAAACAATGGCTTCCCTTCTTTCAAGTGAGGAAATACTTTTTCTTTCATCAAGTTTGGCGACAATAAAGGCTTGTCGGCTTTAGAATCATTCAGCCAATCTATATAGTTGTTTTTGATAAATTTGGCAAAAGCGGTATTGGCCTCTACTTTTTGAGATTCTAAGATCTCTTGCATGCTCTTATTTTCTGTCTTGTCAATCTCAAGCTCCCAATAAGTGAGTTTCTTGTATACTTCTGTCCATTCTTGATGTGTGGAAGCATCGCTGCATGCCGCACTGATATTCATAAAATCTTGTCTGTAAGAAAGATTTGTTTTCTCGGAGATCAATTGCTTGTTCTGAAGAATTTTTTTGACAGAGAGCAATATTTGGTTGGGATTAATAGGCTTGATCAGATAATCTGCAATCTTTCCGCCTATCGCATCGTCCATGATGTGCTCTTCCTCACTTTTGGTGATCATCACTACGGGAATTTGAGGTTTGATCATTTTGATCTGTTGCAAAGTCTCAAGTCCTGTCATTCCCGGCATCATTTCATCGAGAAAAATCACATCATAATTAGCTTCTTCTACTTGCTCGATAGCATCTATCCCACTATTTACGGTTTTGATTTCATAGCCTTTCTGCTCCAAAAAAAGTATATGTGGTTTTAATAGATCTATTTCGTCATCAGCCCAAAGGATTTTAAATTTTTGCATAAAATTTGGTTTAATTCTTTTAAAATTATAATTACTTTTGACTTCAATCAAATGTCAGAGACATTGAAAAGCCACAAAATATTAAATGATCCTGTTTATGGGTTCATCACAATTCCCAGTGAATTGATTTTTACTATTATTGATCACCCTTACTTTCAAAGGTTACGGCGTATCAAGCAACTAGGTTTGACAGATTTTGTGTACCCTGGTGCGCTTCATACAAGATTTCATCATGCGATCGGCGCTATGCACCTGATGAGTATTACTTTAGATAATCTCCGGAATAAAGGTAATGAAATTAGCGATGAAGAGTATGAAGCTGCACTGATCGCTATATTACTTCATGATATTGGTCATGGGCCATTTTCACATGCTTTAGAGTTTAGCTTACTCAAAAACATCCCGCACGAATCTCTTTCCCTTTTGGTGATTGATCTATTAAACAAACAATTAAACGGCCAATTAGATCTTGCCTTAAGAATTTTTAAGAATCAATATGAAAGAAAGTTCTTTCATCAGCTGGTATCGAGCCAACTCGACATAGATAGGCTAGATTATCTTCAAAGAGATTGTTTCTTCACGGGAGTATCAGAAGGAACCATAGGTGCAGATAGAATAATCAAAATGATGGCCATCAAGGACGATCAACTTGTGGTGGAAGAAAAAGGACTTTACAGCATTGAAAACTTTCTGAGCGCACGAAGACTGATGTATTGGCAAGTATATCTGCATAAGACGACTGTCAGTGCGGAAAAAATGCTGATCAACTTGATTTCAAGAGCCAAGGATGTGCAACAAGGTGGGAGAAATCTCTTTGCTTCAGAAGAATTCCTGTTTTTTCTCCAAAACGACATCACCTTACAGGATTTTCAGAAGTCCGATGTATTAATCAAAACTTTTCTAGAACTCGATGACTATGATATATGGGGAGCGATCAAACTTTGGAAAAAAGAACCTGATTACATTTTGAGAAATATTTCTCAGATGTTTCTTTCTCGCAATCTCTTTAAAATTAATTTGAGTAATGAGGCGTTTTCGAAAGAAGAGTTGGATTCTATGATAGAAAAAACCCAAAAAAGACTTCAAATTCCCAATGAAGATATGAAATATTTCTTTTCTCACGGATCAATCAGCAATAATGCTTACGTGGCTCAGGAGAGAATACACATCTTAACCAAAAAAGGAGAAATCATTGATGTCGCCCAAGCTGCTGACTTACCAAACATCAAAGCAATGAGTAAAATTGTAAAAAAACATTATGCTTGTCGGGCTAAAAATTTAATTTTGTAGATAATAAATAAAATTCAATATGGAGTTTACCATAGAACAGGTTGCAGCGCTTTTGAATGGCAAGGTTGAAGGCGACGGATCTGAGAAAGTTAATAGACTTGACAAAATCCAAGAAGGAAAACCTGGAGGATTAAGTTTTTTGGCCAATGAAAAATACGAGACATACATTTATGAAACCGAGGCTTCAGCGGTGATTGTCTCAGAAGACTTCCAAGCAAAAAAAGCAATTTCAACGAATTTAATAAGGGTAAAAGACGCATACACTGGCTTCACTCAAATTTTGGAAGCCTATGCTCAATTTACTAAATACAGCAAATCTGGTCTAGAAGAACCTGCCTTTATGCACGAAAGCAGCACTATTGGTTCTGATTTTTATAGAGGTGCATTTTCTTACATTGGGAAAAATTGCTCCATAGGAAACAATGTCAAAATCTACCCTAATGTAAGTATTGGAGACAATGTGAAGATTGGTGACAATTGTATTATTCAGTCTGGAGTGAAAATTGGTCATGATTGTATTATTGGGTCTAATTGTGAATTTCATTCTGGAGTTGTCATCGGATCTGATGGTTTTGGATTCGCTCCGCAAGCCGATGGAACATACAAAACTATTCCTCAAATAGGGAACGTGATCATTGAAGATAATGTGAATATTGGGGCAAATACCACAGTAGATCGGGCAACAATGGGCTCAACTATTCTTCGAAAAGGAGTGAAACTGGATAATCTCGTACAAATTGCTCACAATGTAATCATCGGAGAAAATACAGTTATTGCTGCACAAACTGGTATTTCTGGGTCAACAGAAATAGGCAAAAACTGTGTCATTGCTGGAAAAGCAGGAATCGTGGGACATATAAAAATCGCTAACAACACAACCGTGGGAGCAAATACGGGAGTCAGCAAATCAATTGTTGAACCTGGCCAAACCTTATTTGGTTACATGGGATTTGAAATGAAATCGTTCTTAAAATCTTATGCAATATTTAGAAATCTGCCCTTACTTCAAGACAGATTGAGAGAACTGGAAAAAAAACAATAAATTTACGGTCTCAAATTTAAAAGCTAGAGTTCAATACCTATGAGGGTAAAACAACATACAATTAAAAAGCAGGTCACCGTCTCAGGTGTAGGTCTCCATACAGGAGTGATTTCAAATATGACTTTTTTACCTGCTCCGCCAAATCATGGCTACAAATTTCAAAGAATCGATATTGAGGGACTACCTATTATCGATGCTGATGTGGATAATGTGGTAGATGTGTCTCGAGGAACTACCCTAGAGCAAAGTGGTGCGAGAGTGTTCACTGTGGAACACGTACTAGCTGCATTAGTAGGCCTAGAAATTGATAATGTGCTTATCCAATTAGATGGTCCTGAACCTCCAATTATGGATGGTTCATCCATTCAATTCATCGAAATATTGGATAACGCGGGTCTTGAAGAGCAAAATGCCTTAAGAAGATTTTTTGAAGTTCCAGAGAGTATCACCTTCCGTGATGCTTCGAGGGAAGTAGAAATGGCTGCTTTACCATTAGATGATTACAGAGTAACTGTAATGGTAGACTACAATTCCCCTGTTTTGGGTTCACAACACGCTTCTATTACCGATATCAGTCAGTTCAGAAGTGAAATAGCATCGTGCAGAACTTTCTGTTTCCTCCATGAATTGGAAATGCTTTACAACCAAAACCTTATCAAGGGTGGTGACTTAAACAATGCAATTGTGGTGGTTGACAGAGTTGTCGAAGAAAAAGAGTTGGCACATTTGGCAAAAATGTTCAATAAAGAAAAGGTAGAGGTTAGGAAAGAGGGGATTCTTAACAATGTTGAACTTCGATATAAAAATGAACCTGCAAGACATAAGCTTCTTGATGTGGTTGGAGATTTGGCCTTGGTAGGTCGTCCTATCAAAGCACAAATAATGGCTGCGAGACCGGGACATGCCGCGAATGTGGCATTTGCCAAAAAGATAAAAAGGGCTATGGAAAAGGCTGGGCCAAGCCATATTCCGCATTATGACCCGAAGCTACCTCCTGTGATGGATATCGCTCAAATCAGTAATATTTTACCACACAGATATCCTTTCCAACTCTTAGATAAAATCATTTATCTCGACGAGACAGTGGTGGCTGGGGTGAAAAATGTAACTATCAACGAGCCTTTCTTTATGGGTCATTTCCCCGCAAACCCTGTTATGCCAGGAGTTTTGCAAGTAGAAGCTATGGCTCAAACAGGCGGGATTTTAGTATTAAGTACAGTCGATGATCCAGAAAATTACTGGACCTATTTCTTGGGAATAGAAAACTGTAAATTCAGAAAAATGGTGGTCCCAGGTGACACCTTGGTTTTCAAATGTGAATTACTTGCTCCTATCAGAAGAGGTATTGCAAAGATGAAAGGGGAAGCTTATGTGGGCAACACCTTGGTATGTGAAGCCGTTATGACAGCAAGTATTGTTAGAAAAGAATCATGATCAGCAAATTAGCACAAATACACGAAGGAGCAATTCTGAAAGAAGGCGTCCAAATCGATCCCTTTACCATGATACATGAAGATGTGGAAATTGGTGAAGGAACTTGGGTTGGTTCAAATGTCACGATCTTTCCTGGCGCCAGAATAGGTAAAAACTGCAAAATTTTTCCTGGAGCGGTGATTTCCGCTATTCCACAAGATCTGAAATTCCAAGGTGAAAAAACTCTTGTAGAAATCGGAGATAATACGACAATCAGGGAATGTGTTACTATCAGTCGCGGTACGGCAGATAAGAAAACCACTAAAGTAGGCAGTAATTGCCTACTGATGGCTTACGTTCACATAGCGCATGATTGTATCGTGGGCAATAATGTCATCATTGCTAACGCTGTCCAAGTAGCTGGTCATGTCATCATTGATGACTGGGCTATAGTGGGTGGAAGCAGTGCTATTCATCAATTTGTGAAAGTAGGGATGCACTCCATGATCTCAGGTGGTTCTTTGGTGAGAAAAGATGTGCCACCATTTACCAAAGCGGCTAGAGAACCTCTAAGTTACGCGGGTGTCAACAGTCTTGGATTAAGAAGAAGAGGATTCTCAAGTGAGATAATCAGTCACATTCAAGATGTATATAGATTTTTGTTCCTCAATAGTCTGAACAACAGTCGAGCACTAGAAGAAATCGAAGTAAATCTACCTGCAACCAAAGAAAGAGACGAAATTATCAATTTCATTCGCTCTTCGGAAAGAGGTGTGATGAAAGGGTATATCAACTAATACATGATTAGAATTCAGCTGGACAATGCCGCCAAAAGATTTCAATATGAATGGATATTTAGAAACCTTAGTTTGGAAATTCCAGCAAATTCAAATCTTGCCATCACAGGTGGCAATGGCTCAGGAAAGTCCACCTTTCTAAAAGCTATCGCATCGCTCAATCCTTTGACAGAAGGAAATTTGAGCTATTTTTTAAAAGAAAAAGAAATATTGGGTGAAGATATTTACAAACAACTGACCATTTCAGCGCCCTATTTGGAACTTCCTGAGGAGTTTACTCTGATAGAGCTGCTCGAATTTCACTTCAAATTCAAAAACCCTGTTGCAGACTTATCATTTGAGAAAATGATGGAGATCATGTATCTAGAAAACCATCAAAACAAACCAATAAGCCAGTTTTCTAGCGGAATGAAGCAGCGACTAAAGCTTGGACTTTGTTTTTTTTCGGATGCTTCTCTTGTGTTACTTGATGAACCCACATCAAATTTAGACGAAAAAGGAATTTCTTGGTATCTGGAACTTGTCCAAAAATATGGCTTAAATAAAACTTTGCTGATTTGCTCAAATGACAAAAGAGAATATGACTTTTGTGAGCAAATTATTAATATCGAAGACTACAAGATTAAGCGAAGTATTTGATTATTCAACGATATCATTAAATTTACAATTCGCAAATAACAAAACCCTATTATGAATAAATTATTTCTTAATCTTTTCCTGATTTCAGCACTTGGATTAGTTCTTTTTGGCTGTAAGAAAAAAGACGACCCCGCACCTTCCAAAACTCCTGAAGAGATTGCAATAGAAAATCTAGCTGGAGAATCTTCTTTAACATGGACTGTTGCAGGTGGTGGATCTGTGACAAGAGATGGGAATTCAGAAACAAACATTTACCAAAATTTTGAAATCACTTTCTCAGCTAATGCAAATAGTAAAACTTACAGTACTGTAAGCGGTGGAGAAATTTTTGATAGCTCAGGAAACTGGAATTTTGTAACTGGAGATCTAACTAAATTCACGCTTGCAGGTACTAGACCAGCTTCAGGCCCAGAGATTTCTTACACAAGAAGTACAAATGATTTAATCTTAACATTCAGTATTGTTGCACCAGGAGCAAATATCGATGTACCTGGAGCGGCGCTAGCAGGAAATTATCGATTTAGCCTAAAGCGTAAACCATAACATAGGCAAAATTATCCTTAATTAAAAAAGGCTTGGATTTCAATAGAAACCCAAGCCTTTTTTAATGTGGAGCATTTTAGATTAAATATTTTACCCCTTTAGTTCTACCAAGGAAACCCCCGAACCACCACGATCAGCGTGTTCATCTTTAACTTTGGATACTTGGTTCATGTTTTTAAGAATATTTCTGGTAATCTCTTTTAAAATTCCATCTCCCTTGCCATGAACAATCCTCAAATCTTTCATACCCAACATATATCCATCATCGATAAAATTCTGAACCAAAGGAAGAATCTCCTCCCCTCTCTTACCACGAATATCCAAGTTTGAAGAAAAGTCCATCATCTTGGCATTAGCATCGAATCCTGTTCTTCTGGCAAAAGACTTTTTCTCCTTTTTCATTTCCGTACTTGAAATCCGTTCCAAACGCTTCATTTTCACATTGGATTTCAAATCTCCCATACTGATTTCTACATCCTTATTTTTGATCGCAAGCACTTCCGCTACTGCACCATTGTCTTTCAAGCGGACAAAATCTCCAACCTCAATTTCTCCTTCTATTACTTTGATTTCAGGCGCCTTTTCTACTACTTTCTCAGGTTTAATTTTTGCTTTGAAAGTCTCCAAGTCAGCTCTCAGCGTTTTAGTTGCTTCTTTATCTGCCTTGTTTTCTTTAATCGCACGGATGGTAGTTTCTATTTTTTTATTGACATCATCTAGCAGCAATTTCGCTTCTTTCTTAGCTTCTTCAATGTATTGCTTTTTGCCTTTGTCAATAGTTTCTTTTAATGAATTGTATTCTCTAATTCGAATATCAAGTTGACGCTCTTTCTTCGCGTTTTCATTGATCAATTGCTCATAGCGAACTTTTTCATTCTCCAACTTATTGAGCATCTTATCATAACGCACACGTTCTTCACCGATATTTTCCTTCGCATAATCAATAATCTCTTTTGAAATCCCGATTTTAGAAGCAATTTCCAATGCAAATGAACTTCCTGGCTTTCCAATTTCTAACTGATACAAAGGTTCCAGTTTGTCAATGTCATAGCGCATCGCTCCATTGACAAGACCTTGATTCTTGGAAGCGATTTCTTTCAAATTCCCATAGTGAGTCGTGATCACTCCATAAGCACCAAGCTTATTTAAGGAAAGCAAGATCCCCTCAGCAATAGCCGCCCCAAATTGTGGTTCAGTCCCAGTACCAAATTCATCTATGAATAGGATGGTTTTCTTGTCTGCAAACTGCGTGAAATACTTCATGCTCATCAAGTGAGAACTGTATGTACTCAGGTCATTTTCGATATTCTGCTCATCTCCGATATCGATGAAAAAATGATCGAATACGCTACATTTAGAATGGGAGTCTACAGGCACAAGCAAACCACATTGAAGCATATACTGAATCATGGCCACTGTTTTCAAGGTCACTGATTTTCCTCCTGCGTTTGGCCCTGAGATCACCAACAATCGCCTGTTGTGGTCTAGTTGAATATTGAGGGGTACAACCGATTTCCCTTGCTGCTTTAGTGCAAATTGAAGAAGTGGATGTGTCGCATTATACCATTCTATCTGCTTTTGCTTTTCAAGGAAAGGCCTTGAGGAGTTGGTTTTGATCGCAAATTTCGCTTTTGCTCGGATGAAATCTACCAAGCCGAGAAACTGATATGCTTTTCTTAATTCAGGAATGTAGCCTCTTAATAAATCCGTAAGTTGTGTAAGGATTTTTTGGATTTCCCTGCGTTCCATGTACTCCAAATCCTTGAGCTCATTGTTGATGTCCAACACTTCTGCAGGTTCAAGGAAAACTGTCTGTCCTGTCGCGGATTCATCATGGATAAATCCTTTGATTTTTCGCTTGTTTTCAGCCAAAACAGGAATTACCATTCTTCCACCCCTAATCGTCACAGATGCATCTTCAGGAGTCAATCCTTTGGCTTTCGCTTCTCTAAAGATTCTATCCAAAACCTTCCTCAACCTACTCTCTTCATAAATGATCTGAGAACGAATCAAAGAAAGATCTTTGGAAGCATTGTTTCGGATTTTACCTTTTTCATCAATCACTCTTTCGATCGCTTTGAGCAAGGTCTGATCCAGACTAACAAGCCCAAGCAATCCATGGAGATTAGGATATTCTTCTGCGAATTTTTTGAAAAATGCCACGCATCCGCTCAAAGTCATTAGGGAAAGCTTGATTTCATGAAAATCATCTTCATAAAGAAATGTCCCTTCGATTTTAGCTTTTTCGAGATACGGATAAATGTTTGTGAAATTAGATGCTGGAAAAGATTCTCCAGACACTAGAATCTGTCTAAACTCCTCTGTTTGATCGAGCAGTCTTGTAATCAAATTAAAATCCTTTGAAAAATTCAATTTATCAACAAAACTGACCCCGAGCGAACTGCTACATTCTGCTTTGATCAATTCTTTGATTTTATCAAAATTTATTTTTTCTTCTACACTATTGGGGTAAATCATCCGTTTCTTTCGTATTTCCTGATTTTTCTATGACATTGAGTGAGTCGATCGTCCTTTCATAAATCCTGTCTATAATTTTGGGATTTGCAAGGTAGTACTCCAAACTTCTATGGAAAACTGAATCTACCACATTGTGTTTACGGAAAACTTCCTTTTCAAACATGGGATACATCGTCCTTGAAGAATCATAATTGATGGGAAGGGTACTGACGAGTCCTTCAGCGATATGAATATCTATCAAAACACTGACCATTTTGTCTTCATCGAGTATTCCTTCAGGCAATTTATCTTTTCCACATGATGCAAGGAATATGACTATCGGTATAATGAGTATAAGCTTTTTCACGTTTCAAAATTAACACATTTAACAGAGATCAACATATAAATTTTATTATTCAAAAGACTGCCTTAAATTAGTCATCCGAATACGACATCTATGAACCAACTTCTTAAAAAACTTCGAAAATATGAAATCATGATCCGAAAGGTGGCCAATAACCATCTCCAAGGTGATTACCAGTCTATTTTCAAAGGTGCAGGACTAGAATTTGATGACCTAAGACCCTATCAATACGGGGATGATGTACGGACGATCGAGTGGAAGGTTTCTGCGAAAGGTCACGGTACATTCGTCAAAACTTTCAAAGAAGACAAGGACCAATGTGTCTATTTTCTTTTAGACATCAGTGGCTCTCAGGACATTGGGGAGCTGGGAAGGAAGAAAATTGATTTGGGGAAAGAAATTGCAGGAGTACTCACACTCGCAGCGATATTTGAAGGAAGTCAGGTGGGATTGATTTCTTATTCTGATGAAAAAGAAAAAATCATCCTACCCGGAAAGGGTCCGAAGCAAGGTGTAAAAATCATTAAAGGAATTTTTAACCATGAAAATAAATCTTTGAAGACCAATCTTTCTGAAATGTTTACATTTTCCCTTAACTTGATCAAAAAGCGCAGTATCATCATCGTGATTTCAGATTTTATCGATGAAGGCTACGAAAGACCTTTCAAGGCCTTGGCAGAAAAACATGATTTGGTTGCAATCCAACTTACTGATCCGAGGGAATCGATGTTGCCATCATTGGGGATTATTCCCGTGTTTGACAAGGAACAAGGAACTACTACTTGGGTAAATACTGCATTTGGTTCTTTTTCAAAAAAAATCACCGATACCTTCACCACAGAAAGAGATCACCTGAAAAATATCTGCAAAAAAAATCAAATCAATTATTTAGGCATCGATACAAGACAAGATATCGTATTACCTTTGATAGAATTATTCAAAACCCGTAATAAAACCATGAAACGTGGCTAAGACTCACTCAATTCTCCTCGGTTTTACATTTCTTATGATTTCGGCTTTTAGTTTCGCACAGGAACTGAAGGTGGAAGGCTATTTCCTACAGGATTCGGCCAAGCTTGGCGAAAAGGTCCCTTACGTTTTGAAAGCGACTTATGGAAAAGGTTATAACATCATTTTCCCTGACTCAACCTACGATTTCAGTCCTTTTGTTTTTCATGAAAAACAAACTTTCATTTCCTCCACCAAAGAGGGCTTGACACTTGACAGTGCCGTATATTATGTTGCTAATTTCTCTCTGGATCCGGTTCTGAAGTTTTCTTTGCCAGTTTACGAGATTCTCAAATACGATAGCATCACCTATTATGCTGATGAAGCTGATTTAGCTTTAAAGCTAATGATCAACCCACTTCCTGAGCAACTCAGTTTTCAAGACAACAACGTCTATCAACCCATTGATACCGATTTTAATTACCCGCTATTGATTGGCGTTTTGGTCGCAGTTTTAATTTTAGCAGCTGTACTCTTCTTTTTCTTCGGAAAGCCAATTCAAAAAAAGTGGCAGTTATGGTTGGAAAAACGCAAATACAAAAGATTCTTGCTGCGTTGGGAAAAGGCGGAAGCTTCATTTTCCAATAATCCTGACACAGACAATGCGGATGAATTGCTTGGGCTTTGGAAAACTTACATGGAGCATTTGAAGGCAAAGCCATTTAGAGAATGGACGACTTTAGAGATTTCTGATTTCCTCGAAAACAAAGAGATCATCAAAGATTTTAGAGAAATAGAGATGATCATCTATGCCGGCAAGGAAGGCAAAGACATCGGTCAAGCATGTCAAAATCTCAAAGGCATTTGTGCTGAAACCTATCAACAAAAAATTACCCAGAAAGATGAACGCAAATAGTATATCTGATTTTTTCTCTTTGTATTGGTTTTTACCGGATACTTTTCGTGGGTTTGAATGGGAAAATTTATGGGCATTACACCTACTTTGGGTAGCTCCTTTGTTGATGCTTTTGAGAAAATTTATCAAATTTCTCAAAAATCCCGTTCTAGAAATCTCTCTACCAAATAGTGTCTCCCAAAGTAATCCTTGGACCTATTTGAGGTTGATTCCGACTCTGTTCTTTATGTTGGCTTTGTGGATGGTCATTGTCGCTTTGGCAAGACCACAGAAGACCAACGAGCGCGTAGAACAATATACTGAAGGTATTGACATCATGTTGGTGATGGATATTTCAGAATCTATGGACCTACAGGATTTCCAACCCAACAGGCTGGAAGCTGCGAAAGAAACTGCAGTAGAATTTATCAATGGTAGATTCGGTGATAGAATTGGGATGGTGATATTCTCTGGAGAAGCCTATTCTTTGGCTCCTCTGACGACGGATTACAAACTCCTAACCGACCTTATCAAAGATATTTCCTTCAATATGATGGATGCAAAAGGAACTGCGATAGGGAGTGCAATTTCTTCAGGAACCAACAGAATGCGCGAGGCAGAATCCAAATCTAAAGTAATGATACTGCTCAGTGATGGGGAAAATAATGCAGGGAATGTTGACCCGATCTTTGCCGCAGAGTTAGCAGCTGCATTTGACATCAAAATCTATACTATCGCAGTAGGAAAAGATGGAATGGTGCCTTATGGCGTTGATTTCTTCGGAAGACCACAGATGATTGAGAGTTACCTGGATGAAACTACCCTTAGAGAAATTGCAAAAATTGGTAGCGGACAATTTTACAGAGCATCTGATGACAATGCATTGGAAAGAATCTTCGAAGAAATAGACACGCTCGAAAAAGCTGAAATTATCGAATCCCGATACAAAGAAACGATGGATTATTACAGAGTTTATCTTTTCTGGGGAATGCTTTTCTTTTTTGCTTGGCTGGCTTTCAAGAGTACTTTCTTCAATAACTTCCTGCTGGATTAATCCTTTTCTTCTTCAATAAATATATCTTTTGTCAAATCTTCGAATAAGATATAGGTAGCATAGAAGGTAATCGGAATACTGACTAAAAGTGTCAGTCCGTAGGTTAAAAAAGCAAGCAGATTGATGCTGACCAATATCAGATTGAAGACAAAAAACTTCCACCAACGTACAGTAATAAGTTTTCTGCTTTCTTCTAGTGCGTTCCAAAAATCAAAACCACCAAATATCCCCATCAAAACAGAAAAGCTGTAGCCGACTGCCAAGTAAATCCCAGGAACAATTAAGATTACCAAGCCAAGAGCTGTCAAAATCTGTCCAATCAGCCAAATGGAAAACACTAAAATATAAAAGCTGAAACCTTTGAAAAAGTCGGGGTAGACTACGTTTTCATCCTGACTGATCTTATTCGCTACCAAATAAAATCCTGTGTATAAGGGAGGAGCCAAAAATAAGGCATGAATCATTGCATAATCTGGCAAATAGATCACCAAAAGCAACTGAATCGAAAAGATCAACATTGTAAAAGCAGTGCTCAAAAGTGGCTGCTTCATAAACATCTGCCAAGATCGAATCATGATATCTTGAATATCAAAATCATAACCATTCAATCTCAATGCCTCTAAGCGTTCTTTGATCATTTTGTAGGTGTAATATTTTTTGTAATGGATAAAACAAAGGCAAGAAATCTGCTTTCTTGCCTTTATTAAATTTGAGAATTTATTTATTATTGTTATAGAATACTACTCCCTTTGCTTAAGGTAGCTAATGATAAGATTCTAAGAAGTTTATTACAATCAACAGTTGACGGTCGACTATGGACCGAGGACGATTATTTCGTCATCGCTTCTAAAATATCATGCTTGGTGATGATGTGAATCTGATGCTTTTCATCACGTACCAACACCGCTTTCTCCTTGTCTACCATGGAAGACAACACGTCCAAAGTACTATCCAAAGCCACAAATTTCATAGAATCTTCCATCACTTCTGATACTGGAGAATCTTTGAGATTTGGGTTGTCAATGATTTTGCTGAGCAATTTATTGTCCGTAATGCAGCCAACTACATTACCATCTTCCATCACTGGAATCTGAGAAACGCTTTTTCCATTCATCAATGCAATTGCCTCTTTTACTGTATCTGATTTTTGAGAAACAACGAGTTGATAACTTCCATTCCTAGAAGCAATAATATCTCTTGCGGTACCAAATGACCTGTCTTCTAAAAAGCCGTGATTTCTCATCCAATCATCATTGTACACTTTTCCTAAATATCTTGTGCCATGGTCAGGAAGAATGATCACCATTCGGTCTCCTTCTTTCAGGTTTTCTTTGGCATATTCCAAAGCACCATGAACAGCAGAACCACATGACCAACCGATAAATAAGCCTTCTTCTCGAGACAATCTTCTTGTCATCACAGCAGCATCCTTATCCGTCACTTTAATGAAATGATCAATCATATCAAAATCAACGTTCTTAGGCAAAATATCTTCACCAATTCCTTCTGTTAGGTAAGGGTAAACTTCATTTTCATCAAAAACGCCAGTCTCCTTATATTTTTTAAAGACAGACCCATAAGTATCAATCCCCACAGTGATGATATCTGGATTTTGCTCTTTCAAGAATCTTGCAGTCCCACACATCGAACCTCCGGTTCCTACACCCGCCGCATAGTGCGTGATTTTCCCTTCCGTATCTTTCCAGATTTCAGGGCCTGTAGTTTCGTAATGCGCCTTCCAGTTGGATAAGTTATCGTACTGATTGGGATAGAAAGAATTTGGAATATCTTTATTCAATTTCCTCGCGACAGAATAGTAAGATCTTGGATCTTCAGGAGACACGTTTGTTGGGCAGACAATCACTTCAGCGCCTACAGCTCTAAGAATGTCGATCTTCTCTTTAGATTGTTTGTCTGCCATAGTGAAGATACATTTGTATCCTTTGGCGATTGCTGCCAAAGCCAAACCCATCCCCGTATTACCACTTGTCCCTTCTATGATGGTTCCTCCCGGCTTCAAAAGCCCCTCCTTCTCTGCATCCTCCACCATTTTGATGGCCATTCTATCTTTCATAGAATTCCCTGGATTGAAGTATTCCACTTTTACCAAAATCTCACCTTTGATACCCTGATTGACCTTATTCAGGCGCACCAATGGTGTATTTCCTATCGTCTCAATTATTGAATTATAAATCATAAGATGGCTATTGCTAATTTGACCGCAAGTTACAAATAATTTTAAAGGGGATCGGTTGGAGAAATTATTTTTCAGAAGATTATTTGGGAAGGATCATTATCCTATAATAGCTTAACTTTAATTAACAGTAATAAATAACTAAAATAAAACCCATTAAAGTAAATTACAATCTCAATTTAATAATTTGAGTTTTTTAAGAACTAAAAGAGTAAATCATGAAAATATACGACCACTGTTAATAAAAACTACGCGTACAAAATTTCTAATAATTAGTGTATGTTTATTTCAATTAGCTTGTAGCAAAAAAGATGATTCACTTTTTATAATCAACGTTAATAAAGAAAATATAGCAAGTTTTCAATCCTTAGAAGATAAAGAATTTCAATCATTATTTGAATTCTCAGGAGGAAATGTCACAAGAATACTAGAAATCGATTCTTATCTTCTTTTGTTTGATGTAAAAGGACTTAAGAATCAATTTTTACATCTTTATGATTTAGACAAAAAAGAAATTTTAGCAGGGATTTTCAATAAAGGAAATGGTCCATTTGAATCAATTTCACCCTACTCAATAGGAATAATAGATTCAAAAATTTGGCTTCAAGACTTTACAATGCTGAAAATTGTTTTTTTTGATTTCAGAGATTCAGTCTATAGTGAGAAAAAAGTACCATTTGATCTATATGGAGTTAACTTCTTGACTGAGAATAAAATCTTGAGCTCTATTATGAATAACTCAGAGTTTAAATTTCAATTTATTGATATAGAACAAAACATCATCACGAAAGAATTTGGTGAATTCTACAAATACCCTGATTATCTTGAGCAGTCTACTCTACAAAGTTATTTTCAGCGAAAATCAATGGTTAGGCCCGATAAGAAAACAGTCGCAACAGCATATCGATGGCACAATGCAATTGAAATCACTGATCTCAATGACCTGAGTTCAAAAATAATTTATAGTCCTGATAGAGTACAAAATGAAAATGATATCATTGAGTATGATGGGAAGTTAATTTTTGACAGAAGCGGTACAACAAAAAAATGCTACAATGATATCTTTGTAACAGATAATTTTATTTATGCAATATTTTCAGGGTTAGAAGATGATACACCTAATTCGGGTTTTTGTAAAATAATCCATATTTATGATTGGGAAGGAAACCCTATTAAACAAATTAACTTAGATCGTGGCATTATGTCTATTTCTGTAACATCAGATGATAGTAGAATCTACAGCTTCGATATCGATACAGGAGAAGTGATTTACATCGATTTATAGATTATTTTAGAACATTTAAAAATTTTATACCTACACCTTTGTTTGTTTAGTTTTTTTTTAGAATTGAAAACTAATATAATTTTAACAACTAAATAATTTAATCATGAAAAAACAAAGTTTACTCAATCGTGCTGCGAAAATCGCAGCTGTAAGCATGCTTACTTTTGGTCTGTTTTTTAATGGATTGCTAACATTAGAATTTGATGGAAGTAATTATCTCCCTACAATCTTCATTTCATCACAAGAAGCATTAGCTAGTGATAATGATTATGGAAATTTGTTTTGGGGTTGTGAAGCTTTATGGCAAAGAGTGGAAAGCCAAGAACCATGTCAAAAAGAAATTTGCATGGGTTTTATGGGGTTTATTCAAGAATGTAATACGTTTACTGGCGTAACTGAATACTGTATAGATGGTCCAGATTGGTCCTGTCACTCCTTTGAAAGTTGCCTAGTTGTACCTACCTGATTTTAATAAAGTCCATTGGGAAAAATATTCTATATCCCAAAGGACTTTTATTTCAAATATTCATTTAACTATATTTAATGTATTAAACTTTTAAAAATTATTAACATGAAATACAATTACCTTAAAAATCATTTTTCGATATGGACAAAGCATTGTTTATTATTTTCACTAATAATTTTTTCATTTACAGCATGTATTAAGAAAAAATCTAACTCAGGGGTAGAGAGATTCCGAAATAAAAATCTTTCAGAAACAATCGGTGACTATACTCCAAATATGCCAATTGACACAAGTGCAAACCCTTTAGAAATTTTAATCCCAAAAGACCTTGACAAAGATTTTAAATTATCAGAGGTGATTGAGAGGGTTTCTTATCTGAAACTTGGGGATGTTCCTGGCGACATTCTAACAGGCTTGATAAGAAAGTTAACCATAAAAAATGGTAAGATTTTTATCCTCGATGGGCGCAAATCTGACGTATTTGTATTTGATGATTTAGGGAATTTTGAATTTGCATTAAGAGGTTCAGGAGATGGTCCAGGCGAATTCAGAAAAGCTAGCGCGTTTGCGGTTAACAGCTTCAATGAAGAAATAGCTATACATGATGACAAGCTCTCCAAAATTGTCTATTACAAGCTCAATGGAGATTTTATCAGAGAAGAGTTTATTGGATTTAGATTTTCAGATTTTGAGTTTCTCAATGACTCAACAATAGCTGTTGAGACTGCAAAAACATATAATGATCATCTTCCTGATATTAAAAACAATCAATTAATTCTTGTCAATAAGCAGTGGAAAATAATCTCAAAAGGGATCGAGTACAATGCTAATACCGAACGAAAAACATTTTTCTCAGGTCAAGCTTTAAGATTCTATGGTGAAAACTTAAGCTACTTTAAACCTTTTAGTAATACGCAATACGAGATCAGTAAGTCGGGAAACTTAGTTCCAATTGTCAAATTTGAAATGAACCAATTATCACTTCCTGTAGAAGCTGAAAGCGCATCTGATATTGATGAATTTCATAACCTTTATTATAATGAAAATTATGCTTTTTTGATTAGTAGTCCGATACAACTCAAAAATTGGATTTACTCGGTCGTTAAATATGCAGGTAGAGATAGCTATATTTTTTATGAAAGAGGTTCAAAAAAAATCACTTATGGCTCTAAACCTCTTAATGATATTCAAGCTTTGGGCTTTTATCATATTAGCACACTGATTCCTGATTCAAATCAATTAGTAAGTTATATCTCTTCAGAGTCCATTGCCAAAGCGAAAGAGAACCTGACAACGGACACTAGTTCAATACCCAAAGATATTGCCAAATTGTTCTCTGAAACAGTAGCTGAAGACAATCCTGTTTTAATATTTTATAACTTAAAATCAAACTAAGTGAAAGAAGGAGTAAAATTTTACTAGAAAAAATCTGCCTCCAATTTCAAAATGAAAAAGATATAATTGAAATCAGCATGAAGCTATACGGCTTCCACAGCGATGTAAGAGAAGTAATTTATATTGGATTTTAGAAACAAATAGCGCTTTAGAATACTCTGAAGCGCTATTTTATTTTCAAAATGTGATTTTCACTTTTTCATTTGTCCGTTTTACAAGATCACACCCCTACCCTTCCTGCTCCTTAAACTCAATCTTACTAATCAAATCCATGGCTACATGGAGCATCACGCCCGTGACTAGCAGCATTCCTACACAAATCCCAATCATTCCATAGGCAAATTGCTTACTGATGATATATACAAAAAGACCGCTTCCTACAGCTGGTAAAAAACCAAACAGCAATACGCCTATTGTCATCACCGGTTTGATCAATTTCCTATCCCAGCCTTCTTCAAAACCTACATTCGTCACCGTAGTCATCGCAAATCCCGACAAATAAAACATCAGCATCGCTAAGATAAATGCAGGAATCAGCAATAGACTCAGTTTGGCTATCAATACTGTTGGGACAATCAAAATCGCAGAGAAAATCAGTGTCTGCATCAAATCCAAGCGGATCAGGTTCCAAAATTTCGCGCCCCACGATGCTGGTATCAGAATAAAGTAGGGCTTCTTCAAATCTCCCACATTATTCCTTCCCATTCCGGCTATCCAATAAATAAAAATTAGAATCAAAAGGTAGAAATAAATGACTTGGTGTGCAAACCAATCAAATCTAGACAAGCCAGCAAACAAAATTCCCAATCCAGCAAAACCCAATCCATACAAGCCAAAGAATGGATGAAAATCCTGTCTAGAACTGTGCACATAATTCCTCCAATACAAAGCCTTAGCCCCAAATCCAAAGTTGGGGATATCTAGTTTCTTTTTGGCATTGAGACTCATGGCGGATTCTGAGGCCTCTTTTTTCCCCTTTACTTTTTCTTTAGCCTCTTCCTTTGATTTGGTTGACTCCAAGACATCTTCGTAATAATAACCTGCATGCTTCAAGACGGCTTGTAAGATCATGAAAAAAGTGAGTACATAAACAAAAGAAAATCCACCTACCAACCACAGATTTTCATGGGATGGATAGAGAATAATCGCCCTACTCCAACCCACCAATGGAAAGAAGTCAAACCATGGAGATGCCAACCATGCAAACATTCCGTGCCAAAACTTATCTGCCATTAATCCCGGAATTACCATCATCAGAAGTAATATTATTCCAAAAGCAAAAACACCCTTCTGTATGTAATCCATAATCCCGTATTTGGTATGCAGGGTATAGATTAAAAACTTGATGGGGAACAGAATAAAAACAAAAAGTGCTAAACCAAATCCCATCACAATCACTTGACTTACTTCCAAGCCTAATTGATCAACCACTTGAGCACTGGCATAGAGCGTAAATAAAATACTCCCTCCCAAAATCGGTATAATAGACCTGACAAGGTAATAAATCAAAATGCTCGATGGCGAAACTGGCGCAGTAAAAAGCATATTGACATCCGCCATAGAAAAGAAGCTGATGTTTTTCTTGGTAGCTCTATAAAGCTGAAAAATCAGAATAGCCAAAGCTATTAAAGTCAAACCTCCAATCAATGCCAACTTCGCATACAGTTTTGCATCAGGAATTACATCTATGGCATTGGTCACTTCTTGTAGCTGCTCTAAATCTATTTCCTGAAGCGATTCAGAGGATTTCTTTGTCCTTCGGAAATAAAAGAAACTGAAATATCCAATAACAAATATGTAAGGCAAAAGTCTCAAAGGATTTTTGAGAATCAGCTTGATGTTGTTAATTAGGATAAAGAGGTCTTTTCGGAAGAGTAGTTTTATCTCATTCATCTTTCGTCAATTCTAAAAATAAATCTTCTAAACTTGAGTCATCTCCCGTCATTTGTGTCTTCAAATTTTCAATCGTGTCATTCCCAACGATATTTCCACTTTTCATGATCATAATTCGATCAGCGATACTCTCCACACTATCTATCAAATGTGTACTCACCAAAATGGTTTTTCCCTGTTCCTTGAGTTCTTTAAAAAGTTTCTTGGTATTTCTAATAGCCTTAGGATCCAATCCAATCATTGGTTCATCAAAAAACAACAATTGTGGATCAGGGAGCAAAGCACAACAGATCGATACTTTTTGACGCATTCCTTTGGAAAGGTCTCGACCAAGCTTGTCTTTTTTGTCACCAAGGTCGTAGATCTCAATCAGTATTTCAGCCTTTTCCTTCCAATTCTCCACATGGTAAGCTTGAGCAATAAACTGCATATGCTCCATTACTGTAAGCAAATCATAGACACTTGGCGTTTCTGGGATATAGGAGAAAAATCGCTTCGCCTCCACGCTCAAATGATCATGCCCTCCGATATAAATTTCACCTGCGGTCTTTCTTAGCAATCCCACGATGCATTTCATGGTTGTACTTTTACCAGCTCCATTTGGACCAAGCAAGCCAACTACTTCTCCACCTTGAAGAGAGAAAGAAATGTCATTTACGGCATTATCTTTCCCATATTTTTTAACCAAACCAATAACTTCTAGCATTCCAATAAGAATAAAAGTTGAAACTAATAACTAGCCTACAATATATGCTAAAAAATTATCCCCATTCGCATAAATAGGCTATTGAATATATTATTTTCTTCAAAAAGTGATTCATAACCGGGACGAATACCTTCCACGGGTGTGACAGTTCCCGTGATAGGTACACCAACAAAGGAATTTGCATATTGCTTTTTAAACCCAACTGCACATGTGTAACCAAGCTTTCCATTTTTGGAATTTTTTCTCAATCCGATAGCCGGACTGACCATCCATCCTCCTTCATTCCAAGTCTCTACATTATTTTCTCTTTCCTTTTTCTGAAACCAAGCCGAACCATAACCAAGATCTATACTAGTGTAGAAAGAGTACTTTTTGTCAGGAAATAAAATGTTTCTCCATCCAAACCCTATCGGCATTAAATTAAAATCAGGATAAGTATCCACTCCAACAAAAAATCCGATTTGATTATATGGGTCTAATTGAATTCCATGAAAAGATTGGAGTGAAAAGTTGATTCTCTTTGAACCCTGACTGCTTGTACCCAGCAAAGTACCAATCTCGGCATGATGGATATAAGCGCCAATTTCCTTCTGTGCAAAGGAAATTTGGCTAGAAAATAGAAATAAAATAAATGGTATAAATCTCTTCACTTAGACAATGATTGGATTTTTGACATTGATGCAACTCAACTGTACCAATTTATTTGGAGTAGAATAATCAAATTGACAAACCCCATCAGGACCTATTACGATCAGTGATTTGGGACCTGGAATGATATCTACGGATTTTAATGATCTCAGATACTCCAATTGATTTTTATCGATATTCATCACATCAGCTACATTAAAACTCTTTAATCCATGCTTCCCTTCTGCTACGTAAAGATAATCTCCAGCCAGACCTAATCCATGTGGATTTTCCATTGGATAGGATTTTAATAATTTAGGAGAATAAGGATCTTCGATATTAAGGATCTGAAGTTCATCAACTCCAAATCTACAGTTTACGCCAGTTCTCAAAGTTACAAAAGCATAGGTTTCATTGACCACAACAGGATCGCAGGCGGTCACATGTTGATAGACTGACATTTGTGTAGGTTCCGAAGGATTACTCGCGTCATAAATATGCATCCCAGTATTTGAACCTATGAAAAGCTTATTTTGAAAAGGAAAAATTGTCTCGATTCCCCAACCAAGGTGAATTCCTTTTATGAACGCTGGATTTTCCTCATTCTCTACATTAAAAACACGAAGTGAATGTTCATCTACCGCATAAAGGTGTGCACTCATCAAAGTAAATCTAGCCATAGAACCTCCTTGTCCATAGCTCTCTCCACCACCACGGGAAGCATCAGAACTCATCGCAAACATTCCTCCTCTATTCCAAAAAATATTACCCCAGCCCATACCCCAATCAGAGTTGACATCAGAATCCATCGTCAAGACAGTGTCTTTCAAAGTCATAAAAGTTCCTGTTGATCGATCTGTGTACATGCTTTCAAACACATCCTCTACCCGCTTTACTTGTTGGATATTTCTAGGATTACTTATATCAAAAACAAGCAAATCCAAGTAGTTATCAGCATAGAGCATATCGCTATTGACTGCTAAGTCAACGTTTCCTGGGATATTGATGAAGTTGATACTAATAGGGTTGGAAGGGTTTGAATTATCTAAAATGTGAATCCCTTTTTGTGGTTCATTGATCAACAAAAAATCATTGTAGATATAAATTTTACCTGGGTTTTCGAGCTCTTTTCCTGACTCAATGACCGCTTGAGAAGTTCTGAAATTACTCATTTGCAAGTAAACAGGATATTGCGTGCGGTAGGTGTAGGTAGAAGTTGTCTGATCTTGACAAGCAGGCATTCCGGTGATGATCAGTAGTGCTATTACCAAAAGTGGTAATTTTGTAATGGGTTGGACGGTAGTTTTCATATCATAGCGAATTTGGAAAAAGGAACTTTTGATAAAATTTAATCGACTTACTTTCTCACGACGAGAAGGATTCCTAAAACGCTACAAATCAATGTAAATAAATCAAAAGATCATTAACTCAATCTTTTCATCATGTTTCTTTCAAAGTTTTCGAACAGTTTTACAAATTGTTTGATGATGCGATCTACCAGTTCATTTTGGGTGTTTTCTGGGTATATTGGATTGTATTTGATTCTTAGGATGATCATATCCATCCATCCTTGACCATCATCAATCAGGTCGTCATGAAAAGCCTCCACGGTGATGTCCCTCGAACCTGTAAATCCTGCATGTCCTTGCTTTCTGAAAAATTCCGTAATGGTTTTCAAAGTCAATTCGTGAGTCAATTCAAAAACTCGTACAATTTGTGCTTCGGATTTGGCATTAAGCCCTTTTGTTTTGGCATTATTGATCACGCTTTTTAATTCCTCCAAAGCTTCTTGAAAATCCGCAAAACATTTTTCACAAGTTAAAGGCAAAGTCTTCATGGCAGTTAAGTTTTAGGGAATATACTCTTTTTCTATCTCTCCTCGAAGAAAATCACTCTAATTCTGAGTTTTGGCTTCCTCAATAGTGTTTTCACCGCAAAGGAGCGCGGGGAGACGCAGAGGAAAAGATGGATTGTGTGTGCTTTTGGAGGTTTTTCAACAATTCTTAGTAGACAGTTTTGAGGAACCAAATTCAACCCCATTCGGGGTTGAATGGGAATCTTGTCATACTTCTGTCCCCGGGTTGCTACCCGGGGCTAATCATCATTTAACTACTTCGTAGTTTTGAGATTAACTATAGAAATGGCTGCTGGATTAGCGGTCACTAGGACTAACAAGTATGCCCTCCTATTCTTGACTCTTGATTCTTGGCTCTTTTTTCTCAAATCTCATGTCTCATATCTCACATCTCTTCCCCTACCTCACACTGTAGCTTTGCATAAAAGGCTGACCGCTTGAAGCGAAACCTTCAAGCAAGAGTTTTCCACTAAATTTCTCTAAAAACTCTCCTACTTTTTCTGGGTTCGAAACTGGATTCCCGTTGATTTGGGTAAGTACATAGCCATTATTTAAACCAAGATCTCTCAGATATCCTCTTGTCAAGCCTACAATCTTCACACCTCCATTGACCCCTAAACGATCTCTTTCAATGGCATTGATCGCTTCTAGACGAGCTCCTAAAATTGCAGATGTGTAGAACTCTCTCTTCAAAACACCTGTACCTCCATCAAGATTTTGGAGGGTAAGTGATGCGGCTTTTACATCTGATTTTCTCTGGAATGTGAAATTCAGTTTATCACCAGGATAATAATAAGAGAGCACTTCTTCGAAACTTCCTTTACCTGTTACATTGAATCCCTCGATTCTTGTGATCACATCATTTTTCTGAATACCAGCTTTTTCAGCTGCTCCTCCACGAAGTACATTAGTTACGATCACACCATCCAATGTATTGAGCTTCATTTCTTCGGCCAATTCAGGTGTAATTTCTACGACATCAACTCCCGGAAGGGCTTTTTGAACTTCACCGAATTTGATCAGGTCATTGGCAATTTTCATGGCAATGTCCACAGGAACGGCAAATCCATAGCCTGTATAGGAACCTGTTCTTGATAAAATCGCCGTATTGATCCCTACTAATTCTCCTTTAGTATTGACCAAAGCACCTCCTGAGTTTCCTGGATTGATAGGCGCATCTGTTTGAATAAATGATTCCAATGGAAAATCCCCTCCCAAAATATTGATTTGCCTTTCTTTCGCAGAAACGATCCCTGCTGTGACTGTCGAAGTCAAGTTAAATGGATTCCCAACGGCGATGACCCACTCTCCTATTTTCAAATCTCTACTGCTTCCCTTTTTTATTGCAGGAAGATTATTTGCCTCAATTTTCAAAACTGCGATATCGGTATTTTTATCTGTCCCAATTAGTTTTGCTTGGTAGGTTCTTTTTTGATGAACCACTTCAATGGTTTCTGCTCTGTCAATCACATGATTATTGGTAATGATATAGCCATCTTTACTCATGATTACACCCGAACCTGTACTTACACGCTGATTGGGTCCTGAGCCAAAGAAATAATCAAAAATCCCATATCGCTTGTAATCTGTACCTGAAAAATTCTTTATAAATACTACCGAAGGCGTGCTCACTTCTGAAGCTTCTGTAAAATCTACAGCAGTGGAAATCGTCGATGCGGCATTAACATCATCAGACCTATAATTTATTTGTTGCCTTTGAAAATATTCTTGGGCAGGAAATTGAGCAATCTCTGGGGCTGATTTTGCCAAAAACTCTTGGAATACCCATGCGCCTGCAAGTCCAGATACAAACGCTAAAGCAATTAACTTGAAATTTTTCATCATTTAATTTTTAACGATTCTCCGATTTTTCGGTTAAAAAGAAATATTAATTTAAGTTAAAATTTTTACCTATTTCCATGCCAAGCATATCAAAGGTCAAAAAGACTGAAAAATCACGAGGAAAAGTCTGCGAACCTTGTAATTTTGTCAGTCTTAAGCATGAAGGGAAAAAGAGATCAATTGAATACAAACCCAAATTGCGAAAAATAAAATCATTTCATGTCAGATAAAAAACGAGTTGCCATCTTAGGCTCGACAGGAAGTATTGGAACTCAAACCTTGGATGTGATCAAGTCACATTTGGACAAGTTTGAGGTAGAAGTACTAACCGCCCAAAATAATGCAGACTTGTTGATTCAGCAAGCGATAGAATTCAAGCCAAACTGTGTAGTCATTGCCAACGAAACACTCTACGATAAAGTCAGAGAAGTGTTGGTTCCTTTGGATATTAAAGTTTATGCTGGTGAAAAAGCCTTGGCACAAGTTGTGGAAATGGACACCATCGATGTGGTTTTGACCGCCTTGGTAGGTTATTCAGGTTTGATCCCGACTATCAAAGCTATAGAAAGTGGTAAGCACATTGCCTTAGCCAACAAAGAGACTTTGGTGGTTGCAGGTGAATTGGTCACAAAGCTAGCTCGCCAAAAAGGTGTCAACATCTATCCTGTAGATTCAGAGCACTCCGCGATTTTCCAATGTCTAGTAGGTGAATTTCACAATCCAATTGAAAAAATTATCCTAACAGCTTCAGGCGGACCTTTTAGAGGAAAGGACAAGAGATTTTTAGAAACTGTCACAAAAGCTCAAGCACTAAAGCATCCCAATTGGGATATGGGAGCGAAAATCACCATTGATTCAGCCTCATTGATGAACAAAGGTCTCGAGGTGATCGAGGCAAAGTGGTTATTTGGGATCAAAACAGATCAAATTGATGTGATCGTTCATCCACAATCAATCGTACATAGTTTGGTACAATTTGAAGATGGATCGATCAAAGCACAACTCGGGCTTCCTGATATGCGTATTCCTATTCAATTTGCATTAAGTTTCCCAGAAAGATTAAAATCAGATTTCCCAAGATTCAATTTCGCACAGTATCCAAGTTTGACCTTCGAACAACCAGATATGGAGACCTTCCAAAATCTCCAATTGGCTTTTGACTCCTTGGCAAGAGGTGGGAATGCCCCTTGTATATTAAATGCCGCCAATGAAATTGCCGTGGCTGCATTTTTGAGAGAAGAAATTGGTTTTCTCGAAATGTCGGACCTTATTGCATCTTCTTTGGCAAAAGTAGATTACATCAAAAATCCGAGTTTAGAGGATTTCGTCGAAACAGACAAATTGACAAGAATTATTTCAAAAGAATTTATCAAGAGTAAAAATTAAATAATGGATACATTAATCATGGTAGCTCAGCTATTGCTGGGTTTATCAATTTTGGTTGGCCTTCACGAATTAGGTCACCTACTTACTGCCAAGATGTTTGGCATGCGGGTAGAAAAATTTTCAATCGGATTTCCTCCAAAAATCATAGGATTCCAGTGGGGAGAAACTGAATATTCTATAGGTGCTATCCCATTAGGAGGCTTTGTGAAAATCTCTGGAATGGTAGACGAATCTATGGATTCAGAACAAATGAGTGCTGAACCACAGCCTTGGGAATTCAGATCCAAGCCAGCTTGGCAGAGGTTGATTGTAATGCTTGGTGGTATCATTGTCAATGTCATCACTGGGGTGTTGATTTTCGTGGTTTTGGTATATCAAAAAGGTGAAACCTATTACTCTCAAGAGCAAGTTGTAGAACACGGAATCGTAGCCTATGACATTGGAAAGCAAATAGGTTTTCAGGATGGAGATAAGATTCTTGACATCAATGGGGAGCCCTACAAAAGCTTGTCAGAACTTAGCGGAGGCGAAGCTCTATTAAGTACCGATGGTTATTACACAGTAGAGCGAAATGGGGAGATTTTAAAAATAGAAATCCCAAGAGGATTTATCAATTCCTTTTCCAATGAAGAAAGCATGTCTAACTTCATCAACATTAGGATGCCATTTGAAATCCTTGAGATTGCAAAAGATGGTGAAGCAGAGCGAATTGGACTACAAAAAGGAGATAAGATTATTACAGTAAATGATAAGCCAGTGAAGTATTTTAATGAACTTCAATTAGCCCTGGCAGAATTAGCAAATTCTTCTGCAACGCTTTTAATAGAAAGGAACGGACAAGAAATCCAAAAAACTGCAAATGTTTCAGAAGAAGGTACAATAGGAATCCAAATCAATCCATTGTTAGAGCCTGTATCGAAGAAATTTGGTTTTGCTGAATCTGTAACAAAAGGAACAGAAAGAGCTTTTGGCGTAGTGATCATCAACGCTAAGGCATTGGGAAGAATGTTTACAGGAGAAGTTTCTGCAAAAAATGTATCCGGACCAATTGGGATGGCGAAGATTTATGGCAACAAATGGGACTGGACAAAATTCTGGAGCATCACAGGGTTGATCTCTATGATTTTAGCATTCATGAATTTATTACCAATTCCAGCATTAGATGGTGGACACGTGGTATTCTTACTTTATGAAATGATCTCAGGTAAAACTCCATCAGACAAATTCCTAGAAAATGCTCAAAAAGTCGGCATGGTGATGCTTTTGGCATTGATGGTATTTGCGATAGGAAATGATATTTTGAAATTATTTACAGGTGGTTAAATAAAATTTTAAGTAAATATTGGTAGGTCAAAGAAAATTTTCTTTGACCTATTTTTTTTTAATTATTTTTTAGTTAGAATTGGTGAATTTATTTCCGATTTATGATAAAAAACTACACGCTTTTTAGCTTATTCTTTTTACTAGGTTTACTCATTTCAAATGTAGCACAGGGACAAAAAGAGATTCCATCCAAAGACATACTTTATTTGAAAGATGGATCAATAATTCAAGGTCAAATCACATACAATGCGAAAAAATCTCCAGATGAGGTTACTTTGGACGTTAACGGTGAAATAAGAAAATTCACTGTAAATGAGGCTGAAGGATTTCTACTGGAACATCAAGAAAAATACATAGTAAAAGATTTACAGACAAAGGAAATAGATTCTAAAAACTATTTTACAAGATTGATTTTTGAAGGAGAGTTTAATCTTTATCAATTGTTAGGAAGATTCTACATTGAGGATAAAAATAACAGAATCATCCCTTTACAAAAATCTGAAATAGGAAATTTCACCAAAAAAGAGAAAAGCAGTAAATATCATCTGTCTATCTTGAGTTACTTGATCCAAGGGGCTTGCAAATCTGCTGGTGAGCTTACATTGGAGAAAATACAATTAAATGATGAAAGTTTAAGTAACTATCTATCCACTTTTCATGAATGTCAAGGAATCGCCTACTCAAAATATGTGGATACACGACCAAGATTACAAATCAACTATTATGCATTGGTGGGGGTAAATCATACTAGATTGAATAACTCACGTGAATCTCTTCCCGTGATGCGAAAAATCAGTAAAACAACCATCCCAACATTACAAGCTGGCTTGAGACTAGATGAACTCAGAGGAATGCCTAGAGTCTCTATGGACTTTCTAATAGGAATAAGCTCTCAACAAAATACTATTGACTTTTTCTATGAAGACAATGTGTATAGGTATAATGTATCTACTGATTATACTTTGCAGACTATTTCAGCTAATTGGTTTGTAAATTACAGTTTTCTTAAGACGAAAAATTTTGATTTGTATGCAGGTTTAGGCCCAATGAATCGAGTAAATTTCTATACAAGTAAATACGGAATGACTGAGCAAATCCGAACTACCAGTGGATTTGCTAATCTCTTTGAGGGTCAGGTATTCGATATTGCATCTAGCACTTTGGGCTTAGGGTTTAAGCTTGGTTCAGTATTAAAGAAAAATAATCGAAGTCGAATCACCGCAGAATTAATCATGGATTACACACCTAGAGGAGCAAATGTCAATTTAATGAGATTAGCCTATTTTGACCAAATCAACACTGCCATTATGATTGGCTATTCATTTAGACATTTAAAAAAATGAAAAATATTTTCTGCACATTATTGATCTCAATACTTTTGTTTTCCTGTGTTGAAGAGAAACTTCCTGAGGTGATCAACCCAAGGTTTAGTGTTGCTTTTATTCAGGAGATTAATGAAGAAGGAGTGACTTTTGGAGCTAATATTTTTGACTTTGGAAAAAAGGAAATCCTTGAATATGGATTTTTCTATGGTCAACAATCAAGTGATTTGGTAGATATTGGAGAAAAAATCAGTACAACAGGTCAGCCAGACACATTTTTTGAGTTAACTGCAACATACGCACTGACTAAAGGAAGAGAATATCATGTGATCGCTTTCATTAAAACGGCAGAAAGTATGGTAGTTACTCAGCCCCAATCATTCATAAGTCAAGGATCTACGGGGTTTATTTTTGAAAGGCTAGACTTTTCAGATAAGATATATTTTAACGATACAATTCGAGTTTATGGTGAAAATCTTAGCCCAAAAATAGAGTCTTATAAAGCAAAAATAAATGGTACTGAGTCTATAGTTTCAGCAGTAGAAAAAGAATATTTTGAAATTATTATTCCTGATAATTTAAATCCTCAATTAGATAATACCTCTGTATTTGATTTTGAGATTGCAGGGAAAAACTTATCATTAGAACTCCCATTTAAACTCCGAGAGCCAGAATTTGAAATTAATTCTGAAAGACTAATTAATTTATCTGAACCAATAGTTATAAGAGGAAAATACCTTAGATCTAATCCTTCTGAAATAAAAATAGCAAATAATCTAAGCTCCTCTTTTAACATTTCTGGCACTTATACAGATTCTACAATAGTTTTTGAACCATTTGCAGTATTCCCTACAAACAAACCATCAATAATTGTTCAAATTAGGGGTAAAGAATACGTGGTTGAAAATAATTTCAAATTACTTCCTAAACTTTTTGAAGAAAATCAAGTCATCAACTCTTCCTTTGCCAATAAAGTAAAAATTAAAGGTGAAAATTTCAATCCCTACAATATAGGTTTAAATGTTATTCAAGTTGATAATGACAACATAATTACAAATATCTATAGCGTAAAAGAAGATGAGATTGAAGTTATATTTTTAACTGAAAAACCTTTAACAAATACATCATTTGATCTATCTATTCTTTCCCATGGTGAAGTTTCTGAAACAAAAGTTAAGATTAATATGAGAGATCCAAGATCTCCAATTATGGATCTTGGATCTTCTCCAGCTCGAAAGTTTCAATCTATAGGAAATAATTTATATTTTATTTCAAATAGTCAAGTACATGAAATAGACATATTTTCAAAAATTAAAACTACGAAAGCATCCATACCTTATAAAGATTTCCCATTGGGTCTCGCCGAAATTTTCGTTGAGAGTAATGGAAAACTCTATTTCTCAGAAAGTATAATGACTGATAATGGAAATTTTAATTACTTTTTCGAATACAATCCATTAAATAATGAAGTGAATTCATTGCCTTTGATTCCCTCGGAAGCCTTACTGCAAAAATGGTCATTTGCATTGGGAGATTATATTTACATAGGTGGAGGGGAGTATATTCAAGGGTCTGATAACTATACTATAGATGAACATCTATATCGATTTCATGTGAAATCTAGGATTTGGGAAAAACTACCACCGAGTACAATTCTTAATAGCACATCATTATTTTCTTTTATTTATAGTGGAGAAATTTATGGTTTAAGCGGCAACTACAACGACTCAAATTACACCACGCTATTCAAATTCAATCCCAATTCAAATCAGTGGATAGAAATTAAAAAATTTGATGCTTTGCCACCTATTTCTCAAAAATCTCAAAGCACATCTATTGGAGATTTCGTTTTTTTTGGCACAAATCAGAGCCTATACTATTTAGATATGGGAAATTTGCTGATTGACATTTACATTATTCAAGGCTATGATTACCAATCCACCTTTCATTTAGGCACTTCTTTAGGCGAACATTACTATTATCCAATGGAAATTAATGGGATTGTAAATTTGATTCAATTCAACCCTAGTTTGTAATGTATTTTAAAAATAAATCTATGAAAAAACATCTACTTAAATTTGTCTTTTTGACAATCATCCTTTCATTGATTGTATTCCAAAAGGAGGGCTTTGCGCTCAACACTTCTTTTGACAAAATCACCCTTCAAAATGGAGATGTTGTCCAAGGAGAAATTGTTGGATCTAGAAAAAACTTCAATACAAGCATCACGCTAATTGGCATCGACAAAAAGAAGGCTAATTACGAGTTCACTGAAATTAATTCTGTAGAGCTGTTCAACGGATTGTACTTTGAGAAAATTATTGAAATTTCAGAAAAATCATTGGTTCAAGTATTATTTAATGGAGTATTATCTGTCTATAAACTCGATAATAATTACTTTATTAAAAATCAAAAAGGCGAGATTCTTAAACTACAGGAACCTTCAGCTATTGAACAAAGGAATTTAAATCTTTCTGTTAGGAGCTTGGGGGTTATTAGCAAATTGATGGAGGGGAATTGTAATAAGACTGAAGAATACCTTCAAAAGAAGTTCAATTTAAACGACGAGTTTTTAGTGGCTTTGTTTGAAGAGTATCATCAATGCTTGGGTTTAGCTTCACAGACTCACTATTACACCACTCCAATAATGAAAATAAGTCCAATGATTGGAGCTGGAGTCAGTTTCCAGAGCAATTATGGATATGACGCAGCAATTGGAATCAACTACACGATGCCAAATAACCCTATCTTTTTGATTGGTGTAAGGTTCAGTGAAATCCGTAAGCTTTCCGAAAGATTATCGCTTGATATACAAGTTGGTTTTTCTGATAGTGAACAAAAATTAATGGTCTTTTTTGAAAACAACATAAGATCATTTACCGCTATGCAAGAATACAATATTAGATCTATTAACATTCCAATATCAGTCAATTATAATATTTTTCATAGGAGAAATTCTGCTGTATTTGTCGGGATTGGAGGAAATTATCGCTTAAACAATATGTCCACCAACCTTGCCGTTATCGATAATTTTGAAAAATCAACAGGATATTCTTTTTTAGAAAATCTGGAGATTAGTTCGATTTCAAGTGGAAACCTATCTGCTACTGCCAAAATTGGAGCAATGATAAAAATAGCAGGTAAATCACGACTTTGGCTGGAGACTTCTGCCACAAACAATGCCAACACGCAATCGATTTTTATCTCAAGTCATCAAAGTAAACAGAGTAAGTTTATAGGGAATCTCACGTTAGGTGTCACCTTTTAATTTTAAAAACATGGAAAAATTCAAGATTATATTTAGTCTAACCCTGGTAATATTACTAGGATCATGTGACACTGATTCAGAAATCATATTTGACAACCCTCAGTTCAGTCCTGCTTTGATCAAATCAATTGACAATAATGGGGTTGTGTTTACAGCAGATGTATTTGATCTTGGCTCTATTCCGATTGAAGAATATGGCTTTTTTTATTCTTCCTTTGAACAGCCTAGAGAGAATAATTCCGAGAAATTATCTTTCACTGGAAACCCTAGTAGTTCTTTTAGTGCTATAGCCGAACATTCAATGGCTCAAAACACGCTGTATTACGTGAATGCATATATAAAAACAAGCAAAGGATATGTTTTCTCAGAAGTAGTAAGATTCAATAGCAAAGGAAGTAAAGGATTTTCTATAGAAAGCAAAGAGATCCCTAACCCACTGTATTTTATTGATACCATCACTGTCAGAGGAAGTAATTTCAGCAGGCTGTTGAGAAACTACGAAGTTAAAGTAGGAGGAGCTATCGGGACAGTAGTAGAAGCGAATAACTCATATTTCAAATTCCTCTTCCCTAGCCAATTTTCTTACACTTTACCATCTCCAAATGATATTGCAAACTTTCAAATTAAAATTCTAGATAAAGTTGAAAATTTTAGTGAACCCATCAGCTTTAGAGAACCTGTGTTCATTTCTAACCCTCAAATCGTATACAATATAGGAGACATTGTCGAAATAAAAGGTGATTATTTGCTCAGTAAAAGTATTAGCATTACAATTCTTGATGGCCATGATAGGGAGATCATTGTAACCCCCACTTCTGCAAATCAAACTAGCATTAAGTTTTTAAGAGATTTTAATATCACCACCGACAATCCGGTCGTGAGAATAAGAATTAGAGATAAAGACTACAATAGAGATGATTTATTCACCTTAAGCAAGGACTAAAAATTAATTAAACCTTTATTCTCATCTCAATTGAGTATATGAAATCTTCGTTAAGTCAGCCTAAACCCCCTCTTTGGGATCACATTTCAAAGAGGGATAAACAAAACCTAAATGAAAAGTAAAAAAATTTTCTTACTGTTTTTAATGTTCACCTATTTAGGTTTGGAAGCTTCATTAGCTCAAGAATTATCTTTTAAAAGTGGATATATCCTTACAAACGATGGTAATAAAATCAAAGGAAAAATTCATTATGATAAGGAGCTAAACCCAACTACTGTTTTGTTCATTAATAATGATGGAAATCAAACCATTTTTTCTCCAAACCAAATTCGTGGGTTTAAGATTAAAGGAGGGAATTTCTTCACTGAAAATAATAAAATAAAAGGAGACGAATTCATAGAGCAAGTTTTCAAAGGGAAAATATCTCTATTTATTCACAAAAATCAACTCATATTAACTGATTATAACGATGACCTTGTATTCTTAAATACAGAAGATAATGAGAAATCAAGGTTAGAAAATTACAATATTTTACTTTCCCTAACTTCAGGGCTTTGCTATATAGAGAAGAGTAATCCATACAAAGCTTTCAAGAATGATATCGGATCAATAATCGCGATTTTACGAGAGTTTCATTATTGTGAAAGTGAAGCTTATAAAATTTATTATAAACAACCTTTGATACTTGCATATAATTTAAGTTTAGGGTTTTTATTTCAATCATACCCCTTGTCAAGTCCTTCATGGGAAGCAGAAAGTCCAAATGGTTTTAGTCCTTTCTTTTTAGCAGGAATACAAATAAAAAGTCCCGAACCAAAATTAAAAAAAACTAGATTAGACCTTGGATTAGGATTAAGCCAAAGCACTATAACTACGATCATTTTTGAAGAAAATTCAATTAAGGCTATTAGTGGTAGACAGGTTACAAATGTCACTGCTATTCACGTACCCGTAATATTCGTTTATGAAATCCCATCCAAAATTAACATTTCCCCATATTTAGGCATGGGGCTTATGTCATCTTTAAAGTTTGGTAAAATCAAATCAGGATTGATTAATGATTTAGAAAAAGATAGTCAATACGCAATAATCAAACCTGCCGAATTCATGGAAACACCTCGTTTCAATCTATCACCAATTCTAAAATTTGGCATAAAATGGAAGGGAAATTTGTATTTAGAAAGCATATTAGGCCAACAGCTAAATGCTCAAAATGTCTACTTCAATGGTGTCAATGGGTCATTGACAGAACGATTCTTCAGCCTATCACTCGGGTGTAAATTTTAGCAAAAAACATGAGAAATACTCTTAAAATAGTGCTATTCAGCATATATTCCATTTTAAATTTTGGGTGTCAAAAAGAAATGGATCTGGTCTTTACCAGTCCTGACTTCAATGCCCCTATAATTGGATCGATAAATCCAATAGGTGTAGAGTTTATCTGTGAAGTCAATAGTTTTGGAACCTTACCCATAGAGGAGCATGGGTTTATGTATGGAAGCACTACTGATCCAAGGCCTGAAAATGCTGAAATCATCAAATTAGAAGGTAGGCCAAATAAAAAAATCATTCTCAAGGCTACTCATACGCTACAACCTCAAAAAACTTACTATGTGGTAGCGTATTTTAAGACTTCAGAAGGCTATGTGTTTTCCCCACAAGTATCATTTACGAGTCAAGGCAGTTCGGGATTTTTTCACGAAAAAGTAGAATTACCAAATCCACTTTATTTTGGCGATACTATTGAAATTATAGGTTCAGGTTTTAGTCGGATTAAGGAAAACTATAAATTAAAGATAAATCAAATTCTTGAAGTAGATGTTATATCCCCAACTGAAAAAGGCTTTAAGTTTATTTTGCCTGAAGAATTTTCATTGTTCTATGATTCGTTCCTATCCCCTACATTCAAGCTTGACATTGGCGTATATGGAAAAAATACCCAGCTCGATATTCCTTATATGTTCCGGAAACCAGAATTTAAAGTTGACCAAAAAGAAATATATAACTTCAATGATGAAATCACCATTAAAGGGAAATACTTTACAAGCCTAATTACTAGTATTCGATTTACCGAAGCTCCAGAGTTATACAATCCGTCTGTAATACTAAATGATAGTACGATTGTATTCCAAGCAGTTTCTAATATCCCTTCGCCAAACCCTACTCTTTTAGTCAAAATTAGAGAAGAGGAATATCTTATAGAAAATATATTTACTTTGAATCCATCTGAATTCGACCCAAATCAAGTCTACAGAATAAACAGTAACTCAACGCTTTCTATAACAGGTCAAAACTTCAACGCGATACACGATAACTACCTATATATCGACGAAAAACACCCCATTTCAAGTCATTTCTATTTAAACTATGCGACAGAAAATCGATTTGACCTAACGAGTTTTAGTTTTCAAGACATCTTTTTGGAAGACGGAGAAATACTTGATCGGAATTTTGAGATATCGATCAAAAGCTTAGGCGACTTTTCTAAAAACAAAGTAAAAATAGAAGTTATAGATCCTTTCTTCCCCTATCAAAATTTACCTAAAAGTCTTTTAGATAGATATAGTTTTGAATATTTTGAACAAAGCTTTACTGCTAATGTAGAAAATCAAATTTATCTATTCTTAAAAAATGAAATCATAAAAATTAATCATTTTGAAAAAAGTTTTTCATTCGTGGGTAGTGTACCTATTGGTTCTCAAAATATCTTGGGGGGGTTGTTTTACCTGAATACAGATGATGGAAAAATAATAATTGGATCTCAAAATAAGGAAAACACAAGTAATAGTCATTTCATTCACCTTTTTGACCCTCAAACAAATAATGTTCAAAGACTTACCGACATACCAGACTTTTCAAGATCCGATTTTGTCAAAGGAAGCTTTTATGAGAATGGTAGTATCATGCTTGAAATTGGGAAAAACAAAGATGGCCAAGTCATCAATGAAAAATGGAAACTTAATCTTAATCAAAACACTTGGTCATTTGAAGGCCCTACTGAATTCAAAAATGGCTACATTAGCTTCAAATACAACAAGGAAATCTATTCCTTCGATGATCAAAATGGTTCTGGAATAGCGCTCAATAGACTTAATCCAAATACTCGAAATTGGGAACCAATCACAGAAAATCTTGGGAACTTAGGCTTCCCCTATGGTTCAAAAGTCATTTTGATTCAAAATAAAGCCTATTTCCTTACTAGATTCAATTATATGATTGAATTAGATATGACTAACAAAGCAACTAATATAATTAATATCCAGAATTACCTCATGTTTAACCACTCCTTTACCTTTCAAACAGTATATAACGTAGGTAATAAAATATTTTTTATGAAAAATAATAACATGTTCTTAGAATTTGACTTGGATCTTATGTAATCACCCCTGACAAATTGCCGATAAAATATCCTTGGCATAAGGCTTGAATTAATTGGAAGAACCTTCTTAAATTGAGGGTTCTTTCTTATTTTAAAAATAACATGACACTTTGACTGTCATATTGTCTATATGAACAATTTTGAAAATCAATTATATCAATCATTAATGGTAGGAGATTATGCTGGTGAGGGTGACCTCATCCAATTGATAACAGACGATGAAGATGATGATATCAACACACAAGATAACTACTCATCAGAAATCCCAATTCTTTCAGTTAGAAATACTGTTCTATTTCCTGGAGTAGTCATTCCAATCACTGTTGGAAGACAGCGTTCCATCAAACTAGTCAAAAAAGCACAACGTGGCGACAAATTGATTGGTGTATGTGCGCAGGTCAATCCTAACAATGATGATCCGTCTTGGGATGATATTTATCACGTCGGTACTTTAGCTAAGATCATTAAAATGATTGTGCTTCCTGATGGGAATACCACAATCATTATCCAAGGCAAAAAACGTTTTAAAATCACCGAGACGCTTACGGAAGATCCTTACTTCACGGCAAAAGTGAAGTATTTGGAAGAGACTTTCCCAAAAAATAACAAAAAGATCGAAGCGCTTGAGGAATCTTTGAAGGATGCGGCAGCCAAAATCCTCCACCTCAACCCTGAAATCCCACGCGAAGCTCAGGTAGCCCTGGATAATATTGACAATACACCATTTTTAACGCATTTCCTTTCTTCCAACATCAATGCACCTGTGGAAGCTAAGCAAAAGCTTTTGGAAATCAATGATGGAGTAGAAAGGGCAACTTTGCTTTTGGAATTCATGATGAAGGATATTCAGATGCTTGAGTTAAAAAGTGAAATCCAAAAGAAAGTACATACCGATATAGATCAACAGCAGCGGGACTATTTCCTTAGACAGCAGATGAAGGTTCTTCAGACCGAACTTGGTGAGGAAGGTCCTGAAAAAGAAGTCGAAGAATTGAGACTCAAAGGAGCATTGAAAAAATGGCCGAAAACTGTTGGGCAGCATTTTGAAAAAGAGCTTGACAAAATTCTCAGGATCAATCCATCTGCAGCTGAATATCCCATCGCATTAAATTATGCCGAAACGCTAGTTGAATTACCTTGGAATGAATTTACAGAGGATAATTTTGACTTGAAGAGAGCCAAATCCATCTTGGACAAAGACCATCATGGGTTAGAGAAAGTCAAAGAAAGAGTGATCGAATACCTCGCTGTGTTAAAGCTTAAAAATGACCTCAAAGGTCCAATCCTTTGCCTTTATGGCCCTCCAGGAGTTGGTAAAACTTCTTTAGGGAAATCTATTGCAAAAGCATTGGGAAGGAAATATATCAGAATGTCCTTAGGTGGAGTTCATGATGAAGCTGAAATTCGCGGGCATAGAAAAACCTATGTCGGAGCGATGCCAGGTAAGATTATTCAAAACATGAAAAAAGTCAAGACGAGCAATCCTGTCTATGTCTTGGATGAAATAGATAAATTAAGCTCAGACTTTAGAGGTGATCCTTCTTCGGCATTCTTGGAGGTTTTAGATCCAGAGCAAAATAGTACTTTCACAGATAACTATCTGGAAGTAGAATATGACCTTTCTAAGGTTTTATTTATTGCAACAGCCAACTCCTTAGATTCTATTCAACCTGCTTTGAGAGACAGAATGGAGATTATCGAGGTGACGGGTTATACCATGGAAGAAAAGCTTGAGATCGCCAAAAAGCACTTGATCCCAAAACAAAGAAAAGAACATGGACTGAAAGCGACAGATATCAGTTTCGATAGAAATGCGATTGTAAAAATCATCGAAGATTATACACGTGAGTCGGGAGTAAGAAGTCTAGAAAGAGCGATCGGTAAAGTGGTGAGAAACATCACTAAATCTATCGCTATGGAGGAAGAGTACCAGAAAAAAGTAACCACTGATGCCGTAAGGAGAATTTTAGGTGGTGAAATTTTTGACAAGGAATCGTACCAAGACAACAGTGTAGCAGGAGTAGTGACTGGTTTAGCATGGACTTCTGTTGGGGGTGAAATCTTGTTTATCGAAACTGCTTTGAGCAGAGGAAAAGGAAAACTCACGCTCTCCGGTCAACTTGGTGATGTCATGAAAGAGTCAGCCATGACGGCCCTCTCCTACTTGAAGTCCAAAGCTGAAAAATTAGGGATCGACTACCGTGTTTTTGATCAATATGATCTACATGTCCACGTTCCCGCTGGTGCAGTTCCAAAAGATGGACCATCTGCTGGAATCACCATGTTGACAGCGATGGCTTCGCTTTTCACTCAAAGAAAGGTGAAAAATAAGATCGCCATGACTGGTGAAATCACATTGAGAGGTAAGGTCATGCCTGTGGGAGGCATCAAGGAAAAAATCCTTGCTGCCCGAAGAGCCGGCTTGAAAGAGATCATTCTTTGTCAGAAAAATAAAAGAGACATCGAAGAGATTGACGAGCAATACATCAAAGGAATTACATTCCATTTTGTAGATAAAGTTGAAGATGTCTTAGAAATCGCTTTGATGAAGACCAAAGTGGATGATCCGATGAAATTCACTTTCTCAAGTGAAACAAATTCCAATTGAAAATAAAGTTTGTATATACCCAATTGATCTTGCTGGGCTGTCTTTTGATATCCCAGCAAGTCACTTTGGGACAAACTTCTAATGCTGCTTTTAACTTTATTGACAATCCTTCACATGCCAAACTTGCTGCTCTTGGAGGCGTAAATCTAACAGCAGGCAATGACCCGCTGATGTTTTTATCAAATCCTGCTTTATTGGATAGCAGCAGAATTCATACCCCAGCCTTTCACTACCTCAACTTCCCCGGAGGAATCAATGTCGCTACGTTAGGCTACAGTTTCGAGGGATTTAGCAATGGAATAATTGGGATTGGACTTCAGTATTTCAATTATGGTGAATTTGAAGGTTTTGATCAAATCGGAATGGGAACAGGAAGTTTCTCGGCCAATGAATTTGCATTATCAGCAGGTTATTCCAAACGACAAGGCGTATTTCAATATGGTACAAATCTCAAACTCTTGGGGTCGGTTTTAGAAGGATATCAAGCATATGCATTTGCATTTGACTTTGGAGTCAATTATTACCATCCAGAGAAAGACTTGGTTTTGGCCATCAATGCAAGAAACATTGGCTTCAATATCAGCAACTACATAGAAGGACAAAATCTCCGAATCCCGTCGGATCTACGTATCGGAGCAAGCTATAAGCCAGAATATGCGCCTTTCAGATTTCACATTGCACTGAGAAATCTCCAAGGAAGAGAACAAGATTTCTTTATTCCCGACCCATTCAGAAACAATGATGAAATAGAAGGAGTTGATAGGTTGTTTCGAAGAGCAGTTGTTGGAGTCGAGATCTTACCATCCGATCAATTTCATTTGCGATTAGGCTACAACCATTTAATTCGAAAAGAATTTGAAACTGCAAACGGTGCGGGAGCAGGCGGTTTCTCGGGAGGATTTGCTTTTAGAGTAAAGCAATTTGAGCTTTCCTATTCCAGAATGTTTTACAATATCCCTGGTGGATCCAATATTTTTGGGATTTCCACCGCAATCAATGACAAAAGAACGTTTTAACGTCAGAAAATATGAGAAGTGATTTTAAAGATTTAACACCAAGACAAATCGTAGCTGAACTGGATAAATACATTATCGGTCAGCATGATGCCAAGAGAAATGTAGCCATTGCACTCCGCAATAGAATCAGGAGACTGATGGTAAAGACGGATATTCAGAAAGATATCGTCCCAAATAACATCCTAATGATCGGTTCTACCGGTGTAGGTAAAACAGAAATAGCTAGGAGACTTGCTAAGATTGCCAATGCGCCATTTACAAAAGTTGAAGCTTCTAAGTTTACAGAAGTAGGCTATGTAGGTCGGGACGTAGAAAGTATGGTAAGAGACTTGGTCGAACAATCTGTTCACCTCGTACAAGCCCAAAAGAATGAAGAAGTCAAAGAGAAAGCAGCCTCAGCGGTAGAAGAAATTATTTTAGACATTCTTATTCCACCAGTAAAATCTGCTGGATTCACCAGAAATATCAACACTGCCTCTAATGAATTCAATCCGGAGAGTTCCACAGACGAAGAACTCAATGAAAGAACGAGAGATCGGTTCAGGGAGAAACTTCGAAATGGAGAACTTGAAGACAGGAAGATTGAGATCAATGTAAAGCAGAGCCCACCTGTAGGAATTGGCATGATTGGAAATGGCATGATGGATGATGCAAGCATGGCAGGTATCCAAGATATGTTGAGCGGAATGATGCCGAAGAAAACCAAGAAGAGGAAATTGACTATTGGTGAGGCAAGAAAAGTGCTTTTGGAAGAAGAAGCGAGCAAATTGATAGACTTTGATGATGTGAAGGAAGAAGCTATTAAACTTGCAGAAAACAATGGTATTATCTTCATAGATGAAATTGATAAAATTGCTTCTAAAAGTGGAAAAGGAGGAAGTGGTCCCGATGTATCTAGAGAGGGTGTGCAGCGCGACCTATTGCCTATCGTAGAAGGTTCTGCCGTAAATACCAAATATGGCATCATCAATACAGATCACGTATTATTTATCGCAGCGGGAGCTTTTCACGTAGCCAAGCCTTCAGATTTGATCCCGGAACTTCAAGGTAGGTTCCCAATTAGAGTAGAATTAAGTAGTCTTACAGAAGATGATTTCTACAGAATCTTGAAGGATCCAAAAAATGCCTTGACCAAACAATATCAAGCTTTGTTTGAGGCAGAGGAAGTTTATTTGGACTTCAATGATGATGCTATTAAAGAAATTGCAAAGTTAGCATTTCAGATCAACGAGGAAGTTGAAAATATCGGAGCGAGAAGATTGCATACCGTGATGAGTCATTTGTTGAACGACTTCCTGTTCGAAGTACCTGATACCATCGAGGCGAATTCAAAAATTATGATCACGCAGGAAATGGTCAGCGAAAGACTGAGTGGATTGATCAAAAACCGAGATTTATCACAATACATCTTATAAATTAAACTGGCTATCAGGAATCCTGATAGCCGTTTTTTATTTTAGAATGAAAAAATCATAAGCTATGAAATCACTTTTTATTATCACTGGTGCAAGTAAAGGAATTGGAAAAGCACTGGTTGATCTGCTGAGTCAGAATTCTAACAATCAGATTATCGGCATTTCTAGATCAGCTGTAGAAGCAGAAAAATCAAATATTCAACACTTTGCTCTTGATCTTGGAGATTTTGATGTAGTCATTCATCATTTTGAAAAGATATTTCCGACCCGAGATTTAGACCGTATCGTATTGATCAATAATGCTGGCTGGATTGGTCAGATTGATTACTTTGGGAAATTAGAAGCTAAAAACATTCAGGCTATCCACAACATCAACACCATTGCTCCTGCTCTTTTGATGAATGAATTTGTGAGAAGCTACCGAGATTATGAAAAGGCAGAGCGAATGGTAATCAATATCAGCTCTGGTGCTGCCAAAAAAGGTATTGACGGCTGGTCAGGATATTCATCTTCCAAAGCGGCCCTCAACATGATGACCGAGGCCGCGCAAGAGGAGGCTCACATCTCAAACTCAAAGATTAAGTTTTTTGCGCTATCTCCTGGAGTAGTTGACACCAATATGCAAGAGGATATTCGCTCTGCACCAGAAGACGGCTTTTCATTATTGGGTAAATTTACGGGTCTTAAAAAAGACAATGCACTGAGCAGTCCTCAAGAAGCAGCCGAGAAAATCATTTACTTGATTGAAAATAAAGATCAGTTTAAGGGAGTTTTGCAAGATGTTAGAGAATTCTAGTCTTCTTTTTTAGGATAGTCAACAAACCATATTTGCGAATTTTTCTTGCTTATTTGACTCCAAGCATTGGTGTCAAATTTAAAAGCATATTGACCGCAAGTTGGAAGGTTGTCTATTTCTCCTCCGAGTAAATCAATCAAGTCATTGAATCCGGGGTTGTGACCAAAGATGAAAAGTGTATTCGTATCATCTCCTGTATTTCTAAGCAATTCTAAGATAGCATAAGCTGAGGCATGATATAATTTTCTCGTGAACTCAATTTTATCTTTCGGGAAATGAAGTTGCTCTGCAATAATCAAGGCTGTAGCTTCTGCTCGAACTGCATCTGAGGAAATCATCCTATCTGGAAAGATATTTTCACGCTTCAGTCTCTGACCCATTCTTGGAGAATCTCTCAAACCCCTGCCAGCCAATGGTCTTTGGTGATCATCCAAATAAGGATCATCCCAAGAGGATTTTGCATGTCTTATGATAATTAACTTTTTCATTTTGGCAATTTAACGAAATATATTTTTGTTTTTTTGATTCATTTATTTACATTTATTGAACATTTAACCACATAATTTGATAATTTATTATGCTTACCGGAACAGTAAAATTCTACAATGAAGCGAAAGGATTCGGATTTATCGTTGATGACGAGTCTCAAAATGATGTATTTGTCCATGCCACAGGGCTTGTCGACAAAGTTTCGCAAGATGACAAAGTGACCTTTGAGGTAAAAGAAGGCAAACAAGGCCTGAACGCTATAAATGTAAAAAAAGTATAGTAAAACCCCAGCACTAGGTGAAGTGAAAAGAGCGGTGAATTATCATCGCTCTTTTTCTTTTTTTAAACCTAAATTTCACAATTATTTTCTCAAATTTTTCTTTTCTATTCTTTCCAATTCTGACTCTAATTTCTCTTTTTGAATCCACTCCCCTCTTACCATAATAGATTGGATTTCTTTCAATGCCTCCAAATTCTCCAAGGGATTCCCTTTTAAAAGTACAAAGTCGGCCGATGCGCCTGGGAGTATCTGTCCGAACTCCCCTTCTTTTTCAAAATATTTAGCCACATTTACCGAACCAGACTTCAAAATCTCATAATTGCTGATCCCCGCAATTGACATTGCCTCTATTTCATGATGAATGGAAAAACCCGGTACGTTAAAAACCTGTGGAGAATCCGAACTCATGATGATCGGCACACCATTTTCATGCAAGGCTATCAGAAGCTTTTTCCTGAACTCAAGATATGGAATCACATTCTCCTCTTTCAAAAGTCCTTGACCTTCCAGCATCTTTTTTTGGTTTACCCACTGCTGCACTTGTAGTCCAGGCATATATTTCATTTCAGGAGCCAGTCTAAATTCATCCGCTGGAATATATCCAAAAAATCTCTCGAATAGCGTAAGTGTCGGTGCGATCCAAGCTCCCTGAGCTAGTGTCAGCTCGATAATTGTAGGTAAGCGATCCATATTTGCTTCTTTGGCGAGCAACATACTGAAAGGTCCCGCTATCTGAGGGTCCAACTTGCTTTTGTCATCGATCAAATACTCAATGTAGCCATCCATATGTTCTATTGATAGGTAGCCATTGAGTAGGGCGTTCTCCAAACCCACATCCAATGACACATGACCTCCAAACTTAATCCCTTTTGCTTTCGCAGTAGTAGAAATTGCCATGAACTTTGGCATGTCTAATCCGGGATGAAGTTTCAGATGATCATAGCCTGCATCTGCTTGCTCTCTCACCATTCGATTTCCAGCATTCGCATCCTCCACAGAATCCCCATTCAAAGATGGCCCAGCGGCAAAAATCCTAGGGCCTGTAATTTCCCCATTTTTAATTTTCTCTTTGAGAACCAAATGGGAAGGGTGACCGATCATTCCTCGGACATTCAAAACCCCATTGGCCAAATAAAGCCACATAACATCTTGGAGATAGGAGTAATCATCCGAATTTGTTGTCGGAATATGGGAATGCATTTCTGCTAACCCAGGAAAAACAAAAGCTCCATTACCATCGATAACTGTGGTGTTTTTATCTGTGGGAATACCTTGTACCTCTGGATTAATCGCATGAATTTTTCCTGATTTGACATGGATGTAATGATCTTTAAGAACCTTCTCCCCTACCATATCAATAACATTGACAGAAGTAAATACATAATCCTGTGCAAACACTTGGGTAGTAATGCTGAATATAAAAGCGGTTAAGACCGATTTGAAATTAAGGCTATGCATGGATTGAATGTTTAAGATTTATAATTAGGGCTACTTTTGTTAAGGAATTGTATCCATCCAAAACTACAATAGTCTAAGTTAATAATTTTAATTATTTTCACCATTGAGAATCCTAGCTACATGATACAATCCACAGAAATCAACACCGATAAATTTTATTCGAAAAAAGTTGGTGATATGCATCATCGAAACCTTCGGATCTGTGAAGTCGATAGACCTATTTTTGAAGCTGCCCAAATCATGGCAAAGGAGAAGATCTCTTGCCTTTTTATCGGAGATTCTGATCAGAATATTCTTGGTTTTGTGACTGATATCACGCTTAGAGATAAGGTAATCGCTAAGCAAATGGATACCTCAGCTCCTATCAGTAGCATCATGGACAGGGGAATAGTTGCAATTTCTAATAATGCCTTTCTTTATGAAGCATTATTGCTGATGTTTCAGACCAAAACTAGGTATCTGCTGGTAAAATACAAAAACACTTACGTTGGGTGGATAAGTAGGACCAAGATCCTTACTGAACAATCTCAGGGGCCATTTATTTTTATCCAATCCGTCAAACAGGCTCTAGACGAGGATGAACTTAGGGAAAAGTGGCAGCAAGTCCCAAAGATCATTCATCAGTTGATTGACAATGGGCTAAAATCTGAAATTATCAATCAAATCGTCACCACTGTCTCAGATACGATTGCCTTGCGGGTGATCGAAAACATTATTTCTGACATAGGCACACCTCCGGCGAAGTTTGTGTTTTTCGTCATGGGAAGTGAAGGTCGCGGAGAGCAAACACTCAAAACCGACCAAGACAATGCCATCATTTACGAGGATAAAGCCAATGAACAAAGAGAGTTAGTAAGAGACTATTTCTTAGATTTTTCCAATCGAGTTTCCACTGCTTTGGATCATATAGGCTTCAGCTTTTGCTTGGGTGGTTTTATGGCTAAAAATCCCAAATGGACCCATTCGCTCTCGCATTGGAAGCGCAATTATGAAAGTTGGATTCAGGAATCTACACAAGAGACGGTCATGAAATATTCTACTTTTTTTGACTGCCGAGCGATCTATGGAGATTTTGGAATTTTGGAAGAGTTGAAAGGCTTTATGGATCTCCAACTTCAGAATCCAACAGAGCGTTTTTTCTTAAACATGGGCAACAATGCACTGCAATTTGAGCCACCACTTACTTTTTTAAAAAACATAAGAACCTTCAAAATCGAGGGGGAGAAGTTTTTTGACATCAAAAAAACGATGACTCCAATTGTGGATTTGGTGAGGATTTTCGCTTTGAAAAATCGCATTTTTGAGACAAATACAGGGAAGAGAATTATCACACTTCAGCAAAAGGGCATTTTTACAGAAAAAGAAGCCCAAGAGCTTCAGCATGCATATTATTACCTGATGGCATTGCGATTGGAAAAGCAAGCTTTGATGATCATCGAAGAAAATAAATCTCCTGAAAACTTTGTTCGCATCAAGGAACTGACGAAAGTTCAAATGGTTACTTTGGTAGAGATTTTCAAAGTCATCAAGGAATTTCAACTCAAGATTAAAATCGAGTTTACTAAGAATCTGTTTTAAAAAAAATTAAATACTGAAACTTTTATTTAACAAAGAAATTGCCTCTTTTCCCCTTTGAATATAATTTGGTCTTCAGGATAAATACTAACTATCCTCTTCCTCTCAAGTCAACTTCTTGACAATTAAAGTGATCTAAAAAATACTTTTTCAACTTATGGATACTATCAGGTTTACTTAAGATTGCATTTGTAAAAATGAAATAAATAATTTTTAATTGACTGATAGATTATTTAGTGTTAAATAATTATTTAAACTATATTTGAAACATTAAAGAAGTGTTAAATAATGACATTACACAAGGTACTAAGCTTTCTATTTTTATTTATTCTTGTATTAATTCAATATCCTGCTTTTTCTCAAGAAGAAAGTCCGGGGGATGTTTACAATTTTTACCAAAAGTTTATCAGTGATATTAGATCTCAAAAATGCCCTATGTATCCTAGTTGTTCAAAATATGCAATGGAGGCATTTAATGAAAAAGGTTTAGTGAATGGTTTTTTGATGACAAGTGATCGGTTGACAAGATGCGGTCATGAGCATAAGTTTTATGACATGGAGTTAGTCGAGGGAGAATTTAAGTTCATTGATTTAGTTACATACCCTGACTCGAATAGTCAAATGTTCAAAAAAAGTGAAAAGGAATATTCTAAAAGTTTTGACGAAAATATTTCAGATGACATTAAATTCTTTCTTCACCTCATTGACAAACAGCTTTACAGAGAAGCAATAACGGAGTATCATAGGTTGAAATTCGAAGACCCAACAGAGACTCTAACTCTTGAGTATAATTATTTCAAGGCATTAATGTCTATTGAAGAATATGAGAAAATAATTTTTGAACATGGAAATTTTAAAAATCCATTACTTGCAAATGACCCGAATATTATACTTAAAGTCAGTGAGGCTTGGTTTGGTCTAAACCAAACTGAAAAATCTATTGAAATTCTAGATAGTGATATCGATTGGAAAGATATTAATGACAGAAGATTGGCCTTCAAAGGGTTTCTATATGCACAGCTTGATCAATTCGACAAGGTACAGGAGCAATACGCTATGGTCTCTGAGAATTATATCTTCAGGGAATATTTGTCTCAAAACATTCAGACGATCAATTCCATCACTAGCCTTAAGCAAAAAAAGCCAGTTTTGGCAGGAGTTTTAGGGATAATTCCGGGAGCTGGATATATGTATTCGGGCCACACCACAACTGGGATCTCTTCTCTAGTTCTCAATGGATTATTAGGATACGCTACTTATACAAGTTTCAAAACTGAGAATTATGGCATTGGCATCCTTACTGGAATGTTTTCAACCGCATTTTATATAGGCAATATTTCTGGTGGTTACAAAGCAGCGAAGAGATATAATACCAGCCAAAAAGAAAATTACAAGAAAAAATTAATGTACTCTTTCAATTAAACAAAACACAAACTAAATATTTTATGATCAAATTTATCCAAAACTCACGTTCTATTAGGGTTTTTAGCATTTTGCTATCAATCTCTATGCTTACAATGTCTTTTTCTTCAAAAAGTGTTGAACAAGTAAAACTCGCTTCAGGAACTGTGATCTCAGTTGAAAATTCAACCGAAATCAATTCAGCTAATTTAATCGCTGGTCAAACACTCGACTTTTTTGTAGTTGACGATGTAAAGGTAAATGGTAAAACAGTGGTTAGAAGAGGTGCTAGGGCAAAAGCTCAGGTTACTAGAGTAAACAAAGCTAAAGGTCTTGGTAAGGAAGGATCTGTTGAAGTTGAAATCAAAACTGTAGAAGCAGTAGATGGTACTGAAGTAAGGCTTACAAATGCCAAAGTGTACGAAGAAGGAGAAGACAAACAAACTGCAGCAATTTTACTTGGCGTGCTTGTATGTATTTTGTTTCTGACTAAAAAGGGTAAAGATGCTGTAATTCCTCCAGGGTTTTCGGTAGATGGAAGAGTCGCACAAGATGTTCAAATCTCAGTAGAATAAGAAAAAACGAAAGTACATTAATTAAAGCCTATCACGATTGTGATGGGCTTTTTTTATTTTTTTAGATGACTTTTATCAGTTTTGGAAATAATTGTAGTCATCATAATTGGGTCAACTTCTTGGCATTTTTGTATCGTCATCGATTTGAGAAAAAATGTCACACCAACCAAGCCTTCTGCAGAAATACAATGTACCAGCACCTCGCTACACCTCCTATCCTACTGTTCCACTTTGGGCAGATGATATGAATGAGTTGAAATGGAAAAAACTGGTCAAAATCGCATATGAAGATTTTGGAGATTCTGAAGGCATTACACTTTATATCCACATGCCCTATTGTGAAAGTTTGTGCACCTACTGTGGCTGCAACAAGCGCATTACAAAGAATCATGCAGTCGAGACACCCTATATCGAAAGTGTAATTAAAGAATGGGAAATATACCTTTCTCTTTTTGAGACCCAACCAAAACTAGCAGGAATACACCTTGGTGGTGGAACGCCAACTTTCTTTTCTCCATCATCTCTTAAGAGAATGTTGGGGTCTATTCTTGGTACTTCCGAATTGATGAAAGAGGCTGAACTGAGTTTTGAAGGACATCCCAACAATACGACAAGAGACCATTTACAAACACTTTTTGATCTGGGGTTTCGTCGTGTCAGCTATGGAATTCAGGATTTCAACATAGATGTACAAAAGGCCATTCACAGAATTCAGCCTTTGGAAAAGGTAAAAGAAGCCACTGACATCGCGAGAGAAATTGGCTATGAATCTGTGAATTTTGATTTAATCTATGGGCTTCCACATCAGAACATTGCTACGATTGAGGACACGTTCGAAAAAGTCTCTTCTTTGAAGCCTGACCGTATTGCCTTTTACAGCTATGCCCACTTGCCCTCCGCTTTTCCAGCCCAAAAGAGTTTCGAACAATATCTTCCCAAAGAAGAAGAAAAAAGAGCTCTTTATGAAAAAGGCAAGCAAATCCTTTCTGAAATAGGTTATCTCGAGGTAGGCATGGATCATTTTGCCCTTGAGAATGATCCACTTTATCAAGCCAAAGAAAATAAAACCCTACATCGGAATTTTATGGGCTACACTACCTCCCCCTCCAAAATATTGATCGGGTTGGGAAATAGCTCAATTTCTGACATCTACTATGCTTATGGTCAAAATGTCAAAGATATCAATTTATACAAAGAGCAGATTGGTTTAACGCATTTGCCTTTGACAAAAGGACACGCTATGAGTTCAGAGGATATTGCTACGAGAGATTTGATTTTGAATCTGATTTGTAATCAGGTTGCTGAATGGGACGCTACGTTTTATCATGATATCAGTCCAAGCAACTTAGAAAAACTAACCACATTCCAAAAAGAAGGCTTGATTCAATTTGATGCCTCTGGTATCGAAATATTAGAACTGGGTCTTCCTTTTGTGAGGAATATCTGCACCGCCTTTGACCTAAGAATGCAAGAAAAAACAGAGAGGCAGTTTGTTTTTAGTAAGGCGATTTGAGGAGAGAAGATTGGAAGATTTAAAAATTGGAAGGTTTGAAGGTTGGGAATTTGGAAGGTTTTTGGGGTGGCGAGATTTGTTATTTGATTGGAAGATTGGAAGATTGGAAGATTTAAAAATTGAAAGGTTGGAAAGTTGGAAGGTTGGAAAGTTGGAAGGTTTTTGGGGTGGCCAGATTCGTTGATTAAGTTGAATTGTTGATTGGGTTAAAAGTTTAAAAGGTTTTAAGGTTGTGAAGTTTATTAGTTTAATCGCTTGATTCTTTTGATGATTCCAAATTTAAAATTCTCGTCTCTTGCTTCTCGTCTCTAATTCTTGGTTCTTGGCTCTTACTTCTTAGCTCTAAAAATCTAGCATCTCTTCTTACTCGCACATTGTAATCTCTATCTTCTCAGTTCCGTAGTCAAAAACATGAAGCTTTGGACTGATATAATGAATCCCTAAGCCTAATCCGCGGACGATGAAAAGAATACCGATAAACATCGCCAAGTATGGTAAAGCATTTGTGAGTTTCGTTCGGATTTTAATCGATAAGATCTTTCCTGATACCATCACCGCGATCAACATGGGGATAGTTCCCATCCCAAAGAAGAACATGTAAATAGCGCCATTCAATGGGTTTTGCAAAGCTAATGATGCGATCAATGCGATGTATACCATTCCACAAGGAAGTAGTCCATTGAGGAGGCCTGAAGCAAAAAATGCTGCGCTCCCACCCTTTTTCAAAAAGTATCCTAAGGAAGATTTTAATTTGTAAACTGCTCCAAATAAGCCTGATTGGGTAATGACTCTTTCGGCTCTTTTGTAGAAAAAAGCCATCAGCAAAATCAATGCTCCCATGCCAATAGATATCCATTGCTGAATTCCAGCCAAAGCTAAGGAAAAGCCGACCATTCCGATGATGGCTCCTAAGATAGAATAAGTGAGTGTTCGGCCGAGATTATAGATGATTTTATTGCGCAGAAATGGGGCATTGTCTTTTGCTGAAATAGCCAAAGCAATAGGTCCGCACATTCCAAGACAATGGAATGAACCCAAGAAACCCAATAAAAACGCAGTCCAAATCATTTAAATATTGATTTTTTTCTCTTCGTAGTACGCAACGCCATTTTCCTCCCAAGTCAATTTCACCTTCCAATATCCAGCCTTCAAGTCCTTTACATCAATATAATTTTCTTCTACATTGAGCAGTTGGAAGTCAATTTTTTGATCTAATCTAGCATCAGATGGTCTGAATAAATGCACCGTTCCTTTGGATCCCACCGGAAGATTCATTACAACTCTTTTGAGTTGTGTGTTGTAAGCCAACACTTCATAATCCAAGTTATGGGCATTGACGATTTTATCAATTTGATCCTGATATTTGATTTCCTCTTCGTAGTAATTTTGAGTTACTAAATGGATATCATCTTGCTTCACACAGATGGTAACCAATCCTGCCATAAACAAGACAAAGACCGCAATTACGATAACTATTCCTTTTCCCCAGTCCATTATATTTTCTTTAGGTATGCTCTATTCTTTTGAAATTGGCCCTACGAAACTCGTTTTGATTTTATCAATCACTTCTCCATTTTGAAGGAGTAAAAGCACCACATCATCTTGGTTTACGCTGACCATTTTTTGATCTTTGACGATGAAGAATCTCCCGTCAAACTTCGATTGACCGGCTAAGGTCCAATTCTGATCTCCAACCACCTCTACTTGGTAGGAAGGGTCTTCAGCTTGTAGTTCCACCAACTGCTGATCGAAAGTTTTATTGATAAATGACATTTCGTAAAGATTACTAATTTCACCTGTATCTCTAGCTTGGTAAGTCATTCCTCTGAATCTCGTGACTGTCGCTCCAAGATCATCTCTTGTAGCAATCAAGGCTACAAAAGCACCCATTAAAATCACTAAGAGTACAGAGTAAATTTTCACCCTTGTAGTTAGTAGTTTTTGGGTTTGTTTCAGCACACTATTATCCGAAGCGTATCGAATCAAGCCAGTAGGCCTATCTACTTTGATCATGACATCGTCACATACATCGATACAAGCGGTACAATTGACACATTCCATCTGTACACCATTTCTGATATCAATTCCGGTGGGACAAACTTGCACGCATAGGCTACAGTCCACGCAATCTCCTTTTGGAGTTTCTTCAATCTTGTTTTTTCTGATCATTCCCCTTGGCTCTCCCCTCACATGATCATAAGTCACATTGATCGAGTTGGCATCGAGGAGTACACCTTGCAATCTTCCGTAAGGACAGACTACAATACAAGCTTGTTCTCTAAACCATGAAAACACAAACAAAAAGATTCCAGTAAAAGCCATCAATCCTATAAACCCAGACAAATGTGCTGCTGGGGGTTGACTGACTATTTCAATCACTTGATCCACCCCTATCAAATAAGCCATGACAGTGTGTGAGATCAAAAGAGAGATGAAGGTGAATATTGTCAATTTCAAACCCTTCTTCCAGATTTTCTCTGAAGTCCAGGGCAATGCATTGAGTTTGCGCTGCTGATTGGCGTCGCCTTCTATCCAATATTCGATTTTTCTAAATACCATTTCCATAAACAAAGTTTGTGGACAGGCCCATCCGCAGAAGACTCTTCCAAAAACTGCTGTAAATAGAATGATAAAAACAAAGAAAATGAGTAGCAAGAAGATTAGTAAATGCGTGTCTTGAGGCCAAAAAGCTGCCCCAAAGATGATAAACTTCCTCTCGAAAATGTTGAACAGCATATAAGGTCTCCCGCCTACTTGGATAAATGGCCCAGCAAACAAGATTGCTAGTAAAACCCAAGATAAGTAGGTTCTCCAACGGTAAAATTTACCAGACACCTTTTTAGGGTAAACCCAGTTCCTTTTACCATCCTCTTTCATTGTCCCCAAAGAATCTCTAAAGCTATTAGGGTCGAAAACCTCTTTTTTGCTACTCATTTCCTTCTATTTAAATTTAACTCTCCACTTCCTCGACTGGAACTAATCCCAGTTCATCATCCCCTATTGCATCTAGAGGACTCTCGATAGCAGGTTCATATTTCTCCCCTTCAGGTGCTTTCGGATTAGCAGGTGTGGTTCCTTGTAGAGTCAGGATATAGCTGGAAACATTCTGCATTTCTTCGGGACTCAACTGGTCTTGCCAAGGAATCATTCCCTTTTCAATAACGCCATATTTGACTACTTTGAAAATATCAGCTATTCCACCACCATGGATCCAATATTCGTCTGTCATATTTGGGCCGATTCCACCTCCCCCGTCACTTGCATGGCAAGCAACACAGTTGGTGTCGTAAATCGCCTTTCCAGAATTGATGGCAGGTGTAGAAGAATCAAATACAACAGAGTTTTCATCTAGAGAACTTAATGCCAACAACTTGTACTCTTCGGCTTGTATTGCTGCTATTTGCAACTCTTCTTGATATTCTTCGATCTGTGTTTGACCTAAACCTAATACTTGATAATAGGTAAAGTAAACCACAGCAAAAGCAATGGAAAGATAAAATACATTTACCAACCAAGGTGGCATATGATTGTCTAATTCAACAATACCATCGTAGCTGTGATCTAGCATCATCTCTTTCTCTTCTTTTCCACCTACCGGTTTCATTCTTCCGACGATGTATTTCAATTTGAATTCATCCCACCAAGAAGGTTCTGCTGCTCTTTCAGGGCTTTGCTTTTTGAATACGGTCACCATAAATGACATTAAGTAAATCATCAAGACCAGAAGCAAAAGGATCACTCCTAAAACCACTGCCAATATTACCAAGAGGGTTAATTGACTGGTATCCATTTCCTGAAGTTTGGTCACCCAAGAGACTTCACTTGTCTGAGCAAATGCTGATAAAGTAAATGAAAAACTTATCAGCATCGTAAGTAAGAATTTAAACTTTTTCATAGCCGCTGTTCTTTTTTGATTCCTCATCGAAAGGCAAATCTTTCATATGATCAATATAATTTTTGTCTGCTCTGACTACCCAAATAAACATCCCCACAAAGAAGAGCACAAAGATCAACAAGGAGATAATTGGATAGATTTCTATATTCTCTATCGAGTTTAAGATATCTTTTTTCATAGTTCTGTGAATTAAGGGTTAGTAGCTGCTGTCTTCTTGATATCTGTTCCTAATCGCTGTAGATAAGCAATCAGTGCAACAATTTCAGCTTGCGGCATCACTTCTACACCGGCAGACTGAAGGCTTTTCACAATTTGATCTGCTTGAAGCTCCAAGTCTGCATTGGCTTGTTGATCATAATTTTCAGGATAAGGAACACCTAACTTTTGTAAGGTTCTAATCTTCGCTGGTACATCTTCGTGCGCCATTATATTAGTAGCCAACCATGGGTAAGGAGGCATAAGTGACCCTGGAGACATGCTCGAAGGATCAACCATATGGTGATAATGCCAACTGTCTGGATATTTCCCTCCCACTCTATGTAAGTCCGGACCCGTTCGTTTAGATCCCCATAGGAATGGACGGTCATAGACAAATTCACCTGCTTTAGAATATTCTCCGAAACGCTCAGTTTCCGAACGGAAAGGTCTGATCATTTGAGAGTGACAACCCACACAACCATGTGAGATATACAAGTCTCTGCCTTGCAGTTCCAAAGGAGTGTAAGGCTGTACACTTGAAATAGTTGGCACGTTTGATTTTACCAAAATGGTTGGAACAATCTCAATGATACCACCTATTAAGATAGCTACTGTGGCTAATCCTGTGAAGAAAATAGGTTTTCTTTCCCATGCTCTGTGCCAGAACTCTCCTTTTTCTTCAGTGTGAGGTAATAATGCAGGCGCTTCATCAGCTTCTTCAGGTACGAAAGTTCCTTGTTTGGCTGTTTTAAACATGTTGTACACCATCAAGAATACACCTGACAAGTACAATACACCACCGAAAGCTCTCAACATATACATTGGGACAATCTGAACGACTGTTTCCAAGAAATTCGGGTAAACCAATCTACCTGCATCAGAGAATTCTTTCCACATCAATGATTGTGTCAATGCCGCTACGTACATTGGAAGTGCGTAAAACAAGATCCCGATTGTCCCTAACCAAAAGTGAGTAGTCGCTAATTTGGTAGAGAAAAGGTCTGTTTTCCACATTTTTGGCCATAACCAATACAACATTGCAAAGGTAAAGAAACCATTCCAACCCAAACCGCCAATGTGGACGTGCGCTACAATCCAATCTGTATAGTGAGCAATGGCATTTACATTTTTCAGAGAAAGTAAAGGCCCTTCAAAAGTTGCCATACCATAGGCCGTCACTGCTACGACCATAAATTTCAAAACTGGGTCAACTCGTACTTTATCCCAAGCACCTCTTAAAGTCAAAAGGCCATTGACCATCCCACCCCAAGAAGGAGCAATCAACATGATGGAAAATACAACTCCAAGAATCTGAGCCCACTCTGGTAATGCCGTATAAAGCAAATGGTGAGGTCCTGCCCAGATGTATAAGAAAATCAAGGACCAAAAGTGAATAATTGAGAGTTTGTAAGAATATACCGGTCTATTTGCTGCTTTTGGAAGGTAATAATACATCAATCCAAGGAATGGTGTAGTCAAGAAAAATGCCACCGCATTGTGTCCATACCACCACTGAACCAAGGCATCTTGTACTCCTGCATAAGCAGAGTAACTTTTGAAGAAAGAAACAGGCAGTGCCAATGAATTGAAAATATGAAGGACTGCGACTGTCACGAAAGAAGCGAGATAAAACCAAATCGCTACATACATGTGCTTTTCTCTTCTTTTGATCAATGCACCAATCATGTTCGCACCGAAAGCAACCCACACGATAGCGATCAAGATATCAATCGGCCATTCCAATTCTGCATATTCCTTTGAACTAGTCAATCCCAAAGGGAGTGTCACTGCTGCCAAAAGAATAATCAATTGCCATCCCCAGAAGTGAAACCAGCTGAGTGCTTTGCTAAACATGGGCGTTTTGAGCAATCTTGGCATAGAATAATAAACCCCAGCGAAAATCGCATTTCCCACAAAGGCAAAGATTACCGCATTGGTGTGCAGCGGTCTAATTCTCCCGAATGTGGTGTAGGGATTCCCTAAGTTGGCCTCGGGCAAAAACAGCTGGGTGGCTGCTAATACACCGACCAACATCCCGACGATACCCCAAGCAATGGTGGCTACGCCGAAGTATTTTACGATTTTGTTGTCGTAACTGAACTGTTCCAATGTTGTTCCTGACATACTTACTTAGATTTAGTTGATGGTACTTTTTTATCTTTGGTTACTGTTTTGTTTTCGAATAGAATTCTAATCGCGGGTGTATGATTGTCATCAAACTGCCCTCCTTTGACTGCCCTGAAAAACAGGAAAAGAAATGATCCTGCTAATACAAGGCTGATTGCTATCAATATGAATATTACTTCCATGGTTACCAGATTTTATCTTTGAGACCTCTTTTGTATGCCAAATAGTTGGTCGTGAATGTGGTGAATAAGACCACTGAAATACTGCTAATCGGCATCAGAATGGCGCAGAAAACCGGACTTACCAATCCTTGCACCGCAAAGAATACTCCGACAGCATTGTATGTAAAGCTGAGTCCAAAACTCGCTTTGATGATGTTTCTACTAGATTTTGTGAAAGCCATGAATGCAGGTAATTTTTCCATCACCGAAGCATCCATAATAGCATCTGAGGCAGGAGAAAAATTGGTTACCTTATCTGTCACAGCTATCCCCACTTGGCTTTCCCTCAGGGCTCCAGCATCATTTAAGCCATCCCCTATCATTAGGGTATTTGCTCCTTTACTATTGAGTTTGTTGATGTAGGCTAGCTTATCACTTGGCCCTTGATTGAAATTCATATTCACACCATCACCAAAAACATCTTTCAGGTTAGCCCTTTCGTGGTCTTGATCACCAGAGAGGAAATGAACTTTATTTTCTTCTTGAATCTTTGAGACGACTTCTCTAATGCCATTTCTCAATCCACTTTGAATAAAGAAATAACCAAAAACAACATCTTCTACTGCATAGAAAACAACATTACCTCCAAAGGACCTTACTGACTCTTCCGCCCCGACAAAAGACGCAGAACCAAGTTTGATTTCTTGATTTTTGTAAAAACACGTTAAACCTTGACCAGCAACTTCGCGAATAGCATCAATTTTTACAGCTTGAATTCCATCTAGCCAAGCATTAATTCTATTGCTCAGGGCATGTGTCGACTGAGATACCATTCCTTTGATTATGGCCTTCGTTTCTAGAGAAAGCTTTTCTCCAACATATTCAACAGACGCATTTTGAGTTGAAGTTAAAGTTCCAGTTTTATCGAAGATCACAGTATCTATCTTTGCCATCTTTTCGATGGTATTGGAATTTTTGAGGTAAAATTTCCCTTGCCCAAAAACTCTTAGCGTATTTCCTAAAGTAAATGGTGTGGACATCGCCAAAGCACAAGGACAGGTGATAATCAGCACTGAAGTAAAAGTCAGGACCCCAAGACTCACCTGACCTTGGTAGGCCCAAAAAGCCAAAGCCGAAAATGCAATTAAGAGTACTGTAAAGGTGAATTTACCTGAAATTTTATTTGCTAAAGATTCTAAGCTGTCCGTCCTATCTTTCTCAAAAACATCATTGTTCCAGAGGTCTGTCAAGTATCCTTGAGAAGGTGACTTTTGTACCGCAAGCACAAGTGCATTCCCTTTTTGCCTCCCGCCTGCATAGATCAGCTCTCCCCTCTTCTTTGCCACCGGCACTTCTTCACCAGTCACAAAACTGTAATCAATATAAGCTTCCCCTTCTAAGAGAATGCTGTCTGATGGAATTAACTCCTCGTTACGCACTTTAATGATGTCACCAACATGCAGTTTGATCAAAGGAATTACTATTTCCTCCTCTCGAACCAATTTGGTCACAGCAACTGGAAAATAAGATTTGTAATCTCTGTCAAATGATAGTGTGTCGAATGTTTTCTGTTGATAGAATTTCCCAATTAATAGAAAAAACAATAGCCCACCCAACGTATCCATATAACCTTCATTTCCCAATAAGAAAATGTCGTAGAGACTGTAGAAAAACAAGGTGATGATACCCAAAGCAATAGGCACATCCATATTGATAGCCTTATTTTTTATAGAAAGCCAAGCAGATTTATAATAATCTGTAGCTGCATAAAAAAAGACTGGTAATGCCAACATCACATTCAGGTAATTGAATGTCTTTTTAAATTCTTCACCAAGCAGCTCAGCTTCAGCAAAGTACTCAGGAAGGCTGAAAAGCATCATATTGCCAAAACAGAAACCTGCTAAAGCCAATTTATAAATCAGTTTTCTATCCGTAACCTGATCACTTTTTTTATCGATATCCGATAGATTGAGTGTTGGTTCATATCCGATCTTTGAAAGCAGTTTGACAACCTCTTTGAGGTTAATTTGATCTTGATTGAATTTGACCTGAACCTTCTTTTTAATAAAATCTACTCTACCAGAGATGATTCCGCTGTGGAGTTTATGAAGATTTTCTAGGAGCCAGATACAGGAAGCACAATGAATCAAAGGAATTGTAAAAGTGATGTGTGTTTCCTCTTGATTTTGGAAGTCAATCAATTTTCTGATAATATCGGCATCATCAAGGTAATCGAATCTATTGTCTTTGGATTTTGAGTTTTTTTGATTCGTCCCAGGGCTATCTGCAAGGTCGTAATAATTGCAAAGATCATTCTCATTCAATACTTCGTACACAAGCTTACAGCCTGTACAGCAGAAATCTTTATCTTCAAGATGAATGATTTCTTCTGTGCAAGTTTCCCCACAATGGAAACAGTTAGCCCTTGCCTTGGAGGTATCTACTTTGTTAATCTTTGTCATAATGCTGGGATTCTAAAATAGTGAATAACTAGGAAACATCATATTTTGAATTCTGTCAAAACGACAAATAAAATGAAAGCCGATTGTACCACATCCCACCTTTATAGAAGTGGAATAGCACTTTAGCCAAATCCGCCTGATTGTTTTTAGAAGTGACTAAAAGTGTGCATTGGTGCTTTACTGCATAAGACCAGAAGTCACCTATTCTGGAGAAATTAAACTTTATAAAGGAAGTTTCGAAGGTCGCATTGCTCACTGCTTGAATGATATCCTGTTCTTCTCTTTGTTTTGATTTCGGGATAAATGAAGGTGAAATAATGGTCGCTTTACTGCCTTTGATTGTATCCTTAAAAAGGTGTATAAAATTTAAGATCAAGTCTGCCGAAGCCGGTGTACCATCATAATGAAACAGCAAATGCTCCATTGTTAATTCTTGATCAAACAACAAGACAGGTGTTTTGCATGGATTTTTTTCTAATCCTTTCGGAATCTCCATTCCATGAAGCCAGTCTAAAACTTCAGGCAAATGCGCCGTAAAAAGGCTTGGAAATTGATTGGGAGTACACATGAGACTTCCTTTCCCTTCTGAAAGATCTTTGGGGAAATTATTTGGCAATGAACTGCAGTAATGCTTTGCAATCAGTTCAGCTGGTATCAAAAACTCAGAATCTGTTTCCACTTTCATTCGCACATCGTTTTGTAATAGATATCACAAATCTAAGGCTGAAGAATGCGCATTAAGGTGATATAAAAAAGGTGAAAATATGATTAAAGTCAGCTTTTGGTAAAGGATTAATGATTGAAGAGTTTTTTATTCGCTAATATGTAAATAATAGTTTTTTACATTTCTGACATCTGATAAATTGAGAGAATTTAATGAACTGTGAGTTAAATTTTAAGATTGATTCCAATTTGAACGAAACTAATTTAAATTTAAAAAAATCGATAATAAAATATATTTTTTAAAGAATTGAAATTACAGGGTCTAGTCACGGGGTCTACGTATCCCCTACGTTACCCCAACGTTGATACTAGACTGCTACTACTTTGGTACCTAGGGAGCTACTAGCAAGATGTGATTGGAGAGTAGATGTGATTAAGCTAAAAAAGCGCATAAAGATGTATTTTTCCAAAGATCTTTTTTTTGATTAAAGTCGAAGATGGTTTTTTAAGGCTATTTGTATTTTTGGTTAACTAGATATGGATCTCCTTGAAGTAAAGAACAAGTTCAAATTGTGACCTACCCCTGTTCACAGGTATCAATGGTCAATGACATCAGTAGCCCCCAAATAAAGTATTACAATAAGTCACAAATGTTAAGTAAGATCATTTACATGTAAAAAAGTAACTTTTACATTTTGCTATCAGAAGCAAACTAATTATTAATTCTATGTAACTATATAACAAAAAAGACCACCCGAAACAGGTGGTCCTTTAATAAATCTACAGGTTAGGGATCTTTGAATACCTTAATATTGGTATTGTATATTTTTAAGTTGATCTTTCTTTTTAACCACTATTCTCTTGATCATACTAAGAGGATCATCAAGCAATCATATATATTTGTTCTTAAGCAAAAATTTAGCCTAACATTTAATTTTTAAGCCAATTTTTGAATAAAAAACAAAAAAGATTATGTGAAATACATATTCCTCTATAAATATACAGATTAAGAATTCATTAATACCTGATATAGGTATTAACTTTTTATTTAAGTCTAATATTTTATTTAAACCCCAAGTACACTCTGCTTGCTCAAAGAGCACTTGGGGTTTTGTATTGTTTTCTATTTGGTACTTGGCACATCGTACTTGGTACGTTGTACACTCAATTACTTTCTCAACTTCAACTCTGTTCTTCTGTTTTCTTGGTGTTGAGCTTCTGTGCATGTTCCGCAGTCGTGGATAGGCTGGGTCTTGCCGAACCATTCG
>NZ_BMFD01000014.1:55490-102630 GCF_014637795.1 Belliella aquatica | reverse complement strand
CAAAAAAACCTTATTGAAACTGATTTCAATAAGGTTTTTGTAAATAATTTTAAATCAATACGTTACAGGGTTTTTACCAACTATTTTTGACCATTAGATCTCAAAAATAATTTGCTCTTATATTAAATGTAAAAAGCCTGTCAATCATCAAGATTTGCAGGCTTTTTACATTTGGTGACAAAAATAATTAATCCTTCACTTCTTCATAATCTACATAGTCGCCACCTTTGATTTCCTTAGAGCGTTTTGCTTTAAAGTTTTCAGGAATGTGATCGACATTTACATTTCCGTTTTTAGGAGTAGTATTCCTGTTTTGAGATTGCTGATGTTCTCTAGCCGCCTCATTTACCTGCTGCGCAAATTTGGCCAATTTACTTCTCAGAAAATACCTGATCAGTTGTCCAAGCAGCCATCCAACTCCTAGAATAATTACTAATGCTTTTACCAATTTTTTTAAATTTTTATTCATTTGGGAATTGGAGATTTTCCAATTCCCAAATCAAATTATCTACTTAAATATAAGTTTCTTTCACTATAAATCTTCAAGAAGAAATCATCCATTAAATCCTCAATAAAATAAATTGCTTCTCCTGTGGATTTCATTTCAGGACCTAACTCTTTATTGACATTAGGGAATTTGTGGAAAGAGAAAACAGGTTCTTTGATTGCATAACCCTTTTTGACAGGTTTGAATTCAAAGTCTGTTACTTTATTTTCTCCTAACATCACCTTGGTCGCATAATTCACATAAGGCTCCTGATATGCTTTACAGATAAATGGAACGGTTCTAGACGCTCTTGGGTTTGCCTCAATGATATAAACTTTATCATTTTTGATTGCGAACTGAATATTGATCAGTCCTTTTGTTTTAAGCGCCAAAGCAATCTTATGCGTATAAGTTTCTATCTGTCTGATTACTAGATCTCCCAAGTTGTATGGAGGCAATACCGCGTAAGAATCTCCAGAATGAACTCCCGCAGGCTCGATATGCTGCATGATTCCGATGATATAAACATTTTCACCATCACAGATCGCATCTGCTTCTGCTTCAATTGCACCTTCTAAGAAGTGGTCAAGCAAGATTTCATTGTTAGGGATATCTCTCAACACATTAACAACGTGCTCTTCAAGTTCTTTTTCGTTGATGACGATTTTCATCCCTTGCCCGCCAAGTACATAAGAAGGTCTGACCAAAAGAGGGAAACCAAGTCTCTTGCACAGCTCTAAAGCTTCATCTGTACTGTGGATGGTCCCAAACTCAGGATAAGGCACATCATTTTCTTTCAAGAGCTGAGAAAATCTTCCTCTATCTTCTGCCAAATCAAGCGCTTCGTAGCTGGTTCCAATGATTTTGATACCATATTTATCAAGCTTCTCAGCTAATTTCAAAGCAGTCTGACCACCTAATTGAACAATTACACCTAAAGGATTTTCCTGAAGGATGATTTCATAGATATGCTCCCAGAATACTGGTTCAAAATAAAGCTTATCAGAAATATCAAAGTCTGTAGAAACAGTCTCAGGATTACAATTGATCATGATGGTCTCGTAGCCACATTCTTTAGCTGCCAACACACCATGAACACATGAATAATCAAACTCAATTCCTTGACCTACTCGGTTTGGACCTGATCCAAGCACAACGACTTTTTTCTTATTGCTAGCTATTGATTCATTCTCTTCTCCGAAGGTGGAATAATAATACGGAGTCTGTGCTTCAAATTCAGCTGAACAAGTATCCACAAGTTTATAAACTCGCTTGATGCCCATTTCCTTGTAACGCTTATCAAAAACCTCACTTTCAAGACAACCAAGTAAATGAGCCAACTGACGATCAGCATAGCCTTTCATCTTTGCCATTTCCATCAAATCCCTTGGGATACTTTCAAGACCATGCTTCTCAATTTCCTTTTCTAATAGGATCAGCTCCTCAATCTGCTTCAAAAACCACTTATCGATCTTTGTGAGGTCCTGTATAGTTCTAAAGGAGATCCCCAATTTGAAGGCATCGTAAATATGGAATAATCTATTCCAACTAGGATTAGCAAGACTGTAAAGGATCTCGTTTTGGTTTTTGAGTTCTTTACCATCTGCTCCTAAACCATTTCTCTTAATTTCTAATGACTGACAAGCTTTTTGAAGTGCTTCTTGGAAATTTCTTCCAATTCCCATTACCTCTCCTACTGCTTTCATAGAAAGTCCAAGTCTTCTGTCAGATCCTTTGAATTTGTCAAAGTTCCATCTTGGGATTTTTACAATCACATAATCAATCGAAGGCTCAAAAAATGCGGAGGTTGTTCCTGTGATAGAATTTTTCAATTCATCAAGATTATAGCCAACTGCTAATTTTGCAGCTACCTTTGCAATTGGATAGCCTGTAGCTTTCGAAGCCAAAGCAGATGAACGAGAAACTCTTGGGTTGATTTCAATCCCAATAATATCTTTGTTGTCAGGACTTACCGCAAACTGCACATTACAACCACCTGCAAAAGTACCTATGCTATTCATCATGGTGATGGCATAGTTTCGCATTCTTTGATACACTGTATCAGGAAGTGTTTGGGCAGGTGCTACTGTGATCGAATCTCCCGTATGAACACCCATTGGGTCAAAGTTTTCGATAGAACAGATTACAATCATGTTCCCGATATTATCACGCATCACCTCAAGTTCATATTCCTTCCAACCCATGATACTTTGCTCAATCAGGACTTCGTGAACCGGCGAGGCCTCAAGTCCAGACATCAAAAGCTTTTCGAAGTCCTCGGCTTTCTCGACAAAAGCTCCACCTGCACCTCCCAGAGTATAGGATGCCCTGATGATAAGTGGAAAACCGATTTCTTGAGCGATCTCTTTTCCTTGAAGAAATGAAGTAGCGGTAGCACCTTTGCAGACGCCTACTCCAATTTTTTCTAATAATACTTTAAATTTCTCTCTATTTTCGGCTGTATCGATGGCGTCGATATCCACGCCGATCATTCTTACTCCGAATTTTTTCCAAATTCCAGCTACATCACAGTCGATAGCAAGATTGAGCGCTGTCTGTCCACCCATCGTAGGCAAAACACAATCGATGGTAGGGTGATCCTTTAGAATTTGAATGATGGATTTCTTTTCTAATGGGAGCAAATACACGTTGTCAGCAGTGACTGGATCAGTCATGATGGTCGCTGGATTGGAATTGATAAGCGTGACAGTGATGCCTTCTTCTCTGAGTGACCTAGCGGCTTGAGAGCCTGCGTAGTCAAATTCACAAGCTTGACCGATGACGATGGGACCTGAACCGATGATGAGTACGTGTTTGATACTGCTATCCTTAGGCATTATGAGTGAGGGTTTAAGAGGTGTAAATACTTATGGCTAAATTGGTGCAAATTTAGACAAAATTTTTAAAGTAGCCTGACAGAATAGGAATAGTTCGCCTAAAAGGATCAATAAACTTTCAAATTCATCTCAAATATCCCCTTGATCTCAAGTCTTTATATATTTCTTCAATATCTTCAGGGATATCTCTTGAAGTCAACCAATTTACATCTAAACCATTAAAAATAGCCATTTTCATGATATATGGGTTATCTCCTATGATATTTCCAAGTTCTGCAAGTTCATCTTTAAACTCTAGTCTAAAATCTGGATGAAGTTTATTAATCAATAAAAGTATTTTAAAAACTCTTGCTACTACTGCCGTTGAAAACTTCTGAGCCTTAGATGGGTGAGATCTAAATATCCTATCTTTATTCTTAGACAGAACTTCGATTAATAAAAATATATTCAATTCGATTTCACCAATTTTGTCTTTTGTTGTTGAGACATGCTCATTAATTATCCCACTCAGAGATCGAACATCCATGCTGAGGTATCCAATTGAATAATGGTCATTACTAATAGATTGAATTTGTTTTCCCAAGGCTTCACGAACCTTTTCTCTTTCTTCTTCTACAGAATAATCGCTAATTAGCTCAAAATAAAGGCGATTAGCCAACTTCATATCTTTTCGGAGCAAACGAAATAATAATTTGTCTTTTTCCTTGTCAGGAAGATTACTAATTGCCTCTTTAAATTCTTTTGAAAATGACATATTTTCCTTTTCTATCAAACGTGAATATACAAAAACTCAACCTTTCCACTGAAAACTCTTGTCGTCAATAGCGCGCATGGTACATAAAACACCATTCAAATGATCATATTCATGTTGGACAAGTTCTGAAATATCATTTGAAACGTCCCAAAATTGCTTTTCCCAGTTTTCATCCAAGTATTCTAAAGTAAGTGATTGATGCCTTTTGACTTTGACCAGCAGATTTGGAAAACTCATACAATCATCCCAAAGCTCAAACATTTCTTCACTTTGATTTTGCAATACAGGATTGATAATGATATAAGGGCGATCAAGATTCAAATAAAAAAGTCGCTTCATAATCCCAAGTTGCGGCGCGGCAATCCCTCTTCCGAAGCCATAAACTCTCCGAATATCTTCCATGGCATCATGGAGATCTTTTGCCCAATCATCTACTAAGTGAAGTTCTTCTTTCTGTACAGGTTTACAAACTTCATATAATCTTGGATCTCCAAGCTTCACAATATCATCTACAGTCTTCATTCTTTGTTTTTTGAAGAATATTAGGTTTTTTTCCACTTCCTTCCAACCTTTTTTAGATAAGAATACTCTTTATGTTGAATATGGTAAAAAACTACTCCAATGAAGATGAACTGATCCAAGCCTGCAAAGAGCAAAATGCTCAGGCTCAGTTTGCGCTTTTTGAGAAGTACAAAGTAGCCATGTTCAACTTGATCTATAGAATCTGCAATGACTATGACCAAGCGAATGACTACTTGCAAGAAGGCTTTATCGATGTTTTTAGAAACATCAAAAACTTCCGAGAAGAATCAACTCTTGGAGCCTGGGTCAAAACAATTATGATCCGAAAAGCACTCAAAGGAATTCGGTCCGAGATTGCATTTGAAGAATTGAATGAGGATATCAAATCAAATGATTTGCTGCTAGATCAATGGATAGATGCAGAAATGCTCGATCAGGCAATCAGAAATTTACCCGAATCAAGCCGAGCGGTCTTTGTCCTTTATGAAATCGAGGGCTATTCCAATCAAGAAATCTCCAACATGCTCAAAGTGACTATTGGAACTTCCAAATCGCAGCTTCATTACGCTAAAAAACTATTAAAGAAAGCCCTAAGCAAAACCTACTATTCAAAATGAAAGATCCTGAACATAATTCTTGGAAAAACCGCTTGCCAGAGCATCTTCCAGATGAAATTGTCTGGGATAGAATCTTGGACAAAAAATCCTTAGATCAGCAGGTGTCGAATCTGAAAAATCAGCTACCTATTCATACTCCAAAAGAAAATTTATGGTTTGGGATACAGAAAGGCATAGAACGCAAAAAGCGAATAATAGCATTTTATAGATTTTCTGCAGCAGCAGTATTCCTTTTTGGAATTTGGGGGATGATTTGGTTAGCGAAGCAACAAAACGATTTTAAAGAAGAGTTCTTGATGACTGACATTACAAATACAATCATCATCCAACCAACTTTGATCCATGCTCCACCACAAGATGTAAGGGAAATCAAAAGTACTTCACCTTCAAAAAACGAAATTCCAAATTCTCCTGAATTGATCCCAACTATTGAAAAGAAAGAGATAGTTAAGGCAATAGAAGTTGCTATTCCTCTCCCAGAAATATTCGTAGCGGAAATTTATACAGATGAAATAGAAGCTGAGCTTGACACTGCAAAGGACATCAAGGGGAGTAAAAAAGTCATCGCAGTCAATTGGGAAGAACCTAGGCGAAGAATCAAAATTGATGGATTCAATGTAGAACTTTCTGAAAAGGAATTGGAAGCAATAAACGAATTAAACAACAGAAAGAAAGGTAGGCTCAGGCTACAAATCAATGCGCTGACAGCCCGACTTTATGAACAATAAAACAGCTGAATACCTAAAATCCTGTGCACAGGGATTATTCAACCAAAACACACAAACCAATGAAAAAACTTATCATTTTAATCTTCTTATGTAGCTTCAGCTACCTTGCACAGGCACAATTGAAAAGTAATACGCCAAATTACACTTCCTCTTTCAAAAACTTTGCTGAAAAAAATCCAGATTATTTTACCGATACTTTGGTTTTCGTAATGCCAAATAAAGGTCAGCTCGAAGCTATCTTCAACTCAAATGATTATCCAAAGGATGATATAGAAGAAAAATTATTGCGGGCAGTCAAATCTATCAGAGACTTCAATGAAGATGGAGTCAGAACATATTATTTACACCCGAATTGGGCTGAAAACACTTTTATTGGAGCTATTAAAGATATAATTACCCAATATATTCCACATAGAAAGAGTTATACTCTAGGTATTCCTTTTGGCTTAGACTTTATTGGTGGAAAGTTTGCTCCTGAAATGGGATTTAGAACTGTAGTCAACTTAAAAAAAATAGGCTTAGGAGCCTCAATTACGAATTCAGTTTTTTTCTCTGACAAACCAGATGGTGGTGTTAATGTATTCCATAATCCATTTATAAATGCCGAGATTTTAATCAATCCTACTAAAGCTCCATGGAGTACAATTCAGATTGGTTACCTTTTGAATGATTCTGGTCCAGTCTTCCAAGGAACAACTTTAAAAGCATCTTATAGATATAATATCAAGGGAAACCTTCAACTTAACGGAGGTTTTATTTTCACAGACAATATAAAAACAATTATACCGACAGTGGGTGTTAGGTTGTTTTAATCTAAAATTCTAAAAATCAGGCTATACTCAGGTTTCTAGATCTAGAAGTATATCCTGATTTTTTCAAAAAAATTACTTCTATCTAAAACTCTTAATAATCTTGAATCAATACATCAGTTGGGATTTTTAAGTTGACACTTAGTTTTCTGATCATTTCTAAAGTTAGTTTACGTTTTTTATTCATGACTTCACTAACGCGACTTTTAAAACCAATCATCTCAACCAAGTCCTTTTGCTTTAATCCCATCTGTTCCATTCTAAAATTAATTGCAGCAATGGGGTCAGGCATTTCAATTGGGAAATTCTCTTTTTCGTAGTTATCAATGATAATGGATAAGATTTCCAATTCATCACCTTCCTCAGTACCTTTCTTAGCATCAAAAATCACCTCTAATCTAGCAAGTGCATTTTGATAATCTTTCTCGTTTTTTATTGGTTTAATTTTCATCTTAAATTTCGTTTGCATTGATTTTATCGTACTCAGCATGCGTCCCAATAAACCGTATCCAACAAAGCTGATATTCAAAGTTGAACTTGGCAATTAATCGATAATCATTTCCTTTAATGTTGAAAACAATTCGATTATTTTTTAGAATACTTGCACTAGGATACTCTCTTTTAAGATCTTGAATGGATGACCAATTAGATTTTTCAGTTTCACGATACCAAATTTTCAATTGTTGTTCACAATTAGCATGCTTTTCCCAAAAATCTCTTAAAGTTCCTCTAGAAAATATTTTCACACCAAATTACTTGTTTAAAACAAATATAAAGAAAAAAGTTACCAAAACGATAACTTTTAACTACTTGTTTTAATTCTTAACCCTTCTTCTCCACCAATAACTCTGTGATGTCGTTCATGGCTTTGACCTTGTACTCAAAATCACCTTTGAGCGTATCGCGATATGCGTTGAGGTTTTGTAGCAGGTCATCAATTTCTTCGGGGAGTACTTCTTCCAGTAGCTGTCGAAGCCTTTTGGCTGTAGTAGGAGATTTTCCATTGGTGCTGATCGCAATTTTTAGATTTCCTTTCGTGACGATTCCACCCAAATAAAAATCACAAAGCTCTGGTGTATCTGCTACATTGACAAGAATATATCTTTCTTTGGCCTCATCATGAATCTGTCTGTTGATCTCAGGAAAGTTCGTCGCTGCAATGACGATATGCTTCCCCCCAAGATACTTCTCGTGATACACATCTTGAATCAGAGTAACATTGGTTGCTACCTCTGCTAGTTCCAAAAATTCAGCATTGAATTCTTTTGAAACTGCCGTCACCTGAGCTTCGGGACTACTTTTGAGTAGGAAACTCAACTTTTCCGTCCCCACAAACCCTCCACCAACGAGCAGAAAGTTTAATTCATGGGCTTTGAGGAAGATGGGATATAATCGATTCATTTATTCTGATTTTTTTGAAGGAAATTGGATTGTAATAAAGTGGAAATACAATTGAAATAAAGTGGAAATAGGGTGGAAATAAAGTGGAAATACGATTGATATGTGATTGAAACAGGAACTTTTGCAGAAATCCATATAGCGAAAGGATTCGGAGCAATTTAGATATAGAATAGAAATATGGTGGAAATACATTTGAAATGTATTGAAATAGGGGGATAAATATTTCGCAAAGCAAATTTCGGCGAAGCTATATTTCTATCTTATTTCACAACGTATATTTCAACTTTATTTCGCGAAGCATAATTCTAAAATATATCAAACCCGATTGATTTCAACACTAACCACTTCCTGATAAATTTCTTTCAACCTGTAACTTTCCTTGACCACTTCACCAATGATGATGATGGCTGGGGCGGCTATTTTTGCATTTTCTGCTTTGATAAGAATGTCATCTATGTAACCTGCTACTAATTTTTCTTCCTTGGTGGTTCCATTTTGAATGATCGCTATAGGAAGATCATTTCGGTCATATTGCTGATAAAGGCTGACTATTTCTGGAAGTTTCTTTGTTCCCATAAGAATCACAACCGTTGCCGTGGATTGGGCTGCTAGTGCGATATCCCTGGAAATTTCTCCGCTGCTCGTCGTACCCGTGATCACCCAAAAACTTTCAGAAACACCCCGTTTGGTAACAGGTATTCCCACTTGAGCTGGAACAGCCACCGATGAACTGATTCCAGAAATAACCTCGGTTGGAATTCCAAAAGCTTCGATGTAATCAATCTCTTCCGATCCCCTTCCAAAGACAAAAGGATCACCCCCCTTTAATCTCACTACATGACCATGCTTAAGTGCATTCTCCACACAAAGCTTATTGGTATCCTCCTGTGGCAAAGAATGCTTACCTACCCTTTTCCCAACAAAGATTTTAATCGCTTGTGCAGGTGCATGCTTGAGTAAAACAGGGTCTATCAAGGCATCATAAAGCACAACATCTGCTTTGTTGAGTGCAAGAATTCCTTTTAGTGTGATCAACTCTGGATCACCTGGACCAGCCCCTAGAAGGGTTACTTTAGGTTTACTGTCTCGTATCATGCACTTACCTCTTTTGCTCTGTAATTACTGATTGTTTCAAAAACCTGCTGTGCAGTTGCAAAGTATTCCCTCGCAAATGCCTCAGTTGGTTCGTTGCTTTTTATCTGATATGTAATATTCTCGATAGAATCCTTCAGGTCGATTTTACCAGTTTCTGTAAATTGCTCATCGTATTGCTTTAGGATACTGGCATGTGAATTTGTGTTGATTCCCTCTGCGAGTAAAATTGCCTTGGCTGTATTCACCAATCCTGCATAAGTGTGGTAAATTGCATCAGACCAAGCTCCTGTTTCTAAACTTTCTTCTGCATTGGCTATTTTTTCCCTCGCCTCTAAGAGTAGAGTAGACACCAAGTCGATAATTACTCCGGCACATTCTCCTACACCGATCTCTTTGACGTAAGGATCATTATTTCCCCAATCGACGAAATCACTTTCTACTACATCTTCGATATTGGCAGTTTCTTTCAATAATTCGTAGAAATACATCTGTCCCTGACGGTCGTAGTAGGCAAGGAAATTTTCTGCTTCAAATGCATTTGCTTCAAAATCGTCCAGCAAAATTCTCAAAGCCTGTGGTCCTCTCTTACTTGGGATTTTGATGACTTTATCTGCAAACCTTCCTTCTCCATTTCCTAAAGTTCCTCCACCAAGCAATACTTGAAGCGCAGGAAGCACATGTTTCCCAGCTTTGATGGACATGCCTTGGAAGCCAATAGATGCCATATTGTGTTGCCCACAAGCATTCATACAGCCTGAGATTTTTATTGTCAGGTCTTTGTTGCTGAGATATTGAGGATATTCGTTGAAAATCACATCTTCGAGTACACCTGCCGCTCCTGTGCTAGATGCAATCCCAAGATTACAAGTATCCGTACCCGGACATGCCGTGATATCTCCAAAAGTGTTGTATCCTCTATCTACAAAACCGAGTTTTTTGAGTTCTTGGTAGAAAAAAGGAATCAATTCTTCTTTCACATCTCTAATCAGTATATTTTGTCTGAGTGTAAATCTCAATTCATTATTTGCATATTTTTTTACCAAATCAGCCAGTAATCTTGCCTTATCTGTATAAAAATCGCCAAGCTTAACTTTGATGCCAATAGCAACAAATCCAATTTGCTTTTGCGGTATGATATTGGTCAATTTCCATTGCTCATATGCTAATTCTTTTGGTTCTTCAACTTTAACTATTTCTGGAGAAGGTTGAATTTGCGATGCTTCATAGGCTTTATACTCGATGGGATAGGTTTTAAAAGGAAGCGACAATTCTTCCACTTTGACCAAATCTAGAAATGTTTCTAAGCCTAAATCTTTGACCAAAAATTTCATTCTGGCTTTCATTCTTTTGGCTCTTTCTCCATATCGGTCGAATATTCTGATGACACTTTCGATGAAAGGAATCAGTTTATCCGTAGGTAAAAACTCATACACTGCATCAGCATGTCTCGGCTGAGAACCAAGTCCACCTCCTAGCAAAATCTTGAATCCTCTTATTTGCTCACCATTCTCCTCTTTCACTTTTGGAATCACGCCAATATCATGCAGGTAAGCCAAAGCAGTATCTTCATCACTGGATGAAAAAGCGATTTTGAATTTCCTTCCCATTTCCTGAGAAATTGGGTTTCTAAGAAAATACTGGAATGACGCCTCTGCAAAAGGGGTTACATCAAATGGCTCATTAGGATCAATTCCTGCCATTTCAGAGGCCGTCACATTTCTAACGGTATTCCCACAAGCTTCACGGATTGTCACATCATCCTTCTCCAACTCAGCCCACAATTCTGGTGTCTGATCGATTTTGACATAATGGATCTGAATATCTTGACGGGTGGTGATATGAAGTCTTCCTGTGGAGTATTTATCCGAAACTTGAGAGATTCTGTGAAGCTGCTCGGAAGTAACTCTTCCATAAGGAAGCTTAATTCTGATCATCTGTACACCTTGCTGCCGCTGACCATAGATTCCACGGGCAAGTCTTAAGCTTCTGAATTTTTCATCATCAATTTTACCTTCCTTGAAAAGCGCGATTTTTCTTTCCAATTCGATAATGTCTTTTTCTACAACCGGGTTTTCTATTTCTGTTCTAAAGCTTTGCATAATATTTATTCTCTATCGGTTTTATAGGTTATTTTGTTGTACGAAGTACCAAGTACGATGTACAATGTGTTTCATGTAGCTTATATGATTTGATTTTTAGTAGATTCTAAAATCTTCAATTTATAAACCCAACACTAACTGTATCATAGGAACCTTCGTCAATTAGGATAAAGCTACCCGTGGATTTATTTTGTTTGTAAGAATCAAAGTGAATCGCTTTACTCAATTTGAATGTCACCTGACCGATGTCATTCAGTTTTAGCTGATCTGTTGCCTCTTCTCCTGAAAAATCGGTGTGGATTCTTCCTTGAATACTCTCAACTTTAGCTAGGACTCTGTTGACTCCATGTTGAAGCGTATATTTATCTCCAACCTTCAATGGTTTAGCATTGACTTGACAGATGGTTGCGGAAATTAATTTTTCTGATTTTGGCAAATCGGAATTCTTCACGATGGTATCACCTCTACTCACATTCACCTCATCTTCCAAAGTAATCGTGATAGATGAACCAATTGCTGCTTCTTCTACTTCTTTTTCAAAAAAGTGAATGGCTTTGATTTTGGAGGTGGTCAATGAAGGCAAAACCGTGATGCTATCTCCTTTTTTCAGATTTCCACCGTAAACTTTCCCTGCAAAACCTCTGAAATCATGGTAAGCTTCTGTTTTTGGTCTAATGACAAATTGAACAGGGAATCTTGCAGCACTACTTTCTTGCAAATCTGCCGGTTCCAAAACTTCAAGATGATCTAAAAGTGTATTTCCGATATACCAATTCATCAAATCAGATTTTTGGGAAACATTCTCTCCTTTCAAAGCTGAAATAGGAATAAAGGTAATTTGATCAGTAGAGAAGTCACTTTTCGCCACCAATTCCTCAAAATCAGATTTGATCTTCAAATAAACCTCTTCATCATAGTCAACCAAATCCATCTTGTTGACAGCAACAACCACATGACTCAATCTTAGCAAATTGCTGATAAAAAAATGGCGATAAGTCTGCTCTATCACGCCTTTTCTTGCATCGATTAAGATAATGGCAACTTGAGAAGTCGAAGCTCCTGTAACCATGTTTCTTGTATACTCCACATGACCCGGTGTGTCAGCGACGATGAAATTGGTCTTGTCGGTATTAAAATAAATATGCGCTACATCGATAGTTATTCCTTGTTCCCGCTCGGCTACCAATCCATCTGTCGCCAAAGAAAAATCCAAGTAGTCATATCCTCGTTGCTTGCTATTTCTTTCGATTGCTTCCAATTTATCAGAAGTCAATGATCCGGTGTCATACAATAATCTTCCAATTAAAGTACTCTTCCCATCATCCACCGAACCGGCAGTAGCTATTTTTATTAATTTTCTATTTTCAGCCATCTTACTTTTATTTACTCTCGCGGATTTCGCAGATTCCACGGGTTTCTCTTTTAAATTTTTTCTGGTAAAGTCATTTTCAAAACTTGATTTTTTATAGAATTTCTCTACTTCGATTAAAGAAGTTCAACCCTTTCAGGGTTGTTCAAACCAGCATGAAAACCCTATCTCTATTCCCCGCATTGCATACGGGGCTATTGAAAGTTTAACCCCTTTGGGGTTTTTCTTGCCTAATTTTCCCATCATTTATTTTATTATAAATAGAGTGCAAAGTCTTGAATCTTGAGTCTCTCTTAAAAATACCCAACCTTCTTTCTTTTCTCCATCGCTGCTTCGGAGCGTTTGTCGTCAATTCTCGCACCTCGTTCTGAAATGGTTGAAAGACGAATTTCATCAACAACTGCTTCCAAGGTATCCGCATCTGAAAGTACAGCAGCTGTACAAGTCATGTCACCAACTGTTCTAAATCGTACCATTCTTTCCACTACTTCCTCAGAATTATCTCTGTAAACATGCTGATTTGCTGTCCAAACCATCCCGTCTCTAAAGAACACTTCCCTTTTGTGAGCGAAATAGATAGAAGGAATTTTCATGTCTTCATTTTTGATATATTCCCAAACATCCAGTTCTGTCCAGTTTGAAATAGGGAAAACTCTTACATTTTGACCTTGATGGATTTTCCCATTAAGCATGTCAAAAAGTTCTGGTCTTTGATTCTTTTCATCCCACTGACCAAAATCGTCCCTTACTGAAAATACACGCTCCTTTGCTCTCGCCTTTTCTTCATCTCTTCGCGCTCCACCAATACAAGCATCAAACTTGAACTCTTCTATTGCATCCAATAAAGTGGTAGTCTGCAGTGTGTTTCTACTTGCGTACCTTCCTCGTTCCTCAGTAACTTTTCCTTGATCGATTGAATCTTGTACATTTCTGACAATCAATTCCAAGCCAAGTTCTTCGACTAGCTGATCACGGAATGCTATAGTCTCTGGAAAATTATGTCCCGTATCAATATGCAAAAGAGGAAAAGGAATTCTCGCAGGATAAAATGCTTTCTGTGCCAATCTTACCAAAGTGATGGAGTCTTTCCCTCCAGAAAAAAGCAATACAGGCTTCTCAAACTGAGCCGCTACTTCCCGCAAAATATGGATCGATTCCGCTTCTTTTGGATTTGGTATAAATAGGTTTGACATATTTATTTTAGATTTTTGATTTTTGATTTCTGATTTTTGTCGAAAATTGCGACAGCCATCATTTTCATGTTTTATCTCTGTAATTTTATTAGCAGTCTAAAGACTGCTAGTTTTTGGTCCAAGACTAAAGTCTTTAACCATTTGTTACCCACTTCATTATTCTTTATTCGACATTCTAAATTTTTAATAATGAATTCCGAATGATGAATCTTGAAGTTTGGTTAAACCTGTCTTGAATCTTGCGTCTTATGTCTTGTATCTATTTAGCATGCAAACCACACTCTTTCTTCGATTCTTCCCACCACCATCTTCCTGCTCTGGCATCTTCGCCATCTGAGATTGCTCGCGTGCATGGAGCACAGCCTATGCTAATAAATCCTTTATTATGCAGCGGATTGTAGGGTATGTTTTCTTGATTGATGTAAGCGATCATTTCATGATAAGACCAATCAAGTAAAGGGTTGTATTTGATAATTTGATTGGCTTCATCCCATTCCAACTTTTGCATATCACTTCTATTTGGACTTTGCTCCGCCCTTAACCCTGTTACCCATATGCTTTTTCCTGCCAAAGCTCTCTTAAGTGGTTCAACTTTACGTACATAGCAGCAGGATTTCCGGTTTTCTACTGAGTCATATAAGCCATTAATGCCTATTTCTCTGACCAAAGACTCCGCAGAAGATCGCTCTGGATAAAGCACTTCAATTCTTTTTTTATATTTACTTTCTGTGCGGGCGATCAAGTCTAAAGTTTCTGGAAATAACCTCCCTGTATCCAAAGAGAAAATTTGTATGGGGATATAATTGTCTGCAATCATATGGGTAATCACTTGATCTTCTTGACCCAGAGAAGTAGAAAAAACAACCTTTTCCCGAAAAAGATCAGCTAGGAATTGTAAGCCGTTCACAGGACCCAACTCATCTATCTTAAGCCTTAACTCAGGCAAACTCTTTTGTATGTTCATCTTTTTTCTCTTTTGTGAATTTTTCCCAAACTCTTTCATGAAAATAGTAGAGTACAATCTTGCTGATTACCTCAATTGAACCTATCGATAGAGCCATTTTCAATTGGCCAGTAATGAAATATGATATGACAATGGTGTCGAATGTCCCGACAATCCTCCAGGAAATAGATTTCAGGAAACTCTTGATATTGCTATCCTTTCCTGTGTTGTCCACAAACCATTTTTTGATCGGTTGATCCAGAATCATAATACTTTTATTAAAAGTTGAATTACAAAAGTATATAAACTCTACAATTTTTATAGGGTTTATGGAGAAAAAATTTTACTCTTTATCTAAAATATCTGCTAATGATTTGTTTTCCAATACATTAAGCATTTCGTCTCTTACTTGAATCATAACCTTATTGAGTCCACATTCAGCTTCACTTTGACACTCTGCACAGGGTTCGTAATAGTTTAAACTCACACAGGGCAGCAAGGCTATTGGACCATCCAATAGTCTAATCACTTTTGATAAAGCCACATCTTTAGGTTCTTTGATCAAATAATAACCTCCACCTTTTCCTTTCTTAGAGCCAAGAATCCCTGCTTTCTTTAACTCTAATAGGATGTTTTCTAAAAATTTATGAGAGATACCATACGCAGCGGCGATATCTTGAATCAAGACGGTCTTTTGATCTCTGTTTTTACCCAAATAAGTTAGGGCATGAAAAGCATATTTTGTTTTTTTGGATAGCATAGCTACAAAAATAACCTTTTTATCTGATTTGAAAAGGAAGCAAATCTCAAGGCAACCAAAGTATCTAAAATATCAATATTGATGAATTCAATCCACCCTTATTCTCACACTTCCCTTTGATATTTGATTTACATAAACTTGCGGCAAGTATTCTCTACCATAGGACTTGACACTTACAACTTTTGCTTTTCCTTCCAATTCTTTATTCAACTGATCTTCAAAATTCATAGCGGCTAGTTCTGCACCCACACTTTGAGGATAAATCCGCATTATTTCGTATCCTTTTTCCACCTCAATCAAACTGAATGTTGCCGCATCACAAAAATTAACCAAATCACTTAACAGTCCCGCTTCTGACAATTCAATCTTCGCAATCTGATAGATCTCAGGATAGAGCAACAAAGAAGTCTGCGATTTTTGCTTTATTTCTTGGGCATTTACCTGAAATGCCAGAAGAACAAATAAAATAAGGGGTAGTATTTTCATAATGCTTTTTTTCCGAGACGTATACTATCATGAAAACGCTATCCCTTCACTAAGGTTTGATTTTCTAAAACTGTAGATAATTGTAGTTGCTCTAAATAATAGTCCATTTCTTCTTCTCCTTGCCTTTGAACGATTCTAGCTAGAAAATCACCATGTGAACTAACAAGCTTACAAGAAATTGAAGGGTCTAAGTCATAAAAATATTTTCCAATAATATTAAACTCCTTATCTATTTTCCAGATGAATGATTTTCTATTCTTGGAATTTAAAGCACCACCTGAAATAGTCATTTCTCCTACCTCGCCTAATAAAATCAAATCTTGCCCAACCTGAAATAAACCAGTAATTACTGCTCTGCCTAAAGACATTTCAATAGCTTTTCTTTGACTACTGTTAATTAGATTTTCTGCATCTTCACTTATTTTTAATTCAATAAAATCCAAATCCGAAATTTCAATCTCCTTGATTTGGTATTCATCACCTTCTACAACATAGAGATTTAAACTATTTGAAGAAGCGAATACGATCTGATCATTATATAAAGTTATTCCTCCACCACAGCTATTTAAATTGCTGATCAATTGTTCATTTACAGTGTTTCCTATTTCTTTAATTATTCTCCCCTCTTCCATATCATAAATTTGAATGAAGGGCTTATCAACTAAAGTATTTATGTAAGTAAAAATCAGGTTTTCTTTTACTACAAATTTTTTAATGGAGTGATTGAAACCAAAATATTCTTCAATTGGATTTCCCTCTGAATCAAATGCAACCATTTTCAAAAGATCTCTACACCAAACTAAGAAACCATCTTCGAAAGTGCTTACCAAAGTTGGATTTTTTAATTCCAGCTCTCCTTCACCTTTTTTATCTAAGACTTTTATTTGATTCCCATCAATGGAATAAATTACAATTTGACCTTTTTCAGTTACTGAAACCATCTCACCATTAGATATTAAGGCAGTTGAAGTCGATTCAGCAGTCAAGCTAATGTTTTCCAGTAATTTGGTCGATTCAATATCCAAATTCATCGAGTTCTGATAATCAGACTTACTTTCACAAGCTACACTGAACAGAAGAAATAGTAAAATGAAATTCTTCATTAATTAAAACTTTGGTTAATTCAAATATACCCCCCCCAACTAAAAAGCAAAGAATTACTTCAAAAACTTCCAAGAACTCTTAAAATCTCTCGGCAAATCCTCTTTCATCCTTGCCCTGAGGAGTTCTATCGGCATGTAATTTTGTGTAATGAAATAGTCGTGAAATTCTTTCTCTGTCAGTTTCCCACCTTCTACCATCTCTTGTCTCAATTGGTAAACCTGGATACCTCCAATCATATAAGCCAATTGATAAAGCGGTCCATAGCTGCCTTCAAAGGACCGGCGAACTTCTGCTTCTGCATTGGCTCTTTCGTGTCCAACATTGTCTACCAAGAAATCTATGCATTGCTGTGGTGTCCATTCTCCAAGGTGATATTTCAGTGAAAAAATAATTCTTGCTGCTCTGTGCATTCTCCAAAAAAGCATCCCAACTTTATCTTCTACATTTCTAGGGAAATCCTTGTCCCAAAGATTGAACTCCCAATACAAAGTCCAACCTTCTACCCAAAATGGCGTGTTGAACATCCTTCTGTGAGGAAAATGACGCTGATTCATAAACTGTTGCAAATGATGGCCTGGAATCAATTCATGATGCACCACCGCTCTAGAGAAGTGTGGGTTATTGCCACGCATACTCATCATTTTATCTTCGTGGGACATTTCAGAAGTTGGATAAGAAATCAGTATCGACTCTCCACCCAAAAAGAAAGGGCTGACTTTTTGCCTTTCCGCCGACATCATGGTTGTCCTCCAAGTTTCTTTTGCCATGTCAGGAATAGTCAGTAAATCTCGCTTTTCCACGAAATCGATGGCTTCATCAGCCATCTCTACTACCATTCCCGGCCATACTCCAGCTGGAACATATTGGTTTTTGACATGCTCCAAGGCTTTTCTCCAATCTTTACCAAAACCCAATTCCTCTGACGCTTTGATCATCTCAGCTTCACACCACGCATATTGTTTTTCACCCTCCTTGATCAGCTCCTCAGCTGAGTAGGGAATCATATTATACTGCAATTCTTTTTCAATATTTGTTTTACCAATTGGCTTTCCGATGATTCCTGAGCCGTCATCTTTGACAACGGTATTTTCAAAGTGACTTTGAAGAAAACTAGAATAGGCTTTCAAAGTCTGATTCAGACTTTCCATGGGCTTTTTCATCCACCAAGTAAACTCTGGATCATAATCAAAATAAAATCTATAAGCCTCATCTGTATTTCTCCTCAGCGATTCCACCACAGCTGCAGCAAGTTCTGCTTGTTGCCAAGATGTGTATTGCTTAGCCTTCTTCATCTGCTCCCATTTAGTTTTGGCAAGCCTTTCTACTTGATCAAAAGTAGCCGCTAGCTCTTGTGCATTAGGCTTGATAGCTGCTCTTCTTTTTTGATAAAAATCCTCTAAAGGCTTTCCGAAATCCACCACATTTTTAACAGCTTTGAATTCCTCATAAGCTGCTTGATGAAAGTACTGCTGCTTCTGCAAGTAATTCTTAAATATCTGGTAATCCAATTTCCCATCCATGGAATAACTATCATAAGGCATCGCTTGTAATGCACTTAACCAGTCAGAATAAAGCTTATCAAATCTTTGAAAATACTCCTCAGAATTGGGATTGTTATATTTTCTGCCGAGAGCACTCGCATCTGCTTGATAGCTGCTGATGGCATGATACAATTCGGTCGCAAAGGAGGTTTGGATAATCAAAAAACTGAAGAAGAGTAGAATTAGGTTTTTCATATTCGAATGACATTGGTGAATCTTAAATTGAAATATAATAGAAATAAAAATAGATATAAAGTTGAAATATGATAGATGGGTCTATAGCCGATGGCTCGCTGCCGCGGAAATCAAACTCAGTCTTTCTCCCAAATTGACCAAAGGGAGTTATTTGGCAATGGAAGATTTAGGGATAGAAAAACTCTATATCATCACGCCAGGTGTAGAAAAGTATACCTACGAATCAAATATTGAGGTGATTGGATTGAGAGATTTTCTGAACGAAATTATAAGATAATTTATATCAAAAATATGAAAAGAAAAATAATCTCTGATAAAGAATGGATAAATACTGAACATAGAAAAAAAAAGAAATCAGAAATTAAACAGGCATTTTTAAGTGGGTTAATAGGTTTAATTATAATTGCTCTTGTTATTTATTATCACAAAATAGCAGCAACAAAAAGTATTTCGGCAAGTATTAATGGCTACCAATATTGGATATATATATCAATTTTAGGAAGTACAGGACTAGCACTTTTAATCAATTCAGTAATGAAAATTGGAGAAATTAAAAGAAAATATTATTGATTCAATTCTAGTCTTTATCCCTGCAAATCTAAAATTATATTTTAGATTTGCAGGGATAATTTCTTAGTTAAATTCCATAATTATCCTCTCAAAAAATCATGAATCGCTTTTCTTTCCTAAGTAAGAGCTTTCCTACTGTACTGGGTTCATAATATTTTTTTATATTTCAATCATGAAGTTCAAAATAGCTATTTTGGGTACTGGAAATGTCGCCAACCACTTAGTACCTGCTTTAGAAAATGCTGGTCACACCATTACCGAGATTTATGGGCGAAACATTGAAGATGCGGAAAAACTAACGGAAAAAGTTTATGTAGCTGATGCCAAAAGCGACTTAGATTTTTCTGATAGTAAAGCAGAAATTTTTATTTTGGCTGTAAGTGATGCCGCCATCTCAGATCTTGCCGATGAAATCATCCTTCCTGAAGAGAGTATCCTTGTGCACACCTCAGGCACCGTTCCCTCGAGTATACTAGGTTATAGTTCTGCCTCGTACACTGGGATTTTTTACCCTTTGCAGACTTTTTCCAAAGGGAGAGAGATTGACTTTGTTGATGTGCCTTTTTTGATAGAATCTGAGGATCAGGAAACTTTACAAAAATTAAAAAAACTAGCAAAAAGCCTTTCCCCAAGTGTTTTTGTAGTAAAATCAAAGGACAGATTAGCCTTACATGTTGCTGCTGTTTTCGCCAGTAATTTCACCAATCACATGATTCGCTTATCAGAAGAAATCATGGGAAGACAAGGTTTAGATTTTGAAATGCTTAAGCCTCTGATTATCGAGTCAGTAAGCAAGAGCTTAGAGTTAGGTGCAAAAAGAGCCCAAACAGGTCCAGCCATTAGAGGCGATTATGGTACTTTAGACCATCATTTTCAATTTCTGAATTACAACGAGCAAGTAGCTGAAATATACCGTCTAATCTCTCAAGACATCATTGATGTGAATTAAAATTATAAAATTTTAAGATTGAAAAATTAATTTCTTAGTGAAGGGGATTTGCTTGGTATTAAAAAGAAAAACACACAATCTTACAACTATTAGATTTGTGTGTTTTTCTTCAAGAATATAATTTTTACTCATGATCCCAAGATCCAAATTTACCTGCTTGGTAATCTTGATAAGCTTGCATGATTTCTTGTTGCGTATTCATGACGAATGGTCCCTGAGCGACCATCGGTTCGTTGAAAGGCTTGGCATGGCCCAAGATAATGATAGCATCTTCTGAAGCTTTGACAGATACACTTTCTCCATCATTGTTGAATTCAACAAGATTTCTGAATGGAATCTTTTCTCCTTGGAGTTCTACAGAACCTTTGACGATATAAAAGAATACGTTCTCCTCTTGAGGAATCGACTTGGTAAACTTTCCCCCTGCTTTCATATGAATCGTACTTAGCATAATAGGTGAAATGGTTTCAAAGGAACCTTTCTGACTTTCCCACTCACCTGAGATCAATTGTACATTCACTTTATCTTCATCCAGTTTGAATTGATTGATTTCATTTTTTTGTAAGCCGATATATTTGGGTTTTGTCATCTTATGTTTGGCAGGCAGATTTACCCAAAGTTGGAGGATTTCTAAGTCACCACCTTCTTTTTTGAACTTCTCAGAGCTGACTTCAGCATGGATCAAACCGCTACCAGCCGTCATCCATTGAATCCCTCCTGCTTCTATTACTGACTCGTGACCTCCAGAATCCTTGTGCATAATATCTCCTTCCAAGATAAAAGTCACCGTCTCCATTCCTCTATGTGGATGGGGTCCAAAGGGCAAGCCATTGTTGTTTTTTGGATATGTTTGGTGTCCATGATGATTGAGAAAAATAAATGGATCAATCTGTTTCAGTTTGTGCGAAGGCAGTGGATTATATGTAATCAAATCTGCAATCGGATGATAATCTGCTGCATGTATTGCATTTATTGTTTTCATAGTCATTTTTGTGTGTATATACATGTAATTGATATTTGACTAAAAATGTTCCATTTAGACATAAAAAAAGCATTGAATGAAACATCCAATGCTTTTTTTAGCTGCTTGTTTATGTTACTTCAACCATGCTAGTTGAACTTCATCAGGCGCTTTCATTCTATCAGCAACTTTCATATATCTTTCACCTAAATTGGCAAGATAATCTTGAGCTTTTGAAGCGACATCATTCAAGCCTGTTAATTTTTCGATGTCCCATAGTTTCACCAAGTGATCTATGATTCTTGCATAATCCCAACCAGTATAAACACCAATTTTCTGAGTTATTGCTGAGAATTGATCAAAAAGTGAAGGATTGGAACTGCCTTTTCCCATCAAAACTGCTGGCATGACAATCTGCTTACGCATCATTTTCTCAAATGCTAAAATTGCTCCATTGGGATCTATTTTGAAGATCTCTGACATGAAGCTTTTATATGCTTTTTCGTGCCTCGCTTCATCTCCTGCAATAGTCTTACAAATCCTTGACAACACATCATCACCAGCTTTGTCAGCAAGTTTCCCCGTGTTTACGTGAGATACCTTTGTAGCTCTTTCTTGGAAAGAAGTATAGATAATGGCTTGATATGGATCTTTCTCCGATTTTGGATCAAAACCATTGTAAATCAATCTATGGATTGTTTGCTCAACCTTTTTCATATCTGCTCTACCTGAGAGGTAAAGATATTTATTCAAAAGATCTCCGTGTCTATTTTCTTCAGCCGTCCAAGCTTTGGACCATCTTACCCATCCTGAAGGACTAAGTAAGTTTCCTTCCTCATTAATTCCTTCTAAAAGATTGAAATACGTCTGATAACTTGGAAGAGCTTCTTCTGTAATCATATTTCCAATTAAGGAAGTAATCACTGTGTCAGGAATTCCAGCAGCTCTTTCTTGAAGTAATTTCACTTGGTCAAAAGCATCTAATTTCCCCATGTCAGGAAGAAAATAAGTAGGCTGCCAGCAATCCTCGGGATCAACGAGAACGGTATCCACGGCATGACCCACGAAACCATCAAGTTGACTGATGACTTCCATGTTTTTTTCTAATTCGTAATTAATATTCTCTGACTTGTTCATAATGTAATAGTTCAATACCAATTAGTTAACTTCGTAAGCGCTAATTTCCGAAGGTCAATTTTGGGTAATTCTAGGATAAAGATAAGCACAAAATGGGGAAATTCGATGCTGTAAACTCGATTTCTAAATTGAGTTTACCTTTCAGTAATTTAATTTGTAAGCTGCCACTTTATTTTTGAAAAAGGTAGGTACAAAAACAATCTTATCAGCAGCCATATATCCAATGTCAGCAGTATTTGACTCCGCTGCTTTCGTATCAAGGAGTTTTGTCTCTTGGCCATTTTGGATAATGTAAATTTCACCTTGCCATCTGCTTGCTAGAAATGTGTTGTCATCTAAAATAATCAAACCATCTCCACCTGTTACTACTGAATTGATGATTTCAAAGCTTCCGTCAGAACTATACTTCTTCAATCCTGCTGCATCTAGTCCATATACCGTGCCGTCATTTCCGATTCTCAATCCATTGATACCTTCTTGTCCTTCCGCGAATAAACTAAGCTTTCCATTTTCATAAAGATGGATTTTTCCGGTATTCATATCAGAAAAATAAACTTTTCCTCCATCTGTATCTATGTCATTAAGAAATTGTGACCCTTCCACTGAAATCCTATTACTTATTGCTGCACTTTCGATGTCAATCTCTACCAATTCATCAATATTGGTCACATATAATTTACCATTGCTGATACCCATCCCTTTTGGCGCATCTATACCAGATACCCATTCTTGAACAAGGATTTCTCCTGATTTGCTTATAATGGAAATCGATCCTTTCCCATCTTTCTCGGTAGGATTACCTTCGATATTGGCCACGTAAATAGTTCCTGAGTTTTCATCAACCAATACGGATTCGTTTGTGATCAATTCTTCGGACGTTTCCCATAGAAGCGTGAGGGAAGGCTGAATTGATTCTTCTACAACTTCTTCGGTAGTGTTAGTATCATTTGTCGTGCTCGGTCCGCAACTCCATACCATGAATGGAAGCATTAAAGCGAAACTTAGTTTTTGAATAATTTTCATCATTTGATTTGGTAAAGGTTAAGATTTTTTGATTTTTCCACTTTTGAAAAGCTTGATATTTATGAATAACAAAATTATTCATCTATTTAATTCCAACATGACTGTTAACAACAAAATTGAAAATCTGTTTTAGCCAAAATTTTGACCGCTTATAAATCTTCTGAATAAGGAATTCATTGGTTTTCTTAAATTGAAATCTAAACCTGTACATTATGAAAAAAATATTATCACTAGCACTTGGTGCAGCGCTAGCTTTTGCATGTAATGAAAAAGCCGTAGAAGTTGATTACACCCAACTTACAGACGATGAAAGGCTCGAAATAGCTAAAGAGTTTGCCAAAAACACCATTATCGTAGATGGTCATATGGATTTACCTTACAGAATGTATAATCAAGGCAATACCATGACAGGCGAAGTGTATGACTTCATTAATCGTCAAGAAGGTGGGAATATTGATTATGTTAGGGCTAAAGAAGGTGGCATGGATGCGCCATTTATGGCAATCTATATTCCAGCGGGATATCAGGATAGAGGTGGCGCAAAAGATCTTGCGGATACGCTCATCATGATGGTAGAAAGGCTTGCAAGCACTTGGCCTGATCAAATTGCTTTAGCAAAATCTCCAGAAGAAATCGAAGCAAACTTCAAGAGAGGACTTCTTTCACTTCCCATGGGTATAGAAAATGCCGCAGCGATAGAAGATGACCTAAGTAATGTAGCTTACTTTTATGACAAAGGAATTCGTTACATGACTTTGACTCATGGAAAAGACAACTTAGTGGGTGACTCTTCCTATGATGACGCTGAAACACACGGAGGGCTAAGCGAATTTGGGAAAGAAGTAGTGAAAGAGATGAATCGTCTTGGAATGATCATCGACGTATCTCATATTACTGACAAGACATTTTTTGACGTGGCTGAATTGAGCACAGCTCCTATCGTGGCAACACACAGTTCGGTAAGAAACTTCACACCTGGATTTGAAAGAAATGTATCAGATGAGATCATTCAAAAAATTGCAGAAAAAGACGGTATGGTCATGATTACTTTCGGTGGCAGCTTTTTAGATCAAGCTTATTCCGAAAAAAATACTGCAAATAGAACCCATATTCAAGAGTGGCTAGAGGAAAATAACTTGAATAGACGAGATTCGGCAGCCCAAGAATACATCTCTTCTTATACCACAGCAAATAAACCAACTGTTCATGTGTCAAAAGTAGCTGAGCATATCGACCACGTGGTGAAACTTGTAGGAATAGATCATGTTGGATTAGGGTCTGATTTTGACGGCGTCGGAGACAGTTTGCCCGAAGGTCTAAAAGATGCTTCCATGTATCCGAATTTGATTGCAGAGTTAATGAAACTAGGCTACTCTAAGGAAGATATAGAAAAGGTGTGCTACAAAAATTTCTTTAGAGTGTGGAAAGCTGTGGAATCAGTAGCTAAATAAGAAAGTTTAATGATCCATCTTTCTGAAATTGAAAAAGTAAAAAGAGGAGTCGATTGACTCCTCTTTTTATTTCTTTTTTGACATCGCTATTTCTACATCCAATTTATCGAGGATGATTTGAATTTCACTGTCTACTTTGTCAAATATATCATACTCAGCCGCAGTTGGAAATTCTTTCAATCTTTCTAATTCTGCGGATAGCTCAATAAGGTTACCCAATTCAAGGTTCAAGGCTATTCCTTTCAAAGCGTGACCGGTCTGCTTTACTTTATTGAGATTTTCATCTTGAATATATGATTTTAATGTTTTGCGAAGTTTTGAGATGTTTGTTCTACTCACATCAATCAATTCAAGAAAAAACTCAGGATCGGTATGCTTGTACTCCTCAAATTTAGATTCATATTGACTTTTTATCTCTTTTCTATCTTCTTTGAGGTATTTATAAAGCATTTCTGAAATATCGGAGACCAAAATTGGCTTACTCAGATAATCATCCATCCCTGCTTCGATACACCTATCGTGTTCACCCTTTACTGTCCCCGCAGTAAGAGCAATGATTGGTACTCTTTGACCGCTCCCTTGCTCTACTTTCCTAATCTCTTTTGTTGCTTCATAACCACTCATTTCTGGCATTTGAATATCCATAAAAATTATATCTTGCCTATGCATTTTGAATGATTCGAGCGCTTTCAACCCATTTTGTGCTTCAAAGATTTCCGCCTCAGGAATTAAGCTTCTTACTATTGTTTTTGCTAAAAGCATATTCACAGGATTATCATCAACTAATAAAATTCGCTGTGATTTTGTAACAAATGCAGTTCTATTGATAGCTTTTTTCCGTAGGGATTCTTCTTCTATTTCCACTACATAAGCCCCTTCTTCAAACAGTACATCTAAAGTAAAGCTAAATTTACTTCCCTTTCCAAGCTCTGTTTCCAGTTCCAATTTACTTTGCATTAGCTCAAGTAATTTGTTGCTGATGGAGAGTCCTAAACCTGTCCCCCCGTATTTCCTTGTTGTAGAATTATCTTCTTGCGCAAAAGCTTCGAATATGACTTTTTCTTTCTCTTTCGATATACCGACACCCGTATCTCTGACGCTAAAAGTAATTCCAGCTATATGCTTCTTATGATCAATCTCATTGACTTGCACAGCGAGTTCAATCTCTCCTTCCTTTGTGAACTTCACCGCATTGCTTAACAAATTAATGATAATCTGTTTCAGTCTTGTGATGTCCATCAAGACCACTTCGGGTAGATTCAGATCTAAAGAAAGAATCAATTTGATATTTTTTTCTTCAGCCTTTGGTTTAAAAATAGATAAGGATTCCTCAGCTATTTCCTTTAAACTTAGCTTAACAGGACTCAATTCTAACTTTCCCGCTTCTATTTTAGAGAAATCTAAAATATCATTGATCAATTCCAAAAGTAAATTACCTGACTGCGTAATAGATTTAAGGTAATTTCGCTGGGTTTCATCCAAGCTCGTTCTCTTCAATAAATCCGAAAACCCAATTACTCCATTCAACGGCGTTCGGATTTCATGACTCATATTAGCCAAAAATTCGGATTTAGCAATATTTGCATCTTTAGCTTGCTGCATAGATTCAAATAGACTATGCTCCAAATTTTTCCTTTCCAATGCATTGGAAATACTATCCGCAAAACTAAGTAACAAAGCTGTCTCTGCTTCACTCCAAACTTTTTCATGCGTACAGTCATCAAATCCTACATAGCCCCAAAACTCCTTTCCAACAAAAATAGGAATCAACAAAATAGACTTGATCTCTTGACCTTCAAGAAGTCCTTTCAATTCAACGTCAGCTAATTCCGAAACAATGGTTTGGTAAACTTTATTTTCCATTAAAAAGTCTACCGCCTCACCATACATAGCCATCGGAATACCTTGTAGATCTGGATTGTCGATTTCAGGAGGTACGCCCATCGCGCTCCACTCGAAGCGCTGAGAACTGAAAAGGTCTCCTTTTTCATTCCTACTATTTTCAAAGAGATAAGCTCGATCCACCGACGCACCCTCCCCAAGTATTGTAATCGCTCTTTGGGTTGCTAGCGCAAAATTTGGGTTTGAGAGGAGTTCCTTTGTCGCCATCGCTATAGACTTCAACATCTTCTCGTTTTTTACCAAATTTTCATTAGCTAACTGCAGCATATTTTCATTTTGCCTTATCCTTTCTTCAGATAGCTTTTCAATTGTAATATCACGAAGAATAATATAATGAATTGCTTCATCTTGATTACTCTGATCTAGCATAGAGTCTCTTTTTACCAAAATTGTCTGGGTAGGATTTACCTGGAACTCGCTTGGTTTTGGATCTTGAAGAAGGTCAAAATAAGCTTTTAGACTTGGCCATTTTTCGATGATCGTATATTTGTCCAACGGAGCTTGGAGCTTTAGCTGTTTTATGGCTGTTTTATTTTGGGCGACAACATGTCCAACCGGATCTAAAATAATCACGCCATCATTTAACTCATTAAAAATCTTTTCAAATGCTATTGGCATAGATTTGAGCATATTCAATTTAAACAGACCCCAATACATAATCAGTGCACTTACAGCTAAAGAAAATGGGACTAAATCTAATTGATAAGTATGAAATCCAATTAAATCAATAATGTGCGTTAGCCAAGGAATAAGCGTTGCTAAAAGAAAAACAAAAACTTGTTTGGAATAAGTCTTTGGTATAAAAAGAAGCATACGCAATAAGAGTATATTGGTAAAAATCACAAGCGTAATATTGTAACCTCCATATATCCAGTGGAACGGTCCTGCTTCGAATTGAATTGCCGTAAAGTAACTATTCTCAATAATATCAAATGACTTATAAAAAAGATGATGATATGTATTGGTAAACAAAAGAGTAAGAAAAAAGAAAGCTGACCCAAACAATAAAATTAAATTTCGTTTTGTCAAGAACCGATCATTCCCCGTAAATTTTATCATAAAAGCCAAAAGCATGGGAGTAATAAAAACACCACCAATAAACTCTAGCTTATAAAAAGTGACAATGTATTTCTCGGTCGTAGAAATTATCTCGAAACTATATAAAATAGCATAAACAAAACAACTGATTAAAAGAATAGTAAAGTATTTTTCACCAGATTGATTTCCTCTCTTTATACTTAAAAGGACAAGAAACAAAAACAAAATGCTTGTTATAAAAACTGGAATTGAAATAAAATTAAATTGAAGCTGATCTAACATTTCCTTATTTTAAAAATCTTGCGGTAAAATACAAAAATTCTAACTTAGAAGTAAAAAATAGTCTCAAATTAGTAATATAATTCACCCAAATTGTTTACTTTTCATTACTTTGAGGCATCAATTTTGCAAAATCGATCTTATTCAAATAAATCTTAACAATATGAAAAACTTAAAAATAATAATCGGAATATTTTTATTCGGCATTCTAATCAATTTTCAAGGCTTAGCACAAAGCGAAAAAGCTGAAAAGCAACAAGCCAAGCAAGAAATGAAAGAAGCTAAACAGGCTGAAAAAGATGAAAAAAGAGAGATGAAAGCCCAACAAGCAGAACTGAAAAGAATTCAGGCTGCTGAAAAAGCAGAGGCAAAAAGAATTAAAAGCTTAGAAAAAGCACAGAAAAGCTACGATAAAGCCTTAACAAAAAGACAGAAAGCTGAAATCAAATTTGCAGAGCAAAACCTCAAAATTGAAAAAGCTATCCAAAAGGGAACAACAAATGAAAAAATTGCCAAAATGGAGCTCAAGCTAAAACAACTTGAAATCAATGTAGAAAAGGCCAATTCTGAAATTTCAAGATTTGAAAGGGATTTAGAAAGGTATAAAGCAAAGGAAAATTAAATTTTCAAAAGCTCACGAAAGTGGGCTTTTTTATTTTTAAAAAGTCTGATTTTAATCTTTTTATTTGAACTGTACATAAGGTCAGTGATTTAGTTTTTTTCAAGTAGTTAAGTCATAGACAATATTTCGTTTTCTGTCAAAACGTCTTGATTTATAGCTTATTAAAGGTGGTTTTCGGACATTTTTTCCGAAAAATTGCTCTGGTTGATCATTTGATGAGATGATTTCAAATAACCATAGCAACAGAAAAACTATCAATAAAATGGATTTCAAACAATTCACTATCAAATCTCAAGAAGCTATTCAAAAGGCAGCGGAATTGACAATGGCTGAGCAACAGCAAGTCATCGAGCCTGCACATATTTTGAAGGGGATCTTTTCAGAAGATGAAAATGTGACTGACTTTATCTTCAAAAAATTGTCAGTCAATAAAGCCTTGATCGCCCAAAAAATAGAGGAAATCATCAAAAGCTTCGCTAAAGTAAGCGGTCAACAGCCTTATCTATCCAATTCAGCCAATCAAGTGCTTACCAAAGCAAAAGACTATCTGAAAACCTTCGGTGACGAATTTGTAGCAATTGAGCATTTGCTACTCGCTATCTTAAATGGAAATGATAAAACAGCACAACTATTAAAAGATCAAGGTCTGACTGAAAAAACCCTGATCGAAGCAATCAAAGAACTTAGACAAGGAAACAAAGTGACAGATCAAAACGCAGAATCTAAATACAGGGCATTGGAGAAATACTCCAAAAACTTGAACGAACTGGCCAAAAAGGGAAAAATAGACCCTGTCATTGGCCGTGATGAAGAGATCAGAAGGGTATTGCAGATTTTGGCAAGAAGGACCAAGAACAACCCGATCTTACTCGGAGAGCCTGGTGTGGGAAAAACAGCTATCGTGGAAGGACTTGCTCAGCGAATCGTCAGCGGAGATGTTCCAGAAAATCTCAAAACCAAAACTTTGATTTCTTTGGATATGGGTTTACTCGTAGCTGGAGCCAAATACAAAGGGGAATTTGAAGAAAGACTCAAAGCAGTCATCAAAGAGGTTACTGATTCAGATGGACAAATCATTCTTTTCATCGATGAAATCCACACGCTAATTGGTGCTGGAGGAGGTGGAGAAGGTGCCATGGATGCAGCCAATTTACTCAAGCCGGCTTTGGCTCGTGGTGAACTGCATGCTATCGGAGCGACTACGCTGAAAGAGTATCAGAAATACATCGAAAAAGACAAAGCGCTCGAAAGACGATTCCAATCCGTAATCGTAGACGAACCCGATGCAGCTGATGCGATTTCCATTCTAAGAGGAATCAAAGACAAATACGAGCTTCACCATGGTGTGCGCATCAAAGATGATGCGGTAATTTCAGCCGTAGAACTTTCTCAAAGATATATTTCGGATCGATTTCTACCTGACAAAGCCATTGATTTGATGGATGAAGCAGCAGCGAAATTGAGAATGGAAATCGATTCGCTTCCGCAGGAGTTGGATGAACTCAACAGGAGAATCATGCAGCTAGAGATCGAGCGAGAAGCGATCAGAAGAGAAAATAACAAAGACAAAGAAACAGTCCTTAGCAAGGAAATAGCTGATCTTTCTGAAAAAAGACAAAGTGTCAAAGCCAAATGGGAAAGCGAAAAAGCTGTCATCACCGGTATCAGAAGAGAGAAAGAAAATATCGATAAGCTCAAACTAGAAGCTGAACAAGCCGAACGGGCAGGAGATTTTGGGAAAGTGGCAGAAATCAGGTACGGCAAGATCGTAGATTCGGAAAAGAAACTGGAATCTTTCAAAGATCAATTGGAAGAAATGCAACAAGGTTCTCCACTACTCAAGGAAGAAGTCGATCATGAAGATATTGCCGCAGTTGTTTCCAAATGGACTGGAATTCCTCTGAGCAAAATGATTCAAAGTGAAAGAGAAAAACTCCTTCATCTCGAAGATGAATTAGGAAGGAGAGTAGCAGGACAGCGAGAAGCAATCGTAGCACTTTCAGATGCTGTGAGGAGAAGTCGAGCTGGTCTTCAAGATCCAAAGCGGCCTATTGGCTCCTTTATTTTCATGGGAACAACAGGGGTTGGAAAAACAGAATTGGCAAAAGCTCTCGCTGAATATCTCTTCAATGACGACAATGCCATGGTAAGAATTGACATGTCAGAATATCAGGAGAGACATGCAGTTTCCAGACTGGTAGGAGCACCTCCAGGATACGTTGGATATGATGAAGGCGGACAACTCACAGAAGCAGTGAGAAGAAAACCATATTCTGTTGTCTTACTTGACGAGATTGAAAAAGCTCATCCAGATGTTTTCAACATCTTACTTCAAGTATTGGATGATGGTCGCTTGACAGATAACAAAGGTAGAATCGCTAATTTCAAGAATACGATTATAATCTTGACAACGAATATTGGCTCTACGCTAATTCAAGAAAGATTTGCTGAAATAGAAGAATGGAACAAGGAAGAAATTTTAGAGAAAACCAAGGATGAAGTTTATGACCTTTTGAAGAAATCTGTAAGACCGGAATTCCTGAATAGAATTGATGAAACGATTATGTTTGAACCACTGAATCGAGGTGTCATTAGAAAAATTGTCGATATTCAATGGAGAGAAATCCAAAAAAGACTAGAAGAGGCAAATATTGAAATCGATGCCACGCCAGAGGTTTTGGATTATTTGGGAGAAGTCGGTTTCGATCCTCAATTTGGTGCAAGACCGTTGAAGCGAACCATGCAGCGCTTGATTCTAAACGAGCTTTCCAAACAGATTTTATCGGGATATATCAAAAATGACTCAGCAGTCTTAGTTGACTTGGATGCTGAAAAACAAGTGTATTTCAAAAATATAGATAGTGTGGTGGTTTAATGGATTAGATAAAGATTGAAATCTTAAATAATCCAGATTGATTAGAATGTTGATTGATAAAAGCCTCAGGGAGATTCCTTGAGGCTTTTTTTGAATTGCTCACTATTTTATAGTTAATTTTTACTCTTTTATACAATTTTTAGTTTTCTTCAGACAACCATTCTCTGTTTCATTACATTTATTCTATTCTAAGCAAATAAGATTGTAAATTTTGATCCACTTCGAACTCGTCAAACAAGCAAAAAAAGGAAAGCATCAAGCTCAGAGAAGCATCTTTGAGGAATTGGGCAAGATTTATTTAATTATCTGACTAATACCTCCCCACTCCAAATCCATCAATCAGAATCCCTGTGACTTCTTTTTGGTGGATTTGGCATAGGAGCTTGCCAGTACCGGGAGCCATGCTGATTCCCATCATTCCATGACCTGAACCTACTAATACATTTTCCAATCCAGGAGCCTGTCCGATATAAGGTAAGCCATCAGGGGAACAAGGTCTCAAACCTTTCCAGATCTCTTCTTGACTTGGGAATTTGGCTTGAAAATCAGGATAAAATCGGTTGATCGATTCAAAGATTCCTTTTACTCTGTTGATATTGATATTTTCATTCGTACCGGCGATTTCCATCGTTCCACCGAAGCGGACTTGATTTCCATATGGACTTACAGCAACTTTCATCTCAGTTAAGATAGAAGCTTGATGGATTTCAGGTTGATTTTCCTGAACAAAACTATAACCTTTTCCTCCCATCATGGGCAGTTTGAATCCCAACATTTTGGCCAACTCACCTGACCAAGCTCCTCCACAAAGGATAAATTGATCACCCTCTATTGCCCCTTCATGAGTAATGACTGTGTTTACTTTTGCTCCTTTTTTCTCAAAACCCAAAACCGACAAGCTAGATTTGAAAGTAACACCCTTCGATTTGAGATAAGTCTTTAGATAATTGTACAAAGCAGAAGGAGACAAATGCGCATCACCCGGAAACAATACTGCTCCACGCGCTTTTACTTCCAGATTGGGTTCTAGGTTTGCAATGTCATTTGGGGTAAGAATTTCAGCTTCCAAGCCATGCTTTCTAGCCAAGTGCGCAAATTCAATTTCCTCTTTTTCCACTTCAGGAGTTTGATAAAGCATCATCAATCCCTTTTCGACTAAACCCAGCTCTGCATCGGTATGTTTTGTTTTGAATTCTTGATAAAGTGATTTGCTCAGCAAGCTGATATTTTTCAAAAAAGGAATACTTTTCTCCACATGTTGCGGATTGGCAGCACGATAGAACAACCAAGACCACTCCAACAGTTTTCTATCCAATCGTGGATGAATGTAAAAAGGACTTTTGGAAGAAAACATCCAGCTGATTCCCTTAGAAATCATGCCTGGAGCAGCCAAAGGAATAATATGACTCGGCACGATCATCCCGGCATTTCCCGTAGAAGTAGTTACCTGCATGTCACCTTTGTCCACAATGACTACCTCCACTCCTTCTTCTACCAAAAAGTAAGCTGTAAAAAGCCCAATAATGCCTCCGCCGATGATGATGGTTGGTTTCATATTTTTTGTACAATGTATAATGTACCATGTACCAAGACATGGATTTCATTTAAAGAAAGTTAAGGATTTTGGCTCTTTGTTCTAAAATTCTTTTCATCAAGAAAGATAATGCTTTTTGGAAAAATAGAGTCGGTAAAAATTATTGAAGGGTGATATTTGGTTTGATAAAGTTTAAGAATTGATCATAAACTCTTGATGATTTTCAGGTGGGTATTCTTACTAATGGTAAAAATATCGGATAATTTACCTGTTAGAAAAATAATCCTTTCTTAAGATGGAACACTGATGACACGGATTGAGCAGATAGTCGCAGATCAAAAATCCGTGTTCATCCGCCAAATCAGCGTCTTCCGCGTTCCATTCTCTATATCACTTGAAATCCATGCACATAAGGATCATCGTCATCAAGAATAATCGTGTTGTAGCCATAGACTTTTGCCCAGCCTTCGATGCTTGGAATGATCGCCGGCTTTCCTGCGATCTCCGTGACTTCTTCTATCCTTCCCGTAAACTTTGACCCAATAAAACTCTCGTGGATAAATTCATCACCAGGCTTCAGCCATCCTTTTGCATACCATTGAGCCATTCGTGCGGAGGTTCCGGTGCCACAAGGTGATCTATCGATGGCTTTTTCTCCATAAAAAACAGCATTTCTAGCTGTACTAGATTCTTCTAAGGTTTTTCCAGTCCAAAGCACATGAGAGAGTCCTTTTATCTGTGGATGCTCAGGGTGGATGAATTTATATTTTTCATTCATCTTTTGGCGAAGATTTCGAGCCATAGAGATCAACTGCTCGGCTTTGTAATGTTCCAAACCTAGGAAGTTTTCCTGTGGATCTACAATACAATAAAAATTGCCTCCATAAGCTACATCCACGATAAGTTTTCCCAGATCATCACTTTCAATCTCCAAGCCTTCAGCTGCCAAAAAACTCTTGACATTCGTCAACTTGACAGAAGTGACTTTCTTTCCTTCTTGCTTGTACTCCACCAAAACCAACCCTGCTGGAGCTTCCATTCTTAGAAAACCAGGGTTTTTAGGCTGAATCAATCCTTCCTCAATCGCTATAGTAATCGTCCCGATAGTTCCGTGCCCACACATAGGAAGACAACCTGAGGTTTCTATAAAAAGTACCGCAAAATCATTTTCAGGGTCATGGGGAGGAAAAAGCATAGAACCAGACATCATATCATGACCCCTTGGTTCAAACATTAGCCCAGTTCTTATCCAGTCCAAGTGATCTAAAAAATATTGACGCTTTTCAAGCATATTATTCCCTTTTAGAAAAGGAACTCCGCCAGCTACGACTCTGACTGGATTACCACAAGTATGGGCGTCAATACACTGGAAGGTTTTTTTCATGTTTGATAATTGAAGTACTGTAGAAATATTCTATTTACCAGATTACTCCAGACCTTTATCTCTCATTTTCGAAAATTCATCGTATCTCCTGTAGATGGCTACACAGAATCCAATCAACATGATGATTGTTCCTGCCCACAAAATATTGATCTGCGGTTTCACGATCGCCTTCAAGACCACATAGTCTTTTTGATTTCTATTGACCGTGAAGATAAATTTATTCTCTTCTGGGACAATATTGGTCAATTCAACTTTTACACCCAACTCATTTTCGATTACAGGCACTCTACCTACCTGATTATTTCTGATGATAAAGATTGGCTCAAGAACTTTTTCTACATCATAATCCTGCACAATAAGCTTCGCTTTCACTGCTACATCTCCATCCATAAGTTGCATGCCATCAAGTTCTTTGACAACATCCGCACTTTCGAATTTAGTTACCATATCAGAGACGTAGAAGGTTTCACCTGGCGCTACTTCAAACACCTCATCTTCTCTCCATTCTGGATCATCAAAATCATTCACTACAGAAACAAATGTATATAAATCCTTATTCAGGAATCTTCTAGAATCTGGTGAGGAAATCAAGCCCATAGTGGTATTATACTGCGCCATCGGACTCAAGGAAAATGCAAATTGATCCTCTTTATAGTAATCAATTTTGTAATAATCATTTTCTTCTAAGACGATTTGTACAAATTCACCTTCTCTATGGTAAGTTTTCCCATCAATAACAATATCCTCCAAAACTATAGCCTGATTGACACCCTCGGCTTTTTTCAACAACTTCGCATCCACTAGACCTGGCACACCGACTACTTTTTTCTGTCTTCCTCGGTAGATGGCTGTATAATCTTTGATTTGTGTTGGTTTATTGATCCAAAGTAAGACATGCTCTTTATTGATTTCATCCTCAAAGCTATTGCTGTAAGTCAATCCAGATAGGTTGTAAGAAATCACTTCAGAATAACCGGATGAAAACATCACACCAATCAGAATCATCCCTAAGCCGATATGTGCCAAGGAACCACCAGCAAGTTTGAAAGTGGACTTCTTAAGTAGTTTGGCTAAAATCGTCGCGTTTGCTACTATGGTAAAGGAACCAGCAAGAACAACAATAATATAACTGACATCATACACTTTCCCCCAGACAATTATTACAGCGGAGATCAAAACAGAGATAATGTAAGGCGTCACCAAGGTTTCTTTGAGCGTTTTGCCATCTATCTTATTCCACCAGAAAAACTGCCCAACGGCTGTTAGTAGGGCCAAAACAACTGCAAACCACAATTGAAATTTTGTATAAAAACCAACTTGATCTGCAGGTGGTGCCATATTTGAAATCCCACCGAAGCTTTCTACCAAGGCATTCCATACAGGAATCGATGTTGGCAATATTACTTGAAATGCCATCAGACCCAAAGTAGTCGCGCCAATGAAAATCCAAAATTCTCTTGAATAAACTGAAGCTTCTTTCTCTGAAGTTGGAATATGCTTCCATGCTCTGAATGATAAAAAGATAGCAGCTGCCAAGAAAAATAACATATATATCAACAGCTGACCTGAAAGTCCCAAATCAGTAAAGGAGTGAACAGAAGAGTCTCCCAAAACACCACTGCGGACAAGGAAAGTCGCATAAAGAACCAAGATAAAAGAAGCAATCACCAAAACAATAGATGTTTTTAAGGCCGTGCTGCTTTTCTTAAAGGTGATCATGGTGTGGATACCAGCTACCATGATTAGCCAAGGCACATAAACCGCATTTTCTACTGGATCCCAATTCCAATAACCACCAAAATTCAAAGTTACATAAGCCCAGTAAGCGCCCATGATTATCCCCATTCCCAAAATCATTGCTGAGAATATTGCCCAAGGTAAGGCTGGACGAATCCATTCTGAATATTTTTTGGTGGCTAGACCAGCCATCAAGAATGCAAAAGGCACCAATGTACTCGCGTATCCCAAGAATAATGTTGGGGGATGGATCACCATCCAGATGTTTTGAAGTAAAGGATTCAAGCCTGTACCATCTGCTGGAATGAAATCTGGATTCATCTGGAAAATAGGAGATGAAAGCGCATCGCGGAGTAGAATAAACGGTGAACTACCGATCTTCAAATCACCTATCACCACTCCCATAATCATCGAAACCAAGAATGCCTGTACCAAAGCAAATACAACCATAACAGGTGCTTCCCAAGTTTTGTTGGTATGGATAATCACCAAGCCCAAGACAACATTCCAGAAAATCCAAAGGATAAAGGCACCCTCTTGACCTTCCCAGAAACTCGAAATCATATAATGCACAGGCAAAGCCATAGATGAATGCGAGTATGCATAGAAATACTCAAATCGATGGCTGTAAATAATCTCGAAAAGCGAGATTGCAATTACCACACTTGCTGCTGAATGTATGTAGAAAAGTATTCTACTGAAATTTCTCCAATTTGCCTTTTCAAGCTCAGAGGCTACACTATATTTATAATAGGAAAAGGCCGTCACTACTGCGCTGACAAAAGCAAGAATAGTAGCAAAATGGCCTAAATTACCCACAAAGGTATTTATCATATCTAATCTTAATCAAATTTACATTCCGGCAGTACTCACTTCCGTTTCTTGGTATTTGGATGGGCATTTCATCAAAATCTTGTCTGCCAAAAAAATCTCGTCGGATTTGTAAGCTCCGATCACGACGACCTGCTCAGATCTGTGAAAATCCGCTGGAATCGGTTCGTTGTAAAATACACGCTGCTCTGTGCCATCATTGTCCACCATCATAAAATAGAAGGAGGTTTTATTTTCATTCACTTCAATTCCTTCTACTTCACCCATTTCACTCTTCTTCAGTTGGCCCACTACGTGGATTGCCTTCTCCTCTCCCTTTATTTTCATCTCTTTGGCAGTTGCAAAACTCTCATAAGTACTTGCATCTCCTAACATCGAAACGATTATCACTATAGCAATAGCAATAATTCCCAGTCCTAAAATGTGGCCCTTTTTCATAATTCAGTGAATTTATATATTGAACTCTTTATCTCTTCAATTTTAGATAAAAAGCGTTGCTTTAATTTTCCTCTTTGAGTAACTTTTCTAAGCTGCTAACTTTTCTGTCAGTATTGATGATATAAACCAAGATTCCTGCAAAAACAATCCCGATCACACCCACTAAAACGTAGATTTTTCCTTCAGATCTCATGACGTCAGCCATTTCGATTTTTGAATTGTTGTAATCTTCTTCTGTAATAGCAATTTTCTCCTGCGCCATACCTTGGAGGCTGATTAGGAGAAATAATATTATAAACCAGTTCTTCATTATAATTGATTGATCAGTTTGTCTTCTATTTTTCTTTCAGCTCTCTTGAGCCTTACTCTGATTACACTAAGCCATGTGCCTAATAATGTCCATCCAATAACGGCTGGATAAAACACCAAACGCAGGTTGCTATCCATATCATAAGCATTGAAGCCAGGATTACCACCATTCCCAGGATGAAGACTGTCCGTCAGTCTAGGTAGTACGAAAATAAGAGGGATAAAGGCAGCAAAAGCGAAAATATTATACACAGCTCCAATCCTACCTCTCTGATTGACATCAGTAAGAGAATTTCTTAACACCAAATAGGCAAAATACATCAGTAAACCAATCGCAGATGCATTCTGCTTTGGATCTCCACTCCAGTAATCCCCCCAAGTGAATTTGGCCCAAAGCATACCTGTTATGATTCCTAACACACCGAATAAAATCGCTGCATTGGTGAATTCTATGGCGATATCATCATTTCTCAGGTCGTTTGTCCTGAGGAATTTGATGCTATAAATCACAGCCACTACCAGCATGATGATCATTCCAAACCACATGGTAACATGGAAATATAAGGCTCTGATAGTTTCGTTGAGAATAGGAAGTCGGGGAACATCGAGTAAGAGTCCTGCCACAATAGTATAAGTGAGTAATGCTATTGTCAGAATTTTCCACCAGCTTTTTTTCATCTAATCGTTTATTGCTTTTTCAAGCGCAAAAATAAGGCATAAGTTCCTGATTCCTGTGCTTTTTGTTACTTATTTGAGCAGTTCCAAAGGAATGTCGATGAATTGATATATTTCCGATATCAACTCCTCCACAAATAAGGAAATAAGATATAAGCTGTGGCAGAAATGATTGCATTGATCGCCAAAAGTGTCAGTAACTTATCTACACTTACACTCCAATCTAAGCCATCAATCGCATTTTTGGAAACTCGGATGGTCATTAGCAAAATTGGAATTATCACAGGAAAACTCAAGATAGCCATCAAAGTAGCATTGTTACTTGCTTTGGAAGCGATACCTGATACCATCGTCAGGCAAGCCGAAAAACCTAAACTTCCCAAGACTAGATTTAACAAGAATAACCCTTGATCTTGCACAGGATTCCCAAGAATCACACTAAAAACCAAATAACCCAATAACGCCAAGACCAAAGTCAAAACAGCGTTATAAACAATCTTCGAAACGATAATAGACTCAGGAGAAGCAATCATATAATAATACAACTGTCTTCCTTGATGCTCTTGCACAAAACTCTTGGCCACTGCATTGACAGCCGAAAAAAGAATAATAATCCAGTACAAAGCATTCCAAGTGGGCACCCCAATATTACCTTGCTTTGCACCTACACTGAGGTAAGTAATAAATACCGCCGAGACCACATACAACAAAATCCCATTGAGGGCATACTTTTGCCTCCACTCTAGCGTGAGTTCTTTGAGGATAAGTGTACGGATTTGTTGGAGCATGACAGATAATTTAAATTCAAAGATAAGAGATAATAGGAGAAGTTATTTCAATTAACACGCACCAAGTTTTGTTTGCAAGTCAATCAATTTTTGAACTTGAATAAAATTCTTTTATATTTCTTTAATAATTTGTCGGGATATCATAAATCAAAAACACTTCTTATATCAACCATTTCACCATAAACCAAGCACTAAAACTATGAACTCTTCATCAAAAAACCCCTTTACCTGGTTAGAAATCTATGTTGAAGACATGGACCGCGCTAGAGAATTTTATGAAAGCGTATTTCAGTTTAAAATGGTACCCATGCAGACTCCGGGAGATTTTGGGGATCTGGAAATGTGGAGTTTTCCTTGGGAAGACGGAGGGGCTAATATCAGCGGAGCACTTTGTAAGACTGAAGACTTCAAGCCTGGTACAGGCGGAACACTCGTGTACTTCACTTGTGAGGATTGCTCAGTGGAAGAATCAAGGGTTCAGCAAGCTGGAGGTCAGGTTTTGCAAGAAAAAATGCCAATTGGAGAACATGGTTTTTGCAGCATTATCATGGATACGGAGGGTAATACCATTGGTTTGCATTCTAATTCTTAATGAAATTCGCACCAAATCAAAAACTAAGAATTGTAAATCTAGTATAACCTAATGATCCCCACCCCAGAACATAACGAACGAATTGCAAAAATGACTTTTGCATCTGTATATCCACATTACATCACTAAAGTCGAAAAGAAAGGCAGAACGAAAGCGGAGCTGCACCAAGTCATCACTTGGTTGACCGGCTTTGATGATACGAAAATTCAGGAACTGATTGAAAAAAAAGTGACTTTTGAAGCTTTTTTTGAGCAAGCTGATCTCAACTCAAATGCGCATTTGATCAAAGGAGTGATTTGTGGTTATCGGATTGAGGAATTGGAAAACCCACTTACAAAACAAACCCGCTACTTGGATAAATTGGTCGACGAACTTGCCAAAGGCAAAAAGATGGAAAAGATACTTAGATGATTTTGATTGATGTTTTTTTTGAAAAGAAAACTGATAGAAATAAGAGGGAAATATTGTAGAAATACAATTGAAATAAGGGGAGATATAGTTGAAATAAGGTGGAAACACCCTTGGAATATTGTGAGAATACTAATCGTAACTTTTTTATCTAAAATAAATTATATTTCAGGGATAATTTAGTTTTGAGATTAAAAATATATTTATGGATTTCTTTAAAAAACATGCCAAATTTGGTTATGGAATAGCCGCATTTTTAGTTTTAACAACAATTGTTATTGGCTATTTCATTGATTTTGGAGATCAAATAGATGCATTGATCAGAACCATCATGTTTTGCTTGATTGGGGTCGACTATTTGACTTTTGCTTGGGCTTTTGACAAACCTGCGCTGAAACTCACCTTTCTTAGTTGTGGAGTTTACGTGATTATCATGAACTTTCTTCCCGATTTCGAAATAAAATCAATCATAGGCATCATCTGTATTGTAATACCATTTATCCTAATAAGAATTTTACCTGATGAAGAGGAGCCTGAACACGCAGAATAAAAGTACTTTCAAAAAAATAATCCTGATCAATTCAATGATCAGGATTATTAAAAGATACCTTTAATGTGTTTTTGCAAAAAGTTTAGGCGGCATCATCGCATTTGAAATAAACCTTAAACGTCGATCCTTTACCCAATTCGCTTTCTACTTCAATATCGCCACCGGCCAAGTTGATTATTTTCTTAATCAAAAATAGACCTACTCCGCTCCCCTCAACATGGTTGTGAGCTCTTTTGAATCTTGCGAAAATTTCTTGCTTTTTATTTTCCGGAATACCTAGTCCATTATCCTTAACAGACAGAATTATTTGGTTTCCTACTTTATCTGTGCTGAAACTGACCTCCGGCGCCCGATCTGGCGAGCAATACTTTATTGCATTACTCAGAATATTTGTCAGAATACTTCTCATATTTTTCTTAGAAAATGGTATTTCTGAAATCTTTAGATCTAAATTAATTTTTGCATTAGAAAGCACAAGCTTGTCTTTCATGCTGGCTTCAATCTCGTTAAGCATATCCTCGACGTTGATGTTTTCAAGGATATCTATTTCATTTTCGATCTTGACGATGTCTGTCAATTCATTGATAATAGAAGCAAGATTAGTCGTAGAAAGCATAATCATATCCATTACTTCTTGATCTTCTTCACAAGTAATTTCAATAGAATCTTCAAGAATGGTAATCAAGGACCGTAGATTATTGAGAGGGCCTTTCAAGTCATGGGAAACAGAATAAATGAAAGTATCATGATCTTGATTGATTCTGGATAGTTTTTCTTGGACCTTTTTCAATTCTGTGATATCATTAAAAGTAATGATCGCCCCATCTTTTTGATTGTCTTGCTGTTTGATATATGGTATCCCAGCCATCTGATACCATTTACCATCAAGAGTTTGAACTTCTTTTTCGATAGTTTCTGAGGTTGACACTACTTTCGCAATGTCATCCATCAAAGTCGAAAATCTTATATTGGTTGAAATATCACTGATTAATCTTCCCAAGTCACTCTCTTTAAGATTGATTTGTAAAATCGCTGAAGGGGTAAATTTTCGAAGTATTAGATTCTTGTCTACATAAAGCTGCGCGTTGATCGTAGATTTAAAATAATTGTTCAAATCATCATTTAACTCTGCGAGTTCTTTGATTTTGGTCTGGTACTCAATATTTACCGTTTGCAATTCTTCATTGACAGACTGCAGTTCTTCGTTGGTACTCTGCATCTCCTCATTACCAGAGATCAACTCTTCGTTGTAAGAGGAAATATTATCATTAGAAACTTCCAAGGCGTCAAAAGCATCTTTTAGCTTGCTTTTGGTTTCTACCAACTCCGCTTTCATATCTTCAAAATAACGCTCTGTATGCTTCGCTACCTCAAATACTTCAACACCGTCCTCACTTATTTCCTTTTTTTCGTTTTCACTAAACAAAACCAAGACGACATCTTCGATCGTCTTTTTTTCTGAGAGAAAAGGTTTGATCAATACGTTTACTGACCGTATGACATCCTCTTTCTTGAACTTGACCTGTTCGATAATTATTTTTTGATTGGAGCTGACGGCTTTTTTCAACGTAGTGGATGTCGCAATTGCAAGCTCTCTTGGGAGCATTTCAAGTAGATTGAAATTAAATATCTTTGGCAGAAGAAATTTCTCAAAGTCTCCTGATGTTTGGATAATTTCAAAATTTGTATCCACCCAAATTCCCGCCTGATACCCAGACTCTTCGAGTAAGGTGCTGTTTATAAGTTCTGTCAAGTTGCTTTTTATAAGGCTTTTGGGAGGAGTTGAACTCAAATTTAGATTGATCATCTGCCTACCCAAGCCCGGCGTGCTGTATGTTGTGTTTCGGAGATTCCTCACCACCTCGATACTTTTGTACAATTTCCATTTCTTATCTACCTCAACAAAGGATTTTTTCAAATCGCCCAAGCTTTCACTTGGACCCAAGAACAAATACCCACCCAGGTTGAGACAAAAATGTAGGGAAGCGAGGATTTTGCGCTGTAAAATAGGGTTGATATAGATCAAAAGATTCCTACAACTTATTAAATCAATTTTACCGTAGGGAGGCTGCTTCACGATATCGTGCTCAGCGAAAATGATCATTTTCCTGACATTATCCCTGATTTTATAATTATTACCTTCTTTGATGAAATATTTTTCCAATCGCTCTTGTGACACTTCTCTTTCGATAAATTCGGAGTAAATGCCTTTAGAAGCATGTTGCAAAGCAGCTTTATCTATATCACTGGCAAAAATCTTCACTTCTAAGTTTTTCTTAAGCTCAGTAAGTTCTTCCAATATAAGAATGGCAAGGGAGTACGCTTCTTCACCTGTGGCGCAACCCACTACCCAAGCTTTGAGTGTATCCACTTGAAGCTTATTGTCAATGATTTCTTTAAGTGCGGTTCCTTTAATAAGATCAAAAGCTTCTTTATCCCTGAAAAATTTGGTGACGCTAATCAAAAATTCTTTTGCTAAAATATTAATTTCTTCAGGATTTGCTTCCAAAAATTGTCCATACTCTTTGAGGGTGGTGATGTTACTTTTGGTCATCCGCTTCACAATCCTTCTGATAATCGTGGGCCGCTTGTATTCCGAAAAATCAAATGGTGTATGCTCTTGAATCATTTGTAAAATTCTCAACAATTCAGCATCATCTTTTTCTGTGATTTGGGTATTGAAATTATTTTCCAACAGACCTTGACTCAAATGAGCGATGATTTCTTCAGGTATCAATTCAGGTGGTCGAACTAGATCAACATTTCCGGATTCAATGGCGCTATTGGGCATTCCATTGAATTTGGCACTTTCTGGATCTTGCACGATCACAAACCCACCATTTTTCTTGATCGAAGTGATTCCTTTTGTTCCGTCCGTTCCTGTTCCTGACAAGATTATAGCGATGCTTTTCTCCCCAACATCCTTAGCTAAAGAATCGAAAAATATATCAATAGCCGTATTGGGCTGCCTTGTCTGCACTTCTGAAAGATATAAGGTACGATTTCTGATGGTCATATTCTTTCCTTTCGGCATCAAATAGACACGGTTTGGTTTAACAGGCATTCCATCCTCCACCACAAAAATTTCCAACTTGCTGTGATGCGCAAGGAGTTCAGCCATAAAACTCTTATGATCGGGAGAAAGATGCTGTATGATAATATACGCTACACCATCTTCTGGGGTATGATCAAATAATAAATGAATGGCTTCCATACCGCCTGCTGAAGCACCGATTGCAATAATAAATGGACTAGTTTCAGTTTGCTGGGTTTTCTGAATCATAATATCAAGTATTTAAGTTATACAAAATTTAAAATGGACCTGCCCAAAAAGACAGATGAAAAAATGCAAGCAACTAGCCCTAACACTTTGATTTTAAGTAGTTTTTTACAGGTAAAAAACTACCATTTTTGAAGATGCTTAAATAACGTATTGCAATAATTCAACCACGATTTGTTTTGCGGAATTATATTTACCTTATTCTTTTTCAGTGGGTTATTCAAAAATGACCAAAGATGCGTATGATTCGATTAATCATCAATTATACTGCATTAATCATTTATTAATTAATTTGATCTTAATGCACTTATGTCCCCATTGGGAATAGTTGCTGCTATTATTGAAAATTGGGAAAAATAAAACTTAATTTAAAACTATATGGATTGTATCATGAATAAACCTTGGTCCCTTTGGATTAATATTTTATTTAAAGAGTCATTTCTTTTACTCAGTTTTAAAATTCTGCCAAAATGACACTTTTCATCCTTTGGAACAAGCATTGATAAGGCTGTATTGTCAAAAATGTTTATCAATAAATAAAAATCTATATAGCTATGCAGGAAAAAGGAACCATCTCGATACATACCGAGAATATTTTCCCGATCATCAAAAAGTTCTTATACTCAGACAATGAGATTTTTCTCCGTGAATTGGTATCCAATGCGGTAGATGCCACCCAAAAAATCAAAAGATTGGCCACATTGGGTCAATATACAGGTGATCTAGGAGATACCACTGTGGAAGTGGCTTTCGACAAAGACAAAAAGACCATCACCATCTCCGATAGAGGTCTTGGAATGACTGCCGAAGAAATCAAGAAGTACATCAATCAAATCGCTTTTTCCGGTGCTACTGAGTTCGTAGAGAAATTCAAAGACGCCAAAGATGCCAATGAAATCATCGGTAAATTTGGTTTGGGTTTTTACTCGGCATTTATGGTGGCGCACACTGTGGAAATCAATTCCCTTTCTTATCAAGAAGGTGCTGAGGCTGCAAAATGGACTTGTGATGGCAGTACTTCATTTGAGATTTCCGAAGGAAGCAGAACCGAAAGAGGAACAGAAATCATCCTTCATATCAATGAAGAATCCGAAGAATTCCTAGACAAATGGAAGCTTCAAGGTATTCTAGACAAATACTGCAAATTCCTCCCTGTCACGATCAAGTTCGGAACAAAAACCGAAAGTGTAGAAGATGGTGAAGATGAAGAAGGAAAGAAAAAGTGGAAATCTATCGAAGTTGACAACATCATCAATACGACTTCGCCAATCTGGACCAAGTCGCCAGGTGATTTGACTGACGAGGATTACCTTGCTTTCTACAAGGAACTCTATCCAATGAGTGAAGATCCACTTTTCTGGATCCACTTGAATGTAGATTATCCATTCAACTTGACTGGAGTCTTGTATTTCCCGAAAGTGAAAAATGACTTCGATTTCCAAAAAAACAAGATCAAGCTTTATAGCAGACAGGTGTTTATCACAGACGAAGTGAAAGACATTGTCCCTGAATTCTTGATGCTCCTACACGGTGTGATCGATTCTCCGGATATCCCATTGAATGTCTCAAGAAGTTTCTTGCAGGCTGATGGGAATGTGAAAAAGATCAACAACTACATCACCAAAAAAGTGGCTGATAAGTTGGCTGAGCTTTACAAAAAGGATAGAAAAGTCTACGAAGACAAATGGAATGACATAGGTCTTTTTGTGAAATACGGAATGATCTCGGAAGAGAAATTTGCTGAAAAAGGAAAAGATTTCGTCCTGCTGAAAAATACAAAAGGTGAATTCTACACGCTCCCTGAATACAAGGAGAAAGTGAAGAGCATCCAAACTGACAAAAACGAGCAGACGATCTACCTCTACGCCACAGACCTCAACAAGCAGGATGCTTTTATCCAATCCGCCAACAAAAAAGATTATGATGTCTTGGTGATGGATTCTCCGATTGATAGCCATTTTATCCAACATTTGGAAGGCAAGGAAGAGAAAACACAACTGAAGCGTGTAGATGCTGATGTAGCAGAAAAGTTGATTCAAAAAGACGATGCTTTTGCAAACTTGCTTTCAGAAGAGCAATCGACTAAAGTGAAGGAAATATTCGAAAAAGCGATTGACAATAAATCCTACAGTGTGGAAATCGAAGGCCTGAATCCTGAGGAACTTCCAGTAACTGTAACGATGGATGAGTTTATGCGCAGAATGAAAGACATGGCTGCAACAGGCGGCGGAATGGGCTTCTACGGTTCACTTCCTGACAACTACAAAGTAGCCATCAATGGAAACCACAGCGTCATCGACAAAATCCTCAAAGCAGAAAGCGAAGAAGAACAAACCAAGCTTGCAAAGCAATCTTTCGACTTGGCACTCCTTGCGCAAGGCTTGCTGACAGGTAAGGACTTGACTGAGTTTGTGAAGCGGTCTGTTGGGATGATATAAGTCTGGCTCTCGCGAAGTAAGGCTGAGGTGCAAAGTGCGAGGAAGTTTTTTGCACGCTGAGACGCAGAGAAAATTTAAGTTTTAAAAACCCTGGAAATATCTATTGGAGATGTTTTTGGGGTTTTTTGTTTTTATAGGGAGACTCAAAATAATGAGGTAAACTCCCAATGTTGGTATTTTTGCAAAGAGCACTTTTATAAAAATTATTGAAATAACCTTCCTCAAACTCATACCATAACCAAATATAATATCGGGTTACTAATTGATAACAAGTCAATCTTATTTAAAAATTAGACTTAGAGGTAGATAACTAAAGCGTTTTACCACTTATTTCTTAGTACTATCTTCCTGTTTACAATAAAGTAACACTTATCATCATAATATTCATTTTTAATCTGATTAAGAGATAATTTTTTACCGATTAATTAC
>NZ_BMFD01000014.1:0-55346 GCF_014637795.1 Belliella aquatica | reverse complement strand
GGGGGGGGGGGGGTATGTTTAGTGCAAGTTTTTGGCGCTAAAAGCTTTTTAATCAATTTATTAATAATTTCAATTTTATCAAGATGAAAAAATCAATTACAAAATTAATGTCTTTGAGTCTTGCTTTAATGTTTACTTTTGGGTTAACGATTATGCCAAATGAAGCGAAGGCTACAGTTTGGTTCGCAAAGAAAGCTTGGGTGGAAATGAGAGGAACTGTTATTTATGCGGGATTGGAAATTTATGGTTATGAAGTACCAATTGGAGTAACACTTGGTGGATGGAGTGACTATCTTGGGTCAAAAGAAGATTGTTTATTTTATTTAACAAGTATTTGCGATGATTCAAATTTAAGATTAGTAACTATTTATCCACTTCATGAAGTAACCCCTATATAAAATCTACTCCTTAAGACTCGTTGTAAAAAAATGATGATATTGACTGAAAAGGTGGAATTATTATTTTAATACCACCTTTTCAGTTTTTAAACAAAAAATATGAAAAGATCAAAACCTAAAATCCATCTAATATTTATTTTTTCTGTTTCGATTTTTTTTTCCTGCAGCAAAAGTAACTCCTTTGACGGATACGAGACCCTCAAAGGAGGTGAGGTATTGATCAAGATAGAGGATGTTCCGTTTGAAAAGCTTCCTTATGCCGACAGCATCATGACAGTAGAAAAAGTGGTGGTCTTGGAGAGTGGCAAGGAAACTTTTATAGGGACTTTTGACAAGATCAGCATCATCGATGACATCATCTATATTATGGACAAGTCTATTACCTACTCAATCTTTGCATTTGACCTAGAGGGTAAATTCTTGTGGAAGATAGCAGACTTAGGAGAGGGGCCAGAAGAATATATAGAGCTTCGGGACTTTACAGTTTCCAAAGATTCAGAAACCCTAGACCTCCTTGACTATGGCGGTAGAAAAATCATGAAATTCAATAAAAAAACTGGAGAGCTAGTGGAAAAGATAAAATTGGATTTTAAGAGTTATGCCTCAGCTATAGAAAAGAAAGATGGTTTATACCTGTCTTCGGGTGATAATGCCTGTATTAAACTAGTTCAATGCCACAACTTACTTTTTTTAGATCAAAAATTTAAAGTCTTAAGTCAGTCAAACCCAATCAACCCATATTTAGAAAACTATGATTATTCCAATTTTATGGGTTTTTCTAGAAATGGAGAAAGAGTCTATTTCACCGAGCTCTTTAATGATACTATTTATGAAGTAAATACCGGAGAAAAAAAGCTAGCCGCTGCTTTTGTTATTGATTTTGGTAAATACAGCATTCCTCATGATATGATCTATTCTAAAAAAAATACAGGTTATGGTAGTTTGATTGATTTTAAGATGAATAATCCAGTAACTACAGGAATACATGATTACTTTGTGTCAGATAGTTTTTTATTTTTCAGGTATGGCAATCCACATCTCCAAAATGTTATAATTGATCTTAATGATAACAAGTCCTTATCTTACAACCGATCATTAATCGGAAATTCTTTATTACATGGAGAGATAAAAGCTACTTACAAAAACACCTTCGTTAAAGCAATTTCATCGGAAATGATTGATAAATTTTTAAAAGAAGGATTTTACGGGAAGGACTCTTTGGTATTTAGAGAAAGAAACCCCGAATTCTTTGAAATCATCAAAGATATGGACTCAAGCCATAATGGCATTATTTCATTTATCAATTTTAACTTGAATTAATCATGCGACTTTTCAAGCAGGTAATGATTCTTCTTATACTTTCCTCTTGTAATGTGAGATTTTCAGATGTAAACTCTGAATACAGAGATGAAGTATGGATATGGGTAATTAATAATGGGCAAGCTATATATAGGCAAATTGAAAAAGACCCCAAAGATTATTGGTTTTTGTACTTTGATGATGCGCTTACTTGCGATGCCTGTAAATTGGACATCCTTTCACAGGTAAGAGACAAAGAATCTGTCATCATTATCACCAACTTCTCAAACGAAACGCATGTAGAGGCCTTCAAGATGGCATACAAACTAAATAACGAATTGGTGATTATCCCATCTCAATCCGATAATTTTTCCCTGCCTTTTCTTTTTAGGTTTTCTTCAAATACGGTAGAACACACCAATATTATAGATAAACATTTTCTAAAATACGAATCTATTGAAGAGACGCTCAAGAAGAAGGCTTCTTGGGAAGAATAGGTGATGACTTGATGTTTAGAAGCTTAAGCTGAATCTCGCTGACCTTGTCCCGATCCTCGAGAAGGAAGTAAATATTTAGAAGGCGCGGAAGTTTTTTGCACGCAGAGGCGCAGAGAAAATTTGAGTTTTGAAAACCCCGGAAATATCTATTGGAGATATTTTTGGGGTTTTTAATGTTATAATCAGAATTGATCAACAATTTAATAACAAATTTTACCCATCAATTTCCAAACAAGTCATTTTCCCATACGATGGATTTGATAGAAATTCATGGATAACCTCACTTCTTGACAAAAGCAAATCAGCAAGGTCATCAGTTTTTCTGTTTCCAGTTCTTAACCAGATGATTTTTGGAGGGACCCCATATAAATTAGACAATTCCATAAAATCAGCATCAAAAGTAACAATTGTAAAACCCTTATTTTTTGCAAAATCCCAAATTTATTTGTCTGTAAAATTCTCTAATCCAAGTTCCCTAATTTGCTTGGCTTCAAAGAATATTTTTGAAATTTTCTTTACAATCCTAAATGAAATATTTTGGTCGAAAAGTAACTTCATCAGGCAACTCGAATCCTATTTTCCCTATCTGCAGCGTATGCGAGGCAGGCTTGAATATCGCTTTTTGTCAATTCAGGATAATCTGAGATAATTTCGTCCATTTCCATTCCTGATGCCAACCAACTTAAAATATCATAAACTGAGATCCTTGTACCTTTGATACAGGGTTTGCCAAACCGTACTGACGGATCAATAAAAATATTTTCTTTATAATCTTTCATAACATCTAATTTACAAAATAAACACAAATTTCTATATATTTATCTTCGGCCAGTTCATCAAGATAATAGTATATGTAAAACTCAAAAAAAGGTGATTATGATTCATTTTTGTATAAAGAGTGTGATTTTAAACTCATGAATATCCCTTTAAAGAATGAATTGATTGTTAACCTGTAACAAAAAATCAAAGAACAAATCAAGTTAGCCAAACTAGCATTAGTAGACCGATTTGTTAGTATGATATAGTTTTCTCGCGGAACTTGTCGCGATCCTCAGGAGGAAGCAAAGGTGCAGAGGGTGCGGAAGTTTTGTGCACGCTGAGACGCAGAGAAAATATGAGTTTTAAAAAACCTCGGAAATATCTATTGGAGATGTTTTTGGGGTTTTTTGCATTATAAAAAAACTATCTCGTGCCTATCTCAATCCATCACATAAATTACCTGTTTCATCACATTTTTTTGATTCGAAATTTGAATGCAATTACACTTGCAAGAAACACAGATCGATTCTATGAAACAGAAGTACATTTTGATCATTCTTTGTACTCTTCTATTTGCTTGCAATAAAGTAGACAATGAAGGAAAACTGAGTGATTATCAATCAGCCGAAAACATAATCCATCCCAATACTTTAAATATTCATTTAGAAAAAACAAGTGAGATTGAGATTCAAAATCCTAGCTTGGACCATCGATTCAATAAAATGTCTCTTGATTACATATATCAAGATTCTCTTTTATATTATTCGTATGAGAATGTGATCAAGATAGTAAATCTAAACAATGGTGATCTGAGTGAGATCATATTGAATGATTTTGAAATCCGAGGTGACATCATTAATGTTCTTCCAATTTCCAAGGATTCAATTTTAACCCTTCAAGTGATGCCACCAATCCTGATGATTAATAATTCCAAGGGGGATATATTTTATAAAGAAACATTGCCTTATTTTCCTTTTGATGTAGATGATCTTTTTTGGAAATCCATGAATCAAATCGGAGGTAAAGGAAATTTCAACTTCAATCTTCAACAATTAAGGAATTTACACTTTGATAAAAAGGAACATACGGTCCATATTCCTATGCTTCCGGTTGACTACATTTTCCTTGAAAAAGTAACTAATTCACAAACTATTGGTGTATTTGATTTGAATTCAAGAGGTTGGAAAGGTGGCTATGGAAAATCCAGAGGAATAATCAGGCATCGTGGAAATAAAAATTTCTCGAAAATTTTTGACCAAAACTATTTTCTAGTAAAAGGAGACACAAGCTATTTGAGTTATCCAGTCAGCCATCATGTCTTCTTGATCAATAATAAAACCGATGAGTTGATAGATGAAATTGTAGCTTCTTCTACTTCCCCAGAATCAATTCCTTTTCCAATCGACAAAGATTGGTTGACAAGTGGAGATTTTGTAAAACTCAACGAGTGGAGAGCTGAATCACCCTTCTACAGTGAATTGATGTTTCACAAGGAACCCCAACTCTTTTCCAGATTTTACTTCCACAAAAAATCTATTTCTGATTCAAAAAAAGGAACCTATTGGCAAAATAGAAAGATAACTCTTTTGGTTTTTGATATAAACTTGAATCTCCACCAGGAGATTCCCGTGAATACAGAAATATTTGAACTATGGAGATTTCTACCAACATCTGATGGCTTTATAGTATCTGAGATGAACAAACAGAAAGCCTTGGAAAATGCTGAGAACATCTATCTTGGTTATACAGTGAAATATCGGCTTAAGAAAGATGGTGATGATACTAAGTGATTTCCTTACATTTGATACTATCATTTGATACTATCATAAACATGAAGCCACCCTACGATCTTACTGCCACAATACTAAAACTTGTCACCTCAGTCTCGGAAAAAATAGGTGCCGTAAATGCCAAAAACCTAGTCAAAGAAAACCCAATACTTAGAAAACAGAATCGAATCAAAACAATTCATTCCTCTCTAAGCATAGAGGGAAATACTTTGTCAGAAGATCAGATTTCGGCAATCATTGAGGATAAAAGAGTCGCAGGCCCAGAAAAAGACATTATAGAAGTATTGAATGCACTGGAAGTTTATAAGAATTTAAATAGATGGAAACCTTCATCAGAAAAAGATTTTTTAAAGGCTCACCATATATTGATGAAAGGATTGGTTGCTACACCAGGAAAATATAGAACAAAAGGAGTAGGTATTGTCAAGGGTTCAAAAGTAGAGCACCTTGCTCCTCCCTCGTCAAATGTTCCATATCTTATGAAAGAACTCTTTTCTTACCTGAAAGATAAATCTGAGCTTTCATTGATCAAAAGTTGCATTTTTCACTATGAAATGGAATTTATTCATCCATTTATGGATGGCAATGGAAGAATGGGTAGATTATGGCAAACGCTCCTATTGATGGAAGATTACCCCTTATTTGAATTCCTTCCTTTCGAGAGTTTAATTGCTAAGAATCAGAATGCGTATTATAAGGCATTGTCTGCAAGTGACAAAGAAGGTAAATCAACCAAATTTATTGAATACATGTTAGCCGTGATTGAGCTATCATTGACTGAAATTCTTGAAATGGATTCAAGGAAGCTTAGTGATACAGAAAGGCTTGAAGTCTTCCTAGAACAAACTGACGAGCCTTTTTCACGAAAATCATACATGAAATTCCATAAGGTGTTGTCTTCTGCCACAGCAAGTAGAGATTTAAAAAATGGCGTAGAACTCGGAATGATCACCAAATCGGGAGATAAAAAAACAACCCTATACCAAAAAAACAGAGCATAAAACTATCCAGTATAAAAATAGCCCCTCAAGCTTTTGAATATTGAAGGGCTTTATTAATTCTTACTTCTCTAAATCAGGGTTTTTATCCTTTTTCAAGGTGATTATAATCACCCCGTTTTTCCCTAAATCCCCATATTCCGAGATTGCCTTACTACCTTTCAATACCTCGATAGCATCTATAGAATTAGGTTCAATAGAGCTCATATCTTTAACTATTTGATCCTTAGCACCCTTTTTGATAATAGTAAGAGGTAAATAATCTCCTGATATTCCATTCGTGCTTCTCAAAACCACACTTGCTACCTTATTATCATTTTTATCAACAACAACTCCATTTGAAATGATGGAGCCAAAAGACTGGTCCCGACTTACTGCAAAACCTGATACAGTTTTTGATACATTCATCTTGGCTAGGCTAGTAGCCTGACTTTCATTCAACTCACTTCTGATGGCCAACAAATTACTGAATTGCTTCTTTTTGAGTTGGTTTTCCAAATTGAGAATTTTGTCCATTTGCTTTTGTGCAGCATCTGAATTAATCTTTGGTTCTTGCAGCATTTTTTTCAGCTTTTCATTCTCTGCATCCAAATCCCACCTGAGGGTACTGAATTCGCCAGCATTCTTGCTATGAATAGCCTTGATCTTATCTGCTTGTTGATCAGAAAGCGAAATTTTGTCTCTGTTCTTCATGACCAGATCAGCGGGGAACAAAGTTCCCTGAAATAAGTCCTGACCTTGCACCATGCCAGCCAAAAGCAATAAATAAACTGTGAATAATTTTTTCATAATCGTATAATTGGTTTAGTAAGTATCTAATAATGATGCTGTAGGAGATTCCCAAACATCCATAGAAGAGGTTTGCTCGATGACAAATTTTTGTTCCTGATTTTCCCCCTCCACCAAGGAAATAATAATCAAATCTTGGTATAATGGCTCTTCTTTTTCCTCCTGATTCCATATCCAAAATCCTAACAATACAGAAGCAGCGATCCCTAATGGAAGCAGTTTCCAAATCCTAGATGGAGTTCTTTTTTTATAAGCAGGAATAGCGATTTCGCTATCTTGATTCTTGAGCTCTGCAAAAAACATTTCAAGCTCCTGGTCTGCAATATCATCTTGTCGCTTCATAGCTTTGTTTTTTTAGAATAAGTTCTTTGAGTTTTTTCTTTCCCCTATCGTAGTGTGTCCGCGCTGTCCCCAAACTCACTTCCATGACATCCGCAGCTTTTTCCAAAGTCATTTGGTGATAAAACACCAAAAGCAAAATCTCCTTTTGTCTGTCAGGAAGCCTTTGAATCAATTCCTCGTGAGTTGCTGCCTCAGGAATATGCTCCGCCTCCTCCAAGTCAAAATCAGACCTCAGTGGAATTTCCTTGTGATTCTTTCTGAGCCACTCCAAAGCTGTAAATCTAATGACAGAAAATAGCCATGTTTTTGGGCTAGACTGTTCATGAAACTTAGCTTTTCCTTCCAACACTTTGAGATAAGATTGCTGAAGCACATCTTCTGCCAGTTGACTATCAAAATCACAGCACTGCCGAGCCCAAAGAAAGGACTCCCGATGATGTGATTTGATAAACTCTTCCAGTTGCGCTGCTGTCATATCTAAAGGTTAGTGTCTAAAAATACAAAATATATGACAGGGTGAGGAAAATAGATTTGAGATGGGAGATATGAGATTTGAGACACAAGAAGCGAGAAGCAAGAGGCAAGACAGGGGAAAAGATTTGAGGAAAAAGACATAAAGCCTGCCCCGAGTATCGGGGATACAAGACGTGAGACATGAGCAGCGAGAGTCAAGAAACAAGAGACTTTCCAGATCTAATCTAAACATCGAAAATATCAGACTCTGCTTAATCTTAAAATTTTGTAATTATCAACCCCAAACCTCAAAATTGAAAATTCTGCAAAATATTTCAATCTTTCAATTTTAAAATTTTCAAATCTAAAACCTTCTAACCCTTCCACTCACTCCACTGGATACCCCTTCGCAGCCCACCAGATGCCTCCAAGGATGTGTTTCATAAAGTTGTCATCTTGAAAAGCCCAATCTGTATGGCCTAGAGCAGTGTAAAACATGCGGCCTCCGTCATATTTATTGGTCCAAGAAATGGGATGAAAATCTCCCATGCCACCTTTGGCATCATACGTTCTTTCATCAGCGGTGATTAGGACATTGATGTCTTTGTTGAAGTTTTTGAAGGCGTAGATTTCATCCGACCAAACCCAACTTTCAGGAAGATGGTAAGTTGCAGGGTGATTCCTATCGACTACATTGAGCTTGAGTGTTTGCTGATGGGGATGGTTGAGAAACTGTGCCCCAATTAGCTTGGTGTACCACTCCCATTCATATTCTGTATCTGTGGCACTGTGAATTCCCACGATTCCTTTTCCGCTTTGGACAAACTTCTCTATGCTTCTTTTCTGCTCCGAGTTGAAAATCGTCCCAGTTGTACTCATCAAAATGATCACATCAAAACTTGCTAGATTTTTGTCAGAAATAAAATCTTCATCTTCCGTCGTGTAAATCTGGAAAACATTGTCCTTAGCCAATTTCTTCAAAGCTACTACGCCATCTGGTATCGATTGATGACGGAATCCCTTGGTCTTGCTAAACACCAGAGCCTTGAATTGATTCTGAGAAAAGCTTTCCGCGCTTGAAATTATAATCAGAAATAAGGCTAGAAAGGAGATGATAAGGTTTTTCAATTTCATAATAGGCTAGGGTTAATTTTAGATTTTAGAGGGTAGATTTTAGATTCTGTGGTTCTCGCAAAGTTGGCTAAGGTGCAGAGGGCGGAAAGATTTTAAGTCTCCAGAAGAAAAAACAGTGTCCATCCGTGTTCATCTGTGGTAAATTAAAATCCGTGGAATCTGCGGAATCTGCGTGAGATCTACTTTACCATTCCGAATTTCTCCGCAGCTTCTTTCCTTGAAAAAGCATTGAAATGCCACCACTCAGATCCGATTCCGGTGAAACCTCCATGCTTCATCACTTTCCTGAGAATTTCTCTGTTTGATATATGTTCTTGTGTGATTTTTCCTTCTTTGAGCATTTGGCTTTCTCTGTCGGGATATGCAGGATAGCCGAAATAATCATAACTCGTTCCCATATCCAAAGCCTTACCTGTTTCAGAATAGGCCAATGTCAAGTCCATGGCAACACCATAATTATGCAATCCCCCAACTTTCGGATCAGCAACATAAAGTGGCTTGATACTGTCAGGCTTATCCAAATTATCCCACAAAATCTGCTGAACAGACTGAGGACGTACGCCATCATACACTAAAAAAGTCAAGTCAGGATGCTCTTCTTTCAGTTTTTCGAAAGATTTGAGCAGCATCTCTGCTACAATTGGCTGGATATAGCAACGTGTCAACTCTCCATAAACATCTTGACCAAAAAAATTATCAGTGGTAGAATATTTCAAATCCACATAAACCTCAGGAATGATTGTCTCGATATCTACCAATCCTGCATCAATTAGGCTTTGTTCAAGTTTGCCGATAAACTCATCGGCAGCAATAATAATATCTTCAGTCTGCTCAAATATTTCTTCTACTGCAATCTCTGTTTGCGCTTGCTTCGTCTCGCAGGACACAACAGAAATGATCAAAAGAAAAAGAAGATATTTATTCAGATTCCGAGCCATATCTATAAGTTTTTGTTCACAATCGTCGCCGAAGCTTGAGCGGTCGGGAGCATCACAATATCTGCAAGCACCACATGCTTTGGTCTGCTCACGGCAAATGCAATGGTATCTGCAATATCCTCAGGGAGTAAAGGCTCAAAACCTTGATATACTTTATCCGACCTCTCAGCATCACCTTTAAATCTGACTATTGAGAATTCAGTTTTTACCAAACCCGGATGAACGCCTATCACTTTGATCCCATAAGGATTCAAATCCATGCGCATTCCATTCGTGATCGCATCGACTGCATGCTTAGAGCCGCAATACACATTTCCATTCGGATAGACTTCTTTACCTGCAATCGATCCAATATTGACTATGATACCTGATTTTCTAGCTATCATAATGGGCATTACTTCGTGGGATACATAAAGTAAACCTTTAACATTGATATCCATCATGGCATCCCAATCCTCCAAAGAACCCGATTGAATGGGGTCTAGGCCATGGGCATTCCCTGCATTATTGACCAAAACATCTATGTTTTTCCAATTATCAGGCAATCCTGAAATAGCTGAGTGCACAGCTTCTTTATCTCTAACATCGAAGCAAAGTGGAAAAAAATCTATTCCATCAGGCAATTCTTCTTTCAAAGAATCCAATCTCTCCTTTCTTCTTCCCGTTGCGATAATATGATAGCCAAGTTGAGCTAATGCAATCGCTGTTGCTTTTCCGATTCCTGAGGTGGCTCCTGTGATGAGGGCAATTTTTCTATCCATAATTTCTAAAACCAATTCTTTATTTAGCATTTTCCTTCAGCCAAGCTTTCATCGCCAGATAAACTCCGTTTGTCCAGCCAAAGCCATCTTGCACAGGATATTCTCCTCCCCCAGCTTCCAAGGTTAGATCTTCCACATTATATTTTTCCATCATCTTGCCTGTTCGTTCAAAAACAGACTCATTGAGTTTCGTCCATCTTTCTGCAAGTATCCTAGCCATGTCTTCTCTGCCGTAATTTAACATCGCCTGAAATCCAATCCACTGTAATGGAGCCCAGCCATTGGGCGCGTCCCATTGCTGTCCTGAATTGATCTCTGTGGTGACAAGTCCGCCAGCTTTCAAAAAGTGTTTTTCTACATAATCCAACACCCGATCTGCTTGAACAGGTTCTACGATTTTTGCCCAAAGGGGATAAAGCATCGCTAAAGAGGGTCTATCGACTTTTTCTTTGAACTTGATGTGAAAATCAAGGAAAATCCCTCGCTCCTCTTCCCAACAATAGCGCTCAATACCTTCTATTCTATTCTTTCTGAAATTTTTCATTCGGGTGATGACTTGCTCATCTTCACCATACAGCTCCATCGAGTCAATGATGATTCTCTCTGTTTCTGCAATCAATACGTTCAAATCCACAGGAACCAGAGCGATCGTTTGGACACTTTTAAGATCCATAGGGTCGTATAACCACCTAGAACTGAAATCCCATCCTGACTCGCATGCGGCTCTGAGGTTACGGTAGAGCTTCTCCGGATAGCGCCTGCTCTGATCTGAAAGTTCTATATCCTCCACGTAGGATTCTGCTCTTGGTGTATTCTCATCATCCCAATATCTATTCAAGGCAGTGTCGTCATCCATTCTGACCACTCTCTTGTAATATTTTCCAGGCAATGGAATCTCTGTCTCGCCTTCGATCCAGTATAAATATTCTACCCAGATTTCAGTCAAATAATCTTTAATGACCTCCTTATCGCCTTTTACTTCAGCCAAGAGTTCAACCATTTTGGAAAAAAATGGCGGCTGAGATCTTGAAAGAAAATAGGTTCTATTCCCATTGGGGATATGGCCAACTGTCCGAATAAGGTGAGCAAAATTTTCCACCATATCCTCTATCAAATCTACCCTTCCAGAGGCTTTGAGCCCGAGCATGGTAAAATAACTGTCCCAATAATAAATTTCCTGAAATCTCCCACCAGGAACAATATAAGGTTGTGGCAGCGGAATCAGGCTCGAGCCTTCCACTTCTTCATCTGCATCGCGTGTCAGGTAATCCCACTGAAGTTTCAGCCTTTGTTCTAGGTTGATTCCTTCAGGGAATTGCATTTCTTTATGCTCAATTTCCTCAGGTAGGATGAAATTCTCTTCAATGAAAGTCCTTAGATCGAAATCCTTACTTTTTAAGGCTCTGTAGAAATCGCTTAAAATATCGTGTGCATCTCGTTTTGGAATACAATCCACAAACGTTTTGGAGTCAGGGAAGACCCCACTCATCTGCACAACCTCAAAAAGTGCTAAATATAAATCCTCTGGCTGTTCGTAAAATTTCATTCGGCTTGTTTTCTTACTTGTCTATAGAGCAAAATCAGCACCACACATAGTGCTGCAATAGGTAATAAGGAGAAATAAAAGGCATTAGTTCCTCCGTAAGCTTCAAATATATGTCCTGTGACTATCGACCCTGTCGTCCCGCCCAATGCTGAGAAAACAACGATCAAACCTGACATAGAACTTTGCATATATTTTGGCAGGGCACTTAGCACAACAGAATTGATCGTAGGATAAATTGGTGCTAAGAAAACTCCTAAAATCGGAAAAAGATAGACAACAAAAGGCGCATTGAACCAAGTTATCGTTTCGGTAAGTTCAGGCTGATTGGTGGTCAAGGGCAAAGTTAAAATCACACAAACGCCAACCAAAATGGTACACGTTAAGGTGAAAGTGAGCCAATGTATTTTCCGAAGAATAATTCCTGCCAATAACCTTCCCACGGCCAGTGCTCCTGCTAAAACTGCCCCTGCTTGGATTCCCATACTTGCAGGGACTTGTAGCACATCCTGATAGAATGTAGGCGTCCAAGTCATAAAACTCTGCTCGATCAAAACAAATAGAAATGCCGATGCGGCAAATACCAACACCAAGGGCTTGATAACCAATTTGAGCATTTCCATAAAATCCTCCGAGGCCTTTGAGTCTTCCCTTCTAGACTCTGATTCATTGATCTGGGCAAAGTACAAAAGCAAGGCAGCCATTAAAGTCATGGCTCCCAGATACCAGTAAATATTCAGCCAAGTACTCGAATTGGGGTTGGCATCATCAACAAACAAGCTGAAGAAGACATTTCCCAGAAGAACGCCCACCATAAAGAAACCTTCTATTGAGCTCATCAAGCTGCTGTGTTCCTTGGTACTGTTCGTTACCAATCCGATGGTAGCGAAAACAGACACTTTGATCACAGCAAAGGAAATTCCTACTACAGCGAAGAGCAACTTGAAATACCAAAACTCATCCGCCGCCATCGGCATCATAAAACAAAGTCCGGCCACAGCAAAAAGGGCAATCAACATCCCTTTTCTGATTCCTAACTTTGGAAGAAAAGAAGCTACAATGAATGAAAAGATTGCAATAGGTAAATCTTTGAAGCCTTCAAGAACTGAAGCTTCTGCCTTGCTCACATCATAAGTGCGCTGCACTTGCAGGATAACTGCACCGACCGAATTGAGCAAAACGGCAAAAACCATGTAATTGAAGATCAACGAAAGCCGAACGAGTAATTTTGAATTCATAGATTATTTTAAAGTAAAAATCAAACCCAACTTCTCCACATCAAAACTCACTCTAATATGTTGATTTAAATTTTAATTTCGTCTATCAAAAAAAGAAAATGTACAACAGAGGCTGAATCAATTTGAAAAATCCATTTTCCTAACGATGATAATTTGATCTCTTCCTATATTAGCATGGTGAATAAAGATCAGAGTTTTTACGAGGCCTTCGAGAAGCATGTCCCAAAAGGGGCTGTAAATTATTGCTTCGACATATGGAAAGAGGATCCTTTCAATTTTTACATCACAAGAGAAAGAAACACGAAGCTGGGTGATTTTCGCTACAGGAGAGACAAAAAAGTGCAGACGATCACAATCAACCACAATTTAAACCCTTATCAATTTCTAATCACTTATGTTCATGAAGTAGCTCATTATAGAGCATTTACAAAGTTTGGTCTCAGGATCAAACCTCACGGGGGAGAATGGAAAAAGTCATTTCAAGAATTAATGGAGCCTTTGCTTGAAGTGAATATTTTCCCAAGAGATATCTTGATTCCACTAAAAAGACACATGATAAATCCAAAAGCAAGTTCAGGATCTGATTTTTTCTTGATGGTAGAACTGCGCAAATTTGATCAAGCAGAAAAGGGGGATGATGTCCAATATTTACAGCAAGTCAAAATAGGAACACAATTCGAAATTCGCGGACGCCTCTTTGAAAAGTTAGAAACTCGTCGGACTCGTGTACTTTGTTTAGAAATCGGATCTGGAAAAAAATACCTGATATCAAGTCATGCAGAAGTGAGAATCAAAAGCTAATCTTTTACTTCACCGATTTGATTTTCTTCTGAAGTGAAATCTTTCGGCTGTGGAAGATCAGTAAGTGCGTTGATTCCAAAATATTCCATGAATTTTTCACTCGTACCATACAAAATCGGCCTTCCGATGGTTTCTGCTTTCCCCTTAATAGTAAGAAGTTCCTTCTCCAATAATTTTTGAATTGAATAATCGCAACTCACTCCGCGGATTTGCTCTACTTCTGTTTTTGTAACAGGTTGTTTATAAGCAATAATAGAAAGTGTTTCCAATTGTGCAGTGGAAAGTCGTTTTTGAGATTGCTGCTTAAGCAAAATCGAAATACTGCTTTGATAAGCAGGTTTGGTTAAAAATTGATACCCTCCAGCAATTTGCTCAAGTCCAAAAGAAAAATCCTCGGTGGCATATTTCAACTGCAAATCTGAAAGTGCAGCTAAAATATGCTCCTTAGGTAATTCTGATTCAAACATCTCAGAGAGACACTTTTGAATTTCATCAGTGCTGATCGGTGAAGGAGAGCAAAAGACCAATGCTTCAATATGTCTGTGCAGAAAGTCCAAATTACTTTTTCGCTAATTTTGCTTCAATAGAATGCATCGTGTGCGGAACCGCTTTCAACCTTTCTTTTGCAATCAGCTTACCCGTGTCTACGCACACGCCATAAGTTCCATTCTTGATTCTTACGAGTGCATTTTCTAAGTTAATAATAAACTTCTGCTGTCTCGCTGCCAATTGACTCATGTTCTCTCTTTCGAGCGTATCTGCTCCATCTTCTAAAAGTTTGGATGTAGATGCAGTAAAGTCAGTTCCAGTATCATTCTTCTTGCTCAGTGTTTCTTTCAGTGAATTTAACTCTGCTTTAGCAACACCAAGTTTTTGTAATATTATCTCTTCAAATTCCTTTAATTCGTCAGGGGAATAAGCTGTTTTCTGATCTTGACTCATGGCCTCGTAGTTTAGTGAAGTTATACTCTTTTTAGACCCATCAGGTTTAAAAGTTGCTAAAATACACTTAGGTTTTGGAAATCAAAAATAAAAAAACCGCACAAGGCGGTTTTTAATTTATTGAGAGGTTTTGAAGTCTCTTTTCGAGTAATTTTTCATCCATTACCAAGCGGTATTTCATCCTGAGATAGCGCTGAATAACTTGAATTGTTTTCCCTTTTTCTACAAAGTAGGTTCTTAAGGTTTGAGCAATAATGTCATGGTTCATTTTAGGTGTCTTTTGAGGTTCAGGCTATCAAAATATGAAATATTAAATTGGTATTGAAATATTTCTTAAAATTTTGTTGCAACAACCACAGTTTTTTTTATTTGATTTACATTTCCCTGCATGTCAAACAGGTCGATAGTAACAACATAATAACCGGGTCTCACTTTTCTACTGCTCGAATCTGTTCCATCCCAAGTATAAAATCCAGAGGTTCCCCAAATATCATTTTGACACAATTCACGTATCAATTGACCACTTACCGAGTAGATTCTGATTGTTGCTAAACTGCCAGCTTGATCCATTTTGTATGAAAGTGTTGTGAAATTTTGCTCACCTGCCGCATCAGGAACAAATACCTTTGGATTGATTTTGATTCCAAAATCAGCCGAACCTTCAAATAGATTTGAATTTCTGAATCCCGGACTTGCATACCCAACAGAAGCAGATGCTGATTTCCAATTTTCCGGATTTTGAGTTGGCTCCGTAGGTGATAGCCGCTCAAGAGAAACCCCTCTAACTTCCTTCAATAAGCGATGATGCATTTTTTCATTATATGAGAAAATATCAACAAGCTCTTCCTCCGGATCAAGCCAGACAACGTTCCCTGCTGCTTGAGGATAACTTGGCAGGGAAGAAAGTTCCACAAAGTTGTCGTTGACTCCTTTAGGATATTCTGATAAAAGCCTATTACTATCCGTCGTAAATACCAAAAAGCTTTTTGGAGCAATTATCAAATCAGCATTGGATACAATTCGTCGATTTGCTATTTCATTATCAGAATTCAAATTCGCGAGCTTCCAGTCTTTCAGGTTGATAAATTTATCGGATTGATTGTAGACTTCAACGAACTTTGGTCCTCCTGTATTGGCATTGAAAAGCACCTCATTGATGATGACATCACCCAACTCAGCAGGAGATGGAATGGTGAAATTAGCTTCATTTTCACCTTCTCGAATCAGATTCCCCACACAATCTCTTAGCCCTTTGACACGAATCAAATATTGCGTTCCTTCCTGAATGATTTCTTCAAAAGTCACGATCAAAGTTTCTTGATTTTCTCCTATGCTGACTGATTGAATTGCCAAATTTGGACTTAATTCCCAAGTGAGATTTTCTAAATTGAGACTCAGACTTTTTGAAAACTCAAGTGACACTTGATTTGAATTATTCACTTTTGCGGTCAGCAAAACAGGATTCGACATATCAGGAGTATCGTCAAACACAGAATTTACTTTTCCAGGCGTCCCGCGTTCAGCTGCAATGGTGGTTCTTACATTTCCCGATAAATTGCACTTGATAAACGGATTAACAACTTCAAGGCTATATCCCCCTGAGGCAAAGGAACTTCCTCCAAAACTGGCTGTAGTAAAATTGAGACTGTCAATTACCAATCCAGTATTATCAAAAAGCTTCACTTGATCCGCCGAGTTGAGAAGCGTTGGCCAATTGGTCAATCCCATTACTCTACCATAACTTGTGAATTGAGAGATTTGAGTTCTTGGACAGAGAATCACATACTCTTGAGGCAAGATTACCTCATTGGATAATGTGGTCGTTCTTCTCGAGTTTGCCAATTGGAATCCTCCCAATGAAATCGGACTATCACTTGGGTTAAAAATCTCTATATATTCCACATTAGGAAGTGAATTTCCAGCTCTTGGGGCTGGCATAATTTCATTGATGATTAGGTCTTTGAAAGCGAGATTTCTAGGTGCCTCGTAGATAAAAGAAAATGTCATCTCGTCCATAAAATTTCCCGCAAGATCGGGGATTCCCGAAACCTTAATAGAATATTCTAACTGATCTTCAAAATCGAAGCTCCATTTTAAGAGAACAGAACTTAGATCTTCCTGAAGAATCACTGAGCTTGGATTTTGGTCATTGATACTGTAATTATTTAAAATCGCACCAAAGACAGGGTCAATTGGCTCCGAGAAAATCACTAAAACTTCATCCTTCTGGACGCCAAATACTCGGACAAGTTCCGGAGGAGTTGCATCCCAAACAAATTCTCTAAACGAGCCATTGAGCATCTTACCTTTGGGTGATTTCCTCGGAGGAATGCTGAGCGTGTACACCACATTCTCTTCAAATTCTGATATAGAATTAAGGTTAAATGATTTTTGGTCATTAGAATTCTCGACTTCAGAAAAGACAAAATCTGTATCTAGGACAGAAAAATCACTTGCCTCAAATGAAGAAAAATCCAATTCAGAAAGTGAAAGCACATTGATTTGATGTGCTTTGATCGCATAAATAGACTCGATTTCATCTGTATATAGGAATGTTCGCGATTGAGGCTCACCAATTTCCAATTCTGAATTTCTAAGGGCATCAATTTCTATTTTTACTTCATGATCTAAAAGAAGCGCATCTGATAACTCAAGAAAAATTGTAAAGCCATTTTCATCAATTGTACTCAATAAAGGGCTCTTCCCGTTTATTTTGAATTTGGAAGTTTGGCTGACATCTGCACTTAAAAAAGGATGACTAAAACTCAACCTCATCAATTTTGGGTTTTCTATAAGAATGCTCCCTAACTGGATATTTTCATTGTCAACTTCAAAAGCTATCTGTTCAGTCAGGATTTCTTTGTCAGACAAGATATCTTCCAAAAGCAATGTAAATTTACTTTTTGGCAGAGGGTCAAAAGTCTGAATTACAGCAGTATTTTCATCTACAAAATTAACCCCTTCAACTTTTGTTCCTTGAAGGGTAATCTGCGTTACATCAAAATTCCGAATCGCTCTGTCAAATTGAATTTGTAATTCATAAGGGTTCAAAATGATGGTTTGATCTATTTGAATTGGGTCTACTTGCTGATCTCCTGGAAAAACCCCAAAGTCATCCACTACAACCCTTGCAGCAGAACCTGATCCCGAACCATACTTGATTTCAATTTTCAAATAAACACGTTCTTCTTGCGCGTAGCTTTGAGGAATCGCTAATTCATATAATTTGAAATCAGAATTTTGATTACTGAAAGTATCATTATTCCCGATTTGAATGGGTGAAGAATATTGCACTTGATCATTGGAAAAAGAAATGAATACCAAAGCTGAGCGGCTTCCTGAGCCATTTTGAATCGTCTTTGCAAAAAAGGCAACTTTAGGTTCAGTGATGTCAGACAAGTCTAGCTGAGTATAAAGTACACCATCAAAAGTACTGATCGGCTGTACAGCCAATGCTCTAGAGCTATTTCTTCCTTCTTGATTGATCTGAAAAACTCTTGCAGAAGTACTTCTAACTTCATTTGCAGACCAAAATGGTAAAAATTCATCAGGATGATTTACGATCTCAAAGTTGCTTTCAAAATCCTGAACTTGGGCAAAAGTTTTGGAATGTTCAAAATACCCAAAACCGAGTAGGGAAAAAGCAATAAAACCCCACATAAAACAAAGGATCCTCATGAACTAAATTTACAAAATCACCTTTAAAATATTTGGAAATTAAACGTTTAAATCATTTTTCTTCTAAAATCCTTAAACAAAAGGGCATTTCTTTGATGTTTAACCAATTATCGCCGCCAAAGGAGTTCATTTTGAAAATTCTTGACTTACCTTTGCGGTTCAATTTTAACAAATCAAAAACTATTAAAATGAAACTAGCCGTTGTAGGAGCTACCGGATTGGTAGGCTCAGAAATCCTAGAAGTGCTGGCAGAGCACGATTTCCAATTTGATGAATTACTCTTGGTCGCAAGTGAAAGATCCGCAGGGAAAAAGATGACTTTTAAGGGTAAGGAATACACGATAATTGGACTTAAACAGGCAGTTTCTGAGAAGCCTGACATCGCTATTTTTTCGGCAGGAGGAGACACTTCCAAAGAATGGGCACCACAATTTGCAGCAGCTGGCACTATTGTCATTGACAATTCCTCGGCCTGGAGAATGGACCCAAGTAAAAAATTGGTCGTACCAGAAATCAATGCTAAAGATCTCCGAATCGACGACAGAATCATAGCAAACCCAAACTGCTCCACCATCCAAATGGTGTTGGCACTTGAGCCATTGAGAGCAAAATATGGGATCAAAAGAATCGTGGTGTCTACCTATCAGTCTGTAACAGGAACTGGAAAAGCCGCAGTAGACCAAATGATGGCTGAGCGCGCAGGAGAAAAAGCAGAAATGGTCTATCCACACAAAATAGATTTGAACGTACTTCCTCACATTGATGTATTCCAAGCAAATGGCTACACCAAAGAGGAAATGAAGATGATCAACGAGACGAAGAAAATTTTCAGCGATGATAGCATCCAAGTCACGGCAACGACAGTAAGAATCCCAACAATGGGTGGTCACTCTGAAGCTGTCAATGTGGAGTTCCATAAAGATTTTGACTTAGAAGAAGTAAGAAGCCTGCTCGCCGCTGCTCCTGGAATAATCGTACAAGATGACCCCGCAAACAATGTGTATCCAATGCCATTGACAGCACACAAAAGAGATGAAGTGTTTGTCGGCAGATTGAGACGAGATGAATCTCAGGCCAACACATTAAATATGTGGATAGTGGCAGATAACTTGAGAAAAGGCGCCGCTACCAATGCCGTGCAAATCGCAGAATACTTAGTAGAACACAACTTGGTATAATTTGGATATTAGCCAATTCGATACTGAAACCTTCAAACAATTTGTGCAGGATCATCTTCATGAAGTTCCTGCACAATTGCTTTTAAAATATGCTGGAAAGACCAAATTTGATCTCAAGTTTGCAGTGCAACAAATCCATGCAAGGCAAAAAGCCAAAAACAAAATCCCTTCTTGGGCTGTAAACCCAAATTTACTTTTCCCTGCATCCATATCCATGGAACAGGCTTCTTCGGAAGATACTGCAATTTTCAAAGCTGAATTGGTAAAAGGAAAATCCATGATCGACTTGACAGGAGGCTTGGGAATTGACACTTATTATTTGGCGCAGAATTTCGAAAAAGCAATTTACTGCGAAAGACAGGAAGAGTTAGCAAAAATCGCTCAACACAATTTCAAGCAGCTCTCTCCGGATAAATTCACGGTCATCCAGGGTGATAGCTTGGATTTTCTTTCCAAAAGTCAAGAGTTTTTCGACCTAATTTATGTAGATCCTGCCCGTCGTGGTGGGCAAAATCAAAAGCTTTACAAATTGGCGGATTGTGAACCTGATGTGGTGGTGCATTGGGATTTGTTGAAGTCTAAAGCTGAGAGCATTTTGATCAAAGCCTCTCCAATGCTTGACATCAAGCAAGCGCTGATTGAGATTCCAGAAATCCAACAAGTGTGGGTCATCTCTGTCCGTAATGAAGTCAAGGAAGTGCTCCTCAAATGGCAGCAAGAACCCAAAATAGAGTACCAAAAAATCATTGCTGTCGATCTACACCCCGATAGGAAAAGAGAATTCTCTTTCACTTTTGAAGCGGAGGAAAAAGCCGAAAGTGTTTTAGGAGCGGCAGGGAACTATCTCATCGAACCCACGTCAAGTATCCTCAAAGCGGGTGCTTTCAAGATATTTGGACAGCATTTTGGCTTGAAAAAACTCCACCCAAATAGTCATCTTTTTACTTGTGATGCATTACCAGCTGAACAGATTCCAGGACGGATTTTTAAAATCTTACAAGAAATTCAAAATCCCAAAAAGGAATTGAAACAGCTTGTTCCTTCTGGAAAAATCAATGTCATCACGAGAAATTATATACTCTCCCCTGACGAGTTCAAGAAAAAATATAAACTAAAAGACGGCGGTACACAATTCCTGATTGGGACAAAATCAGGTGAAAAGTATGTGTTGTATTTGGTGGAATTGGCTAGGTAAATCTTTGAAAAGGAATTAAAATTTTAGCGTAAAAATATTTTATGCTCCTGTTAAATTAAATTTAAGATATTGCCTTTTTTCTCTTAAAAACACTTATTTTAGAGTTTATTAAGCTTTTTTATTGATGGAAATTAGTGCCATTTTAATCAGAATCTACAATGACAGACCTCGCTTCAGAAAATAATTTCATTCTTTATACAGCTCCGAGTGGAGAGGTATCGCTTAAAGTTTTGATACAAAATGACACCATTTGGCTTACACAAAAAGCAATGGGATTGATTTTTGAAACGTCTCCACAAAATATCACTATTCACCTCAAAAATATATTTCAAAGCAGGGAATTAGATGAATACTCAACTTGTAAAGAATTTTTACAAGTTCAAATAGAGGGTGGCAGAGAAGTATCAAGGAGATATAAAATGTATAACCTTGATGCCATTATTTCTGTAGGCTACCGGGTAAATTCTGCTAAAGCTACCCAATTCAGAATTTGGGCGACCAAGACCCTTAGAGAATATATCATCAAGGGATTTGTGCTTGATGATGACCGATTGAAGCAAGGGGAAACACTTTTTGGCAAGGACTACTTCAAAGAATTACTTGAGCGAATTCGCTCTATCCGTGCAAGTGAGCGTCGTATTTACCAACAAATCACAGATATTTTTTCAGAAAGCTGGAGAGGAATACGAGAAGTTTAATAAAACTCAAAAAATTGTTTCAGACTTTGACAGAGAAATCAAAAGACTGAAAAAATAAAAGCTTGGATTTGATAAAACCCAAGCTCTCGAATTATTTATACTTTTTCTTCAATACCTAATCATCAATCAAAGCATCGGTCTAAACTGCTTCAAAAATCTGACATCATTCTCAGTGAAGAGTCTTAAATCTTTGATTTGATACTTGAGCATCGCGATCCGCTCGATTCCCATACCAAAAGCAAATCCTGTGTATTTTTTGGAATCAATACCGCAGTTTTCAAGGACGTTTGGATCTACCATCCCAGAGCCACCGATTTCTACCCATCCTGTACCTTTGCAGACATTACAGCCAGAACCTCCACAGAGTTGGCAAGAGATATCAATCTCCGCACTTGGCTCAGTAAATGGAAAGTAAGAAGGTCTGAATCTCACTTTGGTCTCTTTGCCAAACATTTCCTTCGCAAAATGATATAGTGTATTCTTCAAATCAGCAAATCCCACATTTTCATCCACATAAAGCCCTTCCACTTGATGGAAGATACAGTGTGCTCTTGCTGAAATCGCTTCATTTCTATAAACCCTTCCAGGAGAAAGTGTCCGAATAGGTGGTTTTTGATTTTCCATCACCCTCACCTGCACAGAGGATGTATGTGTTCTCAAAGCGATGTCTGGATTTTTCTCAATGAAAAAAGTGTCCTGCATTTCTCTTGCAGGGTGATTTTCAGGAAAATTCAGAGCTGTGAAATTATGCCAATCATCTTCGATTTCAGGTCCTTCGGAAAGGTTGAAGCCAATTCTTTCAAAAATCTCTATAATCCGCTGACGTGTAGCTGTCAAAGGATGAATCCCTCCGACTCCCACGTTTGTTGGCGGAAGTGTCAGGTCAATATCTTGTGATTTAGATTGCTTTTGGCTGTTGTTTACCTTATCGATCAATTCTTGGAATTTCTCTTCAGCAAGAACTTTCACCTCATTGATCAACTGACCGTAAGCTTTCTTTTCTTCATTAGGGATATTTCTCATTTCAGCAAAAAGCTCCCCAACGACACTTTTTTTACTGATATATTTCATTCTGTAAGCCTCCAGCTCATCTGCGTTTTGAGCATCTGTGGCGGCTATTTCAGATTTTATTGCGTCTATTTTATCTTGTTGCATCGGATCAAGAATTTTGGAAATCACAAATCTAAAAGATTCTGATTGAAAGGCAGATTAATTATGGAATAAAAAGGTGCTTAAGCCTTCTTTTTGAGTTTGGCGATATAAAACCCATCAAAGCCACTTTCTTGAGCCAGCACTTTTTGATCTTCAATCAATTCAAAAGGTTTACCTTTCTCTGAGGCAAGGAATTTGGCTACTTGATCTTGATTTTCACTTGGCAAAATACTGCAAGTCGCATAAACCATGATCCCACCTGGCTTGACCATGGTAGAATAACTTTGAATGATTTCCTGCTGGATTTCCTGAACTTTTGCCACTGACTCCGGCGAGATTTTCCATTTAGTATCCGGATTTCTTCTCAATACACCTAAGCCTGTACAAGGCACATCAAGTAAAAGTCGATCTGCTGTTTCCTTCAGTCTCTTGATCGTCTTATTCCCTTCGATCACTCGTGGCTCAATGATGCTGATCCCAGCTCTTCGCGCTCTCAATTTTGCATTTTGAAGCTTCCAACCTTCGATGTCCATAGAAAGGATTCTGCCCTTATTTTCCATCAAGGCTGCAAGGTGTAGTGACTTTCCGCCAGCTCCAGCACAAGCATCGATCACACGCATCCCTGGCTCTACTTCCAGAGCCTGAGCCACCAATTGTGAAGAAGCATCTTGTACTTCGAACATACCCGCTTTGAATGCTGGGTTTTTAAAAATATTCTGTCTTTTTCCAAGTACCAAGGCATCTTTGTATCCTTTTGGCGCATAGGTTTCGACACCTTCTTCTGCCAAGCGATTCATCAAATCTTCTCTAGAAATCTTGAGTGTGTTTACTCTCAAGACCACTTCTGCTTGGGTATTCAAAGTCTCGATTTCTGCATCCCATTTTTCTCCTAGGAGACTTTCACCCATTTCATCGAGCCATTCTGGAATAGACTGAAGCGTGGCTCTATCTTCAATTTTATTGAATTTGTGCTCCACCATCTTGGAATCTATACCTTTGAATTCTCGCCATTCAGGGAGTTCATTTCCTTGGAGCAACCAATAAGTCCCAAACAAATGGTAAGTATCATCTGAGGGGCTTACTTTATTGATTAATTTCCACCAGCGAACCATATCATAAACAGACTCAGCAATGAAACCTCTGTCTCTTGCTCCCCATTTGGGATTAGAGCGCAGGGTTCTTTCTATTACTTTGTCAGCATATCTATTATTCTTGAAAATATCCTCTATGGCCGTGATGACCCCATGGACTGTACTGGTGTGAAGTTTCATGATTTTACGTTTGAAAAAGCAAAGATAGGAAGAAAAGGATGGAATAAGGAAAAAGTCCAAAATTCAAAATATAATACTGAAAGATTATTTCGGTATCATCATTGCGGATAAGGTGTTTTTGAAGAATTAAAAATTAAGATGATTAACTTTGAGCTATGGGAGAAAAAAAATGTCCCCACTGTGGGCAATGGTCAAAATGGACTACGGATATCAACGACCTCTGTGAACATTGTGGAAAACCACTTGCCGGCAGAGATTTAGAATATAAGGAACAAAGAGATAGAGATACACAAGCCAACGAAGAACAGTGGGTCTTTTACATCAAAGAAACAGATAGTGAGTTTGTGAAGGGAATGAAAAAAGTTGGGAACTTCTTTTATACCATCTATCTGGCTATCATTACCTTTTTAGCTTGGGTTATTGCAGCACTACCTGGCTGATGACAGTATTCAAAAACTTATATTTTTTGACGGCTTGTGTTCTTTTTTGGATCAATCAAGCTGTCGAGCGATTGCTGGGAATTTATATCCCATTTATCCATGCATATTTAGATGACTTGCTGGCAATGCCTGTTGTGTTGGGATTGACTTTGCAAGTATTCAGATGGATTCACCCGCTGAAAAACTACTTTTATTTCTCTAAAATGCAGTTGACGGTAGGATGGTTGTATTTTTCCTTTCTCTTTGAAGTCTTGCTTCCTCGATGGTCTGATATTTACACTGCTGACATTTGGGATGTGGTTTGTTATGGAGTCGGCACGAATATTTTTGATAAATTCATCAATAGTAAATCTTAACTTTGTCTTTTCAATCAGCTTCAAAACATGACACTCCGATCGCTTTTCACTACATATTCAGAGAAACTCCAACCCATTTATGGAAAACAAGAAGCTGAAAGTTTGGTGTTTTGGCTATTTGAGGCTTTTTTTAATAAAGGAAAAATGGATGTTCTGAAAGACGAGGCTTTAGGAGAAATTCCTGAAAATTTACAATCGGCATTTTCCCAACTTTTAGAAAAAAAACCAATTCAATATGTTTTAGGAGAGGCACCCTTCTACGGTAGAGCGTTTAAGGTAAATGCTTCCGTGCTGATCCCAAGAAATGAAACCGAAGAACTCGTCCATTTGATCATCAAGGAAAACAAAAAACTCAATTTACGTATTTTGGATATTGGCACAGGATCAGGATGCATCCCGATTAGCTTGGCTTTAGAGATTCCTTCTTCGAAGATTTTTGCCTTAGATATCAGCAAAGAAGCTTTGGATGTAGCCAAAGAAAATGCTAAAAAGCATGAAGCACCTGTTGCTTTTTTTCAGGTTGACATACTGAATGAAGATATTCCTGTAAAAGATTTGGATATTATTGTCAGCAATCCTCCTTATGTCTGTGAGTCAGAAAAAGCTCTGATGCATGAAAATGTACTCAATTTCGAGCCGCATTTAGCTCTATTCGTCAAAGACAATGACCCACTTATTTTTTATAAAATCATCGCAAAAAAAGCAAAATCAGTACTGAGATCGAGTGGCAAACTCTATTTTGAAATCAATGAAGCTCTCGGAGAGAGGGTTCAAAACCTTCTCAAAGAACAGGGTTACAAAGAAATCATGATATTAAAAGACCTGAATAACAGAGATAGAATAGTAAAAGCTAAATTATAAAGTGCTAAATTTCATAAAATTAGCATTCTTCATCTTTGCTTCATTCTTTTGTTTTTAATTTGGGTTAAATAATAAATTAAACTGAAATGAAAAGTTTAACATTCTTACTTTTCTTTACTCTGTTGGCTAGCTACAGCTTGGCGCAATCAACAGAAAAAGAGAAAGCAAAACCAACTAAAACAGAATTACCTGAAAAGGTCGAAAAAGGCTCTGAAACAAGCCAAACGACAACAACGGTTGAAGCAAAAAAGGAAAAAGGAATTAGTATCTCAAGTGCAGCTAGAAAAAGCACTTTACTAAGAGAAAAAGCAATCGGAAGAAGTGATAAAGCAAATGAAAAATCAAATCTTGGTTCAGTGAATGCTGAAAAAGGAAGAGAAATATCGAATCAAGCTAAATCAAAAGCCAATAACAAACCCATTGTACCAGGCCAAGCAACGAGACCGAATATAACTGTCCCAACGGCAAGACCTACTCCACCTGTAGTAAGACCAACAAAACCGACCCCACCAGGAAAACCAGTGACACCTCCTGGAGGAAAACCAGGTGGAATTTAACCCTACACATAATAAAACTATAAATATGACAGGTGCAGCTTCAGGATGCACCTGTTTTTCGTTTAAATATTTATCTTTAGATTATCTATTCAAGATCGTCAAATATGAAATTTAAATTAATCACAGTCATATTTTTATCCTTAGCACTCATCGAATCGGCAGTAGCTCAAGACAATGATTCTAGTGATATTGCTGAAAAAGAGGATGTTTATGACTTTGTATTAATCAGTACCAAATACCAAAATTCTTTTCATTTCTTGGGAAGAGATTTTGGAGAAAATATACCACTTTTAACTGCTGATTTGATGTATTATTTCAATTCAGGAATTTATTTCAATGCCTCTTCTATTAAATTTTTACAAGCAGATTTGCCTTGGCAATACGCTCTAAGCTTAGGTTACAATAAAGATTTAAGTGAGACAACAGATATTAACGTAAGTTATACCCAATTTCTCGTCAATGAAGTTAGCGATGTCACAGGCATTCAAAACCTTGGCTTTTTACAGGCGACATTTGGCTGGGAATGGGGTTTTTTATACAGTAATATCCAAGGTCAATTTCTTTTCAACGAAGAAACGGATTACTTTATCAGCAGTTCTCACTCTCGGTATTTTGAATTTGACCAAAAACTATTTAATAAAATCACCCTTTCATTCGAGCCTAAGTTTACCTTGATGGCTGGTACATCACAGTTTTACCAAACAGGATATGACTTAAGTGGCCAAGAGAATCTAGAATTGGAAAAATTGCAGCTCTTAAGTTGGGAAGCCGTGTTACCCATTACCTTTGGAATTGGGTATTGGGACATAGGGTTTCACACAAGATATATCAACCCTTTAAATCTTCCTTCTTTCGATAGTTCTACCAAAAGATTCATATTCTCCGTTCAAACATCCTACGCCATTCCTATCAAAAAATCAAAGAGGTTATGAGAGTTTTATTAGTAGAAGATGAAAAACAACTAGGAATTGAAATCAAAGATTTCTTAGAGCGTGAAGGGTATATTTGTAATTGGTCACAAAATCTCAAGGATGCTTCTGAAAAACTAGCAATAAACCCTTATGATTTTGTTTTGCTAGATCTTGGACTACCCGATGGCAATGGATTGGATTTGATAAATGAAATCAATGCTTATCAGGAAGATGTATCTATCATCATCTTGACTGCGAGATCAGAGGTAAATGATAAGATCGAAGGACTGCAGCAAGGTGCTGATGATTACTTATCCAAACCATTTTCACTTCTAGAACTCAAGGCAAGAATGCAAGCAATTGCGAGAAGAAAAGGTGGCTGGAATAATAATCTTTTAGAAATTGGAGCTTTTCAAATGGATTTGAACAGCAAGTTGGTGTCACATGGGAAAGTGGAAATCCCTTTGACAAATAAAGAATTCCGACTTCTTCACTTTCTCATGATCAACAAAAATAGGGTCCTCAATAGGTTTCAACTTGCCGAACATTTGTGGGGAGATCATTTGGATGACGACCATCAATCCAACTATATTGACGTACACATTAAAAATATAAGAAAAAAAATGGGGGCCCTTGCTGATGTAGATTGGTTGGAGACTGTGCGCGGACTGGGTTACAAAATCAGAAAATAAAATTCAATGCGCATATCCAAGAAGTTACTCCTGTATAACCTGCTTTCCAAGGGACTGATTCTTTTGGTATTCTTGACCGCTGCGCCTTTTTTATTGAAATATTTTGCCTTCAACAACACAGACAATCAGCTTTTCGAAAAAAAGAATGAAGTCCTTGGAATAATTTCGGAAAGAGGAATGGATAACTTCATTACCGATGATGATCCCAGTATTGGTTTTGGATCATACAACATCCTCAAAGAAGAATATATCTTACTTGAACTTTGGCAATATGACAATCAAGTAGATACAATATTTGTAGAGGACAGAATTCTCGAAAAAGAAAAAGTAACCTATCGGGTGTATTCTCATACTTTTAAATTTGATGAAAACACATACATCCTGGAGATAGGAAGAAGCATAGAAACGATCAAAGACATCGAGTCTATTCTCTTTAATATTCTAATTGTGACTTTGATCATTTTCCTCGTATTGACTTCATTTTTAGACTCACTTTTCACGGAGAAAATCTTGCGCCCATTTAAGAGAATCATCACCAATAAGCTTTCTCAAATCCACGAACCCCAACAGTTTCCATACCTTCCAGAAACCACAACAACTGATGAATTCAAACTTTTGGACGAATCGATAACTGAGATGATGGGAAGGATTCAAAAGTCTTTCAATCAGGAGAGGGAGTTCATATCACATGCATCACATGAGCTCAAAACCCCCATTTCAATCCTTCAGACAAAAGTTGAGGCTCTTTTTTCAAGTGAAGAGGTCAGCGATAGGCAGATGGAAAAATTAATGGATATGCAATTGACAATTCAAAAGATGAAAAAGACTGTCAATGCACTTTTATTGATTTCTAAAGTTAACAATACCCAGTTTCTAAAATCAGATTCATTCAATGTAAATAAAATTATTGCTGACCTTAAAGAAGAAAGCATTGCCTATGCAGAAGATAAAGATATTGCCTTAATAATTGATCAAAATGAAGATTTCGTTTTATCAAACAGTAATCTGTCGCTTTGCAATATGATGATTCAAAATGCACTGATCAATGCATTAAAATATACTACAGAGAGAGGCGAAATAAGACTCAGTGGCCACTTTGAATCAGGTAGGTATAGCGTAAATGTAAAAGATACTGGACCAGGAATTTCTGATGAACTTTTGAAACAAGTAAAAGATGGTATAGTGTTTTTGAAAGATGTAGAGAAAGATAAGTCTGGTTTTGGACTACAAATTATGTATAAAATCGCATTATATCTAGGTATAGAAATCAGTATAAAAAGTAGCTCTAATGGAACAAATGTAAGTTTCCTATTCCCAATCAGTGAGCATTAATTCCTAAATACAATTTGATTAAACCTCCATCACAAATTCTCCAACCCAAAAAATCTTATCAGATTTTAATATTGTCGTACCTTCTTCCACCTCAACAAAAGTCGCATAGGTGATTCTATGAATCTGACTTTCACTATCTTCTTGAACCTCAATAAAAGTCCCCTCAGGAGCATGAAGCTGTAATGTCGCAGAAGAAAACCATTTTTTAAACACGCCATTTTTAACTGGAAAATACCGCATCGGTGCATCCCAAATTACTAAATCGAGGAAAGCCAGTTTCTCTTCCAAACTAAAAACCTGCTGATGATTGAATCCTATGATATTTACTGCCGAGTGCTTTGTCGCAATCAAGTATTGTAATCCATTTTCCAAAAACTCATCATTATCAACTCCTAAAAATTTAACTGGATACTGCTCTTCTAGTAGATGGTAGTTTTCTTTTTGGAAATCCATTTGTGCCAAAATCAAATCTATTTTTAGACCCCAAGATATGACCGTAAGTACTTCCTCCTGCGCTACCAAGACAGTCGGTGACCACTCAAGAAGTGGTGCTATTGTTTCATAACTGAAGCCTTTGGTATCCAAAATAAGCAATGCAGGTTCTTGTTGCTCCTTGACAAAATGATGTGAGGACATTGTTCTATTTTTTTTGAGAATTTACACTTAACTCCAAACTCTTGAAAAGAAATTTTGGGCATTTTTAAAAGCCAGCTTTTCGAGCTGCTTTGAGCTCATTCTACCAGCTAATGTGGTCAGGACATCGGGATATTTTCCAGCATTTTCGACGTTTGGAAAATAAAAAGGTTCTCTTCCAATATCAGCAAATCCCACTGTGTAAAAATAATCTGCACCGAAGCAGATTTGGTCTTCTGCAGCTTTTTCCAAGCCATACAAAATATGGTAATATATTCTATCTGGATTATCATTATCTAAAAATGCTCTTAGAAAATTCACTCCAATCAATCCTTTTCTATGAATAATCTCCTTGACAAATTCATCCGTCAGATTCCGTTTATGATTCCAAATCGATCGGAAGTTTGAATGACTTGCCAAAACTGGAACTTCTAAATTTTCTTTATCAATATGCTTTAAAATCCCCTCAGCCAGCAAGTCCGAAGTATGTGAAAGATCTACCGGCACATTCTTAATAGCCATGTAATCCAGCAGTCTTTTACCATCATCCTTCAGCCCAATTCCCTCTGTATAATTTCCGCCTCCAAATCGATTCTCCTTGTGATGTGTCAAGCTGATGTAAGCTACCCTTCCAGTTTTCTCTATGATTCTGTCCAAATTATCAATAGCCGTTTGGATGGGTACTGTTTCATTTGCCAATCCTGATGCACTTTCGATTGATGTAACCACACCAATTTTCTGTTGATTCGCTATTCCAGCAAGAAAATCTTTGTCAGCATATTGCAAATCATTTGAAAAGGTTTTTAAGATCTCTTGAAAATGAGTCACTTGCTTTGAGGCGAAATCCATGCTACCAGGAACAACATCTGTGAAGATGGCTAAAATCTGCAATTTGACATTTCCTTTTTTCAAAAATGGAATGGCACAAGCGATGTCCTCAGTCTTATCAGCACGTGCTCCGGGCACACTGGCTAAGTAGGAAAGTAAATCACAATGCGTATCGACGATGGGTAATTGAATCATAAGAATGGATTTGAAAATCAAAGAAACTCAAAAAATGACAGTTTTTTTATACTTTTAGCCTTCTTTTGAGTTAAGAATGTATTGAAAGTTAGTATGCAACACAGAGATGATGAAAATCATTTCTATCGCATTGAAAAAGAAAAACCAGATAAACGAAAATCGCCAAACTATGCCGATATCAAACCCGATAAATTTCACCAAGTGGATAGAGGAAAATAGACATTTGCTCAAACCACCAATTGGCAATCAGCAAATTTTTAAAGACAATGAAGATTTTATTGTGATGGTCGTTGGCGGACCAAACTCCCGAAAAGATTATCACTATAACGAAGGGGAAGAGTTCTTTTATCAAATCGAAGGTGACATCACCTTGAAAGTTGTAGAAGATGGAAAACCTCAAGACATCAATATAAAAGAAGGAGAGATATTTCTATTACCTCCACGCACTCCGCATAGCCCAAGGAGGCCAGCAAATACCATCGGTTTGGTATTTGAAAGATACAGAAGAGAAGGTGAGCGGGATGGTTTTATCTGGCACTGTGAAAACTGTGGCGAAAAACTCTATGAAGAATATGCCGTTGTCACGGATATTGTCAATCAACTCCCACCGATTATGGATCGCTTTTGGTCAAATTCTGAACACACCACCTGTAAAAGTTGTGGTACAGTCATGACCAAATAAAAATGCGCCAAAATTAAATTTCAAAAAAATTAAGCATGAGTAATCAAATCAATTTTGAATACAGCTTGAGTTTTGCCCAAAAAATGGATGAACAAGATCCACTGAAGTCCTTCCGTTCCAAATTTTTCTTCCCAAAATTTGATGGAAAAGAAGCAATTTACTTTTGTGGAAACTCACTAGGCTTACAACCCAAAACAACTCAAAGCTACATTCAAAAGGAGCTAGATAATTGGGCTGAAATGGCGGTAGACGGACATTTTCATGGAGAGGACGCTTGGTATCATATCCGGAAAAAATCCAAACCAGCACTAGCAGAGATTGTTGGAGCACACGAGCATGAAGTGGTGGCGATGAATAACTTGACGTCAAATCTTCACTTTTTGATGGTTTCATTCTATCAGCCTACAGCAAAGAGATTCAAAATCATCACCGAAGCAGGTGCCTTTCCATCTGACATGTATATGTTGGAAACGCAAGTGAAATTTCATGGCCTAAATCCAGATGAAGTAATTGTGGAATTAGCTCCAAGAGAGGGTGAGCATACACTGAGAACTGAAGACATCCTTCTCGCAATCAAAGAGCAAGGTGAAGAATTGGCCTTGGTGATGATGGCTGGATTACAATACTATACAGGTCAAGTTTTTGACATGAAAGCGATTGCTCAAGTTGCCAAAGAGGTGGGTGCTTATGTTGGATTTGATCTGGCACATGCTGCTGGAAATGCTCCTTTGGCTTTGCATGATTGGGGCGTAGATTTTGCTACATGGTGTAGTTACAAGTACATGAACTCTGGCCCAGGAAATGTTTCAGGAATCTTTGTACACGAAAAACATGCAGAAAAACCAGATATGATCCGTTTTGCAGGTTGGTGGGGTCATGACGAAGGCGAGCGATTCAAGATGGAAAAGGGTTTCAAGCCGATGTTTGGTGCTGATGGTTGGCAGCTTGCCAACTCCAATGTATTGGCACTAGCCGCGCACCAAGCTTCTTTAGATATCTTTCAAGAGGCTGGAATTAAAAACTTAAGACAAAAAAGCGAAACTTTAACATCCTATCTGGAGTTTTTGATTGAAGAAATTAGTGGGGACACCGGTGTGATTGAAATAATAACTCCAAAAAACGTCAAGGAGCGTGGTTGTCAATTATCTTTGCTGATTCATAAAGGAGGAAAAGCAGTATTTGACGAATTTTACAAAAACGGAATCGTCGGAGATTGGAGAAATCCAAATGTAATACGCATAGCACCCACACCGCTATACAACAGCTTTGAGGATGTATATAGATTCGCTCAAATCTTAGAGAAGTCGATTAAAAAATTTGTGTGAAAGAAGGGGATTGAATTAGAAGTAATGGAAAAAAACGACATTAGCATTTTAGGTGCAGGCCTTATTGGGTCTCTATTAAGTATATATTTGAAAAAAAGAGGTTTGGATGTCTCTCTGTATGAAAAGAGAGAGGACAATAGAAGCTCACAATACAAGGAAGAAGGCAGGTCAATCAATATGGCCTTGAGTGACAGGGGCTGGAAGGCCTTGGAAAAGGTCGGCTTGAAAGACAAAATCATGCCTCTTGCAATTCCAATGTATGGACGTAGAATTCATGATGAACATGGACAGACTACTTTTATGCCTTATGGAAAAGAAAACCAAGCTATCTATTCCATCTCTAGAGGTCGATTTAATCGTGTATTGATTGATGAAGCTGAGCAAGAAGGTGTAAGAATGAATTTTGGACACCGCTGTGACCATATCAATTTACATAAAAATGAACTCCACTTTTCAGTTGGATTTGAAAAGAAAAAGGTCTTTTCCGATATTATTATAGGTGCAGACGGTGCTTACAGTGCTTTGAGGATGGCCATGCAAAAGCAAGGGCGATTCAATTACAAGCAAGAGTATATCACTCATGGTTACAAAGAATTGACAATCCCAGCAACTCCAAATGGTGAGTTTGCCATGGATCCAAATGCACTTCATATCTGGCCTCGAGGGAAGTTCATGTTAATTGCACTTCCTAATCCAGATAAATCATTTACCTGTACGCTTTTTCTCCCATTTGAAGGAACTAAGGTCTGCTTTGATAAAATTAATGACGAGCAAGATGTCATCGGTGTATTCAAAACCTACTTTGATGATGCCCATCAGGTGATGCCAAATCTTGCCGAAGAATTTTTGAGAAACCCGACTTCCGCATTGATCAATATAGAATGCTATCCTTGGGTTCAAAATAAGGCGCTGCTGATTGGAGACGCATCGCATGCTATGGTTCCTTTTTATGGACAAGGTATGAATTGTGGATTTGAAGATTGCTTTATTCTAGATAGCCTAATCGATAAGTACGGTACAACAGCTTGGGATTTGGTGTTTGCAAAGTTCCAGAAAAATAGAAAGCCTGATACAGATGCAATTTGCCAATTAGCTTTGGAGAACTTTGTTGAAATGAGAGATGCTGTTGCTGATCCTAAATTTATGATTAGGAAAAAAATAGAGGCAAAACTACACAGTCTATATCCAAAGGACTGGATTCCACTCTACACCATGGTTACATTCTCTGATATACCCTATTCTGAAGCATATGCACAAGGCAAACTTCAAGAAAGCATCATGGACAAGGTAATGTCAAATCCACTTATCACGCAAAATTGGGACAAGCTAGACTATGAAGATATCATAGATCAAATGGATGCAGCAAAAGCAGTGTGATAAGCATATAAATAGAAAAAGGGGAACATTCAAATAACGAATGTTCCCCTTTTGGATTTACACATGTTCTCGTTTTTTGAAAAGCTATCAATCAGCTTTGGTCCACTTAATCGTACAGCCAATTGCTTTTGTAGTCTCTACTGCAATTTTCTTCCCCTCCATCAAAGCATCCACTGCATCCTCCACGTATTTTTCTGTTACAGCTGCCGCATCTTGATAATTATTATCAATCGCCCCAATATATTTTACGATAAACCTAATCCCAAAAACTAAAAAAGGAACACATTAAATTTTTGTGACATATTACTTAATATTTACCAATTGAATTATCCCACTATAAAATTGACATAATATTTAAGTTAAATCTTGTCAATTGTGGATTAAGTAAAATCATAGTGAATGACTAAACTTTTCTACCAAATTTTATTCTATTTGAAATACAATTTTAGTATCATAAAAGAGTAATGCAAGCTTCCTTTTTTTGTTTTCTATCTATTCAAAATACCTGAAAATGAGCTGTATTTACAGATGCATAAAAGCAAGGTTTTTTTATCCACAATTTCATTAAGTTATCAACAAGTAATAATTACCACTACTTAACTTATTGACTTTCAATTTGTTATGTGATATTTTTTAATCTTGATTTTGTGGATAAAACACTGTAACTGAGAATTTTAAATTAAGTCTACACCCCTATCAAGTGGATAAATCCACCAAACAAAATAAAATTTCATTTGACCAAATCTTAATTTTTTCATATTCTGAAAATTGAGATTTTTTATCGAAGCAGGTAAATACCAGGAGACTCTTTCTTATACAAATCACCAAGTAAAGGAACTCGTTCTATTAAACCAGCAAAAACTCCCTCCTGATCAAATATGATATCAGGTTTCTCAGAAAAAAATTCTTGATAAACAGCTGCCATATCTGCAAAGTCATCAAAATCCTTCAAAATTCTATTTGATAATTTACTATTCAAATATGAAGTACCGAGACTCGCTTCTTTGTAATAAGCAATATCATCTCCCAGAACAAGAATTTTCTTACCATTGGCTATTTGATGTTTTTCCTGATAAACGACTGAATAAGAATCAAGTCTACCCGAACTATTTTGAAATATGTACCAGCTGTACCCAACCAGAGGTACGCCCAAAAAGAACACAAAAACAAAAACTTGTAAGACTTTTTTCTGGGTGAGATAGATGAAAATTTGATTGATAAAATAAGTCAAAGCAGGCAATAAAATAATCCACTGATAGGGAGTCCTTCTGTTGGTCAGGAACACAGACCCAATGGCAAATAATAGAAATATAAATATAAGTTGTCTTTGCTTTTGTTGATTGACCGTGATTTGCTTGAACCACAACCCCACAAAATAACCTATAAATGCCAAAGACACCGGAAGAGCAAAAAGAAATATTGTGTCTTCTAATCTGACATGCTGATACACCTCAATAATCCGAGTAGCTAAAAAATATTCAAATATGAATTCGGGCAATGCGTCAATCCAAAAATAATAAAGTCCGCAAAGGATTATTGGAAGGATATAACCCACTAATGCCAAGACAAATTGATTAAATGTAAACCCACTGACAATAATTCCTGACACCACCAAAAAGGGTAAAAACACCACTAAAGGAAAATGAAAACAAGCTGCGATTCCACCAAATACACCCACTAATAAAACCGAATCGGATCCTTCCTTCTGTAAAACGGTCTGAGAGAATAATTGACCAAGGGCAAGCAATATAAAAGTACTCCCCATCAAGGCTGGCGATAAAGTCAGGAAATCATAAGATAGATGAAATAAAACAACCATAATGGCAGCCGGAATGTATGTATTCTCTTCGAAGGACTTATACCTGATGAATAATGAATTGATATAAGTTACTTGAAAGAGGATTACCAAAGCTGCCAAGATTCTGAAAGCTGTGAGGCTTTTCCCAAAAATCAAATGGATTATCCAATAGGTCCCCGAAGAGAGTGGGCCAGTATCATCTACGACATCCTTATACATGTGATAGCCTTCAGCAAGTCGTTCACCTGCTAGCATCCAGATCAACTCCGGCTGCAACATTGGCACATTCAAAACCCAATAATATACTCCACTCAGAATGACTAAAATGATTAAGATACCGATCAATCGGAAAGGGTCGTTGATTCTGAAAAATCGTAGCAAAATAGAATTTATATTGAGTGGTGTAACAATCGGAACATACGAAATTAAAGGTTACTCATTTAATTCACTAAATTTGTACCAACTATTATTGATATGGAAAGTAAAAGACAACAAAAATATTCAAAGCTGATTCAAAAGGAACTCGGAGAAATTTTTCAAAAAGAAGCAAAACCATTGGTAGGCAATGCGATGGTTACAGTAGTTAGAGTGATTATGAGCCCTGATTTGAGCGTTGCCAAAATTAATTTGAGTTTGTTGCTTGCCAATAATCAAGAGCTTTTTGATAAAATCAATGATCACAAAAAAGAAATCCGCAAGCATCTTGGAAGACGAATTGGTAAAAGCGTGAGAATCATTCCTGAAGTCGCCTTTTTTATAGACGAATCCGCTTCTTATGCCCAGCACATGGACAAAGTCATCTCTGCATTAGATATTCCTGAAGCACCAGAAGAAGACGGGGAAGATGAAGATTAATCGTAAAACAACTTAAAGGTATTGAACCTCTCCTTTTTCATAGCAGCAAGATACTTTCGCAGTAAAAAAAAGCGGAACTTCATCACCATACTATCACGCATCTCTATGATCGGAGTGGCGGTAGGTACGATGGCATTGGTCATCGTGCTTTCCGTTTTCAATGGTCTAGAGGATTTGATCCGAAGTCTATATGCCTCTTTTGATGCTGAACTGAAAATAGAATCAGTCAAAGGAAAGTCATTTGAAGTCACCGAAGAATGGCTTGATCAAATCAGAAATACCGAAGGTGTGGAGATTTTGACTGAAGTCATTGAAGACAATGCCCTCTTCAAATACAAAGACTACCAACATCTCGCCAGACTTAAGGGAGTTTCTGATAATTATCTCAAACAAGGAAGGTTTGAAGAAGGCTACATTTGGGGACAATTAGAATTGGGAACTGATACGCAACCTAAAGCAATCATAGGAAGAGGAGTCGGATTCTATTTATCTATGGACCTTGACAATGAATTTGAACTACTGCAAGTATTCTATCCCAAAGCACCAAGAAATGCGGGCACGCTCGACCCAAGACAACTCTATGCTAGAGATGTCATCAAACCTTCTGCTTTTTTTAGTATAGAAAAAGAGTTTGACGATAACTACATCATCGCTCCCATCAACTTTGTAAAAGACTTACTCAACTATGGTGCAAAGCGAACCTCTGTGGAAATCAAAGTGGAAGATGGTGTTAAGATTTCTTCTGTCAAAAAAAGATTAAAAACCATCTTAGGAGAAGATTTCTCAGTCAAAGATACTGACGAACAGCACGCTGGCCTTTTGAGAACTATCAAAGTCGAGAAACTATTTGTTTTTATTACCCTCAGCTTTATTCTTGCTGTAGCTTCATTCAATATTTTCTTTTCCTTGTCCATGATGGCCATAGAAAAGAAAAAAGATACGGCTGTCCTCATCGCTATGGGAGCAAAAGCCAAATTGATCAAACAGATATATATCAAACAGGGCGCTATCATCGCATTTACAGGAGCGACAATAGGGCTAGCCTTAGGATTTATAATTTGCTTGATTCAAGATAGATATGGAATTGTTTCTCTAGGAATTAGCTCCTCTGTAATAGATAACTATCCCGTAAAAATGATTTGGACGGATTTTTTATGGACAAGTATTGCAGTGATTACGATTACTTTTGTTGCATCATACAGGCCTGCCGTTATTGCTTCTAGAGTAAAGTCTACTGACCTTTGATTAAATTAAGTTCTGATTACTCGTATTAGAGAATACACTTTTGACAAAAAATCAATCAAGTAGCTTCAATATTTCATCTATATGCTCTCGCGTATTTGAAAGTCTTGGCACCTTGTTTTGACCACCTAATTTTCCCCTTGAGCGCATCCACGACTCAAAAATCCCCTCAGACACCAAATGAACTTTTGGTAAAGTCAAAGCCATATCCTTGTATCGCTTGGCGTCATAGTCAGAATTTATTTCTCTTAAAGAGGCATCAAGAATATTCACAAATTCTTGTTCATCCTGAGGCAATGTCTTGAATTCGATAATCCATTCATGTGCACCTTTAGATTTTGCACCATCAAAATAAACAGGCGCAGCTGTAAAATTCGTGATAATTGAATGTGTTTTTTCGGCTGCAATTTGGACTGCTTTCTCTGCGTTTTCAACAATCACTTCCTCTCCGAAAGCATTGATAAAGTGCTTTGTTCTCCCAGAGATTTTGATCCTGTAAGGACTCGTATTTGTGAATTTTACAGTATCACCGATTTTGTATCTCCAAAGTCCTGCATTGGTAGAAATCAATATGGCGTAGTTTTTATCCTTCTCGACATCACAAAGAGGAATGACTTTTGGGTTTTCACTTTCCCACTCTTCCATAGGGATGAATTCATAAAAAATTCCATAATCCAACATCAGAAGCAATTCATCTGAGTCTTTTTGATCTTGAATGCCAAAAAACCCTTCTGAGGCATTGTATGTCTCCATATAACGCATTTTTTCTGAAGGGATCAATTCTTTGAAGAGGGCTCTGTATGGACCAAAAGCTACCGCTCCATGGAAGAACACCTCCAAGTTTGGCCATACTTCAAGAATATGCTTTGCTCCTTTCAATTCCATCACTCTTTGCAACAAGACTATCGTCCAAGTAGGCACCCCCGAGATACTCGTGACATTTTCATTCATCACTTCCAATGCCATTCTTTCAATTTTGGCCTCCCACTCTTCCATCAGTGCCACATTCAATTGAGGAGTTCTCGCCATCTGAACCCAAATTGGGAGATTTTGAGTGATTACAGCAGAAATATCTCCCACTTTACTCTCCAATTTTGGAGAAATTGGATTAGGCGCAAGACTTCCTCCTATGGTCAAGGCTTTACCAGAAAAAAGCTTGCTATCAGGGTAGTTATTCACATACAAGGTAATCATGTCTTTTCCCCCTTTGAAATGGCATTCTTCCAAAGATTCCTGAGAAACAGGGATGTACTTACTTCTACTTGCGGTTGTACCCGAGGACTTCGAAAACCACTCAATCTCTGTTTTCCAAATCGTATTTTGATGACCTTCCATAGTCTTCTCTATGTAAGGTTTCATTTGCTCATAGTCATGAATCGGAACCTGAGCCGCAAAGTCACTATAGTTCTTGATTTGTGAAAAATTATGTTTTTTACCAAACTCAGTCCTCTTGGCATCATGGATAAGTTCAAATAATATTTCTTCCTGAACCTCTATCGGATTTTCTTTAAAATTATTGATCTGACCAATGCGATTCTTGAAAATCCAGGTCATAAAAGAATTGACCACTTCCATTAATTAAATACTTTACGTTTCAACTCAAAATTTTGACCAAGATAAACTCTCCTTACCTGTTCATCAGCAGCAAGCTCCTCGGCAGTTCCCGCTTTCAGTAATTGACCTTCAAACATCAAATAAGCCCTGTCGGTAATCGATAGGGTTTCGTTGACATTGTGATCGGTGATAAGTATTCCAATATTCTTTGTTTTCAGTTTGGCAACAATCGTTTGAATCTCTTCAACCGCTATCGGGTCCACCCCTGCAAAAGGCTCATCCAAAAGCACAAACTTAGGATCAACTGCCAAAGCTCGAGCAATTTCTGTTCTTCTTCTTTCTCCACCTGAAAGCACCATACCGAGGTTTTTACGTACGTGCGTCAAAGAAAACTCTTCAAGCAAGCTGTCTACCTTCTCCTTTCTTTCAGCTTTTTTCATGTTGGTCATTTCAAGGACGGCCATGATATTTTCCTCAACAGAAAGTTTCCTAAAAACAGATGCTTCTTGTGCCAAATAACCTATTCCTAGTTGGGCTCTTTTATACATCGGAAGTGTGGTGATATTTCTTTCATCCAAAAAAATCTGCCCTTCGTTGGGCTGAATCAAACCTACAATCATGTAAAAAGAGGTTGTCTTTCCTGCTCCATTAGGACCAAGAAGGCCAACAATCTCTCCCTGCTTCACCTCCACAGATATATTGTTAACTACTTTCCTGCCTTTATAAATTTTGACAAGGTTATCTGCCTTTAAAATCATCATATTTAATCAAATTTTATGTCTTTGATATAAAGTTGCAAGCTACTATTATTTCTGAAGGTATTCTCTCGGATTTCAAATGCAAGATCAAACCTCATCTTTTGCTTGAGCATTTTGTAAACGATTTCGTCTTCGTATTTGGTGCGGTCTGCCATGCCAAAAGCAATACAAACTGGTTTTGTAACCTGACCATTCTGAACGACATTGAAACGAAGATGTTTTTCTTTCAATATCCGCACATCCTCCGCATAGACTTGATTGGCATAAAATATCGGCTCAGGATTCCCTGGTCCAAAAGGCGCCATTTGTTTTAAGATATTGTAAAATTTGTAATTGATTTGATCTAATAGAATCTCGTCATCAATTTCCAAGACTGGCATCATGTGAACATCTTGAATCCGAGCACTTACTACTTCTTCAAACTTTTGCTGAAATGCAGCGACTTTATCTACAGCCATGGTAAGTCCTGCAGCATATTTATGACCTCCAAATTGTTCCAAAAGCTCACTACATTCACTGATTGCATCGTAGATATTGAAATCATAAACCGATCGCGCACTCCCAGTAGCCTTATTGTTGGATTCAGTAAGGATAATTGTTGGTCGATAATATTTTTCAATACATCTAGAAGCTACGATTCCAATCACACCTTTGTGCCAATCTTCTTTGTAGAGCACTGTTGATTTCATCTGTACTACGCTATCCTGCTCTTCGATCATCTGCAAAGCTTCTCTCGTGATATTTTCATCGAAATTTTTCCTTGCAGCATTCACCGTGTCCACAGCTTCGGCCTGTTTCATGGCATCATCCAAATCTTTCGCAATAAGCAATTCTACTGAGGCTTTGGCATGTTCGAGCCTTCCCGAAGCATTGATTCTCGGACCGATCTTGAAGACAATATCAGAGATTTCTATTTCTTTTTCTATTCTACTCTTAAGAATCAAGGCTTTGATACCCGGTCTTGGGTTATTATTTAAACGTTCCAAACCATAAAAAGTCAGGATTCTATTTTCTCCGGTAATCGGAACAATATCTGCTGCAATGCTTATAGCCAAAAGATCAAGGTATGAAATAACTTGTGCCGCATCTTTCCCTGTTTTTTGGGCGTAACCTTGGATCAATTTGAAACCTACACCACAGCCACTGAGCTCTTTGTAGGGATAGGCACAATCGTTCCGCTTTGGGTCCAAAATCGCAACTGCGGGTGGCAAAGTATCTCCTGGGGTGTGGTGATCACAAATGACGAAATCTACCCCAAGCTCTTTTCCAAGACTGACTTTTTCTATTGCTTTAATCCCACAATCCAAGGAAATGATCAGCTTAAAGTTATTCTCTGCGGCATATCTTACTCCTCGTTCTGATATTCCATAACCTTCTTTGTAGCGATCAGGGATATAAAATTCCAGATGCTTATAAAACTGACTTAAATATCCATACACCAAGGCCACTGAAGTGGTTCCATCCACATCATAATCCCCATAGATTAATATCTTCTCTTCCGCAGCTATGGCTTCAATCAAACGGTCCACAGCCTTGTCCATGTCCTGCATCAAAAATGGATCATGCAGCTTGTCTAGATCTGGTCTAAAATAATCTTTCGCCCTCTGAAAAGTACTCACGCCTCTATTGACCAGCATATTAGCAAGCGTCGTGTTCACATTGATCTCACTACTCAGGGAAGTCACGTTTTCTTCCTCTGCTTTCTCTCTGATCTTCCAATTGTACACCATAAGGCTAAATTACTAAACAGTCTTGCTATTTCGGTAAGCAAAAGGAATAATTTTGATTTATTCACACATTTGTTAAGTACAAAAACATCATTTGCACCTAATTTAAAAAGGAAGCCCAAAAGAGCTTCCTTTTTAAATTTCATTAAATATTTAGCGTGCTCGCTCTAATGAATATCAATAACACCTATCGGTTAAAATTTAGAAGTCCCGTTTGTTTGAAGCACAAACCTGAATGTATAATAGCCACTTGGTGTTGTTCTTGGATTGATTTCTTCTACAGGTGGATTGCCCTTGTAATAGCTTAAAATTTCTAGCTTAAGGAAATTCCCTTCTGTAGTTTTCACCAAAATCACTCTTCCAGGAATTGGCGTCACTGTAAACGTTGCGGAATTATAATTATACCAGCCACTTCCACTTCCTGTTGGAATAGCAAAAGTATTCTCAGAATCCGTTCTAAAAGTAGCATTAGCAGGAACCTCGCTTATCTCTTCGAAAATACCATTGACTATTGCAGCCTCCACGTTTTTTGTGTTGTTCACGCGTATGGTTGTTCCTTTGAAGGCCAAATCCCAGTCTTCATTTTCAGTCACGAGTTCATTTCGCTCCAAACTAAAAAACTGGAAAGGACGTGCAACCACCACTTCACCTGTGGTACGATCTATTTCGTCGTTTGGTGCGGCCAAATCTTCTACCATGGTGACTTCCAACGGAAGTGTAGGTGTCAAGTCATCCGTATTATCACAAGAAAAGAGGAATGCAGCAATGCTAGTTGTAAAGATTAATTTTTGGATAGTTTTCATTTAATTTATTTATTTAAAAGGTTAAGAATTGGTAATTTAATTCCGAGAAATAATACTCTCCCCGGATTATTAGGCTGGGCCGCGGTCATGGTATTGAGAAGATTCGTTCCTCCTGCTTCGAGAAATATCCCATTACCGAAAGTCTTGGAGGCAGTGATGTTGTAGCTAATCCAGCCAGGGGCAAACTCTCTTTCATCATCGAGGATTAGATTCCCATTGAGATCTGCAAATCCGAATTTGCCTCTGAAAATTGCTCTCAAAGCGAAGTCAATATCTGAATGCTTCTCCCGATAATTGACCTTCAAATTTCCAGTATGCCGACTTCTATTGAATAGTCCACCATAATCCGACCTAGTGACTCTGCGCGTTTGATTTTGTGCATTTCTCTTGAAAAGCTCCCCGTTTTCTATTTGCTGAATCACTTCCAAGTCTTTGGTATCTAAAAAGGCATATCCAGCGCTCAAGCTTAGGTTTTCTAACAGGCTGACCTGTGCATCTACTTCCAAACCTTGCGTGATGACACTTCTGATATTGAAATAAGAGAATGCATTCTGACCTGTGACCAGCTGGGCAATAGGTGCGGTTTCAATCAAATTGTCTATTTCATTGCGATAGGCATTTACAATCACTTGGCTATTAGAACTTGGTTTCCACCGGAAACCTGTGTTGATCGCTCTTGATGTTTCAGCATTCAACTGACCTATTGACGCAGGATTGATTAAAACTTGAGCAACTAAGCCCTGCTCTTGAAGTCTTGAAATCCCATCAGCAGCCAAGTTTGCTCCAAACACATAATAGCCAGCCGCAGCATTATTGAAATTCAGAAGTAAATGACGGAAATCAGGAGCCTTGAATCCTGCTCCAATCGATGCTTGCCAACTGAAGTTATCTGATATTTGATATTGACCAGAGATTTTTGGACTAAGTCTATTCCCGAATTGGCTATGAAAATCAGCCCTTAAGCCAGTGACAATATTTACTTTGGGAATTGGATCCCAGAGATGCTGCAAAAAAATATATCCTGCATCGAATCGGTTCAAATCATCATATCTTGTGGCCTCTACAGTCTCAATCAATTGTCCTACACCAAGCGTGATTAAGTTCTTGGAGTTAGCCATAAAATCGGTTTGCAATTCTGTCCGATGGAAAAATTGATCGAACTCTTGAAATTCAAATATTTCTCCGCTGGTTCTGAAGTTTGACTGAGACAAGGTCGAAAACCAAGAGCTCATTCCTCTAAGTGTAAATGTCCACTCTGCATTTGGCTTGAATCGCAAGGTAGGATTGAAATTAAAATCCCTCCTTCGGTTATCTAAGTCGAGTATTTCTGCACCAGCATTTCCATTTGTTTGGAGAATACCTTGCGAATTTTCACCATAGCCTCTTGCAAATAAGTTGAGCGTGAATTTCTCAGAAAGTATCCCAGAAACCTTAACCTGCGCTGTAGATGCTTGGTAAGGGTTTTGAGTCTGTCCCACAATCTCAGGCGTAAGATCAAAACCATCAGTTTGAAGATGATCTAAGAAAATTTGAGTACTCCATTTATCTTTCCCAACCCCTAACTCGAAATACGGATTCCAGGTATTGAAAGAGCGGTGTCGAAGTCCAAGCGTCAGATCTGATTTATTCTGATAGGATTTGGTGATGATATTGATGACTCCACCCATGGCCTCACTGCCATAGATAGCGCTTGATGGACCTCTCAAGATTTCTATTCGATCGATATTTGACACTGAAATACGGTCTAAATCAAACGTACCGGCCGTTCGACCTATCAAGGGTTCTCCATCTAACAGAATCAGAATATAATCTGAATCCAAACCTTGCATTTGTAAGCCAGACCCATGATTGGAAGTGATCTGAAGACCAGTTTGCTCACGCAATACTTCTGACAAGCGAACTCCCCCTGTATTTTGAATTTGCTCTGTATTCAAAACTGTAACAGGCATAGGCAATTGTTCAACACTTCTCTCCGTCCGTGTAGCAGAGACCACTACTTCTTGAAGGTTTCCAGTTTTCTCCAATAATGTAATTAAGTTCTTGCTCTCCCACTCTTCCCAAGTCAATTGTAAGCTTTCAAAACCCATGGCATACACAATGATTTTTTCTGCTGTTTGATCCAAGGATACCATTCCTCTCTCATCCACTAAAAGTGCCTTCTGACCTTCTAATTTGACTAAAGCATGCGGAATAGGTTTGCCTGATGAATCAATAATCTTCTTCTCCTCTTGCATACTAAAGCCAAAGGACACCTCACTTAAAAGGAGAAAAAAGAGAATACTAATTTTATTTAGATTAAATCTAATCATAAACTTAAAATTTTTTTTTGCAGGGAGTTTCCTCCCTGCAAGCTGACTTTACAAACTATCTATCAAGGCTCTCCAAGCAGGCAATTGCGGCAATCCAGGTTTTCTCAATCCAAAAAATTGAGCGATCATTTCCCCTTCCTTATCAAATAATTCCAACGAAGAGACCAAACCATCTTCAGTTTGTTTATGCACAACAAATGCATGTGCTATCAAATCCTCATTTAGATGCATATTGAATTGAGGATCCAATACATTGAGCCAATCTCCCATTTGCCTAATCGTTTTTACTTTCCCTTGGTGAATTTGAATATTCCCTCTATTTCCCGCAAAAATCATGATTGGCAACTGCGATGCTGAGGCAGTTTCGACGATTTTACGTGCAGAAAGTCGATCCACTTCATGCGCCCATCGATCATCAATCCACTTCACAGCATCTAGTCTATGCACATTATACTTCCGAAGCATCCCAAAGAAATCATGGGTATCTTTCATGTTTTCCCAATCATGGGTGAACGCATCCATATCGATCGTCTTGGCATATTCAGGCTTAGCAAATTCCTCAATTTGCAAATCTTGTTCCTGATTTTCGGAACGGTAAGCCAACACGAGCTGATTAAAAATATCAACTTTTGTATCATCCTGTAGATAGACTTTCAAAATCGCAGTCCCAGCTTTATCAAAAAACTGAAAGCTTCTCATGACACCTCTTGGAGTCTCATTTTCAACTGCAAATCCAAATTTCCAAGCTGAAAAAAAGATCCTTTGCTCAATTGGCCCAATTACCGTTGCCATTTGATGAGGTGCTTTTCCATCAATCGTAATTTTTTGAAAGTTTCCTTTGTGTTCCAATACACATCCATTACTCCTGCAAAGAGACATTACTTTTCCAAGCTTTTTGAACTCTACCAAAATTTCTGGCCAATCTGACTTCAAAATGGTAACTGACTCTCCAAGTTGAGAGGCTAAAAGCTCAGCCTCAGATACACCAAGTTGGATGGCTGCATCTCTGATTCTTAAATTTGGTTGCTCAACTTTCAGTTTTTCCCAAGCCATTTTGAGCGTGCTTACTTGATTCAAAATTGTAGTTTCCATATGTTTATTGTACTTGTGATAATCTATGATTTATGTGATGTAGTGGGAGACTATGAACCAAAAGTCCCGGCCCATCATTGAATTTTCTTACTTGAATAGGATAGCCAAACAAAAACTCAAGATTGTAGCTGGTAAAAACATCAGCGACATTTCCTTGAAAAGAGACATTCCCATTTTTCATCATAATGACTTCATCTGCATAATTTCCTACAAGACTTAAGTCATGTAATACAGACAAAACACCAATATTTCTTGTCTTCAACTCATTGAGAAGGTCTAAAACCAAATGTTGTAAAGACACATCCATACTAGAAATGGGCTCATCTAAAAGTAAATATCTAGGGAAAGCTTGCTTTTTCCAGATTTGTATAAGCACTCTTCCTAACTGCACACGTTGTTTTTCGCCTCCCGAAAGCAGATTGTAAGACCTGTCTCTCAAATGCCAGATTTGAAGTTTTTTCATAACCTCGATGATCTCCTTCTGATCGAATTCTTGTGGAGCATTGAGTGTTCCTAATTCGACTACTTCCCAGGCAGAAAAAGGAAAAGAAACGGAACTATGCTGTGGCATAACAGCTCGAATGCGCGCTAATTGTTGACTTGAAAATGAATTTACGGGCTTTCCATTATACAAGACTTCCCCTTTACTACAGGGAATATCTCCTGATAGAATTTTGAAAAGAGTGGATTTGCCTGCACCATTGGGCCCAATGATTACGGTAAACTTCCCAGGTTCAAGTTTGATATTGACATCACCTATAATCGGTCTGTCTGTAATGCAGAAGTGTATGTTATTTCCTTGTAGCATATTAATACTTAACTTTTTTGAAGTTGACAATCAGATAGATAAAAAATGGGGCACCAAGCAAAGCGGTAATGATTCCAATTGGTAATTCCGCGGGCCGCACGAGATTCCTGGCAAATAGATCCGCAGTAGAAAGCAGAATGGCTCCTAGAAGAAATGAACCAGGCAAGACCAAGCGGTGATCTGCACCAAAACCAAGTCGGATTAGATGCGGGACCACCAAGCCGACAAAACCTATAGTTCCACTTAGAGATACTGCAGTTCCTACGATCAAAGCTGATGAAAGGAATAATACATATTTCACATATTGAACATTGACACCCATATGATAAGCCTCACGCTCGCCCAAGGCCATGGCATTGAGTTGTGGGTATAGCCTCATAATCATCGCCAATGCAGGAATAATCAAAATTGTAGCAATTCCTAGTTTTGACCAATTGCTACCGCCAAGGTCACCTAAACTCCAAAATGTGAAATTTCTCAATGCTGCATCATCTGCATAAAATAAAACCAAACCAATCAATGCACCCATCAGCGCATTGATCGCTACTCCTGCTAAAATCAAAACAGAGATGTCTGTTTTTCCTGAGTGACTCGAAATGTTGTATACCAACAAAGTGACGAGTAATCCTCCTAAGAATGCAAAGAGTGGTAACCCAATCAATGAAAATAAAGGTGACAAGGCAGTCAGTCCAGCACCAAAGACGATAAAAACTACAGCAAAGAAAGCACCGCCAGAGCTAACACCTATCAAACCTGGCTCTACTAGAGGGTTTCTAAATAATCCTTGCAAAGCAGCACCAGCAAGTCCAAGTCCTCCTCCTATCAGTATTCCCATCAAAATCCTAGGGAACCTGATATTCAATAAGACTTGGGATTGAGGCTCAGTGTAAGAACCCCAAGCCAAACCCAGCTTGCTCGAAAGCACACCTACAACGGATTCCAATGGAATCTGATATGCGCCGAGAGATGCAGAAAGCAAAACAACCCCTATCAAAAGTATACCCAAAAACAGGAGTACTGTATTTTGTATACGGTGTTTTACTTTGGGAATACTTGCTTGCAAAGTTTTGATCATCGGTAGACTGATTTTGCAATTTCCAATGCTACTTCTGCTACTCTAGGTCCAAAACCAGAGAGCAAAAGTCCGTCATAAGCTAAGATTTTCCCATTTTGGAAGGCCTTGGTCTGTTCAATTCCTCTGATTTTAGTCAAACCGTCTTTACCCCCCAACGTCGCCAGACCTGAATCAAACAATAAAATATAATCAGGATTGAACTTCGCTAATGCTTCAGGAGTCAATGGGATAAAATCTTTGAAACCCAATACTGGAGATTGCAAACCCGCAAGCTGAATAATAGAAGAAGCAAAAGTATCATCCCCACCAACGAAAACCATGTCTTCACCCCTAGCCATGATGAACAGCATTGTTGGCTTTTCAACCACTTCCTGCTTTTCTAAAAATTGGGCTAACTCTAAAAGCTCGTTTTTTACTTCCTCTTGAAGCAATTTACCTTTTTCAGCTAAATCTAAATAATCGGCTAAATCTGAAATCAATCTGAAAGTACCTTCGATTGATGTCGGCTTCTCAAAGAATCGTACTTCAATGCCCGTGGCAGTAAGTTGAGCGACAACATCAGCAGACAGATAATCTGTCTCAGCCAAAATCACATCTGGGTTCATCGATAGAATTCCTTCAGATTTGATTTGATTTCTGTAGCCAATAGAAGGCAATTCTTTCATTTTAGCTGGATAAGTAGAAGTAATATCAGTGGCAACGATTAAGTCACCAAGACCTAATTCAGATACTATTTCCGTGATCGTTCCGCCAGCAGTGATGATACGTTTTTCAGACTTGATTTCGGATTGTTTTGGTGAGGCACAGGCTCCCAAAAGGAAAAGAGAGAGGAAGAGTTTCGCTTTCATTTATTAAGACTAATTTTAAATAACAGGACAAATATCATGTTATTTAGATTAAATCCAAATAAATATTGATTGATTTTTTCTATTGAAAAAACAGCTAGAATTAATAAAATCAATTGAATAGAAACCTTTAGCTTGGTTTCATTTTTTCATATTAAGCCTGCACCAAGTGCTATAGAAACCAAAATCAATAAGATGGCAACAGAAACTTGAATGAATTCAAGCGTTACTTTTTTCAATAATTTATTCCCAATAAATGCCCCTGAGATAGCAGATAAAGTAGCGATCACTACTAATTGAAAATTATTAGTCAAATCAGTTTGTAAAAATCGAGTGGCATAAACACTCAATCGAGTAAAGTCTACAAATGTGGAAACAACAACAGCAGTTCCAATAAAAGCCTCTTTTGATAAACCTGCTTTGATTAAAAATGCTGATTTAAATGCGCCTTGATTACCGGAAAGCCCTCCAAAAAAACCGCTTAGGGCACCTCCCAAAGGAAGCTTTTCTCTACCAAATTGTAGTTTTTGGAAATAAGGAATCAAATCCATCGAAGCAAAAATGATCAGCAAGATCGAAATGATAAATTTTACCGGTTCTACCATAAAGGTACTTCCAAACATCTCGTAAGTAAAAAATGGCTCCAAATCAGTAATATTAAGCAATACCCAGGAACCTCCAAATGCAGCAATCACTGCAGGAATACCAAATCGGATCAAAACTTGTTTATCAGCATTTTTTCCTACTAAAACGAGTTTAAAAATGTTATTGAAAAAATGAACAACTCCAGTCAAGGCTATCGCTAAATCGACAGGAAAGAAAATCATAAAGACTGGCGTAAGTATCGTCCCCAAACCAAACCCAGAAAAAAAAGTCAGAATTGAGACTAGAAAAGCTACAACTGAGATCACTATTATTTCCATGATCGATTTTAAGGATTTTTTTGTAATAATTTAGGCAAACATTCACATATTTGATTGAATTAGAAATGATCGAAGTAAACGAGAGTTCATTCTCCCGCTAGGGATAAATAATTTCAAATAGTAAAACTCAAAAAATCCAAATCATTATGTCTCTTTTCCCTTCCAAATCACGACTTGCACACATCGTTTTTGAGCATGATGATAAGGCTTCTAAAAACTTCGATTTAATCATTTTAGTAATGATCATGGCAAGTTTAGTCGTTGTGATTTTAGATTCCGAACCTAGTTTGTATGCCAAATACCACAATGAATTTTTGATATTAGAATGGATCCTAACTGGTTTATTTACTGTAGAATATATTGGGAGAATTTGGCTGAGTAAGAAAAAACTTGGATATATTTTTAGCTTCTATGGGATCGTAGATCTTCTTGCCATTATCCCTTCTTATTTGAGTCTATTCCTTGTTGGAACACAATTTTTTGTCGTGATTAGAGCTCTCAGATTTCTGAGAGTGGTAAGGATTCTAAAACTTGGCCGATACATGAAGGAGGCCGAAGTTTTGAAAACTGCTCTCAAATCTAGCCGACCAAAAATCCAACTCTTCTTAGGAACTGTATTAACCATTGTATTGATCACAGGTACATTGATGTTTATAGTAGAAGGGCCAGAAAACGGGTTTACCAGTATCGCCATGTCAATGTATTGGGCGATCGTGACCTTGACAACGGTAGGTTTTGGCGACATTACTCCCAATACACCATTAGGGAAGTTATTGGCATCAATCATCATGCTCCTAGGCTATGCAATTATTGCAGTACCTACAGGTATTGTCACATCTGAATTGACCATGGCCAATAAAGAAGCATTGAAAAAAGAAAGAAAAACTTGCCGAGTTTGTAAAACTGCAAATCAAGACATCGATTCTATCTTCTGCAAATCTTGTGGAGAACGATTCTAAAAAATAGCTGCTCTTATTCTTTTATTTCAACAAGCCCATCTTACTCATAAAATCCCAAATACCAATCCCCAAGGTGACAGAGATGTTTAATGAATGTTTGGTGCCTAACTGTGGAATTTCAATAAGATGATCCGAGGCATTGATCACCTCTTCTTCTACTCCAAAAACTTCATTTCCAAAAACCAATGCATATTTTTTACCCTCTTTAGGCTGGAATTCGTGTAACATCACACTTTTGTCCACCTGCTCAAAAGCACAAATTTCAAATCCGTTTTGCTTCAGTTCTGCAATTGCTTCAAGCGTGTTGCTTTTGTATTCCCAAGCGACAGAATCCGTCGCTCCCAAGGCTGTCTTTTGAATATCTCGGTGAGGTGGTGTCCCTGTAATCCCGCAGAGATAAATTTTCTCAATCAAAAAAGCGTCAGCAGTTCGAAAAGAAGACCCCACATTGTTCAAACTCCGAATATTATCCAAAACGATCACTAGAGGGCTTTTTTTCACTTCTTTGAACTCCTCAACCGAAAGCCGATTGAGTTCATCCATGCTTAATTTTTTCATTGAGTTTTGTTTACCTTTCTTTATATTTTAATTTCAAGCTTTCAAGCAGATTCAAAATTAGCATAAAGATTTAATAAAGGGACAATATGGCCAAGGCGAAGGTAGCAGAAGTAAAAGAAACACCCTTGATGAAGCAGTACAATGCCATCAAAGCAAAGCATCCAGGTGCTTTGTTGCTGTTTAGAGTGGGTGATTTTTACGAGACTTTTGGAGAAGATGCAATCAAGGCAAGCAAAGTCTTGGATATCGTCCTGACCAAGCGCGCGAATGGAGCTGCATCACATATTGAGTTGGCTGGATTTCCGCATCACTCTCTTGACAGCTATCTACCAAAACTCGTCCGCGCAGGAAATCGCGTAGCTATTTGCGACCAACTCGAGGATCCTAAAGAAGTCAAAGGTATCGTCAAGAGAGGCGTCACCGAACTTGTGACTCCAGGCCTTTCTTTCAATGACAATGTCCTTGACAAAAGAAGAAACAACTATCTGGCTTCTATCTATTTTGGAAAAGATACCTTGGGAATTGCATTTTTAGATCTTTCTACCGGTGAGTTTATGTGCGCCGAAGGGTCTCAGTCTTATATCGAAAAACTCCTTCAGAGCTTTAGCCCTTCAGAAGTCATCTATTCGAAAACAGCAAAATCTAGAGCTGCAGAAATTCTGAAGGACAATTTCTCAACTTTTCACTGTGAGGATTGGGTATATCAATTTGACTATACTTACGAAAAACTCACCAACCATTTTGCTACGAATAACCTCAAGGGTTTTGGAATTGAGAATTTGGAGCATGGGATCATTGCGGCTGGGGCTGTTCTATTTTACCTGGAAGAAACAGAACACAAAGAAGTCAAGCATATCGCAGCGATATCGCGAATAGCTGAGGAAAAATATGTTTGGCTGGACAAATTCACCATTCGTAATCTTGAACTCGTCTATCCACAGCAAGATGGTGGCATTCCTTTGATTTCAATTTTGGATCATACCGTCACGCCGATGGGTTCCAGAATGATGAAAAAATGGATGGTCCTTCCATTGAAAGAAAAAGAACCGATTGACGAGCGGTTGAAGGTCGTGGAGTATTTTTTCAATCAAAGAGAACTCTCAGAGGAAACGCTCAATCACCTAAAGCATATTGGAGACTTAGAGCGATTAATTTCCAAAGTGGCAGTTGGCAGGATCAATCCAAGGGAGATGAACCAACTCAAAAAAGCTCTAAAAAACACCTTGCCGATCAAGGAAATATTGAGAAAGTCAAGCAATGCTTCACTAAAAAAGCTAGCAGATCAAATCAATCCTTGCGAATTTTTACTTGAAAAAATTGAGAATGAACTTCAGGAAGATGCACCGATGCTTACCCATCAAGGAAATATCATCAAAGATGGTGTTGATTCGGAACTGGATGAATACAGAGGGCTAGCCAATACTGGAAAAGACTATCTGGTACAGCTTCAGCAACGAGAAGTACAGAGAACAGGCATTTCGTCCTTGAAAATCGCTTTCAACAAAGTCTTTGGCTATTATCTTGAAGTTACCAATTCCCACAAAGATAAAGTACCAGAAGAGTGGATCAGAAAGCAGACCTTGGTCAATGCTGAGCGCTACATCACTCCAGAACTCAAAGAGTACGAAGAAAAAATCTTGAACGCGGAGGAAAGAATGATTGCCATTGAGCAAAAATACTTTTTGGCACTTGTACAGGATGCATCAGAATACGTCGCTCAAATCCAGCAAAATGCAAGAGTTTTAGCCACTGTGGATAGTCTTCTTTCTTTTGCTTCCGTGGCAAAAAGCAACAACTACTGCAAGCCTAAAATCTCAGATACTGATTCCCTAGAAATCAAAGATGGGAGACATCCTGTGATCGAGAAGCAGTTGCCCATCGGCGAAGATTATGTTCCCAACGATATTTATTTGGACAACGATAATCAGCAGATTATCATTATCACAGGACCAAACATGGCTGGTAAATCAGCTTTGCTGAGACAGACTGCCTTGATTGTTTTGATGGCACAGATGGGGAGTTTCGTTCCCGCATCGTACGCTAGAATTGGCATCATTGACAAGGTATTTACAAGAGTAGGTGCATCAGATAATTTGGCAAAAGGTGAGTCTACTTTTATGGTAGAAATGACCGAGACAGCAAGTATTTTGAATAATCTTTCGGATCGAAGTTTGGTCTTGATGGACGAAATTGGACGTGGAACATCGACTTATGATGGGATTTCTATTGCCTGGTCGATTGTAGAATTTCTCCATAATCACCCCAAATCACGAGCAAAAACTTTATTTGCGACACATTACCACGAGCTGAATCAATTGGCTGATGATTTCCCTAAAATCAAAAACTTCAACGTCTCTGTCAAAGAGGTTGGCAACAAGGTAATCTTCATGCGGAAGTTGAAAGAAGGTGGCAGCGAACACAGTTTTGGTATTCATGTCGCACAAATGGCCGGTATGCCAAATCCAGTAGTCTTAAGGGCTTCCGAGATCATGGTTCATTTAGAGAAAGATAAAGACCTCAATGAACAAAAAGAAAAGATGAAGGACATGCCTAAAAACAATTTTCAACTTTCCTTGTTCGAAATAGATCCTAAATATAAAGAGGCAAAGCAGATGTTGGATACAATTGATATCAATACCATCTCGCCAATAGAAGCACTTATAAAACTTAATGAGATCAAGAAAAAACTTGATAATTAATTGCAAAATGGTGGATTAGTATTTAGATTCGGACGAGTTATTTAAGTTATATTTATCAAATGGATGGATTTTTAGAAGATCAATTAAGGGAACAAAATAAGTTTTCAGATTTTTTTATAGAATGGAAAGAACGGGAGTTTAACACCGAAGATATTGATGAAGATAAGCTTCTCAAAGACCTAGAAGTGATCAGCCAAAACATGGGGATGAAAGAAGGCATCATCATCGGCTGCATTGATTATAGAGATTTGAGCTTGGCTTTTTTTACTGATAACGTGGAAGATATTATTGGTTATCCAAGCTCTTTTTTTAGAAAAAAGGGTATGGAAGCAGTGCTTACCATGTTACATCCTGATGATGTCCCCGAATTAGCTAAATTCCAAAAGATTGTCTTTGACCTGTTGCAAGAAATTTCCAGAGAGGAAATGGATACGTTCCAGTTTTCTTATACAGTTCGCTGGGTTCATTTCAAAACCAAAGAAGTCAAATGGTTCGCATGCAAAGTTCGTCCCTATTTGATTGACAAAAACAAAAATGTCGTTTTTGACTTGCATATAGTTGTGCTTCTAGCCAATCCTCCGCAGGTCAATAATTTTGACTGGAGTTATTCCTATACATCCGACAACGGTGATAAAATCCATGTTTCAAAAAGAGATCCTTCTACACAGAGTTCTAAGCTCACAAGAAAAGAAAGAATGATTGCCAATATGATTCTTGATGGTTTAAATTCTCAAGAAATAGCCAATGAGCTAAATATTGCAAAAAACACAGTAAATACACACAGGAAAAATATTTTGAAAAAGCTCAATGCCAAAAACACAGTAGAATTGATGAAAATATTACTTGCCAGTCGGATGAATTAATATACTGATTATCAATATTGGAGGAGAAATCTTCATAAATAAATGATTTTTTTTGGGTTTGCCTTTTGCAAATATAGAAAACTGATATACCTTTGCACACACAAAAGACGGAAACAAAAGGTTGAAGTCAACAAAAGCGAGAGTAGCTCAGCTGGTAGAGCACGACCTTGCCAAGGTCGGGGTCGCGAGTTCGAATCTCGTCTCTCGCTCAAAAAGCCCTTGAAGAAGGGCTTTGTTGTTTACAAGTAGCTAGATTAGTCTAGTGAAGCCGGGATGGTGGAATTGGTAGACACGCAAGACTTAAAATCTTGTGGCTTCACGGCCGTGCGGGTTCGATTCCCGCTCCTGGTACATAAACCTCGTAGAAATACGGGGTTTTTTGTTTTATATTAGATTATGTTTTTTGTATATGCTATTTCTAGTACCAAAAGAAAG
>NZ_BMFD01000013.1:52488-113231 GCF_014637795.1 Belliella aquatica | reverse complement strand
GCTGGTAAGTTGCTCCTCAGCAGAGCTTACGTCCTCTTCGAATCTGCATGGCATGTTAAGAAATTTTTCAACAAAAGTCACCAACTATTTTTGACCACATTACCGCTAATTAACTTTTAGGGCCTGTCTGAATCATCATTCTGACAGGCCTTTTTATTTTGGAATGGTGAAATAGAAGGTACTCCCTTTATCAATCTCAGATTCTAACCAAATTTCTCCACCAAGATTATTGATGATCTTTTTGACAATGGCTAAACCTATGCCTGTACCTGAATATTCATCTTTGTTATGGAGTCGTTGAAAAATCACAAACACCTTATCATGGTAAACTTTCTCGATTCCTATCCCATTGTCCTTAATTGCAATTTGCCAGAACTTTGCTTTCTCTTCAAAAGAAATATAAACTTTAGGTGCGACATCAATCTTTCTATATTTAAGAGCATTTCCAATAATATTTTGAAATACCTGCAACATCAATAATTTATTAGAAACTACAATCGGCAAGGAATCAGATGAAATTTTTGCCCCACTTTCATGAATAGCTTGTTTTTGAAGCTTGATCACTTCTTCAACAACTTCATTAAGATCAATAAATTTTTTCTGTCCTGAAACCCTCCCTACCCTAGAAAACTCCAATAAATCCAAAATTATATTCCGCATCCGGATAGCTCCATCCATTGCATAATCAATGTAGGTCTTCCCTTTTTCGTCCAAAATATCATGGTATTTTTTGTCAATCAGTGCTAAAAAACTTGTTACCATGCGTAGTGGTTCTTGCAAATCGTGAGATGCTACATAAGCAAACTGCTCTAGCTCAGCATTAGACTTAGCCAAGTCTTGCAAATGTAATTCAACTTGCTTTTCGGCTAATTTTCTGACATGAACATCCTGAAAACTACCAAATATTTTAATGCATGATCCATTGAAAAATTCAGCTTGCCCCAGAGCCCTCACCCACTTTTCGTCTCCTTGGTAAGTCGTTATTGGAAACTCAAAATCAAATGGAACACCATTTTCAATACAGTTATTTACTAACTTTCTTATTTCTTCTCTATAATCTTCCTGATAAAAATTAATGGATTGTTCAAGATCAATCTCAAGATCATCAGGACACTCATGGATTTGTCTTGTCATATGGGACCAATAGAGTTCCTTACTTCTAACATCCAACTCCCAAGCGCCAATTTTTGCCATTTGAGATGCAGAATCTAGTAATTTTCGTAATTCTCTTGTCTCAGTTATGTCCCGAATTACTCCAATAAGGCGTATAGGAGTATTTTGATTATTTCTAATTATGAAACCTATAATTTCAGCAAAAATCACAGATCCATCTTTTTTGATTAGTCTATGCTCTTCTGAAATTTTAAACTTCTCGGGGTCTGTAAAAAACTCGTTGATCTTTAGATATGAATCTTCAATATCCTCAGGATGCATCATTTTTCGCCAATCACTTCCAGTAAAATCCCCCTGATGGACATAACCAAAAAACCGCTCAAAACTTTCACCCCAATATACCTTATCATTGACCATGTCCCATTCATAAATAGCTTCATTTGTGGCTTTATTTATGAATGTATTAAGTTCGTTTGCATGTCTGATTTGCTCGATGTCAGAAAAATGCTCTAAAATGATTGAAGATAATCTTCGTGCTCTCTCAATAGCTTCTTTCTCTATTGATCTAGGCATTCTCGGCTCTGTGAAATAATTTGCAAAAGTAGCCACCACTTCGCCTTTTTTATTAAATACTGGTCTAGACCAACAGGATTGAAATCCAAATTTCTTGGCTACATCCTTGTATTTTGACCATCTTTCATCAGCAAAAATATCAGATACGATCACCTCCTTCTTGGTAAATGCAGCTGTGCCGCAAGAACCAGCATTCTCTCCTATCTCTTCGCCTTCAATAGCAAGAATATAATCTTGAGGTAAGGATGGTGAGGCCAAGTTATATATTTTCCCATTTTCAACTCTCAACATGGAGGATTGCATATCTGGGAAAAGCTCATCCAACTTGAGCATTAATAGTACAAGCACTTCCTTGAGCGTGACCTCCCCTTCCATACTTTTTTCCATAACTACCCTTTCGAGGTGCTCAATTTTTTGTTGATAATAAAGGTCATTGATATCTACCAAAATCCCTTTAAGCTTATCTGGCTTACCGAATTTTTTCTGTACCGCAACCCTATCTTGAACAAGAATATATTCTCCTGATTTCTTTTTAAATCTATATTCGAAAATATGATTTTCGCCAAGATCTACCATGTCTTTACAATAGGTATAAGCTTGACTTCTATCATCAGGATGAATATGATTGATCCAAAATTGATCCTCAGAAAGCCATTCTTCGGGGCTATATCCTAGGATTTCTTCTACTTGAGGACTTACAAAACTAAACTTAAATGTCAAAGCGTCCGCTTCCCACATTATACCATCTACATTTTCTACAATTGCCTGAAAATTATTTAAAGTGTCTTGTACTTTTTTTTCAGCCTCAATTTGATCTGTAATATCTTGAAAAACACCAATTAATTTGATTGGATTGCCTTCTGTATCTTTGATCAAAGAACCCCGAGACAAAATCTGTTTAACGGTCCCATCTTCTAGCAAAAATCTCTTCTGAATTTTATATTCTTTCCCAGTCTGCAATGTAAGCTGCATTGCCTCAATAGCAAGAGAACGATCCTCTGGATGAATGACACCAAGACCTAATTCAAAAGTAACTTTAAAAGATTGAGGCTGATAGCCACAAATAAGATAAACACCATCACTCCAAGCAATCCCATTGGTAAGCACATCCAACTCCCAAGTTCCAAAACCCGATATCTGTTCTGCTTGTCTCATTAATAGCTTATGAGCAGCAAGTTCCTTTTGTAGCATCGATTTTTCAGTAACATCTTCTACAAAGTGAATGAAATATTTTTCATTTCCTGTGGAACTGATAGGAGTATTACTAAACTCTAAATTAACTATTGCACTTCCTCCATCATCAGAAGCGTTTAAGCAAATTTCTTCAAGCTTTATTGAGATCTCTTTATGACTTTCCAGAGATTGAGAGAAAAATCGCCTTAACTCATCAACCTTCTTTTGGTGTTCGTCACTTATGATATTTTGGTAAACTAAATGCAAATCTTCTTCTACCTGTTCTTTATTGAAGAAGGCTTGAAATGATGGGTTTGAGAAAATGACAATAAAGCGATCTCCGTCAGCTTTTATAAGCGCAGCAGGTTTTTTGGTCACCTTGATGAAGTCTAAAAATGGTTTTAGATCTTCCATAACGTTAGAATTTTTGTTTAAAAAAGAGTGAAAAAAAAACAAATTTCAAGTAAACTTTACTGAGTCGAATATAGTCTTTTTGCCAATCACTTACAATCAACCCTTTGATTATTAAAACTCAAGGTCAGTAAAAGCTTTTTGGTAATTAATCAATTACAATTTTTTTACTTCTTGCTTGACTAGAAAACTCAGGCGCATAGTAACTTTGAATCTGGGCAATACCCCCGGAATATTCGCCCGCCTGGGAAGCTCTAAGTTCATACTCAAAAACATGTACTCCTTTTTTCAAAGATTCGAAATAGAAGTGTGAAGAAGCATCTTTATGACTTGCATAATACCCCACATTATTCTGATATTTAAATCCAGACAATACCTTTGTAGGTTCTAGTCCTGATGCCCTCTGATCTTTGATATAAATGTAATCCACATCTCTATCGACTCGAACTTCTAGTCTTATTTTGACTAAATCGCCTATTTCTATTTGAGTTTGTTCATTTACTGTACTAAATTTTTCTATTCCCTCTTGTCTGCTTTTTAATAGTATTGATTTTTCTATATTTAAATGTGACCCGCTATTGGAAATATTTTCGATTTCTTCAAGGTATTGCCAGTACACTCCTCCAAAAACAGGTTCTTTACTATCGTTCTGTATTTTAACTTCTGAAAGCTCTGACTTTATCTCACTTTTTCCCCAAGTATTGCTAAGGTAGCCAGTGGAAATAGCAGCATCAGTAGGATCGACTGAATAAAAATACTGATTGCCCACAGTCACTGTAACTTCTTTATTTTGCTGATCAGATTTTGTGTCATTTATTAAAAGTGCAGCAATAGCGGCGACTGTTGACTTAGAAGTTGTCCAATTGGTAGTTTGCTTATTTTTTATCAGCCATTTTTTCATTTCATTCAAGAAACTTTGATTTTTCTCTTCTCCAAAAACACGATTTCCAAGAAATGAAAAAACTTCAATGAATGAAGCATGTGTTCCAATCGGGTCTTCATTCCAAGAATAAAAACCTTCTGGCTGAGCCCAATAAACACCCATTTCTTCGGATTGAATGCTATTTTCATAAATAGACATGATCAAATCACGATAAAAATCATCATTAGAATTTTCGAAAATCAATGCTGCTTTGGCTTTTCTATAAAGGCTAAGGTTAGAAGCATGCTTTTTAAGGTTTTGTAAATAAAATTCTTCAGCTGCTATACTTTGGGAAGTGAGGTATTTTTTATTAAAAAGCACTTTCAAATACAAGGCATTGAGCTGATTTAGACTAATCCAGTTTTGGTTTAAGAATTCCTTTTGTTCTTTAACCTCCATTTCAGACGCACGATTAAGTAGGTCTTTGTAACTTCGCTGCATTTCATAACCTACAAATTCTAAAGCTTTCTCAGCAATCTGACGCAGGTCGCCACTCAATAAATTATTATCTAATTGACTCAATTTTCCCAAAACTTCTAAGACGTGCATGGTCATTGGAATATTAGAACCTCTCGAGCCCTTGAACCAAGCAAAACTTCCATCTACTTTCTGAAATTCTGCTAATTTTTTAGAATCAATTTCTATTTGATCTTTAAGTCGTAGCGTATCTAATAGCCTTGCTAGTTTTTCTTTTTTTACCTCATCTGATTCAAAACTCTTAACCCAAGGGGATTCCTGCAGCAGAATGGCACTAATTTTATCATCGATATTCAAATTGGAATGATCAGAACTTGAATCACGCCATGACTCCAACAAATTTCTGATCTCGTCATTTTGCTTGATGAGTTGAATTCCTATACTGTTTACAAAGATTTTAGATATCAATTGCTCTGAATTTTCCTTTGGTAATTGATCAATAAATGGAAAGCTTTGGAGAATATGCCAAATAGGGTTTGTATAAAGATCAAAGCTTAAGGATTTACTTTCGAGCGTTGAGGATTGATTATTTTTAAGTTTTTCAAATGAAAAGTTTCTGATTTCACCCCGATTGGCCCACAATGACATGGTTTCCGTCATCAGTATCCTTTTACTTAAGATTGGCAAAACATTCTTTTCCCCGTCTGAATATTTTTCGCTTGCAAAAGAAACTTTATACGCTAGGAGATCGACTCCTGATGGCACCAAGACATCCCAGCTAACTGTTGCATTACTTTGTCCTTGTATTTTGACGTCAACATTTTCAAAATTTTGATTTGGAATTGAGTCTTTCCCATCAGGAGTTGAGAGAATCAATTTAGCTTTACCAAGTATTGGTTCTTTACTGAAATTATCAATCCTTGCTTTCAAGGTTACCTGATCTCCCTCTCTAAGGAATCTTGGGAAATTGGGACTGATCATCAGCTCTTTTTGTGTGAAAACTTTCAGCTCTTTATACGATTTGTTGAGATTCTTATCATGTGCCAAAAGCATCAGCTTCCACGATGTCAAAGACTCAGGAATATCAAATGAAAACGCTACTTCTCCCTTCCTATTCGTATTCAAATGTGGTAGAAAAAATGCTGTCTCGTTAAGATTAGACCTGTATTGTATAGGATACATTCCAAGGCTTGCTTCACTTGAGAGATCTTTTGGGGAAGAGCTTGCAGTCTCAATTTCATTATTAACTACTATACTTTCCTCAAATTGAACATCTTCTGTAATTTCATAAACAGGGCCTGAATCAAAAAGAGAACTAGACCCACGGATCTTAATTTCTCTTTTATTTTGAGAGAGATAACCTATCACATTCACTCCTTCGAGTTCAATAGTCCTTTCAAGCAGAGCTATAGAGATGCTATTAAAATCAGTGATTTTCACTGTATCCTTGAGATAATTAGGATAATGAAAAGTCAAAGAATGACCATTTTCAGCCTTAATTTGAAAAAATCCATTCTTATCAGAGCTTGTGTGAGCTTTTGATTCAAAATTCCCTACTCTGACACTTTCTAGAGGATCTCCCAAGATATCGGTTACTATTCCTGTTATCACTCCTTTAGGGATTTTTGAGTCTTTACTTGTTTGTATTCTATTTTGGTAGAGCTTTTCAGATAATCTAGCTCGGTAATTTGTGTTCTTGATACTCCTTGGTGAAATGCTAAAGCCAAACCAGTCAAAGTTTGGGATAAATGAAAGGTTAGGATTAATGGTGTTTATCCAATAGCGATCCGTCAACAAAAAACCACTCGCTTTAGTAAAACCATCCCCAAGACTTGTTCCTATTCTACTGTAAAAAATAGTGTTTTCAAAAGGCTCAAATCCCCATCTATTTGTGCTATTAGATAGCTTGTCCAAGGATAAGTCATACATTCCTGCAAGTAATTCAGCTTGTTTGACTCTTTTATTATTTTGTGAAATTTTGAATGTCCAAGTTTCTGTCTGACCGGGTAATAATTTGTCTCTAAAACTCAAGGTTTCTATTCGTAGGTCAACCCTCGGAGCATTGATAGGTATAAATTTCGATTCTGAAAAAGCGCTATTCGCAAACACGTATTGATAATGAACATGCATCCCTCCTAGATCTTTGTCTGAAGTGGGGATTTCTAAGAATTTGACTTCATTACTCAATTCATAATGATATTCAGCGACGATTTGATTTTTCTGCTCAACTTGCATAAAAACATGCAAGAGGTCAGCTGCTGAGCCAAATTTCAATTTCACTTTCTCATTTGGAGAATAACTTGTTTTGTCTGTATGAAGGAAAAACAATTGATTATCAGCAATATTTTTAGAAGAAAATTCAATAACCTCAAACTCTTTTTCTTCTTTAACTATATGACCAAGGCTGTCAGTGTGATAAAGTTTAACAACATATTTACCCTCTTCCCAAGGTTTTATTTCATCTAAATCTATTTTTGAATTATTAGCAGTGTTTATTCTTGTTGACCAAATTTTATTTTTGGATATGGTATCATAAAAATGATTGAATTCATAGGGAAATATTTCTTCAAACTCCTCTTTTGACTCTCTTTGAAAATCAGGTGCTATTGTTCTATTGTGGGGTATTAGAACGCGATCAGGAGATTGAATTTTAAAAACTTCGATCTCTAACTCTGCAGGAACCTTATTCCCATTTAAATTCGTGGTGTAAACCTCAATTTTTTGATCAATACTATTTTTATAGACAATGGCCGGCACCTCAGATACGATCTTTAAGGTATGATAAGCCACGTTGTAGTAAATAGAGGATGAATTAGTCTCGCCACTTGGGTCTGTCACTTCCACTTTTACTTCATAGGTATAATTAGGATTGTACTCTGGCTCAATTTCTTCAATCGGTAAGGCTAAAAAATCAAAAGAAAAATTCCCGTTCTTAGCTGTGAGCACTTGCCCGTGATATATTTCCTGATTTTGGTTAATGAAGTTTCTTGCCCTTGGATAATTCAAATAAAATTCACGATTCAAATTAATCCTTCGGAACACAGTATATTTCAATGTGGAATTATCTATACCTGCTCCTGAAAATGCTGTTATATTTCCTGAAACGGTAATTGAATCAGATACGCTGTACCTCGCTTTGATTGGATCAAAAATAATCTCAAAATTTGGACGCTTGTATTCCTCTACATGGAAGAAAAAATTTCCTACTTCAAAATTTCTTTGATCTTTACTGATCATATCTTTTGAGTCAGCCTTTTTTGATAAAATTCTATACACCCCATTCAGCCCTTTATCTGGTAATATGAATTCCCCCGAAAAACTCCCAAATTCGTTGGTCTCGAATTCTTTCTGATCAATCACCACTAAGTTGGGATCATAAAGTGTAAGGAGGATTTTCTCTCCTACGGAGGTTTCTTTTGAAATATCATTGCCTTGATAAACAATTCCTTTGAATAAGACTTTTTGACTAGGACGATAGATTTGTCGATCAAAAAAAAGATCGGTCTCAACTTGAATTTTATCTTGATTTCTTGCACTTCCTCTATCGAAAAAACCTCTTGGATTAAATGTCACACTATCAGAATCGACTTTTAAGCTTATATCTATGTTTGTAATGATATTGCTGTACTTAACCTCTACTTTTCCTTGATCATCAGTAGAAAACCATTGATTTGAAAATTCATATTTATTTTTTTTATCCTTACTGACAAATTTTAAAGAAACGTCATTGAGAGGCGAACCAGTTAATCTATCAACCACTCTTACAGTATTGCTATCATCAATTCTTTGAGTAATGATTGCTAAATCAGTGATATTAAAAATCTTGTAGCCAATAATCTCTTCATTTTCTGGATGTATTCCGACTAAGATATATGACCCGTATTCAAGAGGTGGCAAAACATCTTCCATTGCAACCCCATTAAAATCGTTCAAATTAATTAATTCTGTATTCCATGATTTGATTAAGTCCAATTCAGATAATAAGCTCCTAATTTTATCTCCATTATATACTTTTGAAAAAGTGCTGACAAATTCATCATTCGATTGAAGCAGATTCCAAGTCAATCCATCCAAATTTCTGTAATCTAAATATATCCTTGATGGTGTTTGTTGAGGAATAAACCTATCTAAAGAGATTTCTAAATAAGGCTTTTCTATTTCTTTTTTGAGAGCTTCTGCTCTTCTGCCAATTTTTAAATCAGCAGCATCTTTAAGTATTTCTGACAGCAGTTGGTGGGCTAGTTGATAGTTTTGTTGAAAACTCGAATCTCTAGAGCTGCTTTTTTGGGAAACATAAAAATTAGCAAGCTTAAATTTGATTAAATTAGATATGGGCAACTCACCAAATTGATCAATCATATCTTTCAGAGCTTCCACATAATAAGTATCTGCTTTGATCAGGAAAGTCTGACTGTAGACAAAATCAAGTCGTTTTAAAATCCAACTCACTGCTTCACTATCTTGATTATGCTCCACATGAAAGTGAATTCGATCTTTATAAAGCTTAAGGATTTTTATCTTGGAGTCAAATTTGTCGCTTTCTGAGAGGTTATCGTAGTGAAAATTGACAAAATAGTCCCTTTCTTTTATTTGATTTTCTGTAAATCCATCTGAATTAATCAAGTTTAAAAAATTCAAAAATGAAATGTAATTTTCTGAAAAAAGATCATAAATGCTCCACTTATAATCTCCCTCCACTTCAGTCTCAATCTCTTTCAATATAAATTCAGAAACCTTCTCAAGTTCAGTTTCTTCAAGCAGCGTTTTATTTTCTAAAGAGCTTTCGTAGAGTTGTAGGATAGTTGACTGTATATTAGATTCATTCCATGTCCTAAAATCATCAATATTTATTTTTTCCTCTGTTTTGGCTCTTCTTTGATAGACATATCTATTGTTTTTATAATAATCTGTGAGAATCTCTGCTAATTTATTTTGCAAAAGCGATTTGTAGATTCCATCAGCTTCTTCAATCTCTGCTTGAAATCTTTTGAATAACTTTAATTCAGCATTTTCTTCGAGAGTCAAAGAAAACTTACTCTGATAAATCAAGGCTTTGATTATTTGAGCTGATTCTTTTTCTCTTTTGGCCTGATCATAAATAGAATTGACGACTTCACTTGCAGACTTTGGAAGTCCCTTCAGTTCATAAATCTCCACTTTTCTCCAAAGCTTCTCATAATCATGGTTAGGAGAAGCCTCCACGAAATAGAAAGATGTTAGGATGAAAAAAGAAGTGCAAATGAATATTTTGTACAATTTTGTCATAGTCAATATTAAGAATTCAAAAAGATATTAATTCTTAACGTATAATCCTTAGTTTATTCAAACTAAATTTAATCCAATCAAAAAAATCACTTTTTGTAAATTGAAAAGCATTTTATTCATTTTTTGAATCAACTGGAAATACAACCTCAAAGACAGCTCCTTTATCTTCTCCTTGACTATAGGCTGATAACTTTGCTCCATAGCGTTCGGCGATTTTTCTGCTAATGTACAAGCCGAGCCCTGTGGATTTCTCACCATTGACTCCCTCTTTTCGATGCGACGAGAATTTCTGAAAAAACCGATTGGCCAACCTTGGGTCAAACCCGATCCCTTCATCTTGTACTTGAAAAGAAAATGAATCAGATTTTGCAAGACCTTCTATCTTTATGTTCCCTCCATTTTTACTGAATTTGATGGCATTAGATAGTAAATTAAATACCAATTGACGGACTAGAACTTTCTCAGCTCTAATCTTCGCCTTGCCTTTTATTTCAAAGTGAACGTTCAAATCTTTCCCTTCAATTTGATTTTTACTACTCCTTATGATTTCTTTCAAAACTTCTTGAAGTTCTTCCAAATCAAATTCTTGAGCCTGACTACTTGCCTTTTCATCTTGCATCAATCGCAATAAACTCTCCATCAAGTCAAGCTGCATACTCATCTCTTCCGCCAATTGATTCGATACTTCCTCGATAAACGCGCTATCTGTTTCGTACTGCAGCAATTCAAACACACCCTTTGCCTTAATCAATGGTGCTCTAAAATCATGAGATAAAAGATAAATTAAATCATCTTTTTGATCGATCAATTCTTCTGTTCTGAAAATTGTCTTCTCCATACTTTTCAAGAGTCTAGAGAGTTCATCTTCTCCTTCAATACTGAGCTTTGGGATTTCTCTGTCAGAAATATATTGAAGCAAAGCCCGATCTGCACTCTGAATAGGTTTGATCAAATAATTCAAAATGTACAAAGTCAAGCCAGTGCCCAATAAGGTAAATCCTAATACAATCCAAAAAATAGTAAGCGAGTCAATTTGATTGGGTAGAATCAACAGAAATACTGACAAACCAAGCAGTGGAATATGTATCCCAAGAAATGTGATCACAAAAAACTTTAACGCATAACTGCGCTTCAGACCAGGCAGTGAATAGAAACTTTTAAGAATATTATTCATGTAAATAAAATTAATGAAATTCAATCCGATTATTGAGTTCCAATATATCAGGAAATATTGATATTCTGTGATAGAATAGTTTATAAACTACAAAAAACTTGATATTTATAATTTCACTATTCATTATTTTTTTTGTAACTTTTGTCACATACATGATTTTTGTCATAAACGAATGGCAAATGTGATATTAACTTTGAACCATCAACTCAACCCGCACCATGTCGAAATTTCAAAGTTTCAAAAAATTTCTTTTTAGATATAGTCTTGTCCCTCCAAGAAAATGGAGACCTTATGCTACCGTATTGGTGGCTATAATTTTTGGACTTGGCATCTATGTCTTAAGAATCAGTAATGCAGTATCTTATCTATCGGATGATCCTCAGGCATGTGTCAATTGCCACATCATGACTCCACAGTATATCACTTGGACGAATAGTTCTCATAGAGAAGTTGCCCATTGCAATGATTGCCATGTACCCCATAATAATGTCTTCAATAAGTATTTTTTCAAAGCCAAAGATGGTCTCTATCATGCCTCCATATTTACCATACGCGCTGAACCTGAAGTAATCAAAGCACTAGAACCTTCTATTGCAGTGATCCAAAGTAATTGTATCAGATGTCACGAGCCACAAGTCACGGATGCGAAAATGGCTTCTTTTGTGGATGATCATCATGCTAAAAGAACTGATAGAATCTGTTGGGAATGTCACAGAGAAGTTCCTCATGGAAGAACAAAGAGTCTCTCTGCTGTTGGACATCAAATAGAACCCATAAAAGCACATGCTCCTTCAGACATTAGTGTGATTCCCAAATGGCTCAAAGAGTCAATGGATAAAAAAGAAAATCAAGCCTCAATCAAATAACCACAACTATGAAAAATTGGATTCTTTTCGGCCTTACAGCTTTATCAGTCTTTTTACTCGCCATGCTCGCCTATACGATCATGGATAGAAAAACTGAGGCAAGATTTGCCTATCAGGCAAAAGTCAGCATAGATGGGATAGAACCTCGAGATTCTATCTGGGGACTCAACTACCCAAGACAATATCAATCTTACATGAAAACCCAAGACACCACATTCAGCAGTATGTACAATACATCTGGATTCCTTGATGTATTAGACGAGCAGCCAGAATTGGTTATTCTTTGGGCAGGATATGCTTTCAGTAAAGACTACAATCAACCTCGTGGGCACGCGTATGCTGTCACTGATGTTCAAAACTCTCTCCGAATTGGCTCTCCCATGGAAGCTGGAGATGGTGTCATGCCAAGTACATGCTGGACCTGTAAAAGTCCCGATGTTCCTAGGCTAATGAGTGAATTGGGGGTAACCGAATATTACAGTCAAAAACTCTCTGATTTCGGAAAAGAAGTGATCAATCCTATTGGTTGTGCTGATTGCCACAATCCAGAAACTATGAATCTAACCATCACCCGTCCCGCTTTGATAGAAGCTTATGAGGCAATGGGAAAAGATATCAATCAAGCATCACATCAAGAAATGCGCTCTTTAGTCTGTGCGCAATGCCATGTCGAGTATTACTTTGACAAAACTAAACCTGGAAAAGAAAATGCTCAATACCTTACATTCCCTTGGAAAGATGGAATGGATGTAGAATCTGTAGAAGCTTATTTTGATAATATAGATTTTGCAGATTGGGTTCACCCTTTATCTAAAGCTAGGATGCTGAAAGCACAGCATCCTGACTACGAGCTTTTCACGCTAGGTGTACATGCTAAAAGAGGCGTCTCATGTGCAGACTGTCACATGCCGTACAAAACTGAAGGTGGTCAAAAATTCACAGATCACCACATTGGTTCTCCTTTGAGTAATGTCGAAAACTCTTGTTTCGTATGTCACAGGGAGAAAGAAAGTGATCTTATGACAGATGTCTATGATAGACAAAGAAAAATCAAAGAAGGAACCTCCAAACTACAAAAGCTATTGGCAATGGCACATGTAGAAGCTGCAAAAGCTTGGGAATTAGGAGCCACAGAATCTCAAATGAAAGATATTCTTCTTGGAATTCGTCATTCTCAATGGAGATGGGATTACGCAGTAGCATCTCACGGAGCCGCTTTTCACGCTCCTTTAGAAACCAGTAGAATAGTCACCTCTGCTACAGGCATAGCCCAAGAAACCAGAATAAAACTTGCAAGACTTCTTGCTGATCTTGGTCACAACAAACCTGTTGACATGCCCACCTTTGATAAAAAAACACTTCAAGCCTACATAGGGCTAGATATACCAGCAGAAAAAGCGGCGAAAGAAACCTTTTTAGAACAAGTAGTCCCTCAGTGGATCAAAGATGGTAAAGCTAGAGAAGCGAAAAAAGAAGTAAAAGTCATCAGTAGTAAATAACCTATCAGACCCAGCACAATGAGAAAGTTAATGCTTTTAGGAGGGGCCATTTTTATGGCCCTTTCTTTTAATCCTACATTTGCCCAATTCAATTTAGAAGGGCAATTTATTCAAAGAGGTGAATTCCGAAACGGATTCAATAGACCTATTTTGGAAAATGAAGTTCCTGCAAAATTCATCGCTCATAGAGCAAGACTACAGGCTAGCTACAAGATGGAAAATATCAACTTTTATATGTCGATTCAAGATATTCGGACTTGGGGAAATACACCACAAGTGAAAGCAACTGATAATTTCCTTTCTGTCCATGAAGCTTGGCTCGAAACCAATATTGGAGAAAATTGGAAAATCAAACTCGGCCGCCAAGAATTGAACTATGATAATTTCAGATTTCTAGGAAACTTAGATTGGGCTTTACAAGCGAGGGCGCACGATTTTGCTTTGGTCAAATATGAAAAAGAAGACATGAAACTGCATTTTGGTGGCGGCTATAACCAAAGTGAACAACGACTTGCAGGTGTCTTCTATGACATGAACAATAATTACAAAGCAGCGCAAATGATTCGCTATGAAAATAAATTTGGCGCGCTTAACTTCTCTCTCCTCTTTTGGAATGATGGGAGGCAGTTTGCTGTCAGGAATCAAGCGGGAACAATCACCGATGAAGGAATCAATTACAGACAGACAGTTGGTATTCCAACCTTGAAATATCAAAAGGGCAATACAACATTGAGTGGTTTTTACTATCACCAGCTTGGTGTTGATAATAATGGCAGAAGTGTAAATGCTTGGGATCTTTCGGCACAAGTCACTCAGCAGTTTGATATAGATTCCGAAACAGGTAAAAAATTTAGATTCGTCGCTGGATTAGAAGTTTTGAGCGGGACATCCAATACTGGAACTCAAGAAAACAACTCCTTCTCTCCTCTTTATGGGACAAATCATCTTTTTAATGGCTATATGGACCTTTTCTATGTTGGTGCTGCGCATGAAAACAATGTAGGCTTACAAGATTATTACATCAAAGGAAGGTATGACTTCAACCCTAAATTCTTTCTCCAAGGTGACATTCATCGCTTTTTAACACATAAAAATGTGATTCAAGGAATTTCGCAACTGGACAAAAATCTGGGAACTGAATTGGATCTTTCTTTTGGATACATTTTCAATTCGGCTATTTCGCTACAAGGGGGCTATAGTCATTTCCTCTACTCAGATACTTTCCAAAGTCTGCAGAATAGAGGCACTTTAAAAAACACCCAAAATTGGTCCTACTTGATGTTAATCTTTAGGCCTACAATGAAAAATCGATTTATAGGGATTTTACTCTAAGTATATGAAATTTTTGAAAATTCTATTTTCAACCAAAGTTAGTTTAGTCTTATTAATTGCCTTTGCAGTCTCTATGGCTGTGGCCACATTTATCGAAAATGATCATGGCACAGCCGTCGCTTGGAAGCTAGTGTATGATGCTTGGTGGTTTGAGATCATTATGTTATGGCTAGCATTTAATTTTCTAGCACATATCAGTCAATATAAATTACTTCATGCCAACCGCTGGCCTGTGGGTCTTTTCCATCTCGCATTTGTGGTTATTCTTTTGGGTGCAGGCGTGACGCGCTATCTGAGTGTTGATGGGGTAATGCACATTAGAGAAGGAGGATCCGAAAACTCATTTCACACATCAACAGACTACCTTCAAGTAAAATTGTCACAAGACAGTAAAGGTTTGAAATTTGAAAAACCCATCAATATCGTTCCTCATCAGTTTAGCCCTGAAGTTCATCAGGTAGATTTCAATGACAACAAACTTCAAGTAAGGATAAAAGAATACATCAAAGCTGGTGTAGAGACATATATCGACGGAGATGAAACTTACATCGATCTCGCTGTTGCTATAGGAACTGGAAGGGAAGATTATATCCTGACCGAAGGTAATGATTTGGCTTTGGGGAATATTTCTTTGGGAACTGTACAAACCTCTACAAGCCCAATCAAAATATTCAAAGAACTTGACAAGTGGATGATAGAAACTAATACGCATCTACAAATCATGGAAATGAGCACACAGCAGATCGGAGTCATGCATGAAGGAGAAACAAGTCAGCTACAACTGCGCTCACTATATCAATGGGATGGCGGTGCTTTTATGATAAAATCAATTGTAGAAGATGCAGCTATCGTCTACCAAGCTGAAACTGACGAAATGCTCGCCAAAAATATGCCCGATGTCGTTCATCTTGAAATTTTGAACACAGATGGCGAATTGATTAGCAACACCTATATCCGCAAGGTAAGCTTCAACCCGAGTTGGCATCCTTTCAGTCATAAGGGGTTCAATTATAGTCTCACTTTCGGTCCAAAAAACATCAAACTCCCATTTGAACTTTACCTCAATGATTTTGATCTAGAACGCTATCCTGGGAGTCAAAGCCCAGCTTCCTATGCTTCAGAAGTAATGGTAAGGTCAAATGGAGAAGAATTTCCCTACAGAATTTATATGAATAATGTGCTTGATCACCGAGGATATCGCTTCTATCAGTCTTCTTATGACAATGATGAAAAAGGGACTATCCTTTCCGTCAATCAAGATCGTCCGGGTACCTATTTGACTTATTTAGGTTACACACTTTTGACTTTAGGAATGATTCTAACGCTTTTTGCGAAAGGTAGTAGGTTTCAATTGCTCAATAAAAAACTTGGGTTGCTTCGTAAAAAAGCTGCTGCTACTGTCATACTGGTACTGCTTTCTATCTCAACTCTATTTGCACAGGAAGTACCCATGCAGGACCCTAGATTATCCTTGACACCTAAGGAACATGCTGAGGCGTATGGAAAATTGATCGTGCAGGATCTTGATGGAAGAATGAAGCCCCTGAATACATTGGCCAACGAGATTATAAGAAAGCTCAGTGGAAAGACCAAAATCGACGTACCAACGGAAGATGGGCTGATGATATTTAGTTCTGAACAGTTTTTGCTTGCTGTTCAATTAGATCCTGTTACCTATAGTCATCTTCCTTTGATCAAAATCGATCAAAAAAAATCTTATTATGTATTTCAAACGCTCGGAGTAGAACCAACAGATAGGCTAAGTTTTCGAGATTTCCTAGATGAAGATGGCAATTATCTTTTGCAGGAAATGGTCGAGGCTAGTAATAAGCTCAAACCGTCTGAGCGAAATGAATCAGATAAAGAAATTCTCAAAATAGATGAACGTTTCAATATTTTCTACGCCCTGTTGACAGGTGATTTCTTACGACTTTTTCCAAACAAGTTAGACAGAAATAATACTTGGTTTACGAGTCAGCAATTCATGCAGGGATTTGATGAAGATGATGCTGTATTTGTCAAAAACATTACCTCACTGTATCTCGCAGCTGTTGACAAAGGAATCAAAACCGGTGAATGGGCAGAAGCGGAAGAGACACTTTCTTATATCGAACTCTATCAGCAAAAAGCTGGAAGCGAAGTCTATCCAAATGAAACCGAAATCAAAGCTGAGCTTCTTTACACGAAATTGAATTTAGGAACGCGGTTGTTTGGTCCATTTTGGCTTCTCGGAATCCTTATGCTGGCTATAGGAATTCTATCGCTTTTCAAACAAACAAAAATGATAAGCCTTTCATGGAAAATCGGTGTGATTTTTACATGGATAGGATTCATCTTGTTCACGTTCCACCTAGCGTTGAGATGGTATATTGCTAAGCATCCACCTTGGTCTGATGGCTTTGAGATGATGGTATTTGTAGCTTGGGGTGTTTTACTTTTTGGAATGATCTTTTCCAACAAATCACAGTTTACCATCCCTCTGTCATTGCTGTTTTCAGGAACTTTGCTGTTTGTGGGATTTTTGGATTGGCTCAATCCAGAGATTACAAACCTCATGCCTGTGCTCCACTCCTATTGGCTAAAAATACACGTAGCAATCATTGTGAGTGGGTATGCACCTTTGGCACTTTCTGCTATTATTGCCCTATTGAGTCTAATTCTGATTATATTCAAACCTTCACTGCCGAAAGCTAAATGGTGGCTCAGCTTGCAAGAGCTGAATATCGTGAATGAAATGTCAATTACGATCGGTTTGTTCTTACTCACCGTGGGAACGTTTTTAGGTGGCGTTTGGGCAAATGAAAGTTGGGGAAGATACTGGGCTTGGGATCCAAAAGAAACATGGGCATTGATTTCTGTGATCGTTTATGCGATTGTTCTTCACCTAAGGCTAATCCCATCACTCAAAAAAAGTCTGATTTTCAACTTGGCAAGCCTTTGGGCTTTTAGCTCCATCATCATGACATCATTTGGAGTGAATTATTACCTTTCTGGATTGCATTCCTACGCAGCCGGAGACCCTGTCCCTATTCCTATTTGGGTGTATTGGATAGTGGCAGGATTGCTGATTATTTCTTTGCTTGCCATTTGGAAGTACAACAAAATAGAAAAAGATCAGCTGAAGAAGTTGATGGTATAAAAAATAAGACCTGTCAGGTTTTCAAAATCTGACAGGTCTGTTTTCAATATTTTGAACTATTTTTTAAATTATACAAGACTTAGACGTGTAGCCAAATAGGTACTTTTATTGATCCTAAATTACAGCCCCAATCACTGATCAACTGCTATCTAATAGCTCTCAATTTGATTGACTAATCAACTAAGCTTGGGACAGCAATTTCCTCAATTTCTGCTAGTGTTGCTTGAAATTGATTTTTCATCCTATTAATCATCTCTTCTGTATCTACAGGAATTTCTTCAATTAACTTTTGATAATAAGCAACTCCTTCCTTGAGGTTAGCTTTAAATTTATCGACGTAAGCTTCAAATTTCGCAGGTTGCTCAACAAGATAATTATCCATTTCTTCCTTTAAATAGGACACATAAAGTTGAAGTTCCTTTACAAACATGTGGGGACGATCTGTATCGTGCATAATGGAGAATTTACCATAAATGTGCCCTACCATTTCTTTGAGGCTAAATACTCCTGAGAAATACGCTAGATTCGGCCCCGGACAGATAGTAACAGCAGTAAGATTTCTTGCAGGAGTTTCACCATTCGTAATCAATGCAGGAGCTCCAAGCCCCTCGCAAATACAATCTTTTGCCAAAATCTTTTCCGTCCTCTTTTCAAACTCCATTACATCTGAAAATTTCTCTTTCATCTCTTTTAACTTGAGATTTAAGTATTGTCTAGAAGCTGTGCAAATTGGCTTTTCTGTAAACTCGGTATTGAAGGATAAAAACTTCTTGTAGCAAGGACTGCCAGCTCTATCCTTGTCGATTCGTGATTTACGTTGATCTTCCGAACTACTCGTTCTGAGATTATTAAATCTAATACCAAGCGGTGAGGCATGGCTAAGATAATAATCTGATTTCTTGGCATTCACTAATTTCTGCAAAGTATAATCATCAACATTCGTTGCCTCTGGAACCATCAAGAAGGGACTACCCCAACCGGTGCCATCAAGTTGGTAATGGTCCATCAAAAATTCATCTTCATTTGCTGTTCCGATTCCACCCTGAACGGTAATTTTCAATTTTTCATTAGACAGCAAAAGAGGTTTCTTTTTTGAAAGCAGAGCTTGATTGCAAGCTTCCACGAGTGTTGCATTGAGTGCTTCTCTATTTTCTTTGAATTCCTCTAAAATAGGACCCAGCAAAATGCCATCCGTGGCAAAGGCGTGACCTCCACAATTCAGTCCTGATTCGATTCTAAATTCAGAAACCCAAAGCCCTTTTTTAGCCAAGAATCTCCCTTGAATCATCGCAGACCTGTAATCGCTTACTTTCAAAATGATTCGTTTTTGAATTTCACCTTTGCTGTCAGGAAAAAATGAATCAAACTGCTCTGCATAACTAAAAAGAGCGGGATTCATTCCTGCTGAAAATACAACAGATGCATTCAAGTTACTCTCAGCAAATCCTCGTAATGCAGAAAGTGCATCAGAAAACTCTCTCGGAAGTTCCTCACCATTTACATCATAATTCAGCTTGTCAACTTTGGTCATGATATTCACATCAATATTTCCTGGCCGAATAAAATTCTTGAGCTGCTGTTCAACTTGTGTACGTTCTGCACCCTTTAGCATGATCAGTTTTTCAAAAAGCACTTTCGCTGGATGTTTATCAGAAAGTAACTCAAAATAGGTGTCCAAATCATTTCCCTCTCCAAAGAGCTGTTGCTTAATCCTATCAATTTGCTGGGTGATTTGATCATGCAAAAAGTTTAGATAGGCAGTAATTCGCTTTGCGCGACTATCATTTGTTTTTGCATCTATTGGCAAATAGGGAACTCCTAAAATTCTGCTTTTCACCCTACGCATGTCTTCCAAAAGTGAGTCATCCATGATGGATACTACAGAAGAAATACCATATTTGGCAACTTTGAGAGGGGTTTCTAAGGTATAGCCTAATCCCATTACAGGGATATGAAAACTGTGAGATTTTAATTCTTGCATTGTCAAAGCGGTTGGTATTTGTTAAAGCATCAAAAATACCTATCTACCAACCGCTAAAATGCAATATTACTCAGGTCTTAAACTGATTAAAATCAGCTAAAAAATTAAGCTTCTTTCTTGCCTTTGTATAATTCGTACTTCAAAAGTCTGCAATCAATCGTACCATTATAAAATTCGAGTTTTCTTGATGGTCTTAAACCTACTCTTTTTGCCAAGTCCAGATTCCCAGTAAACACAAAACCTGTGTAACCAGCACATTTCTGTTTCATAAAATCTCCAAGACGCTTGTAAGTTGCTTCCAACTCATCCTCTTCTCCCAAGCGCTCACCATATTCGGGATTAACCATCATGATTCCTGTATCTGATTCGGGAATAGTAGTCTCTTCAAAATCACAAACTTCATAAGAAAGGAGGTCCTCCACACCCGCTGTGGCAGCATTTTCTTTGGTAAACATCACCGCTTGTTCGGCGATATCACTTGCTATGATTTCTATCCCTTCTATTGAAGTGATTTTTTCTTCCAATTCGGCTTTCATTTTCAAGTATGCCTCTTCTTCGTAGCCAATGATATGCATAAAAGAATAATGATCGCGATACAGTCCAGGATATCGGTTTGTAGCTATTAAAGCCGCTTCAATCGCTAATGTTCCAGAACCACACATAGGATTCACAAAAGGACTTTTCCTATCCCAGCCCGTAGCATAGATTGTAGCAGCCGCGAGTGCCTCCAGCATAGGTGCTTTTCCAGGGATTTTTCTGTAGCCATGCTTGGCAATAGTTTCTCCTGAAGTATTGATATATAGTGTTGCCTGAGTTTCTTTCCAAAAGAGTTGAAAAACTGCTCCATCATAAGCTGAACCTGTATCAGGTCTCAACCCAGTATTTTCCCTAAAACGATCTACGATAGCATCTTTTACGCGCACATTGACAAATAATGGATTGTCAACACTGTCATTCTCTACATGGGAATTGACAGAAAAATAGGTGTCTTTGGTGATGTATTCTTCCCAAGGGAGTGTTTTTACTCTTCTATAAATATCATCTGCATGATGCAGATAGAATGATTTGATTTCAAAAAGAACATGACTTGCCACTCTTAGATGCATATTCAGATACATACATTCATGTAAAGATGCGTACAACTCAATGTAGGTTCTAAAAACATTCTTTGGCTTGAATCCGAGATCAATCAACTCCTTTTCAACAAATGGAGAAAATCTATCTTTAAAAGTAATGACTACCTTTCCTTTTTGCGTAAAATCTAACATGGTGCAAAAGTAAGGAATCTTAGTGATTTGAAATCGTTTTTTTAATTAATCACTGTCTTGGGCTGTTATACTGACAGCCGCACTCAGATATGGACTCACCACAAAATAACCCAAAACCTCACCTTCGCCATTGAAAGGATATATGTTTGAAACAGGATTTTGGGGTGGTGGGCTGAATAATCCCCCATCGTTGAAAAGAAGATTCACCAATTGTGATAGATAGTCATAAGCATCTTGATTGAGCCTAAACAATTCTAACCTGACTTGATCTCTTTCCTTAAAAGAAAAACCTCCTAATTCGAATCCCCTATCTAGAATAGAAGTACCAAAGGAATCATCAAAAAGCAAATAATCGGACCTTCTATTGAGCAATGTATCGTTTCTAATTATTCTAATCCGATAGTTATTATCGTCTTCAAAAGGAATTTTACCATATAATGTCAAATAATATCCTTCTTCTCGAAACACCCTCTCTTCTTGAAATTTGTAAGTCAATGAATCTAGCGTGGGTGGTTCTAGAAGTGTGCCGGTAGAAATATAGGCTTTCCCTTCAATAATCACATTCAACTCATAGGTTTCTCCGATTACTCCAATTTGATTCTGTACAGGTACATAGCGCTTTACTTGATCATTGTATCGAAAATTATCTATTTGACCATTACCAACATTTCTAACAAAAACAGTAGCATTTTTCACTATTTCATCTGGTTCATCTGAATAGTATTCTTTTGAATAAGAGACGAGAACTTGATTAAAATTAGGTGTATCTGTCCAAACTCCTTCTATCACAGGAATCCTTTCTGAAGTCTGCAACTCCAAAACAACCTCTTCCTGACACGAGGAAAAGGCAAACAGAATAGAGAGCAAAATCAAAAGCTTTTTCATCAAAAATTAAAATTATAAGTTACTGATGGGAGAAATGTAAATAAATAAGTCATCACCGTACCCGGTCGTCTTGAAGTTATCGGATTACTTTGACTTGGAGTAAAATTGATTTGATCATTGTAAATTTCAGTAAATTGATAAGCAAATGGATTTTTTCTTCCATAGAGATTATAGACACTGAAATTCCAACTTCCTCTCCATTTTTTACCTTTATCGGCGTTTTTCCAAGTAACAGAGGCGTCCATTCTATGATAATCTGGAAACCTGTCGTCATTTCTTACTCCACTAAACAAAGGAAGTCTTTGGTTATCAATTTCATAAGATCCAATAGGAAAAGTTACTGCTTGTCCTGTGGTATATACAAATGTCAATCCAGCTGACCATCTCTTATTAAATTCATGATTGACTACTAAAGTCAAATCATGCGGTCTATCAAACCTAGGATTGTACCACTGATCAAAGCTGATGCCTTCTACCCTTCTCCATGTTCTCGAATATGTGTAACTCAACCATCCTGTGGTTTTACCAACATTTTTTCTCAACAACAACTCAAGACCATAAGCATAGCCATTTCCAGCAAGTATTTCAGTTTCTACATTATCTGTAAAAAGGATGTTTGCACCTTGTCTAAGATCAATTATATTCTTAAAATCTTTGTAATATCCTTCAGCAGAAATCTCCCAAATATTATCGTTGAGATTTTTAAAAATCCCCAAAGAAACTTGGTCTCCCCTGATCGGCGGAACATAAGTACCTGCCAAAATCCATCGATCAATTGGCAGACCTGCGGAGCTATTGGAGGCTACTTGCAGATATTGGAAATTCCTGTTGAAAGATGCTTTTAGAGAAAGCCCTTCATTCAATAAATATCTTGTAGCCAATCTCGGTTCTAAACCCTGATAAGTCTTTATTCTTTCAAATCTTTTAAAAACTAAAGAATCAAGTATCTCTGCTTGAGGACTGGGTTGTCCACCTTCATATCTGTAATCAACACCTTTGCCTTGCTGCTGATAAAAAGACCATCTTAATCCAGCCTCAATACTGAACTTTGGACTAATTTCGGTAGTCGCTCCGATAAAAATATTGTTTTGAAAACCATTACGCGGGTTTGTAGCAAATGGCTCTATTGCACTTCCCGGCGCAGGATCCAAACTTATTGGAGAGAATCCATAAAGCTGACTGTGTGCACCCCAATTGAGGAGGGTACGCTCTGAAGCTTGATAAGACCATGTTGCTTTCAGTCCTGTTTCGGCTAAAGTATTTCCCCATTTAAATCCATTATCAGGATCATCAAAGTTGACATTGTACTGATATGAACTGTGGTACAAATTCATATCAAAAAACATGTTCTCTGATATATTCCTACTCCAATTAACTGAAGAAACCCAATTGCTCCAACCTAAACCAAACTGTGCTGATAGACCCAAAAAATCAGCTCCATAGTAAGAAGAAACAGTTAATTTATCTCTATCTCCCAGTAGAAAAGTAAATTTCCCGTTGAGATCATAGAAATATAAATCATTGCTATTAATTGAAGGATCAGAAGACAATCTCAAAAACATATCTGCATACGTTCTTCTTCCAGAAATTGAAAAACTTGATTTGTCAGATAAAAGTGGCCCATCTACCGTCAAGCGAGAACTAATTGTACCAATCCCACCTTCACCTCTTATTTTTTCAAAATTTCCCTCTTTCAATGAAATATCAATGACACTCGATACTCGCCCACCAAAATTGGCAGGAATATTCCCCTTATAAAAATCCACTCCACTCAAAGCATCAGGGTTGAAAACCGAGAAAAACCCAAAAAAGTGGGATGGATTGTACACAGGTGCACCATCGATTTGAAGCAAATTTTGATCTGCAGATCCACCTCTTACAAAAAGCCCCGTAGTTCCCTCTCCTGCTGTTTGCACTCCAGGAAGCAACTGAAGACTTCTCAATAAATCGACTTCTCCGAATAATGCAGGGATATTTTTTATTGTTTGAATGGGTATTACTGATTTACCCATATCCAAACTTCTCACATTTTCATCAGGTCTTGTACTGCTGACAGTAACTTCTTCCAAGTCCATATCTTCCACCCTTAAGAAAAATTTAATCGGCTTTGCGATATCTTTTTCCTGAATGACTCTAATAACCTCCTCAAATCCAACGAAGGATATGATAAGCTTTGCGGGAAGCGAGCTAACTTGAATTTGAAAATTTCCATCAAGATCAGTCGTCACTCCATTCGTCAAGTCATCTTGCCAATAGACATTTGCACCAGGAATTGGCTGATTCATTGCAAAATCTAGAACTACGCCCTCCAATACCTGCTTATCTTGAGCAAAGGATTCTATTAAAGGAAGAAGTCCAAAACTAATCTGAAGGATTAAAAATCTATATAAAAATTGCATAGATGGGTTTTACTTTCTTTGGTAAACGGCAAAGAAGCATTTTTGATTTCCCAATTCAAACTTTTTATAGCAAGTATGTCCTACTTTTTCTTAATCCTTCTTCTAATCAAGAAACCAATTAATCCAGCTACCAATATAAATGGCCAAATACTCACAATTCCCAATAAAAATTGACCTAAACCCTTCCAGCCATATCCAAAAGAATTGATAAGCTTATTAAGATAACCTAGATCTGGATTTTCGGCAACAGTTACATTTTCAGATAGAATTATTTCTAAACTGCTATAAGAAATTTTGCTGGATAGATTTCTAAATCGAGACTCGTATAAATCAATCTCTGCCCTGATTGAATTTAAGCTTTTTTCTATCTCTAAGATATCCTTTATTGAATTGGCTTGCTTCAATATTTCTCTATACCTATTTTCTAATGCTTTCGAACTTTCTATGGACGCTTCCAAATCCAAATACCTCAATGTAGCATCTTCTACATTAACAGACCTATTGATGACTTTTCTTCCTACAGCAGTTGAAAGAATGAACATAGAATCAAAAGAATTAGATGGGATTCTAATCGTAAGGAAGAGCGTCTTACGGAATTCAGAATTATTTTCATTCTCCTGCTCAACATACCCACCGAATTTTCCCAAATAATCTAATATTACTTGGCGATCTTTCTGAAAATTCTTTGACTCTAACTCAAGTCTTCCTGACTTGATGAGCTTTCTAGAAATTTCATTTGCAGAAATATTTTTAGGAGGTGGTGGAGGTGGTGGTTGTTCTGTGAGAGGAATATCTAATAGTTCTTCAAAATTTTCTCCATCATGTCCAATTTCTGAAGTACCACTATCTGAGAAATTTTGTCCACATGAAAATATCATGCAAGCAATTAGAAATGTGCCAATATTATGTGAAATCAGTTTCTTCATATTTATAAATTCTACCACAATTAACTAAAAAATAATTTAAAGTCAATAATGTTGATTTCAAATTATTCAGAATGAAAAAAAGAGAGTGTTTCTGCAACTTTTTTAAAAGTTCAAAATCAGTGTTAATCACAATTCATCATCATAAAAACGTGATTTTACCAGTTTTTAACAAAAAGTACCAAATATTTGTACATCTACTATATTGTATTTCATCAATAAAAATATTGGCATCATGAAATAATATACTGATTTACCACTTTTTAAAAAAATTTAATTTTTATAATTCAGAATATTTTTCACAATTTTAGTCACCCTAAATCAAAAGTACACAAACCAAGTAACACCAAAACAAGATTCAAATATGAGTCATAATATTTTCAAGCAGATTCAATTAATAGCTTTTGGATTGATTATATTTTTCAATTCTACAACACCAAGTCTTGCAGTAGAAAAAAATATTTCAAAAGATATTAATCAGCTCACAAATATCAGTTCAAATAAAGGCACATTGAACCCTGTATTTGATCCTAATACTTACAATTACAATATTCAAGTTACCTTTTTGGACTCTGACATTTTATTAAGAGCAAATACTGACGACAGCGCTGTGTTGATTCAAGTCAATGGAAACAACCCTAGAGCCAATTTCAATGAGACGAGAGTGCAGTTGCTATTTGGCACCACTACTATTCCTATCAACCTCCTGAAAGATGGTCAAATTGTAAATCAATATTTTGTATATATCATAAGGCCTACTCCCACACCTCAAGAAATTGACGAATGGAGAACTTATCCGCAAGATTGTTTTGATAATATCTCCAAAGAGAATGACGAGGAGTGTACAAGAGATACAGATCGTGATGGCGTACCTGACATTATAGACCTTTGCCCAAACACCCCTTTTGGTCAGCAAGTAGATATGTTTGGGTGTTCACTTTCACAATATGATTCTGATGGAGATGGTGTGACAGATGATCTAGATCAATGTCCTGATACTCCTTTTGGTGAAACTGTGGATGAAAATGGTTGTGCGCTTTCACAAAAAGACAGCGACAATGATGGAGTTACCGATGATAGAGACCTTTGTCCAAACACCCCAGCTGGTGAGTCGGTAGATGGTGATGGATGTTCACTTTCTCAAAAAGACTCTGATAACGATGGCGTAACTGATGACTTAGATTTATGTCCTGATACGCCTCAAGGAGCTGAAGTGGATGAAAATGGTTGCGCGCTTTCGCAAAAAGATTCTGATAATGACGGTGTCACAGATGATTTGGACTTGTGTCCTGATACACCACAAGGAGCTGAAGTAGATGAAAATGGCTGTGCGCTTTCGCAAAAAGATTCTGACAATGACGGTGTAACTGATGACTTGGACTTGTGTCCTGATACACCTCAAGGAGAAGAAGTAGATGAAAATGGTTGTGCGCTTTCGCAAAAAGACTCTGACAATGACGGTGTCACAGATGATAGAGATTTATGTCCTGATACACCTCAAGGAGAAGAAGTTGATGAAAATGGCTGTGCGCTTTCTCAAAAAGATTCTGATAATGACGGTGTCACAGACGATAGAGATTTATGTCCTGATACGCCTCAAGGAGAGGAAGTAGACGAAAATGGTTGTGCACTTTCTCAAAAAGATTCTGATAACGATGGCGTAACTGATGACTTAGATTTATGTCCTAATACTCCTGAGGGAGCTGAGGTAGACGAAAATGGTTGTTCCATTGATCAAATAGATACAGATGGCGATGGAATCCCAGATTATCTAGACTTGTGTCCTGATACGCCTCAAGGTGCTGAAGTAGATGAAAATGGTTGTGCGCTTTCTCAAAAAGATTCTGATAATGACGGTGTAACTGATGACTTGGACTTGTGTCCTGATACCCCTCAAGGAGCTGAAGTGGATGAAAATGGTTGCGCGCTTTCGCAAAAAGATTCTGATAATGACGGGGTAACCGATGATTTGGACTTGTGTCCTGATACCCCTCAAGGTGCTGAAGTAGACGAAAACGGTTGTGCACTTTCGCAAAAAGACTCTGACAATGACGGTGTCACAGACGATAGAGATTTATGTCCTGTTACACCACAAGGAGCTGAAGTAGATGAAAATGGTTGTGCGCTTTCGCAAAAAGACTCTGATAATGACGGTGTCACAGATGATAGAGATTTATGTCCTGATACTCCTCAAGGTGCCGAAGTAGACGAAAACGGTTGTGCACTTTCTCAAAAAGATTCGGACAATGACGGTGTCACAGATGATAGAGATTTATGTCCTGATACGCCACAAGGTGCCGAAGTAGATGAAAATGGTTGTGCGCTTTCGCAAAAAGACTCTGATAATGATGGGGTAACTGATGATTTGGATTTATGTCCTGATACGCCTCAAGGAGCTGAAGTAGATGAAAATGGTTGTTCCATTGATCAAATAGATACAGATGGCGATGGAATACCAGATTATTTAGACTTGTGTCCTGATACGCCTCAAGGTGCTGAAATAGATGAAAATGGTTGTGCACTTTCTCAAAAAGATTCTGACAATGACGGTGTAACTGATGACTTGGACTTGTGTCCTGATACGCCTCAAGGTGCTGAAGTGGATGAAAATGGTTGCGCACTTTCTCAAAAAGATTCTGATAACGATGGCGTAACTGATGACTTAGATTTATGTCCTAATACACCTCAAGGTGCTGAAGTGGATGAAAACGGTTGTGCACTTTCGCAAAAAGATTCTGATAATGACGGTGTCACAGACGATAGAGATTTATGTCCTGATACGCCTCAAGGTGCTGAAGTGGATGAAAATGGTTGTGCACTTTCGCAAAAAGACTCTGATAACGATGGAGTAACTGATGACTTAGATTTATGTCCTGATACGCCTCAAGGTGCTGAAGTGGATGAAAATGGTTGTGCGCTTTCGCAAAAAGACTCCGACAATGATGGTGTCACAGACGATAGAGATTTATGTCCTGATACGCCTCAAGGTGCTGAAGTGGATGAAAATGGTTGTGCACTTTCGCAAAAAGATTCTGATAACGATGGGGTAACTGATGACTTAGATTTATGTCCTGACACGCCACAAGGTGCTGAAGTTGATGAAAATGGTTGTGCACTTTCGCAGAAAGATTCTGATAATGACGGTGTCACAGACGATAGAGATTTATGTCCTGATACGCCTCAAGGTGCTGAAGTAGATGAAAATGGTTGTGCACTTTCGCAGAAAGATTCTGATAATGATGGTATCACAGACGATAGAGATTTATGTCCTGATACGCCACAAGGTGCTGAAGTGGATGAAAACGGTTGTGCACTTTCGCAAAAAGATTCTGACAATGACGGGGTAACCGATGATTTGGATTTATGTCCTGATACACCTCAAGGTGCTGAAGTGGATGAAAATGGTTGTGCACTTTCTCAAAAAGATTCTGATAACGATGGAGTAACTGATGACTTAGATTTATGTCCTGACACGCCTGAAGGTGCTGAAGTGGATGAAAATGGTTGTGCACTTTCGCAGAAAGATTCTGATAATGATGGGGTGACTGATGATTTGGACTTGTGTCCTGACACGCCTCAAGGAGCTGAAGTGGATGAAAATGGTTGCGCGCTTTTCCAAAAAGACTCTGACAATGATGGAGTAACTGATGACGTAGATTTATGTCCTGATACACCTGAAGGTGAAGAAGTTGATCAATTTGGTTGTTCAATCAATGAAATTACACCGACAATAGTCGTAGACTACGATAATCAAGAGGTAATTACAGTGCCTTGGGGAACAGGTTTTACTGATTTAGAACTCCCAACAAGTATCTGGGTGACTTTGGAAAATGGCGAAAGAGTATTTCTTCCTGTCACTTGGTTAATTTCTGAGTTTGATGGTAATCAGAGTGGTGTTTATGTCTTGATTGGTGTGATCACTTTCCCAAACAGTTACATAGATGAAATAGATAGAGAAGTTTCCATTACAGTAATTGTCTTACAAAAAGACCCTCCAACAGATTTGCTTCTCAGCAATGATAATTTCCTTCATAATGACATCAATAATCCTATTTATGTTGGTGACTTCACTGTTATCGACCCAATTGATGACACCCATTTGATTGAATTAGTCTCTGATGCTGGGGATAATGATCTTTTTGTCATCATTGATGGGCAGTTATTCTGGAATAATTCGGATTTGAGACCTGGAGAAGAAACTTTCACTATTGTAGTGCTTGTGACTGATCGAGATGGAAACACATTTACTAAAGAGTTTGTCATAAACCGAAGAATTCCAAGCTTGGAAGAATTAGATATTCCAAACACTTTCACTCCAGATGGAGATGGAATCAACGATACTTGGGGAATCAATAGCCTTCGGATTTACAATGGAATCAGACTGACTATTTTCGAAAAAGGAGGACAATTGATTTTCAGAACAAACAATCCTGATGAAAGATGGGATGGGAAATACTTTGGCGATGAATTACCTGTTGGAGCTTATTTCTACATCTTAGAAAAAGAAGATTTGAGTCAAAATCGAAAGGGAGTAATCAACTTACTCAGAAGAAAATAACCTTGTAAATTCAAAATCAACAGTTTGGCAACTGAAAAAATAAAGATTAAAATGAAAAAGATATTTTTACTTACGCTCTTCATTACATTTATCTCTTTGGCTTCTTATGGACAAGGAAGACGCTATATGAGTCAATTTAATCATTTCCAGAATTACTTCAATGCAGGAATGACAGGTTACGAAGGGTCTACTATCAAAGGATTTGTAAGAAATCAATGGTCAGGATTTGACGGAGCTCCACAGCTGTATTATTTATCTACTGAACTTGATTTTTCTGAAATGAGAGGAGATAAAGATGCTGCCCTGATAGGTCAAAATGCGGTAGGTGTGAATTTTCTTAGCGAATCTTATGGTGCATTTTTAGATACTGAGATTCAAGCCACTTACGCTGCAAGAATACGTGTATCAAGAAATGCTAATTTAAGATTAGGTGCAGCCATTACTTATGCAAACTCTCGATTAGATGGGAACAGCTTGAACACAGAGCAAGCGAATGATCCGACGGTAAGTCAATACCTCAATAGCTTCGCAAACATGGGCATTGTTGATTTTAACCTAGGTTTGGCGTTGACACATCAGAATTATTACATCGGCTATTCAATGCAAAATATCAATCAAGGTTCTATCAGATTTGGGGATGTGTTCTTTGACAAAAAACCTCGAGTAAGTGTCTTTCAGTCCGGATTTAGACAGGCTATCAGTTCCACTGTTAGTATTGCTTCTCATGTCATGTACCGTGCGCAAAATGATTTACCAAATCACTTTGAGGCTAATATCAAAGGAATATTTCTAGACAAAATATGGCTTGGTGTAGGTCATAGAGTTGACTACGCCAATAATTTCACTTTCGGAGTAGTTCATAATCAAATCAAACTAGGATATACGCACGAAATCCCAACAAATAAATCTTATCTAATCCCCCAGCCTACTCATGAATTTATCGCTACATTCTCACTTTGGAGAAAATATGGAAAAGCAGGAGATGACAATTTGGTAATTTGGTAATAGGTGTTTCTTTAATTGTATATCCGATTTCTTAGCAGTAGCCATTTATAATAGTATATGAAGTTTATAGCAATCAGCTGTTTTCTATTGACACTTTTGCGGCGAGACGTTGTTGTCTAGTGCGTGTAGAGGACTATTATCCGAATAATTATAAGTGAAATTTTCGAATACTGATATCATTGTGGATAATCATCTTTTTTAAAAATTTTATCCTCAGAATATTTTTTTATTTAAACTTTATTTATTTGCTATATATTCTCATATTGAGAAAGAAATACCAAGATTAAGTGGGTTATTAAAAAATGAATGACCTATTAAATCCAATTTTTCTTTAACAATTCGTCAACACAGCTCAAAGCATGGAAAAGGATAATTCACGCTTTCATTCTATTTTTGAAATCATTCCTATTCCGATTTGGGAAGAAGATTTTTCAAATGTCAAAACCTATCTAGCAGAATTGAATCTCTTGGGTAAGGAAGAAAATTTCATCAGACTATTTTTTAATGAAAATCCTGATCAACTCAGCGCCTGTGTCTCAAAAGTTCAATTGCTTAATCTAAATACAGCTTGTCTAGAATTGCATCATGCGACTTCTAAAGAGCAATTGTTAGCGAATTTCTCTTCTATTTTTGTTGAAGAGTCATTTGATACCTTAATAGATCAATTGATTGCAATTTGTACTGGAATCAATCATTTTGAAGTTGATTCTAAGACAAAAACTTTGGACGGAGTCATCAAGGATATTCAATTGAAATGGACAGTAGTCCCCGGCTATGAACAAACGCTAGAAAGCGTCATCATTACAACTAGCGACATTTCTCAAAGAATACGAACACGTCAACAAATTGAAGAAAGTGAAGCTAAATTGCTTTACGCACAGCGTCTTGCCAAAATTGGGAATTGGGAATTGAATATCCCCAATCAAAAATTGACTTGGTCTGATGAAGTCTATAGAATTTGGGATGTAGATAAAAAAGAAATTGATCTCAGCCCAACCTATTTCTTTTCAACTATTCATCCTGAAGATCTTGAGCGACTCAATGTCAAACAGGAAAATGTAATAATGGGTGATATTCCCTTGGATTCGACCCAAAGAATTATTTTAAAAAATGGGCTGATCAAATGGACTAATATCAAAGCAAGTATAGAATACGATGCTAAAAATATACCTATCAAACTTGTAGGTACAGTCCAAGACATCACTGAGGAAGAATCACTCAAGGAATCACTAAAAGAACTCGTCAAAAGATATCATTTCGTAACAAAAGCAACTTTTGATGCGGTAAGAGATTTAGATTTGAAAACCAACACTATTTTTTGGGGAGAAGGCATACAAAATATTTTTGGATACGACCGTAATAAACTTGAAAATACCAAAGAAGGTTGGATTAAACTCATTCATGTAAATGATCAGCAACGCATCCTAGAAAGCATGGCGCATGATGAAAAGGGTAAATCAGAAATCTGGCAAGAAGAATACTTGTTCAAAAAAGCAAATGGAAGATATAGTCTAGTGAATGACAGGGCAGTAATCGTCAGAGATTCCAAAGGAAACGTCATCAGATTCGTAGGTGCCATGCAGGATATCACTGAGCAAAAGAAATCTGAAATGGAGCTTAAAGCTAGGACACAATTTATTGAAACTGCCTTAGATAACTTACCTATCGGTATTGCAGTAAATAAAATGGATTCAGGAGAGGCAACATTAATGAATAAGCAGTTTTCCGAGATTTATGGTTGGCCAGAAAAAGAACTTAGAGATGTACCCTCGTTTTTTGAAAAAGTATATCCAAATCCCACTTACAGAGCCCAAATAAGCTCTCAAATCATTGCCGATATAAAAAGTGGTGACCCTTCCCGAATGGAATGGAAAGGCATAGAAATAACAACAAAATCAGGAATCAAGAAAATTATTTCTGCAAAAAATATCCCAGTGTATGATCAAAAGATTATGATATCGACTGTGATTGATGAAACAGAAAAAATTCAAGCTGAAAAAGCCCTTCAGTTAAGTAATGAAAGGTTTTTATATGCCACTAAAGCAGTGTCAGATGCCATATGGGATTGGGATATCGATGCAGGTACAGTGTTTTGGGGAAGTGGCTATGAATCACTTTTTGGCTATCAATCGAACGAAATGTATGTTTCTGAAGACCTCTGGGAAACTAAAGTCCATCCAGAAGACAAGCAAGCTATTCTAGAAAGTGTAGAGCAAGCACGAAAGAATCCAACAATTGATAAATGGACTGGTGAATATAGATTTCAAAAAGCTGATGGGGATTATGCTTATGTACTTGAAAATACGGTAATTCTACGTGATAAAAATGGTAAACCAACCAGAATGGTAGGTGCGCTACAAGACATGACCAAAAGAAAGCAATCTGAAGAAGCGCTTTTAAATAAAACCAAATATCTAGAAACGATTTCTAATATTGTGGAGGCACTTTTACTTTACAATGATTGGGAAAATGTCGTACAGGAAAATCTAAAGCTAATCGGTGAAGCTGTCGGAAGTGATAGAACATATTTTATGATAAACTTTATAGATTCTACCACATCTGAACTTCATTCGAGACAGGTATATGAATGGGCAAAAGATGGGATTTCTCCTCAAATAGACAATCAAAACTACCAAAACATCCAACTTTCTCTTTATCCTGACTTTTTAACAGAAGTTTCTAGAAAATCGCATTTTGCTATCCTAACTTCTCAAACTTCGGGCGCTACTAGGCAAATTCTAGCTGAGCAAGACATTAAATCAACGCTTCAGATTCCCATATTTATCAAAGAAAATTTCTTTGGATATATAGGATTAGATGATTGTACCCATGGTCGGACTTGGACAAATGAAGAAGTATCTTTTTTACAAACAATTGCCACAAATATCGGTGTAGCCATCGAAAAAGCTGATTTTGAAAAATCCTTAAAAAATCTCAATGAAGAATTAAGAATCAGTAACAAAAACTTGGCGCTATCGAATTCTGAGTTGGAGCAATTTGCCTACGTTGCCTCACATGATCTTCAAGAACCCTTGAGGATGATCACAAGCTTTTTGGCTCTGATCGAAAGGAAATATCATGATAAACTAGATGAAAAAGGAAAACAATACATTCACTTCGCTTCTGATGGAGCAAAGCGAATGCGAGATATAATTTTAGACCTATTAGAATTCTCAAGAGTTGGACGAGTTGGAGATTTGAAAAAATATCCCTTCCAATCTGAGGTGGTTGTAAGAGAAATAGAAAGCCTGTTAAAAGGACAAATTCAAAGCTCAAAAGCTGTAATCATTCATTCCAATCTTCCTGAGATCAATACACAAAGAGCAGCTTTCAGACAACTCGTCCAAAACCTGATATCCAACGCTATTAAATATCAAAAATCAGATAACAAACCTATTATTGAGATTTCTTGTCAAGAAAAACAAAGTGAGTGGGTGTTTTCGATCAAAGACAATGGGATAGGAATTGCACCTGAATATCACGAAAAGATATTTGTGATCTTCCAAAGACTGCATGATAAATCTTCATATTCTGGTTCAGGTATTGGTCTCGCAATTTGTAAGAAGATAATAGATTTTTTAGGTGGAAAAATTTGGGTAGAATCCGAGTTGGGTAGCGGCAGTATTTTTTATTTTACAGTTCCCAAAAATCACAAATAATAGTAATCAAATTATGTCGAACATTATTTAATGACTACCTTTTGTATTGCTATCCCCAAGCATCTTATTATAAGAAATTTCAATACAGATGGAATCCAAGAATATCTCTCAATCCCCGAGAAAAACCCACAATAAACTAAAAGTAATCGCTGTCGGCGCTTCTGCCGGAGGATTGGAAGCTTTACAAGATTTTTTATCCAACTTACCCCCTATTGAAAATGCTTGTATCATCATTGCACAGCATTTGAGCCCAACACATAAAAGCATGTTGGTGGCACTTTTAAGTAAAAAAACAAAGCTTGAAGTAGCTGAAGCAACTCATCAAAAGAAGTTAGAAGCAGGCAAAGTCTACATCACTCCTCCCGGGAGTGAAATCACCATCGAGCAAGGGAAGGTCATCTTAAAAAAACCATCCTCAAGCATTGGACCTAAGCCTTCGGTAGATGTTCTATTGACATCTTTAGCCAAAGATTTTAAAGAAAATGTCATTGCAGTGATTCTTTCAGGAACAGGTTCTGATGGTGCCGCAGGTATCATCACAGTAAAAGAGTTCAAAGGTTATGTAATTGTACAAGAACCGCATACAGCCAAATATGATGGAATGCCAGTTTCCGCCATCAATTCGGGTGTAGTTGATGCTGTCTTAGCTCCAGATGAAATCGGGGCAGAAATTCTCGATTACATCATCAATCCCAATCATGTGATCAGACAATCACCTGATGCAGATGGGACTTTGAACAAGATTTTTCAAATTCTCAGCAGTAGAACTGGAACAGATTTCACAAATTATAAATCTGCCACTATCGGTAGACGACTCAATAAACGATTAGCGCATCTTCACCTCGAAAATTTAGAAGATTATCTCTCTATTCTCAAGAATGATCCTAAAGAAGTGGATGAAATGTTCAACACAATACTTATTGGAGTCACGTCTTTCTTTAGAGATAAAGGGGCGTTTCAAGCTTTAGAAGAGCAAATTAGGAGGATAATTGATCATAAAACCAAGTCAGATGTAATAAGAATTTGGACTCCTGGATGCTCAACAGGTGAAGAACCCTATTCTATTGCTATTGCCTTTGACCGAATTTTGAATGAAAAAGGGCTTTCGATACCTGTCCAAATCTTTGCAACAGACATCGATGAGCGCTCTATAGACTTTGCTAGAAAAGGTACATACTCAGAGGACGCAATTTCAACGCTCCCCAAAGATTTGGCAGAAACTTACTTTTCAAAAAGTGAAGAAGAATTCACTATAAATAAAAATATCAGGGAAATGATTTTATTTTCCAAACATGATTTGATCAAAAACCCTCCATTTTTTAAGTTAGATTTGATTTCTTGTAGAAATCTTTTGATCTATTTTGATCAACATTTACAGAGTCATATCATACCCTTATTTCATTATTCACTCTTACCAAAAGGAATACTTTTTCTTGGAAAATCAGAAACAGTAGGACAGTTTGAAAAGCTTTTTCAAACCTTAGATCCCAAAAACAAAATTTTCCAAAGAAAACCGGGTGAAAGCCACAGAAAAACGAAATTCCCGATAATTTCCGCTATCACATCAAATCCAATTGTTTCAAAAGGGAACAAAAACGAGCCAAATTACACGGTCAATGACTTGATCAAAGAAACCTTATTCAAAACCTATGACTACCCTTATGTAGTGGTCAATGAAGAGTGTGACATTCAGGAAATACACGGAGACATTAGACTTTTTATTAGTCTGAGTTCTGGTAAAGCCAATCTCAATCTCTTTAAATCACTCAATTCAGAGTTGCAAATTGAAGTCAGATCTATCCTCGCTAAGACAATTAAGGAAAGACAAATCAATAAAAGTACCATCAAAAAATTTACACTTTTTGGAAAGACATATTATGTAAGAATTACCGCTAAGCCATTAATTTTTAATGCTAAAATTAAGGATCTCTTTATCGTCATTTTTGAACAATTGGATTTAGATGAATTTATTTCTAAAGGAATGAATACGAGCGATGAATCTTTAATCGATCAGAGGATTTTGGATTTGGAAACTGAACTTTTGTCTACAAAACAACAAGTACAGACCTACATCGAAGAAATAGAAACTAGCAACGAGGAACTACAATCTCTTAATGAAGAGGTGCAATCTACCAATGAAGAGCTTCAATCTACCAACGAAGAACTTGAAACAAGCAATGAAGAACTTCAATCCACTTATGAAGAAGTTCAAATTGCCTATTCTGAGCTAAAGTCCACACTTGAAATCTTAAAACTCAAAGAACAACAACTTCAGAATAAAGAAGTTAACCTCAATGCATTATTAAACAATTCACTTCAAGCTTTCTTCTTAATTGATGATGCTTATGCAGTCCTTGAGTGGAATCAAGTTGCGGATGATTTGTCTCTTACCTTAAGAAATACCCACCTCAAAAAAGGAGAAACAATTCTTGATCTTATTTCAAATGATAATCTTGAGACTTTTATTAAGGAAATCAGAGAGGCATTCAAAGGCAAAATCATCAAAGGTCAACGAAAAGAATTAGACGCAAGCCAAAAGGAATTATGGTTTGAATATTCTTTAACTCCAGTTTTTGAGAATTCTGAGGAGGTGAAAATCGTCTCCATGGGAATAATTGATATTTCTGAAAAAATTGAATTCTCAGCCCAACTCAACAGGTCTGAAAAACTGCTCACTTCTGTCTTTGATGCAAACAACACGGGCATTTGTATCACTGATTCTGAAGGGAAATTCGTCGATGTCAATGATGAATATTGTAAAATCTACGGCTACAGCAAAAAGGAATTGATAGGCTATCATTTTACTAAAGTAGTTCCGCAAGAATATAAAAAGCATCTTGAAAAGTTACATGATGAATTCATTGATGGGAAAGAAGAACTCAGTGCTGAATGGAGTGTAATGAGAAAAAATGGTGCGTTGATTGATGTATTTGCCAGTGCTAAACTCCTGGTTTATGAAGATGGCTCACGGTACAAAGTCACCTCAGTAAAAGACATCACGGAAAATAAGAGATATAAAAACATTCTTCAGAGGTCTTCTGACACAGCACTTGTGGGAGGTTGGGAGTATGATAACATCACGGGTGTTTTCTCACTTTCGGAGGAGGCCAAAAATATTTTTGAAATTCCCGAAGATACAGATGCATCCTACTCTTTTTCATCCAATATGTTTAAAGATGAGGCCAAAGTCATCTTAGACAAAGCCATGAAATGTGCTTTAGAAAAAGGAGAAGCATTTGATTTAGAAATTCAAGGCTATAATACAAATGAGGATACTATTTGGGTAAGAATCACTTGCAAACCAATACTTGCAAATAAGAAAACAGTCAAACTTTTTGGTACACTTCAGAACATTACGCACCAATACTACCTACTTAAAGAGCAGAAAAGAACAGCAGATCTTCTCAAGAGAACTGAGGCAATCTCAAAAGTAGGAAGCTCCGAACTTAATTTAATTACAGAAGAGTCAATTTGGTCTGATGAGTTCTTTAGAATTTGCGGGTTAGATAAGAAAATCCATACACCATCGTATGCGTTGAGGTTAAGTCTTATTCACCCTGAAGACAAAGAAAAAGCCATTCAAGTATACCAAAATGCGATAGAAAAAGGTGAGGATTTTGAGTTAGAAAAAAGGATTATCACTCCAGATGGAATAATTAAACACATCAAATCCGTAGGTACGGTCGAACTTAACGAAAACGGCATCCCAAGCCGGATGATTGGTGTATTTATGGATATTTCTGATCAGGTAAGAAATGAAAAATTAGCTAAAGAAAGAGAGCAAATTTTCAAAAATCTTTTCGATAATGTAAGTCATCTAGCTGTACAGGGAATAGATGAAAATGGGGAAATTCTATATTGGAATAAATCCAGTGAAAAACTTTATGGCTACAGCGAAAAGGAAGCAATAGGTGAATCCATTTCCAATATCACAACTGTAGAAAAAGAAAAATCAACCTTATTAAATGCTATCAAAGAAATGGTTGAAAAGGGTGTAAGTCTTAAGTCTAGAGAAGAAATTCACAAGAAAAAAGATGGAAGTGTTGTACCCGTATTTGTCAATTACACTTTAATAGAAATCCCAAATAGACCCATTCAAATTTTCAGGTTCAACATTGATATCTCCGAAGCAAAATCAGCTACTAATGCCCTAATTGAAAGTAACCTTCGCTATGAAATCGCCACAAAAGCAACTTCTGATACCATTTGGGATTGGGATTTTGAAACCAATAAAGTGGTTAGGGCTGCCAATTTCAAAACGATTTTCGGACACGAAATTGATAAGTTTACCTCCAATGATCAATATTGGCTGCAGCTTGTTCACCCTGATGACAGAAGGGAAATAACCAGAAGCATGAATAGATTTTTAGAAAGCAACGAAGAGTATTGGGAGTCGGAATTTAGGTTGATGAAAAGTAGTGGTGAGTATGCGGTTGTATTAGATAAAGGCATCCTCTTAAGAGATAGTGATAATAAACCGATTCGAATGATCGGTGCTACGCAAGACATCACGGCAAGAAAAAATGATGAACAAGAACTCCTCAATCTAAGCTCCCAACTGATTCGCAGGGCAAAAGAACTAGAAATTTCAAATGCTGATTTGGAACAATTCGCTTATGTTGCATCTCACGATTTGCAGGAACCACTTCGTATGATTACAGGTTTCCTTTCCCAACTGCAAAAGAAATATGATGATATCCTTGATGAAAAAGGAAAAAAATATATCCACTTCGCCACTGATGGAGCAGCAAGAATGAGGCAAATCATCTTAGACTTGTTGGAATTTTCAAGAATCGGACGAATCAAGGAACAATATCAAGATGTCAATATCGAATTAATCTTAGAAAATATCCTTGTTCTCAACAGCAGATTGATTGAGGAAAAACATGCCGAAATCAACTTTGGCCCTATGCCAATAGTGCACAGTCAAAAAACACCGCTTCAACAGGTTTTTCAAAACCTAATCAATAATGGTCTCAAATACCAGAAACCAGATCAGAAACCCGTTATCAATATTAAAGTAGAAGATCAAGGAAGAAATTGGCTATTCGCTGTGTCAGATAATGGCATAGGAATCGAATCCGAATATTTAGAAAAAGTATTTGCCATATTTCAAAGATTACATACCAAATCAGAATATGAAGGGACAGGACTAGGTTTAGCCATCTGTCAGAAAATCATCCAAAATCTGGGCGGGAAAATATGGGTGGAATCAGAAGTAGGTATGGGAAGTGTATTTTATTTTACTTTACCTAAATAGCATTTAAATGAATAAAAACATATATTGACACTTAAGAAGTATTATAAACTAATTGTTATAAAGCTGATTATTTTATGAAAACGAAAAATAGCAATTTTTTTTTCAAGTTCCCTTTGCTTACGGGTATATTAGTTTTTTTACTTATCACTGGCTTACAGTATTTTACAGTCAAAGACTATGACTTAAAAATCAATACCGAAAGACAGCGAGTAATAGACTACACTAGTCTTATCCAAAAGCAAATTTCAAGTTCTATAGCCAACAGCATTTCTACGACAAAAGTATTAAAGTACATAGAAGAAAATTATGGGATTGGTGATGATTTCGATACGATCGCAGCAGAATTATTAGCAAATAATAGACATATCGATGCCTTACAGCTTGTAGAAGGAGGAATTATAAAATACACTTATCCATTAGAAGGAAATGAAGATGCTATTGGGTATGATATTCTTGCAGAACCTTCTTTAAGAGATGAAGCAATCAAAACAATTGAAAAAAATCAGCTTTATTTTGCTGGACCGCTCAACTTAAAGCAAGGCGGTGTCGGAATTGTAGGTCGTAACCCAATTTTTAAAAACAACGAATTTTGGGGCTTTGCTGCAGTGATAATCAGATTTGACTCTTTCTTAGAGACTGCTAACATTGATACTTCTGAAACCAATCCATTTTACATTCAATTTTCAAAAATAAATCAAAATACAGGAGAAGAAAAACTGTTCCTCCCTCCTCCTACTGCTACTTATACAGGCTTTGAAAACACCGTTACTTTGAGAGAGGGCGATTGGAAACTTACGGTACAACTCAAAGAATCCACCGCATTCAAAGAAGTTTTACCTTTTTTGATTTTAAGAATATTTCTATCAGCTATGCTGGGATTTATTGCTTATTATTTAACAAAACTCCCATCTCTCTTAAACATAAAACTAGACAACAGAACCAAAGAATTAAAAATCAGCAACTTGAGATTTGAATATGCTTCAATAGCTACTTCTGATGCCATTTGGGATTGGGATTTATCTACTGGAATTGTATATCGATCTTCAAACTTCGAGAAACTTTTTGGCCATAAGATCGACAATTACACCAACAACAAGGACTTCTGGATTAGCCAAATTCATCCTGAAGATTACCCTGATGTTCAAAAAGAAATGCAGGCATTTCAATCAGGTTCTGACGAGTTTTGGGAATCAACTTTCAGATTCAAAAAAGCCAATGGTAAATACGCTTATGTCCTAGATAAAGGGATTATCATTAGAGATCAAAAGGGTAAAGCCCTCAGGATGATTGGTGCTACACAAGATATTACCTCTAGAAAACAAGCTCAAACAGAATTAGAGAACGAAAGAGAGTTTTTAAATTCACTTATGGAGAGCCTTTCAGAAGCGATAATAGCGTGTGAAGAAAGCGGAAAAATAATTCTATCAAACCGTGCAGCAAGAGAACTTCATGGAATGGAAATCAAAGAAACCATGCCAGAAAATTGGGGGGAAACCTACGACCTTTATCATAAAGACGGTAAAACGATATTGAAAAAAGAAGAGATCCCACTTTTCAGAGCTTTTCGCGGAGAAAAAATCTACGAGGAAGAGTTCAAAATCAAACCTAAAGATAAATCAGAAAGGTCTGTATTAGCAACAGGAACACCTATTACCTCGCTAGAGGGGAAAAAATTAGGAGCAGTAGTGGCAATGAGGGACATTACTCAGTCAAAATCAAACGAAAGAAAGCTCCTTGAACTGAGCCAGGAACTTGCTCTTAGAGCTCGAAAACTTGAGATTTCTAATACAGAATTAGAGCAGTTTGCTTATGTAGCATCACATGACCTGCAGGAGCCGCTAAGAATGATCACCGGATTTCTAAATCAATTGGAGCTGAAATACAGGAATGTTTTGGATGATAAAGCTCAAAAATACATCTTCTTTGCTACAGACGGCGCTAAAAGAATGCGGCAAATTATCCTAGACCTACTAGAATATTCAAGAGTTGGGAACTATAACGAAAAAATAGAAGAAATCGCAGTTGACCAAATCCTCAGAAACATTATCATTTTGAATAGAAGAATCATCAAAGAAAAAAATGCAAATGTTTATTGGGATGAAATGCCTGTTATTAAAATTGAAAAAACACCACTTCAACAAATTTTTCAAAATTTGATTGGCAATGCCTTAAAATACCATCAAGTTGGACAACAACCTGAAATCAAAATAAGCTATATCAAGGATGAGCACAATTGGATCTTTGGTGTTTCTGATAAAGGAATAGGAATAGAGAACGATTATATGGAGAAAATATTCATCATCTTCCAAAAGTTGCATCCAAAAGATGAATACGAAGGTTCGGGAATGGGTCTAGCCATTTGTAAAAAAATTCTCGATAGATATGAAGGTAAGATTTGGGTAGAATCTAAACCAAACGAGGGAAGTACATTTTTCTTTTCTCTTCCAAAATAAAGATAACATCAAATCTGAACCATTTACACTATATTGTAAACAGTTTAAACCTAATTTTTAACGACTTACACCTTATCAAAAATAAGAAATGCTGGGATCACACGAACTCAAGGATTTGTTTGTCCATTTACCTATCCCTGCTTTTGTGCTGGATCCAAATCATCATAATTTTAAAATTATTGATGTCAACCTTTCTTTTTTAAACTTGATTAAATTAAAAAAGCAAGACGTTCTTAATTGTGATTTATTTAAGTTGTTAGAATCAAATGCTCATTCAAAGGTTCACTTTAAGCAAAGCATAACAGAAATCATTCAAACCAATCAACCGCAGCAAATAAGTCAGCTTTTGCTTCATTTTGATTCTGTTGCGAAGTATTGGGATATTAGTCTTGTACCTCTTTTTGACGAAGATAAAAAAAGTCTAACGCATATATTTTTGACTTTCAGCGTTTCAGAAAACCAAAAGGTTGAAAAAGAAAATACCACGAATGATCTTTTAAATTTCACTCAAGAACTTTATAGAAGTGTCTTTGAAAAATCTTCTGGAGGAATTGCAATTTTGGGTATGGATGGCTCTTGGCTAAAGTTCAATAAACAGGTAGAAGCTATTACAGGATTTTCTAAAGAGGAGCTTGAAAAGCTAACCTTTCAAGACATTACACACCCAGATGATTTAGAAAATGATCTGAACTTGTTAGATCAATTGATTTCTGGTAAAATTGATGACTATCAAATCGAAAAGCGCTACATCAATAAAAATGGAGAAGTTGTATGGATTTTACTCAATGCAACATTGGTAAGGGATAAGAACAAAAAACCAGTTCATTTTATTTCATTTTTGCAGGATATCTCTCAAATCAAGTATTTTCAAGAGCATCTTCAGAAAAGCGAGGAAAACTACCATTCGTTATTTTGGGAAAATCCTGATGCTGTCTATTCATTTGATTTAGAAGGAAAATTTATTCAGGTAAATCCTGCATCTGCTTTACTTGCTGAGACTACAATCGAACACCTCCTTTCTATTTCTTTTGTGCCACTTATTCCAGAAGAAGATCAAGATCGCGTTTTCCAATATTTCCAAAAAGCCACTTTAGGAGAAACTTCAAATTACCAATCAGGATTTCTGACAACAAAAGGAAATAAACGTGTAATCAATGTAACAAATTTGCCAATTATAGTAAATAATGAAGTGATCGGAGTCTTTGGAATTGCAAAAGACATTACCGAAAAGCTAAAATCAGAGGAGTTGTTGATCAATGAAAGAAATTTATTGCGCTCTTTAATTGACATTATTCCTGATGCCATTTTTGTGAAAGATTTGGAGTCAAGACACTTGGTTACCAACAAAGCCAATATGGAATTGTTGGGGGCAACATCTGAAGAAGAACTCTTAAATAAAACCGGATTAGAACTACTTTCCGAAATTACAGCTACTGATTTTTTAAAAGATGATAAGGAGATATTCGCAACAGGAAAAGAAATTCTGAATTTTGAGGAAAATTTAAAGACTAGGAAAAATGAATCAAAGTGGTATATCACAAGCAAAGTACCATTTTACAATCATCTAAACGAAATCATTGGGTTAGTTGGAATCAGCAAAGACATTACAGAAATCAAAAAACGGGAATTGAAGCTCAAATTGATGGAGTCGGTTCTTGAAAACGCCAACGACATGGTGGTGATCACAGAAGCTGACCCCTCAAATTTCCCCGGACCGAAAATCGTCTATGTAAATGATGCTTTTGTCCGAATGACAGGTTACTCCAAGGAGGAAGCTATAGGTAATACACCAAGAATGCTTCAAGGTGAAAAAACAGAACTCGAAACACTCAACCAAATAAGACTTGCTATCAATGCTTGGAAACCGATCGAAGTAGAGGTTTTGAATTACAAAAAAGATGGAGAACAGTTTTGGAATAATATTTCCCTAAGTCCACTCGCAGATGAAACGGGGACTTACACTCATTGGATAGCAGTACAGCGAGATATCACCAATAAAAAATCCTATGCACTCCAAAATGAGCTAACATCTAAAATTAGCCAACACTTTAATAATACAAATTCCATTCAAAAGTCTCTAAAAAAGGTTTTAAAGGAATTTATAAATTACGCTCGAGTTTCACTTGCAGAGATATGGATTCAAGAGTCCGGAACTGAAAAATTACTCTTATACAGCAAAAAGGTAAAAAATAAAGAAGTAAACTTATTCTACGAGGACTCCAAACTTTTAAATAAAGTTGCTATCGGACAGGGCCTACCCGGTGTTGTCTGGGAAACAAAAGAATTTCAGCATTGGAGCTCTGATGATCCCATATTTTTAAGAAAAGAAGCTGCTTATAAAAATGATTTAAAATCGTTTTTTGGATTACCTCTATTTTTTAATGAGGAGATCATTGGAGTGTTGATATTAGGATCAACAAGCCTGATGTCAAATGATCAAAATTTAAAAATTCATTTTGACCACATAGGGACATTTTTGGGAGGAGAAATTAAGAGAAAGCTTGTTGAACAAGAACTTGATTATATATTTAAAATTTCACCTAATATTATTGTTATAGCAGGATTTGATGGGTTTTTCAAAAAAGTAAATCCTGCTGCAAGCAAAATACTAGGGTATACCGAAAAAGAATTGTTAGAGATACCCTACAAGACATTTGTACATCCTGATGACTTGGTATATGCGGACAAATCTCTGAAGAAATTAGTAAGTGAAAACAAGAGTCCTCAGGTTGAAATCCGATTTATCACTAAAACAAAAAAAATAGTCTGGCTTGCTTGGACTCCTACTCCAGATCTTGATCATCGTCGGATTATTGCTACGGCCACAGATATTACTTTATTGAAAAAAAATAAAGAATCCCTGGAGAAACTCAATAAGAAACTAGAAAATAGAGCACAAGATTTGGCAGTTTCTAACGCAGAATTGGAGCAATTTGCCTACGTAGCTTCACACGATTTGCAAGAACCACTTCGGATGATCAGCTCATTTCTGAGTAGGCTGGAAATTAAATATGGAGACCAACTCGATGATAAAGCCAAAAATTACATCCAGTTCGCATCAAGTGGTGCGCAGCAGATGCGTCAAACAATCCTCGATCTGCTAGAATATTCACGTGTTGGCAAAGATGGAGAAAAGTTAGAATTAGTAAACATCAAAGATGTGATTGTGAAAACGGAAGGTCTTTTACGCAAAAGTCTTGAAGAATCAAATGCAAAAATCATCATCGGTAAAATGCCTACAATTCACTCTCAAAAACTTTTAATCAAACAACTTTTTCAAAATATCATTTCAAATTCGATAAAATACAAGCAAGAAGGACAAAGTCCAATCATTGAAATTTCTTATATTGAAGGTATGAAGTACCACCAATTCGCTATTGCTGATAATGGAATTGGTATAGAAGAGGATTATTTTGATAAAATCTTCATTATGTTCAACAGACTGCATCACAACGATCAGATATCTGGAACAGGAATAGGTTTAGCTATCTGTAAAAAAATTGTTGATAAACTCGGTGGTTCTATTTGGGTTGAATCTGAACTAGGAAAAGGAAGTGTTTTTTACTTTAAAATTTCAAAAGAAAATGATGAAACTTTTACAAGCGTATAAAAATATTATTAGAAAAAATTGCCTTCCTCAAGGCGATCTTGAGTCTTTTGGAATTGCCTATTGGAGCGATAAACTCTTCGCTGAGACAATCATCTACTTACTTCCTTTGTGTTTGATTGCGCTTGCTCCGGGTGTATATTTCAGTTTCTTGATACAAAATTATAGTTTGGCCATTTTTGACCTGACCATCTTTTTTTTAATCTTGATAATTGGCTTTGTTGGTACTATCAATATTCAAATTAAAAAAGTGATTTTCTTAATTTGTATGTATAGTTTAGGAATTTTTCTTCTCTATGAAATTGGAATTGGCGGACCTGGTTTAATCTATTTATTTGCTGCAAATATTTTTTCACTTTTAATTTTTCCAATTAGGTTCCCTTACCTCTGGAGTAGTATTATCTTAATAATCATCCTAGTTTTTGGATTTTTAATAAATTTTGAACTAGCACCTCACCTTACCATTAATCCTAATTCAGTAAGTGAATGGATTGCTGTTACTTCAAATTTGATATTTATCAGTTTTATTTCCTCAGCTCTTATACCTAAGCTGTTTGTAGGATTAGAAAAGACAATTTTAAAAAAAGATCAAGTTCAAGCCGAATTGAAAATTGCTTTGCAAAAAACAAAAGAAAAAAACGAAGACTTGGAGCATTTTACTTATGTAGTTTCTCATGATTTACAAGAACCAATTCGTATGATTTCCAGTTTTTTGGCACTTTTGGAAAAAAAATATGACGAGATTCTTGATCAAAAAGGAAAGCAATACATTTTTTATGCAGTAGATGGAGCCAAGAGAATGCGTGAAATCATCCTACAACTATTAGATTTTTCGAGGATGAGTAGGCTTGAGAGCAGCACTGAGATGTGCGATATTCAGCTGATGGTTGATGAAATAATTCAGGACAATCAAAAACTGATAGAAAATTCCGATTCTACGATTACAACTACTGATTTACCACGAATCATCGCGCAAAAAACTGCCCTACAACATCTATTTCATAATATCATTTCTAATGCATTGAAATACAAAAGGGATGATGTTCCTCTTCTTGTTCAAATTTCATACAAAGACCTAAATAATTTTCATCAATTTGAAATAAAAGATAACGGAATAGGAATAGAAACTATATATTTTGAAAAGATTTTTGTAATTTTTCAGAGACTTCATGATAGAACGAAATATCAAGGGACTGGTATGGGGCTCGCTATTTGTAAAAAAATTCTTGAAAAAATCGGAGGTGAAATCTGGGTTAAGTCTACACCAGAAATCGGCAGTACTTTCTTTTTCACCATTCCCAAAGTAAAAATAGTCGCACAATGACAGAGCACAATATCAATCAAAAAATATTCGACGCCTCTCCTCTACCGTCTTTACTGATTTTAGTAGACGAACCAAAGTTTACTTTGGTATCGGCAAATCCTGCGTACTTGAAAGTTACTAATAGCAAAAAAGAAGATCTAATTGGCCGAGGACTTTTTGAAGCATTTCCATCAGAAGCAAATCAAGAAGAGGGAGATGCACAAAAGTTAAGAGCTGCCTTACAGAGGGTATTGGATTCAAAAGAAACATATAAAGCGCCAATTCAGAAATATAAAATACCATTAAGGGGAACAGATGAATATGTGGATATTTACTGGGATCCTATGTTTACGCCAATTTTTGATCAAAAAGGGAACGTTTCTCATATACTGCATACCACAGAGGATATCACATCGAAGATTTTGGCTGAGCAAAATTTAAAATCCACCAATCAAAAATGGGATAACTTAATATTTACCATCGACGGTATTTTTTGGGAAGCGACAATAGATCCTCTTCAATTCACTTTTGTCAGCCCTCAGTCAAAAGACATATTAGGTTTTGATCCAGAAGAATGGAAAGCGCTTGGTTTTTGGGAGTCCAGGATCTATCACGATGACAAAGACTTTACTGTCAGTTACTGTTCAGATCAAGTTGAAAAAGGGCTTAATCATAATTTTGAATATCGGTTTATTGCAAAAAACGGTGAGATTATCTGGATAAGTGATGTCGTTACGGTCATTAAAGAAAAAGGTGTACCAACACTTCTTCGGGGAATTATGACGAACATCAATGATAGGAAAAAAGCAGAGCTAGAAAGAGATAAAAACAGATCAAAGCTAAAAAACATACTTGACAGATCTTTGGACGTGATTTGTACCATAGATCAGCATGGATATTTCAGAGATATGAGTTCTGCTTCAGTCAATATCTGGGGTTATGAGCCTGAGGAAATGATTGGGCGCAAATTCATGGATTTTGTATATGAAGAAGATAAACCTAAGACTCAACAAGCTGCCGAAGAAATTGCGAATGGCCTGAATATGACCAATTTCGAAAATAGGTATGTGAGAAAAAATGGATCTATTGTACCGCTTGTCTGGTCAGCCAAATTTGATTCTCGAGATCAAATGATTTACTGCATCGCTAAAGATGGTACAGAGAAAATGAAGGTTGAAGAGAAGAATAATTTAAGATTAGCCATCAATTCAATATTCACCGAGGACTTAGACTTAAATAATATTGCAAGTAAATCATTAAAATTATTCTTAGAATATTCTCGGTTAGACTACGCCGAGCTATGGATGCTGAGTTTAGACAATAAAAACATGATTTTGGAGGCTTTTCATGGTCCTCAACATGTAGTCCCGAATCGCGAAATTCGTGAATTTAATGGCAAAGTTGGATTAATGGCTGAGATTACCCGGCAAGATGAATTTCTTTATATTGAGGAATTAAAAGATCATAAAAGTATCGTAAGAAGTGAATTCTTAATTAAACACAATTTTAGATCAGCTATATGCTATCCTGTGAAATTTGAAGGGCAAGTAGTAGCAGGCATTATTCTGAGTAGTATTGATAAAAAAGTCGACTTGCATGATATTCCGACCTTAGACATAGACTTCCTTGTTCAATTGGGATCCATGATCCGAAGGAAGAAAGCAGAATATGAATTGAACTTGTTTTTTGAATTATCACCGGATTTACTGTGTATTGCTGGTTTTGATGGCTATTTCAAAAAAGTCAACCAGTCTTTTGTGAAAGTTTTAGGATATAGCGAAGAAGAAATTTTAAACACTAGTTACAATGATTTTACCCATCCGGAGGATAAAGGAAGTACACAGGCTACGGTAGAAAAGTTAGGTGATGGAAATAACATCACTTATTATGAAAGTCGCTATAAAACCAAATATGGAAATTATATCTGGCTCGCTTGGACATCTACGCCACTTCTTGAAGAAGGACTGATTTTCGCAATTGCAAAAGACATCACAGAAAAGAAAATACAAGAGGAAGAGCTCAAATTATCAAATAAGAAAGTTTCAGAAACACTGGAAAGTATTCAGGATGGATTCTGTGCACTAGATCAAAATTGGATTGTAACTTATTGGAATACGGAAGCAGAAAACATGCTATTCAAAGAACGATCGTTCATTTTAGGAAAGAATATTTGGGAAGTATTTCCTGAGGCTAAAGAACTCAAGTTTTTCTCCTGTCTTGATCAAGCGGTGAAGGATCAAAAGCCAATTAGGTTTGAAGAGTACTTTCCTCCATTAAAACTTTGGTTGGATTTGAGTGCTTTCCCTTCTGAAGATGGTGTGACTGTTTATTTTAGAAATGTCAATGACCGCAAAGCAGCCGAATTACAGATGTTGGAGCTTAACCTAACGCTCGAACAAAAAGCCCATGAATTGGAAGAGTCCAATGCGGAATTGGAGCAATTTGCATTTGTGGCATCACATGACTTACAAGAACCTCTTAGAATGGTTACCAGCTTTTTGCAGCAACTGGAAAAAAAATATGCAAATGTACTTGATAAAAAAGGCCTACAATATCTCAATTTTGCTTCAGACGGTGCTGTTCGAATGAGACAAATTATTCTTGATTTGTTGGAGTTCTCAAGGATTGGCAGGATTGAATATCAGGAAGAAAGTATAAATCTAAATGAACTGATGAAGGAAATCAGTAGGATCAATCACACGGTTTTGGATGAAAAACAGGCTCTTTTGACATGGGACAATTTACCTGAAATCAAGGGTGAAAAAGGTCCAATTTTTCAACTTTTTCAAAACTTCATTTCCAATGGTCTTAAATATCAAAAAGAATCCGCAAGGCCAAAGGTTCATATTTCCTGCAAAGCACTCAAAGATTCATGGGAATTTACTGTTTCGGACAACGGAATAGGAATAGCTGAAGAATATCAAAATAAAGTTTTTGAAATATTCCAGCGACTTCACCGCAAAGATGAATATTCAGGAACGGGAATTGGACTCTCCATATGTAAGAAAATTGTTGAAAAATACGGTGGCACAATCAGAATCAAATCGGAAGAAGGCAAAGGAAGTCACTTTATATTTACTCTAAAAACAAAAGTCTAAAACTTCAAATCAAGAGTATCCAATAACAAAAATACCATGATACGAAGAGTCAAAACTTGCCACTTGATACTAATGTGTGTACTAAAATCAGGCAAGATCAAATTGTCAAAAGTCGACGGCTAAATGTCCATTGAATGTCAACTAAAGTATTGAGATTATTTTAAGGAACTACCAATCTAAAATCCTATGAACATAGTGTAATCGACTAACAAAAATGAAACTATCACATTCTAGGTTACAATTGATAAGAAAGCAGATACAACAAGAAAAATAATTACGCTTATGGAGTAAAATAGTGATTAAAAGGGCAATCAAATTGAATTTTTTAATATAAATTTACATACATAGAATCACCCCAATTCTTCAAATCATGCTCAACTCCACCCAAAAACTAATTCCTACGCTGATAGGACTGTCTGTTGCTATAGTAGCATTAGCAGCTTTTTTGTTTAGCTATTTGGATCATCCTTTCAAGTTATTATCCATTGCAATTGTTTTGCTCTCTGTTTTCATTTTTTATATCGCATTAAGGTTAAAGAAATTCAATACTTACTCAAATTTATCAACAGAAAGTTCTTCTAGCTCTGATGAATTTGCTACCGCTTTTGAATACGCTTCAATAGGAATGGGCTTGGTCTCTTTGGAAGGAAGATTTATCAAAGTAAACAAGAGTCTTTGTGACCTCTTAGGTTATTCCTCTGAGGAATTCACCAAATTGACATTTCAAGAAATAACCCATCCAGATGACCTAGAAAGAGATCTTGGATACGTGTCCAAACTCGTCAATGATGCAATAGAAACTTATCAAATTGAAAAGCGCTATTTCACTAAAAAAGGAGATATAATCTGGATCAATCTAAGCGGTTCCAAAGTAAAAAATCCTGACGGAAGTTTTAAGCACTTCATAGCACAAATAGAAAACATCACGCCCAGAAAGGATGCCTTCCAAAAAATCGAAGAGCAAAGCCAAAGAATTCAAAACATCATAGATGGTACCAATGCTGGGACTTGGGAGTGGAATGTCCAAACAGGCGAAACTATCTTTAATCAAAAATGGGCTGAATTGATTGGCTATACTCTTGAAGAGCTAAGTCCTATAAGCATCAACACTTGGATGAACTTCACACATCCTGATGATTTATTCATCTCTGAGCAAAAACTCACCGAATGTTTCGAGAAACAGTCTGAATATTATACCTGTGAATGCAGGATGCAGCATAAAGACGGTCATTGGATATGGGTATTGGATCGAGGAAAAGTGATGACTTGGACGGAAGATGGTAAGCCATTAATGATGTTTGGCACGCACACCGATATCACAAATTTAAAAGAAGCTCAACATGAACTCAGTAAGAGTAAAGCCTTCTTGGATACAGTTTTGAATTCTGTAGATGTCGGGATTGTAGTGTGCGATCACACGGGGCGATTGACTCTCTTCAATCAAGCTGCTACCGATATGCATGGCATCCCATTCAATCCACTAGAATCGAAAAATTGGACTTCTTATTATGACTTATTAAAAACAGATGGTATAACTCCACTTCAACTTGATGAAATCCCACTCTTTATGGCACTTAAAGATGGGCAAATTTCAAATAGTGAACTTATCATACAGCATGCTTCTGGGAATAAAATTTTTGTCAATTGTACAGGCAATCAAATCTTAGATCAAAACAACAACCTTCTTGGTGCCGTCATTGCCATGACTGACATTACAAATTTAAAGTTGGCAACAAAAAATGCAGAAGACATAGCTGTTAAATTTAAGGGGATATTTGATTCCACTTTTCAATTTATAGGTTTCCTAAGTCCAGAGGGGACACTTTTAGAAGCAAATCAAACAGCTGTTAACTTTGCTGGACTGCATGCTGATGATCTTATTGGAAAGAAGTTTTGGGATTGTTATTGGTGGACCATATCTAAAGAAACTCAGGAAACGCTAAAAGCAAATATTGAAAGCGCTGCAAAAGGTGAATTCATCCAATACGAAGTGGAAGTTTTGGGCGGAATGGGACCTACCACCATCCTATTTAACCTCAAACCTCTATTCGATGCATCAGGAGAGGTAATTGCTATCATCCCAGAAGGAAGGCCAATTCAGGAAATTGTAGACTCTAGAAAAGCCTTGCTTCAAAAGAATGAAGAGCTAGAGCGTTTTGCAAGTGTAGCTTCGCATGATTTGAAAGAACCTCTTAGAATGATCAGTAGTTTCTTGAGCTTACTAGAGCAAAATTATAAAGGCAAGTTTGATGATAAAGCTGACACTTACATTCATTTTTCGGTGGATGCGGCAAAGCGAATGACCAATTTAATCAATGACTTATTGAATTATGCTAAAATAGGAAGTGAGGACGCACCAATTGAACTTATCAAGACCAATGAATTAATAAATGAAATTCTCCCACTTTTCAATACGGATCTGGAAATTCAGAATAGAAAAATTGAAATCGAAAAGTTGCCAGATATTGTTGGTAAGACCACTCCTATCAAAACTCTCTTCCAGAATCTTATCGGTAATGCTGTAAAGTATCAAAAACCAGGAAGTAACACATTGATCAAAGTAAGCGGGAAGGAAAATATTAGTAATTGGGAATTTTGTGTTGAGGACAATGGAATTGGAATCGCACCTCAACATTATGAAGAAATATTTCAAATGTTTCATAGACTTCATACCAAGGAAGAATTTGCAGGTACAGGAATGGGACTAGCTACCTGCAATAAGATCGTGAAGCAACATGGAGGCGAAATTTGGGTAAAATCTGAAGAAGGTGTAGGAAGTAAATTTTTCTTCACCATCAAAAAACAATATTTGAATTGAAAAATAGTTCATTCAAAAAAAATTACCTTATTTATCTCAAAATAATTATATCGTTTCGCTTTTTTATTTTTTTTAATATCCATACATTAGACCAGATTAGAACAGCAAAATCACCGTAAAAACGCTTCTAATCAAATCCAGTATGAAACTTTGTTTATATCACAAGATAATTTTCTTGACGGGAATTATCATGTCCATACATCTTTCAGGGCTTGCATTACCTCAACATAGTACTGTTGAGGTGCTGAAAAAGCCTTACCTTACTGTTTTTTATAACAATGAAAATGGGCTACCCCAAAACACTGTTTTTGATATTGAAAAAGATGATTTTGGATTCCTTTGGATAGCTACAGAGGAAGGAATGGTCAGATATGACGGCTCCACCTTCACGGAATTCAACAAAGAGAATAATTCAGAAATCATTTCTAACATCTACTATGATGTCCATAAAGTTGATAATGAAGGTGTATGGGCAGCAAGCGACAATAGCTTAGTCCTTTTCAATAAAAGAATCAAGAAAGTCATAGATGCAAGAGAAATCATTGATGACAATGTAATTAGCTCAATTTCTAAAGACAATTTTGGAAGATTGTGGATAGGTACTTTAGGTGATTTGCTATACTATTTAGAAGATGATGAAATAAAGGCTTTTAAACCATGGACAACTGCTAGAGGTAGAAAAATCCAAGTGATTGATGTCGCTGGTGATAAGTTACTTGTAGGCACCAATCAAGGCTTGTATCAAATCGATTTGAGAAGCTTAAAAATCAGCATTACTCCTGAAACTGAAACTTTTGACATTATAACCATTCTCCCTGATGGAAATGACTATTTGTTTGGAACAAAAAATCATGGTATTCATCATTTTTCAGAGAATAAGCTGAAAGCACACAACCTGAACGAGGAGCATAAAAATTCTTTTGTCAACAACATCGCTCTAAATGAAAATAATGTTTTGTGGGCAGGAATTGAAGAAAAAGGGCTTTTTGTTTCAGAGAAAAATAAATTTACCAAAATAGATATTGAAGGGATTGATGAAAACTTAATCAGAATTATCTTCATAGATGGTGACCATGTTTGGTTAGGAACAAATGGTCTTGGAATGATTCATTTAAAACCAGCCTCCTTAAAGATGCTAGAAGTGAAAAATAATCCAATTACCGCTTCCATTTTCCCTATCTATCAGCATAGTAATGGAGATGCATTTGCGGGTACCTTCGGCAAAGGTTTTTATCACATGAATGAAAAGGATACCGTCTTATACAATGCACAAAATGGACTAACCGACAATACCATTGCATCAATATATGGCAGAGGCAATAAAATTTACATTGGCACTTATGGAGGAATCAACAGTTTTGATTTGACAACAAGAAAAATTGATCCAGAAATAGAAATCAATAAAAAACTTAAAGGCCGAATTGCTACAGCAGTTTATAGAGATTTAAATAATCAAATATGGATAATAACCGAGAATGGTGGAGTTCATATTCTGAATGAAGAAGAAGAAATCAATTTAATTGAAATCCCCGAGAAGTTTTCCCATACAGATTTAGTTACTATTCTTGAAGACTCCAGAAAACGGATTTGGCTTGGTTCATTTGCTACAGGTATGCTAAGTATAGAAAATTATACTCAAGTCAGCGAATTTCAGCTTACAAAAGACATCAAATCTAAAGTCATTTTTAGCATATATGAAGATCCTCAAGGTGACTTATGGTTAGCAACTGAATCTGGGTTAATCTACTTTGATCATCAGAAATTCATTGAAGTCAAATCTCATAATGGAATCAGTTCTCAAGCCATATATGCTATTCAAGATGATGGCCTTGGCCATGTTTGGCTAAGTACAAATTCCGGTTTGCTGAGTCTTCCAATAGATGATTTACTGAGTTTTAAAGAAAATACCAGTTCAAATTTTATTCGATCAAAGTCGTTCAACCGATCACACGGCATGGCCAATAGTGAGACTAATGGCAATTGCTTTCCCTCGGCCGTCAAACTAGCCAATGGAAACCTTTGGTTTCCTTCAATCAAAGGCATTGTAGTAGTCGATCTTGACCTAGTTTCTCAAAGAAGTGAAGCACCAAATATTCTAATAGAAGGTATTTGGATAGGTGATACATTTTTTGATCATCAATCAAAAATCGAAATTCCCGCAGGTACATTCAAGTTTGATATAGACTTCACTTCCATTGATTTTGATGATACAGAAAATACCCAATACTATTACAGATTCAAGAATCAATCAGCATCTTTAATCGCCTTAGGAAATCGAAAGGAAATTAGCCTAACTTCAATAGAGCCTGGAATTTATACTGTAGAAATATTAGCTTATAAGTCAGGTAAATGGTCTGAACCAGCCGAAATCACTTTTAAAGTACAAGGTTTCTTTCATGATACCATCTATTTTCAATTACTTATATTTATTCTTGTATTCATATTAGGAGCCTTAAGTATTATTTACTTCAAAAAGCTTAGAGCAAGTAAAAATCTAGAGGAAAAAGTTAAAATAAGGACCGCTGATTTAGAAAAGTCTAGTCAAGCCCTCGAAATTGCACTGCGAAACATTGAAAATCAGAATACTAAACTAAAAGAAATCACCTGGTTGCAATCTCATGTCGTTAGAGCTCCTTTGACAAGAGTAATGGGATTGGCGCACCTTCTGAAAAATCATGAAAATTACAAGTATAATCACAAATCAAAAGCTGAATTAATTCTAGAGTTGGAAGATGGATTATTAGAGTTGGACGACATCATCAGAGAAATACATCTCAAAGCAGAAAAAATTGAAAATTTATAGCCTATGAATTTCGAAACTCTTATTATTGATGATGACCCGGGCGTTTTATACTATCATGAAATGATGGTCATGGAGAGCGGACTTTCGTCCCATCCCTATTGTTTCAATAATCCATTGTCAGCATTAGAATTCCTTAAATTAAACCAAGAAAAAAAGGTTGATTTTTTGGTTTTCCTAGATCTAAATATGCCAAAAATGTCAGGTTGGGAATTTTTAGAAAAACTGAATGAATTAAACTTAGACATTAAATACAAAGTAGTCATCGTGACTTCCTCATTGAGTCAACATGATAAATTGAAATCGCAAAATTATGCGCAGATTGAGGCGTTTTGGGAAAAACCACTTACAGATCAAAACTGTATCACCTTTTTAGAAAAACTGAAATCCTCTTAAATACAATTGACTCGCAACATGTCCCATGAGTAAAGAGGCATGCAATGTTATTTAGCATAGTCATGGAGGCAATTTCAGTTGAAATTTTTAGATCAAATAATGCATGAAGCATATTTAATGACGAAAATAAAATCATATTGAACCACCTATCATACACGAACTTTTTACTATCTTAACATATGTTAAAAACAAATATTTTCAAGTACTTTTCTGCAAATTTTACTTTATGAAAAATGTCCATATTCTCCTTGTAGAAGACAATGAAGGAGATATTCTTCTAACCTTAGAAGCTCTAGAAGAAGCGAAAATGAAAAACACGATTAGCGTCGTAAAAGATGGCGAGAAAGCCATTCAATATGTGGAGAAACTGGAAAACTTCAAGAATGAACTCTATCCCGATTTAATCATTTTAGATGTGAATTTACCAAAGCTCAATGGGCATGAAGTTTTGAAATATTTAAAAAATAGTGAAAAGCATAAGCATATTCCCGTAATCATGCTCACCACATCCTCTTCACCTCGAGATATCAACGAGTCTTATAAGAATCATGTCAATTGTTTTATTACAAAGCCAATTGATGTAGAAGATTTTATTAATGCGGTGATAAGTATCGAGAATTTTTGGATAAATATTGTAAAACTTCCAACGAGCAAAGAATAAGCTTTGGTTTTTGATCATGAAATTACGTAATTATGTTTTCAAAGATTAAATCAAAAGTTTAAGATTCTATTTGAAAGATTAAAAGATGAGGAAAATTCAAATCCTATTAGTTGAGGATAATGATGGAGACATATTATTGATTTCTGAGGCGCTTGAAGAAGGAAGAATCCTTAACGAATTACAAATCGCAAAAGATGGTCAGGAAGCCATTTTACTCTTGACAAAGGCTGGAGAATATATAAATGCTATTACACCCGACATCATACTTTTGGATATTAATCTGCCCAAAAAGAATGGTCATGAAGTACTCAAATTCATTAAAAACAATGCTGCACTCAAACAAATTCCAGTAATCATGCTCACAACTTCATCCACACCAAGGGACGTTGTTGAAGCATACCGTGAGCATGCCAACTGCTATATCACCAAACCAGTTGGCGGTCTTGATTTTCTTACAGTGATTTCTCAAATTGAGGAATTTTGGTTTTCTATTGTAAAACTACCATCTACGACTTAGGGCTCTATGACTGAAATTGATACTATAAAACGAATTCTAATTATTGAGGATAACATGGGTGATTTTCTCCTGATATCTGAATATTTAGAAGAACAATTCAATCAACTCGATTTAGAACATGTTTCAACTTGCAAACAATCATTAACCAAAGATCCCGGTTCTTATGATGTGATTTTGTTGGATTTAAGTTTGCCAGATAAAAGCGGTGAAGATTTAGTCAATGAGATTCTCAGATTTGCAGAAAATATTCCTGTGATCGTTCTGACAGGTTATTCAGATAGAAATTTTGCAATCAAATCAATCGGTCTAGGAACAGCAGATTACCTGTTGAAAGATGAACTAAATCCAGATATTCTTCAAAAAAGTATCGTTTATTCTATAGAACGAAAGAAAGTATTCAATCAACTTGAATATTCTGAAAAGCGCTATAGAGAGCTTTTCCACTTGAGTCCACTACCTATGTATGTGTTTGATAAGTCTTCATTTAAATTTTTAGATGTAAATCAAGCTGCAATTTCACATTACGGTTACACAAAAGAAGAATTTCTTACAATGACGGTATTTGACATTAGACCTTCAGATGAAATTGAAAGAGCGAAATCAATTATCCTCAATGATGAAGATCCTGGAATGAAAACTCCAGGGGTATTCAAGCATCTTAAAAAAGATGGAGAGCTAATTGATGTCGAAATCAGCTACAATGAAATCGATTTTGAGGAGCGTAAAGCTTTACTTGTTTTGGCAAATGACGTCACCTTGAAATTTCAATATATCGAAGCGATAGAAAAACAGAATGAAAAACTTAAGGAAATCGCTTGGATTCAATCACACGTGGTAAGAGCACCGCTTGCTAGGCTTATGGGGCTTGTTAATTTGATTAATATGACTGAAGAGGATGATCAAGAGGTTGACAAAAAGGAATTGCTTCAGCATATTCTAAATTCTACAGTAGAACTTGACAATATCATACGAGATATTACAAACAAAACAGAACAAATCAACATAGATCAAATTCGATGAAATACGATATTTTAATAGTCGACGACGAAGACATCATTATCAAGCTTGTCCGTCATCTTATAGTCAAAAGTAATTTACATGGTGATCCAAAAGCCTTTTTAAATGGACAGGATGCCTTAGAGTATTTGAGTTCACTTAAGCAAAATACTACGCCACAAATTGTGCTTTTGGACATCAATATGCCTGACTTAGATGGTTGGGACTTCTTGGATTTACTGATCAAATCCAATTTTTGCGAACATGTCTATGTAGTCATCATCACCTCTTCAATCAATAAATCTGATAGATTAAGAGCAGAGAAATATGATATAGTTGCAGGCTACATAGAAAAACCAGTAAGCATGAATAATATGGAAGAAATTAAGACCTTGGAAAAATTAGATTTCTTGTTTGCTGATTGATACCTTTTTTATAAACTGTTCGGGACTCATTCCTAATTGATTTTTAAATGCATTGAAAAATGTTATTCTGGATTTGTACCCTACCAAGCCAGCATATTCATTAACTTTTAAAGTATTCTTTTTTAAATGAATCAATTCAACGGCTTTTTTGACTCTAAATTGATTTAAAAATTCACGAAACCCAATTTTGAAACATTCACTCACTAAATTAGATATTGCTCGGGGACTCACCCCGAGCAATTTTGAAAAACTATATAAATCCAAATTTTCATTTTTATAATTTTCATTCTCTTCTAAAAGCTGAAGCATTTTTTGCCCAAGAATATTGTCAGTATCAGAAATCATATCCTATTATTTATTAGCCCTAACCTATTATTTTTTTAAACTTGATGATTTTCAGCCAACTCAGTTTCATACTCATAAAATGAATATAAACCTTCCAGATTAATCATTTAACACTACCAAATCAAAACTTCCTTCTTATCTTCTCTGATATTCTTCTTGAAAAGAGGAATCACCGCCAGGAATTCATGTGTAGTGTTTGGAAGCAAGTAGGACTTGTTCATCGGTAATTCGTAAACATAGCCAATCCGCATCATCGGAAGTAAGATGCCCAACTGAAAATTGTTCGCATAATCGATTCGATGCCCCGCTCCTAGCCAGATCTTGTCCATCATCAATACTTTGAAGTTCAACTCAACATTGTCTGGCAAATCTTCCTGACTTCTGTACATGAAGTTGGTCGCTATCGCCAAATTTTCATTGATCGCATTTCTATAACCCGCTTGTACGATTCCAACTCTTGGCTTCCGCTCCATAAAAACATCACCCGAGTTGATCGCTCCCTGATTCACATTGTGCATCGCATAAGAGATGTAATAATTCGGATGGGTCAAGGCCAAACCAATGTTAAAATCCACTACCTGCATATTGGCAAATCCATTCAAGTATTGTGCAATTTTTGGATCATTAGATTGCTCAGTCGTTAGACTATTTCCATCCAATCTTACTCGATTATAATTAACGCCCATTCCCAATCTTAGAGAAGTTTTCTCCGCAATCTGAATCCTTGAGGCATAAGAAGCGATCAATTCTGTCTCTAAAAATGCTCCATATTCATCATGTAGAACATTAATCCCCAATGCATTTTTGTTGGCATCTGAGCCCTTCGCAAAATCTGCAATATCAAACTCGAGCGAACCCACATAAGTCATGGGCGCCCCTTCAAAGCCTGCCCACTGATTGCGAACAAGCCCACGGAAGTTCGAACCTTCATACCCCGTCAATGCAGGATTGAAGTAACTCTGCATATGACTGAATTGAGATACATATTTTCTAGATTGAGCGAGAATATCTGTTGTAGTTACTAAGACTATTCCTATAAATATGATGAGTGTTTTTTTCATGATATATTTTTTTATTGTACTAAGTACAAAGTCCCAAGTACCAAGTCAGAGTTCTAAACTCATTCAGTGGTAATTCTTGGTACTTTGTACATTGTACATCGTTCTTATTTCCTTATTAAATTCAATATCCCTTTTCTCACTTCTCCTGTTTCTCCTACTTCTACTGTCCAGTAGTAAGTTCCAGTTGGCATATCAGTTGAATTGAAAGTACCATCCCATCTGACATCAGGATTCTCAGTATAGAATAGGCGCTTTCCACTTCTTTCGAAGATCTGAATCCTTACTCCTTTATAGAATCTCAATTCTTTTATTCCCCAAGTATCATTTACATTGTCTCCATCAGGAGTGAAGGAATTGAAGATTTCAATATTGCTAACCGATGTCCTATTTCTGATGATGGTAAATTCCTTTTCAAGAATATTTCCGTCTCGGTCCTGGACG
>NZ_BMFD01000013.1:37668-52256 GCF_014637795.1 Belliella aquatica | reverse complement strand
TGTTGTCAAGCAGAATATCCTCTGGTGCTGGCTTAGGAAGAACAGTCACCACGATCTCAACTGTCAACGCTTCTGTATTCAGAATTCCTGATGGTAAATTAATGATTGCCGTTAGTGGATATTCTCCATTCCCGAAGACATACAGGGTTTGTAAATCCCATGTGATCGGTAATGCTAGGAATTGACCATCAGTTGTCATTACTGTGACTGTGGAAGGTAAACCTGGATAAACTCCCCAAACTGTCTCGATTGGGGCAGGCTGCATGACCGCCTCAATCACCGCAGGGATAATCTCAAAATCTGCGCTTGTATATACAATCTGATAATTTCCTCCAGCTGCTAAGCTTCCAAGATTAATTGGATATGTTCCTACGACTTCACCTGTAGCTCTTGTCAGATTACCAGTCAATACTTGTTCATCATCACCAGCTGCAAAACCTGTTGCAAAATAGCTCAATACCGGATCAGCCGTTCCAAAGATTTTGGACTGCCCTTCATTGGCTGTGATCGTCAGAGTAGCTTGTGTTACTTCCAGCTCTCCATCAACTAGCGTGATGTCATAATTCGCATCAAGACCACCTGATAAAGTAATTGGATAAGTACCTACTGCTGAGCTTGCTGTAGCGGTTGTTGCAATACCTGGCTCTGTTGCTACTTTCTCGTCTCCATTCACCAAACCTGTGTAAGTGAAAGTCAAGGCTGGATTTCCTTCGGCGTAGACTTTCGACTTGTTCTCAGCTGTGATGGTTACCGCTTTCTGACCAACTGTCAGTGTTCCATTAACCAAAGTGATATCATAATTCGCATCTACTCCACCAGTTAAAGTAATTGGATAAGTTCCTACTGCTGAGCTCAATATTGCCGTTGTTGCAATGCTAGGCTCTGTCGCTACTTTCTCGTCTCCATTCACCAAACCTGTGTAAGTAAAGGTCAACGTTGGATTAGCTTCTCCATAAACCTTGTTTTTGTTCTCAGCTGTGATGGTTACTGCTTTCTGACCAACTCTCAATGTTCCATTAACCAATGTGATATCATAATTCGCATCGAGACCACCCACTAAAGTAATTGGATAAGTTCCAACATTCGAGCTTGCTGTAGCACTTGTTGCGATGCTTGGCTCTGTTGCTACTTGTGTATCTCCATTAACCAAACCTGTGTAAGTAAAGGTTAAGGCTGGATTTTCTTGTCCATAAACCTTGATTTTGTCATCGGCTGAGATGGTTACTGCTTTTTGATTTACAGTTAATGTTCCATCAACCAAAATGATGTCATAATTCATATCTAACCCACCCACTAAAGTAATTGGATAAGTTCCAACATTCGAGCTTGCTGTAGCGGTTGTTGCTATGCTTGGCTCTGTTGCTACTTTCTCGTCTCCGTTCACTAGACCTGTGTAAGTGAAGGTCAAGGCTGGATTGGATTCGCCATAAACCTTGTTTTTGTCCTCGGCTGTGATCGTTACTGCTTTTTGACCAACTGTCAGTGTTCCATCAACCAAAGTAATATCATAATTCGCATCTACCCCACCAGTTAAGGTAATCGGATAAGTCCCAACACTTGAGCTTGCTGTAGCAGTTGTTGCAATGCTTGGCTCTGTTGCTACTTGTGTATCTCCGTTCACCAAACCTGTGTAAGTGAAGGTCAAGGTTGGATTGGATTCGCCATAGATTTTCTGCTTGTCGTCTGCCGTGATGATCAAGGCTTTCTGACCAACTGACAATGTTCCATTAACCAAAGTAATAGCATAATTCGCATCTACAGCACCTGATAAAGTAATCGGATAAGTCCCGACATTTGAGCTTGCCGTAGCAGTTGTTGCTATATTTGGTTCTGTCGCTACTTTCTCGTCCCCATTCACCAAACCTGTATAAGTAAAGGTCAAGACTGGATTGGCTTCGCCGTAAACTTTCGACTTGTCCTCAGCTGTGATGGTTACTGCTTTTTGATTTACAGTTAATGTTCCATTGACCAAAGTGATGGCATAATTCACATCAACACCACCTAATAAAGTAATTGGGTATGTTCCGACATTTGAGCTTGCTGTAGCACTTGTTGCAATGCTTGGCTCTGTTGCTATTTGTGTATCTCCATTGACTAAACCTGTGTAAGTAAAGGTTAAGGCTGGATTTTCTTCTCCATAAACCTTGTTTTTGTCCTCGGCTGTAATGGTTACTGCTTTTTGACCAACTGACAATGTTCCATTGACCAAAGTGATGTCATAATTCGCGTCTACGCCACCCACTAAAGTAATTGGATAAGTTCCTACTCCTGAACTTGCTGTCGCAGTCGTTGCAATGCTTAGTTCTATAGCTACTTTCTCGTCTCCATTCACCAAACCTGTATAAGTAAAGGTTAAGGTTGGATTGGCTTGGCCATAAACCTTGTTTTTGTCCTCGGCTGTAATGGTTACTGCTTTTTGACCAACCGTCAATGTTCCATTAACCAAAGTGATGTCATAATTCGCATCTGCTGCTCCAGTCAAAGTAATCGGATAAGTTCCAACATTCGAGCTTGCCATAGCAGTTGTTGCGATGCTTGGCTCTGTTGCTACTTTCTCGTCTCCATTTACCAAACCGGTGTAAGTAAAGGTTAAGGCTGGATTTTCTTCTCCATAAACCTTGTTTTTGTCCTCGGCTGTGATGGTAACTGCTTTTTGTCCAACTGTCAATGTTCCATTAACCAAAGTGATGTCATAATTCGCATCTAGCCCACCTGATAAAGTAATTGGATAAGTACCAACATTCGAGCTTGCCGTAGCGGTTGTTGTAATGCTTGGCTCTGTTGCTACTTGTGTATCTCCGTTCACAAAACCTGTGTAAGTGAAGGTTAATGCTGGATTTCCTTCGCCATAAACCTTGTTTTTGTCCTCAACTGTGATCGTTACTGCTTTTTGTCCAACTGTCAGTGTACGCTGAACATTCTCTGCCTCAAATTGAGTGTCGTCTCCTGCCTGTGAGGCTGTAATGGTCGTGCTTCCAACCTTAAGTATCGTGGCCTGATTGCCGGTTATGCTTACCACTGTCGGGTCAACCGCTGTGTAAGTGACAGTCAAACCCCTATCCGTCTCAGCATCCCCTAATGTGAATGTTTCATCTCCATAAGTTTTGGTGGCAATTTCAGGGAAAGTGATGGTTTGCATCTGTTTATTGATTGTGGAGAATCTCCAAGTGTTGGAGTCTTCGGCGATACCTGCAAAGTCATTGTCGGCAATATCCTTTACAAAGCCTGCAGAAATGCCGACCGTAATCATGGTATTCACAGGTAGAGTGATATCCAAGTCAAGCGTGAGTGTCAACTGATTCTCGGAAAGTGTAAATGCATTCCGGTCCTCTGTAATGGATAGGTCGTAAGTTCTGAGCACCGAACTTCCGTTATTCACTGTAAATGTGCCTGTGGTACCCAGTACTACCTTTTCGTCAAAAGTTGTGGACAAGGAAGGCTGAAGCTCCACATCCGTAGCATTATTTGCTGGCACAAGAGTCGAAACCAGAGGAGCCGTCTCGTCAGTTACCGTGATTGTATAGCTTTGTTCGGTAAATCCAGCATTATTTTCAGCTCTCAATACTACCGGATGATCTCCTATATCTGACTTAGCTGGAGTTCCTGTCAATATTGCACCTGTCTGGAGACGGTACACTTCATTTGTATTGTATTTCGCATATACCAAAGCGCCACTTGAAGTGAAAGAAAGACTCCAAATATTATCAGTTGCTAATAAAGAAACTACCTGAAAAGAACTAAAATCTGAAGTATATTTTCTTACTCCTCCACCTGACATAGATAGATAAAAATTATTGTTTCTATCCTTTCTAATAGAAGAAACATTATTCGGCAAACTTAATACTGAACTAACAGTTACACCGTCATATTTCAAAATTCTTCTATCTGACCATGTTGCTATGTAAAGGTTTTCTTCATTGTCAAATGTTAATCCAAAGGGAGTAATGATTCCATTGGTATTAGATAGAACGATATTAACTGCTTTAGTAGGTTCATCAATTTTCAATATTAAATTAGAGTTAATATCCGTTGCATATACGTTATTACCCTTATCAATCAACGATGCTATTCCACCATAGCCCGTAAGAAAAATCTCTTCATCTGCCATCGGGTCATTTAGAGGAATTCTTGTAATAGAGTGAGTAAGATCTCCATATCGTGGGACATAAATGTATCCATTGGCGATATGTAATGCAACTATAAAACCTGACTTCATTCCTGACTTCCAAGAAGTTGTAGTTCCATCAGGCTCAATTTTAAAAATCTCGGTTCCATTTTGACGAATGGCATAAATATTTCCGTTTTCGTCTCCAGCCACACCTGATAAACTCACTCCAGCAGGTACATTGCCATACAGAGTTGCACTATTTTGACCATCTGAACTGAAGGTCAACCAAGAAGGTAAAGTTGGGGCAGTAAGGGTAGTTTCCAGATCACCTTCTGTAGTAGCTACCACGCTATAACTATATGACTCACCGTAAGGTACTGTGGTGTTTGGTGTGGAGGTAATCGTGGGAAGATTAGCAGTAATTTCCCCAGTTGTTACTACCGTATTCTCAGGTGCTAAATAATTTGCAGCATCAGCTCCGTCTAGCGTGTAGACCACTGTGATTGTTTTACCCGTGCCTACTGTAGCATCAGCATAAGTCGCAAGCCCACTCACGGTCACATCATCACCTGGCTCAACTCCATCTAAAACAATATCTGTAATCGAAGCAGTATTGGTTCCATCATGGGTTTTGGATAAAGTCAAATTCTGACTCGCTATAGTCAGGTTTTTCGCTGTAATAACACCATCGGTCACCACAAAATTGACAGGAGATATATAATTAGTGGCATCCGAACCATCTAGCGAGTATATCACTGTAATTGTCTTACCTGTACCAACATAGGCATCATTGTAGCTGGCAAACGCAGTCACGGTAATATCGTCGTCCAGGGATACTCCATTCAGCGCTCCAACCACAACCTCCGCAATTGCAGTACCGTCGTAGCCTTTCGTTTTGGTTAAGGTCGGATCAGCAATGGTCAGTTCCTTCTTAGTTATATTAAATGCCGAGGAGATCGCCGATGTAAGTCCGGTCGATGCCGCACTCAGAGTGTACCCTTCGCCAACCTTATTAATACTCAATCCGGAGAATGTGACCAGACCAGCGTCCGCATTAACGTTTACTGTACCAGCCAACGTTCCGCTTCCAGCGTTATTCGCAATAGACATAGTAACCGAAGAAGTGTTGTTGATCACCCGATTACCATTTGCATCCAAAATTTCAACGGTGATAGTGCCGGTTGATGACCCAATAGCCGCGTTCTCAGGTTGTGCCAAGAAGGCTAGTTGTGTGGCATCACCAATACCTGTTGAGGTAAAGGTCAGTGGAGAGCCACTTAAACCAGTACTGCTGGCTGTCAGCGTATTTATACCCGCAGTGGAACCCAGAGTCCAGCTACCTAAAGTAGCTATACCGCTAGCATCGGAAATCGCTGTCCCACCCGTAATACTACCTCCGCCTGAGGCCACAGCGAAGGTTACCGATACGCCGGAAACTGGATTGCTATTATCATCCGTCACCAACACACTAGGGGCTAAAGAAACTACAGATCCTGCCATAGTGTATTGATTTTCTCCACCATTAATTGACATTGTTGTAGCTGGAGCACTTACTATTAAATCCCACTGTGTCCCGGTAGGGTTTGTTAATGTCCAAACTTTTTCCCCAAAAACACCACTTGTACCAGAAATAATATTACTTGCGTTAATTCCACTTAAAACTGCAGCGTAAGTACCGCTGGGCAAAGTACTTGCTGGATCAATACCAAAATTTAAAGTTGATGAACCAGGATTTGTAAATGTAATTTTACCAGTTTTAGAACCATCTATATAGACAAAGTAATTAGTTGGTAGATTCCCATTAAAATTAAAGTTGCTTTGAGAATTATATAAATTGGTCACCGCAGTACCTGAAATACTTCTGGTAGAATTATTGTTATTAATTACTCCATAATTTTTTAAAGTTGTTATAGTTGCGGAAGAACCATTTATTGCAGCAAAGTCACTTCTGCAATTTCTTATAGTACCATAATTAATTAGAGTTGTAATTGTCCCTCCATGCTCAATTCCAAGTATATTGTTACAATTTGTACCTCCAATTCTTCCCGTTGAATTGTTTGTAAGACTATTAATTGTTGCACCTGAGTAAATCCTAATTGAAGAAAAATTTCCTTGTATAGAACCATTATTCACCAAATCCGTCCCAGATGAACCACTATGAAAATGAATAGCCCGATCGGTTCCTGAAATAGATCTAGAAGCATTATTTGTTAAAGTAATAGGGGAATAAAAATTAATCCCTCCTTTACCACTCATCGTACCATTATTAATAAAATTTGTTTTGACGCTACTATTAAACGCACTCATAATAGCGCCGCCAGTTGATGATCCAACCATAGATCCATTATTAGTGAAATTTGGAAGAACAATAGAAGTACTACCAGAACCTGCAGTCGCCACACTATTTGTATTTGAAAGAGTCACTCCTGCATTGACCACAAAATCTTCACCACCAGCAATCACTACAGTAGAACTAGTGCTTGTTGAAATAACTTGAGCATGAATGGAATTGTAGGAAAAAGCAATAAGGAAAAAGTGTAATTTTAGAAATTTACTAAAATCTGGAAACTTTCTACAATTGATCAATTGTAAACATCCTAAGACTTGTTGAATTAAATTGAACGTAAATAATTTTTTCATACCCGAATAAGTTTAGACGTATCCTTCATTTTTTTTATGATTCATTTGTTACAAATCACACCAAAACCAAGTCATTTTTCAACTTTTACATGTTTCAAAATCTGTTTTTGAAACACAAAGTCAGAGAAGTCCAATAACCAAGATTTCAAATGCAGAAAACAGATTATTAAAAATTGGTACGGATCCACCGTCCAATTCCAAAAGTGCGATATTCAACTTAAAAATTCATGATTAGTGGCTTTGAACTGATATTAAAACAATAAAAATTGGTAGATTATGAAGATCTACAAAAAACGGATTTCAACAAAAATACAGGGAGTAGGATCAGGAGAATTCAGGAAATCCTAAGAAAACTATTCATATTATAAAGGAGATTCTTGAAAATTCTTCCAATACTCTGAAGGACTACAGCCCTTCGCTTTTTTGAAAGCATTAAAAAATGTAGTCCTTGAATTAAACCCTGAAATTTCACCCAATGCTACCAATGTAAAATCATCAAGATAGCCTTCTTCAATTTTGGAGACGGCATAGGCTATCCTGTGCTGATTCAAAAATTCTTTGAAATTTGTATTAAACTCTTTATGGATAACTAATGATGCTAATTTTGGAGAGGTGTTTATTTGGCTGGCAAAATGATTTAAAGTCAGTCCACTTTCTGTAAAAAGGTTTTCATCTTTCAACTTTGAAATAATCTTAGACTTGGTCAATTCTATTTCCTCTATAGAAAAAGCTGCTAAAATTTCTGTCTCTATTTTTTCGCTGTCTTCTTGCTGAATTGAATCAACCAAATGCGATGGGCTAATCCTTGCTTTTGTCTGCTTGCTTAATGTCATTTCCTCATCACCTTTCTTTTCACTACTTGTTCCTAATCTGAAATTCACGAATATATTTAATCCCAAAAGACCCACGAGTGAAGTTCTCCTCAAATAATAATTCTCTACTGACAAATCTATTACCTCAAGTAAAAGCAAGGACTCGAAAACAGCATAAATAAATTGAAATGAAACTAACCAACCTAAACAAATCAGTATAACAAATAAGTCTCTTTGAACATGTTGCTTCCAATTACTTAAAACAAGTAACCTAGTACTTAACTTTTTTACTAAATGAACAGAATAGATAAAATACAAGGTCTGAAGGAAAATCCTAAAGAGATAATGAAATTGAATAGGAATAATTCCATCAGCTTCAGAATTTATCTGAGAATGATCAGTGACAATTGTAGCAGCAAAAACTGTTTTTGTTTGAATTGATTCAAAATAAAATGGAAGCAAATCAATAAGGTGAATCAACGCAGGAAGAAAATGAATAAAATCTTTTTTTGTTAATCCAGTCTTATTTTCAACGGCATTCCTAATAAAGAAGTAAAAAAAAGGCGCACATAAATACATCAAAGGACTGAGCGTCCTCAATAGTTGCGGTACTTCAACGATATATCCCGCTTCAAACCAAATGTAATAAATCACCAAGCAAAAATTGTAGAAGAACAATGAAGTATTGAGATATCTATACTTCAGCATATTATTCTCCTTTTTGAAAATTAAAATCAAGCTATTGAATGTAGCAATAGCCAATAGGATGATGACAAAGAGTAATTGAAACTCCATATTCGTTAATTATTTTTATGCATATCAGCTTTCATTCCAGTAGCCATCCAAAATAATATAATCATCAGATTTAGATCATCAGTTGACCGTTATCCAAGAACTGTTGACAATTATCCAATATAATTCAGGTTTTCAAGTTAATTACTGACGCGATTGCGGATAATCATTATTATTTTTTTAAAAGAAGAAAGGCAATTAGCTTCTCTAGAAATAAAATTAGTATTTAATCACAAAAAGTAAGTATTTCAAATACATTTTTTATCAATTGAAAAAATTAAACTTATAAAAACCAAATCCATTTTTTATGAAATCAACAATAAACATAGCTTATTTTTTAGCTAAAGCCATTTATATAATAGAGTCCATTTGGTTAGCTTCTTGGACATATCTCAAGAGGGAATGACAATATTTTTTCTCGCCAATAGATCTGATTCTGCAAGGATTATTCTATCGACTACATCAGGGGCGATGATCGGCGTGGTAGGACTTTTTAAAATTTATTTTGGCAGTTAGCTTTTGCTTAAAGCAGAAACTTCTCAAAACTTACCAAAAAGAATAGGATTTCAGCGGCTACCACGACATGATCGGGAGATCCTTTCCCTTACTTATCTGCCTATAAAAGCTGTAAATAGGAAATTGATTATCAAAGACACCCGGAACTTAATTCTGATCTAATTCTCGCTTTCCGATAAAAATATTTGATTTTTTATTAAGGAGTTTGAAAAGCCCTTAGAAAATCCAGTTAACCCTATAAAAGGAGAGCGTTGGTTTGGGCCTTTATTTTTTATAACAATAGTATTACGACCTAATTTTAAGTCCCTTTGAATCACCAAATCAAAACTTCCTTCTTATCATCTCTGATATTCTTCTTGAAAAGAGGAATCACCGCCAGGAATTCATGAGTAGTGTTTGGAAGCAAATAGGACTTGTTCATTGGTAATTCATAGACATAGCCAATCCGCATCATCGGAAGTAAGATGCCTAACTGAAAATTGTTCGCATAATCGATTCGATGCCCCGCTCCTAGCCAGATCTTGTCCATCATCAATACTTTGAAGTTCAACTCAACATTGTCTGGCAAATCTTCCTGACTTCTGTACATGAAATTGGTCGCTATCGCCAAATTTTCATTGATCGCATTTCTATATCCAGCTTGCACGATTCCAACTCTTGGCTTCCGCTCCATAAAAACATCACCCGAGTTGATCGCTCCCTGATTCACATTGTGCATTGCATAAGAAATGTAATAATTCGGATGGGTCAAGGCCAAACCAATGTTAAAATCCACTACCTGCATATTGGCAAATCCATTCAAGTATTGCGCAATTTTTGGATCATTAGATTGCTCAGTCGTTAGACTATTTCCATCCAATCTTACTCGATTGTAATTAACGCCCATTCCCAATCTTAGTGAAGTCTTCTCCGCAATCTGAATCCTTGAGGCATAAGAAGCGATCAATTCTGTCTCTAAAAATGCTCCATATTCATCATGTAGGATATTTATTCCTAAGGCATTTTTGTTAGCGTCTGAGCCCTTCGAAAAATCTGCAATATCAAACTCGAGCGAACCCACATATGTCATCGGTGCGCCCTCAAAGCCTGCCCACTGATTGCGAACAAGCCCACGGAAGTTCGAACCTTCATACCCCGTCAAAGCGGGATTGAAGTAACTCTGCATGTGGCTGAACTGAGACACGTATTTTCTAGATTGAGCGAGAATATCTGTTGTAGTTACTAAGACTATTCCTATAAATATGATGAGTGTTTTTTTCATGATATATTTTTTTATTGTACTAAGTACAAAGTCCCAAGTACCAAGTCAGAGTTCTAAACTCATTCAGTGGTAATTCTTGGTACTTTGTACATTGTACATCGTTCTTATTTCCTTATTAAATTCAACATCCCTTTTCTCACTTCTCCTGTTTCTCCTACTTCTACTGTCCAGTAGTAAGTTCCAGTTGGCATATCAGTTGAATTGAAAGTACCATCCCATCTGACATCAGGATTCTCAGTATAGAATAGGCGCTTTCCACTTCTTTCGAAGATCTGAATCCTTACTCCTTTATAGAATCTCAATTCTTTTATTCCCCAAGTATCATTTACATTGTCTCCATCAGGAGTGAAGGAATTGAAGATTTCAATATTGCTAACCGATGTCCTATTTCTGATGATGGTAAATTCCTTTTCAAGAATATTTCCGTCTCGGTCCTGGACGCGAACCAAAATCTTAAATTCTGTTCTGCCATCTGCTCTTTCTACTGAGTTCCAGAATAAGGTTCCATTGTTGATCTGGAAATACACATTGTCAAAGGCCAAATCCGCCAATGAAATATCATGCTGATTATCGATTGGGTCGATTACGGTCAGGTTACCCACTGCGATAAAGTTCAGTCCAGCATCCGCCTCAAAACTGTTGTTGTCAAGCAGAATATCCTCTGGTGCTGGCTTAGGAAGAACAGTCACCACGATCTCAACTGTCAACGCTTCTGTATTCAGAATTCCTGATGGTAAATTAATGCTTGCCGTTAGCGGATATTCTCCATTCCCAAAGACATACAAGGTTTGTAAATCCCATGTGATCGGTAATGCTAGGAATTGACCATCAGTTGTCATTACTGTGACTGTGGAAGGTAAACCTGGATAAACTCCCCAAACTGTCTCGATTGGAGCGGGCTGCATAACCGCTTCAATCACTGCAGGGATAATCTCAAAATCTGCGCTTGTATATACAATCTGATAATTTCCTCCAGCTGCTAAGCTTCCAAGATTAATTGGATATGTTCCTACGACTTCACCTGTAGCTCTTGTCAGATTACCAGTCAATACTTGTTCATCATCACCAGCTGCAAAACCTGTTGCAAAATAGCTCAATACCGGATCAGCCGTTCCAAAGATTTTGGACTGCCCTTCATTGGCTGTGATGGTCAAAGTAGCTTGTGTTACTTCCAGCTCTCCATCAACTAGCGTGATATTATAATTCGCATCAATGCCACCTGATAAAGTAATCGGATAAGTTCCAACATTTGAGCTTGCCGTGGCACTTGTTGCAATGCTTGGTTCTGTAGCTACTTGTGTATCTCCATTGACTAAACCTGTGTAAGTAAAGGTCAAGGCTGGATTGGCTTCGCCATAGATTTTCGACTTGTCCTCGGCTGTGATGGTAACTGCTTTTTGTCCAACTGTCAATGTTCCATTAACCAAAGTGATGGCATAATTCGCATCTACTCCACCTGATAAAGTAATTGGGTGACTTCCAACATTCGAGCTTTCCGTAGCAGTTGTTGCGATACTTGGTTCTGTTGCTACTTTCTCGTCTCCATTCACCAAACCTGTGTAAGTAAAGGTTAAGGTTGGATTTTCTTCCCCGTAAACTTTGCTTTGGTTCTCAGCTGTGATGGTTACTGCTTTTTGACCAACTGTCAATGTTCCATTAACCAAAGTGATGTCATAATTCGCATCAAGACCACCTGATAAAGTAATCGGATAAGTTCCAACATTCGAGCTTGACGTAGCAGTTGTTGTAATGCTTGGCTCTGTTGCTACTTGTGTATCTCCATTCACCAAACCTAAATAAGTGAAAGTTAAGGTTGGATTGGCCGCCCCATAAATTTTGCTTTGGTCATCTGCCGTGATAGTTAGGTCAGCTGGAGTAACGGTCAAAGTACCATTTACCCGTGTGATTGCATAGTTCGGATCTGAACCACCAGTCAGTGTGACATCATAAGTCCCCACATTTGAGTTTGCAGATGCTGCCGATGTTATACTTGGTTCTACCGCAATTCCAGAATCACCATTAACTAAGCCAGCGTAGCTGAAGGTCAATGGAGGATTTGCTTGGCCATAGACTTTAGATTGATCATCTGCTGTGATCGTGAGGGTAGCTGGAGTAACGCTCAAGGTTCCATTCACAAGCGTAAAGTCATAGTTCGGATCTGAACCACCACTTAGCGTGATCTCATAACTTCCCACATTGGAGCTGATTGTAGCTTCAGTGGATATGCTTGGTTCGGTCTGGATTTGCGTATCGCCTTCCAATAGGCCTTCGTAGCTAAAGGTGAGGACTGGATTGGCTTGACCGTACACTTTGCTTTGGTTATTCGCTGTGATAGTGACTGCTTTTTGTCCGATAGTCAGGGTTCCTTCTACTCTTGAGATCGAATAGTTTGAATCTGAACCTCCGTTTAAGATAATTGGATAAGTGCCTGCTGGTGAGGTTTCAGTAGCCGTTGTAACAATCGTTGGTAAAGTCTGGATTTGTGTATCTCCATTAACAAGACCATCATAGGTGAAGGTTAATGGTGGATTGGTCGTATTAAAGATTTTCTGTTTATCATCAGCTATTAGCCTCAACGGTGCAGGTGAAATTAGGAAAGGGGTAGTGCTGATCAACTGTAGATTGTAATTGGCTCCTGCACTTAGTGTTCCTAAGTTAAACGCATATGTTCCAACGTTTTCTCCTGCTGTTCTGCCAAATGTTCCTGAAAGGATCCCTGTTATATCATCTCTTCTAAAGCCTGTTGCAGTATAGGCAAAATCTGGATCAGTGTCTCCATATACTTTTTCAAGCTCGTCTACTTCGATCGTCAGAGTCGCTGGAGTTATCGTAAAGACTTCCGGGTTAAGTACCAATTCATAATTCGGCCCTGCATCCAGATTCCCTAATGTATAGGAATAAGTGCCTGCATCTTCCCCAGCCTGCCGGGTAAGTGACCCTTGGATGATGGTATCATCATCCCCTAGTTCAAATCCGCTGGCGGTGTAACTAAGGGTCGTCGGATCCTCATCCCCATACACTTTCTGTTGATTTGCATCTGGGGTAATAGTCAATTGCCTAGGCACATCATTATCCGCAATCGTCATGGTAGCCTCACTAGGCTCACCAATTGTAACCAATGAATTGTTGGTTGATACCAGCCTGATAATTACTGTTTCATCCCCTTCTACATCCAAATCATCGATTACCGAAACAGGAATAGACACCGTGCTAGTATTGCCTGGGAAAAGGAGTTCGACCCCAATCGACATATAATCAACTCCCGAAGTGGCCGTACCTCCAATCTCAAGAGTCACCGTGGTGTTTGCAGCAAAGGTATTATCAGTTGTTATTTCAAATAATCCGTCATTCCCTTCTTCGTCCGCTTCTTGAACTACCCTTATCGTCAATTGGGCAGGCAAGAGTTTCTCCACCGTATCGGATACTGGTAATCCTTCATTACCGGATTCATCTGTTAAGGTGACAGTTAAGGTTAATTCTCCATCGGGAAGATCCTCTACCACGATCCCGCTGATGAACTGATCGCTGTTAGTTACTTCACCGATTCCGGTAATCGGGGTTCCTCCTGCACTACTGGTTATGGTATAGGAAAAATCAGCTCCAATTTCACCATCAATCAACCTGAACCTGAAGTTGTTCTGGTTGACTCCATTGATTCGGTCTGTAAGAATGGAAACCGAATAGCCTGAGGGTAGTTGGGTATCAATGGAATAGTTATTGGAATTGGAAACTCCTATTCCAGCATTTCCTCCCTGATCAACATACCCGGTATTATTCAGTGAAATCAGATTGGTAGCATCTTCAACGCCAGAATCCGGAGTTAATGTTACCGTCCAAGTTATTCCTCCATCGGAAGTACTCAAATCCGATATGCTTCCGTTTTGAACGGTAAAATCATCAATTGCTAATCCTGCAATAGGTTCCGAGAAAGTAATCGTGACAAGACTTGTTTCCCCAATAGACAATTGTGTATCTGCTACCACTACAATTGCGGTGGGAAGCTGGGTATCGATCGCATAATTATTAGAATTTGTGGTTCCTGTTCCAGTGTTTCCTGCCTGATCAGCATACCCGGCATTATCTAATGTAATCACGTTAGTGGCATCTGCCACACCGGAGTCCGGAGTTAATGTTACAGTCCAAGTAATTCCTCCATCAGAAGAACTCAAACCCGATATGCTGCCATTTTGAACGATAAAATCATCAATGGCTAATCCGGTTATAGCTTCCGTGAAAGTAATTGTGACAACGCTTGTTTCTCCAGCTCTCAATTGTATATCTGCAACCACTACTGTTGCGGTCGGACGCTGGGTATCAATCGTGTAATTATTGGAATCCGTGGTGCCAGTTCCTAAATTTCCTGCCCCATCAACATAGCCAGTATTATCGAGTGTGATCAGGTTGGTATCATTTTCAACCCCGGCGCCTGGTGTCAAAGTAGCGGTCCATGTTATCCCTC
>NZ_BMFD01000013.1:36864-37658 GCF_014637795.1 Belliella aquatica | reverse complement strand
GTGTAATCAGATTGGTCGCATCGTTGATGCCATTTGTTGGTGTCAAAGTAGCGGTCCATGTAATCCCTCCATCCGAGGAGCTTACACTCGAAAGGATACCGTTGGCTACCGATAGATCAGCATTAGTAAATCCCGCAACTGCCTCTGAGAATGTAAAGGTTACAAGGCTTGTCTCTCCAGCTCTCAATTGTGTATCCGAAACCACTATTGTGGCAGTCGGGCGTTGGGTATCTATCGAGTAATTGTTGGAATCTGTTGTACCAGTTCCTGTGTTTCCTGCCTGATCAGCAATTCCTGTATTATTGAGTGTAATCAGATTGGTCGCATCGTTGATGCCATTTGTTGGTGTAAAAGTAGCGGTCCATGTTATCCCTCCATCCAAGGAGCTTACACTGGAAAGGGTACCGTTGGTTACCGTAAGATCAGCATTAGTAAAACCCGCAACTGCCTCTGAGAAAGTAAAGGTTACAAGGCTTGTCTCTCCAGCTCTCAATTGTGTATCCGAAACCAATATTGTGGCAGTCGGGCGTTGGGTATCTATCGAGTAATTGTTGGAATCTGTTGTACCAGTTCCTGTGTTTCCTGCCTGATCAGCAATTCCTGTATTATTGAGTGTAATCAGATTGGTCGCATCGTTGATGCCATTTGTTGGTGTCAAAGTAGCGGTCCATGTTATCCCTCCATCCGAGGAGCTTACACTCGAAAGGATACCGTTGGCTATCGATAGATCAGCATTAGTAAATCCCGCAACTGCCTCTGAGAATGTAAAGGTTACAAGGCTTGTCTCTCCAGCC
>NZ_BMFD01000013.1:36240-36854 GCF_014637795.1 Belliella aquatica | reverse complement strand
TGTTTCCTGCCTGATCAGCAATTCCTGTATTATTGAGTGTAATCAGATTGGTCGCATCGTTGATGCCATTTGTTGGTGTCAAAGTAGCGGTCCATGTTATCCCTACATCCGAGGAGCTTACACTCGAAAGGATACCGTTGGCTACCGAAAGATCAGCATTAGTAAAACCCGCAACTGCCTCTGAGAAAGTAAAGGTTACAAGGCTTGTCTCTCCAGCTCTCAATTGTGTATCCGAAACCACTATTGTAGCAGTCGGGCGCTGGGTATCAATCGAGTAATTGTTGGAATCTGTTGTACCAGTTCCTGTGTTTCCTGCCTGATCAGCAATTCCTGTATTATTGAGTGTAATCAGATTGGTCGCATCGTTGATGCCATTTGTTGGTGTCAAAGTAGCGGTCCATGTTATCCCTCCATCCGAGGAGCTTACACTCGAAAGGGTACCGTTGGCTACCGAAAGATCAGCATTAGTAAATCCCGCAACTGCCTCTGAGAAAGTAAAGGTTACAAGGCTTGTCTCTCCAGCTCTCAATTGTGTATCCGAAACCACTATTGTGGCAGTGGGGCGCTGGGTATCTATCGAGTAATTGTTGGAATCTGTTGTACCAGTTCCTGTA
>NZ_BMFD01000013.1:0-36230 GCF_014637795.1 Belliella aquatica | reverse complement strand
GTTCCTGTGTTTCCTGCCTGATCAGCAATTCCTGTATTATTGAGTGTAATCAGATTGGTCGCATCGTTGATGCCATTTGTTGGTGTAAAAGTAGCGGTCCATGTAATCCCTCCATCCAAGGAGCTTACACTGGAAAGGGTACCGTTGGTTACCGTAAGATCAGCATTAGTAAATCCCGCAACTGCCTCTGAGAATGTAAAGGTTACAAGGCTTGTCTCTCCAGCTCTCAATTGTGTATCCGAAACCACTATTGTGGCAGTCGGGCGTTGGGTATCTATCGAGTAATTGTTGGAATCTGTTGTACCAGTTCCTGTGTTTCCTGCCTGATCAGCAATTCCTGTATTATTGAGTGTAATCAGATTGGTCGCATCGTTGATGCCATTTGTTGGTGTCAAAGTAGCGGTCCATGTAATCCCTCCATCCGAGGAGCTTACACTCGAAAGGATACCGTTGACTACCGAAAGATCAGCATTAGTAAATCCAGCAACTGCCTCTGAGAATGTAAAGGTTACAAGGCTTGTTTCTCCAGCTCTCAATTGTGTATCTGAAACCACTATTGTGGCAGTCGGGCGCTGGGTATCAATCGAATAATTATTGGAATTCGTTGTACCTGTTCCTGTATTTCCAGTCAGGTCTGCAAATCCTAAATTTGCAAGTGAAATAATATTGGTTACATCCTCTACACCATCGTTTGGAGTAAAAGTTACTGTCCAAGTAACCCCACCATCCGATGAACTTAAACCTGAAAGTACGCCATTTGGCACCGTGAAAGCAGTAGATGTCAGTCCTGTAACTTCCTCGCTAAAAGTGACCGTAACAGTTGTCGTTTCTCCTACCGATAGGGACGTATTGTCTAATTCAAAACCAAGCACCAAAGGAGGAGTGGTATCGACTATAGTTCCAACATTTGCTGAAGCAGAGGTGGAAGAAAGAGAATAATTCAACACATCAGCTCCAGTGATTGAAAGACCAGTAACAGTTACCTGTATGTTTGTACCCGGTAATGCCGAGGCATAAGTACCTTCTCCTGGATTGACCACTGCAACATCATCTCCAGTCAATTGACCTGTCAGCTCTAAATTTTCATTTGCTATGGTAGCTTGAGTATTTCCGTCTCTTTCCTTTTCGACTGTTCCAATTAAGCTAGCCGTTAATGATTTTGGATTCACAGTAAGTGTTAAATGATTAGAAGTAGCCTCATTTCCACATGCATCAACTGCTACTGCTCTATATCGGTTATTGCTATCTTCAACTTGCGGTTTAGAAATTACGAGAGTAGCAGTGTTCGTCCCTGAATAAATTCCAACGTCACTCAAATTTGAATAATCAGCATCATTATTTGTGCTTACTTGCCATTGATAAGAAGTGATATTTCTAGAATCAACTTTTGAAACCGTAAATTGAGTATTTGCACCGTAAGTGATGGTACTTGTACCTGTAGGAGTATTAAGGAAATTGAATGGTGTAATTGAAAAAGTTAGTGCTTTTGGCAATTGAAACCCAGTTGGAATGGCATCAGGGAGATAAGTTTCATCAAAAGACCAATTAGCGTTTTGATTAAATACAGCAACTATATCTGAAAATTGACCATTGAAAATACTTCCAGAAATAACTGAATTAGTAAAACCATTTGGAAATTCACTTACCAAACTGACATTTTGCACATTTGCAACACTGAGGCTAGCCGGTAAAGCAGATTCGGAAGAAGTTAACTTATCTGTAAGAAGTGTTGTCCAATTTTGATTTAAATTAATACCAGCAATGAATGCAGGGTTTTCTATAGTCCCCGTAAATGCAAAAAGTTGATCTCCTGAATTACCTAGATTTAAATAAATATTAGCATCATTTGGCGTAGCACGCACGCCAGTTACCGTACCCAAAGTAGCAGACAAATTATATTTAGCATCTATTGTGATTTGGGTGCCTGCTACAACACCCCCAACAGGAGCTGTCCACCTAATTACACCATCAGTTAAGGCCCGGTCTTTGGTTTGAAATGAATTGGATGTGGTCCATCCTAGGTCAGTAAAATGAATTTCAAAATTTTCATTAACATTTTGAAGTAAAACAAAGCTAAATCGATCATTTTGTGTTGCTCCATCTATTCCATCATCTTCTAGATTGACGCCTGTAAAAACCAAGTTTCCAGGAAATAGGATACACTGAGCATAAATTGAACTTGTTCCAAGAATGAAAACAGCAAGTAAAAGAATTAAACGATTGAATAAATTTGTCATATTGAAATACTTAGGACCTCAAAATCTGCTCTATCACCGAGAAAGTTTGAAAGGCAATTATTAATTTTATTTTTAAGAGCAGAGATAGGTATTCAACCAGCCTACTTGTGGTGGTTCAGAACGGCTTTTTATGAATCGCTCCCACTCCTTTTCTACCTCGTTTACTTCAATTTTTACTACTTCAAATTCTTGATTATATATGCGGATTCTGTATTGTTCACCTATAAAATGCCCTGTTTGAGCATGAAAAATCAATTCTCCCCTACATCCTTTAAGTGGAGAAGTCTCCAATAAAGAAACTATGTTCTTCCAATCTGTAGATGTATCAATAAAAAATTGAGTCAATACTTTGCCTGCATCCCAACCCAAATAACTCATAGAAGAAACTTTTCTTTTTGCTTCATTTCTGAAAAAATCATTGATAGGTTGAAATCCATCTGTCTTCCAATTTGGATCTATTGATGAATAGGCAAAAATCTTTGGTAACTTCGATTCAATATGATAATCTGAAGCGATAATTTCATTGATCATAGCTGAACTACAAACTAATATTGACTTTGTTTGCGAAGCTTCAATATCCTTTAGAAAAAGCGGTAAGATTTTCCCTGTAAAAATTGAAAATATCAACATGGGCTCCTTATTGCTTTCTAAATATGTCAGCAAGGTTTTTCCATCATATTCTTCGACCAAATGTTTAGAGAAAAAGTTATAGACAATCTGACCATTTGCCTCATCTTGTCCTAAATAAAACCCATCTCCTATTCCATATCCTCCATCATAGAAATTGGTTGCATTGACTCCCTTTGTAATTTCAAAATCTGATACTGCATCTTTTGCAGCCAATTTTGCTGAAAGCATTTCGCCCATCGTAATAAACATTACATAATCAGGAGATTTCCAATTAACAGGATATTTAGCACCAAGGTTGACCACCAAAATAGGTCGTTGGAATTGAGCTCCTAAGGGAAAAATTTTATCAACTTTGGGGTGCTCTGCAAACACAACCAAGGCATCAACATTTTTCTCTAGCAACATTCTTTCTGCTTCAGAAAATAGCAAGTCTTCGTCTATTCCAAATCCTATATTGGAAGTACTAAATGAAATGTCAAATTGAGGCTGCTGAGCAAAAAATGCTTTTAGCCCAAAAAAGAAGTCATACCCAATTTCTGGATGTGTGTTGGACTTCGGGAGAAGAATTCCAAGATTTTTCATTAGGTTGGTGAAGGGAAAATTCCGAATAGACTAATTATATAATTCACTACAGTGTAAGGCTGAAAATTAGAATGCGGCTGACTTCCACCCGAAGCTTGAAGAATTCCAGCTTGGTTTACTCCCTGAGGAGCTGCCATATTTACATTTTCTAATGCTGTCTTGCTGTAAAGGTTTACACCTGGAGTAATCGTGGGGAATTTAGCGGTTGGATCTTGTGAATCGCCTTCATTAGAAGCTAATGCCACCATATTTCCACCTTTTAGCGGATGTGAGTGTGCTGGAATTTGATTGACAGTTAGCGTGATTTCTTCTGCCCCGCCAGTTTCAGCTAAAATAAAGCCATTACCTTGATGGATTGGGATTCTACCACGGAGATCAGGCAGTGCAAATGTAGATTGTCCATCCCCACCATAGGTTGTGCCTATTAAGTAAAAGAGGGCATCATATTCAGCAATTGGAAGAATTTGACCTTCACAAAACATCCACCCTGCAGGAGCAAAATTACCTGCAAAAATTCTAATTTGACCGACGTATGGTTGTGCCATGATTTTAAGTTCTTGGTGGAAAAACGCCTTGAAGAGCGATACAATAATATACAAATAAGGTTGGCTGCATATTGTTATGGGGCTGACCCCCACCAGCAGGGTTTGCGCTTAGTTCTGAGTTAAATGAAGCCATATTACCATCAGTAGTTTCGGAATACAGTTCTGCGGGATTTCCATTAATTTGCTCTCCTGCTACAAATGTTGCTGGATAAGCATTCAAAGGACTATCTGTGTCAGCCGCACCCCCTGCAGGAATATTTACATCAACTCTATGGGTATGAAGTGGGATTTCACTTTGAATAAGGGATACTGTTGCTTGTCCTCCCATTTCTCCTAAATCATGCAATGAAAGTCCTTGACCCTGCCCAGGATGCATTAAAACTCGACCTTGGAGGTTTGGCAATGCAAAGGTGGATCTTCCATCTCCACCATATGTCGTTCCAAGCAATGCAAATAAAGCAGTATTTTGAGATATGGGCAATAATTGACCGTCGCACCAAGCCCAACCTCTTGGGGCAAAGTTGAAGGGGAACATGCAGATTTCTGCAACAAATGGATCTGTAGCACTCATGTTAATTTAATTTGGAGATGGAAATATGCCTTGAAGAGCAATACAATAATTTAGTGTTAAAAAAGGCATCATATTCAAATGTGCTTGGCCACCACCTTCATTTTGAGTTGAAGTCGTATTGACAGGTGGTTCGGCAAAACCCTCATCAAATTTTTCTCCGAAACGATTAGGGAAATTGGGGTTTCCAGCAAATACTCGCCCATCTGGATCTCCTGAAGTTGCAACAGATGATGCGTTTATATTTAATATTGAACTTGCAGTTTTATTTGATTCATGAATATGAACTGGTAATTCTGAAACATTTAAGGTGTGTGCCTGCTCGCCAGTTCTTTGACCTAAAGTAAAACCACTTCCCACATGAGCCAATGCTCTCCCTCTTAAATCTGGTAAAGCAAAATTTACACGACCATCACCTCCAAAAGTAGTCCCTAAAAGAGCAAACAATGCTTGATTTTGGTTGATTGGTAGTAATTGACCATTACATAATGCAAATCCTTTCGGAGCAAAATTAAATGAAAATATTACTATTTCTGATAGAAATGGTTCCATAGTTATTTATACTTGGTTGGTTGAATAATTGCCTGAAAGGATAGCGAACATTTTAACCCTTGGGATGTTTCCAGGCACAAATGAAAGGTTGCTAATATTATTTATTTGATAGTCTTTATCCATCGAGTAAGCAAAAGAACTGACCAATTTTGCTTTTTCGGATGGGTTCGAAATCCAAATTTCTTTTCCAGAAGAAGAGAGAATTATTTGTGAACCGACACCAATTTTATCAGAAGCATTTAAAAGGTAATGCTTTATCTCATGCTCTTTAGCGCCTAAGCTCGAAATTTTGCTATTTGAAAAGTTGGTAGGAAGTCCACCTAAGCCAATTAATGTATCACATTGATCTAGAATTTTCATTTCTAAGCCTTTTCGATTTAATGCGCTCAAAGTCAAATCTTGGGTTGGTAAAATTCCTAATCTATATTTTCCAAATTTTACTATGGCTTTGGTGTAATAAGTTTTTCCTACTATCAGTCCTTTTGATTCCAAGTTATTTCCAATAACCTTTAATCCACTTTCAGAAATAATATAACTAAGGTCAGCAGCTGAGAAACTCATTTCCGATTTTCCCAAAGAGACTATTTGAACACCCTTCTTGACTAAGTCTTTAGCAAATTTCAAGTTTTCTTCCAAAGATTTCTGAGGGTTTAAAAAGTTGCCCGCATCGAGAAATAAGGGAGACGATTCAAGCTTATTCAAATATTCTCCCAAAGCATTCAAACCTCCTATTTGATCATCATTTGCGTACATACCGTTTAGATCTGCAGTATGCACTACTCTGAGTTGACTTTTGTGACCATCCATTTTAACTTCCAATATGGAATTGGAAGAGGTGAGTTTCGCTGGCGAAAGTGCCAAAACTGAAGCGAAAACTGAGCTTGAACGAAGAAACGCTCTTCGGCTATTTTTTTTCATTTGAATAATTTAAATACTAAGCATTCGATAATTACTGAATATAAATCATATTTCCTGCTCGAAACAAGCCTTAATTACTAAACTTCATACACAAATGTGGAAAGTTTTAACCAGATATGATGTACGTACTTCCACTTATTTTTAACCAAATAGAGTTTGTTTATAACATCTCAAAGAAAAGTAATAAAAAATAAAATACACCAAAGTTTAAAAAAATCTTATAAAAAATATTTAAAAATTAAACCCTTAACAGCTTGATGCTTAAACTTTAATAAATTCTTGTTTAATATAACAGGATGATAGTTTAGAACTTTAAAGTTTTTGTTCCTGATTAACCTAAATACTTCTTATATATCTACCTTCTTACCAATAACCACTTAGAAGAATGTAAATATTATATTAGGAGCCGCTATTGACCATCGAATGCCGACTGTTGACAATTATCCGCATGATTGCATGTCTTTGGTTTAACAAGTGGTGATATTGCGGATCATCAATTACATAAATTGACTTATGAAGAAACTCTTATTTTTCTGGAAAGAATTGATGGCAACCTTCTGGTTTTTGCCTGTGATGATCATCATGCTATCCATTTTCCTTGCTGTGGGATTGGTCTATTTGGACAACTACGTGGACATCCCTCAGGAAGGATGGACAAGGTTTTTTCTCGTCAATAGCTCGGATTCTGCAAGGAGTATTTTATCAACTATCTCAGGGGCGATGATTGGCGTGGCAGGAACAGTTTTCTCGGTTACCTTGGTAGCTTTGACACTTGCTTCTTCTCAGTTTGGCCCCAGGCTGATCAAAAAATTTATGTATGTCAGACTCAATCAAGTGGTTTTAGGATCTTACATATCCACTTACTTGTATTGTTTGCTTGTTCTGAATGCCATCAAAGACAACGACACAACTAACTTCATTCCTTCTATTTCCATTCTCTTTGCTATTCTAGCGGCTATTTTAAATATTATTTTACTGATCATTTTTATTCATCAGATCGCAATAAGCATTCAAGCTGACAAAGTGGTTGCTGATATCTCAGAATTTATATCAAAACAAATCCAAACACTTTTTCCAGATAAAATGGGGAAGGAAAAGGAAGAAAATGTAAATGCTACTAAAATCACTTCGGTTTACAGCAAGGTCATCCCTCTCAAATCGCTTAAAAGTGGCTACCTTCAATATATCGATGGGGAATCGCTCATGGAAATCATGGCGAATAAAAGTGCTGTTATCGAACTCTACTTCAGACCAGGAGGGCACTTGGTGGAAGGGGTAGAAATCGCTACACTTTACGCGAATAGCGATTGGAAAGAAGGTGAAATTAAGGAAATTTTTGATCAATTTGTCATTGGAAACACCAAGACCTCTTATCAAGACTTGGAGTTTTCTATTCATCAAATGGTAGAAATAGCAGCTCGAGCCCTTTCACCTGGCGTCAATGACCCCTTTACCGCGATCGCTTGTATCGATAACCTGACCGCTACGATGTGCTATTTAGCGCAAGCAAAGTTCCCTTCTAAATATAGATTTGACAAAGACAACAGCTTAAGGGTGATCGCCGACATTTTGGATTTTGAAGGTGTTTTGGATGCCGCATTCAATCAAATCCGACAGTTTTCTGAAGGGAGCACTGCTGTAATCATCCGCTTGATGGAAGCCTTGATCACCATTCACGGGCAAACTAATTTGGAAATCCATAAAATAGCAGTCCTCAAACATGCGAAAATGGTTCTTAATCTAGGAAAAAGAACCCTCCAAGAAGAAAATGATCTTCATGACCTGATAGATCGGTCAAAAAAGATCTTATAATTCGATCTATTTAAAAGTGCATTGATTATAGTCAACACAAATGAAAATCCTAAAAACGGACTATTTACTAAACACGTTCTAATCTTAGCATGAACTTCCCACGGTTTTTATAAGAAAAGGTAAATGGTATATCTTTCTGGTAAAGGACGATTAAAGCAAACCCATAGTCTTATCTCCCCTGTACCAAAGCCGTACCAAAGTAGTAGCAAAGTAACACCAAAGTAGTACCAAAGTAAGGGATAGTGCGACCTTTACCCTCTACTTTTTTCACTCCCTCCCCTTACCAAAAGATCTATCCCCTTCTCTTTTTTTCCTCCTTCATCCTTTCCATACCTTTCCCCTAAATCAACCAATTCAACCTAATTAACCCAATTAACGATTCACCAATCACCCTTTTTCCTCCGTGATCCTCTGTGCCTCCTCTGAGTAACTCCGTGTAATAAAAGATTTTTGATTTCTTTCTCTTAACGCCTTAATCCAATTAACTAATCCACCTTTTCCCCTTTTTTCATCCTTCATCCTTTCCCCACCTTTCCCCTAAATCAACCAATTCAACCCAATTAACAATTCACCAATCCCCCTTTCCCCTTTCCCCTTTTCCCTTTTTTTCATCCTTCATCCCTCCTCCTTCATCCTTTCCTTTCATCCCTCCTCCTTGCCATGTCCCCTCTTTCCCCTTTTCCCTTTCCCCTCATTTCCCTTTTCCCTTCACCCCCTCAACTTTCACATTCAACCACTTAACACCCTCATTGGACGCATTGACTTCCATTTTAAATTTTGATCATCCAACTTCAATCACATATTCTACGAAGTAAATAGGATTCAAAATGAATAGCAACACCAAAAATATAATCATAGAAATATGTGCTCTGCTCCTCGCAGCACTATTCTTCTATACTGGTATAAGTAAGATTCTAGACGCTGACAACACTTACTATAGTCTGAAAAACCAGGTGTTTCCTGATTGGTTCGTTACACTCCTTTTCTATACCCTTCCATTATTAGAAATCATCTTGGCAATCGCATTGGTCATTCCAAGATCGAGAAAAATAAGCCTTTGGTTAAGCTTAATCCTGCTGACATCATTTACAGCTTACATTGGAATTGTCCTAACTGGAGTATTCGGAAGAATCCCCTGCTCCTGCGGCGGCGTCATCTCACAACTCACTTGGACACAACACCTCTTCTTCAACCTGTTCTTCTTATCAATTACCATAATCAGCTCATACCTCCAAAAAAACATCAACTCCCCACCCCCTCAACCATCTTAATTACTTATCAACCATTCAACCCTAATAACTCATTCAACCTTAAATCAAAAATTAAATCCGCGAAATCTGAGTAATCCGCGAGCTAAATCTAAAATCTTCAATCATAAATCTAAAATCATTCCAGCTACCCCTCTTACCAGGTAGGAGGCTAGCATCAGCAGGGGGCTAAACCGGTCGACCCTCTCAAAAATGCGAAAGCTCAATCGACTGGAATATTCATGAATTAAATACTAATACCATGAAAAATCAATTAAAAAACCTCCTACGAGGAGGTGTGTTAATGTTGGCAGCTGTATTCGCTTTTGCGTTTACTCAGCCTATTCCCCAGTCTGAAATAGTTTGGGGAGACGATCCCATATTGGGTGCTGTTCAAGTTGAACGGGGTACTACAGACTATGACTGTAATGTAAACCCTTCTGTCCAATGTCTCTATGCTGATGAGCAACTCACAATGCCGATCCCTGGAGAAAAAGGTGAATTTGAATTGAATTAATAAGTATATTCAGGTAATCCATGCTGTGGATTACCTGAATTTTCTTTTTTTATCTATTCGTATTCTCTTCTAAAGGAATCGGGAATACAAAAGCTTCGGGGCTTTCATCCATTTCAATTAGGGTATCTCCCAGTAACCTTGTAAGCGGAAAATCTTCTTGTCTTTCTCCTAAGAATCGCTTCAAGTCTGACCACCTTCTTCCTCTGAATACCAATTCTTTTCTTCGCTCTAACAATATCTTTCCTAAAGGATCGTTAAATTCTGATGCTGATATGGGAATAAACTCCTCGGTACTGAATCTAGAACTAAGTAGCTCATTCAGCGCATCAAAAGCCTTCTCCATATCCCCAAGCCTAGCCGCACATTCAGCTTTGATCAACAGATTTTCGCTGACTGATAAGCCTGTAAAGAAATTCGTTCTTCCTGTAAAATGTCCTTTGTAATTTATATTTCCTGCTGAGTTACGGAAGAAGTATATCCTTTTTCTAAGGTCATTTTCATCATAGTTGTAATAAAGATCCAGATTAACTCTACACTCTGGATTATAACTCAAGAGTCTATAGGTGCCGGAAATGTAATAAAATATAATCTCTTGATTTCCAACAGGGACAATGGGCAAATTCAATCCAGGATTCAACGTATTGAAATCAATCAATTGATTATCTATCGCTAAGGATTTTTCTACAGCATCCAGAGCTTTATCATATGCTTTCATAGTCAAATAAACTCTTGCTTTTAGCGCATTTACTCCAGATTTTGATCCTCTAGTTCTGATTTCGGGAATGGTAGGGAGTAATATTTCTGCTTGATCTAAATCCTCAAATATTTGTGTATAAATCAAGCCTAAAGGAGCAAAATCCTTGATTGTATTGATATCTGTATCCAATACCAATGGAATTGAGGATTCATCCAACCTTGCTTCGCTATACTGCGGAGTGAATATTTTGAGCAATTCTGAATAAGCATAGGCCCTCAGGAAAAATGCATTTCCTTTTATCCGGTCAAACTGGCTCGCATTGGTTTGAGTTCTGTTGATGTTGTCAATTTGTTGGAGACAGAAATTGGCAACATAAATTTTTCCATAATAAATAGTCCACTCAGGCATGATCCTGTCACCATACATCTCTGGAATGAAATTTCTCAGGTAGGTATTGACGTATTGCTCATTGGATTCTGTTTGTAAAGCTTGCTCAGTATGAAAAAAGTCATCAGAAGCCAATATATCTGAAACTCCTCCCTGATTGATCTGATTTTCTGCACTCATCAAAGCTTCGAGTTCATCCAGAGACTCAGGAATTTCTAAGGATAAATTAGGTTTTTTGTCAAGAAAGTCATCACATGAAGTGCTCAAGACCAACATACCTATTAGCATGAAATAATTGATAATTTTTATATTTTTCATAGTCGTTAAAGTTTACAGATCAGAAATTTAGATTTACTCCGAATGCTATACTTCTCTGCGGAGGCAACTGTCGGAAGTCAGGATCAATGGGATCATCGGAGTACTTCCACAATATTCCAATGTTATTGATATAAGTGTAGACTTCTGCTCGTGCAAAGGGTAGCCTAGGCATTTGATTTTGTCCTATGGTATAGGCCAGTCTAATATCTTGAAACCTGATGTGGTCTCCCCTTTCAACAAGCTGGTCTGAGTACCTATAAATATTATCTCTGACTACATTATTAGAGGCGGGCATTGACGGAACTTGAGTTTGCACCTCATCTCCAGGTTGCTGCCATCTCTTTGCATAATCACCATGACCACCCCTACCTGTCAGTACTGTAGCATACAATACAGACTCTCTTCTGTAATAATATCCTCCTCTAAATGATAGGTTTGCAGACAAGGTGAAATTTTGATATTGAAAGGTATTTCTTATCGCTCCAAACCAAGAAGGTCTCCTAGGACCGTGATAAGTAAGGTTCTCTGGAGTCAATGATCTAAAAATCCCTAAATAATTCTCGCTTACTTCTCCATCTAAAATACCTCTGGGATTACCATTATCCGGATTTAATCCACCCCAAGGAATGCTGTAAATGGCAAACAAGGGTCGTCCTTCAAGGGGAGATAACTGACCTGCCCCTTGCGATAAGTAGTTAATAGGGGTTCCCTCATAAAAATAATCTGTAACTTCTTCGTTGACATGGGATATCAAGAAATTGGTTGTCCATTTGAGTTTTCCTACTGTATTTCTAGATTGAATATCAAAATCAAGGCCTTTGGTCTGCGTGCTGGCACTATTGGTTCGGACTCTGAAAAAGCCTGTTGATGGTGAAAAAGGAGAATCACCAATCAAATCAATCCCATTCTTCACATACCCTTCTAGCTGACCTCTTATTCTTCCGTCTTTGGTTTCAAAGTCAAGACCAAAGTTTAAGATTTTGATTCTTTCCCATCGAAGCTGTCTATTTTCCGGTGTATTGATAATTGCTGCTAGCTCTCCACTTGATAATAGATTTGAGAAATTTGTAAAATAGGTTGCAGTTGTAAGTGCAGATACCGATTTGTCAACATTTCCATTTTCTCCATAAGTAGCTCTTAGCCTCAGATAAGGAATTGCATTACTTTTGAAAAAGTTTTCTTCTGAAATGACCCATCCAATCCCTGTTGACCAAAGTGGAACAACTCTTTGATTTGCCTCTACGCCAAAGAGGTTTGAACCATCTCGTCTGGCACTGAAGGATACATTGTATTTGTTGTCATAGGTGTAGGCGGCATTGACAAACTGTGATAAGAACCTGTCTACCATTCCATTGTGGCTTGCCCCCTCAACAATTGCTGCTTGTGCACCGCTGTGAAATTGGCGATAAGTATTGATCAGGTCTACAGGTTGGGAGACACCAATATTTTCTCGATATCCATAATATCTAAATCCTCTTCCAAATGATTGGAAATCTTTTAATTCCCATCCACCAATTGCATCAAGAACACCTTTTTGCCCGAGTTCTTTTTTGTAAGCAAGTTGACCTCTTAAACTATGGCTGAAAGCGTTTTGGTTTTGGACACTCAAAGTGCTATTTCGAGGTATTGGGAAACTCAAAGCACCGCCTTGCTGTACCTGTGTAAACCTATTGATGATGTCACGCGTGCTGTATAAGTCTGGTGTTTGTAAATTTTCTGATTGTTCGGTATTAGTCCAATATTGATAGAAAACAGAGGCTTTTAAACCATTCGCTATTTCATATCCAAGATTCAGATTCAGTCTCAGGTCATTTTCAATATTTGAAGAATTCCTTGCCCCTATCTCCTCAGTTGGATAATAATTCCAGTCCAATAACCCCTTTTCTGCATTGGCGTCAATAAATCTTCGATTATATCCAAATACAACAGGCAGTGCATTTCCATTACTATCCTTAAACCTTTCATAAGGGAACAAATCCCTAGGAACTTCTGTCCTTGTATTTCGATCTCTCCTAACTAAATAGATCCCTGCTCCTACCTCCAACTTATCATTAAGAAGTTTCCAATTATGCTTGGAGCTGAGTGTATACCTAGCATTGTCATTTCCGACAACTTGATCAAGGTTTTTATCCATACCTATCGATAGGGCGTAATTGTATCTTTGTGTACCTCCAGACAAATTGATATTGTGCTGTTGATTGATGGCAGGTCTATAGAAATGTTGCATCAATTCTGTCCTGGTATCTCTTGTTCTGAATTCAGCCAGCTGCCTTTCCAATTCTTCTTGTGAAATCTGTCCATTTCTTGCTTGCAGCATCGCTTCTACTCCTGGAGATAGCGCTGGTCTATTGATATTATTGATGGAGGCATTGTAGAAGTTTCTACCAAAAAGCATCTGTTCTACATCTATGTAATCACCAATAGACAGCACAGGCTCATAGAATAAATCAGGTTGATCGATGATATTAACATTGCTGTTGATAGTCAATCGAAAAGCTCCTTGTGCTGCTTTCTTGGTAGTGATGACAATCACACCATTTCCTGCCCTTGCTCCCCAAATAGAAGCAGCAGCAGCATCCCTCAAAACGGTGATCGTTTCGACATCATTAGGATTGATATTTTCTAAAGGACCATCATAAGGAAAGTTGTCTATGATGATCAAAGGCTGGGTGTTGGCAAACAGCGTGTTTCTACCCCTGATACTGATGGGATCTCCACCGGGACCTGCCCTATTAAACACCAAACCGGGAGTCACATCTTCCAGCCTGTCCAGAATATTGGTGGAGATCCTCCTGTTAACCAATTCATTATCAACCTGAACAAAAGAGCCTGTGGCTCTTTCTCGCGGAATCTCCTGATAACCGGTGGCCATAACTTCCACCTCTGATAAGTCCATCCCATCTTCTTGTAAAACGATATTGAGTGAGGTGTCTTCAAGGATTTCTACTTCCTGTTCATACTTCGAAAACCCAAGGTAGGACACAGTAAGGGTATACTTTCCTCGGGGCAGCCTCATAGAAAATGCTCCATTTTCATCTGATATGGTACTTTTACTCAGATCGCCAACGGATACAAGCGCTCCGGGAAGTGAAGCCCCCGAACTTCTTTCGCTTACCTTCCCTTCTAGCCGGTAAGTAACATCTTGGGCGATGCCATTCATAGCAATCAGCCACATCAATACAATCGGTAAAATTCTTTTCATCATTGTTTTGGGATTATGGGTTACTTGATTTTAATTTCTCTATTTCAGCCGATATGCCCTCGTAGGTCTTATCAGCGATTCCCAGACCTGTAAGCTTTCCTGCTTGGTCTATCAGTTGCAACTGTGGCGCTGAGCTGATATTGAAATAACTCAGGTAAGGATGTGCGGTGGGATTTGTAGACAATCCTGTCCATAGATGCATAGTATCATCGGGCGCATAGGTCCCCATTTCCCTGGATCGTTTCCATATTTTTTCATTTCTGTCTAAGCTTAAAGCTAAAAGCACCACCTCTTTGTCCTCTCCATACCGCTCTTTCAATCGGATGAAGTGATCTTCATTGAAAAATTTGCAGGCCGAACAGCCTGTCATCCATATATTCAATAAGACGATCTTCCCTTCAAAATCTCTCAAGCTGACTTCTTCCCCAGCTTCATTTAAAAATGGATATTCAGGAACTTGAATTCCGGGTAAACTGGCCGCATACCAAGGCTCCAAGAGCTTCTTGAATTTGGGTCTTTCTACCTCTTGGAGAAATGTCCCAAAATCCTTAATTCCAAATTTTAAAATGTTTTTTCTCTCCAAATAATGCCCTGTCAGGATGGCTTCTCTAAGTGCAGCTTTCTCCTCTAGACCAGATTCTTCGAAAACTGATTTTCCTGAAATCATAGATTTGGCCAGCATCCTGTACTCCTGCATCTTGAGATAAGTAGGAGAAAAACTTGGATCAAAATCACTTACATATGAATCTATTTCAGATTCTTTAACTTTAAAAAAAGCTTCAAATTGAGGTTTTAGGGCAGGTTCCCGTTCTTCTAAATCTCTGTAGTAATAGCCATAGAAGCCATAGAAAACTTTAATATACAGATTGGAGATAATTTCAGTCATCACCGCATCTGCCACAAATGCGGGAGTGCGCTCTTTGTAAAATGCTACCTGTGTCCAGAAATCCTCATCCTCCAAAACTGATAAATCTGACTTCATTTTGGCAAAGCGATCTACCCTAGACACTACAGGAAGCACTTTCCTTCTAAACTGCCCATTGTTGTCCTGTACTTTTGTGGCGGAAGCTTGATCAAAGGCATTACTGGAAGAGTAGACGAGATAACTTGGCTGGTCAAAAGTGGCTCTGTCCACCAATTGACTTAAATTATGCATCATCTCAAAAGCATATCTTGAAGGACCTCCAAACAATACAGTGGATTCCACCTGATCAATTTTTATCTTGATGCTGTCTCCCTTGCTGAGCAAATAAGGTCCGTAACGCTTTATTCCCGCTTCATCTTCAAAGCTTATCCATGCAGGGAGATTGGCTTGGTCAACTTCCAGTGCAAAATCCTTGGTTCTTTGGTTGATTGCGCCCTGAAGTAGGGATGTTTGCTTGACAGTGATCAGCGTATCTATGGAAGCAGCTCTTTTTTGAGCAAAGTCAAATGGATCACTCCACATCTTGACTCGGATATGCTGCCTATCTTCCAAGGCATACAACTCTCCATAGAGATGGGCATTCTTCTCGTCTTGGCCATATCCTGAAATACTAAGATTCAGAAAGACCAAAATCAATAATAGGTATCGTTTAATCTTCATAATTTGGAGTTGATTAGGTTATTCCGCCGCGCCTGTGCGCTTGTGGCGTAGCGGACAAGTAGTTGATTTGATGATTGGTATTAGTTTCATCACCCACAATGATCACAATGTTGATCAGCGGTGCAGGATTAATTTCAGGTTCCGGCGGTTTATCTAGTTGCATGGTTTAGTTTATTGAGTTGATTGACGGAAAAGAGAAAAGGTTAAATGCGAAAGGTTGGGTTAGTGGTTGAGATGGCGTCTTTTAGTCGTCAAATCGGTTTAGTTAATTGGTTATCAGTTGAATTCCGCTACACCATAGGCGCACAGACGCGGCGGACAAGTGGTTAATTGAGTAAAGGTCTTGGTACTTAGTACTTTGTACTTCGTACATTTTACCCTCTCACATCTAAATAAAGGTGGCCGGCACTACGGTTTTCAGGAATCATCGCCGGCCAGGGGAGCCTACTCCCCCACTCCGCCGTCCAATAGTGTCGTCACCTTGTGTGTTTCCGAGCTGCTATTTGGATTACTATTTATCGTTTAACCTAATTATGAGAAAAGGTGGACGGGGAGGCCCGAGGGATTGGTGATTTTAGACCTACCTAGCGGTAGGCAGGTTTTAGATTGGGGGGGCGGGTTAGTTTCATGGTTTTAGTTATTAGTGGAATAGGTTGAATTGTTAATCGTTAAATGTTAAATGTTAGGTTTATGGTTGAGATGGCATACTTGAGTCGTCATATCAGTGTAGTTAATTGGTTATCAGTTGAATTCCGCCGCGGTGGACAAGTGGTTAATTGAGTAGAGGTCTTGGTACTTAGTACTTTGTACTTCGTACATTTTACCCTCTTGTTTCTTTCCTCTCGCCTCTTGCCTCTAAAGAAGCCCCAGCACAATGGGCAGGTATGTGGTACGCTGCAAACCAGTTTAGCATCACTTGTTTTTAGGTTAGACATAGATTCCACTGGCTGGGGCGTTGAGGTGAGGCAACCTTTCTTTTTTTGGTTAATTGGGTTATTGGTTGAATTGGTTAATTGAGATGGTGTCTTGTGGCCCGTCATATCGACCTTGCCTCACGATTGAGGGAGGCAGAGGAGCTTGCCCCGAAGTATTTCGGGGAGATATCTCGTCTTAGTTACATTCTCTGGATTCTTTAGAACTCCTCTCCTATTTTTGACTAGATGAGATTTCTTCCCGCACCCCGATAGGAATCGGGAGCAAGACAGGCATCGTCAAAAAGAACTCGAACTAGATTATTAAGAACTACAGTCTTGCGTCTTGAATCTTATGTCTTATATCTTATTAAAAGACACAGCAATCCCAGGAAGCATGTTTTTTGTGCTTTCATACAATTAATGTTTGAAGTCTAAAGAAAATCCGAAAGGAATTGAAGTGACTAAAACCAGATTGGTGAAGCCGCCGCATCTTGGTACTTTGTACATTGTACTTTGTACATTGTACAATTCAAGCATTTGAAAATCATAGACAAGACAATTCCATTCAGGGGAAAATCCTCTGTTAGACTTGGGTTAAGAAGATTGATTTTGGGATCTTGCCTATCTGTGCTTCTGCAAAATCGATATGATAGGAAGATTGGCGAGCGCATCCATAACGTATGTATTTTGGAAAAGCGTATCTGAGTAGATGGCTCTTGGGAAAAAGAGGATGAAGAGGCTGAGAAACTTCAAGGACATCAATAAAGAACCTATCAGCTACAGCTATTCATCGGTAAGCATTTCAAACTGGAGACTTGATAATATTGCGCTGGATTTCTTGTAGAGAAACCATTCTAGAAATAAATTTAATGTTCAAAGCTCCAATTGAAAATTTGCTACTAGAATGAAATTGGTAAATACTTCTCAATAGGCAAGTATAAATGAACAACAGTAAACTGCTGATGCTCATATAATATCTTCCTTTTCCGGTATGTATTTCAACTAATATCATACACAATTTTAAGAACTTTTATTTGAAAAAAAGATTAATTGAAGTAGTTTAGAAGTTGCTTAAAGTAGTTTAAAACTACTTTTTAAAAGCATTTTGTTAAAAGGTTAATTATGACATCTTTTTAGTTTCATAATATCAAAATATTAATTAAATTAGTTTGAATAACGCAATGATCATGAAAGAAAATGAAGATTCTGGATTTACTGTCCTTGAAAATAAAAGTATAGGAAGAAATTTTTCAATGTTCCGTAAATTACGGGATAAGAAAGCTATAGAAGTAGCTGACTATTTAGGCCTGAAAGAAGCCGCCTATACAAAATATGAAAGAGGAGAAAGCAAAATCACAATTGACATGATTCAGAGTGTTGCCGAGTTCTTAAATGTGGATCCGCTTCAAATAATATCCTCACAACCAGGTCATATTATTGAGCATTTGACTAATTCACCATTTTCTATTTCAGGAAATGTAAAAGCTAATTACGCTGATAAAAATCAGACTGAGGTAATGATGAAGATGATGGAGACGATGATGCAGATGAATGAAGCTATCAAAAAGATTTTAGAGAATAAATGATTAATGAGTTGTTAATTATCGACTTCAAATTATTAAAAGCCTCTTAAAGGAGGCTTTAATATTATAAAAATACCCTATAGTTGGTATTTTTTTAGTGGAGTGGAATGGGTAGGTTTGATTAATATTTTTTTCATTACTAGGTCATTGCAAAATTCACTATGGAAAAAACTAAATCATATCTAGACTACCTAGATAAAACTTATTTAGAAGAACTAAACTACAAGATTTGGTCTACAAAAGGTGCTAGATTTCATGCTAGCCAAAGACTCCTCAAGATATCTCAACTATCAAACTTGTGTACAAGTTTGTTTTCTGTTTATTTAATTGCGTTAGGTTTACTATCTGTTTACAATGTCTATAACTCAACCTTCATCAGCACTAATACACTTGCGTATTCTACCACATGTTTATCTATTTTATTACTCGTTTTTACACAAACAGAAAATTCGAAAGATTATAATAAAAAAGCTAATGAATTTCATAAATGTGCTCTTGAGTTATCAAAATTATATAATAGCCTAAGGATTTTCAAGACACTAAATGAAAACTTAACTTTAGAAAATAAACGAATCTTTGCTGAGAAAATCTAAGAAGATTATGAACAAATTCTTCAAAGACATGAAAATCATGACTCTATTGATCACGAAAAATTTAAAGCTAATAAAGCAAAATATCACCAGCTCAATTGGAAAAGTGTAAGGATAATAAAGTTAAAATATTATTTCAAAACTAAATTTATTTTCCATGTATTAATAAGTATTCCACCAGCAATAATATTGCTATTATTAATTGGATCTTAACAATTCGAATTCTTCAGATCATTAAATACAACAAGTTGGTATAAAGTATACCTTATGTAAACTTGAAAGCCTTTCTGATTTTTGGTTATAATAGAAAATTGGGGTTAGTAAAGAAAATTAGGAAAAGTAAATCGATAAATCCGATCTGACTAAAGAGAAATAGAAATTAGCTCAAATTGAGCGATTTTGTTTATGTTAGTCAAAATTTAAATACCCTCAATTTCACATGGATGAACCTTCTGAATTAGATTACTTCTTAAACAAACGAACTGATAGAGTTTATCTAAGTCGCTCTCTCGATGATAAATTTCTTCAAACAAACGAAAAAGGAGAAGTTGTTGAATTGGTACGACCTTTTAGGATAATCTCTAAAATTATAGAGAATACAGAAACGCATAGTTTCATTAAAGATGGAAAAGAAGTATCACTGAGGATTACTCCCAATGGAAGACAAGAAATTAAAGCTAAATTTTATGAAGATACAAGAGGTATATCGACTTTAACAATCCAAAAGTACACCTCAGAAACAGGTATACCGCATAAAGCGAATTTTACTTTTCAAGGAGACGAGATTTTAACACTATTCAACTTTATTAGAAATATAGCACTCCTCCCTTTAAAGGATAAACAAAGCTCAAAATTTGATGATAAATGGTTAGAAGAAATCATTCTTTCTAAAGATCAAGTTTTTGAACTGATAAAAAGTAATCCTGAGTTAATTAAAGAAATTATTGAAAGTGACTTAACCTATGAAGACGTTGCAAATCTCGGATATAGAAAGCGTCAGTTAGAAATATTTGAACAGCTTTTAAATGATGAAAGCTATTTTGATCAAAGGAAAGTAGAATTAAGCAAAAATGGAGATGAAGCAGTTTGGCAGGATTTCTTTGAAAGAAATACTTGGATATTTGGCTATGGTTTAAACTATGTTTTCAATTCTTCATTAGAAGGTAAAAAACTTGAGCAAGTTGTATCAGGTTATAATTTCAATAGCTCCGGCAAAAGGATTGATGCATTAATGAAGACAAAGGGCATCATAAGCTCTTTTGTTTTCGGAGAGATTAAAACCCATAAAAAAGTTTTATTGAAGCAAGTTTCTGACCCATACAGAGGTGAATGCTGGGCGATTTCAGATGAATTAGCGGGTTCAATTGCTCAGGTTCAAAAATCTATTCAGAAGTTTATCAAAGATTTACCTACCAAAAATGAATTAAAAAATGAGCAAGGAGATTTAACTGGAGAACAAGTTTTTATCTATCAACCTAAATCTTTTGTGATTATTGGAGATTTAAATGAATTCAAAACTGATATCGGAATCAATGAAGATAAGTACAGTTCATTTGAGTTATTCAGACAAAATCAAAATAATCCTGAAATAATAACTTTTGACGAAATATTCCAACGAGCAAGATATATCATTAAACAGAATGAAGAAAATACAACAAAAACCTAGCCTACTAAGTACTGGGGAGTCCAACCCCTAAACTTCTCTCATAACTCCCGAAAATCGGGACAGGTTGTATCCAGATACGATCAACTATCGGGAATGGCTATGAATATCTAGATTGTTCTTATTGGGTTTATTCTTAGATTAGAAGAGAAAACTGAGAATAGGAATAAACTGCACATTTGCTTTCTGAATATTAAATAAAAATCAAGACCACTTTATAATCCGCTCCTCAACCTCTCTCCTTAGCTTCCCAGTTGCATACATCTTATTCAATGTCATCAACTTTTTGAGTAACTCGGCTGCATTGGATATAGAACAGATATATTGATTAACCAATTGATCAACCACCCAAAGCAAGCCATGGCATTCCAGCCTGAGATGCACTGCACATTTTCTAACGAGATTATCACTACTAATAACTATTCCATTTTCTAGACAAGTTGCAATATAAAGCACCGATTTATCCTCAGAAGAAAGTCCTTTGGGTAGTGCTAAGGCATCTATTTTTATAAAATCTTCCCATTCGAGATTATGAACAATCAGTTTTCCTACTTGCTGATAGGCTTTTAATACCTGGGATTGCTCTAAAAACAGTTCATTCAATACTTCAACTGTAGTATGAAGCTCTAAATTGAGTTGAAAAAAATCTGAGATCAAATCAAGCTCGATCAGATCTATAAAAATACAGGCATCCGTGACAGCAATCCTCATCAGATGACCATATTTTCCTTCCTAAACTCAGCCAACTTTTGATTTTTTAGGGCTGCTGCCTTACTGATGCTGATATACTCCTCCGCTAAGGCCCTGAACAAAAGCTGTGAAAAACGATTAGAATGCTCCATCCCTTCATAATCCACAGGCTCAGTTACCCGAAACCCCAACTGATTAAAAACCATATAAAACTGTTTGAGATAATTATCAGAAATTAACCCCAGATTTTTGGCCCGATAAACCAAGGCTTGCATGGAGATTCCATACTGCTGTTTGATAGCCCCTAATTCATTCATCGACAGTTTGTTTCTCTTACCTCCTAATTCCTGTCTTAAGGTTTCCTTGTGGATCAACATGGCTGATGCAAAAGCATGGCAGTATTTTTCCTTTTGCTTGTTTTCGTATCTATTGACATCTAGGAGCAAATGCCCCAGTTCATGTAAAGCAGTAAACCGTTTTCTATCAAGTTTATTCTTAAACTTAGCTTTATTCAATACGATTAAAGGAATATCTTTCGCGTTCACCCAAGTTGCAAAGCCATCGAATGATTCTTCAGAATCAATTTCAATTACTTTGACATGATGATCTTCCAAAAGCTCGATCACATTGGAGATGGCATCGGTTCCTAAGCCCCAGGCTTCTCTTAATTTTTCAGCAGCTTTATCTATATCTTCCAAGGAATTGATAGGCATTTCTTCTAGCGGATTGTGGAATTTGGTCTCTATTCCCAGGATTTCTTCCAGCTCGATGTAACGGCTCAATTCATTTTTGGCTATTTCTACAATCCTGTTTTTCTCTTTAGCAGGATAAGATTCCAATTTTCTAAATTCTATTACACCAAATTCTATTGCTGTATCAGCATGAAAATAATCCGGTCTTACATGGAGTGCTTCGGCTAAAATACCAATCATTTCAGAATCTGGCACAACTTGGCCTTGCTCGTACTTACTCAAAGCTTGTTTAGTAACATAATTATTTATTTGGTCTGCCAGACCTTGCAGGGATAAGCCATTCATCAATCGGGCTGATTTGAGACGTTCTGCTAGATATTTCATTTGTGTAATTTGTGTGATTGATTATAAAAGTAAACGTAAATATAGATATTCAGTTTACATATATCCAATATTTTTGATAATTGTCAATTAAATATGTCATGAAACCGTGACAATAAGATTGCTAAATACTGACAATTTGACTCTTTTTTTAATATCGAATGTAAATATTTTCTAAAGTTGAACTAAATTTACAGATTGGTATTTAATTTGTTTATTTGTCAACCAAATATTAAACTTATGGATAAAAACAAACACTTAGAATCAGTTATTTCGACGCATCAAATAACTAAAGAAAAAACACTTTTTGACAAATACGTCAAAAAGAAAAACGAGGTTAAAGAAGCCTTGGAAGAAAACTACGGAAGTGATTTATATTATCCCTTCAACTCGGGTTCTTATGCTAAAAATACCGCTATCAATACAAAATTTGATTTTGATTTGGTATCTCCTTTCAAACGTAATGCTTTTGGCTCGAACGGAACATTAAAAGAAATGTATGAAGATGTCTATTATTTTCTTTACGAGAAATACAAAGATGTTGCAGAGGTTAAAAAACAAAAAGTTTCAATTGGTTTGGAGTTTTACGCTGACAGTGATGGAGACGTAATTAAAATTGATGTTGTTCCTGGTCGTGAGTTGTCCCAAGACCAATACAGGGAAGATGAAAATTTGAACTTGTATGTGTATTACAAATATGGAAATATTGATGCAGGCAGTGAGCGAATTAAAACTAACGTTAAGGCTCAAATCAATAATATTAAAGACAGAGCTACGGCTGAAAAAGATTCGATAAGAAAAATAATACGCCTTTTGAAAGTTTGGAAAAATACCAAGTATATTTATCCTACTAAATCTTTCTTTTTGGAACTCATTACTATTAAAGCATTTGATTCTAAAAGTATTACCGGAAGTATTTGGGACAAACTCGAAACTGTTTTACAGTATATTAGAGATAATGTAACCAAAGAAAGCTTTACGCAAAAAGACCCAGGTAATAGTTCTAATGATTTAGCTGATACTTTGACTTCAACAGAAAAACAACAATTGTCGGATGATATGAAAAATATGCTTGAAAGAATTGAGGAGAATGATGAAAATCTGAAAACGTACTTTCCTGAAAATACTAAGTTTAAAAAAGAAGATACCAACAATAATCAATATGGAAAGAACAGTGGTATGCCGATTCCTCCACCGAAACTAAATTTTGGATAATAATAATGAGCCAAAGAGTAAATGAAATCAATACAATAGTAGAAAGCATTCCCGATGTGAAAATTGTAAAGCCATTTGTGCAGAGCAAAATTGACATCGAGGGATGTATTACTGTTTTTGTTGAAGGATTAGAGCAACCATTAGAATTCAATGTTACTATCCATCCTCAATATCCGTTTAAAAGCCACGAAACAGAAACTATTAAGTTTTCTGATGGTGATTTGATAGAGCATAAACATATTATGCAAAATGGAGCCATTTGTATTCATACAGCACATACTCCTGTTTTGTCCCAAAAACTAATTTATGATATTGAATCTGTAAAGGCTTGGATTAAGAAATATTACATCAACAAAGATTCGGATACTCATTATGAACATTTAATTATACCACAAAAAGCATTTAATGAAAACCATTTTGCTTACTTCTTCAATGAAGTAGATTATACTTTCCATAAAAATCAATTTGGCTTTGTTGACTATTCAATAATGAACAATGGAGTTTTTCACAAAGAGAATATCCAGAGCAGTATTTTTCAGTCTTTCTTAAATAAGGATAGAAAAAAAATAGTAGATGTCGATTGGAATTTCCAACTTAAAAATTTACCTCAAAGCATCGGATTATTCATCTTCGTGAAAGATGCACCGAGTAAAAATCAACGTTGGGTTTTTGATGAATGGAAAGATTTTGAAGCTACATTACCACAAGATTTTTTGAAATTTCTACACAATGTCGAAGAAAGACTTGTAAAAGAGGAAGGAAAATCGCTTCCATTATTTGTAGGGTATAATATTTCTGAAACAGAAATTCATTGGCAAGCGATTATATTGGAAATTGGTGATTTTCCTATTTACGGCGAAAAAATAAACAAACAATGGTTTACAAAGATTAAAGAAGATAAGTCCATCGATTGGGCAATGACAAGAAATTGTTCGTATAAGTACTTTTTTGGCAGAGGAAAACTAAGTGACCGAATAACAGAAAGTAAAATATTGATTATTGGCATCGGAGCTGTAGGGGGCATAGTAGCTAAAACATTGGTAAGATGTGGCTGTCGAAAATTAGGTTTTATAGAATATGATGTAAAAGAACCAGAAAATGTTTGCAGGTCGGAATATTCTTTCTTTACAGGAATTACCAATAAGACCAATGATTTAATAAACGAATTATGCTTGGTTTCTCCTTTTTTCGAACCTGTTGATGGTGGTTACGATTATTCAGAAGCGTTTGATTTTTTCATTAAATCACACTTGGCAAACTCAAGTATCAAAGCCGAAATGGAAAAGCATCTTGACAATTACGATATTATTATTGATTGCTCTGCCGACAATGACTTGCTTTACGTATTAAGCCAGTTAAATATAAATTCAACGCTTTTAAATCTTTCAATATCAAACCACGCAAAACATTTGGTCTGTGCTACGGAACATAATCGGTATGACTTTATAACATCCCAATTTGGCGGAAATATTCTCAAATTTGATGTTGATGACTTACATAATCCTACAGGCTGTTGGAGCCCAACATTTAAAGCTTCTTATAATGATATAAACGTTCTTGTGCAGACAGCGATAAAGCAGATAAATTTGAAATTAGAGCAAGAAAAAACGCTAAGGAATTTTGTTATTGAAACAGATGACACTGGTGGTTTTAACATTAAAATAAAAGAATTTTGATTTTAAAAATAGAAAAAATAGGATTAAGTCTTGAAGTTGAGGACGAACTGCTAAATAAACTTCTGGAAATAGGTAAAACTCACTATCCTAAAGAATTTGGTGGATTTTTAATTGGGTATTATTCCGAAAACAATATGCATCTGCATATTACAGATACAATACTTCCAAAGAAGTATCAAGCATCAAAGTATAATTTTGAACGAAGTACAAAAGGAATAGAAAATGAACTTGTGGAATTTTATGCAGAGAATCTGAGAAAGATTTACATCGGAGAATGGCATACCCATCCAGATAATAGTCCTATACCAAGCGCAACAGATATTTCGGCAATAAATACAATTATAAACAGCAAAAAGACTTCCATCGCAAATCCAGTTTTATTGATAATAGGATGTTCCAATACAACGGTAGACTTTGGATTTTACGTTTGGTTTGAAAATAAATTATATAAATATGAGTAAAGTAAATTTAAAACAATTATTCAATGGGTTGCAGCAACAGATGTCTGCCCAACTAAATACAAACAGAGAGTTTATTGACCATCCAGGTTCTAAAGGAGATGCTTTAGAAAATGCTTGGATAGATTGGTTGCGAAAATATTTGCCCAACAGATATTGTGTTGACAAAGCAATAGTAATAGACCACGAAGGCAATACGAGCCAACAAATGGATATTGTTATTTACGATAATTGGTTTACTCCATTTATTTTTACTCAAAATGGATTTCATTATATTCCGGCAGAAGGAGTGTATGCGGTTTTTGAAGTCAAGCCTGATATAAAAGGTAATGTGGGAGAAAAATCCTATATCGAATATGCAGGAGAAAAAATAGAAAGTGTAAGAGTGCTTAAAAGAGAAGCTGCAAGCTTCATCAATGGCGGAATAAAAATCACTCCCCGTCCACTAACAAAAGTATTAGGGGGAATTCTTTGTAGCACTAATGGTTTCACACATAAGAATAATGATACCATTGAAAAACATATCAAAGCTTTAGAAAATCTACAGAGTATTGATTTGGGTTGCATCGCTGATTATGGTAGCTTTTATATAGATTATAATCCAAACGCTGAAATTACAATAGTTGGACAAGATGCATATTTAGAATTTTATGCTAACAGAAAATTTAATAAGATGAAGTTTAGCGAAGCAAGTCATTCATTTGTAACTTTCTTTATGCAACTAACACGCTATTTACAGCTAGCCATTGGTACAATCCCTGCAATAAATCTGAATGCTTACTTAAAAAATATTGGAGAAGAAGTTGATGAGCAAATATAACGTTTAGCTATTAATTCCAATTTCAGAATCAACGATTTTATCTAAAAGGCTTTTATTTAATCTTTCAATTAAGATTTTGAAGTTATCCTTAAACCAAAGCTGAGAATATGGCGATAACACAATTTTATCTATTAGTTTCTCAATTTCAACTGGAATAGAGAATCCGCTTGACAAACCTTGCTTATACTCTTCAGTAGAAGGGTTTCGTTTTTGGTTATTTGATGTGGCAAAAACCCTTATTTCTTTTTCATATTCGTAAAATTCCTTCTTTGTAATTGCTAAGTTGGTTTTGGTGAGACTCTCAGCGTCAATATAGTTTTTGTATTTCACCTCACCAATCTTAAAAAAATCAATATCATATAATGGGCTCTTCTCGATAAAATCTATCATGGAAAAATCCTCATTTAATTCTGGTACACCATCAACTGATTCAATACATTGAATCAATTTTGAAACTGTACTTTTGATGGCAACACCATTTGGGGATCCTCCAAGATAAATCTTCCATAATGCATATGATTCAGCAGTATTTAAAGACCAACAACTCACATATGTATTTTCTTTAAACTTTCTTGCTATTGAAATTTCCTTCTCTAATGTTGAAGTTATTTTATGGATCGGTAGGCCTGTAGCTAAATAGTACTTTTTTCTTTTATCTATAGACATCAATGGGATTTCCATTTCAAATTTGTCCTCCATTTTAATCGCATTTGCAAAAAATAAGGATCTATGAAGGACAAGATCTATAAATTTTTCCAATGACATGTATCGCCAAATTACTTGATTACCATGAAGCGACCCAGTTTTCTCAACTTTCATCTTGATACAAGTTTAAACCATATTCGTATTCTCAACCAATTCCACATATGTTATTTTTCCAATTTCCTCAATTCTTAATACTCTGAATGATGCCCCTCTCATAAAAAGATGCTCAAACTCATCTTTGTTATTTGAAATTGTGGAAATATCTCTTGCTTTACTGTTTTCTTTTGTAGTTTGAATTCTAAAAACAACAGGATAACTCTCGTAATCTTCAATAGATGTTGATAAATAGTTTGGAACGTTAATTATTCCACCCTCGACCATTCCATTCCATAAACCATAAGTCCCATGAAATAATTTCATGTTGTCTGAAGGGGTGATTTTGGCTAAAGCCATATCCAGATTTTCAATAAAAATTTTACAATTTCCATCCAATTTATCTTCTCTTATTTTCGAATTTATCCACCTTGAACTATGTCCAGTGTATGCTAGAATATGTAAAGCCTCAATTTTTGAAAGTTGATATTTTTCAATCCCATCAATCGCTACTTGGCTTTCTTTTTTGTATTCTTTTGAAAGGAATGATGCAAATGCTTTTTCTAAATCTGCATATGTAAATCCATCTAAACCAATTATATATGAATTTTTAAAATTAGGATCTTCTAACATAATATTAACTGATAAATTTGTTGATTGGGGACTCCGCCGCCATTCCAATCTCCCCATCCCCTACTTGATATTTCTCTTCTACCCTCACCTGCCCATTCATCAACATCGGCAACAACCAATCCCTCAGAGCCGCTAGCTCTTGGTTTTGTTTTTCTAGGTTTTCTTGTTTTTGAAAAATTGGATTTACCTTATTTGTGAATTCATGAATTATGCCTTTGAATGGCACAATCATTTTAATGGTTTTGAGTGTACTGGCTGAAACTTCTCTAAATGTAGAGCCACTCGCATTATTTTCAATGATTGGCATCATTTGGCTCAGTTTATAATAGACATACTCAGTTGTGTATGGAAGTTGTGGTACAAAAGATTTAAATCCTTGATTGGTTGTAACTTCATCAATTGAAACTGCTAAATACCCCACTGGTGCTCTTGAACTCATCAGAATTGTTCCTCTTGGCATAATATTTAATGAAGCACTATCTTTCCCTTTTTGGGTAACATCAAATTCCCCTCTTTTTATGAATTTATTTCCAACATTATTTGAAAGGTCTTTCGGGGTAATCCAAGGAATACCATCTTTGGTAAAGTATTCCGGGTTGTTTCTGGAAGGGGTACTTCCTCCAATAATGTTTCCTAAGTCATTTAGATAACCACTTCCCCATCCCTCCGGCACCTCCCTCTTCAACTCATTATTCCAAACCATCTTTCCCCCTGAGGATTTGTAGGGTTTTACATCTTTAGGATCTGAGGTTTCGTCTGCAGGCTTGCCCTGAGCAAAGTCATAAGGAAAATCAAACTGTACAAACCAATAATCATAAATCAACTTCGCCATCCCCTCCAACTCCGCATTGATCTTGTTGTTGAGTTCGATTTTGTTGTCAAGGGCGGATAAGATGGAGGCGATTTTTTTTTGTTGGATTAAATTTGGTAACCTCAGTGATATATTATCCATCAAAGAAGTATTCAGTGATGGCATTGTAGCACCTACTGAGATATTGCGCATCATTTCTTTGAAGCTTCTTAATCTGAAATAATAACTTATAAATCTAGGACTAGCTTTTTCTTTATCAATTCTTACTCGAATACATCTTCCAGAAAATAACCAACCTTCCTCATTTTTACTTACATATGTACTTCTATCAACGGATCCAACTCGACTAAAAACTATATCTCCCTCTTCAAGCAAATATTTATTTAACCTCTCCTTGTCCTCATTTGAAACAAATGGAAGATTTTGGTGAGTGAAGCCAGTTTCACCAAGGTGTTCAACAGTTACAATTGGAGTTCCAATTTCTACATAATCTCGCTCATGTAATTGGCTTCCAAAAGGTCCTGTTTGAGATTTTGCAATATTTATTAAAGTAATATTATTCATTTTGCATTCTTAAAAGTTTATTCTGTTTGCGCATCCTACTACATAACAACTAACATTACATTCACAACAAATTTAAATTCATCATTTTAATTTTTGTAAAATAGTTTAAATTTGAATTAGTCTTTACCTTAGGTTTGGATACAACAAAGGTTTTTAACGTTGAACCAGTTAATCAACGTTAATTTTTTGCTTCATTCAGATCTAGCCAAATTTCAACTTCTTCAAATTCCCCATAATCTCCCTATCCAAATTTTCTCCACTTGCAAACAGGCCCTCCAGTCTTTCTTCAAACCCACCCAACTTTTCCTGAAATTCCTCCTCGGAAATATCCACATACTCTATCTTTACCTCAAAGTATTGCCCTGCTGAGAAGGAGTAATTCTTTTCTTGAACTTGCTCTTTACTTACCACTACTGATAGGTCTTCTATCGCTTCTTTTTGATTGAAAGTATCTATGATTCTAGCTTCTTCTTCTTTGGTAAGTACGGTGCGTTGATTTTTGCCTTCTTTGATTGTTTGCCCCAATTTGGAAGCATCCATCAGTACGATTTGATCAGTATCTGCTTGCTTGTCTAAGAAAATTACAGAGACGTTCGTACCTGTACTGGCGAAGATATTGCTAGGCATACTCACCACTCCTCTCAGCCAGCCTTTATCTATCAGTCGCTCACGGATCTTTTTTTCTATCCCACTCTGTGCGGTGATAAAACCTGTTGGCACAACAATAGCCGCTTTCCCTGTATCGCTCAGGCTATACATGATATGTTGGATAAACATCAAATAAATGGCCATGGATTCTTTTTTTGCCTTGGGCACATTAGGGACGCCGGCAAAGAAACGTTCTTTGAAAATATCCTTTTCCAAGTCGTCTTTGAAATCCGAAAAATCCAGCTTAAATGGTGGATTAGAGACGATATAGTCAAATTTGGTATTGAGATAATAAGGCTGGGCTATGGTATTGGTCTTGATGATATTGGGAATGCTGTGGGTGAGGTTATTCAATATCAGGTTCAGCCTCAGCATATTGCTGGACTTCTGGGAAATATCCTCGGAATAAATGGAACAGTTGTCCTCTCCAATCTGATGCGCCAAGGACATCAAGAGGGTCCCCGATCCTGCACTTGGATCGTAGCATCGGGCTTTTTTGACCGGTTCGGGTGCCATGATGCTTGCCATAATTCTGGCTACTGCATGGGGTGTATAATACTCCGCGTACTTCCCTCCTGAGTCGGAGTTGTAGTCCTTGATCAGGTATTCGAATATGGTTGCGAAGAAATCATACTTCTGCCCAAACATCTCCTCAAAAGAAAACTCAAAGAGTTTGTTGATCAGTGCCTTGCTAAACGCATCCCGCTGTGAAGAATCAGAGATAAACTGACTGAGTTCATCAAAGAGAGAATCCTTAGCACCAGAAAAGGACTTAACGGAAAAAACCTCAGCATTTTCCAAACTTACCTGTCTTAGCGTATCATCGAAGGTTTTGGAAAAATCTCCTTCATTCTGTCTGTTATGCAAAGCCGAAATCAGTTGATGTGGCTTTAGGCGTGGAACATTTGGATTGAGGGAAGCCAAAAGAAAATTGTAAGCTTCTTCCTCCATATTTTCCAATGCTTCTCTGAAATTTTCGGCTTGAGCCAGTTGGGGTTCTTCCTTTTTAACTTCGTACCTGAACTTGTCATTAAGGAATTTGTATAAGACTACCTGGGTAATGATTTTGAATTCGTTCCCGTCATTGCCAAGACCGTAATTTGCGCAGACACTTTTAAGGCTGTCTATGAGCTGTTTGGTCTTGTTTATAAAACTGATATCCTGTGTCATGGGTTAAACTCTTGCTTGATATAATTGCAAATACTCTTTGACAATCAATTGGTTAATTTTTTCTGTTGTAGGAAAATCCAAAGGAATATTTTCCTTTTTCTTAAATTCGTTAACTACCTGTTGCATGATATATTTATTGAAGAAAGCCTCGTTTTTCAAGATGTCTTCCTGACCTTCGAGTTTGTCATCCACGCTAATTTTGACTTGCATCAATGCCCTGTGGAGCTGCATTTCTTTGGCACTCAATGTTCCCTTTTCGGTTAAACGCTTATGAATGCGGGTATATTTTTCGTCATGTTCGTATTTGGCATTCAGGAGGGCATTTTTGCGGTTGAGTTCCTTGGCTTGACCTTGTATTTTGCGAAGCAAACGCATATTTTCTACCATATCCATTTGGTTGGTCTCAGAGAGGTTTTTCTTTTTAAAAATCCTCTCTAATTCTTCCCTTAGGCTTATAAATTCAGGATCTATCTGATCTATATTTTGTTGCAAAGCTTCCCTTGTTCTTCGAAGTGCATCCTTATATTCATCGGCGAGCTTAAGTTCCTCCTCTCCGACTTTGATAAACTGGAATACGATATCCTCCAGAGCGGTATTGAGCAGATTTTGGGTGGCTTCCTCGTTGCCTATACTTTCAACAAAGTTCAAGTTGTCCAACCTTCCTTGCGCGATCAGGAGCAATTTATTCCAAGTTTCGAAGTCGGTAATATCTCCCAATCCCTCAAAGCCATTGATGGCAATGATGTTTTTGAGTTCTTTGGCCGTGCGCAAAGCTTTTATCAATTGGATCAGTGCTTTTTTATCATTGAGCTGGGCGATCTGATTAGAGAAAAGCTCCACATTTTCATTGTCATAATGAAAGAGTGTTTCCTTGATTTCGGCAATTTCCTGTTTGATTTCTGCTTCTGACTTAAAGAGGTAGGAATACATTTCCATTTCATCACCCAAGGTTTCCTGTAGCTCCTGAAAGTACAGCTGATTGGTTCGGTCGAAAGCTTTGGAAATATCAGCAAAGTCCACCACATAGCCATATTGATACTTTTTGTAGGGACGGTTAACCCTTGTCAAGGTCTGCAGCAAGTTGTGATCTTGGATAACTCTGGCAAGATAGAGCTTCTTTAGTCGCTTTGCATCAAAACCAGTCAACAACATGTTGTAGACAAAGAGAATATCTATTTTGCCAACTTTATATGCTTTGATTAAGTCCTTTCGGGTTTGTTTGTCATTTTCATCATGAAGAATCAATGCAGCTGTCAGGACTTTTTTGACCTTTTGCTTGCCATACTTTGAAGGTGGTTCAGCTGCTAAGGGTAATTTTTCTGCATTAGTTTCCTGTATTCCGAATCGTTCTTCGAAAAGCTCAAAAAGCATTTTCGCTTGCTTGGAAGAATCACAGACCACCATTCCTGCCAAAGATGGATCTTGCCAATGTGCACGGAATTCCTGAAGGTCATTGGCGATGTAGTCCAAGAGACCACTTGCAAATCTTCTGTCAGCATAGACATCAGCTGACCGGATATCTCCTTTGAGGACCTTGATCTGCTCCATTACTTCCTGCATTTCCATCTTGAAGCTGCCTTCTATCTCCTCCCGGATCAATCTCAAGGTATAGCCATCTGCTATGGAGCGGTTGTAGTAGTATTTATGAATGTAATTTCCAAAAAGCAGTTTGGAATCAAAATCTTTAGCTACTTCTTTCAGGAGTGGCGTACCTGTCAAAGCGATGATCACCGCTTTCTTATCTGAGTTTATTAGGTTGGCCAGGTAGTTTCCTTTTGGATTATAACTTCTATGCGCTTCGTCCAAGAAGTAGATTCGCTGAGAATGAATATCATAAGGTAAGTCTTCGACGCCTGTAGCCCCTTCACTGAATTTCTGTATGTTGACGACTGTGATTTCAGGTTGCCCGGAATCATTGTGCAATGCTCCGATGACCTTCATTCCAGTCATGAAAGCCTCACGGGAATTAACCTGTATTACTTTCAGTCCCCTATTTGAAAATTCAGAGGAAGCTTGAATCATCAAATCTATGCGATCTACGATGAAGTAGAATTTCGGAATGATATTCTGTTGTTGGTAGTAATCCGTAAGATGCTTGACATTATAATAAGCCAATGCGGTCTTGCCAGATCCTTGTGTGTGCCAAATGATTCCTTTTCGCTGTCCTTCAGTCAATTTGTGTGCAATGGCCTTTGTAGCAAACATCTGCGGGTAGCGCATGATATGTTTTTGTCGGTCTATGCTCCCATCCTCTTTAGTTTCATCTACATAGGCAAAAGCGTAGCGAAGGACAAAAGCCAATCGCTCCTTGCTAAGTAAGGAAGTAATTATTCGGTGGGTTGGTGTATTGGGATCCTTGTTGGTATTGAATTCAGGACTGTGCTTGATGACCAACAGGTTGTTGTCTTTGAGAATTGCGTTTTCATCCTCTTCTGATACGGCCAATAGTTTTTGGCTAACGGGATGATCCTCGTCTTCCCTGAAGTAATTGAAATGCAGGTCAGCATATGCTGAGGCTGCATAGAAGGCGCCGAAAATAGGTTCGACGATACCATCTTCATACTCCATGTTATTGGAAAAGATCATCATTTGGCTGATGTTGGCAAATCGTCGAAAGTGTTTGTTTTTGAACCGTGCGTTTATTCTGTTTCTTTCTGCAATGACCCCATCTTTGTTGTGAGGTTTTTTGACTTCAATAAAGACCAATGGCATTCCATTGATGAGAATGGTGATATCAGGTCTGAATTCTTCATCACCGCTTTTGCAGGTGAGTTCGGTGGTTACATGGAAGGTATTCTTTTCGAAGTTCTTAAAATCAATCAGTCTGATTCCAGAGGTAGATGTCAGTCTTTCATAGAATTTCTTTCCCAGATCTTCATAATCCAGTTCCAGGCTAATTTCATCGAGTAATCGGAGAAGGTCCTGCTTGGTTGTTTCTGGGTTGATCGTTTGCAAACTGTCTAAAAAAATGTCCTCGAAGATGTTGGTATCTTCCCTTCGAATCTGTTGTTTGACAGGGATATACTCGTATCCCAGTCGCATCAGGTGAAGGATAGCGGGGATTTTCACCCTAGAATTTTCATTAAAAGCCATAAAGTATCAAAAAAGAAAGGAGTCGTTTAATCTCGGAAGATATTAAGGAAAAGGGTTTTTTGCAAGGTGAGGGAGTTGAATTGTGGGAATGATGATGAATTCCTTATCTAGTGGTAAGTAAATTCGACACCTTTGGCTTGGTGGGAGACAGGGTCGCGAGTTATAGGTGTCAATGCCTATCCCGTGGAATCATGGGAACAAAAAGTAAGAGAAAGAAATATATTCATCTCAAAACAGATTCTCTCACTACTCAAAATCAACCTTCATCATTTCTAAATTTACTCATCCTCCTATCGTCCCAAAAGACACTTCTATTTCGAATACAGCCACCGCCGCGACTCTGGGTCACGTGTGCACCCTTCTTTACCATGCACGGCGGCGCATATCAAATGTAGTGACTATAATTCTTTTCAAAGCGCCTTGTAAGGTGCTAATAATGATTTATCCCCTATGGAGATACTTTCCCTGACTAGTTTTAGTTAAAATTAAGAAATTCAGCGTTCATCATTTTTTTATCCCTTCCCCCATTACCTTCTTCCTTTCCCTTACCCTAGATTCTCAAAGGCAAGTCCTAATCTTATTTAAAGAAAAACCTTACAGTCTCACTCAAACCGTCTGATGCGGGTGGGAATGTTGGGAAACCGGGCGGGCGTTGGCCTTTTGCGGGTTGAAGAGCCTGTCCCGCAGTATTGCGGGAATTTTCCCAACTTGATTTTTTTGTTACTTTTTTGATCAAGCAAAAAAGTAAGAGAAAGAAATATACAAAGCTCTAAAACTTTTTCTCACTACTCAAAATCAACCTTCCTCTTTTCTAAATTTACTAATCCTCCTATCGTCCCGAGAGACACCCCAAATTTCTAATATACCTATCTCCGGGACTCCAGGTCAGGTGTGCGCATTCCTTTACCATGCACAGCGGCGCATATCGAATGTAGTGACTATAATTCTTTTCAAAGCGCCTTCCCGCAATGCTGCGGGACAAGTCGTACATGTTTACCTCCCGTAAGGGACGGCCTGCCTCACGTAAGGGAGGGCTAATAATAATTTATCCCCCCTGAGCCTGCCCCGAAGTATTTCGGGGAGCTACTTTCTTTGACTAGATTTTCGATAGCAATTTTTATTGAATTTAAAATGTCCTTATTACTGATATAATTACTGACTCCAGACTTCTCAATGGACGGCCCTAGTTCTTTTAAGTTAATTGTGGAAACCGTTAAGAAAATGGGTTAGCTCGCGAAGCTTGCAGCGAGATCCACCCATTTTTAGGTTGGAACAATTGACTTAAAATTAAATTGGGTCGATAACTGAAATTATCAAAACATCCGCTATCCCAATTTAAAAGCATCAGCTCAGGCCTAGATTTTTTGTTACTTTTTCATCAATAGCCTGTCCCGCAGAATTGCGGGAGAAAAAGTAAGAGAAAGAAATATCAAATGCTTCAATAATTTTTCTCACTAAAAAAATACCCCTTCCTCTTTTCTAAATTTACTAATCCTCCTATCGTCCTGAAAGACACGCATATTTCTAAAAATAATTACCTCACTTTAGGGAGGGCTAATAATGATTCATCCCCCCTGAGCCTGCCCCGAAGTATTTCGGGGGGATACTTTCTTTGACTAGATTATCCTCTTTATCTAGATTGCATCCACACTTCCATATTTTTCCAATTCAATATTTTAAATCCAACATTCAGAGTTCGACATTTTTTTCCTCTCTCCTTTCTTGCCCGCCGTGGCGGGGACCTTTTACCTTTTTTCTCTCTTCAAATATCCTCGGTGATCCTCTGTGCCTCCTCTGTGCCACTCGGTGTAATAAAAAAATTTTTCCCTTCACCTTTCTCCTTTTCCCTTTTCCCTTTTTTTTTCCTCCTTCATCCCTCATCCTTCATCCTTTCTTTCACCTTTTTCCTTTTCCCTTTTACCTTTTTCTCTGTACCTCCCTAAATAGCGTTGACCGTTTGGTTCAACATTCATTAAGTATTTCCATCGGGCAATCATGAGCCAGAGGTTCTTCTCTTGGGCAAACTTCGTAGGG